>CACEDU010000028.1 GCA_902558435.1 uncultured Pelagibacteraceae bacterium | reverse complement strand
CGACTCAGGTTTATCTATTACACAATGGCAATTATTTTCTGGATTTTTGCCTCCATTAAATAAATCAGATTGGATTATGTATTTTGATTTATATAAAGAAATCCCAGAATTTAAACTCCAAAATTACGATATGACAATGCAAGAATTTAAAGTAATTTTTTGGTGGGAATGGGCACATAGATTTTTAGGTAGATTAATTGGTATTTCTTTTTTAATTCCATTAATTTATTTTTCTTTTAAAGTAAGTTTTTCAAAGCTAATAGGATTATATTTCATATTTTTATTAATTTGTTTTCAAGGATTTATTGGATGGTACATGGTAAGTAGTGGTTTAGTTGATAGAGTAGATGTAAGTCATTTTAGACTATCTGTGCATTTGTTAATTGCATTTTTAATTTTATCATTAATATTTTGGAATTATTTAAAGGTAAAAATTATAGTAAATAATCAAAATACTATTAATTTATTCTTTCCATTAACTTTTTTGTCTCTTATTTTTATACAAATTACTATAGGTGCTTTTGTTTCTGGAATGGATGCAGGTAAGATTTATAATTCTTGGCCTTTAATGGGTAACTCTTTTTTTCCAGATGATAACAATTTAGTAAATTTATTTAAAATTTCTGTTTTCAGCGACCCTTCTTTGGTTCAATTTATTCACAGAAATTTAGCATATTTGATTGGTTTCTTTTATATTTATATTTTTTTTAATATCTATAAAAATAAAATTACTAATTTATATAAATCTATAAATATTTTAGGTTTTTTTATTCTTTTACAAATTGTTTTAGGAATATTTACTTTATTATATGGTGCACAGATAATAATTGCATCTATGCACCAAATAAGTTCTATTTTTTTGGTAAGCTCCTGTATTTATTTTCTTTTTATAAATACAAAATCTAACTTACAGCCTTTAAGCTAGGCTTACCTGAAGCACCTAAAGCTTGATCTAAATCAGCAATTATATCATCAGGATGCTCTATACCAATAGAAAGTCTTACATATCCTGGAGTTACACCTGCTGCCAACAATTCTTCCTCTGTTAATTGGCTATGAGTTGTTGTTGCAGGGTGAATAGCTAAGCTTCTAGCATCTCCAATATTTGCGACATGGTAAAACATTTTTAAAGACTCTATAAATTTTTTACCAGCCTCAACTCCACCTTTAACCTCAATACCAACTAAGGCACCATTACCGCCCTTTAGGTATTTTTTAGATCTTGCAGCTATCTCACCTTTGTGAAGAGTAGGGTATATCACTCTTTCAACATTTTTATGTTTTTGTAAAAAAGCTACTGCTTTTTCAGCATTAGAACAATGTTGTTTCATTCTTAAAGGAGCAGTCTCTAATCCTTGAATAATTCCCCACGCATTGTCTGGTGCTAAAGGAGCTCCTAAATCTCTTAAAAGACATACTCTCGCTCTCACAGCAAAAGAAACATTAGCTCCAGTTAATTGTGGTACAACTTCACCCCATTTAGCTCCACCATAGCTTGCATCAGGCTCATTAAACAAAGGTTGTCTTTTTGGATCTTTAGTCCAATCAAAATTACCACCATCTATTAAACATCCACCAATAACTGTACCATGACCACCTATAAATTTAGTAAGTGAGTGCACAACTACTGCTGCACCATGTTCAATAGGCTTACAAATCACAGGTGAGGCAGTATTATCCATTATTAATGGAATATTATGCTTTCTTCCTATGTCTGAAACCTCTTTAATTGGAAAAACTCTTAGATAAGGATTTGGTAATGTTTCAGCATAAAAACATCTTGTTTTTTCATCTATTAATTTTTCAAAATTACTAGGATCAGATGGATCAGCATATCTACATTCAATACCTAGTTTTTTAAGAGTATGTGTAAACAAGTTTACGGTTCCACCATACAAGTCAGTTGAACTAATAAAGTTATCACCTGATTGACAAACGTTCATAATAGCAAATGTTGATGCTGCTTGGCCTGAACCAACAGTTACAGCTGCAAGCCCTCCTTCAAGTGCTGCAACTCTTTTTTCAAGAACGTCATTTGTTGGATTCATAATTCTTGTGTATATGTTTCCAAATTCTTTCAATGCAAATAAATTTGCAGCATGGTCTGTATCGTTAAATTGATAAGAAGTAGTTCTAT
>CACEDU010000027.1 GCA_902558435.1 uncultured Pelagibacteraceae bacterium | reverse complement strand
ATTAGATATTTCGCAAGTGAGTGATATAATAAAAGTAATTGCTCCAGATACATTCCTAAGACCAATTTATGCTGGTAATGCATTTGCTACTGTCAAAAGTAATGACGAGAAAAAGTGTATAACAATAAGACCAACATCATTTGAGGCGGCTGAAACCACAGGTGGGTCAGCAGAAATTGAGAAAGTGGATGCAGCAGATAAAACTGAAAACACAAAATTTGTGAACAGAGAGGAAATTAAATCAGATAGACCTGAATTAGGAACAGCTAGAATTGTTATTTCTGGAGGAAGAGGGTTGCAAAGTGGTGAGAATTTCAAATTAATAACTGATGTTGCAGACAAATTAAATGCTGCAATAGGGGCATCAAGAGCAGCAGTTGATGCAGGTTATATTACAAACGAACATCAGGTTGGACAAACAGGTAAAGTAGTAGTTCCAGACTTATATATAGCAGTTGGAATCTCTGGGGCTATCCAACATCTAGCTGGCATGAAAGAAAGTAAAGTTATCGTGGCTATAAATAAAGATGGTGAGGCACCAATTTTTAGTGTCGCAGACTACGGCTTAGAAGCTGATTTATTCGAAGCACTTCCTCAATTCTTAGAGGAATTGAACAAATTAAACACTATACAAAAATAACAAATACTGTAAAAAAATAATATGTCCAGAGAAGTGATGGAATACGATGTAGTAATCGTAGGTGGCGGACCATCAGGACTTTCAACTGCAATTAAATTAAAGCAGTTAAATCCAGATATTAATGTCTGCCTATTAGAAAAAGCATCTGAAATAGGTGCACATATTTTATCAGGTAACGTGTTTGAAACACGAGCTTTAGATGAACTGTTGCCTAATTGGAAGGATCTTAATACACCAATTAAAACAAAAGTTACTAAAGAAAAATTTTTATTTTTAGGAAAGACTAAAAAAATTAGTTGGCCAACTTGGTTATTACCTAAAGTTCAACAAAATCATAATAACTATATAATTAGTCTTGCTAATTTATGTAGATGGTTAGCAGAGCAAGCTGAAAATTTAGGTGTTGAAATATTTCCAGGGTTTCCTGCAAGTGAGGTTTTATATAATGAAGATGGTTCTGTGAAAGGTATTGTAACTCAAGATATGGGTTTAGATAAAGATGGAAATAAAAAAGATAGCTATGAACCTGGAATGGAACTCCATGGAAAGGTAACAGTTTTCGCTGAAGGTTGTAGGGGTCACTTAGGAAAAGAATTAATTAAAAAATTTGAATTAGATAAAGGAAAAGATCCACAACAATATGGAATTGGTTTCAAAGAAATTTGGGAATTAAAAGAGGAAAAACATGAAGAAGGTTTAGTAATGCATACAGCAGGCTGGCCTTTAGATAATAATACTTATGGAGGAAGCTTTGTTTATCATGCTGAAAATAAACAGATTTTTTTAGGTTATGTCATAGGGCTTGATTATAAAAATCCTCATCTATCACCTTTTGATGAATTTCAAAGATTTAAAACTCATCCTGCAATCAAATCAATGTTGGAAGGTGGTAAAAGAATATCCTATGGAGCAAGAGCACTTATAGAGGGTGGTTTTCAAAGTTTGCCTAAAATGTTTATGCCGGGTGCACTATTGGTTGGTTGTGATGCTGGTACTTTAAATATGCCAAAAATAAAAGGTTCCCACACGGCAATGAAGAGCGGGATGATTGCAGCTGAGACTATTGTAGATCATTTAAATTCAAACAAAGAATTATCTGTTTATGAAGAAAAATTTAAAAATAGTTGGGTTTATAAGGAATTATATGAAGCCAGAAATGTTAAACCAAGTTTTAGTTGGGGTTTAATTTTGGGAATAATATTTACAGGAATTGATCAAATTTTATTTAAAGGAAAATTACCTTTTACTCTTAAACATAAGCATGCTGATCACGAAACATTGAAGCCCGCTAATGAAATGCCTAAAATAGAGTATCCAAAACCAGATAATGTGATTACATTTGATAAAACTAGTTCAGTTTACTTAACAGGAACAAACCATACTGATAATCAACCTGTTCATCTTCAACTTAAAGATAAAGATTTGCCAATCAAATATACTTTAGGAAAATATGATGAGCCTGCTCAAAGATATTGCCCTGTTGGTGTTTATGAAATACAGAAAGAAAATGAAGTTGAAAAGTTTGTTATAAATTCTCAAAACTGTATTCATTGCAAAACTTGCGATATAAAAGAGCCATCACAAAATATTACATGGGTTACTCCAGAAGGTGGCGGCGGACCTAAGTATGGAAATATGTGATTAGGAAAGATCTATTGCAAACTTTTTTAAAGTTTCAATTGGTACAAGTTTTAAAGTGTTCATATGAGTTTTTTTTAGATAAATAGAACATCCAATTCCTGCTTCTAAGGCTCTAGCAACCCAACCTGCACATACACACCAGTTATCACCATCTTTAAGTCCGGGAAAACCAAACTCAGGGTGAGGCGTGATTAAATCATTACCAGCTTCTTTACACCATTGTAAAAATTCATCGTTAACTTTTACACAAA
>CACEDU010000026.1 GCA_902558435.1 uncultured Pelagibacteraceae bacterium | reverse complement strand
AAAAAGAACCACCTATAATGACCATAATAAAAAAAATAAATGTTAAATTCTCTGGTGTATCTGAAAATGAAATCCCAATATTCGATACACTACTTGTTATAGCTAAAAGAATAGTGGGAAAATTATTACCTGTGTTCAAAAAAACAAATGATAAAGAAATTATCACTAATAAATAAATTAAAAGATTAAAATCCTCACTTAAAAAATTTAGTTTTTTTTTATTAAAAAAAATAAGATTATACGTTAAAAAAAGACTAAAAAAAGAGAGTATCATTGTAAATGATAAAAGAATTTTACTTAAATCACTTTCAAACAAATAATCAATTCCATTTTCAGGCAAAAATCCCCCTGAGGATATTATTGATAATGATAAGTTAAAAGCATCAAAAGTTCTTAAATTCACAGTTTTAAACAATATAAATATTAATAATGTTAATGATGAATAAATTATTACTATTTTAAATGATTGTTTAAAAATTTCATTATAATTGAAGGAAAGATATTCTGTAAAAGATTGTTTCAAATTTTTATCAAAGATATCAATTAATAATAAAATAGAGAAAAGAAAGTAAATTCCACCAATCCATTGTGAAGTTGACCTCCATAAAATTAAGCTTTCATCCAATTGTTTAATATTTCCAAAAATAGTAAAGCCTGTTGAAGTAAATCCTGAAATCGCTTCAAAATAGGAGTCTAAAAATGTTATATTTTGTATTCCAAAATAATAAGGTAACGAAATTAAAGATGGAAATAAAATATAACCTGATAAAACGGTAAATATTTTTTCATAAAGAGTGATTTTATTTTCATTTTTTCTATTAAAAAAGAGAAGAAAACAACCCAAAAATAAGCTTATGATTAGAGTATAAATATAATTTTCAATATTAAAAAAAATATTAAAATAATTCGAATAAATAATATTTATAAAAGAAAAAATACTTATTAGAAATAAAAATGAACCAATATAAATTGAACTAAATTTTGTCATCTTAAAATTAGATTGAACTAATTCTAAACATATTTTCTACAATAGGTAATTGATCTCTTTTAGATAAAAGGACAACTGTATCATCTTTTTTAAAAACATAACTTGAACTCGGTATCATAAATTTATCATCTCTTATTATAGCCCCTATTCTAATTTCATCAGGTAAGTTAGATTCCTTTAACTGTTTGTTAATCAACTCTGACGTCTCTATAATATCTGCCTCAATTACTTCATATTCACCATTTGAAATTGTATAAGCATTTTCTATTGTCCCTTTATGAACATGTTTTAAAATACTTGATACTGTGCTCATCCTTGGGTCAATTAAATCATCTATTTTAAGAGAAGATTGAAGCAATGAATAATTGGGCTTATTTATAAGCGCCATAGTTCTCTTGTCTTTAGAAAATTTTTCAACTATGACACTAACCATTAAATTGTCTTCATCATCATTTGTTAATGCTAAAACAGTTTCGACTTCATCAATATTAGCTTCATTTAAAACATCTTCATCTAAACCGTTGCCATTAATCACAATCGTATCATTTAATTCATTAGCAATTAGTTCTGCTCTATCCTTATCTTTTTCTATTATTTTAACTCGAGCGGAGTCAAATGATTTTTCAATATTTTTGGCAAGATTAAATCCAATATTCCCACCACCTATAATTAACATTCTATTTGAAATTTTTTCGTTATGACCAAAAACTGAAAGTGTCTCTTGCATTTGACTACTATTAACAACTACATAAGCTTTATCATTAAGTTTTAATTTGTCTGTTTTTTTCATGATGACAAATTTACTATTTCTAATCACTCCTAAAATATAAGCGTTTAATTTAGGAAATTTTTTAGTAAGCTCATTTAAGTTTATTCCTTGAATAGAACATTTTTTATCTATTAAAATTTCCAACAACCTAATTTTGTTTTCTGCGAATGGAACATTATCTAGAGCTCCAGGAGCTTCTAATTTTCTTTGGATTGATTTTGCAATTTCAACTTCTGGAGAAATTATGTTATCAATTGGTAAATTTTCTCTACTAAATAATCCTGAATATTTTGGATCTAAATATTCTTGAAATCTTATTCTAGCAATTTTCTTGGGTACCTGGAATAATGAAAAAGCTATCTGACATATCAACATATTTATTTCATCATTTCTAGTCACAGCAATAATCATATCAGCATCTTTTGTATTAGCTTTTTCTAATATTTTAGGTGAAGTTGCTTTTCCAACAATTGCTTTTACATCCAAGGTTTCATTAATTTTTTGAATATCGTCACTCGATTGATCAATCATTGTAATTGAATGATTTTGTTCAATAAGCATTTTTGCAATTGTGGAACCAACTCTACCAGCACCACAGATAATAATATTCATTAGTTTAAATCTTTCACACCAAGTAATTTTAATTTTCTATGTAAGGCTGATCTTTCCATACCAATAAATTTTGCTGTTTTAGAAATGTTACCACTAAATTTTTTTAATTGAGATATTAAATATTTTTTTTCAAAACTTTCTCTAGCCTCTTTTAATGGAATAGTAAGTGTCTCAGTAACTGAAAAATCTTCCTCAATTGATTTGGACAATGATTCTTTTATAATATTCATTAATCTCTCATTGTCATCTCCAGGTGAAAG
>CACEDU010000025.1 GCA_902558435.1 uncultured Pelagibacteraceae bacterium | reverse complement strand
AAAAATTAGAGTTGGTGGAATGGTAAAAAAAAATTCAATTAATATTAATCAATCTGAAGTAAATTTTGTGATAACTGATTTTAAAAACGAGCTTATAGTAAATTATAAAGGCTCAATACCAAATTTGTTTGAGGAAGAAAAAGGAGTTGTTGCTGAAGGATTTCTTCAAGATAGAAATTATTTTAAGGCGGTGAAAATTTTGGCAAAGCATGATGAAAACTATATGCCCCCAGAGGTAGCAGAGTCTTTGAAAGAAAATTAGAATGGTCAATCAACTAGGCAATTACTCTTTATATATAGCTTTATTAATTTCGATTTTCATAATTATTAAAACCTCATTATCTTTTAGGAATTCCTCTAATGTTTTGAGTGGCAATATTTTTTCGTTAATATCCGTACAATCTTTAATGGTTATAGTTAGTTTTCTAACATTAATTTATGCTTTTGTAACATCAGACTTTAGTAACGAGACTGTTTACAACAACTCTCATACCGCAAAACCTTTATTCTATAAAATTTCTGGTACATGGGGTAATCATGAGGGAAGTTTGCTTTTGTGGTTATTAGTATTAACAATTTTTTTATTTTTGTTTACAATAGACTCAAAAAGCCTTTCTCAAAGATATAGAATTCTTACATTATTTTTTCAAGAAATTATAATTTTTGGTTTTATTTTATTTATACTTTTCACATCCAATCCATTTGTAAATATTTTTCCAATTCCATCTGAAGGAACAGGATTAAATCCAATATTACAAGATCCTGCTTTAGCAATTCATCCACCCATTTTATATTTAGGTTATGTAGGAACCTCAATTATATTCTCATCCGCTTTAGGTGCAATTATCTCTGGCTCTATTAATAAATCTTGGGCAAGTCACATTAAAAGATGGGTTTTAATTTCATGGGTATTTTTATCTATTGGTATTCTCTTAGGATCTATATGGGCATATTACGAATTAGGATGGGGAGGTTTTTGGTTTTGGGACCCTGTTGAAAACGTATCACTAATGCCTTGGCTTTGCCTTACAGCATTATTACACACAGTTTTTACTTTAGAGAAACGAGGAACATTTCAATCTTGGGCAATAATTTTATCAATTACAACTTTCTCGTTAAGTATGAGTGGAACTTTTTTAGTTAGGTCTGGAATTTTAAATTCAATTCATACTTTTGCAAACGATCCATCACGTGGAGTGTTTATTTTGTGTTTTTTATTTGTATTAATTCTTATCTCTATATTTATTTATTTTTTTTATCAAAAAACTATTACAGCTGATCCAACAAAAACTTTTTTGATAAGTAAAGAAACTGCAGTTTTAATTAACAATTTATTCATGATGTTTTTTTTATCAGTAGTTTTGATTGGTACAGTATATCCAATTTTTTTAGAGGTAATTAACAATGAAAAAATTTCGATTGGACCCCCTTTCTACCACAAACTAATAATCCCATTTTTAATCCCATTTTTATTTTTTATGGCGATTGGACCTAACATTAAATGGATAAAAGATAAGATGAGAAAAATTAATTTAAAAGAAATCATTATGTTTATAATATCAATAGTAATTTCTTATATTTTTGTAAATAAATTTGGTGTTTCTTATCTTCTATCTCTACCTTTATTTATTTTTAGTTTATTTTTATTTTTTGTGACAATTAGAGATTTTTTTGGAAAAAATATTAACATCTCCCAAAAAATATCTCATTTTGGTTTCAGTCTATTAATTTTAAGTATTTTATTAAATGGTGTTTTGGCTAAAGAACATTCATCAAATATGAGAGTTGGAGATGAGATAAAATTTTTAGGTAAAACAATTAAATTTCAAGAAATTGAAGTAATCAAAAAACAAAATTATCAATCATTAATTGGCAAATTTAATATTATTGATAAAAAAAATTCTTTAAGTTTAAAACCTGAAATCAGAATTTATGACCAACCACAAACAATTACCAGTGAAGCTGATATTTCCTCTACAATTTTCTCAGATAATTTTTTAGTATTTAATATAATTAAAAATGATGGTTTTTATAATGTAAGATACCAAATAAAACCATTTATGATTTGGATTTGGATTTCAGTATTATTAATTTCATTTGGTGGGATATTAAGTTTAAAGAAAAAAAATGTATAAAAATATTAAATTAATCAGCATAGTACTATTTACGCTGTTTTCCTTTTTCATACTTTTAAAGGGCTTAGATAAATCAAATATTTATGCTCCAGAAATTAAAGAAAGTAATATTGATTTTAATTTTAAAGCAAAATATCTTTTTTCAGAGAAAGAAGTTTTTTTTGTTGAACTACTAAATAATGAAGGTATGTCTTTAATTAATATATGGGCCTCTTGGTGTTTACCGTGTAGAGATGAACATAAATATTTATTAAGTCTGAAATCTATAAATAAATTAAGTATTATAGGAATAAATTATAAAGATAATGAAAAAAATGCCAAACAATTTATCAGCGAACTTGGAAATCCTTATACAAACATAATAACTGATCCAACAGGCGTTAACTCGATTGAATTAGGAGCATTTGGTGTTCCTGAGACCTATCTAATTGATAATAAATCAAAATTAATTATTAAAAAATTTATTGGACCACTAGATAATGAATCATTTGTTCAACTAACTAAAATAATTAAATGAATAAAAAAAATTTCTTCTTTATATTACTAATTTTTTTTTCATTTTTTCAGAATTATTCTTTAGCTGATACTTCTGAACAAGTTGAAAAAATTTCAAAGAATCTTAGATGTCTAATTTGTCAAGGCCAATCAGTTTACGACTCCCAATCAGATTTTGCTTTGAGCATGAAAATTTTAATACAAAATAAAATTGATGAGGGTAAAAATGATGAACAAATATATAAATATCTTAAGGTTAAATATGGCGAGTGGATAGTATATGACCCAGAAATTA
>CACEDU010000024.1 GCA_902558435.1 uncultured Pelagibacteraceae bacterium | reverse complement strand
TTATATTTCTCAACATTAGAAAAATACTTGTTTATTGGAATAAATAATTTTGGCATTAAGCTTTCAGTTTTGCATTGGATAAATGATGCATTAATGGCAATTTTTTTCTTTTTTGTAACACTTGAAATTAAAAGAGAATTTTTGCAAGGTGAATTATCAAACATAAAACAAGCTCTCCTTCCTATAATTGCTGCAGTTGGTGGAATGGTTATTCCTGCATTAATATATGTCTTTATAAATTTAGGAGATGGAGAAACTTTAAAAGGATGGGCAATACCGTCCGCAACTGATATTGCTTTCTCTTTAGGTGTATTATCATTATTGGGAAGTAGAGTACCTCTTTCTTTAAAAGTATTTTTAACAGCTTTAGCAATTATAGATGATTTAGGAGCTATAGTTATAATAGCTCTATTTTACTCTGGTGACTTAAGTATTAAATATTTATCTTTGATGCTGTTAGCGTTTATAGTTTTGTTAGTTATAAATAAATTTAATGTAAGAAAATTTCTACCCTATTTAATAGTTGGAATTTTCTTATGGGATTTTACGCATAATTCTGGAATTCACGCAACAATTGCAGGTGTACTACTTGCAATGACAATACCACACAGAAAAAAAGATAAAGATTTCTCACTCCTTATCAAGGTGGAGCATGCAATAAGTCCTTATGTTGCATTTGGAATAATGCCAATTTTTGCTTTTGCTAATGCAGGAGTATCTTTAGAAGGTTTATCCTTTTCATCATTATTAGACAAAGTTCCTTTGGGCATAGTTTTGGGATTATTTGTTGGAAAACAATTAGGTGTTTTTATATTTTCTTACGTTTCGATTAAGTTAAAAATTGCCCAAATGCCAAGTAATACAAGTTGGTATAATTTTTATGGTGTTGGTGTTTTAACCGGAATTGGTTTTACAATGAGTTTATTTGTTGGAAATTTAGCATTTGCAGAAAATTTGCAGTATATGGATGGTGTAAAGATTGGAGTTTTGACTGGGTCATTATTATCCACTTTATTTGGATACTTTTTAATACTACTTACACCAAATAAATAATTTAAATAATGAAGCAGCTACTAATATTTGGACTTACTATAATTATGTTTTTTTTTAAAAATCCATCTCATGCTGAGTATGAAAAGATCTTTTATGATTTTAAAATAAACAGTATTACAGGTGATCAAATAGATTTAAAAGATTTTAAAGGAAAACCTGTTTTGATTGTAAATACTGCAAGCTATTGTGGATTTACAAAACAATATAACGACATGCAAGAGTTATGGGATAAATATAGAGAAAAAGGGTTAATTGTACTTGGTATACCATCAAATTCCTTTAATCAGGAGAAAAATAGCAATAGCGGTGTTAAAGAATTTTGTGAAGTTAATTTTAACATTAACTTTCCATTAACAGAAATAACTGACGTTAAAGGTGATAATGCACATGAGATCTATAAATGGGCTAAGGTTAACTATGGAAAATCAGCGGTTCCTAAATGGAATTTTTATAAGATATTAATTAATAGAGAAGGTAAAGTAGAAGATACTTATGCATCTTTAACAAGTCCAACATCTAAGAAAATTACTAAAAAAATTGAAAGTTTATTAAATTAAAACTGTCAATCCATCATGAGCAGGAGTTATATTTTTAGGTAACAATTTTTTTATTTCATTATAGTCAATTTCGTTACTTAAATTTGTTAAAATTGTTTTTTTTGGTTTAATTTTATTAATTAATTTCAAAACATCCTCTAAATTAAAATGGGTTGGGTGAAAATTATATCTTAAACAATCAACAATAAGATATTTTAAATTTTTAAGATATTTTAAATCTTTTTTATCAATCTTATTAACATCAGGTGCATAAGCACATTTGTCATTAATTATATAACAAATACTTTTTATTGATCCATGATGAACCTTTAAAGATTTGATAATAATTTGTGTTTTTGAATCTTTAAGTAAATGTTTTTTTTTTAATATTTTGGCATCAAGTATAGATGGATAATTTTTATAATCTTTAAAACAATAACCAAATGTATTTTTAAGATTATTCTTTGTAATTTGATCTGCATAAATTGGTATTTTTTTTCTATTTTTTAAAGAAAATACTCTCAACTCATTAATTCCATGTGTTTGATCAGCATGAGAATGCGTATAAAAAACTGTATCGATATTTTTAACTCTATTTTTTAACAACTGAGATTTTAAATCTGGAGATGTGTCAATTAGAATGTTTAGGTTTTTAGAACTTATAAGAGCTGAACATCTTGTTCGTATATTTTTTTTATTCTTTGGATCACAACTTCCATAGTATCCATCAATTCGGGGTATACCTAAAGAGCTTCCACACCCCAATATGGTAAATTTTATGCTCATTTATTAAAAAATAATCTATTAAAATTTTCAGTAGTAATTTTATCCAGCTCTTCCATATCAACATTTTTCAATTCTGATAATTTTTTTAATGTATAACGCACAAAAGATGGTTCATTTTTCTTACCTCTCATTGGTTCAGGGGCTAAAAAAGGACTGTCTGTCTCAATTAGCAATCTTTCTAATGGTAATTCTTTAAAAGTATTTTGAAGATCAGTGCTATTTTTGAATGTAATAATACCACTAGCTGAAAAGTAGGAGTTTAGTTCCATTAATTTCAATGCAAAAGACAAGGATCCCGTAAAACAATGCATAAGTATTTTTAAATTCTTGTTAGAATTTTTTAATATTTCATATGTTTCTGCTTCAGCATTTCTAGAGTGAACAATTAAAGGTATATCTAATTCTAATGCTGCATCTATATGATTTTTAAAACTTACTATTTGTTTATCTTTGTCACTATTATTATAATAAAAATCTAAACCTGACTCGCCTACTCCAATTATTTTCTTATTAGTATTAATTTTTTTAATTATTTCATCTTTTGATACTTGATCTTTGTTAGTTTCATGGGGGTGTATACCAAAAGTTCCATATATCATTTCATCTTTGTCTATAATCTCTAAAATTTTAGGAAATCCATTTAATGTTGTTGATATTGTTAATACTTTTTGAACACCTTCCCTTTTGCATTTTGCCAAAATATCCTCAATATTTTGAACTAAAGGTTCGTGATCTAAGTGACAATGTGAATCAATCATTTTTTTCAATCTTTCTGAATAATATATCTAATTTACTTAATTTAAGACCTTTGCTTAAATAATTATTATTCCTAATTGTCTCAAAATCAATTTTATCCTCCTTTATACCAAATACTTTTAAAACTTTGAGAGAAGAGCTTGGAATTATGGGATAAAGCAATATAGTGACTTTTCTTATGAGCTCCAATGCAACATATATAATAGTATTCATCCTTAATTTATCATTCTTTTTTTTCCAAGGTTCCTGATCATTAAAATATTTATTTGCTGCAAATAACTGATCAACAATAAAATTTATATATAAATTTACATCCTGATTATCAGAATATTTTATTAAACTTTCATAATGTTTAGAGTATTGATCTAAGATCAATTTATCATCTTCATTAAAGGTATTATTTTCAGGAACTTCAAAATTAGAATTTTTATTACAAAAAGCCAAAACCCTTTGGCACAGATTTCCATAATTGTTAGCTAAATCACTATTTATACAAGACTCTAATTTTTCTTGTGAAATATTCCCATCGTTACCAAAAGAAACTTCTTTAATTAAATAATATCTTAAAGGATCTAAACCATAAGTATCAATAATTTCAAGAGGGTCTAAAATATTACCTTTTGATTTTGACATTTTTTCATCACCAGAGAGTATCCATCCATGACCAAATACTCTTTTTGGTGGATTTATATCAGCAGCTAACAAAAAAGCTGGCCAGTAAATTGCATGGAATCTTAAAATATCTTTCCCTATTAAATGGAGATCGGCAGGCCAAAAAGATTTATACAAATTATCACTTTCATTTGGATAATTTAATGCACTTAGATAATTTGTCAAAGCATCCAACCAAACATAAATGACATGATCTTTATTAGAAGGAACTTTTATTCCCCAATTGAAAGATTTTCTACTAACAGATAAATCTTTTAGTCCTGATTTAACAAAACTAATAACTTCATTTTTTCTTGTTTCAGGTAGTATAAAATCTGGATTTTTATCATAAAATTCAATCAATTTATCTTGCCAGTTAGATAATCTAAAAAAATAAGACTCTTCTTCTACCCACTCAACTTTAGATCCAGAAGTGATTGCTTTTTTTGTACCATCCAAATCCTCAATTTCACTTTCTGTGTAAAACGCTTCGTCGGAGACAGAATACCAACCTGAATACTTTGATAAGTAAATTTCACCTTTTTTTTCCAGAATATTCCAAAGATTTTCGACAGATTTAGCATGTCTAGGCTCTGTAGTCCTTATAAAATCGTTATTTGACAAGTTTAATGTGTCAGAAAGATCTCTAAAAGTTTTACTAATTTCATCGCAAAACAATAATGGATCCATTTTTTTTTCTTCAGCAGCACGTTGTATTTTCTGCCCATGCTCATCCGTGCCAGTTAAAAAATAAACATTAAAACCTTGTATTCTTTTTAATCTTGCAAAAAAATCAGCAATAATACTTGAATATGCATGCCCCATATGAGGCCTAGCAGATGGATAATATATTGGTGTTGTAATGTAGTAATTTTTATTCACTTAATAATTTATCATTAAATTCCAGAAAAAATGATTCAAAATCTAAATTATATTTTTTAACAAAAGAAAGTTTTAGATAAAAATACTTTTTAATTTTGAATGAAATATTTTTCGAATTATTTATATTTTTGTAGAAAAAAAGTTCAATAAATAAATTCAAATATTCTTTAATAAATTCATCAGATATATATAGTTTATTTTTAATAATATAGGTCAATAAATCTTCAATATTGCACTCTTTGATAGATAAATCATTAGTTTCTAGAAAATTTACCAATGATATTAAAAATGATGGTGAATTATAATTGTTTATAAAGTCTAAGTTTATATCATTATACTTATCACTATTAAAATAATAATTCACAATTTCAATTGCTTCTGAATTCATTAAACTTAATTTAAATTCTAAACATCTTGATTTAATTGTTTCTAAAATTTTAAATTCTGAATTATTGATTAAAATATAATATGTTTTTTGATTAGGTTCTTCGATAGATTTTAATAGAGCGTTTGCAGAATTAATACCTAATAAGTTTATGTCCTCAATTATTATAATTTTCTTTTCATTATTAAAAGAAGTTTGATTGGTAAAATGGATCATCTCTCTAATTTGATCAATATCAATTATTTTTTTATCCTTTTTTTTCTGAATTTTGAAAATATTAGGATGAGAATTATTGGAAATGAGTGAAGATAAGTTATTATTAATTTTATATTCATTATTCTTTAAATCATAAAATTGTTCATTTTTTTTAGAATAAAGGTAATATAAAAGATGATTTACTAAAAGTTTTTTACCTATACCTTTAGCGCCATTTATTAAAATCTTATTTGGGAATTTTT
>CACEDU010000023.1 GCA_902558435.1 uncultured Pelagibacteraceae bacterium | reverse complement strand
TTAGGTTGTTTATTAGCAGCTTTTTTTAACTGATAATTTTTTCTGCCTCTAACATCTATATCGCCACCGCTGAATACTCCATAATAACCAAGTAATCCAAAGGTGGACATAAATCCCCAGCCAAGAGCAGCTTTAGCTTTTGCCATTTCTGCTCTAGCACCACCAGCAGCCAATTCATCTCTATAACTTTTTAAGATTACTCTGTTTGCAATAGGCATTCTTTCTAATGCAGCTGTTGCAATGTTTGTTGGTGTTCTCATAAAGGTAAAGTATTGACTTGAAAAAATAGTCAATGGATTAAAACCTTTAGACTTTTTAATTTTTTGTATTCCTTCTGCTACATCAGAAACAATATTGTTACCTTTACTTAAAGGTGTTTGGAAAGTTCTTTTTAAAGCAGTATCATAAGCAGCTGTTGTAAAACTTTCTGGCGGATCTGTTATTAATGCTGCCATTGCATCCGATGCTTTATTCATCGGTAGATTTCCAGTCTTAACTGCTTTTAAAGTTTCTCTGAAAGCTAAAGCATAGATCTCACTATAATAAGCTGCATTCTTAAAATAATTATCTGCACCTTGTAAAACTTTATAAGGAATACGATCAAATGTTAATATTCTTCCAGCAACATCAAAGAATTTACCATAAATACTTTTTTCATTGATGCCAAATTCTTGAGCAGAAAAGGCATGTACTGGACTTTCAAATTTTGTTCCAGATATTTTACTTTCAAATCCTGGAAAATTTTTCAAAGGATTTTTTAAAGTATTAATAGTAAATAATTTAGAGTTAAAAGCCTTAATCATGTTTGAAGTTACAATGTGCTCTCCAAAAGCCTGAGCAACATCTTCAAACTCTGCAACACTATCTATGCTTTTGCCACCATACATTCTGGCTGCATAAACTCTTTCAGCTCTTTCTAATGCTTTATAAATCCAATTACCGCCAATGTTTTTAACATGCGTAAGTGTTCCACTTAAAATATTATTTAAAAATACTTCAACTAAAGCATCTGAACTTTTTGATAAAATACTTTTTTCTGCAAAATTTATTTTCTTTATTAAGCCTGGAGTTTCTAAATATAACTCTGCAACTTTTTTAGCGGTTTTTGCTCCGCCATAATTCATTAATATATTGTTTCTATTTAATTGATCTAATTTAAGATTAATTACTTTACCTTCTTGTACTGGCTCTTTTAAAATATTTAATGCTCTAGCAATTTCTGTTTGTGCACCTTTATAAACTTTTGTTAGTTCTGCTGTTAAAGCATGTTGTCTAGCAAACTCTAAGGCAGTCTTTGTATTATCTCCAGTTTCTGTTTGTAACTGTTTTGCAAGACCAGTTAGTTTTTTATGTTGTGAAACTAACAAGTTTTTAGCTGCTGTTATTTCAGCTGCATTTAATGGAGAACCTGGTCTTAATTTTAATAAATTACCAGCAAGTGTTTCTGGCTCAGATCCAAGTAAATCTGCTAAAGCTTTTGTTTCTTTTACAGTTTGAACTCCACCAGTTCTCTCTTTAATTTTCTTTGCATACTGAGAACCTAATTTTTCAATAGAAATCTTAATGTCATCAGAAGAGTTAATTTTATTAAAATTTAAAAAAGTATCTTCGTCTCCTCTTAATTTTGTTGTAGCAAGAATTTCTTGTTCCTCACTCAGAAACTCATCAATCGCTTTTTTTGATGATGGCTTAGGTGGCTTTACAACATTTGTTTTAAAAACATCAGGAGCTAGAGTAGGAGAGACATCAGAAGTTCTAACAAAGAAATCATTTTCTGATAATGGTATTATTTTTTTTCTATCTAATTTTAATTTACCAGCATCGATTTTTTCTACTTTGCTTTGTGTCTCTTCTAATAATGTATCAACTTGATCTCTTTTAAATTTTGAACCATCAGGAAACTTTTTTGGTTTAGCTTTCCCAATGGCATTAATTATCGCTTTAACTACCATGTTTTGTAATTCCTATTTTTTATGAAAACAAATATTTGAAGATACTTGTTTATTACTATTAATTTGTCTGATCTGAAATAATATTGTTTTGTATAGTGTCCGATACTAATTCAGCTCCTAATACAGTTCCTCCAAAGTATGAAAACAGAGGTTGCGGAGTTCCTTGAACAGACTTCTTCATCTCTGGTGTAATATCTAATATTGTTACTGGTAATGATCCAGTTTCTGTTGATCCTAAAGCTAATCCTAAATCTATTTCATTTTCATAAACTTTAGCATTCCATTTCTTGCCATACTTTTTCATGTAAGCTGGAATAGCCTCATCGTATAATTTAGCTTTACCTTTACCTGATCCTATTATTATTTCTTTTTCTAAATTAAGCTCAGCCTCTCCAATATTAGTTTTTAGTTTTCGTACTAATTCGTTTAATTCATTAAATTTTTTAGGACCAATGTCTTTTTGAATAAGATTAAGATTATCTATATCAAATACTCTTTCAGCAACATCCATTCCATCTTCGTCAAAATATCTAACTACAATATTATTATCATCTTTTTGTACTATTAATTTTTTAACTTTATCAATATATTCTCTATATCTCTTAGCTGGTACTTCAGCTTTTGGTATAGCAACAGCATCAAATCCATTATCAGCAGCATATCTAATTAATCTTCTGATAGTCATTTCATACCAAGTATTTTTAAATGGAAAGTCAGCTATCTTAGGTTTTTCTCCACCAAAAACTCTGTTCTCTTTTGCTGCTCTGATATTAAAATCAGATTGCATTTCTTCTACTGTTAAAACTTTTTTACCATCTAAGTTTCTGCTTTTAAATCTAACATGAGCTATTTCGTTTTTTACATTCATGTGATTTGGCGATCTAAATGGATTATTTTTTATTGTAGTTGTTTCAGCATTTCTAATCTCAACTGGAATACCAATATCCATTCCACCTTTTTTTATTTTAAAAACTAATTCTGTATAATCTTCTCCACCAGGCTCAGTATAATCTCTAAATCTTGGAGCATTACTAACACCTCTAGCTTTTCTTACTTTTTGCTCTACTGTAAATTTTTCAAATTCCATTGGATCAATATAAAATTTATTACTTGATAATCTTCCACTTCCAAAAGCTATTGTTCTAGTTTCATCAGGTATATTCATTTCATACTTTCCATTTACTAATTCTTTTTTAAATAATTTAGATGGATCTGGATTATCTCCTAGCAATGTTTGTAAAGTATTAAAATCCATTGTTCCTGAAGGATCATTATCAAACCTTATTCTATAAACATCATAGTTAATCTCTTCTAATAACTCTTCTGGAACTTCTCCAATCATACCTGGATCTTTTTTATAAATGTCCTCTAATACTTTTCTTTCAAATTCATTTTTAGCAAATTCAACTTCTTCAGCTAACTCTGTTGATATTTTAGAAGTAGGTCCACCAAACATAACCTCAGATACATCTATTCTATTGCTTTCAATAAAATTTAAAATTTCTTCCTGAGTAAATTGTTTTTTATTAGCTCGACCAAATACTTTTAGTTGATCTTCTAAACCTAGCCATTTTAATTCGCTTTCCTTAACTCCTGGAGTATTTTTAATTGTATTATAAATTTGTTCGGCATTACCTTTTGTTACTTTCTTTTCTACTGCATCTTGAACAGCAGATTTAAATATTGGAACATTTTTAACTGCATTAGTAATTGCTTTGATTGGACTAGCCTCAGCATCATCTCCAGGCATTGTTGTGATAGCAGCTCCTCCAGCAAAAGCTGGTATGTATCGTTTCATAAATTTAAAACTATCTATGACTGCTGGAATAGCAGTTGAGAAAGCTCCATACTCTAAAGCCTGGACAACTTCATCTGCAATTTTATCTTCAGGTGTATTAGGTAAAATACCAACTAAATCTTTTAATGCTTTTATATCTTTTGCAAATAATGATTTAGAAAATGTACTATCTTCTCCTAAAACTTTTTCTTCAATTCCTATTGCTCCACCAACACCGCCAGATATGAAGAAAGCTGGATATTGTGGAACTCCAGCATTCCTTAATGCTTTATACATTGGAACTGAATAAACTAAATCTTGACCCATTACTCCGATGAGCTGTGAAACTATGTTGTCATCTTCTTTAAACGATTTTAAATAATCTCTAGCTTTACCTAAATTGTCAGATGCAGTTTTAGCAGCATTATAAATTTGCTCTTCTGTTTCTGCATTCATAAAACCATTTGGCATTGCAGTTGCAAGAGGAGAGTTATCTAAAAGTTTTGCAACAACTGGCATTAAGTTTGTAGCAACATCAGCACCATTGATAGCTGCAACACCTAAACTTAAAACTGTGTCTTTACCAGTATCAACTAAAAAGTCTCCAATAGTTCCAAAAAATTCTTTTTGTGTTTCTTTGTCTGCATGTAAAGCAACCCAATCTTCTTTAGTACCACCTTCGTTAATATAACTATCAAAGTCTTTCATTTTAACATTGATAGCTTTTTCTTCGTAATTGCCTTCTAATGGAGATGTGTCCATTCCATTTTTTTCTAAAAGTTTGTAAGCTTCACTATCTCTTATTTGTCTTTTCTTAAAGTCTGGCAAATAAACATTTTCTAATAAATTCATTATTGAATATCTCCTCTATCAATCTCTATATTTTTTATTTTGCCACCTTCTTTTAATGCAAACTCCATGCCACCGATTTGATTACGAATATAGAAAATATCTCTAAAAAAATTAATTTTATCTAAATCCTCAATCATTCTTTTTGCACCAGTAGCAGTTTGATTAATTCTATAATTTTCTAAAACTTCTTTATTTAGATCCTCAAAAAACTTCTCAGGATTATTTCCAATAGCTCCTTTAATATCAGCAACTCTTGTTGGTAAAACTAAAGTATCTAAAGTAGGAATAAACTCTTTAGGCATTTCCTCAGATAAAACATCTAAGTAAGCAAGTTCTGGTTTCATACCATCTGCAACTTTTCTGTTGTAACTTTTAACTATTTCGTTTTCTTTAGTTGCGATTGCTAATGCTACTGCCTGAGCATCTCTTGATCTAACTCTATCTATATTTCTAATACTATCTTTAATTTGACCTAAATATTGTTTGTAATCTTTATGGCTTTCAAAATTAGATTTAGCTTTATCAACCAAAGTATTTAATGTTGATATATCATTTAATGCCAAGTTCATTAAAACTTCTTGATCTAAGATATATGACTTTTTTACATCATCTAATTGTTGAATTGTTTTAGCAGCAGCAAATTGTTCAGTTACTAATTTAAATACTTCATCATTAGACAAAGCTGTTGATTGTGCATCAATTCTACCAGGCTCAGATAAAATATCTGAAAGTTTTACAAACATAGCCTCGTTAATTAGATCAAGATCATACAGCTCAAAAACCTCACTTATAGTTGGTAACTCATTTGTAAAGTTCTCATCTGTTGGATCTGATCTAAAGTTATTGATCCTTAATAAAACTTCAGTAAATGTTCCAATCTTACTGTCTTGATTTACTAATAATTCAATTCTTTCTTTATTATTTTTCTGTGCTCTATCACTTATTATATTTTTTCTAGCTTCATTAACATATTCCTTAGCAGTTTCTGGACCAACAGCTTCTATTAAAGCATCTTGATTTTCTAAAACTGATTTAGGATTTATCTTAATTTCTGTATTTAATAATATTTTATTTTTTAAATTAGTTTTCTTTTTAACTAATTCATCATAAGTTTTTGGACTAAGATAATTTCTATAAACTTCATTGTTAGCTAATGAGTTAAAAGCATTAGTAGAAAAAGCTATTGTTGCAAGGTCTGTACTAACTAAACCTGAAATCGCATTATCAAATGACTTATCTAAATTAGATCCAAAAGCATCAACAACATTTTTGCTAACTTGCGAACTTAATTTTGGTACTAATAAAGCTTTTTGTTCAGCAATCTTATTTAATAATCTTCTTTGTACTGAAGGATTTTGTTTATTTAAAATATTTGAAAAAGCATCCTTGCTTAAAGTTTTGTCAAATTTATTAGGAGCTTCAACATCTGTACTATTTAAATATTTATCATATTCTTTATTGATAAGAATATTTACATCCTTAATAGCTTCATTGTATTGATTGTCATCTTCAAGAGCATACAA
>CACEDU010000022.1 GCA_902558435.1 uncultured Pelagibacteraceae bacterium | reverse complement strand
TAATTCTTCCATTTAATTTTTCCACCATTTCAACACTAGAAATATTTACAAAGTTTTCACCAATCATTGTTGTTACATCTCCCATTTTTCCTGGCTCGTCAGGAAGAGATATCCAAAGTGTAGTATTATATTTTTTTTCTTTAATTGGTTTACTATTTTCACGATATTGCCAATAACGTCTAATTGCAGCCCTTGCTTTTCCAGTTTTTGTACTAGTGAGCCAATGCAAAGATGGAGATGCTTTTTTTGATGTTAAAATCTTTACAACATCGCCATTTCTTAAAACCGACTGTAAAGGGCTGTCATTTCCATTTATTTCACATCCAATTGCAGCATCCCCAATTTGTGTATGTACTGCATATGCAAAATCAATAGGTGTAGCATTTTTTGGAAGTTTTATAATTGATCCCTTGGGTGTGAAGCAAAAAGCATTTTCTTGAAACATTTGAAGCTTTGTGTATTCGTAAGAGTCGTCAGGATTTTCGTTTTTATCAATAATTTCAACTAAATCAGCTAACCAATCGTACTCTTTCCAAGTCAATGAATTAAATTTTTCTGATGATTTATATTTCCAATGTGAAGCAATGCCTCTTTCAGCAAATTCATGCATTTGTTTAGTTCGCAATTGTATTTCAATTGGTCTCTTATTTGGACCAATTATTGCTGTATGAAGTGATTGATATTTATTAATTTTTGGTGATGAAATATAATCTTTAAATTTACCTGGAATACAATTCCATTTACTATGAAAAATTCCCAAGGATTTATAACAGTCATCAATATTTTCTAAAATAATTCTAAATCCAATTATGTCTGTGATTTGTTCGAGGGAAGTTCGCTTTTTTTGAATTTTTCTCCAAATTGAAAATGGTGTTTTCTCCCTCCCAACAATTTGAGGTTTAATATTTTTTTCTTTTAAAATTTCAGAAAATTGGTCAGAAATATTATTGAAATTTATAAGATTGTTTTCTTTTATTTTATCCAATCGATCTTTAATTAATTTTCGTGCATCCTCATTTAAAACTTCAAATGATAGATCTTCTAATTCATCCCGTATACGATGCATCCCCATCCTATCAGCAAG
This sequence comes from uncultured Pelagibacteraceae bacterium, assembly GCA_902558435.1. Classification (GTDB taxonomy): domain Bacteria; phylum Pseudomonadota; class Alphaproteobacteria; order Pelagibacterales; family Pelagibacteraceae; genus Pelagibacter. The sequence continues at coordinate 7,596 of CACEDU010000022.1, read as the reverse complement.
TGGGGCATAGATTTCCATAGTCTCTTTTGCTTTTCTAATTTGTTTCTCTTTTTCAACAACTTTGATTGTACGCATATTGTGTAATCTATCTGCTAATTTAACAAGCAAAACTCTAATATCTTTTGATGTAGCTAAAATTAACTTTCTAAAATTTTCAGCTTTAGAATTTGAAATAGCTTGATTTTCAAATACAGAAATTTTTGTTACACCATCAACTAAATCTGCTACTTCTTTTCCAAATTCAGACTCAATTGTGTTATAGGTAGCATGAGTATCTTCTATTGTGTCGTGCAGCAAGCCAGTTGCTATAGTTGCGCTATCAAGTTTTAACTCTGTTAAAATATCTGCTACAGCAATTGGGTGAATTATATAAGGTGATCCCTCATCTCTTTTTTGTTTTTCGTGAGCTTTTAAAGCAAAATCGTAAGCTTTAGATAAGGTTTCAGGATTTAAAAATTTATTATAATTTTTTACTTTATTTATTAATTCCTCAGATTTAAGCATCATTATTTATATCATTTTATTGAACAATTTTAATACCCAATAATTGTTCAGATGATAAATTTGACAATAAAAATACAATATTTTTACAAAATTTAGGATGAAACCAATCTTTATCTAATTCAAATAAAGGAACTAAGACGAAATTTCTGCTGTGCATTCTTTCATGTGGAGTAATGATTTTATTATTTTCGATTTTTGTTTTTATTATTTGACCATTAAAATCAATGATATCAATATCACAAACTCTTGGAAAATTTCTTTTTGAAGTAATCCTTCCAATCTGAATTTCGATATTTTTGATTTTCAAGAATAATTTTTTTAAAGTCAGTCTTGTTTGAATAAATACAACAAAATTTATGAATTCTGGAAAATTTTTATTTGGCCATGATTTTGATTTATATAATTTTGATTTTTTTTTTATTACAATATTTTCCTTTTTTAATAAACTCAGAGCCTTATTTAAATTTTTTTTTTTATCTCCTAGGTTAGATCCAAAAGCAAGATATACGAAATTAACTTGATTTTCTGATGTATCTTGCTTTTTCACGATTCCAATCTCTTGTTTTTTTTGTAAGTCTTTTATCAAACTGTTTTTTACCTTTTGCAACAGCTATTTCTAATTTAGCTTTCCCTTTTTTAAAATACATTTTAGTTGGCACAATAGTAAGTCCATCTTCATGAATTCTACCAATTATCTTATTAATTTCTTTTCTATTAAGTAATAATTTTCTTTCAGAATATGGATTATGATTAGAATAACTTGCTTGTTTATATATAGGAATATGTGAATTTATAAGAAAAATTTCACCTTCCTTATCGACAGCATATGAGTCAGCAATGTTAATCTTTCCTAATCGTACGGATTTTATTTCTGAACTTTTTAAGACAATTCCAGCTTCAAATATTTCTTTAAAAAAATAATTAAAAGATGCTTTTCTATTTATTGAAATAATTTTAAAACCAGTATTGGTTTTGTTACTCATTTATTAATTCAGCAGATAAAAGAGCTTTTTTAACTTCATTTTTTGTTTCATCTAAGACAGTTACTAATGGTAATCTGACTTTATCATCACAAAGACCTATTAGTTTAGCTGCATATTTTACCGGCGATGGGTTACTTTCAATAAATAATGACTTATGAACAGGTTGAAGTTTTTTATCAATTTCTTCTGCTATTTCAAGTTCATCTTTATCATTAGATTTAGAAAATTTTTGCATATCTGAGCACATCTTTGGAGCAATATTTGCTGTGACTGAAATACATCCTACTCCACCTCTTTTGTTATATTCAAAAGCGAGTCCATCCTCACCAGTTAATTGTATAAATTCATTTCCAATTTTTTTAAAAGTCTCATCAACTCTATTTAGATCTCCAGTAGCATCTTTAACCCCAACAATGTTCTTAAGCTCAAATAATCTTGCCATTGTATCTACTGACATGTCGATCACTGATCTTCCAGGAATATTATAAATAATTATGGGTATACCACAGCTGTCATTTATAGCTTTATAATGAGCATATAAGCCCTCCTGAGTAGGTTTGTTGTAATATGGGGTAACTATCAATGCGCCATCAGCTCCTGCTTTTTCAGCATGCTTTGTTAGTGAAATTGCTTCAACAGTTGAGTTTGACCCTGTACCAGCTATAACAGGTATTTTTCCTTTTGCTTCTTTTATACAAAGCTCAATTACTTTTTCATGTTCTCCATGTGATAAAGTTGGGGATTCGCCTGTTGTGCCAGCCGGAACAAGTCCATTTGTACCATTTTCTAAATGAAAATTAATAATTTTAATATAAGTTTCCTCATCAAGACTATCGCCTTTAAAAGGTGTTACTAAAGCCACATTTGAACCTTTAAACATAAATATTTATATCATAAGTTGTTAGAAATGATTTTTAGAAAATCTAAATTCCTATTAACAATTATATTTTTTTTAAGCTTTTTTCAATCATCATATTCAGATGAATTAATAATACCAAAAAAAAAACCTTCTTTTAAAAATAAGTTTATAATTCCTCCTTTTAAACCAGGCACTGTTATTGAAAAACAAAGCTTAAAAAATGATAAAGATCTACCTAGAGAGATATTTGGTATTTTATTACCACCAAAAAAACCACTTATTGTTAAAAAACAATCTTTAAGAACAGTTAAAAAAACAAAATACTATAGTGAAAGAGATTTTGAATATGCAAAACAAGCAATTAGATTTATGGAAAAGTCTAATTGGAAAGATGCAAAAATAGTCGCAAAAAAGGCCAGAGCCCAATCAATTTATGATTTTATTGAATGGAGACATTTATTAACATCAGGAAATAAAGCATCATTTTCTGAATATAAGAGATTTATTGAAAAAGTTAAAGATTATCCAAGATTTGATAGAATTAAATATCTTGCTGAACACAAGATCAATTTACAAAATCAATCACCTTCAGAAGTAATTAATTGGCTTACAAAAAATGAACCTTTAAGTGGATATGGAAAAATGATGTTAGGTGAAAGTTTGATAAAGATTGGTAGATCGGGAGAAGGCATTAAACTAGTCAAAGAAGGTTTTCTAAATGCTGACTTAAATACAAATAGTCTAAAATATTTTAGAAAGAAATTTAAAAATATTTTAGATACATCAGATTATATTAAACGAGCAGATTATTATGCGTGGGAAGGTAAACACTGGGACCTTAAAAGAATTATTCGATATTTACCAAAGGATTATCAATTGCTTTATACAGCAAGACAAATATTAATAAGTAGAGGTTATGGTGTTGACGAAGCAATTAAGAAAGTACCTCAAAAATTAAAAAATGATCCTGGCTTAAAATATGACAGATTAAAATGGAGAAGAAAAAAAGGTCGTGTAGATAGTTCATTAGAAATATTAAATGATATTCAAAATACAAAGGAATATTTGGTTAGACCTGATAAATGGTGGAAAGAAAGATCAATAATTGGAAGATCTTTATTGTATAAAAAAAAGTATAACACAGCTTATAAAATAGTTTCAAAACATGCAATGTCAGAAGGCTCTGAATATGCAGAAGCCGAATGGATGAGTGGCTGGATAGCATTAAGTTTTTTAAAAAAACCTGAGCTAGCAAAAAATCATTTTAAAAATTTTTTTTACAGTGTTAACTACCCAATAAGTCTTTCAAGAGGTGCTTACTGGTTAGGAAGAACTTATGAAAAAATTGGTGATAAAGAAAATTCTAACAAATGGTATTTTGAAGGATCAAAATATTTAACAACTTATTATGGTCAACTTTCACATATGAAAGTTAAACCTCAAGAAAAATTTGAACTAGATAAATTAATGTTTGTTGATGATAATTATGAGCAAGAATTTTATTTAAAAAAACTTGTCGCAATTGTACATCTACTTGATTATTTAAATAAAGATAAATATACCAAACATATATTCAGACATTTGGCTAATGATAATATAGAAAAAGGAAGCGAGGTTTTAGCTGCAAAACTGGCATCAGATATTTCACGGTTTGATTTTGCAATACAAGTTTCTAAAATAGCTTCATATCAAAAAAGATTTCATAACCAATTTAATTACCCAATCATGAGTGTGCCAAAATTTGTTGGTGGCAGGAAGATTCCTGATCCAGCTTTAATATTATCTATTATAAGACAGGAAAGTGAATTTGATACTTCAGCTAGAAGCAGAGTTGGTGCTCAAGGATTAATGCAGCTTATGCCATACACTGCTAAAACAGTTTCAAAGCAAGCCAAACTTGGTTACTCTAAATCAAAATTAACAACCGACCCTGAATATAATATAAATTTAGGATCTCATTATATAGCTGGATTGATTAGTAATTACAAAGGCTCCTACCCTTTTGCTACAGCAGCTTATAATGCAGGTCCTAAAAGAGTTAAGTACTGGAAGAAATTAAACAAGGATCCCCAAAAAAATCAAATAGATTATGTAGATTGGGTTGAGCTAATAAAATTTAAAGAAACTAGAAATTACGTTCAAAGAGTTTTGGAAAATTATAATGTTTATAGGTACATATTGTCACAAAAACCAATTTATCTCAGCGATTTTTTTAAAAATAAGCCGCTATATTAATGGCGGAAGGAGAGGGATTCGAACCCTCGGTACACCTTTTCAAGCGTACGGCGGTTTAGCAAACCGCTGGTTTCAACCAGCTCACCCATCCTTCCGTATGTAGATGTGTAACTTGAAATCATTGAATATTCAATATTAATCAAGTAATTTCTGGTAGTTATGAAAAACAAATATTCGATATTCTCACTAATTAAAAATGCTTTTTCGCAGCATGAAAATTGGAAGCAAGCTTGGGGAGATCCTAAGCCAAAAGGAGAATATGAAGCTATTATAATTGGTGGTGGTGGCCACGGTTTAGCAACAGCTTACTACCTAGCTAAAAAGCATAACATGAGAAATATTGCTGTGTTAGAAAAAGGCTGGATTGGTGGAGGAAATACAGGAAGAAATACTACAATTATAAGATCAAATTATTTATGGGATGCAAGTGCTGGATTATACGACCATGCATTAAAGATTTGGGAAAATTTATCTCAAGAATTAAATTACAATATAATGTTCAGTCAAAGAGGAGTTATGAATTTAGCCCATAACCTTCAAGATGTAAGGGATTTAAAAAGAAGAACTCACGCAAACAGACTAAATGGTATAGATGCAGTGTGGTTAAATACCAATCAAGTAAAAGAATTTTGTCCAATAATAAATACATCTCCAGATATAAGATACCCTGTTCTTGGTGGGACATTACAAAGAAGAGCAGGAACTGCTAGACATGATGCTGTTGCATGGGGCTATGCAAGAGGAGCAGATGAAATGGGAGTTGATATAATACAAAATTGTGAAGTTAAAGGTATAAAAAGAAATGGAGATCAAGTTGAAGGTGTTGAAACATCAAAAGGTTTTATTAAGACAAAAAAAATTGGTGTTGTTGCAGCAGGACACTCAAGTGTAATTGCTAACATGGCAGGATTAAAATTACCACTGGAAAGCAAACCTTTACAGGCATTAGTTTCAGAACCAGTCAAACCAATAATTGATACTGTAGTAATGTCCAACGCTGTACATGCATATGTTAGTCAGTCTGACAAAGGTGAACTAGTAATTGGCGCTGGTACTGACGCTTATGTATCTTATACTCAAAGAGGTAGTCACGATGTTGTTGAAGGAACATTAAAAGCAATACTGGAGCTGTACCCTATTTTTAGCCGAATGAAAATGTTGAGACAATGGGGTGGAATTGTTGATATATGTCCTGATGCAAGTCCAATAATTAGTAAAACAAATATAAAAGGACTTTATTTTAACTGTGGTTGGGGCACAGGAGGTTTTAAAGCAACACCCGGATCTGGTGATTTATTTGCACACACTATTGCTAATGATGAACCACATAAATTAAATGCTGCATTTAATCTTAATCGATTTGTGAGTGGAGATCTAGTTGATGAACATGGTGCAGCTGCTGTAGCACATTAATGTTTTTAATAAATTGTCCATATTGTGGTGAAAGAGACCAAAGTGAATTTTCATGTGGAGGTGAAGCTCACATAGTTAGACCCAAACAACCAACTGAGCTAAGTGATGATCAATGGGCAGAATATCTATTTATGAGAAAGAATATTAAAGGAATTCAGTTCGAAAGATGGAACCATGCTCATGGATGTAGGAAATGGTTTAATATGGTTAGAGACACGTCAAATGACAAGATACATGCGGTTTATAAAATGGGCGAAAAACCACCGGTAGAATAAATGGCAAAATATAGAGTTAATAAGACAAAACATATAGATCAAACTAAATCAGTTTCATTTAATTTCGATGGAAAATCTTATCACGGTTTTGACGGTGATACTTTAGCATCTGCCCTACTTTCAAATGGAGTTCATTTAGTTGGTAGAAGCTTTAAATATCATCGACCAAGAGGGATAATGTCTAGTGGATCCGAAGAACCTAATGCGATATGTCAAATAAATGAAGATACAGATTTAACAGAACCTAATGTAAGAGCAACAGAGATTGAATTATATGAAGGTTTAAAAGCCTCAAGTCAAAATTGTTGGCCCAGTGTTAATTTTGATATAGGTGGAATTAACAATCTTATATCTCCATTTATACCTGCAGGTTTTTATTATAAGACTTTTATGTGGCCTAAAAGTTTCTGGAAAAAAATTTATGAACCGCTGATAAGATGGTCTGCAGGACTAGGTAAATCACCAACAAAACCCGATCCTGAATTGTATGACCATAAGCATGTTCATTGTGATGTATTAATTATAGGTGGTGGTATTTCTGGAATTATAGCATCAAAAATTGCTGCTAAAAATAATTTAAAAACAATATTGATTGAAGATAAAAATATTCTTGGAGGGTCAACAATATTTCAAAAGAATGAAAATTATAAAATTAATGATAAATATTCAGGTGCATGGATAGATGAGGAGATAGCTGAACTTAAAAAATTAGATAATTTAACAATTAAAACTAGAACAAGCTTAGCAGCTTATCATAGTTATAATTACCTCTTAGCAAAAGAAAATATTTCAGACCATCTACAATTGGATAAAAGAAATGGTGGCATCAGACAGAGATTATGGAAAATAAGAGCTGATAAAGTAATAGTAGCAACCGGTGCTATAGAAAGACCCCTTGTATTTAATAATAACGATAGACCAGGAATAATGCTTTCTAACTCCGTTAAAAAATATTTAGACTTTTATGGTGTGTCTTGTGGATTTAATAATGTGATATTTACTAATAATGATAGCGCTTATGAAACGGCTGTTTCCTTGAAAGAGAAAGGAATATCTGTCGAAATGATAGATATAAGAAAAAAATCTAATTCAAAAATTGTAAAAAATGCTGAACAACTTGGAGTTAAAATCTATTGGAATTCAACAGTAGTTAACACTTTTGGTCATAAAAAAATAAATTCTATTGAGATAATGAATTTATCAGAAGATGGATCAAATGTTGTTGGAGATAAAAATAGAATTAATTGTGATTGCTTAGCACTAAGTGGTGGTTGGACACCAATGGTTCACATGCATACACAATCTGGTGGAAAGTTAGATTTTAGAG
>CACEDU010000021.1 GCA_902558435.1 uncultured Pelagibacteraceae bacterium | reverse complement strand
AGAGTTCCACACACAATAACAGCAATAGAGGTAGTAGTATAATGGCAGATATATCAAAAGCAATTATGGCAATAAATCCAAATGCAAGTTTTTCTATGCAAGACGCATCAGATTACAATTCAATAGATTGGGAAGATACACCAGTTATTTCTGAAGCAGACATTAATGCTAAAATAGAAGAATTGAATGCTTCTGAAGTAGATGAAAAAGTTGCAAGAGAAAATCTTAAAGCTAGTGCTAAAGCTAAGTTAGTGGCTGGAGAGCCATTAACTGAAGCTGAAGCAGATACAATAGTAATCTAATCAATAAATATAAGAGGTAAGTAATATGACAAAGGCAAGAACTATTGCCGATCTAGGAACTGGATTTGTAAATATTTCAGATAGTGGAACTGAAGGAACGAAAGTTGCGTCTGGAACGACTGCTCAACGAGGATCTACAACTGGTCAAATTAGATTTAATTCTACTTTAGGAATTGCTGAAGTTTATAATGGTTCTGAATTTATTGGAATTGATAAAACACCAGAATTAAATTCTATTTCTCCATCAACATCTTTAGCTTCTGGAACAACAATTACAGTTACTGGTGCTAATTTTTCTACATCTGGAACAACTTTAATAAAATTAATAGGTGCAGATGGCAGCGAATTATCTGGAACAAATGTTAATGTTAGTAGTTCGACATCTCTAACTTTTCAAACTCCTTCATTAACAGTTGCTAATGAACCTTATGATGTAAAAATAATTAAACCATCTGGACAAACACAAACTTTAGAAAATGTTTTAGATGCTGGTTCAACACCTTCATTTGCAACAGCAGCTGGATCTATTGGAACAATGACAAATTCTCAAAGGTCAAATCCAGGTGTATTTTCAAGTGTAGCTGCGACTGATGCTGATGGTCAAACTGTTACGCATACAATTTCAGCTGGAACACTTATAGCTGGATTAACTTTAAATTCTAATGGAACTCTATCTGGAACAGCGACAGAAGTTGCGAATGATACTACTTATACATTTACTGTATCGGCAACAGATGGAACGAACACAGCTACAAGACAATTTACAGCTATTGTTAAAAAACCTCTTACAGTAACTTACGATGTTATTGCTGGAGGTGGAGGAAATGCAGTTGACCAAGGCGGAAATAGAGAAGCTGGTTCAGGTGCTGGAGGTTGGCTTGAAGGAAGTTTTGATGCAAACTCAGGAACACAATACAATGTAACTGTTGGTGGCGGTGGTTCTGGTAGAAGTCAAGGTTCTGCTTCAAGAATTACTGGTTCTGGTTTAACTACAATCGAAGCTACTGGTGGCGGCTCTGGTGGAAATAGAGATGGAGTTGGTGGAACGAATGGTGGCTCTGGTGGTGGTGCTTGGTACACCTCCTCTTATGGAACAGGAATTTCTGGTCAAGGTAACGATGGAGCTCCAGCTGGTGGTTCGAATAACTGGTCTGGAGGCGGAGGCGGAGGAAAAGGCTCTGCTGGATCAGTGAACAACACTAAAGGTGTCGGTGGAAGTGGTTACACATCTTCAATACAAGGCGGCACTTATTGTGCTGGTGGAGATGGAGATAGGTATTCAGGTCATAACGCAGATAATAATGCTTCAGCTAACACTGGAAATGGTGGAAGCGGTGCTGGAAATGGTGGAAGTGGCAGAGTACACATCAAAATGCTAACAGCAATTTATTCTTCTCAAACTGGTGGCTCAGTGTCCACAAGCGGAGATTTTACAATAATTCAATACACTGGCAATGGAACATTCGTGATGGCGAGTTAAATATGGCACATTTTAGTAAATTAAATAAAGATAATATTGTTGAAGAAGTAGTTGTAGTAAATGATGAATTTGTTTCTACTGAAGCAGAAGGTATTGAATGGTTAAGAAACTTTTATAATGATCCTCATTCAGTTTGGTTACAAACATCATATAATACAATAGGCAATACACATTTATTAGGTGGTACACCTTTTAGAAAAAATTATGGAGCAAAAGGTTTTAAATATATTTCAAGAATAGATGCTTTTGTACCAGAACAACCTTATCCTTCTTGGACATTAAATGAAGAAACTGGCTTATGGGAATGTCCAGTGTCAAGACCAGATAGAGAAGATGTTATTTGGAATGAGGATAATCAAACATGGGATATTGTAACTTATCCAAATGAATAATGCCTAGAAAAAAGACTTCATCTTTAGTTAATCAACAAGTAGGCATTCGGCTATCTAGCCATGAAAAACTATGTGCTGAAAGAATGAAAAATATTCAAGACAGCATTAAAGAACTTAATAAAGAAGTTAAATTATTAAGAAATGAAGTATCTACTGGAAAAGGTATTGTAAAGGTTTTGGTATTCCTAGGAACTATTGCAGCAACGATTATAGGATTTTTTCAATTTAGGTAATTAATTATGACAATGATAAGAGAGCCTGAAACATGGCATGAGGATTGGTGTAACTTTACACCAGATGAGTTTAGATGCAGCTGTTGCAACAGACTAGAAATATCTTCTGATATTATGGATCTGTTACAAAAAGCTAGAAATGAGCTTGGTCCATTAACAATAACATCAGCTTATAGATGTCCTGATCATAACAGCAAAGTCTCCTCTACTGGTCCTTCAGGTCCTCATACAACTGGTCATGCTGTTGATATTCATGTTTCTAATTCGCAACATAGAAAACAACTGATTGATTACTTTGCAACAAAAGTAACTGGATTAGGAATTGCAAAAACTTTTATTCATATCGATTTATTAACTTACGAACATGGTTTTGAGATGAGACCTAACGCATGGAAATATTAATATGTGGTTAGCTTTACTTAAAAATCCTTTAACAAAATTAGTAGCTGAAAAGACTATTGGTGCAGTTACACATAAGTTAAAAAAAGATGCAATCATAAGAGAGAAAGAAATACAGAATGCTCAAAATGTAGATGTTCAATCTCTTAAATCTTCTGATAACTCATTGAAGGATGAGTGGTTAGTTATAGTATTCTCTCTCATATTCATTGCTCATTTCGTACCTGGTTTGCAAGATGCCATGCAAAGAGGATGGGATATACTCTCAGGTGCTAATGATTATTTTTGGATAGTTATATTAACTATTGTTGGTGGATCGTTTGGTTCATCTAGTATCACAAAATTTATTAAGAAGAAGTAATGGCTAAGCAGAAGTTTAAAGACTTTGTGCCTAGACCAAAACCAAAAAAAAGACCAGGCAGACATGCCAAGTCTAAATCAAAAAGAATACCAAATAAAAAAAAATATAAAGGTCAAGGTAGATGAAAGTTTCAGAGAATACATCAATCTCTATGCCAATGAGAAATCTTATATCAATAGTGATTACAGTTGCTATTGGTGTTTGGGGTTACTTTGGATTAGTTGAAAGAATAACAAGATTAGAAACTTCAGATACTTTGTTTGAAGCTGATCTATTAAAGAAGGCTCAACAAGAGCCAAAGAATTTAGAGATCTACATGCTAATCGAACACAATGCAAAGATCATAGAAAAGCATCAAGAATTATTAGATGAGAATATTCACTCTCAAGTAATGATTAAAAATTTAGAAAAGGATGTAGCAGAAGCTGAAGATAAAATTGAATATCTGCTTAACCTTACAAGGAAATTAAATGGAAATAGTAATTAGTTTATTAATGTTCTTAGGCGATCCACCAGTAATGAAGGAACACTTACTTATGCCTTCTATTGGTAAATGCCTGGAGAAAAAAAGAATAGCAACAAGAAACTCTAATGCAGAATACAGATGCAGCAAAGTTAAAGCTGTTGTTAAGGATGGCAAAATTATCAGTATTTCAAGTGTGGACTAATGGCTATTAGAAGAACAACTAAAGGTAAAAGAGCAAATTACAGACCTACATCTAAAGGTGCTGGAATGACAGCAAGAGGTGTAAGAGCTTATCGAAGAGCCAATCCTGGATCTAAATTAAAGACAGCTGTAACTGGTAAAGTTAAGAGAGGATCTAAAGCTGCAAAAAGAAGAAAAGCTTTTTGTGCAAGATCAAGATCTTGGACTGGACCAAGAGGTAAAGCAGCTAGACGAAGATGGAGATGTTAATCATCTAAAACCGAAATCATTTATGCGAAGAAAAAAGAAGGAGTTAGTTGTAGCTCCTAAATGCGATTATTGCGGAGAAAGATCTGAGACTTTTGTCTGCACAGCAGATCATCTTACATTTTGTAGAATACAGTATGTAGGACATCCACCAATAAAAGACTGCATGACTGATTATTATGAGGAGAAAAAAAATGTACAAAAAAAAGAAAAAGAAAGCAGCTTATGGACACAACAAAAAGTCGGCTTTCAAGACAAAGAAAACGAAAAAGAAAAAGTATTAACTGATCGTAAAACAGCTATTAGAAAGCTGGATGAGTTAAAACAATTTTTAAATAAAAAGTAACAAGCATCCTTCCAAAAACAACCTTCCTAAATATCCTTCCTTAAAAAAATGACTCTAAAATATAGTGAATAATCGCTATGAGATAATCCTAACTATTGATATAAGAGTAGTTGACTGATTTGTGATTATTAATTTTAGTGAAAAAAAATTCACTATTTTGATTTACAGTTCATCTTGGATGTAATAAATAACTATTGTTTTTATAACATTCCTCGGTAGCTCAGTTGGTAGAGCAGTTGACTGTTAATCAATTGGTCGCAGGTTCGAGTCCTGCCCGAGGAGCCAAATTAATTATACAGCCTTTGTTATATTTATTTGTGAAAGTTGTAAGTTCTTTCCAAATTTAACCTTTTGATCTTGCGTTAACTCTGAATAAACTTTAACTAAAAAGTTATAGTTTACATTCATATGTCCCTCTTTAGACTTTTCTAGATTTACTAAATATTCAGAAAAATCCTCAAAGAAGTAATTAATTGGTACTTTTAAGTAATTAGAAAGTTGCAATAATCTAATTGAACTAACACCATTAGTTCCTTTTTCATATTTTTGTATTTGTTGAAATGTTACATTTATTGCTTTAGCGACTTTTGTTTGGGTTAAACCTAAAGCTAACCTTCTTAACTTTAGTTTATTTCCAAGATGTTTATTAAAGTTTTCTTCCATTTAAGACCCCTCTTCAAATAAAATATAAGTGTGAGTTAATCTAAATAGAAATGTTTATGCAAGTAAAATAATTTTTAAAAAAATTGGTTTTTTTAATTAATTCTAAACCTGTCAAGTAACTTTTTAGCTGGTCTTTAGAATTATTTTAAAGAATTTGGCTTAAAAAAAGCTTTGTTCTGTCACTCTTTGGATTGGCAAAGAATTCCTTTGTTTCCGCCTTTTCAATTATCATACCTTCGTCCATAAAAATTACCTCATCCGCAACTTCTTTAGCAAATCCCATTTCATGTGTTACTACGATCATAGTCATTCCACCTTTTGCAAGACTTACCATGGCATCAAGTACCTCTTTAATCATTTCTGGATCTAAAGCAGATGTAGGCTCATCAAATAACATAATTTTTGGTTGCATACACAATGCTCTAGCAATTGCACAACGTTGTTGTTGTCCACCTGAAAGTTGCCCAGGAAATTTATTAGCTTGATCATCTATTTGAACTTTTTTTTAGTTGGTCCAATGCTAATTCTTGAGCTTCTTTTTTTGGCATTTTTTTTACCCAAATAGGTGCGAGAGTACAATTATCTAATATTGATAGATGTGGAAATAAATTAAATTGTTGAAATACCATTCCAACTTCGGCTCTAATTTTTTCAATATCTTTTGTTTTTTCTGATAATTCATTCCCATCAACGATTATATCACCCTCTTGGTGCTCTTCTAATCTATTAATACATCTAATCAATGTTGATTTGCCCGAGCCTGATGGACCACATACTACAATTTTCTTATTTGCTTCAACTTCTAAATTAATATTTTTTAAAACCTGAAAATCACCAAACCATTTATTCATATTTTGAATTTTTATAATTGGATCTGACATATATTATCTTTCAGTTTTATATTTGGCCTCTAAGTTATAACTATATTTGCTCATTGCATAGCATATAATCCAGAATATTATCGATGCAAATATATATCCTTCCATTGCAAAACCTAACCATTTTGGATTTGTTTTTGCTAAAGCGAGCATTCCAGCTAATTCAGCTAAACCAACTACAAAAATTAAAGGTGTATCTTTGACTAAAGCTAAGAATGTATTCGCTATCCCAGGTATCACTAATTTTAGTGCTTGAGGTAAGATCACAAAAATATGCATTTTCCAATAACCCATTCCTAAAGATTTTGCAGCATCATATTGACCTCTAGGTAATGATTGCAAACCTCCTCTAATAACTTCAGCACAGTAAGCAGCCTCAAATAATGTAATTGCAATAATCACTCTTACTAGTTTATCCATAAAAAAATCTTCGGGTAAGAACATTGGAAACATTACAGAAGACATGAATAAAACAGTGATTAATGGAACACCTCTCCAAAACTCAATGTAACAAATAGATATATATTTTATTACTGGAAGATTAGATCTTCTTCCCAATGCAAATATCATTCCTAATGGAAAACAGAAAATTAAACAAAAAAATGAAACTATAAATGTTAGTGATAAACCACCCCACGCACCTGTCTCAACCCATTGAAGACCAAATGATCCACCAGAAATTAAATAGTAAATAACTAAATATGCAATTACTGGATAAATGATTACATAGTATAATGCTAAATATTTTTTTAAATTTTCTTTCATGAAGTATCCAACGAAGCCCAGAGCTATTACTAAAATGAATGCAGTATTTATTCTCCAATGAAATTCATTTGGATACATTCCATACATAAATCTTCGAAACCAAACTTTAATATAAGTCCAACAGGCTCCAGTACCAGTGCATGCATCTTTTGAGTCTCCCGAAATATTAGCATCAAAAATCATCCAACTTAAAGATGGAGGTAGAGCCTTTATAATAGAAAAAAGTATTAATAAAGTTAACAGAGCATTAAAATTATTAGTATTTATATTTTTATTTAATAAGTCAAATGTTTTATTTCCTGAGTAATCAATTCTCATCATATTTAATCCAATCAAACCCAAGATTAGAGGAAATAAAGTGGTTAAAGAACCAGGTAAAAAAGATGTTAAGTTTGTTTTAAGAAAAGCATTTGATATTACATCAATTAAACTTATTAAAATTAAAACAGAACCAATAATAGAGTAATTTTTAATATTGTCTCTATTAGGTTTTAAAAAATTTATTTCTTGCATTGTTTACTTTTCTTTAATTTCAATTTTTTTATTATACCAATTCATTATTGCTGCAATGGTTAAACTAATTGTCAAATACGTTAACATTGTTATCGAAACAATTTCGATCGCTTTACCTGTTTGCATTAATGCGGTACCCGCAAATACCAGAACTAAATCAGGATATGCAATAGCTGCTGCTAAAGATGAATTTTTAGTTAAATTTAAATATTGGTTTGTTGTTGGTGGTATAATTATTCTTAAAGCTTGTGGCATAATTACTAGTTTTAAAACTTGGTTAGGTGTCAAACCAACAGAGGCTGCTGCTTCTTTCTGACCTTTACTTACACCTTCAATACCTGCTCTTACACACTCTGCTACAAATGTAGAAGTGTATAAAGATAAAGCTAAAACTAAAGCTATTAATTCAGGAGGTAGACTAATTCCACCTTCATAAATATAGGAAATTTTTGATAATTTTTTAAGCTGTGGAAGTTCAAATTCTAAAGATACTCCACCAATTAAAAAGGATAAAAGTGGCAAAATAATCAATATAGCTAAAGAATATAAAAGAACTGGAATTTGTTTTCCTTTATTATCTCTCAAATTATTTGCATAATTTCTTAATACAATAATTGAAATTATTGCTGCCAAACCACAATATAAAAATACATTCAAATTTTCCCACACCATTGATGGTATGTAATAACCTTTTACAGTCATATAGGTCACTCCAAACCATGCATTAGCTTTTTCTGGTAAAGGCAATGCTCTCAAAGCAGCGTAATACCAAAAGAATATTTGCAATAATAATGGAATATTTCTAAAAAATTCTACATACCATGCTGCAGAATTTTTTATCAAATAATTTGATGATAATCTTGCTACACCAATAATTACACCAAGTATTGTACAAAAAATTATACTTATAAATGAGACTAATAAAGTGTTTAAAAGTCCAACTAGGAAAGCCCGAGCATAAGAATCGGATCCACTATATTCAATTAAAGAAAATTGAACATCAAAAGACGATTCTTGGGATAAAAATCCAAACCCAAAATCAATGCCTCTATTATCCATATTTGTCTGGGCATTAATTGTTAAAAAACCAAATATAAGAACAACAAAAAGTATAGCTAAAATCTGAGGTAAAAATTTTTTTATAATGTTGTTCATCAGAGTCTATATAAAAAAAAGGGCTAGAAATATCTAGCCCTTTTTAAGTAATTTAGAATAAAATTATCTTGCTGGTGGTACGTATAAAATTCCACCTTTTGTCCATAATTCGTTTGGACCTCTGTCAGGTAGAATTCCAGTGTCAGCTATATTTCTTTTATAGCTTTCACCGTAGTTACCAACTTGTTTGATAATTCTTAAGTTCCAGTCGTTATCTAAACCAAAAGCTGCACCTAATTCACCTTCAGCGCCAACTAATCTTTTGATAGCTGGATTGTTTGAAGTTTTCATCATGTCAGCATTTGATGAGTTAACACCATACTCCTCTGCTTCGATCATAGTATTTAGTGACCATCTAACTATATCTTCCCATACAGAGTCACCTTGACGTACAACAGGTCCTAGTGGCTCTTTTGAGATAGTTTCTGGTAAAACTACGTGATCATCTGGAGCTGATAATTTAGTTCTTTGCGCAGCAAGACCTGATTTATCAGTTGTGTAAGTATCACATCTTCCAGCGTCGTAAGCAGCTACGACTTCATCTGCTTTTTCAAAAACTACTGGCTCGTAAGAAATTCCTCTAGAATCAAAGAAGTCTCTCATGTTAAGCTCAGTTGTAGTTCCTAAGTTCGTACAAACAGATGTACCGTTTTTAAACTCACTTGTAGATTTAATTCCTGAACCTTTTCTTACCATGAAACCTTGTCCATCATAGAAATTTACACCAACAAATGTTAGACCAATGTCAGCATCTCTAGATAGAGTCCAAGTAGTGTTTCTTGATAAGATATCAATTTCACCAGATGTAAGTGCTGTAAATCTTTCTTTTGCACTTAAAGGAGTGAATTTAACTTTAGTTGCATCTCCTAATGTAGCAGCAGCAACAGCTCTACATACATCAACGTCAATACCTGTCCAATTTCCAGACTCATCTGCATTTGAAAATCCAGGTAGACCTTGAGAAACACCACATCTTACAAATCCTCTTTTTTTCGTGTTCTCAAGAGTTTTTGATTTCTTTGCAGCCATTGTTTCTGTTGAAAATGCAAATAGCACAGCAAACATAGCAACCAAAGAAGTCAATTGTTTTACTAATTTAAACATTATTTCTTCCTCTTTTATTTATTTATTTGTTAACAAATTATTCAAAAAGTAATTTTTGAATGCCTGAGTAAAGCAGAAACTAATACAACCATCAACTGTAAAAATACCTCATCAATGTTGACCAATTTGTAATGGCGCGCCCTGAAGGATTCGAACCTCCGACCCACGGTTTAGAAAACCGTTGCTCTATCCAGCTGAGCTAAGGGCGCAAAAGAAATATCTTATAATATTAATTTAATTTTTGAAAAGAAATTTTTTAAATAAAATTAGTATGGTTAACAACTCTATCCTACCTATTATCATGAAAATTATTAAATAAAACTTAGAGAAAAAAGCAAGATTATTAAAATCAAAATTTGATAGTCCAAACATAGTTGAATTAACAGTATTCATTATTGTCAAAATTGAAAGTTTGAACGAATTTTCAAATTGCATA
>CACEDU010000020.1 GCA_902558435.1 uncultured Pelagibacteraceae bacterium | reverse complement strand
AAGTTTTGGGGCCTGAGAGTTAAATCAATAGAAAGTTTTTCTGAAACTTCATTAAAATTTTTAAATAAAAATTTCATAGGTTTTTTAACCATCTTGCGTCTTTGACTAAAAAAAATATTTGTTATGTGTTCTAAGTTTTTTGAATTTTTCAATTTAAAAACTTTTTTTTTCGGAGTGAATATTAATAGTGTACTTTCTACTTTTGGCGAAGGATCGAAGCTTTTAGGTCCAATATCAATAACTTTTTCAATATTTAATTTCCAATTAGATAGAATAGATAGTCGTCCATAATTTTTATCATTAACTTTTGTAATTATTCTATCTGCTACTTCTTTCTGAAACATTAATATAAATTTTTTACAAAATTCTTCTAAATTGTTTATTCTAATCCATTTTGCGAGTATTTGGGTTGATATATTGTAAGGCAAATTACCAAAAATAATTAGCTTACCATCACATAAATTTTCATATGAAATGTTAAGCATATCATCGTTTATAATTTCTAGGTTATTTCCAAATTTTTTTTTTAAATTATCTGCCAAAAATTTATCTTTTTCGATAACAATAAATTTTTTTGGTTTTTTTTCCAAAATTTTTTTAGTAAGTGCTCCAGTGCCTGGTCCTACCTCAAGTATCGTATCATTTTTATTTATTTTTCCTATATCAGTTATTAGGTTTAAAACCCTATTGTCTGTAAGGAAATTTTGCCCTAAACTTTTTTTAGGCAAAATCCTCATTTAATTATATTTAATAAATTAAAAGCACAGAAAATCGATGAAGGATCAGACTTATTTTTTCCAATCATTATTTGATTAGGACCGTGATCAGGTGTTACTTTTATGAAAGGCAAACCTATTGTTATGTTTATAGCGTTAAATCCAAACAATGTTTTGACAGGAGTCAAAACTTGATCATGGTACATACCAATGACAGCATCATATTTTTTTATGTTTTTTTTTAAGAAAAAAGTATCTGCTGAGAATGGACCGTCTACATTTATATTTTTTTTTTTAAAATACTTAATTGCGGGTATAATTTCTTTTTTTTCCTCACTTACTTTGTTTATTGTTTCACAATGTGGATTTAATCCTAATATAGCAATTTTAGGAATTTTACCTATTTTTGATTTATAAAAGTGGTTGATTTTAATGACTGCATTTATTATTTTCTTCTTTTTTATGTATTTTGCTACATTTTTAATTGGTATATGAGTAGTTAGCGGTGATACAGCTAACTTTTTATTGTAAATCAACATTATCTGATTTGATGATTTAGTTTTTGACCCAATGTATTCTGTTATTCCAGGATATTTTTTTTTTAAAAAATGCGTTTTTGAGACTGGACCATTTACCAGCTTACTTAATTTATGGTATTTTATTAATTTTAAACTTAAATCGAAACAATTTTCTATATATTTATTTGAAGAAGTTGTTATTTTAGTAAAAATTTTTTTAAACTTATAATCAACATTGATAATATTTATTAATTTACTAGATGATTTTTTGATATCAGTAATTTCATTTATTAAAAACTTATAATTTAACTTTATCATTTGTTTTTCAAATAACCTTCTATTTCCTATTAAAATAATTTTATTTTTATTTTTTTTAAATTTTTTGGATTTAAAGTACTTTAGTAATACTTCTGAAAAAGTACTATTAGGTTCTCCTAGTACTACTACAATAATATTAGAGTTCATTTATACTTATATTTTTCTTTAATCTTTTATAAAATATAATCGAAAAGGCATTAAGTTGTCTATTTTCCTCTTTGTTTATAAGTTCAATTAATTGTTTGTTTATATCTACATCTTCTTTAAATGCTCTTTTATCGTTCACTTTAATAATTAGATATCCACCGTTCATTTTTATTGGTTTGGTTATGCCATTCACATTTACTTCATATATATTTCTTTTAATATTTTCAGAAATTTGTAATTCGTTTACCCATCCTATTAATCCCCCATTTTTTGAGGTATTTGATGAACTATAGATTAAAGCAGAATTTTCAAAACCAATTTCACTAATACTATTTTTGAGCTTTTTTAGTGTTTCATCTAAATCTTCATTTGATGAACTAGTCAAAAATATTTCAGATAAACTATATTCATATTTGTCTTCATTGTTTGCAAATTGTCTCAAAATATTTTGTCGTAAAAATTCCTCATTTATTTTAATGTTATTTGAATATTTTTTATAAATTAATTGATTCCAAAGTCCTTCAATATCTATTTTTTTTTTTACAAATTCATATTTTAGACCTTTGCTTTCTAAAATCTGAATAAACTTTTCCTTATTATTAACTTTAAATCTTTCTAAAAATTTACTTTCAATTAAATCTGTAATATTTCCTATTTTATTAAAGTTGTAAAATTTTTCTAACTCTTTTCTTTTTATGATTTCAGTAATTAATGAGTCTTTGGCAATTTCATTTATTCTTTTATTATTTAATTCATTTAATTTTGGGTTTAATAGTAGTAAATATTTTATTTCATTGTTGATATCGACATTGGTTATGATTTCATCTTGAACTTTTACCAAGATTTTAATTGAATTTGCAAATATGTTTGTTGATAAACTTATAAAAATTAACAAAATTGAAAAAAATTTTGTAGTATTCATTTAATCTTCAAAAACAGAATTTGCCGCACCTCTTAATTCAGCAAATGGAATAAACTTTATTAAAAAAACTAAACTTTCATCTGGTACTAAATTACCATCTCTAAAAAATTTTTTTTGATACTCAAATGATGCTAACAAGCAATCAGTTTCATATTGATAGGATAATTTATAAAACTGGGTAAAGTCATCTTTTAAATTTTTTGTAGTATTAAATTTAACCATATGTTCGTCTGTAAATTTATATTTTGTATCATTTTTAACTATTTTGCTCGAACCAAAGTCATTGCTTTCCGAAATATAATCAAAAGCAGTTATAAATTTGTTTGACCCAATTTTAGTTTGCAGAGAATCGTAATTTGAGAAATTTAAATCTCTATCAAAAGAAAAATTATAATCTAACTCAATTATTTCATTAAATTTATAATAAAAATTTCCAACCAAGTCAGATCTTGTTTGATCTAATTTTGTTTTTGAAGGCAAATCGTGATTTTTTTTATCTTTTAAGACATTGCCTAAATTAAAACCAAGAATTTTTTCATTATTTAAATTTTGTTTCTCATATTCTAAACCTAAAGTAAGTGAATTACCCTTTTCTACCATATCCATCCTTCCAATTCTATTTGGAGAAAAAAGATTATCAAAATCTATACGTGTATCGTTTGATGAAATATCTTTTCCATTTGTCGGACTTATTCTTAATTGTACTTTTGGCTTTAGAAATTTCTTTGAATTTTCAAGATCCTTTTTTAAAGGTAGTTCTGACTTTAATAAAATAGTACCAAATATTTCATGGTCATTTTTACTTTCATAGTTTGAAGAATTTTCAGAATATGTATTATAATTTTTAAGTAGAAGACTATAGTCAGTCACAAGTCCCTTGGCAGATATAAAATCATATGAGTCAAAGTTAAAATCATTATTTATTAATGCTTCATATTTATTTGTTTCATAGACTTTCTGGAAGCCAGAAGACAAAAATTGAAAATTACCATTGTAATTTGGATCTATTTCTATGTTTTTTGAAAAGTTAAAGTCAGGAAAAATATATTGATATTTGTCATTATCATTTTTAGTTAAATCTTCATAAAGTTTTACTGTGCTATCAAAGGCGGTATCCTCATCAATATTTTTTTCTATTTTCACAAATGAAGATAGCGTACTCTCACTATCAATGATTGGTGTATATTCCATGATATCATGTACCTTCAAATAATTATCATTAGTTACATTTTGTAGTTGAACCTCATAACTTGTTGAGTCATTTAAGATACCATCTAGCTCTGCAAAAAAATGTGTATTAGTATTTTCTTTTCTATTAAAGCTAAAATCCGCAATTAAATTTGAATTTTTAAATGCCTCTCTGTATTCAGATTGTAAAATGAAATCGTTATCAAAATATAATCTTGGTTTAAAAGTAAAATCTTTTGAGTTTGATATTGAGTAAAAATATGGAATATTTATTGATGATCCTAAATTATTAGAACCCTTATAGAAAGGAGTTAAAAAACCTGATTTTCTTTTTACAGTTGGATCTGGATGATTAAAATATGGTAAATAAAATAACTTTTTGTCAAAAACTTTAAGCCAAGATTTTTTATACTCAAAAAGTTTTTCTAATTTATTGTGAGTAAATAGCTCACTTTGTAATTCCCATCCTCTACAAGACTTATTTTCAGCATTACACGTACTAAATACAGTTTTAAATATTTTTGTATTTTTATCATTTGATATTATGCTACTTCCTTTTAATGCTGGATCATTATTTTTGTTTCCAAAAAAAGAATCTTCAAAATCAACAAACACTTCTTTTCCAACTATTTCATTCATCTTTAAATTTAATTTTGAGTTCTCAAAAAAATACTTATTAAGATTTTTATCCTTAATAACAACTTTTTTCGATGATATAATTTCTTTTAAGGCATCAAACACAAATCCATTACTGAAAATAAATTCATTTTGGGCTTTATCATTAACTTCAGTAAATTTTTGAGTTGATATTTTATTCAAATTTCTGTCATAAAATATATCAGATGAGTTAATTTCATAATTATTTTCAACTGTTATTAAGGTTTTACTTTGAGATAAGACTATATTTGTTAATTCATTATAAATCATTTTTTGGCTTTTAATAATTATATCGTTTTGTTGATCAATATATTTTATATCATCAAAAATCGTTAATTCTGAATTTGCTTTATCGTAAATAAATTTATCTCCTTCAATCATTAAACTTTTTGAAGGTATATTCGCTACACCTTTCGATGCATAAATCATTTCTCCATCATTTTCTATTTTAATATTTTTTGAATCAAAAAAGATTGTATCAGCAAATAAATTTGAATTACTAAATATCAAAAAAAAAATTAATATATTTATTAAAAATTTAATTTTCATTTAATTTGGTTAATCCTAATGTACATATTAAAAAAATTATGATTTGTGGTAACCATATTGATATTTCAACAGGCAAAGTTTCATTTTTTCCAAACAAAATTGAAAAATAGTTAATATAGTAAAATACAACCGAAACCAACACTCCAATTACTATTAAAAAAAACTTTGATTTTATAAATGTAAGTTTAAACATCAATAAAGCTCCAATAATGGTTGTTAATGTTAGATAGATGGGCAAACTGTAAATTTTATTTAGATGTAATCTCACTTCAGTAGCTGAGTACCCTATAGATTTATAATTATCTTTTAACTTTATAAGCTGAATTATATTAAGCGAATTAAGATTTGAATACAAATTTGAAATAACTTTTTCATCAAACGAGGAAGGGTATTCAAGTTTCTCTAATACCTTTGCATTTTTATCTTTTGAATAGACTTTCACATTGCTAAGTTTCCAGACTTTATTACTAATATCTGCTTTCTTTGAAATAATAAGATTTAATTGATTATAGTTTTTATCTAATTCAGTAATTTCCAAATTTTCTAAAATGTTAATTTTATAATTTTTAGCATTAATAATATAGATTCTATCATTATCTTTATTTTTCTCTTTAATCCACAAACCACCTTCATTTACAACTGCTAAATGATCACTAGCATTAGAATATTTATATTTAATATTTAAATATAAACTTTTAAGATTTGCAGAAAAGGAGTAATACAAAACAATTAAAAAAATACCTAAAATCAAAGAAACAACAGAAATTGTTATTGTTATTTTCATATTGTCTATACCATTAGTTCTTAAAAGGTCAATTTCTTCCCTATCATAAAGACTTATAAAAAAAAACATAACGCCCAACAAAAAAATAAATGGTAATATTTCAAAAACAATTGAAGGTATATTTAATATAGTTAAAATTATTGGATAATAAATTTCACTCTCTTTATTTTCAAAATATTTGATTTCTTCGAAAATATTTAAAAAAAAACTTAAAAATACAAAAACAATAATAATAATTAATATATTTTTCAGAAATAATTTTGTTAAATATCTTTGATGTTGTTTAGCAATCATAAAAAATTCAATTTAAATTTTGTGATTATCAATAATAAAAAATAATAAATAATTACTAATAATAAAGGTGATAAAAGTGTAAGATACATTGTGTTCATAGAATTCAAAAGAAATTTAAGGTTTAATTGTGACAAAATAATAACCAAACTCCCAATTAAAAAAATATTAACTTTATGATATTTCGAAAAATATTTTGATTTAGGTTCAATTACTAAACTAGCAGCAATAAGTGAAATAATTAATGTGTAGAAAGGTAATATTAATCTCTTATATAATTCTTCACCTATAGATTTTATTTTTCTATCTTTACATATTTCATCATTTGAAACTTTAATTAAATTTTTCTTATTATCAAATTCTTTAAATAAAAATTTGCTGAAGCACTTAATTATAAATTCTGAATTAATCTCTTGCATTTTAGGATGGGTAACTGTCTTTGTTGAAAAATTAGACAAGTCATAATCTGTCTCAGAAAAATTTAGTGTAAAATTATTATTATTATTCAAATTTGTTATGCCTCCATTAAATAATCTCAATACAAATTGATTATTTTTTTTTATTATTTTTCCTTTTTCAGCAACAATTATTTTCGATTTATTTTGATTAATTTTTTCGTTAATATATATTTTTTTAAGAACACCATCTTTTTTATATTCTTCAACAAAGATAGTAAGGTCTTTAACAACATTAATAAACTTTTTTTCAGAAATTAACTTAGGTAAAAAATCAATATTTGACTCTTTTATGTATAATCGTGCAAGATTTTGAGATTTTGGTACTACTAATAAATTTAGAAATAATTGTAAAATTATAAACAAAACTGAGAACTTGAAAATGAAATTAATAAAGTGAATTTTTTTTATTCCATTATTCCAAAAGACTATGAGTTCATTAGCGTTACTATATTTATTTATAACGTAGAAAATAGATATAAAAAAAACAAAAATGATTGTCTTGCTAAATATTTTTGGCAGGTTTAAAGAAACATAGTAAAAATATACATTTAAACTGTGTCCATCATCTGAAACGAGATCCAAAAAATTAACTGCTTGTATTATCCAAATTATAAAAGTAATACTAAATGAAGATATAATGAAAAAGTTAATTATATCTAAAGAAAATTTACGAAATATTAATTTATCCATTGAAATTATTATTTTAATAAATATACAACATTATCTAATAAATATTTCAAAAAAATGAAACTAAATTTAAAATTTCTAAATAAAACTCCTAATCTGAGTAAAGACACTGAGATTATTTTCCTAAAACAAAAAAATCTTAAAGGTAATAAGTTAAAAAAAATAGGTAAATCAGTATTTTCAAGTAAACTATTTAATGAGCAAAAATTTTTACTTAAAGATTATGATAATAAAAGCTATGTATTTGCTAATTGCATTGATTTAAAATTTACCTTGGACTTCGAGAAATTAGGTTCAAAATTATATGTGTTTTTAAAAGATAACAAAATTGAAAATTCAAATATAATTTTAAACAATAACTCTTTGACAAGTGTCCAATTAGAAAAAATTTTACATGGTGTGCAGCTTAAATCATATGATTTTCGCCTATATAAGACACATAAAAAAAATACAGAAAGTATTAATTTAAATTTAGTTGGAAACAATTCTAGAAAAACAAATCTACTTAGATTTAAATTAAGAGCACTTTTAGAGGGAGTTTTTCTTACACGAGATTTAGTTTCTGAACCTGGAAATATATTGCATCCAGATGAATACGCTAAGAGAATTTCAAAATTAAGAAAATATGGATTGAAAATAATTATTTATGATCAAAAAAAATTAAAAAAATTAGGTTTCAATGCGTTACTTGGAGTTGGACAGGGGAGCATAAGAGGTTCATATTTAGTAACTATGGAATGGAATGGTAACAAAAATAAATCCAAACCTTTAGCATTTGTTGGAAAAGGTGTTTGTTTTGATACTGGAGGAATTTCACTAAAGCCAGCAAAATTTATGGAGGATATGACATATGATATGGCTGGTTCAGCTACAGTTGTTGGACTTATGAAAACTCTTGCAATGAGAAAATCTAAAATTAATGCAGTTGGAGTTGTTGGTTTAGTTGAAAACATGCCTGGTGGAAACGCACAAAGACCTGGCGATATTGTAAAATCCTATAGTGGACAAACAATTGAAGTTTTAAATACAGATGCAGAAGGAAGATTGGTATTAGCAGATGCACTTACTTATACTGAGAAAAAATTTAAACCAAGTTTAATTATTGACTTAGCAACATTAACAGGAGCTATAATTGTCGCTTTAGGATCAGAATATGCTGGCTTATGGTCTAATAATGAAAAATTAGCAAAACAATTATCTGAAGCTGGAGAGAAGGTAGAAGAAAAATTGTGGAGAATGCCTCTACATGAAAATTATAATAAATTAATGAACTCCAAGACAGCTGATATGCAAAATATTAATTATGTTGGTGGGGCTGGATCAACTACAGCTGCACAATTTTTACAAAGATTTATAATTAACAAAACACCTTGGGCTCATTTAGATATAGCTGGTATGGCATTTTCTAAATATGCAGGTGCATTAAATTCTGGTGGAGCAACTGGATACGGAGTAAGATTATTAAATAAATTTATTGAGGAAAATTATGAATAATATTGAACAAACATTGTCAATTATTAAACCAGATGCTGTTGAAAGAAATCTACAAGATCAGATTAAGAATGAATTCAAAAACAAAGGTTTTGAGATATTAAAAGAAAAAAAATTACATATTACAAAGGAAGAAGCAGAAAAATTTTATAAAGTTCACGAGTCTAAGCCATTTTATAAAGACTTATGTGCATATTTATCGTCAGGACCAATTGTTGTTATGAGCCTTCAACGAGAAAATGCAGTGTTAGAAAATAGAAAATTAATGGGAGCTACAAACCCAAAAGAAGCAGAAGAAGGAACGCTTAGAAAAAAATATGGTATTTCTATTGATAAAAATTCAGTTCATGGCTCTGATAGCGTTGAAAATGCAAAGATAGAACTAGATTTTTTTTTTAAAGACTAGATAGCAAAATATCTATAGCTTTAGGATAAAGTTTATGTTCGATTTTCAATATTTTTTTTTTTAAACTATTTACATTATCTGATTTTAAAATTCTGACCTTTTTTTGAAGAATTACTTTACCAGAATCTAGCTTATCGGTTACTTTGTGAATTGAGGCTCCAGCAAATTTATCCTTATTTTTAATTGCCCTTTCATGTGTTTTTAATCCCTTATATTTTGGTAAAAGAGATGGATGTATATTTAAAATCAAACCAGGAAACTTTGAAATAAATTTTTTTGATAGTATTTTCATAAATCCAGCCAAACAAATCATATCTACATTATGTTTTTTTAGTAATTTTAACGATTGATTTTCAAAAGTTAATTTGTCTTTATAATTTATTCTATAATTTCTTATTTCTAATTTAGAAGCATATTTTAATCCTTCTGCATCAGGATTATTTGAAATAACAAGTACAATTTTGAACAAAGCTTTTTTTTGCTTTGAATGTTTTATTAAGGATTTTAAGTTACTGCCTCGGCCACTAATGAATACAGCTATTCTTTTTTTACCAGGATATCTTTCCACTTAATTTAATTTTTTTTGAATTTTTAACTATTTTACCAATTACATATGGCTGAAATTTTTTTCCAAAATACTTATTTAATGAATATAAATTTTTAGGATTAATTATTAAACAAAACCCTATCCCACAATTAAAAGTTTTAAGCATTTCTTTATCGCTTATACCCATTTTACGTAACCATGTAAAAATTTTTAATGTTTTTATTTTATTTAGATCTATTTCTGCACCCAAATTTTTTGGTATTATTCTTTGAATATTATCTACTAAACCTCCACCAGTAATATTTGCACATCCATTTATTAAATTTTTTTCATTTACACGTGTTAATTCTTTTACGTAAATTTTTGTTGGTCTTATCAATTCTGTTTTTAAAAATTTATTTGTTCTTAAATTAATTTTCTTTTTTTTTATGAGGTATCTAACTAATGAATAACCATTTGAGTGGAGTCCATTAGACGGTACAGCTAAAACAAGATCATTATTTTTAATTTTATTATTGAGTATTTTTTTCTTTTCTACTAGACCAACAGCAAATCCTGCGATGTCAAACTTTCCTTTTGTATATGTGCCAGGCATTTCAGCTGTTTCTCCACCAACTAACTTACATTCAGCTGTTTCACACCCTTTAATAATTCCTTTAATTAGATTCTTCAATTTATTAAAATCTATTTTGCCAATTGAAATATAATCTAAGAATAGATAAGGCTTTGCTCCCTGGACTAGTAAGTCATTTACACACATCGCAACAAGATCAATTCCAATTGTATCAAATTTGTTTAAATCATTTGCAATTTCAATTTTTGTACCAACTCCATCAGTACTAGTTACAATGTGAGGATCTTTTAATTCTTTTGGCACTGATGATATTGCTCCAAATCCTCCTATATTCTTAAAATCACCACTTTTCCCTGATTTTCTTGCAAGCGTACTTATGAATTTAACAAAACTATCTGCTTTTGTAATATTAACTCCACTATTTCTATATGTTAGTTTCTTTGATGTCATATTACATAGTTATGTTTTTATTTAAAAAAAAAATACCTAGTTATTTATATATATTTTTCATATTTTTGACCTGTAATTTTATAGAGTTTTCCACAAAAGATGCGCTTGCTAAAAATTTTGTTGTTTCAAATATTGAAGTTGAGGAAAAATATAATCTTAATTTTAACAAATTAAAAGTTATTGATAGAGGCTTTCAAATAGCATTTCAAGATATCTGTCAAATGATACTTGAGAGAAAAGACCTTAAAAAAATTAAGAATATAAAAAAAGAAAATATTAAAAAATTAATTGAAAACTTTTCGATTTTAGATGAAAAATTTATAAACCAAAAATATAAAAATATCATGGAGGTGGAATTTAATCGAAAAAAACTAATTAAATTCTTAGATTCTAAAAATATAACTATTTCATTACCAAAAAAAATAGATGTTTTATTAATACCAGTTTTGGTCGATTTAGAATCAAATAATTTTAATTACTTAAATGAAAATATATTTATAACAAATTGGGAAAGTATTGAGAAAAATTATTTTCAAATTACTTATGTTATGCCAAATGAGGATGTAGAAGAT
>CACEDU010000019.1 GCA_902558435.1 uncultured Pelagibacteraceae bacterium | reverse complement strand
ACTCCAAAAAAACCCCTAGGCCTGTGATATTTAAAACTTCTACCTACTAAATGAACTCCATTAGCTATTAAGGCAGATGCGATAGTATCTCCCTCGAAACCAAAATATTTTTTGCCATTAAATTTAAACGAGATTTTTTTTTCTCTATTGACCATTCCAACATTATCTAATCTAAAATCCTGGGACATTATTCTATTGCTTCGTTTGCTTTATAAGTTTTAAAAATTTCGTGAGTTGATGTATCTCTTTCAACTTTAATCCATTGTCTACATCCAGAAATATGATGCCATAATTCTAAATGTTTTCCTCTTGGACTTTTTCTTAAGTATACAAAATTATCCCATTCTTGATCGCTTATTTCTTTATTTAGTTCAGGACGCTTTACTGTTGCATCTCCACCATAAGCAAATTCATTCTGAGATCTAAGTCCACAATGTGGACAGTTGATATATAACATTTATGATATCCAGGTTTTAGTTCCTAGGCCTTTTTCATCAATTAAATTTCCATTGCTAAATCTGTTGAGGCTGTAACCAGCATTTAAATCATGAACTCTGTCTTGAGCAATTGTATGTGCAAAAGTCCATCCGGAAGCTGGAGTTGCTTTAAATCCACCATAGCACCAACCACAATTTAAATATAATCCGTTAATATGTGTTTTATCTATAATTGGTGAACCATCCATGGACATATCCATTATTCCACCCCAAGTTCTTAACATTTTTAATTTGCTAAGAAATGGAAACATCGCAATCCCTTCTGTTAAAACATGTTGAAGAGTTGGCAAGTTTCCTCTTTGAGAATAACTATTATATCCATCTAAGTCTCCACCCATAACCATTTCCCCTTTATCTGATTGGCTACAATAAAAATGTCCTGCACCAAATGTAACAACATGATCAAGCAAAGGTTTAATAGGCTCTGAAACACATGCTTGAAGCAAATGAGTTTCAATTGGTAAAGTCATATTTAACATCTCTGCCAAAATATTTGTACTTCCTGCAACACATAAACCAACTTTCTTTGCTTTAATATCTCCTTTAGAAGTTCTTACTCCAAGAATTTTTCCATTTGAGACATCAAATCCCGTAACTTCACAATTTTGAATTATATCAACACCCATGGAGTCTGCTTGTCTCGCATAACCCCAGGCAACAGCATCGTGTCTTGCTGTTCCAGCGCTTGGTTGCATCAAGCCTCCAAAAATTGGAAACCTTACATTGTCAGAAAAGTCTGCCATTGGAATTAACTTTTGAACTTCTTCTCTATTTAACAAAACAGCATCAATGCCGTTCAAACGCATCGAATTTCCCCTTCTTGAATAGGCATTCATTTGTGCATCTGAGTGGGCAAGATTAATTATTCCTCTTGGGGAAAACATTACATTATAATTTAAATCTTGGCTCATCTTTCTCCAAAGATCCATACCAAATTCACTAAACAATCCATTCTCATCATGCATATAATTAGACCTAATAATTGTAGTATTCCTTCCAACGTTTCCTCCACCTATCCAACCTTTTTCAATGATAGCAACATTTGTAATGTTGTGCTCTTTTGCTAAGTAATATGCGGTTGCTAATCCATGGCCTCCCCCACCAATGATAATTACATCGTATTCTTTTTTAGGTGTTGGGTCTTTCCATGCAACTTCCCAATTTTGATGATCTGAGAATGCATTTTTTATTAGACTAAAAACTGAGTATTTTTGCATTGTATAATTTTATCTAATTAAACTTAAATTTTTTCTTATTTTTTATATATATATTTTTTAGATGTTTAAAATCCTATTAAAAAAGTATAGAAATTTTGCACACTAATTTATTATAGGTTTTAAACCAAATGTCAAAAACAGATATCCAAATTGCAAGAGAAGCAAATATGAAACCAATTCAAGAGATTTTGGATGGAGTTGGTGTTCCAGATAATGCTGAGGCATATAGTCCAATAAGTAGATACATAGCTAAGATCAAACTCGAATATCTTGAAAAATTTAAAAATAAAAAAGACGGAAAATTAATATTAGTTACAGCAATTACTCCTACTCCAGCTGGAGAAGGAAAAACAACCACATCAGTTGGATTGTCAGATGGATTAAATAAAATAGGTAAAAAATCTATTGTTTGTTTAAGAGAGCCAAGTTTAGGTCCTTCATTTGGTATGAAAGGTGGTGCGGCTGGTGGTGGTTATGCCCAAGTCGTTCCTATGGAACAAATAAATCTTCATTTCACAGGTGACTTTCATGCAATCACTTCTGCTCACAATCTTTTATCTGCTTTAATAGATAACCATATATATTGGGGTAACAAATTAAATATAGATGTAAGAAGAATAGTTTGGAAAAGAGTACTTGATATGAACGATCGAGCGCTAAGGTCTATCAATATTAATCTTGGTGGTGTTGCAAATGGTTTCCCTAGAGAAGATGGTTTTGATATTACAGTTGCATCTGAAATCATGGCGATCTTTTGTTTATCTAATGATTTACATGATCTTGAAAATAGAATTGGAAATATAACTGTTGCTTACACAAGAGATAAAAAACCAATTTATGCAAAAGATTTAAATGCACATGGTCCAATGACTGTTTTGCTAAAAGACGCAATTAGACCAAATGTAACTCAAACTTTGGAAAATAATCCTGCAATAATCCATGGAGGTCCTTTCGCTAATATTGCGCATGGTTGTAATTCTGTATTAGCAACTAAGACGGCATTAAAACTATCAGACTATGTTGTTACTGAAGCAGGATTTGGTGCCGATCTAGGTGCTGAAAAATTCTTAGATATTAAATGTAGAAAATCAGGATTAAAACCAAGTTGTGTGGTGATTGTAGCAACAATAAGAGCTTTAAAAATGCACGGTGGTGTTAATAAAGATGAACTTAAAAATGAAAATAAAGATGCTGTAAAAAAAGGATTGGTGAATTTAGAAAGACATATTGAAAATATTCAAAAATTTGGCTTGCCTGTTACAGTAGCTATTAATCACTTTGTTTTGGATACAGACAAAGAGGTCGATGAAGTTATAAAATTTTGTCAACAAAAAGGTGTAACAGCATCAATATCTAAACATTGGGAAAAAGGTGGAGAAGGAGCAGTAGATTTAGCAAACAATGTTGCTGAACTGTGTGAAAAAGGAAGTGACTTCAAATTTTTATACGATGATAAAATATCATTATTTAAAAAAATTGAGACGATTGCTAAGGAATTGTATAGAGCAAGTGAAGTTGTAGCGGATACTAAAATAAGAGAACAATTAAAAAATTTTGAAGAGACAGGTTACCAATCCTTACCAATTTGTATTGCAAAGACACAATATAGTTTTTCTACAGACCCTAATTTAAAAGGCGCACCATCTGGACATGTCCTACCAATAAGAGAAGTAAGGTTATCATCAGGAGCAGAATTTATAGTAGTTGTTTGCGGTGCAATAATGACAATGCCTGGGCTACCAAAGGTGCCAGCTGCAGATAAAATAAAAATTAATGATAAAGGTGAAACAGAAGGTTTATTTTAAAAGATAATTTAACCAATTTTCAAGTTCTCGCATTCTAAGATCTTTATTTGATTTTTTATTTTCCTCCGCAATCATAGCTACATGATTGTTTATCTCCTGCTCATCAACAAAAGCTTTATTATTTAACAGACGATCTTTTCTAAAATGAATAAGACTTATCATTTTATCATAAGTAATTTCTGGGTGATATTGAATTCCCCAAATATCACTTACTCCAGATTTGAAATTGACCCCCATAACTTTATTTATAGGATTTGAAGCTAACAAGATTGAATTTTTAGGTAATTTTACAACCTCATCAAAATTGAATGCTGGTGTATTAAAAGTTTCACTTTTATTTTTATAAATTGGATGTTGCAATCCATTACTATTGATTTCAATATCATGGGCTATTCCTCTATGAGATCCAGTCATGCATCTTTTTACTTGACCTCCAGCAACAGTAGCAGCTACCTGAAGACCCCAACAAATTGCTAGTATTTTCTTTATTTTATTTTGACATGATCTCATAAATTCTATTTGTCTTCTTATTTCCACTGTATCATTATATATATTTAGACTACTTCCTCCCCAGATTAACCCATCAAATTTTTCTAAATCTTTTGCTACTTCTGAAATATTTTTATCAGATGAAGGATTAACTACATCAATTTCTAAATTATTTGTGAAATAACTAATACTATCTTTTAGACTTTCAGTGTGAGTTTTTATTCCACCTTCAGTAAAACTTTGATTTTCCTTTTTAAGATTACCTTCAACTATTAATATCTTTTTCATGTAAACAATTCTCCAGAGATACTATTTTTGTAAATAATTTTCATATCAGAAATTGTCAATGTTTTGGGGTTAGATGCAGTTGAAGGGTCATTCAAGGCCATTTCAGAGAGTTCATCTAAATCGAGTTTATTTATATCAATCACATCTGATAATTTATGAGGAATTTCTAATTCTTTTCTTAAATCTAGTATCCACTCTAAGAAAGAATTAAAACTTTTCGATAAATTAAGAAAATCACAAATAGACATAATTCTCTCTTCTATAGCTTCTCTATTGAAAGTTAATACATATGGCATGAATATTGCGTTAGATAATCCATGATGAATATTGAACTTAGCATTTAATGGATGACTTAGTGAATGAATGGCACCAAGACCTTTCTGAAAAGCGGTTGAACCCATACTGGCAGCAGCTAATAAATCAGATCTTGCATCTAGGTCATTACCATTATGTACTGCATTTAATAAAGATTTCTTTATTAATCTCATTCCTTCAATTGCAATACCATCTGCCATGGGATGAAAACCTGGCGCACAAAACGCTTCCAAATTATGCGCTAGTGCATCCATGCCAGTTGCTCCTGTTAATCGTGGAGAAAGATCTTTTGTTAAAATTGGGTCTAAAATAACTATTGATGGTAAAAATTTTGGATGGAAAATTATTTTTTTAACTCCAGTTTCTTTATTTATTATTGCAGAAGCTCTCCCTGTTTCTGAACCCGTTCCTGCTGTGGTTGGGATAGCAATTATAGGGGGTATATTTTCATTATTTGCTCTTTTCCAATAATCTCCAATATCCTCAAAGTCCCATATAGGTCTTGTTTGTGCAGACATAAATGCAATTGCTTTTCCCACATCAAGTCCACTACCACCTCCAAAAGCAATTACCCCGTCACAATTATTTTTCTTAAATACTTTAACACCTTCTTCAACATTCTCACCAAAAGGATTTCCTGAAAAATCAGAGAACACTATTATATTATCAATTCTATTTTTAATTTTTGAAATTACTTCTTTAACCATTGGTAAGTTTATTAAGTCCTTATCTGTCACAAATAAAGGATTTTGAATTTTTAAATTTGAGCAGGCCAAATAAAGATCTTTTATTCTATCTTTGCCAACCCAAATAGTAGTGGGATAATTCCAATTATAATTGCTCATATTTATTTTCAAAAATTAAATCTAAAAATAAGGATGCAGTCCATGAAAAGTTTGATGCACCGAATCCTTTTCCAGTTTTGCAACTAAAGTATTCATTAAAACCTTTTTGTTTTACAAGATTTATTGTTTTCTTTTTGATTTGATTTGCAAATTTAATATCTTTATTCTTTAGTCCTTGATAGATAATCCAGTTACAGTTAATCCATACTGGGCCTCTCCAATATCTTTTTTCTTCAAATTTTCGATGATCTGATTTTACACTTGAAAAAAAATATTTTTCTTTATTGCTATGTTTTTTTAAATTTTTGATTATTTTATTGTTTAATTTTTTTATCTTTTAAATCAGCAAATAAAATAAAATAATGTGTGATAGATGGGATAGTTATTTTTTTTTTGTTTTTCAAATCAAGATTAAAAAAACTATTATTTTTTTTATTATATAGTTTAATAATTTTTTTTTCAGATCTTGAAATGTACGTCTCTATTTCATTACTTTTCAAATCAAACATTTTTAATAGTTTAACAAGATCTTTATTTGCCTTCAAAAATATTGAATTAAATCCAACATCAACAACATTAAATAATGAAGCTTTGAAAAGTTTGTTTGGATTATAATTGTTTTTTCTCAAGTGATTTTTGATTGTTACATATCTATCATAATCTATATCTAGAGGTCGGTATTCAGGGTTAACCACTTTGTTATCACCTCTTTTATATTTCAAATTTTTTGGAATTTTTACTTTACTCATTGAATAATCCCATAGAGGTGAATTATCATATCCACTCTCCCATGGATGTAAAATTGAGACTAATCCTGAATTATTTGGGTCTCTAAATTTAATGAACCATTTGTGATATTTTAAAACACCTTTAATAATTTTTTTAAATTCAGCTTTTTCTTTTTTAATTTTATATTTATCAAAAATTAATTTTATTATTATTGCTAAAATTGGAGGTTGGGTGATGCCAGATGAATGAATTTTATTTCCGCAGGCCCAAACAGAATGGTTTGGATAATAATTAGTATTTAAATCATGAAATAAGATGTGTGGTATCATTCCATCTTTCCATTGACCTTTTATAAGTGTCTTTAATTCATCTAAAGCATATTTAAGTTTAAAATGTGAATAACCTAAAGCTATAAATCCTGAGTCCCAATTCCATTGGGCGGGATATAACTTATTATTGGTTGGTAAAGTGTATCCATTTTTTTTATTGCTTAATAAGACCTTTTTGGCTGAATTAATAAAATTTTTCATTATCCCTTTACACTTCCAGCAGTTAGTCCACTTACTAAATATTTTTCAAAATAAACAAAAATAAATAAAACTGGAATAGTGACTACAACTGATCCTGCCATTAAATATTGTCTAGGGGTTTCTGCATCACCACTCAAATATTGTATAGCTCTCGATAAAGTAAATGAATTTGGATTATCTAGAAACATTAAAGAAAACAAGAATTCATTCCATGCGATCATAAACACATAAAGAGCAACTGAGGAAATGGCAGGAATACTTAATGGTAAGATAATTTTAATAATAATTCCAAACCAGTTTAATTTATCCATAATAGCAGCTTCCTCCAATTCCTTAGGGATACTTTTGAAATATCCTTGAAGCATATATATAGCAACCGGCAAAGTAGTTGCTGTATATACTATTAAAAGCCCACCAACATTATTTCTTAACCCTAGTTGACTAAATACGGTATACAAGGGTATTACCAAAACTATAGCAGGAAACATATAAATAATTAATATTGAAGTAGACAAAAAGTTTTTTCCAAAAAAATTTAGTCTTGCAACTGCATATGCTGCTGGAATAGCGAATATTAAGGTAACTATAACTGTTCCAACTGATACAAATGTACTGATAAGTATATATCTCCCAAATTTGTAAGTATCAAATATTACAAAGTAAGATTTAAATAGTTCTTTAATATCCTGTGCAAAATTGATACCAAAATCCAAAGGATTTATAAGCAGTGCAGCTTGTGTTTTAAAGCTAGTAACTATCATCATGTAAAATGGAAATAAAATTACAAAAGAAAATAATACAATTCCAAAAAGAGTCAAAAATTCAAATAACACTGTTTGAGATGAGTGATCGAGGTCTAAATTTTTTCGATTATACTTGTCAATTTTAAAAGAGTAAAAAATTAAAATCCCAAAAATTCCAATATTGTACCAAATAGGCATCAATTGGACTAAATATCCATCAACAAAAGTAAATAAAATTGCAAATATTATTGACTTTATAGCTTTATGAAACTTGTCTCCTATAATTAAATTTATTAAAGATATAGCAATTCCAAGAGTTAAGATAATTGCAAAATTAAAATTTTTAAGTTCTATTCCTTGCAATGTTGATAAAACTTTCCAAATGGATATCAGGGAAAATAAAAAAATAGATGAAATTAAACAATATAATATTAGACTTTTAATTTTCATCAGCTCGCCTTCCTAATAGTCTGAAATAAATAAACATAAATATTAAAAGAAGCAAAACAATAACAATTGATACAGCAGATCCCATTCCAATATCAGATATTGTGAAACCTTGCTCATAGACATTGATTGGTAATGTTCTAGTACCTGATGCTCCTCCAGTAAGTAAAAAAATATCTTCAAATTTATTAAAATTCCAAATAAATCTAATCATGAACAAAATTGATATTACAGCTGTAATCTGTGGAAGTGTTATACTAATAAATTTTTGAAGTGGTCCAGCTCCATCAACATCTGCTGCCTCATATAGTTCTTTTGGAACAGCCTGTAGTCGAGCTAGTATAAACAAAAATGCTAATGGAAAGTATCGCCAAATTTCAAAAATTATAACAGTTGTTAACGCTAATCTTAATTTCAAATCAAAACCAAAAAAATTAATTGTTAAATATTTCTGACCTAATAAATTTAAAGGCTCCTGGATAACTTGAAAATTTAATAAAAGGTTGTTTAAAGTACCACTGTAAGGATCCAATAATAATTCCCAAGTATATGCTAAAGCAACAACAGGTCCTACGTAAGGAAAAAGAAGAATACTTCTCATAAATGTTCTTCCAAAAAATTTTTGATTTACAAGCTGAGCTGCTAAAATTCCAAATACTATTGATCCTATAGTCCCAAAAAAAGTGTAATAAAATGTTGTCATTAACAGATCGAAAAATTCGTTTTGAAAAAAAACTTTTTTAAAATTTTTTAATGTGAAATTGGTATTTAAAAGAATATTGTCAGATTTACCTGATAATTTAGGTTTAATAGACTTAATTTCTTTTTTGTTGATTTTTTCACCCTTCTTATTTTTTAAGATAATTTGAAAATTCTCTTTGTATTTAGCTTTCCAATTCCCAAAATTACAATTAATTATATTTGATTTAAATTGACATCTTTCATCTAAATTTAAAGGTTCAACATTCTTTGGGGTTTTATCTTGAAATTTTACATCTCTTATATCCAATATTAATGAACTGTTTCTTAACTTATAAATTATCTTTATTTCATCTGAGCTATCTTTAATCGATTTAACTATTTTTTTTGCTCTTGGTTCTGGAATTCTTATGTCTTTTAGGCCTACTTCTTTAAAACTAATCCAAACATTAGCAAATATAGGAAATAATATGATTGAAAAAACAAGAATAACTGCAGGTAATAATAAAATATAAGCAGTTCTTTTTTCTATTTTTGAAAGTGTATCGCTCATAATAAAAGCGGATAATACACGTTATCCGCTTTCATTAAAATTTATTTTATAATCTAGAATTGAGCCAGTTTTTGATTGATCATGTCTACTGCTTGATCAATATCAATCTGCCCGTCAACGTATAATCTAGTTATTCTATTTATAAACTTGTTATTTATAATTTTAGAAGCTCTTGCAAGTTCACCCTCTTTAACACCCCATCTAGTAGCCTTGTCTAAACCAGCTACAATGTTATTAATAACATCCTCAGAGTATAAATCTGATAAAGGCGCTTTTCTATCAACTCCTACAGGTAATTTACTCCATGCTTTTGTAAATGCTTCAGGATCGCTTGCATTTCCTCTTCTCACAGGGAATTTACCTTCAGGTGCAATTGATAAGGTTTTTGTGTAACCCTCATCCATTGAATATTTAATGAATGCACTTGCTTCTTCAGTATCTGCGTCAGCTGTTATACCAAAATATCTTATATCAGCCC
Organism: uncultured Pelagibacteraceae bacterium; assembly: GCA_902558435.1. Taxonomy (GTDB): domain Bacteria; phylum Pseudomonadota; class Alphaproteobacteria; order Pelagibacterales; family Pelagibacteraceae; genus Pelagibacter. The sequence goes on along the minus strand of CACEDU010000019.1, from coordinate 2,033 downwards.
AAGCAGCTCCTTTATTATTATTAGGTCCTTTGAACTTAGTAATAAAACCTGTCTTCGAAGCTAGTTCGCTTGAGGTTGGATCGTCATTTATTGTTGGAGGCGCAGAGTCTCTTAAGCCTGCAAGTTCATCCATTATAAATGGTGACCAAATTATCATTGGAGTTTTTCCAGCAAAGTACAATTCTCTAGATTGTTTCCAATATAATTCTCCTGGAGGACTTGCATTTGCAATTACTTTATAAAACTCTAAAGCTGCCTTTAACTTTTTACCTTGTTTTTTTACTCCACCTTTTTTAACAACGTTTACTCCATTTGCTAAAAGAACATGTTCTAAAACCTGACTCATAAAATTTTCGTCAGTTTTAGTAGCTGCAACAAAACCAAACATACCGTCTCCTGAAAGTGCTTCTACTGCTTTAGTTATATTTTCATAACTTGTTGGTGGTTCAAGACCTGCTTTTTCAAATAAATCTTTTCTGTACACAACCATCTGTGTCCAACCATCAACTGGAACAGCTGCTATTTTAGATCCACTTTTTGCCATGTTTAATGCACCTGGTGCAAAAGTTTTTTTGCCAAGTTCTTTAACAACTGCATTATTAGCATCTACATCTAATATTCCAGCTTCAGCCCAAGGTAAAACATACTGTAAAGTGTGGTATATCACATCTGGAAGATCACCAGCTGCAGCGGCGGCTGTTGCTCTTGTTCCTAAATCTTTTTCTTCTACAGGAATAACTTCAACCTTAATGCCAGTTTTAGCCTCAAAATCCTTAGCCATAGCTTCTTGTTTTGCCATTCTAGCTGGTTGAACTTCTGTAGTCCAAAAAGTGATGTCTGCAAAACTAATATTTGTTACAAAAAATATTAGCGCGCAAACAGTTATTGTTATTTTTTTAATCATTGATATCCCCTCTTTTCGTTGATTAACACGGTAAATGTATCAGCGAGAGAAATGAATGACAATAGGTATAAAAAGTCTCTATAATTCAAAAAGTCAACAAATATAATATTTTTTAAATCAAGAATTTTTTATTTTTTAGAATTGATCTAATCATTTGAAACATCAAAGGAATTTTTTTGGAATTAAACTTTTTTAAAATAAAAGGTGCAATTTCTCTCACAAGTTGTTCACCTTCTACAGTATCATTTGCCATAAACTTTTTTTTAGCCCTTTGGAAAGTAAAACCTTGTCCTAAATAGTTTCCCATTTTACTATTTCTTCCACCTGCAGCGCTTACATACAAGTCTCCAACACCTGCTAAACTTAAAACTGTATCCTCTTTTCCTTTTAAACGTTTAGTTATGTATTTCATTTCTGATAATGATTTTTGGAACAAACTTGAAGATTTATTCAAACTCATACCAGAACCAATTATCATAGAATAAATATTTTTTATTGCAGAACATATTTCAACACCGACCACATCTTTAGAATATTCAATCAAATAGTATTTAGTTGAAATCATTTTCCCTAACAATTTTGCAATCTGAATATTTTTGTTAGCGATGATCACACTTGTTTGGCATTTTCTAGCTAATTCTTTAGCTAAACATGGTCCTTTCAAAACTGATAAATTTAATTTAGGGAAACTTTTTAAAAGGGTTTGTGAAATAGTCAAAATCTTTTTGTTTTGCTTTTCATATTTAAGACCTTTTGTAAGTACTAAAATTGGAGATTTTACTTTAAATTTTTTTAATTCACTCGCAATAAATTCGATACCTGTTAAGCTTAGTGCTATAACTACAAGATCATATTTTTCATAAAATAATTCATTGGAATATTTTTTAAATTTAAGTTTTTTTGGAAGATTTATTTTTAAAGCTGAATGAAATTTATTTTTTGATGATAAATTTTTAATAAATCTTTGACTGTATGGTTCTGTTATAAATACTTTGTGATTATTATCTATACATGGAATAGAAAAGGCTGAGCCCATAGCACCACCTCCAATAATTAGAATTTTTTTCATAAATAAATTATCTAAATTTAACTATTTATTATTAACAAGTAATTTTAAAGAAAAAATAGT
>CACEDU010000018.1 GCA_902558435.1 uncultured Pelagibacteraceae bacterium | reverse complement strand
AAGCTCTTTAGCTTGTTTTCTTAATTCAAACTTTTGAATTTTACCCGTTGATGTCTTTGGCAATGGAGCAAATACTACTTTCTTTGGAAGTTTAAACCCAGCGAGGGTTTCTCTACAAAAAGTAATAATTTCCTCCTCTGTGCTAGATTTCCCTTCTATTAACTCCACAAAGGCACATGGAGTTTCTCCCCATTTCTCATCAGGCTTTGCAACCACTGCTGCTAGAGATACAGCAGGATGTTTTGATATTGTATTTTCGATTTCGATAGATGAAATATTTTCTCCACCAGATATAATAATATCTTTAGACCTATCCTGAATTTTTATGTAACCACTTGGATGCGTTACAGCTAAATCTCCTGAATGAAACCATCCACCTTCCATAGATTTTTCTGTTGCCTCTTTATCTTTAAAATAGCCTTTCATAACAACATTACCTCTAATCATTATTTCACCCATAGTTTTTCCGTCATGAGGTATTGGTTTCATAGTTTCTGGGTCCATGACAACAACACCCTCCGTGTTTGGATATCTTACACCTTGTCTGGCCTTGATTTCATTTTGATTGTCTTGATCTAATCCATCCCACTCGTCATTCCATGCACATTGTAAAATATGACCATAAGTTTCTGTTAAACCATAAACATGCATTACTTCAAATCCAAGTTTTTTCATTTTTTCAAAAATTATACTTGGAGGAGGAGCACCTGCGGTTAAAACGTAAACTTTTCTTTTTAATTCTTTTTGTTGATCTTTTGGTGCGTTAGCCAGCATATTCAAAACAATTGGAGCACCTCCAAAATGAGTCACTTCATATTTATCTATCAACTCAAATATTTTTTTAACATCAATGTTTCTTAAACATATGACTCTTCCATGAATCATTGACATTGTCCAAGGATAGCACCATCCATTACAATGAAACATTGGTACTGTGTATAAAAAGTTTAATTTATTAGGCATGTTCCATGCAACAGCACTTCCGGTTGCCATTAAATATGATCCTCTATGATGATAAACTACTCCTTTTGGATTCCCTGTTGTTCCTGATGTATATCCCAAAGCAATTGCCTGCCACTCATCTTTGGGTAATTTCCAAGTATAGCCTTCATCACCTGTATTAAGAAAATCTTCATATTCCAAAGAGCCTATTGCTTTAGAATCTTTTAAATTCGCATCTTTATCATCAATATCTATTATTTTAATTTCCTGCTTCACGTCTTCTAAAGCTTTTTTGATTACATCGTGAAATTGTCTATCTACTATTAATACTTTTGCCTCACTGTGATTTAAGATGTAGCTTATTGTCTTAGAGTCAAGTCTTGTATTAATTGCATTTATTACTGCACCAACCATTGGAATAGAATAATGTGCCTCAAAAATTTCTGGAGTGTTAAACGCTAAAACAGATACTGTGTCACCAGTTTTAATTCCAATCTTATCTAGAGCACTGGCAAACTTCACACATCTTTTATAAACTTCGCTCCAAGTATATTTTCTACTCTCGTAAACTACTGCCTCATAATTTGGGTAAATATCTTTTGCCCTCTCTAAAAAAGATAAAGGCGTTAATGGAACATAATTAGCATCATTTTTATCCAAATTTGTCTCATAATGGTTCATGCTAATTAAATTTATAGTTCATAATATAATTACTTCCAGTTGTTGCAGTAATATAACTACTTTCTATTCTAGGAAGTACTCTATTGAAGAAAAAGTTTGCGGTTTGAATTTTGTCCTCATAAAAGTCTTTATTGCTGTCATATTCCTTAAAAGAAACTTCAAGCACTTTCAACCATGCATGTCCTGTAGCCACTAAACCTAAAACTTTTAAATAATCATTACATGCTCCACTAGCATCTTCTGGAGAATTTTTGATTTTTTCTTTCATCCAATCAGTAAATTTGGATAAAATATCTAAATGATAATTAAGTTGTTTTATAAATGGCTCTGCTTTTTTGTCTGTGATGTTAATCTCGTCTTTAACTAGGTTTAAATAGTTTTCAATAACATCACCATTTTTATTAATTAACTTTCTAAAAACTAAGTCAGCCGCCTGAACTGAATTCGTTCCCTCATAGATTGGTGTAATTCTATTATCTCGATAGAATTGTTCAATACCTTGATCTTTTGTAAATCCATACCCTCCATGAATTTGCATTGCTTCACTGGTTATCTCCATTGCATTGTCTGTGAAAAGTGATTTAACAACCGGTGTCATTAATGAAACGAGATCTGAAGCCTCTTGTTTTATTTTTTCATCAGAATGATTCAAACTTACTTCAATTTGCTGAGATAGCCAGAAACTCAGGGCTCTTTGTCCTTCTATCATAGATTTCATGCTTAAAAGTGATCTTCTTATATCAACATGATCAATAATAAAATCTGCGCCATTGTTTGATTTAGAATTAAATGCCTTCCCCTGTTTTCTTTCTTTGGCATAAGTAAGGGAATTTTGGTATGCAATTTCTGAAATTCCAAGTCCCTGAATCCCAACAATTATTCTTTCTAAATTCATCATTGTAAACATAGAGTTTAGACCTTTATTTTTAGGTCCTATCATGTATCCAACAGCATCATCAAAATTTAAAACACATGTTGCAGATCCTTTAATTCCCATTTTATTTTCAATAGAGCCTGTTGAAACACCATTTCTTGGTCCAACAGTTCCATCTTTATTTAAAACAAATTTGGGAACTAAAAATAAACTAATTCCTTTAGTCCCTGCCGGAGAGTCTGTTGATCGAGCTAACACTAAATGAATAATATTTTCTGTTAAATCTTGGTCACCTGATGTAATGAAAATTTTTTGTCCACTTATCTTGTATGTTCCATCTTTTTGATCTACAGCTTTAGTTTTTAACAAACCTAAATCTGTTCCACATACTGGTTCTGTAAGACACATTGTACCACTCCATTTCCCTTCTACCATTTTAGGTAAATAAGTATTCTTTATTTCTTCATCTGCATGTCTTAGTAAACAATTATATGCCCCAATTGTTAGTTCGCTATAAAGTTTAAATGACAAGCTTGCTGATGAAAGCATTTCATCAAAAAATGTACTGACTGTTTTTGGCATTCCTTGTCCACCGTATTTTGGATCACAAGATAAAGAAATCCATCCATCTTCTATAAATTTTTGATAAGCCTCTTTGTATCCTGGGGGTGTTCTGACAACTCCATTTTCAAGAACTGCAGGCGTTTCATCTCCACTCTTTGCAAGAGGCAAAATTAAGTTTTGAGTTATTTTAGCTGCTTCATCCAAAATATCTTTCACTAATTCTGAGTTAACTTCCTTGTATTTTTCAATTTCATTATATTTTTTATTGTTTCTCAATTTATCAAAGAGAAACATCATATCTTCGACAGGTGCATTATAAGTTGGCATAAGTATACTTTAGAATAAATGTTAAATTATTGCAATTTTGAAATTATCGCATCACCCATCACTGATGTAGACACCTCTTTCATTCCTTTGGAAATAATATCTTTAGTTCTAAGACCTTCATCTAGAACATCTTGAACAGCTTTTTCCAAACTATCTGCTTCTTTATCAAGGTCTAAGGAATATCTCAAAGCCATAGCAAAGCTTAAAATTGTAGCAATTGGATTCGCTATACCTTGTCCAGCTATGTCTGGTGCAGATCCATGAACTGGCTCATATAGTGATCGCATATTACCATTTTTATCTTTTGCGCCTAAAGAAGCTGATGGTAAAAGTCCTAGAGAACCAGTCAGCATTGCTGCTTCATCAGATAACATATCACCAAAAAGGTTATCAGTAACAATGACGTCAAATTGTTTTGGATTTCTTACTAATTGCATTGCACAATTGTCAGCAAGCATATGATTTAATTCAACATCGCTATATTCTTTTTCATGAATTGATTGAACTTCTTCTTTCCATAATTGGCCAGCTTCCATTACATTTGATTTTTCACAAGAAGTAACTTTATTGTTTCTTTTTCTTGCTAGATCAAATGCAACTCTAGCTACTCTCTGAATTTCACTTGAGGTGTAAATATGTGTATTTATTCCTTTTCTCTCTCCATTATCTATAGGCTTTATTCCTCTCGGTTCACCGAAATAAATTCCTCCAGTTAATTCTCTTACGAAAAGTAAGTCTAAATCAGAAACAAGCTCGGGTTTTAAACTTGATGCATCAACAAGTTGTTTAAAACATATTGCAGGTCTAAGATTTGCAAATAACTTTAATTCTTTTCTTAATTTTAAAAGTGCTCTCTCTGGTTTTTTAGAAAAGTCAAGATTATCCCACTTTGGTCCACCTACTGCACCTAAAATAACTGCTGCACTTTCCTGTGCCTTATAAAAAGCCTCATCAGTTATTGGTGAACCATGTTTATCATAAGCAGCTCCACCAACTAGGTCTTTGTCTATTTCAAAATCTAAAGATTTTTTCGAGTTGAACCATTTAATTATTTTTTCAACCTCGGCCATAACTTCCGGACCAATACCATCACCAGGCAATAGTAGTATTTTTCTTTTTTTAATTTTAATCACTAAAAATCCAAGGCTTTGATGTTTTTATTTTATTTTCATAGGAAATTATTTTGTCTGACTTTTCTAATGATAATGCAATATCATCAAGTCCTTCTATCAAACATTTTTTCTTAAATTGATCTATTTCAAATTGGATTTCTTTATTTCCAAAATTTATTGTTTGTTCAGGTAAATTTACAGAAATTTCCTCTTTTCTTTTTGAATATTCTGAGATCTCTTTAATTTGGTCTTCTGAAATTGTAATCGGCAAGATGCCATTTTTAAAACAGTTATTGTAAAATATGTCTGCATAACTAGAACTTATCACACAAGTAATTCCAAAATCTAACAAAGCCCAAGGTGCGTGTTCTCTCGAAGATCCACATCCAAAATTTTTTCCTGCTATTAAAATTTTTGAATTATCGTAAGGACTATTATTTAAAATAAAATCATTAATTTCTTTACCACTTTGGTCATATCTCATTTCAAAGAATAAGTTTTTTCCTAATCCTGTTCTTTTAATAGTTTTTAAAAACTGTTTGGGAATTATCATATCTGTATCTATGTTTACGATAGGAAGATAAGCAGGAATACTTTTGATTGAACTAAATTTTTTCATTTAATTTTGGTACTTTCTAACATCATCTAAATTCCCTGATATTGCAGCTGCTGCAGCCATTGCAGGGCTAACTAAATGTGTTCTACCACCTCTTCCTTGTCTTCCCTCAAAATTTCTGTTTGATGTAGACGCACACCTTTCCTCTGGCTTAAGTTTATCTGCATTCATAGCTAAACACATTGAACAGCCTGGTTCTCTCCATTCAAAACCTGATTGTAAAAATATTTTATCTAAACCCTCTTGTTCAGCTTGCTCCTTAACTAATCCAGATCCAGGAACGATCATAGCATGCACATGATTGGCAATTTTTTTATCTTTAAGAATTTTAGCTGCTTCTCTGATATCTTCTATTCTACCATTAGTGCAGCTTCCGATAAAAACTTTATCTATCTTAATATCTTGGATTTTAGTGTTTGGTTTTAAACCCATATAATTTAATGATCTATTAATTGAATTTTTTCTATCTGGATCAGTTTCGTTTTCAGGACTCGGAACTTTACCATCTATTTCCACCACATCTTGTGGAGATGTTCCCCAAGTTACCATTGGTTTTATTTGAGAACCATCTAATGATAACTCTTTGTCAAAGTTTGCATCTTTATCAGACTTCAATGTGTACCAATATTCTAAGGCTTTATCCCAGTTTTCTCCCTTTGGTGACATTGGTTTTCCTTTTAAATACTTAAATATTTTCTCGTCTGGTTGTATAAGTCCTGCTCTAGCACCACCTTCAATAGTCATATTGCAAATTGTCATTCTCTGCTCAACACTTAGATCAGAAATAAGATTTCCAGCATACTCAATTACGTAACCTGTGCCTCCTGCTGTACCTATTTTTCCAATGATTTGTAAGATTACATCTTTCGATGTTACCCCAATAGGTAACGACCCATTAACACTTATCCTAAAATTTTTTGATTTCTTTTGAACTAAAGTTTGTGTTGCTAAAACATGTTCTACTTCAGACGTTCCGATTCCAAATGCTAAAGCTCCAAATGCACCATGTGTTGCAGTATGACTATCACCACAAACAATAATATTACCAGGTTGTGTAAATCCTTGCTCTGGCCCAATGATATGAACAATACCTTGTCTTTTGTCGTCCATTCCAAATAACTCTACTCCAAATTCTTTACAGTTCTTATTTAAAGTTTCAACTTGAATTCTTGAATCTTCATCAGCAATTCCCTCTGATCTGTCAGTAGTAGGAACATTGTGATCCGCAACAGCAAGTGTTAATTTTGGATGTCTGACTTTTCTATTAGAATTTCTTAATCCCTCAAATGCCTGAGGGCTGGTCACCTCATGAATTAAATGTCTATCTACAAACAATAAAGATGTTCCATCTGGTTGTTCATCAACTAGGTGATCATTCCAAATTTTATCGTAAGTTGTAAGTGACATTTAGAAAAAAATTATTTTTTCTGATCTTGATTATCTTTCGTTTCTTCTTTTTTAGCAGGTTCTACTTTTGGAGCTTCTGCTTTGGCTTCTTCTTTTGGAGCTCCTGCTTTGGCTTTTTCTTTTGGAGCTTCAGTTTGAGGCTCTGTTGAAGGCATTACATTCTCTTCAGTGACTTCATTAATTTTAGTTTCTAAATCAATACCAATAGTTTTCTTAATTTTTTCAGCTATTCTTGCAGATTTACCTGTTCTATCTCTTAAGTAGTATAATTTTGCTCTTCTTACTTTACCTGATCTAACAACTTTGATTGTATCAACAATTGGGCTGTACAATGCAAAAGTTCTTTCCACTCCTTCACCAAATGAAATTTTTCTAACCGTAAATGAGGAGTTTATATCTCTACTTTTTTTTGCAATACAGACACCCTCAAAATACTGAATTCTGTCTCTTTTACCTTCGGTTATTCTAACTCCAACTTTAACTATATCCCCTGGAAAAAAGTCTGGATGTTTTCTCTCTGCAATGATTTTATTTAAATTTGATCTGTTAATTTCTTCTATATTTTTCATTTTAATTTTTCTTATATTTTTGCCATAAATCTGGCCTTCGGTCGCGTGTTATAGCCTCAGATTGAGATAAACGCCAGTCTTTAATTTTGGCGTGGTCGCCTGAAATTAGCACATTTGGGACCTTTTTTTCCTCCCAAATTTGAGGTTTTGTAAATTGAGGATACTCTAGAAGACCATTTTCAAAACTTTCATCTCTTGATGAATTTAGATTGCCTAAAATTCCTGGAATAAATCTAAGGATAGAGTCTATTACGACAAAAGCAGCAACTTCACCTCCTGACAATATAAAATCACCAATACTAATTTCCTCAATATTTCTAGTTTCTAGTATTCTTTCATCTACACCTTCGAAGTGACCACAAATTAAATTTATTGAATTTTCATTAGAAAATTCTCTTGCAAGTTTTGAGTTAAATACTTTCCCTCTAGGACTCAAATAAATGGTTTTTTCCCCACTTTTAACATTCGCATCTAATGAGCTTGCCAAAACATCTGCTTTCATTATCATTCCATTTCCGCCACCATATGGAGTGTCATCAACAGTTTTATGTTTATCCAAAGCGTAGTCTCTTATATTTATAATTTCTAAATTCCATTCTTTTCCCTTAGACTTTCCAAAAAGACCTTTGTTAAGATAACCAGGAAAATAATCTGGATACAAAGTAAACACTCTAGATAAAAACATTTATTTTATTTAGCCTCTTCTTTTGGAGCTTCTGCTTTAGCCTCTTCTTTTGGAGCTTCTGCTTTAGCCTCTTCTTTTGGAGCTTCTGCTTTAGCTTCTTCTTTTGGTGCTTCTGCTTTAGCTTCACCACCCTCTTCAGTTTTCTTTCTATCTTTTTTTGGAATTGCTTTTTGAGGATTATTACCTTTTGCTGGCATTGGCATTATTTCATTTTCTCCCAACAATCTTGCTACTCTAGTTGTTGGTTGAGCACCTTGACCTAACCAATACTTAACTCTTTCAACATCTAAACCCATTCTCTCTTTTTTTTCTTTTGGAATTAGGGGATTAAAAAAACCTAATTTTTCAATAAATCTTCCATCTCTTGGAAACCTGCTATCAGCAACTACTATTTTATATACGGGTCTCTTCTTAGTACCTCCCATTGATAAACGCATTTTTAACATTTTTTCTCCTATTTATTTTAATTGATTAAAAAGTTCTGGAGGTATGCCTTTATCCGCCATCCCTTTCATATTTCCTTTTGACATTTTTTTCATCATCTCTGACATCATTTTAAATTGCTTAAGCAATTTATTGATAGTGGCCACATCTGTACCTGAGCCATTAGCAATTCTTTTTTTTCTGGAACCATCTATTATCTTTGGATTTTCTCGTTCTTTTTTAGTCATTGATAATATTACAGCCTCATTTTGGGTAATTATCTTTTCATCGACTCCAGCTTGATCCATTTGGGATTTAACTTTTGAAACACCAGGTAAAAAAGACATTATACCTTCAATACCACCCATTTTTTTCATCTGTCTTAGTTGAGTAAGATAATCCTCTAAAGAAAACTGACCTTTTTTAATTTTTTCTTCTGTTTTTTTCAATTTTTCTTCATCTAGATCTTCAGCAGCTTTTTCTACTAAGGAAACAATATCTCCCATACCCAAAATTCGATTTGCAATTCTATCTGGATGGAAAACTTCAAAGTTTTCTACCTTTTCACCAACCCCTAAAAACTTAATAGGTACATCTGCAACATACTTCATGCTTAGTGCTGCCCCACCTCTACCATCACCATCTGATCTTGTAAGAATGATACCTGTAAGATTTACTGTACTTTTAAATTCTTTTGCAACATTTGCAGCAACTTGACCTGTAAGAGAGTCTGCAACAAGTATTGTCTCTGATGGATTTATAATGCCTTCAATTTGTTTGATCTCACTCATCATTTGTAAATCAATTTGTGTTCTACCAGCTGTATCAAATAAAATTACATCTGCTCCATTAAGATTAGCTGCACTAATTGCTCTTCTACAAATATCTGCAGGTAACTGATCTTTAATAATTGGAAGTGTGATTATATTGTTTTGTTCACCAAGAAGTTTTAATTGCTCTTGTGCAGCAGGTCTGTAAACGTCTAGACTCGCCATCATCACTTTTTTCTTTTTATTAGTCTCTAAAAATCTTGCAAGTTTAGCTGTCGTAGTTGTTTTTCCAGATCCCTGTAATCCAACTAACATTATTGGAACAGGTGGAACTGCATTTAATTCAATATCAGAATTTTTATCCCCCAGGAAAGAAATTAACTCATCGTTAACAACTTTAACTACCATCTGTCCAGGTGAAGTTGATCTGATAATTTCCTGACCTAGAGCTTTAGGTTTAACTCTATTTATAAATTCTTTTACAACTTCTAAAGATACATCCGCCTCTAAAAGAGCAAGCCTTATTTCTCTTAAACCTTCATCTACTTGCTTTTCATCAAGTGAAGGGGCTTTTTTTAATGAAGAAAATATTTCTTCAAATTTATTTGTTAAGTTTTCAAACATAATTCCATCCAGCAAGTATCGCACCAGTGGGCGAACTCTCGCTGACTGGTGTCGATCTCTTTGTTACCAAAGACACCGCAAATTGCTGTATTTTGCGGAAACGGCGATAAACTATAATAGAGGTTCAAAATGTCAATAAATAAGTTAAATACTCAAGTATATGGAATTTAAAGCTTTTAAAATGGATGGTCTTGGAAATGATTTTGTAATTATTGATAATAGGTCAAATAATGTCGAATTAACCAGGGATCAAATAATTAGAATTTGTGATCGAAAATTCATTGGTTGTGATCAACTAATATTTGTAAACAAAACTAATAAAGGTGATGCTGAAATGGAATTTTATAATTCTGATGGAAGTATTTCAGGCGCATGTGGAAATGGTACAAGATGTGTAGCATTTTTAATTTTTAAAGAAACAGACAAAAAAGTTGTAGATCTAATTGTAGGATCCAATCAATTAAAATCAAAAATACTTGAGAATAGCGAAGTTGAAACAATTATAGGAGTACCAAAAACTCATTGGAAAGATATTCCAATGTCAGAAAATCTTGATACCAAAAATTTAGGTATTGAAATTACTGACAAAAATAATTCAAGCTCAAAAGGAGGTATAGCTGTTAACGTTGGAAACCCTCATGTGATTTTTTTTGTGAATAATATTGATGATTTTGATTTAAAAAAAATTGGTCCAATGATTGAAAATAACAAATTATTCCCAGAGAAATGTAATTTTACACTTGCAAACAAAATAGGAAATAATCATTATAAAGTTAAGGTTTGGGAAAGAGGAGCAGGGTTGACAAAAGCATGTGGCACAGCAGCATGTGCAACAGCAGTAGCAGCAAATTTAGAAAAATTAGAAAATTCATCCACAGAAATTGAATTCAGCTTAGGTAAATTAATAATTAATATTGATCAAGACAAAAAAATTCATATGAGGGGACCAGTCTCAGAGATAAAAGAAATAAAAATAAATATATAATGGGAATTTTTGAAAAGTTTAAATTTGGTTTTAAAAAAAGTGCAGAGAATATTAAGTCTGGTCTAAGAGAAATAATTGTCAAAAAGGAAATAGATGACGACACATTAAATAAAATTGAGGAATTTTTAATAAGTTCAGATGTTGGTATTGATGCTGCGTCTGAAATTAAAAGTATAATTGCTGAAAAGAAGATTGATCCAAATAACGAAACCGTTGATGAAATTAATTTAATATTAAAGAATTATATTCTTGAGCTGATGAGACCATTAGAAAGAAAAGATTTTTTTGAAAATAAAGAAAAGTTAAATATTACTTTAGTATCTGGTGTTAATGGGGTTGGAAAGACAACAACGATTGGAAAAATTGGACAAATTTTTAAAAATAATGGATCTGAAGTATTATTTTCTGCTTGTGATACTTTTAGGGCAGCAGCTATAGAACAACTTGAGGCTTGGTCAGGCAAAGTTGGTGTCCCAATAGTAAAATCTGATCCGGGTTCTGACCCAGCATCTGTGGCATATAAATCGATAGAATACGCTAAAAACAACAATATTAAGCGTGTATTGATTGATACAGCTGGAAGACTGCAAAATAAGAAAAATTTGATGGATGAATTTAAAAAAATAGCAAAAGTAATAAAAAAAACTGATGAAACTGCTCCTCATGATGTTGTTTTGGTATTAGATGCAACATCAGGACAAAATATAATAAACCAACTTGAAGAATTTAATAAAATTATAAAAATTACAGGTTTAATTATGACAAAACTTGATGGAACAGCAAAAGGTGGGGTACTAATTGCAATTTCAAAAAAATATAAAGTTCCAATTTTGGGTCTTGGCCTTGGAGAAAAAGAAGATGACTTACAAATTTTTAATGCAGAACAATTCGCTGATGCTTTTACTCAATTTAATTAATTAAATTTTTAGAAATTAAAGGTTTTTCAATAGAACATTCAAAATTATTCTTATTTGTTTTATATCCACAAATTTCTGCGTAGCTTGAAATAATAAAATTTAATTTACCATTACTAGAAAATTTTTTTAAATTTTTAGTTTCAATATTATATTCTAAATTTTGATGAAAATTTTTTTTACCACTAACTAGAATGAGAGTATTATTATCCTTCATTAAGTAATAAGCAAAGTCCTCTGGAAAAACTGGGTAGGAATA
>CACEDU010000017.1 GCA_902558435.1 uncultured Pelagibacteraceae bacterium | reverse complement strand
ATATTTATTTCTAGTTTCACTACTAATTTCTGCATAAGAAATATTTGAAATAAAAATTATAAGTATTATAGATAAAATTCTTGTCATATGAGACTTAACATAAATAAAGTTGATTAATTTTTGTTTGAATTGTGTCTTAATTTAAATTTTTAATAAACAACTCAATTGAATTAATAAGATTTTTATTAAAATCCATCATATGGTCGTCATTTTCAACAAAAAAACTTGATTTTTCTCCATTAAACTTGGTAAAAATTTCTTTTCCCATTTTAAATGGTACGATTTTATCTCCCATACCGTGCATAACAAGTATTGGAGCAGAGTTATTGTTCAATTTACTAATTGAATTGTATTTATCTTTTAACAAATATTTAACCGGTAAATATGGATAATAACTTTTTGCTAATGTTTCCATAGATGTAAATGGAGACTCCAATATCACGCCACTAAACGAATAATCTTTTGCAAGGTTAAGTGCGATAGCTGTACCCAACGATTCTCCATACAGTATTATATTTTTATCTTCTATTTTCTTTGAATTTAGCCATTTCTTTGCTGCTAAAGCATCATCATAAAGACCAATTTCTGAAGGATTTCCATCATTTCCACTAAATCCCCTGTAAGCAAATATCAAATAGTTAACATTCATTTTTGAGAATTCATTTAATTTATAAATACGATTATCAAGTTTGCCAGCATTTCCATGAAAAAATAGTATGGTCTTATAATTTTGATTCTTTTGAAAATGCCAACCAACTAATCTACTTTCTGAGTTAATATAAATCTTTTCAATTTTATGATTTAAGGGACCTTCATCTAAATAATTATTTTCCCCTGGATGATAAAGTAGATTTCTTTGGTAAAAGTAAATGAAAATACAAATAGTAATATAAATTAGTGGTATTAAAAAAAGAAATTTAGATAATGTCATTTTAAAATTAATTCTCATTTTTATTAAAATAAATAAAAAACAGATAGCTAAAAATACACAAAATTAAGAATATAGAGAATGAAATCTTATAACTTGTGACTGTGTTTGCACCCATATTTTTAGAAAGATCAATTAATAATCCAATTCCCCATTGTACAAAAAATGTTCCTGAATGAATAAATACATTTATAGAGGTTAATGATTTTCCAGCAAGATTTTGAGGAAAACTTAAGGCTAAGGCAGGTTGCGTTAAAGATAAAACAATTGATGATAAAATATAAAGAGTAAACATTATAGCTCCTGCATTTTGGCCCATTATTATTATAGAAAATAAAACAACATAACTTATTGGCAAACCAATCTTTACAATCTTTATACTGTCAATGCCTAAAGATGAAAATTTTGGTAAAATATATCCCCAAAACATAAATGCGAATAACATTGTTATATTTATCCAAAACAAGCCTGTAGCACTATCAAGTGGAGAATAACCTGCAACATTTAACATCCAAGGACCTGCCCATAAAGTTTGGACTGCTTGAACACCTCCATAATTTAAAAAACATAGTGGAATTAAACTTATGAAAAATTTATTTTTCCATACATCCGAAAGATTTCCTTTCTCCTGAGTTATTGTATTTTTAGGATTATTATTCCAAGATGGGGTAAAAACTAAAATTAAAATAATACTTAATAAAATCAAAATTGAAATTAAAAGAAAAATAGATCTCCAGCCGATCATCGGTAGTAAAATTTGTACTGGTAATGTTGAAATTACAAAACCAAAACTTGCTACCATCAACATCCATGAATTTGCTCTTTGCTGATATTTTTCTTCAAACCAAACACGATAACCAGTCAGAGGTCCCATTAAACATGCCGCAACACCAACACCAATAAAAAATCTAGAAATTAATAATCCTGTAAAACTTTTTGCAAATGCAAAAGAAATGGTACTAATCAGAGCTATCAATAAAAGATATGCTACGACTTTTTTTGGGCCATACTTATCAAGAAGTAAACCTGCTGGTATTTGCATTAATGAAAATCCTAAAAAATAACCACCTGCTAGCAGCCCAAGGTTACCCGCTGATAAATCAAATTCACTTGTTAGAACTGGAGTGAGTGTAGCAGTAATTGATCTTAATAAATTAGAAATAAAAAAGCCAAAGGCAAATACACAAAAAATTAAAATACTTTTATTTGCTTTACTAATCATTTATATCTCTCTACTTAATCATTACTATGAATAATCAATCAACAAAAGATAAAGATGCACGATCGTCGAATGCAATGGCAGCGACTTCTCATCCATTGGCCACTGAAGAAGCATTAAAAATACTTAAAATGGGAGGAAATGCAGTTGATGCCTCTATTGCTGCTTCAATTGTTTTATCAGTTGTTGAACCTAACGCAACAAGTATCGGTGGTGATTGTTTTGCAATTGTTAAAATGAGTAATAAAGATGCAGTATCTTTTAATGGATCTGGTTTGGCTCCAGAAAAATTAAATTATGATTTCTTTAAGGAAAAAAATATAGATAAAATTGGATTAACAAGTCCTCATTCGGTAACTATACCTGGAGCAGTTCATGCTTGGGAAACTATCCATAAAGAATTTGGCAAACTTGATTTTGAACAATTATTTTCAGGAGCAATAGATATTGCAAAAAATGGTCATAAAATTTCTAAAGTAGTATCGCAAGCTTGGCATAACAGTTTAAATAAGATTAATGGAAATGAGAATTCAAAAAAAATTTTTTTAAAAGATGGTTGTACATATCAAGAAAATGAATTAATGAAAAATATTGCGTTGGGAGAAACGCTTGAGGCAATTAGTAAAAAGGGAAGTAAAGAATTTTACGAAGGTGAAACTGCAAAAGATATAATTGAAAGTTTAAACGAATTAGGAGGCGTTCATACTTTTGAAGATTTTTCTAAGCAGAAAACAATCAGATCAGAGACTATCAAATCTTTATATAAAGGTGATTTTATTCATCAATGCCCTCCTAATGGACCTGGTGTTACGGTATTAGTTATGATGAAATTATTAGAAAGACTCAACATTCAAAACTATAATTTCAACAGCGTAGAAAGATTTCATCTTGAAGCAGAAGTTACAAAACAAGCCTATAAAGTTAAAGAAACAAGTTTGGGTGATCCAAGTTTTGAAAATATTAATTTGGATGAAATTTTAAGTGATAAAAATATTGAAGATATTTTTAATAAAATTAATCTAAATTCATGCAGTGATGTTGGCGACTTAAATATTCCAGCTCACCCAGAGACAATTTATCTAACAGTAGTAGATAAAGACTTAAATAGTGTATCTATAATCAATTCTGTTTGTTATGTTTTTGGATCAGGGATTACAACAAATAAAAGTGGAATACTTTTGCATAATAGAGGTACAAATTTCAGAGTAGAGCATGGTCACCCTAACTGTATTGCTGGCTTAAAAAGACCATTGCATACTATTATTCCAGGTATGGTAATTGATAAAGATAACAACGCAACCTTAAGCTATGGTGTTATGGGTGGTCAATATCAACCAGTCGGACAAGTTCATGTTTTAAATAATATGATTGATTATGGGATGGGACCACAAGAAGCTTTAAGCTTTCCTAGAGCATTTCATTTTAATAATATTTATAAGCTCGAAAAAACTGTTGATAAAGAGATTTTTTATGGTCTTAAAGAAGTAGGTCACAATGTAGAATATATTGATGGTACACATGGTGGAGGGCAAGCAATAAAAATTAATAGAGGCGAAGGTGATCTATTAGGTGGATCAGATCCTAGAAAAGATGGGTACGCAAAAGGATATTAGAAGTGTCAAAAAGAATTGTTAAAAACATTTTTGAAAATAGTGAAAATGATAAAATTGCAATTTCGTCTGAAAACAATTCAAAAATTAGTTACAGAGATTTAAAAATATTTGTTGAAGATATTTCAAAACAATTATCAGGAAATGGTATATCTAATAAAGATAGAGCCGCAATAGTTCTACCGAATGGACCATCCATGGCAACTAGTTTCTTGGGAATTTCAAGTTACATGTCTGCTGCTCCTCTTAATCCATCATATAAATCAGAAGAGTATGAGTTTTATCTTAAGGATTTAAATCCTAAAATAATTATTGTTGAAAAAAATTCAAATAATCCGTCAGTAGAAGTTGCAAAAAAATTAAATATAGAAATTTGTGAATTGAAAATCCATAAAGATCAACCTGAAGGTTTGTTTGATTTGTTTGATAACAAAAGTGATTATTCATCCCCAAATGAAAATGATGAGGCTTTAGTCCTGCATACTTCAGGAACTACCTCAAGGCCAAAAATTGTTCCATTATCTAATAATAATATTTATTCATCTTCTGAAAATATTTCAAAAAGTTTAAGTCTTACAGATAATGATCATTGTTTAAATATTATGCCATTATTTCATATTCATGGACTTATAGCAGTTTTAGCGACATCAATGAAAGTTGGTGCATCAGTATGTGCCTCTAGCGGTTTTAATGCATTAAAGTTTCTTGATTTGGCTAGATTAGAAAAAATTACTTGGTATTCAGGCGTACCAACTATGCATCAAGCAATCTTATTAAGAGCAAATAAAAATAAGGAGGCAGCAAAAAACTTAAATTTAAGATTAATTAGATCTTCCTCAGCTTCATTACCTCCTGCTGTATTTAAAGATTTAAATGAAGCATTTAATTGTCCTGTTATTGAAGCATATGGGATGACTGAAGCAACGCATCAAATGACGTCAAATCCATTACCACCAAAACAACAAAAAGCAGGATTTGTAGGCCTACCAGCAGGCCCAGAAGTATGTATTATGAGTGAAAATGGTGACATGATGAAAAAAGGTGAAAAAGGCGAAGTATGTATAAAGGGTGAAAACGTAACACTTGGCTACGAAAATAATGAAGAAGCAAACAAAACAAGTTTCACAAATGGTTGGTTTAGAACTGGTGATCAAGGATATTTTGACGAGGACGGATATTTGAAAATTTCAGGAAGATTGAAAGAAATAATTAATAAGGGTGGAGAAAAAATATCTCCTTTAGAGGTTGATAATGTTTTAATGGATCATCCATCAATAGACCAAGCTGTATGTTTTGGTTATGAGGATAAAATGCTTGGTGAAAATATAGCAAGCGCTATAATTATTAAGTCTGGAGAGATGTGTTCAGAAGAAGATGTATTAAAATATGCTCAAGAAAAATTAGCAAAATTTAAAATTCCTAAGAAAATTTTTTTTGTAGATGAAATTCCAAAGGGAGCAACTGGTAAGTTACAAAGAAACGTTTTAGCAAAAAAATTTGGTTTAAGTAGTTAATGACAAAAATTTGTATATTTGGTGCAGGATCTATCGGTGGATATTTGGCAGCTTGTTTAAGTAAAACAAATATAGATTTATCTCTTATAGCTAGAGGACCACACAAAAAAGCGATAGAAGAAAATGGATTGACATTAATTAAAGAGGGTAGGTCTGAAAACTTTAAATTAAAAGTAACCGATGATCCCGAAAAATTAGATGTACAAGACTATATATTTATTTCTGTAAAGGCTCATGCAATTTCAAATATTGTTGATTCACTAAAAAATATTATTGGAGAAAAAACTTCGATTATATCAGCTGTAAATGGCCTTCCTTGGTGGTATTTTTATAAAGCAAATACTGGAACGAATTTAGACAACCATCATATTGATAGTGTGGATCCCGAGGGAAAAATATGGAAACATTTAGATCCAGCAAAAGCTATTGGTTGTGTTGTTTACCCAGCTGCTGAAATAACCGAACCAGGTGTAATAAAACATAATGGAGGAGAAAGATTTACACTTGGTGAACCTGATGGATCTAAATCAGAAAGACTTAAACTAATTGCTGATTTATTAATTGCAGGCGGCTTAAAAGCCCCTCAAAAAAGTAATTTAAGAGATGAAATTTGGATAAAACTCTGGGGTAATTGCTCATTTAATATTATTAGTGCTCTTTATGATAAAACCTTAGATGAAATTGGAAATGATCCAGAATTGTTAAAAATAGTAAGAAAATTGATGGAGGAATGCCAACAAGTAGGTGAAAAAATTGGTGTAAAATTTAATGTTTCTATTGATCATAGAATAAATGCTGCGATTTCTATTAAGGGTCATAAACCATCAACAACTCAAGATTTACATGCTAAACGTCCATTAGAAATTGATCCAATTATTGGTTCTCTTATTGAAATTGGTAACAAAGTTAACATCAAAACCGAAAATTTAAAATCTGAGTACGAAAAATTAAAAACAAAAGCGGAAAATCTTGGTTTGTACGAAAGATCAAAATTAATTGATCAAATCACAAAATAATTAAAAGTTTAAAGATATATCTCTGTGGATAGAATTACATTTAGAAACATATATAGCTTGTTCTTTCGTAAGTTTTGATTGCAATCTTAATCCAATAGTCTCACTAATAACTTTGTCATGAGCATTTATTCTATCCATATATTTTTTCTTGAAATTTTTTCTCCAACTAACTTCTTGCTCAAATAACGCAATAGTATCGACCGTTGAGGATTGAAGTTTTTCAAAATCAACTTCGTCTTCATCCATTAAAGTGATAAGATAATCTAATTTATCGGCAAACTCATCAGATCCAGAAATTTCTCCGACTTTTTCAAATATATTATCTATAAACTCTATTGCATCAATGTAACCTCTGTTATCTATTTTATTTTTAAGAAGTTTCATTTCTTGCTCTAATTCTTCAAATTTTTCACCGTCATTTATAAAACTCTTAATCAACAATAAATCTTCGTAAGCATTATCAACTGTTTTTCGATATTTTCTTGTTGCAAGATTTTTAGCTTTATTAATTTTATTAAATTCATCATTTTTTGATTTCCATTCTTCTGGGATTTGACTACTTATCTCATCTATTTCTAGTTTCACATTTTCAATTTTTTGTTCAAGTTTGTTTTTATCTGAAACATCATCATCATCTAAGTTTCTAATCTCAGCTTTATACTTATCTATCTTTTTATTTAATTTTAAAATCTTCTTTTGTTTCTTTCTTGTTTTAAAATGTAAGTCTCTGTAATCGACTGCATAATCGTTATATAATGTCTCTGTACTTTTAACCTCATTAACAAGTTCAAAAGAGTACTTAGAATTATCAACATGGCGTTGGAAATAACTTAATTTATCTGCTGGTAAATTTGCAAGAATAATGTCGTCAAAGTCATTTATACTTTTATTTATTACATCAGCATTATTAGAGTAGCTTGCAAATTTATACTCTTGTAAGCAATATTGTAGTTTTGGATTCATCGGCGGTGGAGCAACATTAGATGTTAAATAAACCCTGTTTGGTAAATAATTTACTAGACTAGGGTATGCGCCCACAATTCCTAAACCGATAAGTTGTAAGATAATAAAAGGAACAACACCTTTCCAGATATCTAATGTTTGGACCACTTTTGGAGCTACACCTTTTAAATAAAATAAAGCAAATCCAAATGGCGGTGTTAAGAAAGAAGTTTGTAAATTAACACCTATCATTACTCCAAGCCATACAGCTGTAACATTTGCTCCTGTTTCAGCTAGCAATATTGGTGCAATTATTGGTACAACAACAACTGCAATCTCAATAAAATCTAAAAAGAAACCTAACAAGAAAATTACAATCATGACCACAACAAACTGAGTCCAAAAACCTCCTGGTAAATCTTGAAGAAAATCTCTAACTAATTCCTCACCACCAAATGCTCTAAAGCCTGATGTAAGCATCGCAGCACCAAGAAGGATTATAAATACCATTGAAGTAGTAATACATGTCTCAGTAACAACTTCTTTTAAAACATTTTCAGTTTTAAATGTTCTCCAAAAACTCCATGCAATACCATAAACGAGTATTGCTACAAAAAATGCGGTAATATAGATAGCACCTAAATTTCTTTCCTCTAAATTTTTAACGTTAAGTTCATATGTTGATGCAAGAAAGGTAATAGGTATTAATGATCCAATTATAAGAATTAAAGGATAAAATGCACTTTTCTTACCTTCAAATAATCTATAACCAGCCATCAACGTTGCACCAATTGCTCCAATTGAACCAGCTTGGTTAACTGTTGCTATACCCATCAAGATTGAGCCCAAAACTGCAAAAATAAGTGCAAGAGGAGGAATAATTATAACAATTACTCGTAACCAAAATTTAAGATTAAATTCTCCTTTAAATGGAACTGGTGGGGCTACACCTTTTTTTATTCTCGCATAGAAAAATACATAGATCATGTAAAGCGCAACTAAAACGAGACCAGGTAAAAGAGCACCAAGGAACATATCACCAGCACTTGAAGACCCAACTCTAAATTCTCCTGGCATGTTAAATTCTCCAGTGACTGCTTTGTAATCATTTTGACGGATGTTGTTTGCAACATCTGATGCGCTAGCTAATTGGTCAGCAATAATAATTAAAACAATAGATGGGGGTATTATTTGACCTAACGTTCCAGATGAACATACGATACCACTGGCAAGTTTCCTATCGTAGTTATTATTTAACATAGTAGGTAATGAGATTAATCCCATTGCAATAACGGTTGCCCCAACAATACCTGTAGTTGCTGCCAACAATGCCCCAACGAAAATTACTGAAATACCTAGACCACCAGGAATTGGACCAAATAATTGACCCATTGTTATTAATAAATCTTCTGCAATTTTGGATTTTTGCAGCATAATTCCCATAAAAATAAATAAAGGAATTGCAATTAGGGTGTCAGTTTCAACATCCCAATAATTACTCCTAAAGTTTGTAATACCAGCAACAAGCCATTCTATCGGACCATCAACTGCAAAATAAGCATCTGCATCACCTTCAAATAAGTATCCAAAAAATGCAGCTAATCCAATTGATATTATAGCTGAACCAGGAAGCGCAAATGCTACAGGATATCCTGAGGCAAGAGCAACTATCATTATTAAGACTAAAACTGCTAAGAAAAATAGTTCCATACCTTAATTTTCCTTACCATTTAAAATTTTATAACTACTACCCATGAAATAGCTCGTAAACTGTAAAAGCATGGTAACTGCAAATACTGCTAAGTAAACAGCCATCAAATATAAAAGGTATAAACCATTAGATCCTTGTTGCGTAACTTCAAAGGCAACCACTGGTCCATTTATTATACTTGCTTTTCCATCAAGTCCTAAAAATAAAACTATCAATACAAGTGGAACACCTAGAAGAGCCGAGCCAAAAAGATTTGTCCAAGCTTTTTTTCTTTCACTAAACGAAGAGTATAGCACATCTACTCTTACATGACCTTCGTGAATTAAGGCATAAGCACTTGCAAACAAATATAGTGCAGCATACCAGAAACGAACAAGATCTCCTTGAAAGGCTTGCTCGTAAGAAAATATAAATCTAGATAAGACAATTATGAATTCACTGACAACAACTAAAACTGCTAACCAAATAAAACCAACAGATTTTGTAAAGTAACCAATTACAAATGAAATTAATATAATTGGAAAATGTATAAATGTAATTCTTTCTGGTGATTTCACCATAAAGGCTTTCACTTCTGGACTAAATATAGCTTCCCATAATCTTTCAACGACCATAAATGAAATTATAAAATCAGCCACTCCGACTAAGAATACTGCCCAAAAAGATGACCTAACTAAGTAGGCTGAAAAATTTGATAGTATCTCTGAGTCTCTTTCTAAAGTTTGAGAGTAAGTTTTAAAAACATAAATTATTACAGCTACAATGCATATTAAGTAAACTCCAATTTGCATAAAACCATAACTCAAAGTGGATCCATCAAGTGCTTTTTTCTTAAAACCAAACATTTCATAATGAGAGAAAATTTTCTTAACTCCAGGCCAATCAATCCAAACAGTTAAAACATTATTTATTAGGAATGCTAGGGTGAAAGCTAATACTGAGTAGCTTAAAATTCTTAGATATAAAGATATTTTACTGCTTTCTGAACTCATATGAATTTAAATTTCTCTTAGTAATACTTAATTTTAAAATAAAAAAAAGGGCCCAAAAAGGGCCCTTTTAATTATCAAATTAAGTTTGATTACATTCCTAAAGCTCTGTTTCTTTGAGAAATGTAAGGTGAGTCAGACAAGTTAGTCCAAGATCCAATGTCTTTTCTTGCTTTTAAGAAGCTCGAGTGAACCCTTTCAGCGAGACCACTGCTAGCTCTTGTTTCTTCAAACACTTCATTAGCAGCTGATGCAAAGCCATCATATACCTTGTCGCTAAACTTCTCTAGTTTAACACCATGATCATTAATCAATCTAGCTAAAGCAGCACCATTTTTAGCATTGTACTCGGACATCATTACGTCGTTTTCCATTGCTGCAGCTGCTTCAATCAATAATTGATCTGATTTGTTTAAGCTTGTGAACCAAGATTTGTTTGTTCCACATGCTAACATTGATCCAGGCTCGTGCATACCAGGATAGTAGTAGTATTTAGCAGCTTCTTGGAATTTCATAGCTTCATCATTCCATGGACCTACCCACTCTGTAGCATCAATTGCTCCAGATACTAGGTTTTCGTAAATTTGTCCACCAGGTAATGAAACTGGAGATCCTCCAAGTTTACCAATTACTTGTCCACCTAAACCAGGCATACGCATTTTTAAACCTTTGAAGTCATTAGGGCTTCTAATCTTTTTGTTAAACCATCCACCCATTTGAACTCCTGTGCTTCCACACATAAAGTTTTTAAGACCAAATTTGTCAGCTAGTTCATCCCATAACTCTTGACCACCTGCAAATCTAATCCATGCATTCATTTCAGTGTAAGTAAAACCAAATGGTACTGCTGTAAAATAACCCCAAGCTGGATCTTTCTTCACCCAGTAGTAGTCAGCAGCATGGTACATTTGTGAGTTACCAGATGCAACTTCATCAAATGAGTCAAATGCTTTAACTCTTTCGTTCGCTGCATAATAAGTAACTTGAATTCTACCATCACTTATATCTGAGATTCTTTGTGCAAATCTTTGAGCTCCTGTTCCTAAACCTGGAAAATCTCTTCCCCAAGTAGCAACCATTGATGCTTCAATTCTTTCAGCAGCAACAGCTGGAGCAGCTAAAGATGATGCAGTTACAGCAGCAACACCAGTTGCAGCAGCAGCTTTAAAGAACTTACGTCTTGAAGGTGTTTTTTTAACCTTCAGCTTTTTGTCTTTAATCATTTATTTCTCCTCTTTAGTTAATTAACTGCAGGATATTAAACACATATGTAACTTAGAGTCATTTTAAAAATGACTGATATTTAATTAAATACAACTTCAGATTGTTAATTTACTTTGTTTTTACAGTTTCCTGTTTTGAAGAATTCGTCAATATTATTAATAGCTAAATTAGCCATCGCAGTCCTAGTTTCCTTAGTGGCACTGCCTAAATGTGGAAGAATGAAAGCACTTTTGTGCTTATAATAACCTTTATTTAAATGTGGCTCATTTTTATAAACATCTAATCCTACTGCATAAACTTTCCTTCTGTTAAGCGCATCTATCATTGCCTCATCCTCAATAATGTCTCCTCTTGCAACATTGGTTACAACTGCACCCTTTGGTAAATATTCAATTGTATCTTTATTTATCATATCAATTGTTTCTTTTGATGCTGGACAGCATACTGATAGCACATCTGATACTGATAAAAGATCTTTTAAATTATCATGATAAATAGCACCTTGCTCTTTATCTTCACTTAGTTTTGATCTGTTATGGTAGTGAATTATCATACCAAGAGATTTTGCTACTTTTGCAATTTTTTGTCCAATTCTTCCCATCCCTAAAATTCCTAATCTAGTACCTGTCAGTTGTTTCCCAATTAAAAGATCAGCTGACCAAACCCATCCTCCTTGCCTCGCTTGCTCAATTCCTTCTGAAGCTC
>CACEDU010000016.1 GCA_902558435.1 uncultured Pelagibacteraceae bacterium | reverse complement strand
TTATCTAAAATTTTTAACTTTGATGGATAATTATTTAGAAGAATTCTTTGCTCAAGAATCTCTGTTAATGTATGATATTTTTGAATCAAAGTTCTTCTTTTAACTTCAGTAGGATGAGCTGTTAAAACTATTCCAATATTTAAACTTTTTGCAATATTATAAATTTTATTATTTGAAATTTTTTTATTTTTAAAAAAATTTTCAAAAATTTCTTCTATAAATATATTTTGGAATTTTTTATTTGATTTTATATTTTCATATTGATCTAAAGTTCTAGATGCATCTATTGACTCTGCTAAATTATAAAAATTCATGAAATGATTAAATGCTCTTGTTAATTTAAATAAAGACTGTGGGCTAAGTTTATTAACTTCTCTTAGAATTTTCTTAAATGGTTCTTTCCTACTTTTATTTGCAACATTTGCCTTTGACAAAAGTCTAATTTTTTCAACTAAGTTAAAAAAGTTAGAGCCCTCCTGTTTTTTTATTACTTTACCAAGAATATTGCCCAAATGTCTAACGTCATCCCTAAGTGATTTGGTTGGAATTCTTTCGTAATAAAGATCTCGTTTTAACATGATTAAAATTAAATTTTTTTTGATTTATACCTTTCGTATTTGTTTCTATTTTAAATAAACTTCCTGAGAATTTAAATTTTTTAATTTCACTTTTTTTCATACCTTTTAAGGCTGAAGTTACAAATAATTCTGAGTTATTTTTACCACCAAATGCACAGTTTGTTATATTTTTTGCGGGTAATTTTACTTTATGTAGTATTTTTCCAGATTTACTAAAAATTGAAATACATGCTCCGTGAAAATGACAAACCCAAAGATTTTTATTTTTGTCTAAAGTCATTCCATCAGGTACACCTTGATTCTTTGTAAATTTTTTAAATACAATTTTTTTGGTAATATTTAAATTTTTATTTATTTTAATTTTATAAATAGTTTTTTTCCTACTATCTGTATGATAAAAATTATTACTATCTATAAATGCTGGACCGTTTGTTATGTAATAAGTGGTATCAACTTTTTTTAAATTTAATTTTTTATCAAGGCAATATAATGATCCATTTGTCAAATTTCTTTCGGGATTATCCATAGTACCAAACCATAATCTACCTGATGGGTCTGTCTTACCATCATTAATACGATTTGTTTTAATGTCTTTTTCTATATAAATTGACTTTAAAATTTTTTTCGTTTTTAAGTTTAAAATTCTTAACTCACCCTGAAGACCTAATATAAAAATGTTATTTTTAATATGTGCTAGAAAACCTATCTCTTTATTAATTTTAATTATTTTTCTTTTATTATTTTTTATATTTAAGATATTTATTCTTTTTTTTTTTATATCAGTAAAATAAATCGATTTATGTTCTTTTACCCATAATGTTCCCTCACCTAATATACATTTAGCGTTCCACAAAACTTCAGGTTTTGAGGTTTTTATTTTAACCATTGTATTCGTATTTTTTAATGAAATCTTTATTTGGATTAATTCCAATCCCTATATTTTCTAATGGAGATGCGAACCCATTTTTATTTTTAACTTGATCTAAAATTGAAAATTTTTCCTCTGCTAAATCAGTTATGAAAATATTTTTTTCTGTTGTATCAAACTCTAACATAGACTTTGTTGGAAATAGTCCACCTGGCATATCGGGTAATGTTGTTAGCAAATGAAGATTAACCGCCACACTTAAAGCTGAACCCCATACATGATTTACTATTGGAATAAAATTAGACTGTGCTAACGCTGATACTTTTAAATATTCAGTAATTCCACCTAAACCACAAACCTCAGGTTGAGCTATATCAATACAATTATTTTTTATAAGTTGGTTCCATCCATATTTTGTAAACTCAGCCTCACCTCCAGCAATATTAGTCTTTAATTTTTCTTTAAGTTCTTTGTAACTTTCATAATCTTCTGGAGCAACAGGTTCTTCAAACCAGTAAATATTCATTTCATCTAATCCTCTTCCAACATATAATGCATCATTTTTATTATAAGCATGATTTGCATCCACCATGAGTTTAAATTCAGATCCAATTGTATCTCTTACAGCACTAACCAACTTTAAATCCTCTTTAGGACCCATGCCAATTTTCATTTTCATAGCTTTAAAATTCTTTTCTTTTATTTGATTAGCCTCATTTTTGAACAATTCACAAAGTTCATCGACTGTTTTTTTTTGCAACATCATGCCGTACCCATAAACTGGAATTTTATCATTAGTTTTACCTCCTAGTAGTTGATAAAGAGGTAAATTAGATTTTTTTGCCAATATATCCCACAATGCTATATCAATTCCTGACAATGCTTGAATTGGCATTCCCTTTTGACCACTGTCTCTGAGTAAATTGTATACTTTGTGCCAAATATTCTCTTTTTTAAGTGGATCATCTCCTTTTATTAAAGGTTGAATAACTTTTTCTACAATATATTTATTTGCAAGAGCTATATTTCCAGGTCCAAAACACTCTCCCCAGCCTGTGATTCCTTCATCAGTCTCTACTTCAACTAAATGGGCAGTTCTATGTTTGTAATATTGTTGTGAGTATCCTAGTTCTTTGTCTAACTCATATCTAAGTACATGACTTTTGATTGAGGTTAATTTCACAAATTTTAAACAGCAACTACTTTAGAGTTCTGTTCTCCTAAGTTCTCTATTGATAGTTTCATTTGGTCACCTGCTTTCAGAAATACTTGTGGTTTTCTACCCATTCCAACTCCTGGAGGTGTTCCAGTTGTGATTATATCCCCTGGTTGTAATGACATAAATTTACTTACATAAGATACAATGATATCAACGTTAAAGATCATAGTACTTGTATTTCCCGTTTGCATTCTCTCACCATTTACATCCAACATCATTTTTAAATTATTTATGTCTTTAATCTCATCCTTAGTTACTAGGTAAGGTCCAGTGGGGCCAAAAGTATCGTGAGATTTACCTTTAACCCATTGTCCCATTTTCTCAATTTGCCATTCTCTTTCACTAACATCGTTTACTAAACAATATCCTAAAATATGATCTTGTGATTGGTCTTCTGAAATATGTTTAGCCTCTTTTCCTATTACAATTCCAAGTTCAACTTCCCAATCTAGTTTTTTTGATCCTGAAACTATTTCCACATCATCATTAGGACCACACATTGAACTAGTAGCCTTCATAAACATAATTGGTTCTTTTGGAATATCAGCACCAACTTCAGCAGCATGGTCTGAATAATTAAGCCCTATTGCAACAAACTTTCCTGGACTTGTAATGCAAGAACCTATTCTTTGATCTGATGAAATTTCAGGAAGTCTTGATGTATCTACACTTTGAATTTTTGAAATTGTTTCAAAATTTAAATTGTGTGGGTTTAAATCACTTACATGTGAGCTAATATCTCTTATTTTTCCATCATCATCTAGTATAGCTGGTTTTTCTTTTCCCTTTTCACCTACTCTTAATAGTTTCATTGTTTCTCCTTTATATTTAAATTGTCATACCACCGTCTACGGAAAATGTATTTCCTGTAGTAAATGTTGACTCATCACTAGCTAAATAAATAGCAAAATCAGCTATTTCTTGCGCAGTTCCTAGTCTTTCCATTGGTTGTCTTGCTATGAAATCCTTTTTTGCCTTAACTGGATCCGGGCTTTGTTTTACTCTATCTTCCCAAGAAGGTGTAAATACGGTTCCAGGTGCAATTGCATTACATCTAATTTTTTGCTTAACAAAATCAGATGCAATTGATTTTGTTAGTCCAATAATAGCTGCTTTACTTGTTCCATAAACAAATCTGTTTGGTAGTCCTTTAATACTAGATGCAACTGAAGCAACGTTAATTATACTGCCTCCATTATTATTAATCATTGTAGGCAATGTAGCTTTACACATAAAGTACAAAGATTTAATATTAGTATCGAATGAAAAATCCCAATCTTTCTCTTCACAATCTAAAATTGTTCCGTGATGAACAAATCCTACTGCATTAAATAATACATCTATATTGCTAAAAGTATTAATGAATTCTTTGATATCTTCATTTTTTGTTGAGTCTAATTTTTTTACTTTAATTTTTGGGTATTCTTTATTTAGTTCACTTAAAGTATTTTCATTAATATCCGTAGCAGTGACATTAGCACCTTCGTTATGAAAAGTTATGGCCGTTGCTTTTCCTATTCCTTGTCCAGCTGCAGTGATGATTACTTCTTTTCCCTCAAGTCTTCCCATTATTTATCCTTTCAATTTCCTTATATAGTGAACTATGATCTGTTTCACCATGTCCATTTTCAACTAGTGATTTATACATTTCTTTAACTAAATTTGAAATAGGTAATTGAGTATTATAATTATTTGCACATTCTAAGATATTATTCATATCTTTTAGCTGACTTGAAGTTTTACCTTTAGGACTAAAGTCTTTATCTATCATTCTTTTTCCATGTGTTCTAAGAACTTTACTATCAGCCCAACCTCCAGATAAAGCCTTAATCATTTTATTTGGGTCAGCTCCTGCCTTTTCACAGAGAGTAACTGCTTCAGCAACAGCACCAATAGCTAATCCAACAATAATTTGGTTTGCTAATTTTGAGACCTGGCCACATCCTATTGGACCAACAAGAGTTGGGTTTCCCATTGATTTTAAAATATCCTTAACTGATTCAAAAACTATCTGTTCTCCCCCAATCATTATAGCAAGAGATGCTTCTTCGGCTCCTATTGTTCCACCTGAAACTGGTGCATCTAAGTAATTAATTTTTCGAGATTTTAAATTTTTTCCATGATTAACTGCTGTAGTTTGTTTTACAGAGCTCATATCAATTACAGTTGAATCAGGTTTTAAATTATTTAAAAATTCATCGCTACCTATAACTTCATTGACCGCATCATCATTAGTTAACATTGTAATTACCACATGACTTTCTTTAACAAGTTCTCCTATTGAATTTGAAATCTCGGCACCAAAGTCTTTAAGTGGCTTAGCTTTGTTTTTGGATCTATTAAATGCTTTAACTTTGTATCCAGCTTTCAGTATGTTTTTTGCCATTGGAAAGCCCATAAGGCCAATACCAATAAAACCTATATTTTGCATTATTTTCTAGGGACAAAATCGTGGAAGTTCTGCGTCATTGCCTCTGGAAAGAACATAACACATGCCAAAACAATCAATTGAATTACTATAAATGGTGCAAAACCTCTGAAAATATCAGTTAGTGAAATGTGTGGTGGAGCAACTGATTTTAAATAGAAAGCTGCAGGACCAAATGGTGGGCTTAAAAATGAAACCTGCATATTTACACAGAATAGTATTCCAAACCAAATAGGATCAAAACCTAAGGCTAGTACGATTGGTAAAAAAACTGGCATTGCTAATAGAACTATTCCAACCCAATCCATGAATGCACCCATTATTAAAAACATTATTTGCATCATAAAAATTAGATACATCGGCTTTAAATCGTAGGCTAAAATTGTTTCAGCAACATAAGTGGGTCCTCCTGCAAGGGAATAGGCTCCTGCTAAAACTGTAGCACCAAAAGTAATTGTTAATATAGTTCCTGAAGCTTTAAAGGTTCTAACAAGTGCATCTTTAAACAAAAACCATGTTAACTCTTTTCTAGCAGCTATTATAATTAGTGTTGCAACTACACCCATACCAGCTGCTTCTGTAATACCAGTCATACCAGAATAAATTGATCCCAAAACAATTATTACGATACCAATTGGTGGTAAAAGACCAGGTAGGTATGACATTTTTTCTTTTAAAGTTAATGCTGGCTCATCACTTAATGGTGCAAGATGAGGTTGTATTCTTGTTCGAATAAGAATGTAAGTAATTATTAAACCCGATATCATTAGACCAGGAACAATTGCTTCTTGGAACAACATGGTAATTGAAGTTTCTGTTGTTAAACCATAAATAATTAAAACAATAGATGGTGGTATCATTGTGCCTAAAGAACCCGATGCACAAATAATACCAATCGACATATCTTGATCATATTTCAATCTCAACATCTGTGGCAGTGCAATTAGCCCTAGTAAAACTATCTCTCCTCCGATAATTCCACTCATAGCTGCCATGATTGTTGCCATGATTGCAGTTACTACACCTACTCCACCTCTAGTTTTTCTTAACCAAGCATTTAACGCATCATACAAGTCTCTTGCAATATTCGAGCGTTCGAGTAAGGAGGCCATAAATATAAATAATGGCACCGACAAGAATGAATAAGTTACAACAAGAGAATAATATCTTGAAAGCAAAATTCCTAAAGCATGTTCACCTATATATAAAAATACAAGCACTGCTCCCATAAAACCTGAAGCAAAGCCCATAGGTACACCAATTGATATCAGTGCTAATAGTCCTACTATTAGAATTATCGAGAGTGTTCCTATCTCAAATTCCATTTTATTTTAAATCTTTGGCAGGTTGGTACTGTTTTTCTTTAGGATTTTTCCAATCAATAATTAAATTATTTATTGACTGTAGAGCTATGAGAAATATACAAATAAGCGTGAGTGGCTTCATAGTTGCAGGAATTGGAGGGTCCCAATAAGTTGCAAATCTTTCCCAATTTATAAATGATCTATATGCATCTTCCATGCCTCCATAAATTACAGCAGCTGCAAAAGTGACAATAATTACAGTACTAATTAGATCAAAAATACGCTGAGTTGGTCTGCTTACATAGTCATATAATAAGACAATTCTAATATGACTTCTAAGTCTTGTAGCATATATTCCACCAACTAAATAACAAACACCTGCCAACCATAAACATAATTCATTAGCCCATAGTGTTGGTTTAAATAGTACATACCTCATAAAAATTTCATACATCATTACGATTACTATTACAGGGATTAAATATTTAATTGTGTGGCTTAAAAATAATGAAATTCTATCAATCCAATTTATTGGAAAATCATCTTTACTTGCAACTTTTTCATTTTGCTCTTGTAATTGCTTGTCTTGTAATTCTTTATCACTCATTTGCAAAAAAATTTTATAAGAAGGGCCTTTTTAAGGCCCTTCTATATTTTATTAAGTGCTTTTTATTATAGGATACCGTTAGCTTTCATGTAAGCTTTATGTATCTCTATAAGAGCAGCAGCTTCTGGAGATTTAGTCTTCCATTCTTCCCATGCGCCAAGTGCAGCATTTCTGAACTTAAGTCTATCCTCTCTTGACCAGTCATGAAGAGTAACGCCCATTTCATTCAAAGCTTTTACAGCTTCAGCGTTTTTTCTCTCAACTAAGCTAGTAATAGTTCTTCCTGCTATTTCTATTCCTGCTTTCATTGCACCTTGTTCATGAGGTTTTAACTTGTTCCAAACTTTTGTGTTACAAGCTAGGTGGTCAGCTGGCATAGAGTGGAAACCTGGATATGTAGCATATTTGTTTTGCTCATAGTGTCCACCAGCGTAGTTTGTTGCTAATGATGAATAGTCAGCACCATCAATTAGACCAGTTTGTAAAGCAGTTGGAACTTCACCGAAGTCCATAACTATTGGTTTTGCCCCTAGTGCTGTAAAGATCATACTTTCCATTCCTGGAGGTGATCTAAACTTAAAGTCTTTTAGTGAAGCAACATCTGGAATTGGTCTGCTAGAAATTAAAGACTCATGTCCTGGTATCCACCAACCAATTAATGTCATTCCATATTTATTGTAAAGTGCATCAACAGCTTCTTGAGCTCCTGGGAAATTCAAGAATTCATATTGTTGATATGGGTTATCATATCCACCCATTACATCGCCTGCGAATTGGAACGCTGCATTTTTACCAGTTTGGTATCCAGCTCCTGTCATATCGCAGTCAATAATTCCAGTTTGTGCAGAGTTAAATACCTCGGCAGACTTACCTGTTACAGATGACGAGTAGAACATTTGCACTTTCAAGCTTCCGCCAGAGAACTTTTCTACATTCTTAGCAAATTGCGCTGCAACTTCACCATTTGGTGAGCTTGCTGTAAAGTGGGTTTCTATTTTAAGAGTTTTTGCATGAGCAGAACCAAATAAAGCAATAGATACCACAGCAATAGCAGCTGTTAGTTTTGATATTAATTTTAACATTATTTCCTCTCAGTTATGTTATTTTTTAAATTTAAACATAAAGAGAAAAAGATTTCAAATAAAAGTGAGAAATTATGTATAGACACTATATATAATTTAAAATCTTACAACTTTTGGTTGAATACTAAACTACCTCTGAAATTAATGGTTTGTTTGAAAAAAAACACTTTAAATTATTAACTGCCAACATACTCATTGCTAATCGAGTTTCATGTGTGGCACTACCAACGTGAGGTAATACAAAACAACTTTCTAATTCTAAATATCTTTTATCTAGATTCGGTTCATTATTAAACACATCAAGTCCTGCACCATAAATTTTTTTGTTTTTTAAAGCCTCTACTAGTGCATCGTCATCTACAGTTGATCCTCTTGATGTATTTATAAACACTGAATGTTTTGGAAACAATTTCAAGGTTTCTGAATTGATTATATTTTTTGTTTCCGGAGTAGCAGGTGTATGTAAACTTATATAATCACAATTAGGTAACATAGATTTCAAATCTGAATAATAGGTAGCATCTTTTTCAAAATCTTTAGGTAATTTGTTTCTATTGAAATAAATTATTTTCATTTTAAAAGCTCTTGCTCTATCAGCTACAATCTGGCCAATTCTTCCCATTCCTATTATGCCTAAAGTTTTTCCTGTAATTTCATTACCAACCATTAATTTGGTAATATCTGGTCTATGATCTTTCCAAGTATTTGTCTTTACTAAATTGTAAGCTTCTCCAATTCTTCTTGAAGATGCTAAAATAAGTAGAATAGTTATTTCTGCTACAGCATCATTTAATACATTCGGTGTATTCGATACTTTTATATTTTTTTCCTTAGCTGATTGAGTATTTATATTGTCGTATCCAACTCCAACATGACCAATTACTTTTAACCTACCTGTCAAACTATCAAAGAAATTCTTATCTAAGTTATCAAAACTTGTTGAAATTAATCCATCATAATTATTTACAAGTTTAATTAATTCTTCATACGAATAGGGTTTATCCTCCAAATTTAAAGTAACATCAAATTCTTGTTTTAATATTTCCTCTGCACCATCAGAGATTTTTCTAGAAACTAGTATTTTTGGTTTCATCTAATGGGAGTTTCTTAAAATACCCTTAGTTTTAGTAATATCTAAATATTGATCTCTTGACATTATACATGCTCCATCTTCGAGTTGACCAACATTTGATCTAGAAATTTCTTGCCAAGGAGTTTGATTAGTAAGTTTTTTTATTTTTTTCTTTTTTCTTCTTTTTGTAAATTCTAATTTTGTTATTTGAAGATCTACTCTTCTTTTATTTAAATCTATTGTCATTTTATCGCCAGTTTTAACAATTGCTAAATCTCCACCTACTGCAGATTCTGGTGATACATGAAGTATTGATGGACTTTCTGAGGTACCGCTCTGTCTACCGTCACCAAGCGTTGGCAAAGCATTTATGCCTTTTTTTAATAGTCTATCTGGTGGTTGCATGTTCACCACTTCAGCAGATCCTGGATATCCAACAGGTCCACATCCTCTTATTATTAAGACTGAATTTTCATCAATCTTCAGCTTTTTGCTATTTATTCTTTTATGATAATCTTCAGGTCCTTCAAAAACTACAGCTTTACCTTTAAATACATTTGGATGTTTAGGATTTGACAAATATCTTTCCCTAAATTCTTTGCTAATAACTGAAGTTTTCATGATTGCTGATGAAAAGAAATTGCCTTTCATAACTAAAAAACCTGCCTTATCAGTTAAATTATCTTTGAAGGTTTTTATTACATCTCTATCAACATTGATTTTTTTTCTTAGGTTTTGAGCAACTGTTTTTCCTGTAACAGTTATTAAGTTTTGGTGGATTTTTTTATGCTTCATTAATTCTTTCATGATTGCAGGTATACCGCCTGCTCTGTAAAAACCTTCCATTAAATGCTCTCCAGCAGGTTGGCAGTTAGCCAATAAAGGTATTTTGTGCCCTAATTTTTGCCAATTGGATAAATCAAATTTTACACCCATGTGTTTTGCAATTGCAATTAGATGAGTAGTACAATTACTTGATGCACCTATAGCACTAGCAACCACAACTGCATTTTCAAAAGCTTTCTTTGTCATTATCTTAGAAGGTGTAAGGTCTTCATGGACCATATTTACAATTCTCGACCCTGTCTCAAAAGAAATTTGTTCTCTTTCTCGATAAGGTGCTGGTATCACAGCACATCCAGGTAAAGACATTCCCAATGCTTCCGCCACTGAATTCATTGATGAAGCAGTTCCCATTGTATTACAATGACCAGGACTTGGTGAAGATCCGGCTGCCATATCCATAAATTCCTCGTAATTAATTTCTCCTTTAGCATGTAATCTTCTTGCTTCCCAAATAATTGTTCCTGCTCCAGCTTTTTTGCCCTTATAATTACCATCTAGCATTGGGCCACCAGATAAAACAATTGCAGGAATATTTACTGTAGCAGCTGCCATCAAAGCTGCTGGAGTAGTTTTATCACAACCAGTTGTAAGTATTACTCCATCTATTGGATAACCGTAAAGAACTTCGACCAATGATAAGTAAGATAAATTTCGATCCAACATTGCAGTAGGCTTTTTTCCAGTTTCTTGGATTGGGTGAGTAGGAAATTCCATCGGAATACCACCTGCTCTTCTAATTCCATCTTTAATTCTTTTGCTTAAAGATAAAAAATGTCTATTGCATGGTGATAAATCACTACCTGACTGTGCAATACCTATTATTGGATTGCCTGATTGAAGTTCTTCTCTTGTAAGTCCATAATTTAGATATCTTTCTAAATACATGGCTGTCATGCCTGGATCTTTAGGATCATCAAACCATTGTTTGCTTCTTAAATTCTTTTTTTTCATCAATTATAAATATTTTATTTAAATTAAATTAATTTATAATGTTTTATAAAACTTATATTAAAAAATGAATAGTCTAATTGTTCTAAATAAAAATGACAATGTTGGTGTAAGTCAATTCATTATGCCAGAAAAAACAAAAATTAATGGACAAAATATTAGCACTATTGATCCAATACCTTTTGGACATAAAGTTTGTTTAAAACCAATAAAAAAAGGTGATCCAATAATCAAATATGACCAAATAATAGGATTTGCCTCTAAAAATATAAGTGCAGGCGAGCATGTTCACACACATAATTTAGAATTCAAAGAATTTGAAAGAGCCTTTAAAGTAAATAATAAAAAAACAATTGTTGATGAAAATGCAGATACTTTTTTCAATGGAATTTTGAGAGAAAATGGTCAAGTTGCTACAAGAAACTATATAGGAATTGTAAGTACAGTAAATTGTTCAGCAACTGTAACAAAGATGATTGTTGAAAAGATAAAATATTCAAACATTTTAGATGATTACCCTAATATAGATGGAATCGTTCCAATTACGCATTCTACTGGATGTGGCATGAATACAGTTAGTGAAGGAATGCAAATGTTTCAAAGAACAATTGATGGTTTTAAAAATCATCCAAATTTTTCACATGTTTTTGTCATTGGCTTAGGTTGCGAATGCGCACAAGTAAGTTTATTTGATGAGTCAGTCAAAAAACATAATAGGATACATTTTTTAACAATTCAGGATGAAGGTGGCACAAAAAAAATTGTAGAGAAAGTCTTATCTCAAATCAAAAATCTGTTATCTGAGGCTAATGATATTAAAAGAACTCCAGAGTCAGTTAGTCATTTAACTTTAGCTCTTCAATGTGGTGGCTCAGATGGATATTCGGGTATAACTGCAAATCCAGCTTTGGGTGTAGCAGCTGATATGTTGGTAAAAAAAGGGGGAAGTTCTATATTATCAGAAACTCCTGAGATTTATGGTGCTGAACACCTTTTAATCAATAGAGCAAACAGCCAAGAAACAGCAGATAAACTTATGAAAAGATTAGAATGGTGGAAGCATTATACTTCAATAAACAATAGTAC
>CACEDU010000015.1 GCA_902558435.1 uncultured Pelagibacteraceae bacterium | reverse complement strand
TTTCATGCTTTCTTCATTAAAAAAATATAATAAATATAAAAAACCTTTTTACGGAATTAATGCTGGAAGTTATGGTTTTCTAATGAATAAATTTTCATCAAAAAATACAATAAGAAATTTATCTAAAGCTAAACAAGTTTCAATTTGCCCTTTAGAAATGATTGTAAAGAATAAATTTAATAAAACTAAAAAGTCTATAGCAATAAATGAAGTTTCAATTTTAAGACAAAGTAGACAAACAGCATCACTTGAAATTTCAAGTGGTTCACAAAAGATCATAAAAAAATTGGTTTCTGATGGAGTGTTAATTTCAACACCTGCAGGTAGCACTGCATATAACATGTCAGTTTATGGACCAATATTAAATTTAGACTCTAAAAAATTATCCATTAGACCGATTAGTGCTTTTAGGCCTAGAAGATGGAAAGGAAGAATTGTGAGCGATAAATCAAAAATTTTAATCAAAAATCTAAATATTAATAAAAGACCAATAAGTGCGGTTGCTGACAATTACGAAGTTAGAAATGCAAAAACTATATCTATTAGTATAAATAAAAGAGTCAAATTTAATCTTTTATATGACTCAAACAGAAGTCTTCAAAAAAAAATTAAATTAGAGCAAATCAGAAAAGAAACTAATTAATGATTAATAAAAATTTTGGGTTTGGAACTCAAATTAGAAAATCTCCATATTTTGATGCAACAGTAAGGTGGGGTGCAACAGGTTTTTCGGTATATAACCATATGTACATACCTCGTGATTTTGGAGATCCAGAACAGAATTTTTGGAACCTTATACAAACAGCTATTCTTTGTGATGTAGCTGTTGAAAGACAAGTAGAAATTATAGGAACTGATGCTTATAAATTTATTCAATTATTAACACCTAGAGATTTATCAAAATTATCTATAGGTCAGTGTAAATATGTTTTAATTACAAACGCAGATGGTGGAGTTTTAAATGACCCTGTTCTTTTAAGATTAGGTAAAAATCACTTTTGGTTGTCTTTAGGAGATAGTGATATTTTACTATGGGCACAAGGAGTTGCAATAAATTCAGGACTAGATGTAAAAATATCAGAACCTGATGTTTCTCCACTTCAGTTACAAGGACCTAACTCTGGAGAAATAATGGTCAAATTATTTGGAGAAGGTATTAAAGAACTAAAATATTATTGGTTTAGAGAATTAGAATTAGATGGAATTCCTTTAATTGTATCACGAACTGGATGGTCTAGTGAATTTGGCTATGAATTATTTTTAAGAGATGGATCTAAAGGCGACGATCTTTACGAAAAAATAATGGAGGCAGGAAAAGATTTTGGCATTAAACCAGGACATACATCTTCAATAAGAAGAATAGAAGGCGGAATGCTTTCCTATCATGCCGATGCAGATATTCATACTAATCCTTTTGAATTAGGTTTAGATCGATTAGTTGACTTAGATAGTGATATAAATTTTATAGGAAAGAAAGCACTTAAAAGAATTAAGACTAATGGCATAAAAAGATTACAAGTTGGTTTAGAAATTAAATGTGAAAGGTTAGCTGGTCCCAATACAAAATTTTGGACTTTAAAATCTAATAATAAGAATATTGGAAAAATAACCTCAGCTATTTATTCACCACGCTTAAAAAAAAATATTGCTCTTGCTATTGTAGATATCGAATACTCTAAAATAGGTACTGAAATAGAAGTTTTGATAGATGATAAGAATTTTAAATGCGAAGTTATCGAAAAACCATTTTTTGATCCAAAAAAATTAATTACTTCAAAATCATTCAAATAAATGGTGCCCCCGCACGGATTCGAACCGCGGACCTATTGATTACAAATCAATTGCTCTACCAGCTGAGCTACAAGGGCATGAAAAGGTTTTGTAATATCATTTAATATATTATCAAGAAATTATTTTTGTTGATTTATATAGTGAAATACAATTGCGGCACTATTAGATATGTTTAAACTTTCAACATTTTTATTTATATCAATTTTTACTAAAAAGTCAGTGTATTTTTCTGTATGTTTTTTTAAACCGTAACCTTCAGAGCCAAATAATAAAATGTTATTTCCAGTCCATTTTATTTGAGTAAAATCTTTATCACTATTTGCATCAAATCCGTAAACCCAAAAGTTTTTATCTCTAAGAAATTTTAGCGTTGTGTTTATGTTTGAAACTTTAAAAATATTTAAATTTTCAACACAACCACTTGCAGATTTATATAATACTTTGCTTTCACTTGGAAAATGCCTTTCTTTTACAATTAAACCATCAATATCAAAAGAAGCTGCACTCCTTATTAAAGAACCAATATTTCTTGGGTCTGTAACTTCATCTAAACAAACAAAAGTCAAATTGTTTTTGTTTTTTATAAATTCTTTTAACTCTATGTCTTCTAAATGTTCTATTTCAGCCACATATCCTTGATGAAGAATATCTTCGCTCCTACAGTATTTATCTAATTCTTTTTTGGTTTTAAAAAAAATCTTTACATCTTTTAATAAATTTTTGTTAGGATTTAGTTTGTGAATATTTTTTTTACTATCTTCTGTTAAGAAAATTTTTAAAACTCGTCTTTTAGGATTTTTTAATGCACTTATGACTGCATGACGTCCAGCAATAAAAAAGGAAGATTTTTGAGTCATAATTTGAGATTTTTCTTAGTTTTTATACTATTTTTCCTGAAATTCACGTATTGCATTTGTACAATAAAAATATATAAAACGCATGTTGTTTAAAGCTTTATTGAACATGGGGACGCTTCCCCTACTATTTGGGAGGGGTACCAAAGCGGTCAAATGGGGCGGGCTGTAAACCCGTTGACTTCGGTCTTCGAAGGTTCGAATCCTTCCCCCTCCACCATAAATAAAACTTTTAACAACTTTGGAGTGCGCACTTGGGTATGCGGGTGTAGTTCAGTGGTAGAACACTAGCCTTCCAAGCTGGTTGCGTGAGTTCGATTCTCATCACCCGCTCCAAAAAAGCTAATTAAAATATAAAGTGAGGTAAAAAAAGTAATGTCGAAGGAAAAATTTGTAAGAAATAAACCGCATTGTAACATAGGAACAATCGGACACGTTGATCATGGTAAAACAACTCTAACTGCAGCGATAACAAAAGTATTGTCAGAAGGTGGTGGTGCAAACTTTGTAGCTTATGATCAAATTGATAAAGCTCCTGAAGAAAAAGAGAGAGGTATAACAATATCAACTGCACACGTTGAGTACGAAACTGAAAAAAGACATTACGCTCACGTAGATTGTCCTGGTCATGCTGACTATGTTAAAAACATGATTACAGGTGCAGCACAAATGGATGGAGCAATTTTAGTTGTTAATGCTGCAGACGGTCCAATGCCTCAAACTAGAGAGCATATTCTTTTAGCACGTCAAGTTGGTGTTCCAGCAATCGTCGTTTACTTAAATAAAGTAGATCAAGTAGATGATAAAGAAATGATAGATTTAGTTGAAGAAGAAATTAAAGATTTATTAACATCTTATAAATTTCCGGGAGACAAAACACCGATCATTAAAGGCTCAGCTTTAGCAGCTGTTGAAGGAAGAGATGATGATATTGGAAAAAATTCAATTATGGAATTAATGAAATCTGTTGATGAATTTATTCCTCAACCTGATAGACCAAAAGATAAAGATTTTTTAATGCCCGTTGAAGATGTTTTTTCTATTTCAGGGAGAGGTACTGTAGTTACAGGAAGAGTTGAGTCAGGAGTTATTAAAACTGGTGAAGAAATTGAAATAGTCGGTATCAGAGAAACTAAAAAATCAGTTTGTACTGGGGTTGAAATGTTTAGAAAATTATTAGACTCTGGGGAAGCTGGTGATAACATAGGCGCATTATTAAGAGGAGTTGAAAGAACTGATGTAGAAAGAGGTCAAGTATTATGCAAACCCGGTTCTATCAAACCCCATACTAAATTTGAAGCTCAGGCATATGTATTGAAAAAAGAAGAAGGTGGAAGACATACGCCTTTTTTCACAAAATACAGACCTCAATTTTATTTCAGAACAACTGATGTAACTGGAGAAGTTGAACTACCATCAGGTACTGAAATGGTAATGCCAGGAGATGACGCTAAATTTACGGTAAAACTAATCACACCA
The DNA here is from genome assembly GCA_902558435.1 of uncultured Pelagibacteraceae bacterium. Lineage (GTDB taxonomy): Bacteria > Pseudomonadota > Alphaproteobacteria > Pelagibacterales > Pelagibacteraceae > Pelagibacter. Next base: position 15,138 of record CACEDU010000015.1, on the reverse strand, counting down.
ATTGCAATGGACGAAAAGCTAAATTTTGCAATTAGAGAAGGTGGTAGAACAGTAGGAGCTGGAGTAGTAACAAAAATAATAGAGTAAACTCAGTTAGGAGTGTAGCTCAATTGGTAGAGCGCCGGTCTCCAAAACCGGAGGTTGGGGGTTCGATTCCCTTCGCTCCTGCCAAAAACTTAAATTTATATTATGAAAAATCCTTTAAAATTTATTCAAGATGTAAAACAGGAGGCTTTTAGGGTAACTTGGCCAACAGCAAAAGAGACAGTGCAGGGCGCACTTATGGTTTTTGCAATGGCAGTTTTAGCATCTTTATTTTTTTTATTATTGGATCAAGTGTTAAAGTTTTTCTTAGATATTATTCTTAAGGTGAGTTTATAATGAAAAATTGGTATATAGTACAATCTCACTCAAGTTTTGAAAATAAAGTAGCTCAACTAATAAAAGAAGAGGCAGAAAAAGCTAAAATCTCAGATAAATTTGATGAAATTATCGTACCAACCCATGATATAACTGAAGTTAAAAGAGGCAAAAGAGTTCAAAGAAAAAAAAAATATTTTCCTGGTTATATTTTAATAAAAAGTGAAATGGATAATAATATTTATCACATGATTAAAAACTTAAAAAAAGTAAGTGGTTTTCTAGGATATAAAGGAACACCAATACCAGTTTCAGACAAAGAAATTGAAAAAATATTAGGTGAAATAAAAGATGGTGTGGCACAACCTAAGTCAGGTGTGGAATATAGTATTGGAGAAAAAGTTCAAGTTATAGATGGACCATTTGCATCATTTAGTGGACTTGTTGAAGATATAGATGAAGACAAATTAAGATTAAAAGTTTCTGTTTCAATTTTTGGTAGACCAACACCTGTTGATTTAGATTATAACCAGGTAGAAAAGGCAAGCTAATGGCAAAAAAAGAGATAAGCGGGTATGTAAAATTACAAATAAAAGGTGGACAAGCAAACCCTGCACCTCCTGTTGGTCCTGCTCTTGGTCAAAGAGGTATAAATATAATGGAATTTTGTAAAGCATTTAACGATAAAACAAAATCTTTTGCTGGCAAACCAGTACCAGTTATCATCACGGTTTATAAAGACAAAAAATTTGATTTTGTTATTAAATCTCCTCCTGCATCACACTTTATAAAGGAAGCTATGAAATTGAAAAGTGGATCAAAAGAACCAGGTAGAAATATTATTGGATCAATCTCTAAACAACAACTTAAAGAAATAGCTGAAAAAAAAATGGAGGACTTAAATGCGCATGATCTAGACGAGGCTGCTAAAATAATAGCAGGATCTGCTAGGTCGATGGGAATAGAGGTTAAAGAATAAAGAAAATGAGATCAAAAAGATTTAAAAAATTACCAGAAAAAACTAAAGAATTACCTTCCGAAAAAATTGACAAAATTTTAAGTTCAATAAAATCAAATTGCACTACCAGGTTTGATGAATCAGTTGATTTGAGTTTTAGAATTAATAATAAACAAAAAAAAAATGAAATTAATTTAAGAACAGTTGTAAATTTACCTGGTGGTACAGGCAAATCAGTTAAAGTCGCAGTAGTTTGCGAAGAAGCAAAAAGCAATGAAGCAAAGGATGCTGGTGCTGATATTGTTGGTGGAGATGATTTTATAGAAAAAATTAAAAGTGGTGAATTAAACTTTGATAAACTTATTTGTACATCATCAATGATGATTAAACTTTCAAAATTAGGAAAAGTTTTAGGACCAAAAGGATTAATGCCAAATCCAAAATTAGGAACTGTTACAAATGATATAAAAAAAGCAGTTAACGAGGCCAAAGCTGGGCAAGTAGAGATTAGAAATGATAAAGATGGTAATATCGGATTAAGTATAGGAAAAAAATCTTTTGATGATGACAAGCTTATAAAAAATTACCAGGCAGTTATAGAAGCTTTAGAAAAAGAAAAGTCAAACCTAACAATCAAAGGTGATTTAGTAAGTCAGGCATTCATTACTTCAACTATGGGAGTGTCTTACAAAATTAAATTAGAAAAGAGTTTATAATTATGATGAATAAAGAACAGAAAAAGCAATATATTGACAATATGACCTCTCAATTTGATAAATCTGAAGCTGTAATTGTTACTCACTATCAAGGTTTAACAGTTTCACAATTAGATGATCTTAGAAAAAAGATGCGAGAACATGGTATTAAATTTAAAATCACAAATAATAGAATTACAAAAATTGCTTTAGAGAATACAAAGTGTAAAGAATTGTCAAATTTATTTTCAGGACCAACTGCAGTAGCACTCTCAGAGGATGCAATAACATCTGCAAAAATTCTTACTAAGTTTTCAAAAGATAACGAGAATTTAAAAATCTTAGGTGGAATCATGGGGACAGACATTTTAGACGTAGCAGGAGTTAAAAATGTAGCAACATTACCTTCATTAGATGAGGCTAGAGCAAAAATAGTAGGTATTTTGAGGTCTCCAGCCCAAAAAATAGCAAGTATTTTACTTGCGCCGGCCTCAAAAATCGCTATTTTAGCGCTCGAAAAATCAAAAAAATAACCAGGGACAAAAAAATTATTATTATGGCTGACTTAAATAAAATTATAGAGGATTTATCAAGCTTAACTGTTGTAGAGGCAGCTGAGCTTTCTAAACAGTTAGAAGAAAAATGGGGAGTAACTGCAGCTGCTGCTGTAGCTGCTGCACCTGCCGCTGCATCAGGAGAATCTCCTGCAGAGGAAAAAGATGAGTTTACAGTTATGTTAACTTCAGCTGGTGACAAAAAAATAAATGTTATCAAAGAAGTTAGAGCAGTTACAGAGTTAGGTCTTAAAGAAGCAAAAGATTTAGTAGAAGGAGCACCTAAAGAAGTCAAGACGGGTGTTAATAAAAAAGAAGCAGAAGAAATAAAGACTAAATTAGAAGCTGCAGGCGCAAAAGTAGAACTTAAATAAATTAGAAGAGAAAGAATTTAAGTTGCTGAATTAATTATTCGGCAACATGTAACATATGCAATTATCTTTTACTGAAAAAAAAAATATTCGTAAGAGTTTTGGTAAACTAAAAGAAAGTTTATCTATACCAAATCTTATAGAGGTTCAAAAAAATTCATATAAAGAGTTAACAGAATTTAAAGGTGATGTAGAGCAACATTTAATTAAAGGTTTTCACAGAGTTTTTAAAAGCATCTTTCCAATTGAAGATTTAAATGAAAAGGCAACCTTAGAATATATTTCATATCGACTTGAAAAACCAAAGTTTGATGTAGAAGAATGTATAACAAGAGGATTAACATACTCTGCAGCACTAAAATGTACTTTAAGACTAGTTGTCTATGAAATAGATCAGGAAAATAATACAAAAGATATATTATCAGCAAAAGAGCAAGAAGTTTATATGGGAGAAGTACCAATGATGACAAATAGTGGTACATTTATCACCAATGGTGTTCAACGTGTTGTAGTAAATCAAATGCATAGAAGTCCGGGTGTATTTTTTGATCACGATAAGGGTAAATCACATGCTAGTGGAAAGCTTTTATTTAATTGTAGAGTGATTCCAAATAGAGGATCTTGGTTAGACTTTGAGTATGATGTGAAAGACTTTTTATATTTTAGGATCGATAGAAAGAAAAAAATTTTTGTTTCGACTCTTTTGCAAGCCTTGGGTTTCTCAAAATCTGATATTGTTAATGAATTTTATGAAAAAGAAATCTATAAATATGATACTAATTTAAATAAATGGATAACCAAATTTGACCCTGAAAATTATAAGGCTAAAAATTTTACAGAAGAAATAATTGATGCCAAAAATAATAAAGTTTTAATTAACATAGGTGAACAGATTAATTTTTTAACAGCAAAAAAACTTCAAAACGACGGCTTAAAAGAAATATTAGTATCAAATGAATCAATTTACGGTAAATTCTTACATGAAGATATTGTTGCAGGGGAAGATACATTTAAAATTGGTACTGAATTAAATGAGACGATTATTGAAAAAATTTTAGAAAACAACATAAAGAACATTAGTATTACTAAAACAAATCCAATATCAAAGGGTCCTTACCTACTACAAACTGTTTTAAATGATAAAAATGAAAATAAAAATGATGCTATAACTGAAATTTATAAGATTTTAAGACCAGGCGAACCTCCTACTATAGAAATAGCAACTCAAATATTTAATAACTTATTTTTCAGCTCTGATAGATATGATTTATCTGACGTTGGAAGAGTAAAAATGAATTCAAGATTAGATTTAAATTGCTCTGATAAAATTACAATTTTAAGAAATGACGATATTCTAGCAATTATTCAAAAAATGTTAGATCTTAGAGATGGCAAAGATGAAGTTGACGATATTGACCATTTAGGCAATAGAAGAGTAAGATCAGTAGGAGAGCTAGTTGAAAACCAAGCAAGAATTGGTGTTTACAGAATGGAAAGAGCCATTAAAGAAAAAATGACTACTCTGGATGTTGAGTCGGCAATGCCTCAGGATTTAATAAATGCAAAACCATTAACTATTTCATTGAAAGATTTTTTTGCAACCTCTCAGCTTTCTCAGTTTATGGATCAAACCAACCCATTGTCAGAAATAACTCATAAGAGAAGAGTATCTGCATTAGGTCCAGGTGGGCTTACTCGAGAAAGGGCAGGATTTGAGGTTAGAGATGTTCATCCCACTCATTATGGGAGAATATGTCCAATAGAGACACCTGAAGGACCGAATATAGGATTAATTAACAGTCTTTCAACATATTCTAAAATTAACAAGTATGGTTTTATAGAGAGCCCATACAAAAAAGTAGAGAATGGAGTTGTACAGGACAAAATTGAATATCTTTCAGCAATGGAGGAGACTAAATTTACAATAGCTCAAGCAAATTCTGTGTTAGATAAGAATGGAAAATTTGTTGAGGATTTAGTTTCAAGTAGAGCAAATTTAGATTTTATTTTATCTAAGCCTGAGAACATTGATTACATAGACGTTTCTCCCAAACAATTAGTTTCGGTTGCTGCATCACTAATTCCATTTCTAGAGAATGATGATGCCAATAGGGCTTTAATGGGCTCAAACATGATGAGACAAGCTGTTCCATTATTAAAACCAGAAGCTCCATTGGTTGGAACTGGAATAGAAAGTGATGTAGCATTAGATTCAGGTGTAACAATAGTTGCAAAAAGAGATGGAATTGTAGACAAAATTGACGGAAAGAGAATCGTAATTAAAGCTTCTAACGAAAAAGATTATTCACAATCAGGAGTGGACATATATAATTTACAAAAATTTAAAAGATCAAATCAAAACACATGTATTAACCAAAAACCTCTTGTAAGAGTTGGAGATAAAGTTAAATCAGGAGATATAATTGCAGACGGTCCTTCAACAAAAACAGGAGAACTAGCATTAGGAAAAAATGTGACAGTAGCCTTTATGCCTTGGCAAGGTTATAATTTTGAGGACTCTATATTAATATCTGAGAGGTGTGTAACAGATGATGTATTTACCTCAATACATATTGAAGAATATGAAGTAATGGCAAGAGACACAAAACTTGGTGAAGAGGATATAACTAGAGATATTCCCAATATAAATGAAGAGGCATTAAAAAATTTAGATGAGTCTGGAGTTGTTTATATCGGGGCAGAAGTTAAACCCGGAGATATACTCGTTGGAAAGGTTACACCTAAAGGAGACTCAGCATCAGGTCCAGAGGAAAAGCTATTGAGATCAATTTTTGGTGAGAAAGCTATAGATGTAACAGACACATCATTAAAAATGCCAAGTGGAAGCGGAGGAACAGTAGTAGATGTAAGAGTATTTAATAGACATGGTATAGAAAAAGATGAAAGATCTATAACTATTGAGAGAGCAGAAATTGAGAGTGTTCAACAAGACAAAAATGTTGAGGAAGAAATTCTAGAGAGAAGTATAAAACAAAGAGCATCATCTATTTTATTAAACACAAAATTAATGAAGAAAGTTAAAAATTATGAAATAGGATCAAGCTTAACTGAAGAAATGATTTCAAACCTTTCTGTTTCTGATTTATTTAAAATATCATTACAAGAAACAAATAAAACTGATGCCTTACTTCAATTAAGATCTCAGTATGATAAAGCAAAAATGGATATACAGGATAGATTTGAAGATAAAGTTTTAAAGATTAGACAAGGTGACGATTTATTACCTAGTGTTATGAAAATGGTTAAGGTTTTTGTTGCAATTAAAAGAAGATTAAGACCTGGTGATAAAATGTCAGGTAGACACGGAAATAAAGGTGTAGTCAGTAAAATTGTTCCAGTTGAAGATATGCCATATAGAGAAAATGGAAAACCTGTTGATATAGTTTTAAATCCATTAGGAGTGCCTAGCAGAATGAATGTTGGACAAATACTTGAAACACACCTGGGGTGGTCATGTAAAGAACTCGGGGAACAATTAACAGATTTAATAAATAAAAATCAAAAAAAAATTGAAAAAGAGGAAAAGATTACAAGTTTTTTAAAATCTGTTTACGGTAATGATGTTTATGAAGAGAATATTGATAATTTATCTAATACAGAATTTAAAGATCTATGTCAAAATATTCAAAATGGTGTTCCAATTTCGACTCCAGTTTTTGATGGAGCTAAAGAGCAAGATGTTACAAAAATGTTAGATTTGGCAAAATTACCTAATTCAGGTCAGACTACTTTATGGGATGGTAGAACAGGAGAAAAATTTGATAGACCTGTTACAGTTGGGATTATTTACATGCTTAAATTACATCATCTTGTTGAAGACAAGATTCATGCTAGATCGACAGGACCATATAGTTTAGTTACACAACAGCCTTTAGGAGGCAAAGCTCAATTAGGTGGACAAAGATTTGGTGAAATGGAGGTATGGGCGTTAGAAGCTTATGGTGCCTCATATACCTTGCAAGAAATACTAACCGTAAAATCAGACGACGTAGCTGGTAGAGTTAAAGTTTACGAGACAATTGTAAAAGGTGAGGAAAACTTTGAGTCTGGAATACCAGAATCGTTTAATGTTTTAGTTAAAGAAATAAAATCATTAGCACTAAATGTGGAGTTAAATTAATATATGAGTAAAGAATTATCAGATTTATTCAAGTCCTCGGAGATATCTGAAGCACAAAATTTTAATAGTATTAAAATTACATTAGCAAGTCCTGAAAAAATTAAGTCATGGACATTTGGAGAAATCAAAAAACCGGAGACTATAAATTATAGAACTTTTAGACCAGAAAAAGATGGCCTATTCTGTGCAAGAATTTTTGGCCCTATAAAAGATTACGAATGTCTATGTGGAAAATATAAGAGAATGAAATTTAGAGGTATTATTTGTGAAAAGTGTGGGGTTGAGGTTACTAAATCAAATGTGAGAAGAGAAAGAATGGGACACATCAATTTAGCAACACCTGTCGCCCATATTTGGTTCTTAAAATCTTTGCCAAGTAGAATTTCATTAGTGGTAGATATGAAATTAAAAGAAGTTGAGAGAGTTTTATATTTTGAGAATTTTATAGTAATAGAACCAGGCTTAACAGGTTTGAAGAAAAATCAGTTACTTGGTGAGGAAGAACTAATAAAATACCAAGATGATTATGGAGAGGAAGCTTTTACTGCAGGTATTGGTGCAGAAGCAATTTTAGAAATTTTAAAATCAATTAATTTAGAGGAAGAGAGAGAGTTATTAATTAAGAGTATTAAAGAGACTAAATCAAAAGTTTCTGAAGAGAGATCTATTAAAAGATTAAAATTAATTGAATCTTTTATTGAAACTGGAAATAAACCTGAATGGATGATATTAACCACAGTTCCTGTCATACCCCCTGAACTCAGACCGTTAGTACCATTAGATGGGGGTCGTTTTGCTACATCAGATCTAAATGATTTGTATAGAAGAGTAATTAATAGAAATAATAGATTAAAAAGACTTATAGATCTTAAGGCCCCTGACATAATTGTTCGAAATGAAAAAAGAATGCTACAAGAGTCCGTTGATGCATTATTCGATAATGGAAGAAGAGGTAGAGTTATAACAGGAACAGGCAAAAGACCACTAAAGTCTTTGGCCGAAATGCTTAAAGGAAAACAAGGTAGATTCAGACAAAATCTTTTAGGTAAAAGAGTAGATTACTCAGGAAGATCAGTAATTGTGGTTGGGCCAGATTTAAAATTACATGAGTGTGGACTTCCTAAAAAAATGGCTTTAGAGTTATTTAAACCATTTTTATATGCACGTTTAAATAAGCTAGGACTTGCATCTACCATCAAACAAGCAAAAAAATTAGTAGAAAGAGAAAGAAATGAAGTTTGGGATGCGTTAGAATTAATAGTAAGAGAACATCCAGTAATTTTAAATCGAGCACCTACACTTCACAGATTAGGTGTACAAGCTTTCGAACCAAAACTTATTGAAGGAAATGCAATAGAATTACACCCATTAACATGTGCAGCCTTCAATGCTGATTTTGATGGAGATCAAATGGCGGTTCATGTTCCTTTAAGTTTAGAGGCTCAACTTGAAGCTAGAGTACTAATGATGTCGACAAATAATATTCTAAGCCCTTCAAATGGAAAGCCTATAATTGTTCCAAGTCAAGATATGATTTTAGGAATATATTATCTGTCTCAACCACCTGTACAAACAAAAAAAGTAGATGGTTATTTTGTTAATACCACAGAAATTGAACACGCACTTGAGACTGGACAAATCAAAGTTCATTCAAGAATTGTGTCAAGATTTGAAACAGTTGACGAAAAAGGAAATGAAAGACTTGAAAAACATATAAGTACAGCTGGTAGATTTCTATTATCAAATTTAATACCAAAAAATGTAAATAATAAATTTTCTTTAATAGACAGGTTGTTACCTAAGAAAATTGTATCTGAGGTTATAGATCATGTATTTAGATTTTCAGGTCAAAAAAGCACAGTTATATTTTGTGATAAATTAAAAGACCTTGGTTTTAAACATGCATTTAAGGCTGGAATATCATTTGGAAAAGATGATTTAGTTATACCAGATAATAAACAGCAGCTGATTGATGAAACCAAAAAACTCATAGCTGATTATGAAGGTCAATATGCAGAGGGATTAATAACAAGAGGAGAAAAATATAATAAAGTAATCGATGCTTGGTCCAAGTGCACAGATAGAGTTGCATCTGAGATGATGAAAAGAATTTCAGCAACAGAAGTTACTGACGAAGGGTTAAAAATAAACTCTGTTTTTATGATGGCTGATAGTGGAGCACGAGGATCAGCTGCTCAAATGAAACAATTAGCAGGAATGAGAGGTTTGATTGCTAAACCTTCAGGAGAAATTATTGAGTCACCGATAACATCAAATTTTAAAGAGGGTCTCACTGCATTAGAGTATTTTAACTCCACGCATGGCGCACGAAAAGGTCTAGCGGATACAGCACTAAAAACAGCAAGCTCAGGATATCTAACTAGAAGACTATGTGATGTGGCTCAGGATTTAACAGTTACAAAAGAAAAATGTGATAACCCGGGACACATTAAATTAACAGAGGTTCTAGAAGGTGGAAATATTATGGTGAGTCTATCAGAAAGAGCCTTGGGTAGAGTTACTGCAACAGACGTAAAAAATCCACTATCTGGTCAAGTTATAATAAAGAAAGATCAAATGATTGATGAGGCTGGATGTGAGAAAATAGATGCAGCAGGAGTCAAAATGTTAAATGTTTATTCTGTGATGACTTGTAGTTCTAAAGAAGGTGTTTGTGCAAGATGCTATGGAAGGGATCTCTCAAGAGGAAAAATGGTACATGTAGGTGAGGCAATTGGTATGATTTCCGCTCAATCAATCGGAGAACCTGGAACACAATTGACTATGAGAACTTTCCACGTAGGTGGTACCGCATCAGTTAAACAAGAATCACAAATTATATCCAGCTCTGATGGTATCTTAAAAATTGTTAATACAAATCTTTTAAAAGACTCAAAAAATAATCAAATTGTAATGGGTAGGAACACGGAAATATCAATTGAGAATGAAAATGGACTACAAGTAGCATCTTACAAAGTACCATATGGATCAAGATTATTTTTTGAAAATGAACAAAAAGTAAAAAAAGGGACCAAAATTTGTGAGTGGGACCCATATACGACTCCTGTAATTGCAGAAAAAGATGGAATAGCAAACTATGTTGATTTGATTGATGGTGTTTCGATTGCTGAGACTGTTGACGATGCTACAGGAATATCAACCAAAGCTGTTGTTGATTGGAAAACTCAATCAAAGAATACTGACCTGAAACCAAGAATTACCCTTAGAGATGGAAAAGGAAATGTAATTAAAAAAGCAGATGACAATGAAGCAAGATATTATTTAGTTCCAGACTCTATTTTATCTGTTAAAGATGGTCAAAAAATTTCAGCAGGGGATGTCATTGCCAGATTACCAAAGGAAACAACCAAAACAAAAGATATTACAGGAGGCTTACCAAGAGTTGCTGAATTGTTTGAAGCAAGAAAAGCAAAAGACAGTGCGATAATAGCTGAAAATGATGGAAGCGTAATATTTGGAAAAGAGGTTAGAGGAAAACAGAGGGTCACCATAGAGGCAGAGAATGGTGAGACATCAAGCTATTTAATTCCAAAAGGTAAGCATATTAATTTTAACCAGGGTGAAAAAATTAAAAAAGGTGAATACTTACTTGATGGTCAACCTTTGCCTCATGATATTTTACGAATATTAGGAATAGAAGAGTTAACAGAGTATTTTGTAAATCAAGTTCAGGATGTGTATAGATTACAAGGAGTAATTATTAATGATAAACATATTGAAGTCATTTTAAGACAAATGCTTAAAAAGATAGAAGTAAAAGAGTCAGGGGACAGCAAATTACTGCCTGGAGAAATAATTGACAGAATTAAATTTGAAAATATGAATGAGGAATTAAAAGCTGATGGAAAAAAACCTGCAATTGGTGAAAGAGTACTAATGGGAATAACAAAAGCATCATTACAGACAGAGTCATTTATATCGGCAGCATCTTTCCAAGAAACAACAAGAGTATTAACGGATGCAGCTATAAAAGGTAAAGTCGATAAATTAACTGGATTAAAAGAAAATGTAATTGTTGGAAGATTGGTTCCAGCTGGAACTGGATCAATTAAGAACTCTTGGAATAAAAAAGCTATAGAAGACGATCAAAAATTTTTATCTGAGCAAGAGAGTGCTGACTCATCAGAAGCTCAAATAAATCAATAATTCTAACAACTTTTGAGCCTTAATTTAGTTTGACAAATATAATTTCTAATGTATTTTGGCCATGTTTTTGGTTGGAATGTAGTGACTAGATCACTAAACGCTGCCACAAATAACATGTCAGTTATTTTCATCAAAAATAAATATTATAGAAATTATGCCAACTATTAACCAATTAGTTAGAAAAAGCAGAGTAAGACAAATTACTAGAAATAAAGTCCCTGCACTTCAAAAACAACCACTCAAGAGAGGTGTTTGCGTTAAAGTTTATACAACTACTCCAAAGAAACCAAATTCAGCATTAAGAAAAGTAGCACGTGTAAGATTATCTAATGGTTTCGAGGTAACAGCTTACATTCCAGGTGAGGGACATAATTTACAAGAACACTCAGTGGTTTTGATAAGAGGCGGCAGAGTTAAAGATTTACCAGGTGTAAGATATCACATTTTAAGAGGCAATTTAGATACTCAAGGTGTAGCCAACAGAAAACAAAGACGTTCTTTATATGGAACTAAAAAAGGTAAATAAAAATGTCAAGGAAAAGAAAAGCACCAAAAAAATTACCAATAATTGATCCAAAATATAAATCCACAATAATCCCAAAGCTTATCAATTCGATCATGTATGATGGAAAAAAAACAATTGCAGAAAAAATAATTTACGATGCAATTGAAAAGATAAAAAGTAAATCAAAAGACGAACCTCTCACAGTATTCAATGATGCAATTAATAATATTCGTCCAACTGTAGAAGTAAGATCAAGGAGAGTTGGCGGTGCCACATATCAGGTTCCAGTTGAAGTTAAAGCTAAAAGATCCCAAGCTTTAGCTTTAAGATGGTTAGTTGATGCATCTAGAAAACGAAAAGACAAAAAAATGTCTGATAAAATTTTTAATGAAATATTTGATGCATATCAAAACAGGGGATCCGCAATAAAAAAAAAAGAAGACACGCACAAAATGGCTGAGTCAAATAAAGCATTTGCTCACTTTAGATGGTAAAAAATAATGACACGAACTCATAAATTAAACAAATATAGAAACATAGGTATCATGGCACACATTGATGCTGGTAAGACCACAACTACTGAAAGAATTCTGTATTACACCGGAAAAAGTCATAAAATTGGTGAAGTTCACGATGGTGCCGCAACAATGGATTGGATGGAACAAGAGCAAGAAAGAGGGATTACAATAACTTCTGCCGCAACAACCTGTTTTTGGAATGACCACAGAATTAATATTATTGATACACCTGGACATGTAGATTTCACTATTGAAGTCGAAAGATCCTTAAAAGTATTAGATGGTGCTGTAGCAGTTTTTGATGGGGTAGCTGGAGTAGAACCCCAATCCGAAACTGTTTGGAGACAGGCAGATAAATATAAAGTTCCACGTATTTGTTTTGTTAACAAATTGGATAGAACTGGGGCGGATTTTTTCAGATGTGTAGGAATGATAAAGGACCGTCTTGGAGCAAAACCTTTGGTAATGCAAGTACCAATTGGTATTGAAGCATCATTAAAAGGTGTTGTAGATCTCATTAAAATGAAAGCAGTTATATGGAAAAATGAGGATTTAGGTGCAGCATGGGAATTAACAGACATACCTGATGATTTAAAAGAAATTTCAACAAAATATCGTCAAGAATTAGTCGAGACTGCTGTTGAACAAGATGAAAAATTAATGGAGGATTACCTTGGTGGAAAAGATATTTCAGAGGAAGATTTAATTAAATGTATAAGAAAAGGTTGTTTAGGTTTTGATTTTGTTCCGGTTCTTACTGGTTCTGCTTTTAAAAATAAAGGAGTTCAACCACTTCTAGATGCAGTAGTAAATTTCCTACCAAGTCCTGAAGATATAGGATCAATTAAAGGAACAAAACCAGGATCTGACGAAGAAATTGAAATGAAGTTCGAAGATAATGCGCCATTTTCAGCTTTAGCTTTTAAAGTTGCTAACGATCCATTTGTAGGGAGTTTAACTTTTATAAGAATATACTCGGGTACAGTAAAATCAGGTACCGGTATTCATAATACTTCCAAAGATAAAGAGGAGAGAGTTGGTCGAATGCTTTTAATGCATGCTAATTCTAGAGAGGATATTAAAGAAGCTAATGCAGGAGACATAGTCGCTCTTGCAGGTTTAAAAAATACTATTACTGGACACACTCTTGCAAATAAAGATTCTCCAGTTTTATTAGAGCCTATGGAATTTCCAGATCCAGTAATAGAAATTGCTGTTGAACCAAAAACTAAGGCAGATCAAGAAAAAATGGGTGAAGCCTTAGGCAGATTAGCAAAAGAAGATCCATCATTTAGAGTAACATCCGATGAAGAGTCTGGTCAAACAATAATTAAAGGTATGGGTGAACTTCACCTAGATATAATTGTTGATAGAATGAAAAGAGAATTTAAAGTTGAAGCTAATGTGGGAGCACCACAAGTTGCTTACAGAGAAACTATACTAACATCAGCAGAAAATGATTATACTCATAAAAAACAAAGTGGTGGTGCAGGACAATTTGCGAGAGTTAAGTTAACAGTTGAGCCACTTGAACCTGGAAAAGGAAGAGAAATTGAAAGTAAGATCAAAGGTGGAGCTATACCAAAAGAATTTATACCTGGTGTAGAAAAAGGTGTTGAAACAGTTGCTGATGGAGGAATACTAGCTGGTTTTCCTCTAATTGATTACAAAGTTACAATTGTGGATGGTTTACATCATGATGTAGATTCAAGTGTATTAGCTTTTGAATTAGCTTCAAGACAGTGCTTTAAAGAGGCATGTACTAAAGCTACACTCAAATTATTGGAACCTATAATGAGAGTAGAGGTTGTTACCCCAGAGGATTATATGGGAGACGTGATTGGAGACTTAAACAGTAGAAGAGGTCAAATTAGTACTCAAGAGCAAAGAGGAAATGCAACAGTAATTACAGCTATGGTTCCTTTGGCCAACATGTTTGGATATATTAATAATTTAAGATCAATGTCTCAAGGAAGAGCACAATATTCAATGTTCTTTGATCATTATGATAAAGTTCCTCAAAATGTTCAAGATGAAGTAACTAAAAAAACAGGTTAAAAATGGAAAAGCAAAATATAAGAATTAAATTAAGAGCCTACGATAATAAAGTTTTAGATCAATCCACTGAGGAAATTGTCAATACAGTTAAAAGAACAGGGGCAAATATCAAAGGGCCAATACCATTACCTACTAAAAAAGAAAGATATACGGTGCTAAGGTCACCTCATATTGACAAAAAAAGTAGAGAACAATTTGAGACAAGAACACACAAGAGATTAATTGATATAATTGAACCCACTCCAGCAACTGTGGAGGCACTTATGAAACTTGATTTAGCATCAGGTGTAGATGTGGAGATAAAAATATAATGAGTGAAATTGGACTAATAGGAAAAAAAATTGGAATGACAAGAGAATTTTTTAAAACAGGTCAATCTATTCCAGTAACAGTTTTAAAAGTTGAGAAAGGAAGAGTAGTTCAATTAATTGATAAAGATAAAAGAGGTTATAATGCTATTCAATTAGGATTTGGTAAAATTAAAAATTCAAAACTTTCAAAAGCTATGAAAGGATACTTTTCAAAAAAAGGTACAGAATCTAGAAAAATTTTAAAAGAATTTAAAGTAAAAGATCTAGAACAATATAAAGAAGGAAATGAATTTGGAATCGAAATATTCAAAGACATAAAATTTTTAGATGTTAAATCAAAAACAATTGGTAAAGGTTTTGCAGGAGCAATGAAGCGGCACAATTTTGGTGGCCTAAGAGCTTCTCATGGAGTTTCAATATCGCACAGAGCACATGGCTCAACTGGACAAAATCAAGATCCAGGAAAAGTTTTTAAGGGTAAAAAAATGGCAGGTCATATG
>CACEDU010000014.1 GCA_902558435.1 uncultured Pelagibacteraceae bacterium | reverse complement strand
TTTCATCAAACTTTTCTCATTTAATTCTTTTGATAGGTATTTTTATTATGATAATTCCTGTTTGGTTAATTTTTGCAAGCTCAACTCATACAGCTTCGATAATTAATACCCAAGGTCTTCAATTTTTTTTAGGAGATAAGTTTTTAGAGAATTATACAAAAGTTTTATTATATGAAGGTGGTTTTTTTAAAGAAATTACTGCATTAAAGATGTTTTTAAATAGTTTTTTAATGGCAACTGGAGTTGCGTTTTTATCAGTTATTTCATCTCTTATGACTGCATATGTCTTAGTTTATTTTAGAGTGAAATATGCAACATTATTATTTTGGATAATTTTTATTACTATACTAGTCCCTCTGGAGTTAAGAATTTTTCCTACCTATTCTGTTATGTCTACACTTAACTTAGTAAACTCATATTGGGGACTAATTATTCCAATTTCAGCTTCTGCTATAGCTACTTTATTTTTTAGGCAGTTTTATAAAACTATACCTGATGAATTACTTGAATCAGCAAAATTGGATGGTGCAAATACTTGGAGATTTTTTATTGACTTTTTAGTGCCATTGTCAAAAACAATGATTGTTGCAATGTTCATATTTATGTTTGTATTCGGTTATAATCAATATTTATGGCCGATATTAGTAACTTCTTCTGAACAATATTGGACTGTTGTCATGGGATTAAAGATGATGTCTGGATCAATTGTTAACAAATTTGCATTTGTTATCATGTCAATGATACCACCAGTATTAATTATAATTGTATTACAAAAATATTTTATTAAAGGGATCTTTCAAGACAAATGAAAATTAAATTATCACAAATTTTAGCACACATTGTACTTATACTAGGTGTTTTATTAATGGTAATTCCGATTTGGTTATCATTTGCTAGCTCTACCCACGATACTGTAACTATTTTAAAAGAGGGAATGAAATTTGGTCTTGGCGATCAATTAACAAGAAATTATAACGAAGTTTTAAATGAGAAGGGTGGTTGGTCAGAGGAAGTGACTGCTGCAAAAATGTTTATAAATAGCTTTATAATGGCTTTGGGAATTGCAACCCTTAAAGTAATTATCTCAGCAATGTCAGCTTATGCTTTAGTTTATTTTAGATTCAAATTTGCTGTACCAATTTTTTGGTTAATCTTTATTACTTTACTTGTGCCTCTGGAGGTTAGGATTTTTCCAAGTTATAAGATTGTATCAGATTTAGGTTTAACTAATTCATACACAGGTCTTGTTCTTCCATTGGTTGCATCAGCCACCGCTACCTTTTTTTTTAGACAGTTTTATAAAACTATACCTGATGAATTACTTGAATCAGCAAAATTAGATGGTGCAAATAGTTGGAGATTTTTTATAGATTTTTTAGTTCCATTATCTAAAACAATGATTGCAGCGATGTTTATATTCATGTTTGTATACGGATATAGTCAATATTTATGGCCGTTAATAATGACTACGAGTGAGGAATATTGGACTGTAGTAATGGGAATGAAAATTATATTTACTGAAAGTTATGAGGGAGTTGCTTTACCAAGAACAGCAGAGAGATTTGCTTATATTATTTTATCAATGATCCCCCCAGTTTTAGTGGTAGTATTTTTGCAAAAATGGTTCATAAAAGGATTAATTCAAACAGAGAAATAAATGAGTTTTTTAGAATTAAATAAAGTTACTAAAATCTATCCAAACGGAACTATAGCTGTTCATGAGACAAGTATGAATGTAGAAAATGGTGAATTCATGGTTTTTGTTGGACCGAGCGGATGTGGAAAATCTACTCTTTTAAGAATGATTGCTGGGTTAGAAGACATAACTGAAGGTAATATAAATCTTGATGGAATATTAATTAATAAAGTTGACCCTTCAGAGAGAGATGTTGCGATGGTTTTTCAGAATTATGCACTCTATCCTCACATGAATGTTTACAACAATTTGGCTTACGGATTAAAAAATAGAGGTATTTCAAAAGAAGATATTGAAAAAAAAGTTAATGAGGCAGCAAAGCTATTACAAATTTCTGAATACTTGCAAAGAAAACCATCCATGTTGTCAGGAGGTCAAAGGCAGAGAGTTGCTATGGGAAGAGCTATTGTAAGAAGTCCTAAAATATTTTTATTTGATGAGCCATTATCTAATTTAGATGCAAAACTAAGAATACAAATGAGGCTTGAAATAAAAAAACTTCAGCAAAAAGTTGGAGTGACAAGTATATTTGTAACTCATGACCAAGTAGAAGCTATGACCTTAGCTGATAGACTGGCAGTAATAAATAATGGCCTTATTGAGCAGCTTGGAACACCGATAGAAATTTATAATAATCCTAAATCTATGTTTGTCGCAGGATTTATAGGTTCGCCACAGATGAATTTTCTTGAAGGAGAATTAAAAAATAAAACTCTTACTTCAGAAGGTTTTGAAATTAATAATGTTACAAGTGATTTTAATGGACCAGTTATATTAGGAATTAGACCAGAGCATATGTCGCAAACTGATAAAGGTTTAATAAATTTATCTGTAGATCTGGTAGAACAATTAGGTTCAGATAATTTGATTTATGGAGAAATAAAAAATAAAAAAGATTTTTGTTTTAGATGTCCTGGAAGTCAAATTATTAAAAAAGGAAGTAAATTATCTTTGAACATAAATGATAACAATTATTATGTTTTTGATAAATCTAATGGTAATCGAGTAAATTAATTTTGATTTTATCAAAGCCAAATTATATTAAAATTTATGGCCATAGAGGCGCTAGAGGAGATCTTCCTGAAAATACTTTAGAAAGTTTTAAATATTTATTTAAAAACAATATTAATGCATACGAAACAGATATTTTGATTTCCAAAGATCTTATTCCTGTGATTACACATGACTTTAGATTAGATCCAAGTTTTACAAAAGATAATGAGGGAAATTGGATAACGGATGAAAATATAATAATATTCGACTTAAGTTACGATGAGCTTTTAAAATTTGATGTTGGGTCTTTAAATAAATTATCTAGATATGGAAGAAGATTTGTTAATAAATTTAGAAATTAAATCTACACCTGACGAGGAAAATTTAACTCCAACCCCAGAGGAAATGGTAAAACTTGTTATGAAAGAAGTAAATAAATCAAATTTACAAAATAAAATAATCATTTCTTCATTTGATTGGAGAACACTGACAGAAATCAAAAATCTTTACCCTGAAATTTCAAGAGCTTATTTAAGTTTTCAACAACAGGCAGGAATTAAAATTAAAAATACAATTTACAATAGATCTCCATGGATGAGTTACTTACCTTTTTTTGAAAAATATGAATTACCAAAAATTATAAAATCACAAGGTGGAAAGGCTTTGCATCCATACCATAAAGATATTACAAAAAAACTAGTAGATATTTCTCATCAAGAAGATTTGCCAGTGAACGTTTGGACAGTTAATGAAGAGAACGATATGTTAAAAATGATTGAGTATGGTGTAGATGGTATCATGACAGACTATCCATTAAGGCTGAAAGAACTTTGTGACAAAGAAAATATAAACTGGTTTTAGTTTATTTTAATGGATTTAAATATAGTTAATAACCAAGAGCAATTTTTAGCAGGTAAACTTAGAGGGTATACTTTAAAAGGTGCAGAAAATAAATTTGACGATAAAGGAAAACCTTTACCATTTCCAGGGTGCACAATAATTTGTAATATTCCTCTTAATACATATTTATCTGATCAAATTATTGGTTTTCAAAAAAATTTAGAAAATTTTAATCCTGAAAAAACTTATTCCTATTTACCTCCATCTAGTTTTCATATGACATTATTTGACTGTTGTAATTTAAATACAAAAAATACTTATTATTGGCCAACAGATATAGATCTTGATATGGATTACAAAGATATAGCTATTCAATTAAATAAAAGAATTGAAAACTATAATTTTCCAAAAGAAATCAATTTAAAACTAAAAACATTTTTTGGTGGTTACAGCATTGTTTTAGAACCCTTTTCTGAGGAGGACGAAAAAATTTTAAGAAATTGTAGAGATGAACTAAGTAATTTATTGAAAATTAAATTTGAAAATCATCAAAGATATACTTTCCATGTTACATTAGCTTATATCTTGAGACAACTTAATGAGACTGAAATAAAAAATTTAATTAAATTTAATAAACAATTATCCTCTGATTTTAATAAAAAATTTCCAAAAATTACTTTAACAAAACCTGAAATGTGTACCTTTAAAAACATGCTGGAGTTTGAAAGTATTAATCCTTCTAGCCTGTAATAGTTTTTACTTATAGATATTCTTCATTATTATTTTAATCTTTAATATTCAATAAATTTTTTAAAAACTGATTTAGAAAATTGACCTTAAATCTTATAGGTTCAATTTTTCTACGAGATAGTTTTATCTCTTGTCCTGTTATTGAAAAGCATTTTTTTAGCCACAAATACAGCAAAAAGTGCACCGATAATTTCTGCTAATATATAAACTGGAGTATACATATAATTAATTCCAGTAAAACTTTCTGTAAATGTTCTCGCTATTGCTACAGCAGGATTTGCAAATGATGTAGATGATGTAAACCAATAACCAGCAGTGATATAAAAAGCTACACATGAGGCCACTACCACACTTCCTTTCTTTAATGATCCAAAAATTATCAGTATCAATCCAAATGTTGCTACAATTTCAGATGTAAATATATTTATTCCGTCCCTTGATTTTGTTGATAATTCAAAAATTTGATGTTCGAAAAAGAAATTGGCAAGTGCTACACCTAACAAACAACCTAAAATTTGCGCAGATATATATGTGGGTAATAAATTTCCTTTTAATTTTTTTGTAAGAAACATTGCTAGACTTACAAATGGATTAAAATGTGCTCCTGAAACATCACTAAAAACAGTTATTAGCACAAAAAGTCCTGCGCCAGTTGCTATAGTATTGGCTAAAAGCATAATACCTGTGTCATTTGTAAGATTTTCAGCCATTATTCCTGAGCCAACAATAATCATTACAAGGAAACAACTACCAATAAACTCTCCAAGAAAAAACTTACTATATTTCATAATTTTTTATCCAATCATTAATTCTTGTTTCTAAATTGGAATAAGTTTTATGTATTTCTGTTGAAATCAGCTCTTCTTTATTTGGTTTATCACTCTTCTCTAACTCATTAATGATATAAACAGGATCTTCAATATCCCAATGAACTATTTTTTCAGGGGATGGCCAGACTGGACAAACTTCATTACTAGCATTGTTACATACAGTAAATACCTGATCAAAGGTTGTTTTCTCATTCAAGAATTTGTTGAAGTTTTTTGATGACAGATTTTTTGTATCAAAATTATTTTCATTTAGATACTTAATGACATATTTATTAATTATTCCAGATGGTTTGCTACCCGCACTGTAACCAATAAATTTATTTTTATGAAATTTATTAACTACACTTTCGGCCAATATGCTTCTGTGAGAATTGCCAGTACAAACAAATAAAAGTTTTTTCATTTTTAACTTTTATTACTATAAAATATTTTTTCTATACTTAATGAGTACTAAATCTAAATTGTAATAAAACTGAAACATTTTTAATTTAAAAGAATATGATGGATAATATGTCAAATATTGCCAATTTATTTAAAATTATAGAAGAAATTGGATCAGACAAACAATATGGAAATGAAAAAGTTTCACAACTAGAACATGCAATTCAATGCGCATTATTGGCAAAAAAAAATAATGAAAACCATTTTTTTATTACTGCAGCCCTATTCCATGATATTGGTCACTTAATTAATAATGACAAAGAAGCCATAAAAAAAGGAATAGATAAAAAGCATGAAAATTCAGGATCTCTTTTTCTTTCTAGATTTTTTCCAGAAGATGTTACAATATTAATTAAAGGACATGTTCCGGCTAAAAGATATTTGGTTTATTGTGAAAAAGGTTATTATGAGTCTTTATCTATTGCTTCAAAACGAAGTTTAGATGTCCAAGGAGGAAGTTTTTCCAAAGAGGAAGCAAACGAATTTATTAAACAACCTTTTATGCAAGATGCAGTTAGATTAAGAAAATATGATGATCTTGCTAAAATTGAAAATTTAGAAATTCCAAATATAAATTATTTTTACAAACACGTAGAGAGAAGCTTTAAATAAACTTTTTTTTGTTTAAAAAAATTGCTGTCGAGTTACCAAATATTGCTAAAACAAAAAATACTAATATTAACAAATCATATCCTCCTACATTCCATACCAACGAACCAATCCATGGACCAGCAATACTACCAATCATATATTGCAAAGCTAAAATACCATGAATATTGCCAAAGTTTTTTTGGCCAAAAGTATCATTTTGAACCAAAGGTTTTAAAATAGCCATACTGCCATATGCTGAACTATTAAATAAAACAAATAAAAATGCTAAGTAATGATTAATATTTATAAAGTATAAAAATATCATTCCAACTACCATCGAGTAAAAACAAATTACAAATAATTTTAAATTTGACTTATCACCTCCATATATCATAACTAAAATTCTACCTATTACTTGTCCTGGTCCAAACAGAGATGCTGTCAATACAGCTTGGGATAGACTCATCCCTTTTTCCTGCAACATTGGAATTACATGAGTTGTAATAGCACCAATATTAAATCCAATAACAAACAATGAAAAACTAAATAACCAAAATCTATAATCTTTAAGTATTATTTTAAGCTTTGAATTTTGATCTGTTTTCTTTTCAATTTTTTTAAATTCTTTTATAATTATATTTTTGAAACCAAAATAATTAGCTGGTGAACTAATCAATATATTTAATATTCCAAAAATAAATACAGTAAACCTCCAGTCATATTGTTCTGTTAAATAAGTAGCAGTAGGAAATGTGTATGTGCTTGCAAATCCAGCAAATAAAGTAATTATTGCAATAGATGTTTTGGCCTTTGATTTTAAATTAATAGTAATGACACTAAAAAGCATCGTATAAAGACAGCCACCCGAGGTTGCACTGACAAGTATCCAAGCAAGTAAAAATCCACCATATGTATCTACTGATGAAAGATAAATTACACTTAGTCCTAACAGTATAGGACTGGTCCACATCATTGGAAAACTTAGATTTCTATCTACAATCTTACCTAGAAAAGGTAAAAGTAAACTATGCACAACTAAGCCTAGAGAATAAATAAAGGTTAAATTATTCCTTGAGATACTAAGTTCATTTTCCCAAGTTAGCAACAACGCTGAGAACAGATACATACAACTGCTGTAACAAAAGGTAACTGATATACCTATTAAAAATGCAGACAAATATTTCACAAATTTTTTTATTTCTTTAACATTTTTTTAACAAAAGTAAGTTAATAGATTATTATGAATAAAATCTTAATCTCATTTATATTAACTTTATCCACAATTTCTATTACTCAAGCTGACAATCATGCTAAAATAACAGAGCAACAAGCTGGCAGTAGTTATTCACAAAATACTGAGGATACATTTAAAAATGAAATAGGGAATTGTGAAGACCCTGGCGTACTTATGTTAAGAGCCACTGTTAAAAATGATATTTCAAGATCTAGTCCCGAAAAAGCATCTGAGGCAGAAGCATTAATGAAAGAGGGCATGAAATTGTGTAATGAAAATAGAGTTTTTGAGGCAAAACTAAAATTAGAAGACGCTAAAACAACTGCTAGAGCAGGATTAGTAGATGGAGAGGATCCATCTATAACTAAAGTTGTTGTTGACAATAATGAAATAACAAAGGAAGAAAAACCTTGGTGGAAATTCTGGAAAGATTGATTTTTATCTTTTTAAATTCCTAAATTAAAATTTCTAGAAAAATTTTTGATAAAGGTATTTTTTCTATTTACCTTACAATTAATTGATCTGATCCAATTAATATTCTTCTAAGCCAAGCAGATAATCTATCCATAAATATTACTACAGCCAAAACTAATATTGCCATGTAGGCGACATTTTCAAAATCATTTCCAGTAGCTAGCGCACCTAAAAATTGTAACCCAATTCCTCCTGCACCCATTGCACCTATTATTACGGCTCCTCTAGTATTTGACTCTAAATAGTATAAGGATTGAGATACAAAAATTGGAAGTATTTGAGGAATTATACCAAATCTATGTTGTAGAAATTTGCTAGCCCCTGTAGATTGAACTCCTTCTTGTTGTTTCTTCTCAGTATTTTCAATTGCTTCAGAATATAATTTACCTAAAGTACCTGTATCAGTAAAACCAATCGCAAAAATACCAGTGAAGGGTCCTGGACCAAAAGCTCTTAAAAATATTAAACTCCAAATTAAAAAATCTATTCCTCTTAAAGTATCAAATAATCTTCTCAACATAAATCTCAGAGTTTTAATTGGGGTAACGTTGTATGCCGCAAGAAAAGATAAGGGAAGAGCCATAACTGTAGCAAACATTGTCCCTAATACAGCCATAACAATTGTTTCAAGCATAGCCCACCAAACTCTACCGTGCATAAATGCTTCATTATCCTTAATCTCTGTTAAGAAAAGTTTTAAATTAGACATTTCAGGAACAACTCTTTCTTTAGAAAAAGTCAAACCTAGTGCTTCGAAAAAGGTATATGGTTCTAACGGACTTGAGAAATCAAACCAAAAATATTTCCATCCGATACTGTAACGATGAATTTCAACTTTTTTTGGATATACTTGAATTCTCTCATACAAAGTTGGTCTAAATTCAACTCTATTTTCTGTGATTCTAAAACCTTTTAAATCTTCTATGACCAAATCCTCTGAACCTACAAGGTAAGGTTTGCCATTAGAATTTAATTTTATGGTAAAATCTCTCTCATATTTTGGAAAATTTACAATCTCGACTTTATCTTTGTATAATATTGCCTTACCTTTATTATTAAACTCAACTACATTGCCAACATTATCAGAATTTTTGTAAAACCAATCTGGAATTGATTTATCAAGATTATCTCTTCCATAAACACTTCTATAATTTCCTTCAAAAGCTATTTTAATATCCTCATGATTTTCCCATTTCATTGTTACATGATCTTTGTGTGCATATGTGTCTAAGACAAACATAGCAGCATTTTGTGGTTTCCATTTTTTTGGAATATCAACAACATCTAAAGTAAAAAAACCTACTATTAAATATACTAAGACGAGAAAAAAAATTATTTGGCCTCTTAATCTACTCTTTCTGGCTTGTTTAAATGTGTCAGGAAATAATTTACGAATATTTTCTCTTTGAATAGCTAAACTAGAACTCATTGATTTGCTCCAATTAATTTATGTCTCCAATATGCAGACAAATAATCTAATGCAATTATTGTACCAACCAGTAAGAACATACACGCTAAAACATCAGCTCCATAATTCCACTGAATTAGAGCCGCTAACATTTCTCCAATTCCACCTGCACCAACAAAACCTAATATTGTAGATTCTCTAACATTAATTTCTAACCTCAATATTCCATAACTTAAAAACAAAGGTAGTACCTGGGGAAGAACTGAAAATCTTATCTTCTGTGTCCAAGTTGCACCAACAGAACTTAAACCTTCAATAGGTTTTCCATCACAATTTTCTATAGCCTCTGTAAATAATTTACCAAGTGCTCCAGCAGTATGTATTGTTATAGCAATTACAGCTGGTAAAGATGATTTACCCATTAGATATAAAAACACCATTGCTATTATTAATGTTGGAAATGATCTTGTCACATCCATTAAAAATTTTGTAAATTGAATAACTTTTTTGTTTCTAATTAGGTTCCTACTTGAAAAAATTGCAAATATAATTGCTAAAATAAAACCTATAGAAGTTGAAAATAAAGCAATATTTAAAGTAATAATTAATTCAGGTATGTATTTTACAACTCTTGGCCAATATTTCCATCCCATCTCAAAAGTGTCTACAAATAAATCTCTAGGGTAGTTAAAAAAATTAGCTATACCTCTTCCAAAAGACCCTGCATTTGCTTCTAACGATACCAAGGTACCACCAAAAAAAATTAATATTAGAATTGCAATTCCAAGTAGCGAGGACCTAGTTCTCTGGTTTGTTAATTTTTTTAAATTAACTTCAATTTGTTCTAGGTTGGCAGGTAAGGCTTTTGTCATAATTTTTAAAAATAAATCAGAGGCAAAGATTTACAGTCTTTGCCTCTAATTATAGGAGGTTTAATTAATTATTTTTTTGCGCTTCAATTTTAGCTTTTCTTGCAGCTACAACTGACTCGTAAAAAGAATGATCCACCGGAACCCATTTTTTTACAATCCCGTTTGCAACGTTTTCGCTACATTTTGGATCGTTCTCGTGTATCCATTGCTTTAAACCAATCATTACTTGGTGTGCTCTAACAGGTAAAAAAGTAGGCATCACAATTGGACCATTAGGAATTAATTTTGAAGACCAAATTTGAACAATGTCGTCCATATTTAAAATCCCTTTATCAACCATTTTTCTTAAATTCCCTGACGAATATCCTTCTTCCCAGCTACCAACACCAGATACCCATGTTACACCAGCATCAACATCACCATTCATTACCGCTAATACATTGTTTTCATGTCCTCCAGAAAACTGTGTTTTTGAAAAATATGTATCTGGGTCCATACCCATAGCCTTTAATTCAATTGAAGGAATTAAAAAACCTGATGTAGAGTTAGGGTCAGCCCAACCAAAAGATTTACCTTTAAGATCTGCCATTGATTTAATTCCAGATGCTTTAGTTGCTACTGCAACAGAGTAGTAACCCATATCACCTGTTGGCTGCATTCTTGTTAGTACTGGTACTACTGCAGTTGGATCTTTAAGATACATACCCGCATATCCGGATGAACCAAACCATGTGTAATCTAGATTACCACCTAGCATCGACTCCATTGTTCCTGCGTAATCTTTAAATGTAAAGAATTTAGCAGGTACACCATAAGCGGCTTCGATATACGGCATGAAACATTCATTTCTAGCTATAATATCTTGAGCTGCTTCGTCACCTAAAAAACCAACTCTAAATTCTGGTTGGTATTTACTTAAGTCCATTTTTGGACCTGTGTAAGTTACTGCATTAGCTTGAGTTGAAAAAAACACCATAGCCAAAAGTGCAATAACTCTTGTTAGTTTATTAAACATAATTATCTCCTTTTTATAATTTTAGTCTAACGACTTATTTGTAACGATGAGTTATTGATCTCATGCAGTTGCAAATTCTTTCTCAACATCTCCATTTATCTTTTTCTTTGTTTTAAGCTCAGTGGATGTTACTTGTGGTTCAAAAGCTTCATCAGCCTCTGCACCATAAATTTCTCTTGCAAGTTTATCAGATAATTTTTCAGGCAAATCATCAAAGACTATTTCACCATCTTTCATTCCAATAATTCGATCACAATAAGTTTTCGCTGTATCAAGTGTATGAAGATTTGAAATGACCGTTAAATTTTTTTCATCATGAATTTTTCTTAATGACTCCATTACCATTCTTGCATTCATTGGGTCTAAAGATGCTATAGGTTCGTCTGCTAAAATCATTTTAGGATTTTGCATCAAAGCTCTGCATATAGCTACACGTTGCTGTTGACCTCCAGATAATGTTTCAGCTCTTTGGAGAGCAGTGTTAGCCATACCTAAGTTGTTAAGTAAAATCAAAGCATCAGCTCTTTCATCTCGAGAAAACATTTTTAAAGATGCTCTAAATGAGCCCTGATAATTTAATCTGCCTAATATTACATTTGTTAGAACATCTAATCGTGGGACTAAATTAAATTGTTGAAAAATCATTGCACAGTTTCTTTGCCATGATCTCTTTTCCTTACTTTTTAAATCTAGAATATTTTGACCTTCAATTTCAATCGACCCATCTGTTGCGTCGGTAAGTCGATTTATAATTCTTAGTAATGTTGATTTACCAGCCCCAGATCTACCTATGATTCCTATCATTTGAGGGTTGTTAACCTCAAAAGAAACGTTTTTAACGGCTTGATTATCACCGAAAAATTTGTTAACTTTTTTAATAATCATTTGAGGAATTTATTAATCCTCTAATCTTTAATAAATGTTAAAATATTATTAATGAATCTTTTAAATTTTGTTTAAGTTATATGAAATTTAAACCTAAGGTAGAAAATCTAATTTTTTATTAAAAATTGAATTTTAGATCCAATAAAATAACTTTCACTTAACTCTATAGGATTGTTTTTAAAATCGACATTAACAGATGTAGTTTTTAATAATGCTTCACCCTCATTTATATTTAATAAATTTGATTTTATTTTGTCTGCAATTTCTGCATTGATTAGAGTTTTTGATCTTTTAATTGATTTGATATTCAATAAATTAAAAGCTTTGGTTACTGATTGTTTTTTAACAAAAAGATTAATAAATTTTGGAAATTTTGAATAAGGAATTGATCTGAAGGTTATAACAGAAGGTGACTTGTTGACAAAACCTATGCTATTTATGCGTGTAACTTTATCATTTTTTTTTAAATTGAGTTCTTTTTTTTCAAAAGGATTGCATTCAGCAATATCAAAACTCTTTATTTCAATTCTTACAGATTGGTTTTCTTGAAGTATATTCTCGGTAAATCGTACGTTTTTACTAATTGAGTAATTAATTTTTGATGATTTAACAAATACTCCAAGACCTCTTTTTGAATATATTAAATTATCATCTTTAAGTTCTTTAAAAGCTCTTCTTATAGTGTGTCTATTGACATTAAATTGTTTTGCATAGTCATTCTCAGAATCTAACTTTTTATTAATTTTGTACTTATTTAAAACAATTTCTCTTTTGATTGAATTGTATATTTCCTTCCAAAGCAAATCTTTTGTTGTCATAAAATTTTAATAAATAATATATTGAAATTATTTTTAATTTTAGTACTTGTCTAGTTGTATAGTATTATGAAAAATGAATCAAGAAAACAATGGTTAAGTTATTTAGCAACAGCAGATGAAAATTATCTAATATCGCTTTGGGACAATTTAAATATGAAAATAGAATATAATTGGTTAAGAGAACCTGAGATTGGCAGTGTTATGGTTCAAGGAAAAGCAGGCGTCACAGGTGATAATTTTAATGTTGGAGAAGTAACTATAACGAGATGTTCATTAAGTTTAGATAAAAAAATTCAAGGACATGGTTATGTTCAAGGTAGAAATAAATATAAATCCAAAATTGCAGCTTTGTGTGATGCATTGATGCAAACTGAAAAAAAAGAAATAATTAAAAGAAATATAATTGATAAATTAATTAAATATAAAAATAACAAAAGAATTGAAATATTATCTAAAACAGAAGCTACTAAAGTTGATTTTTTTACCTTGGTAAGAGGTGAGGATAAATAATCTATGGAAGTTGTTTCTAAAAAAAATAATTCTCAAACAAGTGCTGATTATTTTAGAAGTATTTTGTTTGCAACTTCATATCCTGGTTCGATCGAAATATTAGACAGTATAAATTCGCCTTCAAAAATGTTTTCAGCCAGTTGTTCAATTATAAAAACTTTTTGTGACAGTTATTCGAATATTTTTTTAGGTCGTGATATTAACAATCCAGAAACTATTGATTGGATTAAATTTAATACAGGTGCAAATATTACAGATAAAAAAAATGCAAATTTTGCAATTGGTATTTGGGATGATCTTTTACCATTAGATGAATTTAAAAAAGGGGACGAACAAAATCCTGATCAATCGTGCACTATTATTTGCCAGTCTAAATTTGAAAAACCAAATGCCATAATTACTGGTCCTGGTATTAAAAGTTCTAAAAGTATATTTTTACCTGATAGAGAGGTTATAAAAAAAAATAACCAGCAATTTCCATTAGGACTTGATTTTTATTTTGTTGATAATGATAAATTTTATTCAATACCAAGATCATTGAAAATAGGAGAGCTATAAAATGTATGTATCAGTAAAAGGTGGGGAAAAGGCAATAAATAACGCACATTCCTGGTTATCCGAAATAAGAAGAGGGGATGTAAATATAGCAGAACTAAATATTAAACAAATTAGTGAACAACTAACTTTAAGTGTTGATAGAGTTATGTCAGAAGGATCTTTATATGACAAAGATTTGTCTGCTCTTGCAATCAAACAGTCTAGAGGTGACTTGATTGAAGCAATTTTTCTAATGAGAGCCTATAGAACTACTTTACCTAGAATTGGTTCAAGCAAACCTATCGAAACTGGCAAAATGTTATGTCTAAGAAGAATATCTGCAACATTTAAAGATATCCCAGGTAAACAAAAGTTAGGCCCAACATTTGACTACACACACCGTTTACTTGATTTCAAGCTTCTTGCTGATGGTGAGTATGAAAAAGCTAAGATTGAAAAATATGATGATAAAGAAATCCCGCATGTTTTAAGCTTTTTAAATAAAGAAGGATTAATTCAGAAAGAAATACCTAGTGGCAAAACATCTAAAGATATTACAAGAAACCCAATTAATTTTCCTTTAACAAGATCTGAACGATTGCAATCTCTTTCAAGAGGAGATGAGGGTTTTCTTCTTGGTTTAGCTTATTCAACACAGAGAGGGTATGCTAGAAATCATGCATTTGTTGGTGAATTAAGAACTGGTTACGTTGAGGTTCAATTTGAAATTCCAGAATTAGGAATAGAAATAAATATTGCTGATGTCATGTTTACTGAGTGTGAGTCAGTAAACCAATTTAAAGGTAGTAAAAAAATACCTGCTCAATTTACCCGTGGATATGGTTTAGTTTTTGGTCAATTAGAGAGAAAAGCTATTTCTATGGCTTTAGTTGATAGATCAATGAGATGGAAAGAATTTGGTGAGGAGTACTTAGGTGTTGCTGCTCAAGATGAAGAATTTGTTATATCTCATTGTGATAATATTCAAGCCACAGGTTTTTTAGAACATATCAAATTACCTCATTATGTAGATTTTCAGGCGGAATTGGATTTAGTAAGAAAAATTAGAGAAGAGTATAAAAAAAATGAACAACGTACTTAAATTTAAAAATAAAAAAAATACTGTTGCAGCTCAAGATGAAATTTATAATTTTGCTTATTTAGACGAAAATACAAAAAGAATGATAAGAAGAGCTTTGATTAAAGCTCTTTGTATACCAGGTTATCAAGTTCCATTTTCATCTAGAGAAATGCCTATGCCATATGGATGGGGAACAGGAGGGGTTCAAGTAACATCGTCATGTTTAACAACTGACGATGTGATAAAAGTTATTGATCAAGGAGCAGATGATACTACAAACGCAGTTTCAATTAGAAATTTCTTTAAAAAAACTGCTAATATTGAGACCACAGAAAAAACAAGCCAAGCATCGATAATTCAGACAAGACACAGAATTCCAGAAGAAAAGTTAAAAGAAAAACAAATACTTGTTTATCAAGTTCCAATACCAGAACCTCTTGCGTTTTTAGAACCAAGATATCAAGAAACTAAAAAAATGCATGCACTATCAGAATATGGAATTATGCATGTAAAGTTATATGAAGATATTACCAAAAATGGTCATATAGAAACAGCATATGCTTATCCAGTAAAGACAAATGAAAGATATATAATGGACCCATCACCTATTCCAAAATTTGATAACCCAAAAATGAACAATAACCCTGCTATTCAATTATTTGGAGCAGGAAGAGAGCAAAGAATTTATGCAATACCACCATATACTGAAGTAACGAGTCTTGATTTTGAGGATTATCCATTTGATCCCTCAAAGGCACCTCATAAATGTTCTATTTGTGGATCAAATGAGAGTTTTTTAGATGAAATAATTACTGATGATGACGGTAATAGATCATTTATATGTTCAGATACAAATTATTGTAATCAAAGAATGGAAAATAATTAAATGCAACCAATTTTGTCAGTTCATAATTTAAACAAATATTACGGTAATCAAGTGGGATGCAAAAATATGAATTTGACATTATATCCTGGGGAAGTCGTTGGTGTAGTAGGAGAATCTGGCTCAGGAAAAACAACTTTTATAAATTCCATATCAGGCAATCTTATTCCTGATAGTGGAAAAATCTTAATTGAAACAGGTAATGAAACGATTGATTTTCTAGAAATATCTGAGTCATTGAAAAGGTTATTGATAAGAACTGAATTAGCTTTTGTTCACCAAAATCCTAGAGACGGTTTAAGATTAGATGTAAGTGCTGGTGGAAATATTAGTGAAAGATTAATGTCGATTGGACAAAGAAATTATGGAAATATTAGGCAAACTATTTTTAAATGGTTAGATAAAGTAGAAATCGATAAAAGTAGAGTAGATGATTTTCCAAGAACATTTTCTGGTGGAATGTTGCAAAGATTACAAATAGCAAAAAATTTGGTTACGAGTCCTAAAATAATTTTCATGGACGAACCAACAGGAGGTCTTGATGTTTCTGTTCAAGCAAAAATTTTAGATTTGTTAAGAAAATTAGTTAGAGAATTAAATTTATCAGTTGTAATCGTTTCTCACGATTTAGCAGTGATTAGATTGTTAGCTGATAAAATTATTGTTATGAAAAATGGGGAGGCTGTTGAGTCTGGACTTTGTGATCAGGTATTAGATGATCCGCAACATTCTTATACTCAGTTATTAGTTAGTTCAGTATTACAGGTTTAAAAATGATTGAACTAAATAAAATTACAAAAAAATTTACACTTCATAATCAGGGCAAAACAAACATATTAGTTTTTAATAATTTGAATTTGAAAATTAATCCTGGAGAAATTGTAGCGTTAACAGGACCATCAGGTGTTGGAAAGTCTAGTATTTTAAAAATGATTTATGGAAACTATGTTTTTCAATCAGGACAAATTAAAATTAATAATCACAACATAGATCATACATATCCGAGAAATATTATTGAACTTAGAAAAAATATAATAGGATATGTTAGTCAATTTCTAAGAGTGATACCTCGTGTTCCTACAATTGAAATTGTTATGGAGCCCTTATTAGAAATAAATTCAGATAAAGATGAAGTTCGTGAAAAAGCTGAAAAAATTTTACTAAAACTTAATATAGATAAAAACTTATGGAATTTATCGCCACTAACTTTTTCAGGTGGAGAACAACAAAGAGTTAATGTTGCTAGGGGACTGATTAGAAATTATCCATGTTTATTACTAGATGAACCAACTGCTAGTTTAGATAGTGTTAACAAAGATATTGTTTTGAATTTGATTAATGAAAAAAAAGATAGTGGATCTTCAATAATTGGTATTTTTCATGATGAATATTCACGTAAATATTTAAATGCTAGGGAAATAGATATTACAAAAATATCAGATGCAAAATAACGGTCAGCTTATCGTAGTCGTTGGACCATCAGGATCAGGAAAAGATACTTTATTAAAAAAAGTAATTAAAAAAATTCCTAATTCCATTTTGGTAAAAAGGTACATTACTAGGAAAAAAGATATTAAAAATGAAGATCATTACAGCATATCAATTAAAAATTTTGAAGATAAGATTTTAAAAAAACATTTCTTTGTTTACTGGAAAGCTCATGGTTTTTCATACGGTATTCCATTTAAGGAAATAAAAAAAATAGAGGAAGGTAAAACAGTAATTTTTAATGGATCAAGAAAAGTACTTTTTAAAGTAAAAAAAAAAGTTAATAACGTTAAAATAATTAATATTAT
The DNA here is from genome assembly GCA_902558435.1 of uncultured Pelagibacteraceae bacterium. Taxonomy (GTDB): domain Bacteria; phylum Pseudomonadota; class Alphaproteobacteria; order Pelagibacterales; family Pelagibacteraceae; genus Pelagibacter. The sequence goes on along the minus strand of CACEDU010000014.1, from coordinate 5,468 downwards.
TGCCCCATCAACAATTATTAAAAAGAGACTTGTAAATCGAGCTAGAGAAGACAAAAAATCAATTAATAAAAGGATAAAAAGAAAAATTAATTTACTACCGAAAAATATAATTACTATAAATAATAATAAATCAATAGCTATAGGTGCAAATAAATTGAAAAAAATAATTTTAGCTAAGTGAAAAATTTTCTAAATTCTCAAACATTCCTTTTTGGTTTTCACCAAATATATATATTTTATCAAAATTATTTATTTCATTTAAAATGATTTCTTTGTTTCTTTCAATTTTTTTTAACTCAAGGTACAATTTGTTTCCTGTGACCTCTGATGCAAGGGTCATATGGAAATTAAATTCTGACATTAAATAGGGGTATCCCCATTTATATAAAATATTTAATTGTAATTTACTTAGTTTAGAGGGATTTCTTCTATCAATTTCTTTTTTTGTAAGAGGTGACCTAAATTTAAATAATTCTCTAACTAGTCTATTTGATAACTTATTAATGTTATTATTTTTTTTATTTTGAACAAAAGCATAAAAATTATTCATTTTTTTTAATTTAAATTTATAAAATTTAAATTTTTTGAATTTTTTTGCTATTTCCTCAGTTTTTTTAAATAATGTATTGGTACTATAATTTTTGTTTAGTTTAAAAGGAGGAATAAGTGTGCCGTGAAACCCATATTTCTTTGCAATTAAAACATTTTTATCTATGTTTATTAAGTTTTTAATTCCAAATCTGTTTAGATAATTAATTCTATGTTTGTTATTTATTAACTTTGCATTAAGTGGATCCCAACCGAACCAATATCTGCCAAATTCTTCTAGACTACTCTCTTTTGGAGGTGCATAATAAATAGCGTATCTAGAATATTTTTTCATAATTCAACTTATAATACTTATATAAATTTTCTCTAATTTAAAATATTTGTAACAATTCATGTGTATTAAAAAGTGATGCATGAATATATTTTAAACAATGCCATGATAATTAAAAAAGATGAAATCGTTCATGGTCATATCAGGATTAAAGATAACAAGATTGTCGATATAAGTAGTGGATTAAGTAATAACAAAAGTTCTATAGACTGCGAAAAAGATTATATTTCGCCAGGATTGGTTGAATTACATACTGACAATCTTGAAAGACACATGACACCAAGACCTAAAGTTTCATTTCCAGTAGAAAATGCAATTTTATCTCATGATAGAGAATTAGCATCTGTTGGAATAACTACAGTTTTTGATGCATTAAGAGTTGGTTCTATTGAAAAAACAGGAAAATATAAAAAATATGCAAAAAATTGTTCGGATATAATTTCAAGTTTTAAAAAAGATAATATTCTCAAGATTGATCACAAAATACATTTAAGAGCTGAAACTTGTTCGGAGAATTTGATTGATGAATTAGACGAATACAATGAAACTCACGATGTAAAACTGATTAGTATAATGGATCATACACCAGGTCAGAGGCAATTTAGAGTTATAGATAAGTACAAAGAATATCTTTCAATTAAACACGGTATGACAGAAAATGAAATGGAAATTCATTTTGATCACTTAAAAAATCTTCAAAAAAAAAATAGCAAGAAACACATAGATAAAATTTTAGAATTTAAATCATCATATGATTGTATTTTGGCTAGTCACGACGATACCACAGAAAATGATGTTCATAATTCAAATAAATATGGAGTAAAATTGGCTGAATTTCCAACAACATTAGAAGCAGCCAAAACTTCTAAAGATTACAATATTAAAGTTATGATGGGATCTCCTAATTTACTTAGAGGAGGTTCACACTCTGGCAATATATCTGCAAAAGAACTCTTAGAAAATGATTGTTTAGATATCTTAAGCTCAGATTATATTCCATCATCATTAATTATATCTGTTGTCAAATGGGGTTTAGAAATTGATAATCTTCCAAAAGCATTTGCAGCAGCTAGTCACGCTCCATCTATAGCTACAAATTTAAATGACAGGGGTTCCATTGACAATAATAAGAGAGCAGATTTAATAAGGTTTAAAATTTATCAAAATTTACCAGTTGTAAAAAATGTTTGGTCAAACGGAATCCAAGTAAGTTAAAATAACCCAGTTGTATAAGAATACTTAATTATACCTGCAATCATTATCGGGATTTGTAGTGAAAAATTTGTTAATAGAGGTTTATCCTTTGTAATGGTACCAACAATAGTCCAACCGATTATACCTAAACTGTGAGGTATCATGCTATAAGGATAGTAATCTAAATAAAAAGTTAATATTCCTAAAAGTGTCAAAACTGTGCTTGTCCATTTTAATATTCTGATATTTGCAGTCATTTTCTCTCCTTTTTTTTTAAATTTATTATCATTTTAAATTATGATAATATTATATTAAAGATTTGTTAAAATTAGTTTTTATTAATGCTTAATTAAATTATTAATAAAATTTATTAATTTTAAATTATTTATTTAATGCATCTTCAAGATAATCTAATCTATCTTGACCCCAAAAAATCTCATTACTTAAGACATACGAAGGAGCGCCAAATACATCATTATCAACCGCATCTTTTGAATTTTTTTGATATTCCAAGTTTACATCTTCAGATAAAGCTAATTTCTTCATTTCTTCAAAGTTTAAATTTAATTTTTCACAAATTTCCTGAAGTGTATTGTGATCAGAAAGATCTTTATCCATAGACCATAAATATTTTAAACATTCATTTCCAAAATGAAGTTTATTACCCAATTTATTTGAAGCTATTACAAATTTTGCTGGTAAGTGTGGGTCTTTAGGTGGAAAAAATTTTGGCTTTTTAATAATCGGCAAACCTAGTTTATTTGAAATTCTCTCCAGTTCTACAAGTCTATATTTTTGTCTAGCAGGATGTCTTTTAGGAACTGGCAATCCACCAGTATTTGGAAATATTTCGCCAACTAAATCAAGTGGTTTTTCTATAACCTCTAAATTATATTTGCTTACTATCTTTGTAAATCTATCAGCTCCTAAATAACTAAACGGAGATAGGACACTAAAATAATATTCAATTTTCATTTTTTTAAACGCATTTCTTGCACAGACCAAAAAATTCTAAATTGTATTTATTGTATTTCATTCCTTTATTATCTTTAAAATCTCTTAGGTGTTCTGATAATTTATGATCATGAATTTCAGTTACATCTTCACAACTTTCACAAATTGAAAAAATAGTAGCATTAGCAATTTGACATTTTGAATTTTTACAAGCGATGAAAGCGTTTCTACTTTCTATTTTATGAATTTTTCCGATTTTGACTAGTTTGTTTAACGCTCTATAAACTTGCAAAGGAGCATTAATACCTTTTTTTTTAACATCAAATAAAATTGAGTATGCTTTTAATGGTTGATCAGATTTTTCTATTAAATCTAAAATTATTTTTTGGTTTTTAGTTAATGTTTCTTGTTTTTGCATTTAATTATTTTTTATAATATTCCATTAATTTTTCAATTGTATCGTTTGTTTAACTTTAAGTAATGAAAAAACAAACAACACTAGAGCTGCAGCAATTATGGATGGACCAGACGGTGTATTAAATTCTAACGAGGAGAACAATCCTATAAACACTGATAACAATCCTCCAATTATTGAAAAAATAACCATTTTTTGTGGATTATCTGAAAGATTTCTAGCCATAGCAGTTGGTATAATTAACATTCCAGTGATTAATAAAACTCCAACTAATTTTATTGAAATGGCAATTATTGCAGCCAATAAGACTGTAAACACCGCTTTTGCTCTATCAGGATTTAAACCTTCTGCTTCAGCTAATTCATAATTAACTGTAGATGCAAATAATGGTTTCCAGATTATTTTTAAAGTTATTAATATTAAAGCGCCACCAAACCATATAATAAACAAGTCTTTTTTGTTAACTGCTAAAATATCTCCAAACAGTAATCCCATTATATCAAATCTAATAAAGGTTAAAAATCCAATAACCACTAATCCAACTGCCAATGATGAGTGAGCTAGAAGACCTAACAATGCATCACTTGGTAGATTAGTTTTTCTTTGTAGTTGTATTAAAATTAATGCAATTACCGATGAAATTAAAAATATTGAAACAGCGATATTAAATTCTAATGAATATGCAATTGTTACACCGAGCAATGCAGAGTGGGCAAGTGTATCACCAAAATAAGATAATCTCCTCCATACAACAAAGCAACCAAGAGGGCCTGCAACAAAAGCAATACCTATCCCTGCAACTAGTGCTCTTATAAAAAAATCATCTAACATACTATTTTTTTTTTATTTCTCCGTCTGTAGTGTGAACATGATCATGTTTATGTTCGTAAATTCCTAAAGTTTGTGAAGCTTGTTCACCAAACAAAGCTTTGTATTCACTATTTTTTGCAACTTCACTCGGACTCCCGCAGCAGCATACATGACCGTTTAAGCAAACAACATGGTCAGTTGCACTCATTACTGTATGAAGATCGTGAGATATTAGTAGAATCCCACAATTTAGTTTTAATGATAGCTCTTTGATTAGTTCATATAATTCAATTTCTCCTGTGAAATCAACACCTTGTACTGGCTCATCAAGAACTAATAAATCTGGTTTTTTTGATATTGCTCTGGCAAGTAACACTCTCTGAAATTCTCCACCAGACAAGTTAGCTAAACTTTTATCCTTAAGGTGCTTAACACCCGTTAATGTTAATGATTCATTTATGACTTCGTCACTTAAATTTTCTGTTAAAAGCATCAGATCATTAACTCTTAGCGGCAATGTCCAATCTATTGAAATTTTTTGGGGAACGTATCCAATATTACTAGTGTATTTTTCTACGTTTCCCTCTATATTTTTGTAAAACCCTAGTGCAATTTTTGCAGTCGTGCTTTTGCCAGATCCATTAGGACCAATTAAAGTAACAATTTTACCTTTTTCAACCTGAAGAGAAACACCTTGAACAAGCCACTTTTGGTTTTGTTTTAAACCAACATTATTTAACTTTACCAAAACATTATTTTCTATGCTCATTTATTTCCTTGACTTATAAATGTTATATTATTACACAGCGTTATATTATAACATTTAACAAAAACCAAATATTATGAAAAACTTAAAAAAATCCTCAATAATCTTTACAATATTATCATTTTTAACTTTATTTACATCAGCAAATGCTGACATTAAAGTTGTAGCATCAATCAAACCAATACACTCTCTAGTTAGCTATTTAATGGATGGTGTGGCTAAACCTGATTTAATAGTTGATGGCTATGCTTCTCCACATGGATTTGCCATGAAACCTTCGCACGCAAAAATGCTACAAAACGCAGATATTGTATTTTGGATAGGTGAGGATTTAGAAAATTTTTTAGAAAAACCATTAAACTCAATAGCTAAGAAGGCAGACAAGATTGAACTAATGGATGCAAAAGGTATTGTTAAATTAAAATTTAGAGAAAGAAATATTTTTGGTG
>CACEDU010000013.1 GCA_902558435.1 uncultured Pelagibacteraceae bacterium | reverse complement strand
AAAATATATATCCAATTTATAATTTAACTCTTATGTTGATTATACCATTAGGCCTTATTTTTGGACCATTAATACCTGAAATTTCCTTATTTTTAATGATCATATATCTTTTTTCAAAAAAGTATGAAATAGCAAAAGTATTTAATATTTATAAAAAATCATTTTTATTCTTCTTTGTATTTTACATCTTAATAATAATATCAAGCATGTTTTCTATAGACCCTCATGAATCATTAATAAAATCAGTTTCATATTTACGTTTTCTTGCCTTAATATTATTTACCTATTTCATATTTCAAAATCAAAAAAATATCGATTTTTTCTGTATTTTATTAATAATAATTTTTACAATTTTATTCTTTGATTCAAATTTACAGTATTGGTCAGGAAATAATATTCTTGGATATGAATATTACTTTAACAGAGTCTCTTCTTTTTTCGATGATGAATTAATACTTGGTAGCTATACGGCAAGAATGTTACCTATTGCTTTGTCTCTAATCTTTTTTTCAACTTTAAAAAATAAAAAATTTTATATTTATTATTTATCTTTCATAAGTTTTATTATGATATTTTTAAGTTCTGAAAGAACAGCATTCTTTTTGTTTATAATTACAATTTTAACATTATCTTTTTTAAAACATTTTCGTATTAATTTTTTGATTTTTTTAATTATGGTGTGTGTAGGTATTATAAGTGGAAAAATAAATAATGAAAGACTCATATATCATACAATAAGTCAATTTTATGATAAGGAGCAAAAAAAATTTTATATATTTAGCGAGAGACACCAGAATCATTACACGACAGCTTGGAAGATTTTTATGGATCACAAATTTTTAGGAGCAGGTATAAAATCATTTCGAGATTTATGTAAACTTGAAGTCTATTCTAAAGAAATAATTAAAGATCAATTAAGACAGTCAAAAGATCTTGTATCATTCACAGATGGAGAGGCATTAGTCATTAGAGAGAATACATCTAAAAGAAATTTTCTTTTAATATTTGATAAAAGTATACCCCCAGATATTACTAATTATATAAATCAGTCAAATTTCTCACCTTATTTTCAATTAGGCAGTGAAAAGTTAAACCATTTTTATACAAAAGGAGGAGCAACCGATGAATTTAATCTTATTCCTAGACATTTATATTTATTGCCCTCAAATACTAGGGATCTATTCCTTTTTTTTAAAGTCGAACACTTAAACTCATTTAAGGTAAGCAAAGGTCAATTATTAGCAAAAATTCCTAAAGACCAATTTGTAGATGGATGCAATACTCATCCACATAACACTTATTTACAGTTATTGTCTGAAACTGGTATATTGTCTTTCTTGATTGTTTTAACTGTATTTATTTTTGTATTAATTGGTTCACTAAAATACCTTATTAAATCTTTATCTTCAAATAGAGATTATTACAATGGAATATTAATGTTAAATATATGTTTCTTTATAAATTTATTTCCATTTATACCAACAGGAAGCTTTTATAATAATTATTTATCTTTTATTTATTTTCTTCCAATTGGTATTTATTATGCATTAATAAATAATGATTTATCAAAATAATATTTTCTTTCTTTTATTCCTCCAAATTTTACTTAATCTTATTTTTTACATAAAATATAAAAAAATCGTCAAAATAATAAACATTTATGATAAACCTAATGATAGGAAGAAACATAAATTTCCAGTTCCACTTGTCGGCGGAATACTTATTTTTTTAAATATTTTTTTTTTAATTTTTTTCTCGAAAATAATAGAAATCGATTTAGGTTTAATTAATAATTGGAGTTTTATTTTTGGTTATTTCAGTTTTTTTATACTCGGCTTGTACGATGATAAATATAATATGAAAGCAGGTGTTAAATTAATACTATCTATATTAATTCTTGCACCAATTTTATATTTAGACAAAAATTTAGTCGTTTCTGTTCTTAAATTTTCATTTACAACATCTGATATAAACCTAGGCATGTTTGATAATTTAATTACTATTCTTTTCTTTTTATTGTTTATTAATGCATTCAATATGTTTGATGGAATAAATTGTCAAAATGGAATTTATTCAGTCATCTTATTATTTGTTTTAATATTAGTTAAAAATAATAATATTTTTTTCTATGGGTTGCTCTTTAGTATTTTAATTTTTAATTATTTAAATTTTAGAAGTAAACTTTTTTTGGGAGATAGTGGTAGTTTATCGTTGGGTTTTTTATTTTCATACTTTTTTATATACTATTACAATAATAATCTTATTCAATTTTCAGACTCGATATATTTATATATGTATTTACCTGGACTTGATTTATTGAGATTATATATTATCAGGATTAAAAATAAGTCTAATCCTTTTAGTCCAGATAGAAATCATATACATCATTATCTCCTTAATATTTACGGATATAACAAAACAATTTTAATTATTGTTTCAATGATTATCTTTCCAATTATTCTTAATTTTTACTTTAAGAATGAAACATTATTAATTAATATTCTTACTTTATTATTTTACTTATATTTTATAGTTTTTAAGTTTAGAAACAATTATAGTATTTTTAAATGAAATCAAAAAAACTTGAAAACTTTTTTAATAAAAAAAAAATATTAATAACTGGTCACTCAGGGTTCACAGGTTCTTGGATGACATTTGTTCTTGATCTCCTTGGTGCAAAAATTTATGGATTATCCTTAAATGAGAAAAATAAAAATGCAGCCTACAACGCATTATATATTAAACAAAAATTAAAAGGTGAAGCACTTTTTGACATAAGGAATGTCAAGAAAACTTCAAACTTTATTAAAAAAATAAATCCTGAAATCATATTTCATTTGGCTGCACAACCTTTGGTGAGTGAGGCTTATAAAAATACTTCTTATACATTTGAAACAAATGTAATTGGAACAATAAATTTACTAGATAGTTGTAAAAATTTAAAAAACATCAAGTCAATAATCGTAATTACTTCAGACAAATGTTATAAAAATAATCCAAATAATAGAAAATATTTTATTGAAAGTGATCCTATTGGAGCAAACGACCCTTATAGCACAAGTAAAGCCGCTCAAGAGCTGATAGTGGATACATACCGAGATTATATATTTAAAAAAAAAAATTTATTTATTTCTACAGCAAGAGCAGGAAATATTATAGGAGGTGGAGATGTTTCATTAAATCGGATTGTTCCAGATTATTTTAAATCTTTTTACTCTAAAAAAAGGTTAAAGATAAGAAATGCTCACTCGACTAGACCTTGGCAATTTATTTTAGATGTTGTTTTTGGTTATCTAATTTTAGCGGTAAAACATAAAAAATCTACACAAGGTGCTTGGAATTTCGGCCCGGATATAAATAATATTAAGGTTAAAGATTTCATCACTATTTTAAATAATTTAAACAAAAACCAAGTTAAAATAATATCTAAAAAAAACCATATAAAGGAGAGCAAATATTTGGCACTTAATAGTGAAAAGTCTAAAAAAATTTTAGGATGGAAACCAAAATATAATATTAATAAAATGTTAAGCCTTACATCAGAGTGGTATAGATCATTAAATAACTATAAAAATTTAAATATTATTTCAAAAAAACAAATAAAGGATTATCTTAAGAAATTAGGCTAATTTTTTTAAATTTATTTTTTATTTCTCTTTAAAATTATTTTACTTATTTGGAAACTTTCTATTTCTTTAAAAACTTTAACTAAGCTTTTTTAAATAAAAAATGAAACAACTTAAAATTCACTGATTTTCATCATTAATATTATCTAATTTTATAATACTGGTTTTCCAAAAAGTCCTGACTTCCTACTTTTCCTATCACTTTGCTTGAAAGTGACATCGAAGAAATTTGTATATTTGTATTTGCTCCATTAACTTCTCTCATCCAAGAAGAAAATCCACCATCTTCTAAATGGTTTTCGATTGTCAATATTTTTTTAAATTTACTAATTTGTTTCTTAATTTTTTTTTTGCTTTTCATTGACCAAATAGGCAAACTATAAATACTAAACTCTTTAAATTTCTTTTTATTAGATAAATCAACAGCTTTTTGTATGCATGGTCCAGTTGTTATTATAGCTTTGTTGATACTTTTAAACTTTATATTTCTTAATCCCCCAAACTTATATTTTTTTTTCCATTTGTAATTAAATATTTTTTTATTATCTTTTTCTAATCTTAAATATTTTGGACCAGGATTTTTAAAAGAATAGCTTAACCCATCTTGAAGTTCATTATCATCACCTGGAGATATTATTTCCATGTTAGGAAAACTTCTCATTAAAGCATAATCTTGTAGTGCGTGATGACTATATCCTAAAGATCCATAACTCAATCCTGCTCCAGCAGAGACAATTGTTACATTTAAATTATGATAGTCAATATCATTTCTAATTTGTTCAGCACATCTGAAAGTTGGAAAATTTGCTATAGAGTAGATAAATACGTGATATCCTTCTGAAGCAATACCTGCTGCAATACCAGCCATATTTTGTTCCGCTATTCCAACATTTAAAAAATTTTTTGGATAGCTTTTATAAATTGGCTCAACAAGATTAAATCCAAGATCACCAACAATTAAAAAAATTTTTTTGTTTGTCTTCATTTTATTATAAATAATTTCTATAAATTTTTTTCTCATAATTTTTTAATTGCCTTATTTAGTTGATCATTATCTGGTGGCTTATAATGCCATAAAACAGAATTCTCCATGAATTTGACACCTTTTCCTTTAATTGTGTCTGTAATTATAAAGTGAGGTTTATTTGTTTTTTTTCCTATCACAGATTTAAGTAATTTATAATTGTGACCATCTATTTTCGAAACATAAAATCCAAATGAATTTAATTTTTTTTTTAAAGGCTCTAAATCGATTACATTCTTTACAAAATCTAAACTTTGTATTTTATTATAATCTAAAATAATTTTGATATTATTTAATTTGTGATGACCTATAAACATTAATGCCTCCCAATTTGATCCTTCATTTATTTCTCCATCACTAATTAAACAGTAAATATTATCTTTTTTGTTAACATACGCTTTACCCGCAGCAAAAGGTAAACCGTGCCCTAAAGAACCAGTTGAAAATATAACACCCGGAACTTTATGACTTGCATGAGACATCAGTTTCGACTTGTTTTTAGAAAAAGTATAAAGTGTTTTCTTTGAGAAATAGTTAAAAAAGTGGAGTACACAATATAATGAGAGGCATGCGTGTCCTTTACTTAGAATAAATTTATTTTTATTATTTTTTTTTACAAAATATTTATAAATTACAACTAAAATATCAACAATAGAAAGATTGCTGGCTATATGAGGTGATTTAGTTTTGTTAGTTATAGTTAAAATTTCTTTTCTAATAATTTTTTGTATATTTGACTCAATCATTTTACACTTTATTATTTTTTATAAGTTAGTGTTTCATTCACCAAATTTTCCATTTAGCTTTATTTTCATTCCAAAGCTTATCTAATAATAATTTATCTCTCAAAGTGTCCATAGGTTGCCAAAATCCTTCATGTTTAAAAGACATTAGTTCATCGTCCTTTGCAAGATTTTCTAAAGGTTCTTTTTCCCATACTGTTTTGCTGTCACCTAGATAATTAAAAATCTTTTTGTTCAATACAAAAAATCCACCATTCACCCATTGTTTGTCACCTTTAGGTTTTTCAACAAATTTTTTAATTTTTTTGTTTTTATCTATTTCTACAGCTCCAAACCTAGCTGATGGAAGGACAACACTCATTGTAGCTGCTTTTTTACATTTTTTGTGTTGGTTAATTAATTTTCTTATGTTTATATTTGATAATCCATCTCCATAAGTTAGACAAAAAGTATTATCGACATATTTTTTTATTTTTAGAATTCTGCCTCCAGTCTCTGTATCTTCACCTGTGTTTATTAATGTAATATTCCAATCTTCAGAGTTCTTTTTATGAATTTTTATTGAGTTCTTTTTTAAATTTATAGTTACATCTGATGAATGTAAAAAAAAATTTGAAAAATATTCTTTTATTAAATATCCTTTGTATCCACAGCATATAATAAAATCTTTTATCCCATATGACGAATAAATTTTCATTATATGCCAAATAATTGGCATACCGCCTATTTCAATTAATGGTTTAGGTTTCACTATTGATTCTTCGCTTATTCTAGATCCTCTACCACCTGCTAAAATTACCAATTTCATATTTATTTCTTATGTTACTTTATTAAATCATCCTAATCATGATAACAATCATAATATTTTCATAAAAAAGACTTAAATATTTATTTTAAGTTAAAGATAATACTAAAAAATTTAATAGTTAGTTAAAAAACTTCACTTTGAATATTTGATATAATGCTACGAACATATGATAAAATTTTATTTTTTTTTCATTTGAATTTTTTCTCGGTTTATAATTTACAAAAATCTCTCCTATGCAAAATTTCAGTTTACATAGCTTGCTTACAAGTTCAAAATCAAATCCTTGACCATTTGAATTTATTTTAATTTGTCTTAATCTGTCTAAATTATAAAATTTTCCTCCTATAATATCTTTAAAATTTTTTTTATAAAAAAAATTAATTAAAAATGTACAAATAAAAGTTGCCAAGTAGGATGGCTTTTGTTTGATTGTAGTAAAGAGATTAAGATTGATTTTTAAACTTTGATTAAACCTTGAGCCGAATACAACATCATATTTATTTATTTCTGATTTTTCATACATCTCAAAACACGAATTAATATCATATTCTAAATCTGCATATTGTATGTATGCATATTTTCCAGAAGATAATTCAATCGCTTTTTTAATTGAACTTCCATAACCTGTATTATTCTTTTTTAAAAAAATTTTTACATTTTTTAAATTTTTAAAGTAATTTATTTCTTCAACACTTCCATCATTTGAACCATTATCTATAATTATTATCTCTTTATTATCAATTGAAAGATCAAGTACCTCCTGGATAGCTTTTCTAACTGTCTTTACTTCGTTAAACACTGGTATTATAAAGCTAATTTTATTCATTATGAATTTTTTTAAAAAGAATTTTTTCTTATTTATAATATTTTTTGTAACTTTACATCAATTTCAATTTTTCACTAATTTCTTTATTATCCTTAAAAATGATTATACAACAAGAATGATTAAATATTCTGGATATTGTGAAAATGAGGGGTATGGATATTTTAAATACATTAAAAATGAGTTTAAAATAGAAGATAATATTAAAGTAAAAAATTTTAATAACCAGCCTCCCATTGATGGATATTTTTATAATATTAAGAAAGAAAATAATTTTAATAAAATTATTCTTATAGGAGCAGAAAAAATTAATCTTCAACAATATTTAGATCAAGGATTTGATATAGATCACTCTTTAAATAATTGTTACTACATAACAAGATGATTGAAATTTTATCTATTTTTTTTCAAATATTTATAATTTTACTATTTTTTTTAGGACCGCTAAATTTTAAAATTTGTAAAAAATTTATAAATCAAGATATTTACATCTTTGACTTATTAGTTTTTAATACTCTATTAAATACTACAATTTTATTATTTTTCTCTTTTTATCAAATAAACATTTACTTTATTTATAGTTTTATAATTTTATTAAATTTATTAAGTTTTTTATCAAGTTTAAGATTAACTTGGAGTAATTTTATATTTGAAAATAATTATAAAATTTTTCTTTTTTTTATTGTTTGTTTTTTATCACTCTCTTTTTTGATGGCTAGTGATCCAAAACTTACCTGGGATGGTATCGCTCACTGGTACTGGAAAGCAATGAATTATAATCAATTAGGAAGTTTTGAAAATTTAAAAAATATGCCAATGGCATACTATCCACATTTAGGTTCTTATATTTGGAATTTTTTTTGGTCAATTAATCCAATTAATAATGAGTATTATGGAAGATTATTTTTTATTTTTGTTTTTTTATTACCTTTCTTTTCTGCAAGTCATAGAATTAAAAATATTAAAATTGAAATACTTGTCTTGTCTATTTTATTCTTGATATTTTTTACTTTTGACAGATTTTTAATTGGGGGATACCAAGAATATTTTTTATTTTTTTTATTTTATTCCTTTTCATTAACAATATTCTTGAATGATAAAAGTCGAAATAAGAGCTTAATTATTTTCTCCTTTTTAACTTTGTTGTTAATGATGTGGGTAAAGCAAGAAGGTTTATTTTATTCAATAATTTTAACTTTAATTTTAATCTTTTTTTTTAAGATATCTAAAATTTATAAAATAGCATTTATAATATTAATAATTATATCTATAATTTCTATGCAAGAAATTAGAACTACTTATCATGGAAGTTTTAGTCTTAATGAAAATATTTTTCATCAAAATTTACTGAAATACTTAGATATTAGAATTTTTATAGAAACATTTTACCTAATTACGTACGAAATATTTAAAGGGATGGTCAAATATCCAATTTGGTTATTAATTTTAGTATTAATAATCTATGACTATTTTAAGGGAGAAAAGTTTCTGAATCTAAATAATGTATTAATAATATTATATGTTGGCTTGATTTACGCAATATACTTCCAGACCAACATGGACATAATTATGTTAATGCCATTAACATTAGATAGAGTATTAATTCATGGGTCAGGTTTTTATTTGATATTTATTTTTTTAAAATTAAATAATTTAATTTTAATTAGTAATAAATAAAATTTGCTTTTATCAAAATTGTTATGTAAAGATTTAAAAATGTCAAAATATCTTGTATGTGGTGCTGGAGGTTTTATAGGAGGTCATTTAGTTGACTCCCTTATGAAAGAAGGGCACGAAGTAATTTGCGCTGACATAAAACCATTGGAATATTGGTTTCAAGTTTTTGATCAAAATAAAAATTACTCTCTTGATTTAAAAGAATATGAAAATTGTTTAAAAGTTTCTCAAGAGGTCGATTATATTTACAATATGGCTTGTAATATGGGTGGTATGGGTTTTATTGAAAATAATAAAGCTGAATGCATGCTTTCAGTATTAATAAATACCAACTTATTAAGAGCATCTATGAAAAACAAAGTTAAAAAATATTTTTTTTCATCAAGTGCATGTGTTTACAATGCTACTAAACAAATGGATGTTTTTATCCCTGGATTGAAAGAAGAAGATGCTTATCCAGCAGAACCAGAAGATGGTTATGGTTGGGAAAAACTTTTTAGCGAGCGTATGTGTAGGCATTTTACTGAAGATTTTGGATTACAAACACGAATTGTCAGATATCACAATGTATACGGTCCATTAGGAACTTATGATGGAGGAAGAGAAAAGGCTCCAGCTGCTTTATGTAGAAAAATTTGTTTAGCAAAAAAAAATAATATTAACAAAATTGAGGTTTGGGGTGATGGAGAACAAACAAGAAGTTTTATGTTTATAGATGATTGCCTAGAAGGAACAAAAAAAATTTTTAATTCTAATTTAAAAGATCCTTATAACTTGGGAAGTGATGAGCAAGTAAGTATTAATCAAATGATTTCAATAATTGAGGATATAGCTGATTATAAAGTAGAGAAAAAATATCTATTAGACAAACCAAAAGGAGTAAGAGGAAGATCCAGTGATAATACAAAATTAATTAATGATTTAAAATGGTCACCAAACATAAAGCTCAAAGATGGTTTAGAAAAAACTTATCAATGGATATATGATCAGATAAGCTCAGGAGATAACTCAAATAAGTATACAAGGTCATACTAATTAAAAATTGATAATTTAAAAATCTGTTAATAATCAACAATAATTTTAAATTATTTTATAATTTAGATCTCTTTACAGTTAGGTATTTTATATGTATAAAACTTTGCCTGGTGATTATTGCGAAAGGGTCATACCCGATCCCATTCCGAACTCGGAAGTCAAGCCTTTCTGCGCCGATGGTACTTTGTCTTAAGACATGGAAGAGTAGGACATTGCCAGGCTAAAATACCCAGATGAAAAAATTTATAGTTATAACTGGAGGTGCTGGGTTTATTGGTTCTAATCTCATAGAATTTTTAGTTAAAAAAACAAAATATAATTTTATTAGTATAGATAACTATTCAAGCGGATCTAGGAATAATCATATTTTGTCCCAAAGAATAAAATATTTAAGAGGTGATACTGTAAATATATTTAAGATTTTAAAAAGTTACAAAAAAAAAATAATTTGCATTTTTCACTTTGGTGAATTTGCAAGGATATACCAAAGTTTTAAACATTTTAATAAATGTTTCCATTCAAATTCAACTGGTACAAAAGAAGTTTTTAAGTTTTGCTTAGATAATAAGATTAAGTTAATTTATTCAGCAACCTCGGCTAGTCTGGGAAATAAAGGGGTAGACAAAAATCTTTCTCCTTATGCTTTTACAAAAGCAAAAAATCTTGAATTGTTAGAAAATTTAAAAAAATGGTTTAATTTTAAATTTGAAATAATTTATTTTTATAATGTTTATGGCAAAAGACAAATCAGAGATGGCGAAATGGCAACAGTTATTGGAATATTTGAAAAACAATTTCTAAAAAAAAAACCATTAACAGTTGTAAAGCCTGGCAACCAGTCGAGAAGATTTACTCATGTCACAGATACTGTAAAAGTTTGTTTTTTAGCTTGGAAGCTGAATAAATGTGCTCATTATAGTATTTCACATAAAAAGTCCTATAGAATTATAGATGTGGCAAAAATGTTTAAGAGTAAAATTAAATATTTGCCTAGCAGAAAAGGTGAGAGATATGCATCTGCATTAACAAATATTTCAATAAAAAACAGAGTTTTTAAAAAATTTGGAAAAATAAGTTTGAAAGATTATGTAACTTCGTTTATTAAGACTAAAATTTAATTATGAAAATTGCTAGTTCACTTAAATCTCTAAAAAAACGAGACCTTAATTCTAAATTAGTTAGACGAAGAGGCAGAGTATACATAATTAATAAAAAAAATCCTAAATTCAAAGCTAGACAAAAATAGTTTTAAAAAAATAAATTATGATAATTGCGTCAATTTCAGAAAATAAAGAATTTGAGAAAAGAATATCAATAACACCAGAGGTCGCTAAAAAATATTTAGATTTTGGATTTAAAGTTTGTTTATCCAAAGACTATGGTAAACACTTAGGCTTTGATGACCAAGATTATAAGAATTTAGGAGTGAATATAGAACAAAATGAAAAAGATATAATCAATAAGGCAGACATTATTGTTCAATTAGGAATGATTTCAGACGAACTAAGTTCACAAATTAAAGAAAATCAAATACTTATTGGTACTCTGGATCCATATATAAATAAGGAAAAATTAGATAATTTGGCAAAAAAAAAAATAAATCTTTTTTCATTGGAACTTCTTCCAAGAATTACTAGAGCTCAGTCTATGGATATATTATCATCTCAAGCGAACTTAGCTGGATATAAGGCAGTTCTTGAATCATTTGCAAATTTTGAAAAAGCAATACCAATGATGATGACTGCAGCAGGCACAGTTCCTGCAGCAAAAGTAATGGTTGTAGGGGCTGGTGTTGCTGGTCTTCAAGCTATAGCCACAGCAAAGAGAATGGGCGCTATTGTTTATGCGACAGATGTAAGAATAGCATCAAAAGAACAAGTTGAAAGTCTCGGTGGTAAATTTTTGATGGTTGAGGGAGCAGAAAATCTTGAAACTGCAGGAGGATATGCAAAAGAAACTTCAGACGATTTTAAAAAAAAACAAGAAGATCTTCTCACTGAAACTTTAGAAAAAATAGATATTGTTGTGTGCACTGCACTAATACCTGGAAAAAAAGCACCAATAATTATAAAAGAAAATATGATAAATAATATGCAACGAGGATCAATTATTTATGATCTTGCAGCTGTTCAGGGTGGAAATACATCTTTTACTGAAAAGGATAAAATTGTTGATAGAAATGGAGTAAAAATTATGGGAGACTCAAATATACTTAATAAATTGCCAGTATCAGCCTCTAGTTTATATTCTAAAAATGTTTTTAATTTTGTCTTAAACTTAATAGATAAAGATAATAAAAAAATAAATATTAACTTTAAAGACGAAATAATAGAGAAAACTCTTATTAAGTAGAAATATGGAAATTGACCCTTTAATATTTAGATTAAGTATTTTTATCCTTTCAATATTTGTTGGATACTATGTAGTGTGGAGTGTCACACCTTCATTACATACGCCTTTAATGTCAGTAACTAATGCAATATCATCCGTCATTATCGTTGGAGCAATAATTGCTGGACTTGCAGGTAATTCTGGGAGTGTATTTAATATTTCAAGTATATTCGGGTTCTTAGCAATATGCTTAGCTGCTATAAATATTTTTGGTGGTTTTTTGGTAACACAAAGAATGCTTGCTATGTACAAAAAAAAGAAAAAGGATAAATAGTGATATCTCCAAATTTATCAGCAATTTTTTACCTCATATCAGGTGTATTATTTATATTAGCGCTAAGAGGACTCTCATCACCAGAGACATCCAGAAAAGGGAATTTGTTTGGAATATTGGGGATGGTTATAGCAATAATAGTAACATTCCTTTCTATCGGTAATTTTTCAAGTGGTTTCATATATGTTTTAATCTTCTTGTTAATAGGAGGAATAGTTGGAGCATTTATTGCATACAAAATCCCTATGACAGCAATGCCCGAGCTTGTGGCTGGTTTTCATAGTTTAGTTGGTCTAGCTGCAGTATTTGTAGCTATATCAGCATTTGTAAATCCAGAGGCTTTTAATCTGGGATTTCCAGGAAGCATAAAACTAGGAAGTTTAATAGAAATGTCTATTGGAGCAGCAGTTGGAGCGATAACCTTTTCGGGTTCGATTATTGCATTTTTAAAGCTCCAAGGATTAATGTCGGGTTCACCAATAACATTTAAAGGTCAACATCCGCTTAATGCATTAATATTAATATCAATTATAATTTTAATATATTTGCTCTGCTCAACACAGTCATCTAACTTTTTTTGGTTATTATTGATAGTATCATTCTTAATTGGTTTCCTTCTAATAATTCCAATTGGTGGTGCAGATATGCCAGTAGTTATTTCTATGCTTAATTCATATTCAGGTTGGGCAGCTGCTGGTATTGGTTTTACTTTAGAAAATACTGCACTAATAATTACAGGAGCTTTAGTTGGGTCTTCCGGTGCAATTTTGTCATATATTATGTGTAAAGGAATGAACCGTTCTTTTTTCAATGTAATACTTGGTGGATTTGGGGCTACTGATCAAAATACCAAATCTGAAAATAAAGAGCAGAGACCAGTTAAAAGTGGAAACGCAGATGATGCTGCTTTTTTGATGAAAAATGCTTCTTCAGTTATTATAGTTCCAGGTTATGGAATGGCGGTTGCTCAAGCTCAACATGCACTTAGAGAAATGGTAGATACCCTCAAAAAAAACGATATTAAAGTTTCTTACGCAATTCATCCAGTGGCAGGAAGAATGCCAGGTCACATGAATGTTTTATTAGCTGAAGCAAATGTACCATACGATGAAGTATTTGAGCTTGAAGAAATAAATAATGATTTTGCCAACGCAGATGTTGCTTTTGTGATAGGAGCAAATGATGTAACTAATCCAGTTGCAAAAACTGACCCTCAAAGTCCCATTTATGGTATGCCAGTTTTGGATGTTGAAAAGTGTAAGTCAGTACTCTTTGTCAAAAGAAGTCTTTCGCCAGGTTATGCTGGAATAGACAATGATCTATTTTATAAGGAAAATACTTTAATGTTATTTGCAGATGCAAAAAAAATGACAGAAGATATTACAAAAAATTTGTAGGCTAAAATTGAAAACAAAAATTTACTGCGATATTGCGGATTTAAAATTAATTAAAAAATTTAATAAAAAGAAAATAGTTAAAGGTTTTACAACTAATCCTAGCCTAATGAGAAAAGCAGGCGCTAAGGATTATGCATCATATTCAAAGAAAATACTAAAAATTTGTTTAAAAAAACCAGTATCTTTAGAGGTATTTGGTGATGATTATTTCGAAATGAAGCGTCAAGCAATTGAGATTAACAAATGGTCAAAAAATGTTTTTGTCAAAGTACCTGTTACAAATTCAAAAGGTAAATTTATGGGAAAAATAATCAAAGAATTAAGTAACAAAAAAATTAAACTCAATATAACCGCAGTTTATAGCTACGCTCAGACTAAAAAAATTTTAAAAATAATTAACAAAAAATCTAAAGTAATTATTTCTATATTTGCAGGTAGAGCAGCAGATACTGGGATAGATCCAGTACCAGAGTTTGTAAAATCCATTAAGTTGTCTAGAAAACTTAATAATGTTGAAATACTATGGGCAAGTGTAAGAGAGCCCTATAACTATTTGCAGGCAAAACAACTTGGCTGTCACATCATTACTGTGCCGCCAGCAATTATAGAACAAATAGAAAAGTTTGGAAAAAATTATAAGACACTTACTAAAGAGACTGTAAAAGGTTTCTTAAAAGATAGTAAAAAATCCAAATTCAGAATTAACTAATTGGTATTTTTCTTTATGAACTCATCAATTGACTTATGAATATGATTTATCATTTTGCTTGTAAGACCATGATGACATGCAATTAAAATACCATTCTTCATAACTTTATCAGCCTCTGGATAGCCTGATTTATTTCTTTTAGCTTTGATATTTTTAAAACCAGGTTGTCTTAATATATTTCCTGTAAAGACCACTCTTGTTTGAATATTCTTTTTTTCCAAGAAAATTTGTAATTGTGTTCTTGTAAAAGGTGCATCTTTGGTAATTGTTATTGGATACGCTAACCATCCAGATTTTGATAATGGTAATTGTTTTGGTAAAATAAAATATTTTGAATATTTTTTTAGATAATTAGTATGCAGCTTAAAATTAATTTCTCTTTTTTGTAAATTTTTTTTTAGTTTTTTTAGTTGAACTAATCCAAAAGCCGCACCTAATTCTGAAGGCTCTAGATTATGTCCTATTTTTTCAAATACAAATTTTTTGTCATATTGTATACCATCTAATTCAATATTGAATCTATTCTCAATTTTTTCTGATTTTTCATCAAATAAGGATGAGCTTCTACCCCATGATCGTAATAATTTTGCTTTTATATATTTTTTTTTATCATTGAAACAAACCATTCCACCATTACCAGCACAATTGATAATATGAGATCCATAAAAACTTGTTATACTTATGTCAGCATAATGACCTGTTGGTTTATTTTTATATGTTGCTCCTAGAGTATCTGCCGAGTCCTCAATTATTAATATCCCTCTTTTTTTTAACATTGGAGCAATTTTTTCCCAATTTACAATATTTCCCATTAGATGTGGGGCAACAATAGCTCTTGTTTTTTTGGTGATTAAACTTTTAATTTTATTTTCATCTATACAGTAGGTTCCTTCTTTTACATCTACAAAAACAGGTATTAACTTATTACGAACAATATACCCAACTGTTGTTGAAAATGTTAACGTGGGAGTAATTACCTCGCTACCTTCTGGAATATCCAAAGTTTCCATGGCAAGCATCAGAGCTGATGATCCAGAATTTACCATAAGCCCATATTTTTTTGAGAATAGTTTTGCAATTTTTTTTTCAAAAACACTTACATTTTTACCCATTTGTGTTGTTGAATTTAAAACTTTTGTTACAGCATTTATTTCATCTTTCCCATGAACGCTTAGTCCATAAGGAACTCTCAAGTATTTTGATTTCATCCAAAAATAAATTTCATAATTAATAATAATTGGTTGCGGGGGACGGATTTGAACCGCCGACCTCAAGGTTATGAGCCTTGCGAGCTACCAGGCTGCTCCACCCCGCGGTAATTAAATTCTATTTTTAAGCTTATTAAGTTTTTTTACTCTTTTAATGTTTTCCTGAAGAATTCTTTTTTTCTTTTCGGATGGTTTCTCGTAAGTGTTTTTAAGTTTAATTACTTTAAAAAAACCATCTCTTTGAAGTTTTCTTTTTAAAACTCTCAAAGCTTGCTCAATATTATTATCTTTAACCTCTATTTTAATAACTACCTCCAAAAGAGCGATTTGTTAGCACTTTATAACTTATTTGTCTATTATATTTCATAATACTTATTTAGAAATCTGACCTTTTTCTTTTTCTTTTTTTTCTCTCTTAATTCTTCTCTCAGCTTTTTCAAGAGCATCCAAAAGATCTTTTTGATTAAATAAACCCATAGCTACAGGATCTTTAGCATTTAAATTATTAAAATTCCAATAACTCTTATTACGTATAGCAGTTGCTGAATTTTTTGTGATTCCTACTAATTTGGCTATCTGAGAATCTTTTAAAATCGAATGCTGCTTTATTAACCAAAGGGCAGAGTCTGGCTTATCTTGTCTTTTTGATAAAGGGATATATTTTTTTGATTTTTTTCCATCATTGTCGATTTTAATTTCATTCTGTTTTAAAACTAGTGGTCTAGTGCTATCCTCTGATGAAAGTTTAATTTCATCCTTTGTAAGTTGTCCTGCAATAATTGGGTTATACCCAACTATACCTTTTGCGACTTCTCCATCGGCTATTCCTTGAATTTCAACCTCGTGCATTTTACAAAAATCTGCTATTTGCTTAAATGTTAAAGAAGTATTTTCTACTAACCAAACAGCTGTAGCCATTGGCATTAATGGTGCATTATTCATTATTTGTTATCTGATCTAAAGTTTTGGAATTTCTTATTAAATTTACTTACTCTACCTTTATCAAGAATTTTTTGTTTTCCACCTGTCCACGCAGAGTGAGATTTTGGATCTATTTCAAGTTTTAAAGTTTCTCCTTTTGATCCCCAAGTTGACTTTGTTTTAAACTGACTTCCATCTGTCATTTCTACAGTTATTTCGTGATAGTTAGGATGTAAATTTTTTTTCATAGGCGGTTTTATAGCAAAAAGTTTAATAAAAACAATTAAAAGTTAGCCAATTTTTTCATCATTTTTGTATAAATACTGCTACTTGCTACTCTTATATTAATATTATTTTCATTATATTTTCTTATATCATTTGTGGTTCCACCTGCTTCTTGAACAATTAACAATCCTGCAGCGATATCCCATAAATTAATTTTATTATGAAAAAAACCATCTAGTCTTCCAGATCCCACATAAGCAAGATCTAGTGCTGTACATCCTGTATTCCTTATATTTAAAATTGGAAATATTGTTTTTAAACCGTATTGATCAGATGAAAATAAACATTCTTCTAAATCACTTTTATTAGACACTCTTATTCTATGATTATTAAAATATGCCCCACTGTTTTTTTCTGCAAAAAAAATTTCATTTTTAATTGGATCAACTACTAAAGCAGATTTCAATTCATTTTCTATACTTAGTGCAACTGAAATTGCAAAATGAGGAATTCCATGTAAAAAATTTGTTGTGCCATCAATTGGATCTATAATCCAAATTTTATCTTTATCATTATTTTCTATTTTTCCACTCTCTTCAGTCAAAAAAGAGTAATTTTTTTTCGCTTTACTTAGTTCTTCAATAAGTATTTTTTCTACTCTTTTGTCAGTTTTTGTTACAAAATCTCTTGGTCCTTTTTTTGTTACTTGTAAATTTTCAATTTCTCCAAAATCTCTAATAATTACTTTTGATGCTTTTTCACATGCTTTAATCATAATGTTTAGGTTTGGAGAAATAGAGTTCATCAAATTAAATTTTTTTTATATACTCAATTGTTCTTGAGTCTAAAATGATTAGATCTCCTGCCTCAACAAATGGTGGAACTTGTATTTTGAGACCATTCTCTAAAACTGCTGGCTTATAGGAAGATGAAACTGTTTGTCCTTTTATTGCAGCATCTGTTGTTGCAATTTTACATTTTACCTGATTTGGTAGAACTACTGATATCGGGTTTTCATTATAAAAACTTACTAAAACCTCAAGATTTTCAGTTAAGAGTTTCCCTTTTTCACCAATAACCGTTTTTTTTATTTCTATTTGTTCGAATGTTTTTTGGTCAATAAAAAAATAATTGTTTTCATCTTCGTACAAGTAATTATAGGATACCTCTTCTAATGATGCTTTTTCAACAGTTTCACTTGATCTAAATCTTTCATTTAATTTAGTACTTTTATTTACACTTTTCATTTCTACTTGAGCGAAAGCACCACCTTTCCCAGGTTTTACGTGTTGAGTTTTTAGGACTTGCCACAAATCATCTTTGTATTCTAAAAGCATTCCTACTCTTATTTCTCCAGCATTAATTTTCATTTTAAAAATTCTATTGCTTTGTCCGGTTTATATTTTTTATTTTTCCAAATGTATCCTGAGATAGCTAAAAAATTAGCTTTGTTCAATAATAGATTTTTATAGTTTTTATAATTGATGCCACCTATGGCAACTAAGGGTTTATTTGTTAATTTATTTACTTCAGTTAATATTTTGGTTGATGCTTTGTACTTTGCTTTCTTTGTAACTGTTGGGTAAAATGCCCCAAAAGCTAAATAAGTTGCTCTATCTTTCAAAGCCTTTTTGGCTAATTTTAAGGAATTGTGACAGGTTACTCCTATTATTTTTTTACCAATAATTTTTCTAGCTTTTATAACATCTAAATCTTTCTGACCCAAATGACATCCATCTGCATCTAATTTTTTTGCTAGAAAAGGATCATCATTTACAATAAATTTTACTTTGTAATTTTTACAAATACTCTTAATTCTTTTACCTATAATAATTTTTTTTTTAAACGAGTATTTTTTAAATCTCATTTGAAAGTAACTTACTTTTCCGGTCAATAATACTTTATTTAAGATTTCATAGAATTTTGGGGTTATTTTATTAGGAGAAATAAGATAAATGAATCTTCTATTTTTTATTTTCAATTTCGTATGACCATTTTCCCTGAGCAGCAAGAGTACACATGTTAGCTCTGTGATTAAAAATATTTTGTGTTCTTTTAACGTCCTTAATATTTTTTGACCAAAATTTCAGAGCACTTTGTTGCAGAGCTCTGCCATATGAATATGTCATTATGAAATTAGTATCATTATTTTTACTAATTAAATTTAAATTTTCAGTCGCTTCAATTTCCGTTTGTCCTCCAGAAAGAAATGCAATTCCAGGGATCTCTGCTGGTACTGAATTTTTAAGACATTTAAGTGTTTTAGATGCAACTTCATCATTTGAAATTTTGTTTTTGAATTTATTTCCAGCCAATATCATGTTTGGTTTTAGAATTATTCCTTTTAAGTCTACTTTTTGTATTATTAGCTCGTCAAAACATCTACTAATTACTTCTGATGTTTTGTTTAAACATTCATCAGCTGAATGATCTCCATCCATTAATACTTCTGGTTCAACTATAGGAACCATACCGCACTCCTGGACTATTGCCGAATATCTTGCTAGAGCATGTGCATTTGAGTGTATTGAAATCTGACTAGGATATTTTTTGGTAATACTATAAACACCTCTCCATTTTGTAAACCTAGCTCCAAGTTTATAATATTTTTCTAATCTTTCTCTTAATCCATCTAAACCTTCGGTAATCTTTTCATCTGGGGAATTGGCCAAATTCTTAACTCCAGTATCAACTTTAATTCCTGGAACCGCACCTGACTGCAAAATTATTTCTGGTATTGTAAGATTTGTTTTTGACAATTGATTTATTGTTTCATCATATAAAATAACTCCGCCAATACATTTTTTCATACTTTCAGAGGTAAAAAGTATTTCTCTAAAATTAAGTCTATTTTCTGGAGTCGAAATAACATTAACAGCATCTAATCTTTTTGTCATAGTGTTATTACTTTCATCTGCTGCTAAAATTCCTTTACCATTGGAAATGATCTTTAAAGCTATGCTATTGAGTTCAGACATTTAATTTAAAGCTTTTATACCAGGAAGTTCTTTACCTTCAAGATATTCTAAGAAAGCTCCACCAGCAGTTGAAACAAAATCAAAATTATTAATTCCGTTTAATGAATTTATAAGAGATACTGTATCTCCACCACCAGCAACTGCATAAACTTTTTTAGCTTTGTTGTTTTGAATTATTTTTTCAGCAATTTGAATACTTCCATTTGCAAACTTCGGATTTTCAAAATATCCAGCCGGACCATTCCATAAAATCGTGTTACTATTATCTATAAGATTTTTTATTATATTTATGGTTTTTGGACCAATATCTAAAATCATCTCATTTTGAGAAATTTCATTTATTTCTTTTATTTGGGGTATTCCATTTAAATCTTTAGCTACTACTATATCTTCAGGATATATTATTTTACAGTCTTTTGTTTTAGCTAGAGAAAAAATTTCTCTAATAATATTATCAGATTTATTCTCTTGTAAAGATTTTCCAATATCATGACCCATAAATTTTATAATATTATTTGCCATACCTCCTACAATAATAATATTATCAAATTTGCTTATTAAATTTTTTATCACTTCAATTTTAGTTGATATTTTGGAACCTCCAATTATACATGAAATAGGTTTTTTTATTTCTGATGTAATCTTTTTCAGAGCCCCAATCTCTTGGTCAAATTGTAAACCAATATATGAGGGTAAAAATTTTGTAATTTTATCAATAGAGGCATGTGGCCTATGAGAGCATGAGAAAGCATCATTAACATATATATCAGCTAGGCGTGACAGTTGTTTTGCAAAATTGGAATCATTTTTTTCTTCTTCAAAATAAAATCTAATATTTTCCAATAGTACAATTTTTTCATTCAAATTATCAAATAATTTTTCATTACTTATTTCATTTATATTTTTTGTTACCAAGTCTACAATTTTATTTAGCTTCTTTTCTAAATATTTGCATATTGGTTTAAGTGATAAAGTTTTTACAATTTTTCCTTTAGGCCTACCTATATGTGATAAAATTATAATCTTTGAGTTCTGTTTAATGAGATATTTTAGGGTTGGAATAATTTTATCTATTCTTGTTGTATCTGTAATCTTACCATTTACTAATGGCACATTTAAATCTAATCTTAGTAATATTGTTTTATTACTTATGTTAGGATCTTCTGTAATGCTTCTCATTAAGAGATCTTATACAAATGTTCAACTATATCGCACATTCGATTTGAAAATCCCCATTCATTATCATACCAGGCTGAAATCTTTCCCATATTTTTTCCAACCACATTAGTTAGAGAGATGTCTACTATTGCAGAAGCAGAATTATGGTTAAAATCAATTGAAACTAGCTGTTCATCAGTTACATCTAAAACTTTTTTAGGTTGATTTTTAACCGCAGATATAAACGAGTCGTTAATTTTTTTTACATTAATATTTTTTTTTGTACAAAAAACGAATTCTATAAGGGATACATTAGGAGTGGGAACTCTCATTGCAATACCCTCCAATTTACCTTTCATAGAGGGAATTATTTGTCCTATAGCTTTTGAAGCTCCGGTGGAGGTTGGAACTATTGATTGGCTTGCTGATCTAGCTCTTCTAGGGTCCTTATGAGAATTGTCTAAAATTCTTTGATCACTTGTAAATGCATGAATTGTAGTCATAAATCCTTTTTCAATTTCAAAGTTTTTATTAAGCACATTTACAATTGGAGCCAAACAATTTGTAGTACATGAAGCAGCAGAAATTATTCGATCATTTTTTGTTAGTGAATTTTCATTTACACCAAAAACCACTGTATTATCTGAATTTCTACATGGAGCTGAAACTATTACTTTTTTTGCACCATTTTTAATATGTGATTTTAACTTTTCTTTAGAATTAAATTTTCCAGTACACTCTAAAACATAATCAACATTATATTTTTTCCAATTAATGTCCTCAATATTAGATTTTTGCGAAAAACTAATATTATTATCATTAATTATTAATTTATCTTTTTTAACTTTTAATTCAGCATTGAATTTTCCATGAATAGAGTCATGTTTAATTAATCTTGAGCATATTTCTAAATTAGATCTATTGTTAATATGTTGGATTTTTATATTTTTTTTATGGTTTTCAATTATTGATCTTATTACCATACGACCAATTCTTCCCATGCCATTTATTCCAATTTTAATCGTCATTTTTAATTTCTAAATAATTTTTTGGATTTATTTGCAATTTTTGATGAAATCAACCCAAAATGTCTAAAAATATCTTTATAAGGAGCACTTATACCAAATGAGTTAATGCCAAATGTTAAACCATTCTTTCCAACAAATTTTTTCCAGCAATCAGTCGATCCAGCTTCTATTGATATTTTGAGTTTGGTTTCATCTAAAATCTTCTTTTTATATGAATTTGATTGTAAATTAAAAAGATCCATACAAGGTACTGAAATTACCTTAGAATGTATTTTATCTTTTGCTAATTTATAGCTTGTCTGTATTGCCAAATCTACCTCTGAGCCAGACGCAAGAATAGTTAAATTAATTTTTTTTTTGGTTCTTAAAATCTCATAAGCTCCAAAAGAGCATTTATTAGAACTCGAAAATTTTGATCTTACAGGGGGTAAATTCTGCCTGGTCAGAGATAGTATGCTGGGTGTTTTTTTACTTTTGAGCGCATATTCCCAACATTCTATAGTTTCCAATCTATCTGCTGGCCTAAAAACATTTAAATTTGGAATTGCTCTAAGACCTGACAATTGTTCAATTGGTTGGTGAGTGGGTCCATCCTCTCCTAAACCAATTGAGTCATGTGTCATAACATATATTACCTGTTGTCCCATCATTGCTGCCAACCTAATTGATGGTTTGCAATAATCAGAAAAAATCAAAAATGTTCCTCCGTATGGAATCAATTTACTGTGTAAAGCTAATCCATTCATTACTCCACACATTGCATGTTCTCTAACACCATAATGAATATAATTTCCATCAAAATTTCCCGGTTTTAAAATTTTGTGATTTATTGTCTTTGTATTATTTGAACCTGCCAAGTCTGCAGACCCACCAATCAGAGTGTAATTATCTTTAACAAGTGAGCTGATGATTGTCTCTGAAGATTTTCTTGAGGCAAGACTTTTATTATTTTTTATCGCAGTTTTTTTTTCTTTTAAAATAGATTTTGTAAAATTGTTCTTGAAATAATTATCTATTTTATTTTTTTTCTTCTTATATTTTTTTTTCCATTCATACTCAATTTTTGCACCTTTTTTTCCAATTTCTCTCCAAACTTTCAATAATTCTTTTGGTATTTGGAATGGTTTATAATTCCAATTCAATTTTTTACGAACTAATTCTATCTCATTATTTCCTAAAGGACTACCATGGGAGGATGCTTTTCCTGATTTGTTTGGTGAGCCATAACCGATTGTGGTTTTACAACTGATCACAGTTGGCTTCTTAGCGGTTTGAACTTTTTTAAGAGCTTTAAATATTTCATTTCCATTATGTCCATTAATGTTAATGTAGTCCCAACCATAACTTTCAAATCTTTTTCTAAAATTATCTGAGACCGCAAGACTTGTTGACCCATCTATTGAAATAGAATTATTATCAAATAACATTATTAAATTTTTAAGCTTTAAATGTCCTGCTAAACTCATTGACTCATGACTAATACCTTCCATTAAACAACCATCACCAGCAATTACATAAGTCTTATGATTTATAATATCTTTACCAAGTTTTTTTTTTAAAATTTCTTCAGCCAAAGCAAAGCCAACCGCATTTGATATGCCTTGACCTAAAGGGCCAGTTGTTGTCTCAATGCCTGAATTTTTAAAATACTCTGGGTGACCTGCACAAATAGAATTTAGTTGTCTAAAATTCTTTATATCTCTTAATTTTACACTTTTATAACCAGTCAAATAAAGTAGTGAGTAAAGCAACATAGAACCATGTCCGGCAGATAAAACGAATCTATCCCTATTCAACCAGCTTGGGTTTTTTGGATTAAATCTAAGAAAATATTTGAAAAGAATTGTCGATACATCAGCCATACCCATTGGCATTCCTGGATGTCCAGAATTTGCTTTCTGAACTGCATCCATTGAAAGAGCACGAATAGAGTTAGATAAGGTTTTATTTATTTTTTTCAAAAGTTTATCCTTTGTAGACTTAGGTGAATCTATTTATTATTATAGATATATATATGAAATCAATTAGTGAAAAAGAAAAAAAATTATTAGAAACTTTAGATAAACTAAAAAATCTTGAAAATATTAGACCAGAAAAAATTAAAGAGATAGAAAATCTATCAAA
>CACEDU010000012.1 GCA_902558435.1 uncultured Pelagibacteraceae bacterium | reverse complement strand
GAGAAGGCTACCAGCAGCTTTCATGTATTCTGCTCTTGCAGTTAAGTCGCCTTTTAATCTTTCGCCTCTTCCTCTAGCTTCTAATAATAAACTTTGATTAATCTGATCATTAAAAGTAACTTTTTGGTTATAGTCAGCTAAAGCTAAATCTAACATTTGATTACTTCTATTTTCTACACCAACTAAAAATGGAGTTGTTCCTTCTCTAAATTCAGCTCCAGTTCTAAGAGCATTTACAAAAAAGTTTGAGTAAGCTTTTTCTTGTTGTTTAACAAATCTAGGTCTTTCAATAGTATCAAAAACTTTTTGTTGAACTGCTGCTTTTTTTCTGTCGTATGCAGCTTGTTGATATGCAAGTTGTTCGTTATATCTTCCTATTGTTTTTGCTGTTTGTGCAGCAGCTATATTACCTATCGCACTCATAAATTTTTGCCATCCTATAATAATTAGTTTTGTCAGGTCCATACTTCAGCATAAGACCTTCTTTTTTTAGACCAAGCCATTCAGCAAATCTAACTCCAACTTTAAAATCTTCTTTAACTGAAGTTTGTACTCGCCAGATATTGTTGTTAGTACAAAGTAAATCTAATCGTCTTTTGATTGACGATACTGATTTAATTTTGTGATCGTAAATTCTTTTAGATGCGATAACCCAGCCTTCAGCAACTCCATCCCAAAGAGGAGTAATGCCGCCACAAAGCACAATGTTATTGTCAGCCAGTAAAGTAAATGACAGACCAGGTATTCCATAATCGATCCGACCTTCTTCACTACTTGCATCATTTTCCAATAATTTATCATTCATCCCAAATGTTAAGATTTCATCTGTATGACTTTTTTCGTATGGAATTATTTTGTATTTAACCATCCGATGTAACCACAGTTGGATATATTGCTAAGACTGAACATGGAAGAGGTTGGTCTTGTTTAATAAAAATAAATCCATCTGAGTTATAGTCGTCTCTAAATTCTATTTCTTTATCTCCAGCAAGTAATGTATCAACTGGAGCTGATAAGTTACTGGATGTTGTTCTAAATGGAACTGTCTCTAATTGATCTAAACTTGGACCAACTTTAACACCAACAGTTTCAAATAATCTTAAAACAACTTTTGAAATTCTTTTTGTTTTACCTTGGGAAGTTCCTTCAGCAGCTCCACCTTCAATTCTCATTGTTTGTAAAACACTATCATAAGCTAATCCAACACATGCTTTAGTTACTGATCTGTCCAAGGTTATACTTCCTGAGCTTACAGTTTTATTTGCATGTACAGATCCATCAGCCAGGATAGATACTGTTTGTCCTTCTAAATGTGATAGACCTGATAGTGTTGTTGTTGCAGATCCATCATAATTTAAATGACTATCTAAAAATTTAAAATCTGTTGCTGTTGTTTCGTCAAAGTCAAAATCAGAAAAACATTCTACATATCTTTTAGTAGCACCATTAATTGTTCTTTTAACAATAACCCATAATTCATCTTCAGTTAATGTTCCTGAGATTGATGCAGCACTTTCACAAACTGAATTACCAGATCCAAAAGCACCACCGAATATATGTCTATGCCAAGCAACAACATTTTCTGATCTTTGATAAGTTAATCCAGCTAATACTCCATCATCTCTAACACACCAAATAATACTATCTGGCTCTTGTTGGAATATCATTTGATTTACTCCAGACTTAGTTACTGTATCGTTTAGTATTGTTAAATCTGGAGCAACATAACCATCACTATCAAAGTTATAAGCTAATTCTCTAATTTTTCTTTTTGCCTTTTGTAAAAACAAAACTGCATTACCAGCTGGAATAGCATCAACACCAGCAGATCCAAAAGAACTCTGTCTTTTAATAGTTACATTAGTTGGAGTTATACTTGCATCTGTTCCATCAGCAGAAACTGTAAATTCGCCTCCTGATGTTCCTACAACTAAAGTTCTAACTGCTTTTAAATATTGAATGGCATTAACCTGGTTTGATGCGATTGTATAAATCATAGCATCATCAGCATTAGTTCCAGTCGTAAAGTTTTCATAATCTCCAGCTTTAGAAAACCATAAAGTCTGAGGATTTGTAATTGTGTTTGCAAAAACCAATCTTTGTTCAAAGAAAGAAACACAGCTCGGTCTATTATTAGCTCCTGAAATCGGTAGAGAAGGAGAGCCAGTAAAAGAAACTGTTGCTAGTGTCCAGGCTGTATGTCCAGTTCTACTTAGCTTTCTTACATCATGATTAGGATGACAAAGATACATAACATCAGCTGATTGAGCAAACTTGATGTCAAATAATTCTGCTTCTAAATATGGTGTACTAATTTCAAATGGAGAGCCACCAGATAATACTTGTCCTTTATCTTTATAGACACGCATATACTGATCGCCAAATTCTAAAATATAAGTTTGAGTAGTAGAAAACTCAAAAGGTATTAATCTTGTTTTCTTTGTACTATCTTTAACTTCTGCAATATGCTGAGTACCAACTCTTCTTGTAGCAGATCCTTGAGGATGGACCAGGAAGTTTTCCATAGTCTTAACTCCAGATGTATATTTATCAAAATCTGTTCTGCCATCCATCTTTGCAGAAAATTCTCCTGATACAAATGATGTTAAAGCTAATGTTGTTCTTGGCATATCTTTTTAAAAATTTCTTGTTGTGTTAAACCTTGTTCGTCTCTTTTACATTTAGTCGTTGGATCAATATCTTTTTCGTCAATGATTTCGACTAAACAATATCTATAAACTTTATTGTCATCTCCCCATTGAAAATGAAGTAATGACTTTGGTTCTGAATATTTTTCTATTAATCTTGGATCAAAAGCAGATGTGGTCATCTATAATCTTGCATCAGTAAATTCATTGCTCTCGATTGTTCCTAAAGCATTTTCTGTTGCGTCTATAAATCTTGCTTCTCTTAATCTTTCATCAGCTCTCTCCATATAATTTTTAGCAAGAGTTGCATTGTTTGTAATTGCATAAGCAATATCTGCTGCTAATTGATGAGAGATACTTTCTTGTAAATATGTATCGTAATTATTTGGATCTGTGTCTATGGCTACATAAACTAAATAAACAGTTCCTTCATTTGTTTTTATTTTTCTGCCTTCAACAGCATAATCAATATTTGATGCAATACTGTCTGTTGCACCAGTATGTATTTTTAAAACTCTCAGGCAATCTGCTGGAAGAGTATATTGATTAGCATATTCAATAACTGGAGCTGCACTATCTTTCGCTAATTGAACTCTTTTAGTTAAGCAGTTCCAAGCATGTGATCTAAATACTCTATTTCTAATTGGCTCATATCTTTGGTTACATAATCTAGCATTTTTACTATCGTCAGTTAATGCTGAGATTGTTGATGCTCCTAATAAGTTTAAAGCTGAATTACAAATATCTACTACTGATGCCATTATATTTTTGCTCCTATTTCTCTACATTCAAATTTAACTACAATCTTACTTTGTTCGATGTAGTCTCGATTATATTCCTCTAATTCTTCTAAGTTTCTAAATGTGCTTTGAGCAATAGCATAACCAGCATTTACGCAATCATAATGATTTGAAAATTGATAACCAGCGATTGTGCTTGTTGGACATGAATTGCTTAACATGCTGCACATATATAAAACTAAAATATATTTCATTAAAAATTTTGTTAGTTGCCTGGCGGAGTATTTCATCCGCCAAACAAATTATTGATTACTCAACTGTGTAGAACACAGCACACTTGATAGTACCAGTAATTGCAGCACTTCCAGTTGTAAGTAATATGTCAGTTTCAGCAGTCTGCTCGTAACCAACTCCATCGATTGCACCTTCTTGGCTCATAGACATTTGACCAGCAGAAGAAACAGATGTTGCAGCAATGTATCTTGCAGCAGCTCCACTATCTCCAACTGATATAGTTGCAGAACCTAAAGCATCAAAGTGAACAACAATGTCATAAACTTTTGCACCTTTTGGTAATCTTGCAACTGAGATGTCAGAACCTGATGCTAATGAAGAAGCTTCATAAGTATCGTACTGAACTCTTAATTTACCAGACCATTCTCCGCTATCCGCATTAACAATAGGATCAGCTGTGATGTTGGTAAAATTTACACCTTTTACACTCGCCATGATTTTATCCTCCTATAATTAAGCTTCATGAGCTTGGATTGTAACAACCTTCTCATCTTCAAGTCTTGTTGCACCCATCGTCATGCACACATAAACTTGAGTAGCATAGCCTTTGTCTGATCTTTCATCTATTCTTGTCATCACATCTTTGCCTAAAGCAAGTTTGATAGCATCGTTAGTGAAGAGCAAACATTCTCTTTTGCTTGAGCTGATTGCTAGTCTGTTTGAGACTATAAAGTTAAATCCCATGAACTGATTGATTTCGCCATTAGCAAGAGCTTTAACTGTGTTAAAGTCTGAGCTAGTAACTTCTGTTGTTCCTAACAAATCAGTAATTTGTCTTGGACCAACAACAATAGTTCTTGGAAGGCTAGGATCAACTGATACAGCATCAAGAGTTTCTTTAGCAGTTCTTAATTTTGCAATCGTTAATCCAGCAGTACCACTTTCTGTTATCTTTTGACCAGCTGGTAGAGCAATGGTTGTTGAACCAGTTTCTCCGCCAAATGCGTTTCCAGAAACAGCAGCGATAATTTCATCATCCATAGATCTTCCCATTGCGTAAGCAGCGGCAAGAGCATAAGAAGATGTTGGATCTATCAATGTTCTCACACGATCTTGCTGATCTATTAAATCAGCCCATTCGTAGTCAGCCATTGATACTCTTCTCCTACTATGAGGAGTGTCGATCTGTGGAGTGTCAGAGTGTCTTGAAACTCTCTTTTGTGCAGAAACAGCTCCAATTCTTTCGAAGTAAGCATGTTTTCCAACAACACTTTCCACATCAACAACACCTCTTAGAAGAGAACCTTTTTGTTGTGAAAGCATTTGCACATTGTTTGAATACTGCTGTACAAAAGCTTCAGTTATTTGACTAGACATAATCTAATCCTCCTCTTAGGTTTATTATTGATTGATCGATTTGATTTTCCGATTACTCGGATCTTATCTTTGGTTTTATAGTCTCCAATTAGACTTTTTTCTTAGCGGTCTTTTCAGGTTGTCGCTTAGAATTTTTTTTAGTAGCCCAGTCAAAATATTCCTGAGCTTTTGGCAGAGGATCTTTACGATCAAACTCTGGACCAAATTCAGTAGCCAATCTTAAACATTCAAGTTTAACCTCGACTTCTGATAATTCTCCTTGAGGTTCAAACTTATCATTAGCCATTTAGCATCTCTCTAAGTTTTAATACCTCATCAACTGCTTTCTGATGATTGATATGATTTTTATCCCAATAAGCAGAACCTTCTTGAGTTAGTTCTGTTATTTCTTTTTCAATATCTTTTGCAGTCATATAAGAAGTTCCATCTCCTTGAATAATTGGATCTTCAGATAATTTGTCAGCTAGATCAGAAAAGGCTTTTATAACATTTAAGTTATCTCCTAATCTTGATCCATCTTTAAGATAAGTATTTTCTAAAAAATCTTGTCCTAAAGAATTAACTGCAAGTCTTTTAGCTTGATCAAGTCTCTTGTTATATTGTGGTCCAAACTCTTTTTTAAGTTCAGCCTCAACATTCATTTGAGATTGAGCAGCTGCTTCTTCTTGAGATGCTGCATTATTAACATTCATCTCATTGTAAAATTTAATAAGACCTTCAGCTTGTTTAGGAAGTAATCCTAATCTGTGTGCAGTTTTATTAAATTCTTGTACTTGTCCTTGATCCATTTCTTGATCTTTGAAATCGTATTTGTAATCATTTGGATCGCTAGGAGCACCAAGCCTTTTAAAAACTTCATTCCAATCTTCCTCTGTTGCATGTTTGTTTGGAACTGGAATTTTGTCAGCTCCAACTAACTTTTGTGCATGGAGATAACTTTTTACAAAATCTTCCATGTTGTTAAAATTATCCAGAGCTTTTTCTTCTCTGAAACTTTTAGGAATTAAATCTTTAAAATTTACTTCCTTTGGTTGTTCTGTCTCTGTTAAGACAGTTTGAGGTGTTGCCTCATTATTCTGAACAACAGCCTCTGTTTGCTCAGATTGCACCTCTGGTGCAGTTGTCTGATTTTCCATAATTTACCTATTGGTTATTTTGATTTAAGCATTGCTTTGATGAACAAAAAAATTGATCTTTGTCCTTCTAAGAATGCAGTTTCATGACTGTTATCTTTTGAGAAAGTAGTCGTTCTTTCATGACATCTTATAGAGATGTCCTCCAATACTCTTTGACCTTCTTCTGATCCAAAAATAATTTTGTAATCTTCTC
Source organism: uncultured Pelagibacteraceae bacterium (assembly GCA_902558435.1). GTDB lineage: Bacteria > Pseudomonadota > Alphaproteobacteria > Pelagibacterales > Pelagibacteraceae > Pelagibacter. The sequence continues at coordinate 19,772 of CACEDU010000012.1, read as the reverse complement.
TTAGTCTTTTAATTTTTTTTTCTAATTCTTTATTCTGATCCATCTTGAACTACTTTTGCTAATGGTGCAGCATTCTTAGCCATTTGACTTTCAGCCATTTGTTGTTGCATTTCCATTGCTTGTTGTTGCTCCGCAGCTCGTTGTTCTCTTATTTCCTGGACCTGAGCATCAGACTTAATCATTTTTGCTGGAAGTCCTAAAATATCTATAATCTGTTTAATAAATCCATTCTCATCAATGTAATCCATAACTGGCATTGTTTGACCTAAAGAACCAAATAACTCTAATCCTCTCATAATAGATTGTAACTCTTGAGATCTTTGAGCTAATGCCATTGGCGATACATACTCAATATTTAATTCTTGAGATTGTAAAATATCTGGAGCTGGTTGAAATAAACCTTGTCTTAACATGATATTAAAAATTCTTATAATTAATGGAGATAACAATTCAGATTGTAATCTTCCTAATACTGGACCAAGTATTCTCATTTTTTCTTCTTGTCTTTGTAATACTTCAGTCGCTGTCATATTTCTGTTTTCAGATATTACTAACTGATCAACATGAAACATTTTTACAATCGCATCTCTTCTTTGATTTTCTGCATTCAAAGTTGTTGCGTTGTTAGCATTAATATTTAATGGCTCAATTCTATCTCTTGAACCTGATCTATAATAATTAATAGATCCAGGAGACATTCTTACTGGAGCTAACATTCCATCATCAGGTATGAGTAGAGGAGGATCAATTTGTTTAGCAGCAGCTTTTAAACTGTTCTCCACCATTTTATTTAAAACTTTAACATCAGGTAAAGCATTCATTCCAGGACTTCTTCCATACTGTTCAGTAGAAGCTTTTAAATATCTTGGAATGACATAAGGACTTTCTTTAAATCCACCAATAGAAATTATATGTCCACTTTCATATTCCATGTAGATAGATTGAAAAGGCATATTCTTTTTATCTTGTTTGCCTGGATCAAAATCTAATCTTGGTCTAACAACATGAACTAACTGAACATCGTCAAAAGGATTTTTTCTAGCTTTATTAACTAAATCTCTTGATACATTTTCTAATCCAAATTTATCAGCAGCTGCCTGGGATGGCATTTTAAATCTTCTATAAATAGTATCGACATATCCTTTTTTATTTTCTTGAATATATATTTCTTTTATGTGTCTAGCAGAAAAGAGTAGGATGTCGTCTTGATCTTCTTCAATCATTAAGCATGAAGTTCCAAATGCAATTAGATCATGATATGCTTCGAATATCTCTTGTTGAAAGTTAGACTTAGCAATAGCATCGTACATTCTTGATGTTGCATCTTCTAACCATTCTTTTGCTTCATCTATAGAATTTAAATCTGTTTCCTTAAATCTTAGACTAAACCATTTATTAGCTGAGCTTGTTAGCATTCCATGTAAAGAAGCAGCCAATAATTCTAAAGCATGAATAGCAGTAGCATCATAAATGAGAGTATGTCTTTTATCGCCTCTAGTTCTCTCTTTAGTGATCTCAGCTTTTCTAGGTAACATATAATCAGAAACTTCTTGCCAATGGCTCTCCCAGTTGGATCGTTTCTCTTGTAACCTCGATAGGTTATCCTTTAGCTGTTTTGCTAAGGCTTTAAATTCTTGCGATTGCATTATTTTCTTTTTCTTCTTCTTCTTCTAAGTTTTCTAAAATCAGCAGCATCAATTCTTTTTTTATTGCCACCAAGTCTTGCGATTTTCTTTTGCTTTTTAGTAAGTTTTTTTCGCATTATCTTCTTCTTCTCTTTTTAGCTTTTCTTTTAGCTTTGTTCTTTTTGCTATTTGGAAAACCAGCTTTCATATTTCTATATGCTTTAGCTGAGATAGTTGATTTAGATTTAGGTCTGGAAGTACCAGCTCTTTTTCTTTTATTGATATTTCTATATAAGCTCACGATTAGCCTCCTAATAAAGTTTTTTTAGATAAAGTTGCTTTTGTTGTGTCTCCAGTAGCTGAAGTGAGTACAGTTCTTTTTCTACCTCTTTTCTTAGTAGCAACTGAATATTCATCATCAGTCATTTCGACATTAGTTGGAGCTGTTTGATCAGCTGAAATCATTTTTGACTTAACACCAGTATTATCCATTTGGGATGCTACTTTTGGCTGTTCAAGTTTTTTTTGTTCTCTTCTGCCTAATGTACTTCGACTAATCTCATTTCCATAAGCATCAGTTTGTCCAGATTGTCTTTTAGACATATAATCTTTGTACATACTTTCTTGTTGTGTTGCAGATAACTTTTGAAAATCATCTTTAGTAGTATCTTTAAAATTTTTTGATCCTAAAACTTTGTCTGTAAAAAATTGTCTATTAACTCTTGATCCAGCTTTTAATGGACCAGATAAAATTGCTAATGTTGGAGTAGGAAACTTCTCTGCTTTATTTTTTATATCAGTTGCTCCTCTCTCATAAAACAAATCCATCTTTGCAGCTGTATCGTCTTTTTCAGGATTATAATCAGCTGGTTTTTTATTTTTCTTTACTTCTTCAGAAACAAAAAATCCAGCATCAGCTCCAGTATTTCCTCCTGAGCCTCCAGCATCTCCACGACTTCCCATAATTATCCTCCTAATAAAGTTTTCTTCTGAATATTTTTTTCTTCAATTTCAGTTAAACCAGTTCCAGTTAAGATTGTTGCTCTTCTGCCTTTACGATTTAAATTTCTTCTTCTCTCATTTTCAGCAGCTTCTCTTTCTCTTGCTTCATCCTCAGCAGAAAAATCAGGCTCAGGTGGAGCTTGAATTGGTGGAGGAGGTGGCATCTTCGGAGCTTTAAATATTGATCCCATGATGCTCCTTATAAGATTGCTAAAACAATTATGATTACAGCCACTACTGCACAAGTTGTTTTGTGTTCTTTAATGATATGTGGAATATGATCTTGTAGTTTCATTATAGTACCTTGTAGTTTGTATCGACATTAGTTTGCCGAACTTTGTTGTTAAATTTAATTTCATTAAGACCAGTTGCTAAAGTTCTCATTGCATCAGCAGCATGAGAACTCCAATCATGAACTGGTTTAATTTTATAAACTCTTTCCTTATCAGAGAATTTTCTGTGATAATGTCTAAGAGCATTTACTAATGGACCGCAGTTATCGACATCAATAAAACATCTAGGTAGCACCATCTTTACAGCATGGATGCCATCTTCGATTGCCATTCTTGGAACTACTCTAAAACGCAATCCCATTTGATAAGCAGTCTCTCGTCTGGTTTTTCCAGTACCAAATTCTGTTTGATCTAAATCATGAGGACCATAGTTATGCTCGATAATATAATCCTTCTCTTTTAGAACCTGAGCATAATGAGGAAAAGCCTCATTCTTATTTTCGTAATAATCAACAATATGAATGTTATGTCCGATCTGCTGAAAAAAGATAATAGCAGTCTGATCATTATAGCCTAGATCCCAGGCTGTATTTACTGGATATGCTGGATCTATTGGAACTCTTGTTATTTGTTTTTTGTCATCCAAAGAAGCAATAACATCTCCATATATAGATCCTTGAATATTACCAATAAAAGAACATTCAAATTCTTGCTCATACTTTTGTGAGCCCATCACAGCTAATGCTGCATCTAATTCTTCTTTATCAACTATGCCAGTTTCACTAGCTTTTGCTTTATATAAAAACCATTTAGGATCAGCTTGTGCTTTTTGATAATAATCATAAAACAGATTTGCCATACCTTTTGGTGTTCCAACCAGGATCATAAAACCTTTTCGGTCAGACAAAGCTGGTGTTATGACTTCATTAATAAGAGCTGGATTTATTTGTGCAGTCTCATCAATTATGCAGCCATCTAAATATATTCCTCTGATGCTATCTGGATTTTCAGATGACAAGAGCATTATTCTTGCACCATTAACTAAATCGCATCTTAATTCTGTTTCGTTATACTTTGTTCCAGGAATATCTTTTGTGTAATATTTTAAATAATCAAAAGCTATTTTCTTTGCTTGACCATAAGTTGGTGCAATGTAGGCAAACCTTGGATTATAATTTTGACAAGTCATTGCAGCTTTAATCAGATGATTAATGCACATAACTGTTTTGCCAAATCTTCTATGACAACAGAGTAAGCTATATCTAAACTTTTCTATTTGTTCATGTATGAAAGCTTGTTGCTTCCTTGGTGTATAAGGTATTGTAACTTTCATTAGTGAAATGTTGGAACTTTATCAGTATGCCAATATCTCATTTTAATTTTAGCAAACACAAAGTCGGCAAACTCTAAAATATCTTGTTGGTTATCAAAACCATCAAAGCTAATAACAAGCTCATTGTTGTATGTTGTAAAGCTATAAGCTGATAAGTTTTTGTATTTATCTTTTAATTTATCGTTCATCTGTTTGTGCCTGTGCTTGACCTATAATTAATCGTATTAATACCGCTGGACTTTATTTGTGGTGTGGTCCTTTTTTACAGAAATATTTTTGTTACTCTGAGGTAAAACTACTTTTATTGATAGATAGTCAATTACTCTAACAAGCTATACTTAAATTCTAAAAGCTTGATAGTGAATTATAGTGAATACTAGATCTTAACCAAACCTCATGACGCAAGACCTAAGTTTTCGCCAGGTCTGTAATACCGACTTCATCAGGAGTTACATCAACCACATTATCTTTATTATTATTCCAAGCTATCTCTATTTTAGTTTCTTGTTTGATCTCTTGTTTATCTCCATAAACTGGAATGAGTTTGCTGCACATCCATTTAGCAAGTTGGACCTTCTCACGAACAATCATTATGTTACGATTGTCAGCATGTTCCAGTTCTTCCATTGCTTGTTCAATATAACTTTGTGCACCAATCCTTCTGCATTCCTGGATCTGATTTGAAAATTCTTTATTCTTAGCAATCTCTTTATAAATTCTAGTTAAGCCTGGCATATCCTTATCTTTGCTAATTCTAGCAAGTGGAACACCATTCATTAATTGTTGGCAAATCTTGTCAGCTATTGTCTTTGTTATTACTAATTCTTTGCTCATTATATTTAATTATATTGTTGGCAGATCTTGCCTTACCTTCAGCACTCTTTGGTCCAGTAGAATATCCACCATGAACCTTACATCTTATTCTGCCATTCTTCATTAATATGCCTGGAGCATTGCAAGGTCTTTTGCCTTGCTTTGTAAGTGTCTCACATTGCAATCTAAATTTATATCTCATAACTGTTTTTAATTTCTTACCAAGATGTCTTTGTTGGAAAAAAGAAAAAAAAGAGAAAAAAAGAAAATTAAAATCAGGACTTAGCAATACTGTTTTAAAAGCAGTACCATTTTATTTTACAAGTGTTCGCTTAATTGTCTAGGCTAGGATAATAATATGTTTATGTAAAAAAATATTTATTTGAAGATATGACTAATAACTAAATTTTTTGTCTAGTATGTCAACACTTTCTTTAATTATTTTATTTGTAAGAGCATCTAATATTTTATCATACATTCGTTTGATGGTTGTTCGATGATACACCAAATACTTTCCTATTCTTGTAAAAGAATTTCTTTTTGCTTTTAACCATAAAATCTTTTTATCAAGTAAAGGATCTTCTGATACTTGGTCAACCATACATAATAAATCTATTGCAAGATCATAATGTGTCATCTGTCTTGGAGTTGCTCTTAACTTTAATTTTTTTTCATAGTAACCAAGCTCTGATGGTAAATGACCAGTTTCAATTAATTGATACATAGAAGGACATCTGTTGTTATTTGGTCTAGCAATAAATCTTTCAGCTCTTGCTGCATCATCCAGGACCAGCTCCAGGTGCTTTCTAACTTTTATATATCTATCTAAATCATATTCTATTTTTGATGACATTTCTTAAAACCCAAGGATATTGTAATTGATCTTTTGTAACTTTTTTAAGTTCTTCTTCAGGCAAATCTATGAGCTCATCATACAGCTCATATTGATCTAAGCCTGGATATAAATATTCTTTTTTTAATTGTTTTGTATTTATTTCGTTAAGATGATTATTTAATACTCTCCAGCCATAATTAGAATACTTTTTAAATCCTATACTTTCTAAAAACTTTCTATGTGATGGCATATCAAAAGAAATATATTTATCATTTTTAATTGCTATCAATGGCAAATCTAAATGTTTTATTTTAGATAGTTCAATGAGCTGCTCCTGGACTTCATTTTTTGTAAGCTGAAACAAACCACCAATATTTACAATTCTAATAAAAGCTTCTTGTTTTTTTACATTGTAGTTTGCACAACAATATTGATAGATCCTGAATTGAAGATCTGTCATTGGCAAATTGTTTATATTAGGATCTGTAAGATAAAATTTTGACATAGTTATTTTTTCGTAAAAAGTTTTTGTTGTAATCGTTTTCTTCTGTAACTCTTTTGAGTAAGTAATCTTTTGATTGGCAAACTGGAATATGCTCTTGAACTTTAAATTCCAAATATTGTAACCAGTTGTCTAAATCGATATGATGTAACTTGCCTTCAGTAGGTGCTATTCTTCGAACAGAGAGGCTCTCTAATGGACCATTATCTTCTTTACCTTCTGTTGTGTAATAGATCTCAAAAAAAGGTATCTGTAAGGCTGTTGCAATTTCTAAATAAGCTCTTTTGGTGTAAAAAGGCTTGGATTTATACTGATCATTAGCATTAAAGATTAAATCAGCTAAAAATAGGCATTTTCCACATGCTGGACATTGGCTTATTTTATCAATATCTGTATAAGCTATTCCAGAATGCTGCTTTCTATGCCATTTTGAGTAAGGTGTCTTTAAAACACCAGGATATGTCTCATTTCTAGCCATAAAAATCGTTTAATTTCCTCAGTTAATTAGTCAAGCACTAAATGGACAATAGCCACAATTTCGACTTGAAATCTTATATTATAGTATTAGATACTATTTAAAGTAGTTATATGAGCAATAAAGCTGAAAACAGAATTGAAACAAAGTGGACCAATGAGAGAGGTATCGATAGAGCTCCAACAAGAGCAGAAAAAAACTTTCTTGATGTTAAAATAGATTTTATAGAAAAAGATTTTGTTAAATCATGGACTGTTTTTAAAACTAAAAAAGATAAAGAAAGATACGATTTCCATGCAAAAGGTTTTCCTCCAAGAGTTTTAGACGCAATTTTAAATCAAGTTCCAGCTGATTATTACCAAGATATTATTGATTTTTATTCACAAAAAAAATTGCAGTTTATGCAACAAAACATCAGACAATATACTTCAGCTGATATTAAAAATGAATTAGCAACTGGCTTTGCATTAGAAAGAAAAATTAAAGGTAAAAAGAAGCCTGAGTTATTTAAACCTGATGAAGATTACATTGTTCCAGAATTTTTAGAAAAAGAATTATTTGATGCAAAAGAACAAGACGAAAAAAAAATAAATCCATTTTTATTTAAATCAGCAGCTACAAAACAAGTTATTGATTTAGGTATTTATGAACATTTAACACCAGCAGAAATTTTAACACAAAGAATAAATTTAACTGGAGCATCTGTTCCACAAATTGCAAAAGCATTAAGATTTGATGTATCAACTGTTTATCATCATGTTAAAGGAACAAGAGAAGTAGATAGAAAAGCTGCATTAAGATATGCTTCGTTTTTTAATTGTAACCCAGCAGATATTTTATTTCCTCCAATCAAACTTCCAGTAAGTGGAACTGTAAATTTTTTAAAACAAGTTGGTCATGTAAAACCTTGTGAGGTAGAAATTAAATATCAAAAGCAAGAAACTGTTTTATGTCCAAGAGATTTTTATCAAGGCATTCCATCTGAGACAAAAGCAATAAAAATAAATTCTCCAAGTTCTGTTTATGATGGTCATGTTGCTTATTATTATTTTACAAATAAAAAAGAAGCTGATTGTGAAAACAAAATTTGTTTTATTGGTGTTGATAATGGACTTACACTTTTAGAAGGTCATCAAGATTATTATATTGGTATTTACGAAAATTACAGAGGAGATGTAAAAATTTTAAATCCAGATCCTTACAGAAAAAAAGAAGTTATTTTAGATAATCCAAAAATTAGTTTTATTGCTCCAATTATTGGAATGGTAAATATTGATAAAGTTAAGTTTTCTCCAGTACAAGAAATTGAAATGAAAAAATTATCTGAAAATCAAAAATTAAAAAAATTAGAAAAAGACTTAGAATTATCAGAACAAAATTGGTGGATTCAAAATCAAAAACTTTCTGGCAAATCTGTTACATCGCCATCAAAAGTTAAAGAACTAGAAAAGATGTATAAAGAATTAAGAGAGCAAAGATTAGAAGTTGATAGAATGAGAAGATCTGTCCAGGAGAGCATTGATAAAAACGCATCTGATTTAGATAGAAGATTAAATAAATTTTTTGAAAATGCAGTTAAAGAATTAAACGAAAAAAATAAAAAACAAATTTACGAATTAGATAAAAAATTAAATACTAACAAAAGAGCATGAAGAGAAAAGTATTAACAGTAGATCAAATTTATAAAGACTATGGTTACAAACCAAACACTTTAAAATATATGAGAACAAATCCAGATGCTAATGGTGGAGATGTTCCAAATTGGTTTCCAGTTGGAAATAGACCACATTATCCTGAGGATCAGTTCGATGCTTGGCATAATAAACAGATCCAAAAAGCAATCGAAAAGAACAAGAAAGCTAAATCGGTAAAATCGGTAAAATTGGTTAAATCCTCTTAGTTGTCAAAAGTGGACAATACCCATAAGATTTACTTGCAGACTTATGTCGGATGTTTATATGACATAACATGCAAATTAAACATAAAGTTTTACAAGATCCTTTAGAAGAAAAAACTCTTCCTGAGTTCGCAATCAAACTAAACATCAATCATTTTTCTGCAACGCAATTTTCTATTCCTGATGCTGCTTGGTTATTTAAATATGTTTATCTAACTCAAGAACAAAGAAGAGCATTGCTTGAAAGTAATTCTGCAATGGAAGCTGGAAAGAGAGTTGGAGATGCTTTGCAAAGAACTTATGCAGAAACAATTTATAAAATTAATCCATTAACAAAAAAAGTTGCTCCAACAACAAATGAAAAAATTACATTAGATAATTCAATACAAGAACAATTAGAAATTTTTAAAGAATACCAGCCAGTCAATGATAAAGACAGCGATAAAAAAATAAAATACCTGGAGGAAGTTCCAGAGATTATTAGACATGCAGATGCTGGTTTAACAGAACTAGGTGTAGCAAGTCCTGTAACTTGCGAAAGACAAATATCAATAGATGCTAATACATTGGATGAGAGTTTTTTGCTCCATTGTTCGTCTCTTCCTATTGTAGGCAGAATTGATTTTGACTTCGGTAATAATAATGTGCTCGGTAAAACCTTATCTAAAGAGGTAAATCCGACTGGTCATCATACACCAGCCTTTCCGCATAAGATTATCGAATTAAAAACCAAGTATTCTAGGCTTGGTAAAGTCAAGAAGGATGGAAGTCGGAGTTTTCTTGTTTCTGCTCCACCAGCTACACCTAGTTTTAATCACTTGGTCCAATGTGCAGTCTATGGTGCGAATTGGAATTTCCAAGTTCCAGTTTATTTACTGTATGCAACAGCAACTGGTTATCAAATCTTTGATAGCAATAACTGCATCCACCTCACTCAAGAAGGTATGAAAAAGAATTTACAAATTATGATGAGAACTTTTATCAGAAGAGAAAAAATTTTATCCCAATTCCAGGACCAGACAAGATCAGAAATTATTGAACATGCAATAGGTCTTATGGATGGAAACTTTGATCATCCTTATGCTTGGAATGGAATGCCAGAGGAGCTCCTCCAGGAGGCAAAACAATTATGGAAGGTCAATTAATGGATCAATGGACCAACAGTTTCGCAAAAGAATTTTATGCTCAGCATAAAGCTGAACAGAAGAGAAAAGCAGCACTCTTAAAAAAAATAAAAATTGCTGCAATAACCATAGGAGTAATATGTCTAACGATAATAATACTATAATTCCAGACGATATTATTTCGACTATTAATGACTTTAAAAGGTCAAAGAATGGTTCGATGATTTCGATCCATGGAAAAGAATATGCAACAGTTGCACATAGAATAGCTGTTGTAAGAAGAAACCTAGGTGCAAAGCTTCAGATCCTTACTGAGATTATATCAGTTGATAAAGATACTGTTGTTATGAAAGCATCAGGTTTGATTGGTGGCAAAGTTGTTGCAACTGGTCATGCAGAAGAGAAAAGAACTGCATCAAGAATAAATCAAACTTCAGCATTAGAGAACTGCGAAAGTTCAGCAGTTGGAAGAATGTTGGCAATGCTTGGTATTACTAATGACCAAATCGCATCTGCTGAAGAAGTTACAGCTGCAATAGAGCAGCAAGATAAAAAAATTCAGAATGCACTAACAGAGTTAAATGCTGTCAGTCATGCTGGAGGTTATAAGGAATGGATTTCTAAAAATAAAGTTTTCCTATCCGACCTGAAGAATAACAATCCAATGACTTATCAAAATTTCATGGAGAAGTTCACTTCAGTTAAATCAACACTACAACAAAAAGGAGTTATCCAATAATGTTAGATAACGATCAAAAAAAAGATAGACCAGACTTAGGAGCTGCGTTTATCGCTACAAATAAAAAATCTCCACAAAGCTACGATATGTCAGGAACTATTGTTGTTGATGGAGTTAAGCACAAATTTGGTGCTTACAAGCAGAAGGCATCAGGCAAAGGCAAGATGGCTGAAGGCACAGAATTTTATACTTTTTACAGAGTAGAAAAATTAGATGCTGATGGAGCTGGTGCTGCTGATACTTCATTTAATCCTTCGGAGCTGGAGGCTTAACTATGAACCCAGACAAATTTAAATCTGTGGCTATCAACATCAAGACATACAAAATGTTAGAGGAGCTTTCACAGAAAAAATTTGAGCTGCCTATTTCAATGTCTAAGACAGTTGAGTTCTACATACAAAAAGCTCATGAGGACTATTCAGGTAAAGATGCCAAAAAAAGATCTTAATAAAAGATTGGTCCAATTAGAACAATCCAGAGAGGATGACTATGGAAGCTTCAATCGCAATATGAAAAAGATTGCTGCTGCCTGGTCAATCCTCCTAGATCCATATTTAAAATCAGACATACCAGCTCATGTAGTACCGCTGATGTATGCACAAGCAAAATTAATTAGAGCAACACATAAGTTCAAAGAAGATACTTACGATGATGCTCTTGCCTACATCGTACAATCACATGACATGCACAAAGAAAAGTCAGAAGAGATTGATACCGATGAGTTACTTGGAATGGAAGCTAAATCAGGAACTCAATGGTAGATCAACTTTCGAAAAAGACGAAAAATTTAGAGAAGAATACAAAACATATTTAAAGAATGAGTACAGAAAAAGACCAGAGCCAGGAAATAAAAGTAGAAACTAACATTCTTAAATTTCCTAACTGCAAAGAAAACCAACAGTTGGCAGATCAAAAAAAATTCAATGAACAATTAATACAATCAATAGCAACAAAAATGGCTGATAACAGATTTGATCAGCTACCGCTAATACATGAAGAAATTTTATTATTATCTAATCATGGCGAAACAATAGAGTTTCCCCCAAACATAGCCGCAAGACTAATAAGTGTTCTTGCAACATCACTAAATCGTAACTCATTTATGGAGGACTTATTATGAGGAAAAAAAGAGAAAGCTATTGCTCTATGTCTAAAGAGCAATTTTTAAATCCAGAAACTGGAGCTTTCAAAAGATTAGACAATACAGCATGGTATATAAAGAAGAGAGTAGAGAAACCTTCTTACTTTCTAAACATGCACACTAAATTTCAAGAGATGCCACCAGCTTGTTTTAAAGCAACTATTGAAGGCACTCCTGATATTAATGTTGAAGTAATAGAAAAAGATATTGCTGCTTTTATGGAGGAACATAATGGATAAGAAAACATCCGATAGTGTTCGTTTTGCTGCAATGGTTGGAGGCAATCTAAAATATTTAAGATTAAATCGAAAAGTATTTATGCCTCAAAAAATACCAGCAGCTCACATAGGAGTAACACATCAACAAATAAATAAATATGAAAGTGGATTAAATATTCCATGCTCATACAGACTGGTGCAGTTGGCAGACTTTTATAAGGTTACTTGTAATGACCTTGTTAATCCAAGCTACATACACCAACAGACTAAAGGTAATGAGATCTTAGATAACCAGGTGGAGGTGCAGCATGGCAATTTACAAAGCTAAGCAATTCCACATTGATATTGAAGAACAAGATTATCCTGATGCTGATTGCAAATTTATGATTAGCTTATGGCATACACCAAACAATGCTGAAAGCAGAGAACTTATTGCAATAGGTCTTTCAGATAATATGCCATTACTGCAAAGTACAAGGAACAAAGGCAATGTTGTTGAAAGTGTAACACAGCCACATGAAGTTCCAATTCCTTATGGAGTTAAAGCTAATGGCTAAAATAATTAAAACAACAACTGGAGAGGCAAGTTTTGTATTGGAAGAAGTTTTTGAAAATGAAGAGAAAGCTTCTGATGGTACTGAACCAGCCTCTCAGGAGGTCAAGCAAATGGAAATAAAAATAGATAATACAAAGTGGAGGAAGGATGAATAAAGTTCCTTATGATTTACCAACAGATAGTAAAGCACAAAGACTTAAAAGAAGATACCAAGGTCTATCAAGAGTAGCAGCAGCTATAAATGATCTTTATATATATGGAGTATATCCATCAAATTTTCCTAATCTTACAACAGTCCTTGAACAAGCTAAGGACCATGTAAAAGAAATAATAAAAGAAACCAAAGCAGAAATTGCTTTTATTGAAAATCCAAATGGCATGTATGATTTGGTTATGGATGAGGTGTTAGAAGATGCAGACAATTCTAAAAAAGACGATTAAAGAAAAAATAATATTAGACAGAGAGCATCAGAAAATAGTTACTGAGCTTGATGGTACTATTGATCGCCAGGAGAAGGAGCTGCAAGAGGCAAGAAATATAAATAAGAACCATCAGAGAATTAATGGATTACTTCGTCAGGATGTTGACAAGCTAACAAAAGAAAATGAGCAGCTTAAAAAAGAGAATGAAGTTATTAGAGAAGGTAACGATTATATTGGAGTATTCCAACAAGACTTAAAAGATAGATTTAAAAAACTATCTGATGACATGACAGCTAATGTAAAAGCAGCTGTTCCAGTTGTTAAAAAGTATAATCACAATGTTTTATTCATGAAGTCTGTACAAGCTTTAATTCGCTTTAATACTGAATTAGAGGATATTTTAAAAAAATTTACAAAAAATTAGGCTCTCAGAGCCACAGAGACTGCGATCTTGCAGCCTCCATGACCTTACATACCTATTAATTTTCGATAGATTTACTGAAAATGTTAGATCCTATTGCTTCAGCTTTTGCTTTAGCAACAGCATCTCTTTCTTCTGGAGTACCTCTTTTAATTTTATTTCCATAAATTTCAGCAGAGGTTGAGAACTGAGTATGACCAATTAAATGCTTAACTCTATTTCTGCCAAGCTCTTTATGTTGGTGCATGTTATCTAATAAGTTTGTTGCTAATCTATGTCTAAATATTTTAGTAACAAAACCTTTTAATGGAGAACTAACAACAACTACATGACCATCTTTACTAACTTCAATTTCAGCAAGATCATGTGCAGCATAAGTTTTCCACATCGTTGCATGAATATATTTGTAGCATAATGGACCACCATTTTTGCCAGGCAATAAATATTTATTATCTTTGCCTAATCCATCAATATAATAAGTCCACATATCTAAAAATTTTAGACCTTCTGCATCAATAGGAATTGCTCTTTTTGATCCTCTGTTTTTAGTTTTGTTTTGATAAGTGTTATGTCTGATTGTACCTCTGATATGAAGTAAAGCATTATCCATATCTACACATGATTTATCTTCTCTAAAATCTCTGTGAATTGCAGATAACTCAGATGCTCTTACACCAAATAAAAAAAACAAACAAAAAATAGCAAAAGCATTTGCAGCATGTCTGTCTGTTTTCATTCTAGTATATAGATCATTGATTATTGCTTTAATTGTTTCATCAGGAAGGACATCAATATCTACTTCTTTTTTGTAGATTAGATCGTCATCTTGCGGAACAACACTTAGGTTTTCAAGTATGTTGTAAGTCAGCATATCCTCACATGGTTTTAATCCAATAGCTTTTGCTCTTCTAATAAAATGCTTAATATCTTTTACAGATTTTCGCATAGTCTTAAATGGAACATCAGCAGCTTTAAGATTATCAAGATAAGTTTCCATATCTAAAATATTAAAATTAGATAACAAAACATTATCAGGCATGTACTTAGATATTCTTTGCCTATACTCTGTGTCGTATCTTTTCAAAGAATGTTCATCAACTCTATTGTTTTCTGTTTTAAGTGATAACTTCCAAGCAGCAAATTGTTTAAATGCTTCTTTGAAAGATATGCTTGTTTCTACTTTTTGATCAGATCCAGACATAGCAAACATTGCATCTTCAGCATCTGATTTTTTGATAAATGGTTTTGCAGAAACAGTCTTTCTAGTTTCTATATCTTGGATAATCCATTTACCATTTTTTGGAGTTACTCTATATTTTTTACTCATGTTAAGTTTAGTACCTAGCTGAGCTTATTCTGCAATAGTAATGTCCTCTAATATAGCAACCTGAGATGTTATCACTATTTAGATATAGTGAATTATGGTGCATGTTTTTTAGGAACAAACTATTCTCCGATATTGTATGAGAGAATAAGAACATTTAGATACATTTTCCTTTCTGTTATCAGTTACGACTTCAGATAGAAAATTAGTACCAGATATAGTACGATTAACAGTCAACTGCTCTACCAACTGAGCTACCGAGGAATATTTTTCTCACAACTTACTTTTTTTCAAACTTATCTCAATACTTTTTTTGGAGGCAACGCCCGGAATCGAACCGGGATACAAGGATTTGCAATCCTCTGCGTAACCATTCCGCCACGTTGCCATCAAATATAAAATATTTGTTAATCGATCTTTGTATAATTCATTTTGATCATTAGTCTATAAATTTAGCAATGATTTTCATTATTGTTTATTAATTTGATTAATTTATAAAACAAATCAATGAGTTTTGATAAATATGAGCATAAAAATGTAGAGAATAAAATCTATGACTATTGGGAAAAAAACAATTTATTTAAACCTAAAGAAAATTTAAAAAAATTCTCAATTGTAATTCCTCCACCAAACGTAACAGGAAGCCTTCATATGGGGCATGCTTTAAATAATTCAATTCAAGATGTTTTAACAAGATTTCATAGAATGAATAATTATGAAACATTATGGCAACCAGGTACAGATCATGCTGGAATTGCAACCCAAGCATTAGTTGAAAAAAAACTTGCTAAAGACGGTGTTAAAAAAAATGATTTAGGAAGAGAAAAGTTTATTGAGAAAGTATGGGAATGGAAAAATGAGTATGGAGATATTATAATAAACCAACTGAAAAAACTTGGATGTTCTTGTGATTGGTCTCGTAATGCCTTCACAATGGATGAAAATTTATCTAAGTCAGTGATAAAAGTTTTTGTTGATCTTTATAATAAAAAATTAATCTACAAAGCAAAAAAACTTGTAAATTGGGATGTTGTTTTAAAAACAGCAATATCTGATTTAGAAGTTGATCAACGTGAAGTAAATTCTCAACTTTATTATATAAATTATCCTATAGAAAATTCAGATAAATTTATAACAATTGCAACAACTAGACCTGAAACTATGTTGGGAGATACTGCAATAGCTGTAAATCCAAAAGATGACAGGTTTAAAAATTTAGTTGGTAAGTTTGTTATTATTCCTTTAGCAAACAGAAAAATAAAAATTATAACAGATGACTATGCAGATCCTGAACAAGGAACAGGAGCAGTAAAAATTACTCCAGCTCATGATTTTAATGACTATGATGTAGGTATAAGAAACAAGTTAGAAGTAATTAATATATTTACGCCTGATGGAAAAATAAATGACAATGCACCTGACCCATATAAAGGTTTGGATAGATTTGCAGCAAGAAAATTAATTTTGGAACATCTTGAAGAAGGAAAATTTTTAGAAAAGATAGAAAAGTTAGTTAATAAAGTTCCTTATGGAGATAGATCTAATTCTATTATTGAACCTTACTTAACGGAACAATGGTTTGTTGATGCTAAAACTTTAGCCATTAAAGCAAAAGAAGTAGTAAATAATGGTAAAACTAAATTCTTTCCTGAAAATTGGTCAAAAACATATTTTCAATGGATGGATAATATTGAACCTTGGTGTATTTCTCGTCAACTATGGTGGGGACATCAAATTCCAGCATGGTACGGACCTGATGGAAAAATATTTGTAGCTGAAAACGAGGATGAATGTAAAAAACAGGCAAAAGAATTCTATTCAAAAGATGTTGAATTAAAAAGAGATGAGGATGTATTAGACACTTGGTTTTCTTCAGGTCTATGGTCATTTGCTACTTTAGGTTGGCCAGAAAAAACTACAGAAGTTGAAAAATTTTATCCAACAAGCGTTCTAGTTACAGGTTTTGATATAATATTTTTCTGGGTCGCTAGAATGATTATGATGGGAACTGAGTTTTTAAAAAAAGAACCTTTTAAAAATATATATGTTCATGCTTTAGTTAGAGATGAAAAGGGTCAAAAAATGTCTAAATCAAAGGGCAATGTAATTGATCCTTTAGAATTAATTGAGAAATATAGTGCTGATGCATTAAGATTTACTCTTTTGTCAATGGCATCACCAGGTCGTGATGTAAAATTGTCTGAAGACAGGGTTAAAGGTTATAGAAATTTCTTAAATAAAGTTTGGAATGCCAACAATTTTTTAAGACAAAATGAGTGTGATTTTGGCGATGTGAAAAAACCTGAAAATATAAACTTAACAATTAATAATTGGATATTATCTGAGCTTGTAAAAGTTAAAAACGACACGGAAAATAGTCTAAAAAATTATAGGTTTGATGAAGCAGCTAAGATTATTTATCAATTTGTATGGCATTCATTTTGTGATTGGTATTTAGAGTTATCTAAAACCGTTTTAAACTCTGAAAATGAGAAAGATATTAAGGAGTTAAGACAAACATCAGCATATGTTTTTAAGGAAATTTTAATAATACTTCATCCATTTATTCCATTTGTAACTGAAGAGATATGGTTAAATAATAAGTTAGATAATGATGGCAAAGATTACTTGATGCATGCTAATTGGCTAGAAGATGACTATCATGAAAAAAAATCGTATGATGAGATAAATAATATCATTAATTTTATTACATCAATTAGATCATTTAAAAATGAATTAAATATAAGTCCTGGATCATTTATTGAAATTTCAACAGAAAATACAAATAAAAAATATAAAAACTTTTTATCTTCTAATGAAAATATAATGAAAAAAAATGGAAGAATTAAAAATTTTCATGAAAAAGATTTAGACAAACCATCTGCAAGTATAGTCATAAGTGGTGAATTATTTAAATTATATTTTGATGAAGATGTTGATTTAAATATGATCAAATCAACATTAGAAAAGAAAGTTACAAAAATTAGTGAAGAGATGAAAAAAATTGATGTTAGATTATCAAATAAATCCTTTCTAGATCGAGCACCACAAAATATAGTAGAACAGGAGAAAAGCAACTTTGCTAATCTTGAAAAAGATGTTAAAAAAATAGAATTAACTCTAAAAGGTTTATAATGACAAAATTTAATAAGAAAAAATTACCAAGTAGACATACAACAATAGGTGCAGACAAAGCCCCTCAAAGATCATTTTATTACGCAATGGATTTAACCGAAAAAGATGTAGCAAAACCATTTGTTGGTGTTGTTTCAACATGGAATGAAGCAGCTCCTTGTAACATAAATTTAATGAAACAAGCTCAATCAGTTAAAAAAGGAGTTAAAGCTTCAGGCGGAACTCCAAGAGAGTTTTGTACTATTACAGTAACTGATGGTATTGCGATGGGTCATGAAGGAATGAAGTCATCATTAATATCAAGAGATGTGATAGCAGACTCAACTGAACTTACGGTTAGAGGACATTGTTATGATGCATTAGTTGGATTAGCAGGTTGTGATAAATCATTACCTGGTTTAATGATGTCGATGGTACGTTTAAATATTCCGAGTGTATTTATATATGGTGGATCAATTCTACCTGGGAGATTTAATGGTAAAGATGTAACTGTTGTAGATGTATTTGAAGGTGTTGGAAAATATACATCAAAAAAAATGACAGCTCATGCATTAAGAAAATTAGAATTAAAAGCATGTCCAAGCGCAGGTGCTTGTGGTGGACAATTTACTGCAAACACAATGGCATGTGTTTCTGAGGCAATAGGATTAGCTTTACCTTTCTCAGCAGGAACGCCAGCGCCATATTTAGAAAGAAATAAATATGCAATAGACAGCGGTAAAGCTGTAATGAATTTATTAGCAAAAAATATTAGACCTAGAGACATAGTTACAAGAAAAGCTCTCGAAAATGCAGCAACAATTGTTGCAGCAACAGGTGGATCAACAAATGCAGGATTGCACCTACCAGCTATCGCAAATGAAATTGGTATAAAGTTTGATTTAATGGATGTTGCAAAAATTTTTAAAAGAACACCTTATCTTGCAGATTTAAAACCTGGTGGAAAATATGTTGCAAAAGATATGTGGGAAGCAGGAGGAGTTCCAATGTTATTAAAAACTCTAATGGATGGTGGTTACATTCACGGAGACTGTATGACGGTTACAGGCAAAACAATGAGAGAAAATTTAAAAAATGTTAAATTTAGAACTAATCAAAAAGTAATGAGATCTTATAAAAATCCAATTTCACCAACAGGAGGAGTTGTTGGATTAAAAGGAAATTTAGCACCAGAAGGTGGAATTGTAAAAATTGCAGGTTTGAAAAAATTACAATTTACAGGAAGAGCCAGATGTTTTGATAATGAAGAGTCTGCTTACAAAGCGGTAATAAACAGAAAATACAAAGATGGAGACATCATTATAATTAGATATGAGGGACCAATAGGAGGTCCTGGAATGAGAGAAATGCTTCAAACAACTGCAGCAATCTACGGTCAAGGGAAAGGGGAGAAAGTAGCCCTCATTACAGACGGTAGGTTCTCTGGGGCTACTAGAGGCTTTTGCATCGGTCATGTGGGCCCTGAGGCCTCCGTAGGCGGTCCTATAGCCCTTTTAAGGAATGGGGATATCATCGATATAGACGCTAAAAAGGGCACAATTAACGTAAGGCTTACAAAGAAGGAATTAAGTGCAAGACGCAAAAAATGGAAACCAAGAAAAGTGAATTTTGGTAATGGTACATTATGGAAATATGCACAAACGGTTGGACCAGCTTATAAAGGTGCACCAACTCATCCAGGTGGTAAAAACGAGGTTAGAACGTACGCTGATATTTAATGAAAATTAGACCTGTAATACTTTGTGGTGGCGCAGGAACAAGACTTTGGCCAGATAAAAAAAAACATCAAGCAAAACAATTTATTGATTTTGGTGGATGGAGTTTAATTCAAAAAACTTTAGAAAGAGTAAATAAACCAATTTTTGATTTTCCTATAATCAGTACAAATTTAAAATACTTAAAACAAGTAAAGCAAGCTTTAAAAAAAAGTAAAATTAAAAAGTTTAAAATAGTTCTAGAACCAGCTAAAAAAAATA
>CACEDU010000011.1 GCA_902558435.1 uncultured Pelagibacteraceae bacterium | reverse complement strand
GTTTTGTTAGAGCTATTTATGTGGTTAAAAACAAAATTAAGAGGTTTTTTATTAAAAATTGCTAAAATGGATTTAAGAGGTCTTCCCCAGTAAAGATCATAATTTGCCCATTTCATAGATTTATTCCAAGTTATCTTTGTTAAGATTTCACTTAAATTTTTTTCTAATAAATCTGAAACTTTTATTTTTCTAGACTCTTTTTTAAAAAAGTAGAATTCTCCTTTCTCAGTACTTTTTTTAAAAATTTTTTCTAATGTTGTATTGTTTGATCTAATAAATCCCTCTAAAGCTTTTTCGGAAGCATTAACATTTGGACCTCTTATTTCCTCAGAATTGAGTTTAATTTCATTAGGGATTTTATCAATATGGAGAACTAGTCTATTTGGTGTTGAATAAACATTGAAATTTTCATTAAATTTAATTTGATTATCAATAAAAAAATTTTTAATATTTTTTTTTAACTCATTCCTTGCATTTATCTGAAGCCTTGCAGGAATTTCCTCACTAAATAGCTCTACAAATAATTCTGACATTAACTTTGGCTTTCAATCCAAACTTTCCCGATTGATTTAGTTAGTTCCCTTATTCTTGCAATATATTCAGCCCTTTGTGCTACACTAATTACCCCTCTAGCATCTAGAATATTAAACACATGGCTACATTTTAAACATTGATCGTATGCTGGAAGTGAAATTTTTTTTTCAACTAACAATTTTGTCTCCTCTTCAAGCATTTCAAATATTTTAAATAAATTATCAGTGTTGGCATATTCAAAATTATATGCTGAAAATTCTTTTTCTGACTTATGAAAGACATCTTTGTAAGTTATTCCTTCATCATTCCAAATTAAGTCAAAAACACTTTTTTTGTTTTGAATAAACATACACAATCTCTCTAATCCATATGTAATTTCGACAGATACAGGTTTACATTCAACTCCAGCCATTTGTTGGAAGTAAGTAAATTGCGTTACTTCCATACCATCACACCAAACTTCCCATCCAAGGCCTGCTGCTCCAAGAGTAGGACTTTCCCAGTCATCTTCAACAAATCTTATATCATGTTCCTCATAATTAATACCTATTGATGACAAGCTATTTAAATACATCTTTTTTATTTCTTTTGGCGAGGGTTTAATTAATACTTGGAACTGATAGTAATGTTGTAATCTATTAGGGTTGTCACCATATCTTCCGTCAGTCGGTCTACGTGATGGTTGAACATATGCAGTTTTCCATGGTTTTGGACCAAGCGATCTTAGAGTGGTTGCTGGATGAAATGTACCAGCTCCTACCTCTATATCGTACGGTTGTAATATTACACAACCTTTTTTTGACCAGTACTTTTGTAAATTAAAGATTGTGTCTTGAAAAGATAAATTTTTTTTTTTTGTTTTATAGACCATACCTTTGCCAGATTGATCTTTCTTCTAATAAACTGATTACTTTATCAGTATAATTTTCTGAGGATGATAATTTTTTTGACAACCACCCTTTACTTTTTTCAAATTTCTTAATCTCAATTTGATCTCCATATTTTTCTCTTAATATTTGTTCTGCATTACCCAAACCATCTATTAAACCTAATTCTTTTGCTTTTTTTCCAGCCCAAAACTCACCTGTAAAAAGTTCAATACCAGAGTTTTTATTTAGTTTTTCTTTTCTACTCTCCTCAACAACATCAATAAAGTCCTGATGAATTTCTAATTGAATATTTTTCAACCGATTTATATCCTCTTCTTTTTCATCAAGAAAAGGGTCTAAAGTACTTTTATTCTTTCCTGCTGTATATACTCTTCTTTGAATTCCAATTTTTTCTATTAAGTTTTTAAATCCGAATGATGCAGAAATAACGCCAATTGATCCTATTATCGAACTTGAGTTTGCATATATCTCATCACCAGCACAAGCTATCAGGTATCCACCGGATGCAGCCACATCTTCAGCAAATACAATCACTTTTTTTTTTGTTTTTTTTGATTGTTCCTTAATAAGTTTATATATTAGATGTGATTGAACTGGAGATCCTCCTGGTGAGTTTATTGTAATTGCTACTACTAATGCTTTTTTTAGTGAAAAAGCTTTTTTAATTATTTCTTCCTGGCTTGAATAATCTATTCCTTGTCTAAATTTTCCAACATTTCCTATAACGCCAGATAGTTTAAGATGGCTAATAACTTTTTTTTTTTTTAGAAATGAAAACATTAAAATTTTTATAAGTTTTTTAAATATATTATAAACCCTAGTTATAATTAAAGAATAAGGTGCGTCAATTGATAAGTATATTAATAATTTGTATATAATAGTTTTAAAACATGGGAACTGTAATACAGATTAAAAAACAAATTAATAATTCTTATACTGACTTAAAAAACTCAGTTGAAGATAAGTTGATTCTAGTTGAAGAAAAAATTAATTCCAGATTAGCAAGTAAAGTTGAGTTAGTTCAAAAGATGACAAAATATCATTTAAGCACTGGAGGTAAAAGGCTTAGAGCTCTATTAACATTGCAATGCTCAAAAATTTGTGGATACGAGAAAGGATTAAGAGATGTTAATCTGGCTGCATGTGTTGAATTAATCCATGCAGCAACTTTAATGCACGATGATGTAATTGATAACTCTAAAATTAGAAGAGGAAAAATGACCTTAAATGAGATCTGGGGAAATCACTCATCAATTTTAGTAGGTGATTATCTCTTAAGCAAATGTTTTGAAATGATGGTTGAAGATGGAAATTTAGAATTACTTAAACTTTTGGCTAATACATCATCAGAAATTGCTCAAGGTGAAGTTCTGCAATTGCAACACAATAAAGAAATAGACATCTTAGAGGAGACATATCTTAATATTATTTCCTCAAAGACTGCATCATTATTTGCAGCAGCTACTAAAGTTGGCGCAATTATTTCAGAAAAAGATTTAAAATTTAAAAATGCTTTAGAATTTTATGGAAAAAACCTAGGTCTCACATTTCAAATTGCAGATGACACATTAGATTATAATTCTGAATTAAAATTATTTGGAAAAACCATTGGTAATGATTTTTATGAGGGAAAAGTAACTTTACCTATAATTCTACTTTATCAAAAATTAGATGATGTTGAAAAAGAAAAATTAAAATCTTTATTTGAAAAACAAATTCGTGAAAAGAAAGATTTAGAATATGTTCTTAATCTAATAAAAAAAAATAACATAATTAAAGAGTGTTATAAAAAAGCAGAGCATTATATAAATTTAGCTTCTAATTCTTTAAGTGTATTTGAGGAGTCTGATGAAAAAAATGTGCTAAAAAATTTAACATCTTTTAGTATAGAGAGAAATTTCTAAGGGCTTAGCAATACTTTTTTCCAACTTTTAGTTTTTTTAATGTATTTCAATCTTTCATGAATTCGACTTTGACCATCAAGCCAGAATTCTATTTCTTTAGGTTTTATTCTCCAGCCTGACCAGTATTCTGGTCGTGGTACTTTTTTTTGATTTGGGAATTTTTTTTTAAATTCTTTTATAGATTTATATAAATCATCTCTTTTTTTTAAAATGCTGCTCTGCTGTGAAGCCCAAGCGCCAATTCTACTTCCATATGCTCTTGATTTGTAATAATCATCAGCTTCTTTTTTTGAAACTTTAGATGCAATACCAATTACCCTAATTTGTCTTTGTAGGCTTTTCCAATGAAAACACATGGAAATTTTTGAAGAATTTTTAATGGCTTTACTTTTGTCACTTTTTAAATTTGTATAAAAAACGAAACCATTTTTATCAAAATCTTTAAGGAGAACCATTCTGACTGTTGGAAATCCTTTTTTATTTACAGTACCTACAGCAAACGCATTTGGGTCATTAATTTCAGTTTTTTTTGCTTTATTGAACCATTCTTCAAAAAGTTTTATTGGGTTATTATGATCTTTAAAGCAAAGATTTAATCCAAGTGAGTTTTTTTCGTTCATAATTTTAAAAAAATAATTTATACAGTAAGATAATGTCATTTAATACTTTTGGAAAGTTATTTAGATTTACTACTTGGGGAGAGTCTCATGGTCCTGCAATTGGGTGTGTTGTGGACGGATGCCCACCAAATGTTCCAATAAAGGAAAGTGATATTCAAAAAGAACTAAATAAACGAAAACCAGGTCAATCTAAATTCACAACACAAAGAAAAGAGGATGACAAAATTAATATTTTATCTGGTGTTTTTGAGGGAAAAACTACAGGAACTCCGATATCTTTAATAATTTATAACAAAGACATGAGATCTAGAGATTATGAGACAATAAAGAACAAATTTCGACCAGGACATGCAGATTACACTTATTTTAAAAAGTATGGAATTAGGGATTATAGAGGAGGTGGAAGACAATCAGCCCGTGAGACTGCAGCAAGAGTAGCAGCAGGGGCAATTGCAAAAGTAGTTTTGAAAAATAAGATTGGTGCTAAATATCAAGCAGTCGGTGCAGTTATACAATTAGGAATTTTAGGGTGCGATATAAACAAATGGAAAGACAAAACTATATCCACAAATCCATTTTTTTGTCCTGACAAATCTGTAATTAAGCTCTGGGAAAAATATTTACTCGGCATAAGAAAAGCTGGTTCATCTTGTGGAGCAATAATTGAGATAAGAGCAAGAGGAGTACCTTTAGGACTTGGAGCGCCAATATATTCCAAATTAGATATGGATTTAGCAGCTGCGATGATGAGTATCAATGCTGTAAAGGGGGTAAATATTGGATCAGGAATGGACTCGGCTATGCTAACTGGGGAAGAAAACTCTGATGAGATTTTACAAAGAAAAGGTAAAACTAGTTTTAAATCAAACAATGCTGGTGGAATTTTGGGTGGAATTTCAACAGGTCAAGAAATAAAAATTTCATTTGCTGTTAAACCAACTTCATCGATTTTATCATCAAGGAAAACGATTGATAAGTTTGGCAAAAATACAACAATATCTGTTAAAGGAAGACATGACCCGTGTGTAGGAATTAGAGCAGTCCCAATAGGAGAAGCTATGATGCATTGTGTAATTCTTGACCACTATTTAATGAACACTGCTCAAAATAAAATTTAATTAGATTTTTTAATTAAAACTTTTGAATTTAATGTATCTAAAATCTTATTTTCTATTCCAATTGAATCAAGATTTGCATATTTATACATTAACTCTGGTTTATCATGATCTATAAATCTATCAGGCAATATCATTGATCTAAATTTTAAATTGCTATCTAGAAGATTTTTTTCACTAAGAAATTGGCTAACATGAGATCCAAATCCACCAATAGATCCTTCCTCTATTGTGATTAAAACTTCATGCTCTGTTGCAATTTGCCAGATTAAATTTTCATCTAAAGGTTTTGCAAATCTTGCATCAATTATAGAAATATTAATTCCTTTTTTAGATAAATTTTCAGATGCTAAAATACACTCATGAAGTCTTGCACCAAAATTTAAAATTACAACTTTTTTTCCAGATTTAATAATTTTTCCTTTACCCAACTCAATTTTTTCATTTATTTCTGGTAATTCAACCCCTAGACCATTTCCTCTTGGATATCTAAAAGCTGAAGGTCTATCATTAATATCTATTGAGGTATTGATCATTCTTACAAGCTCGGCTTCATCGCTAGCCGCCATTACTACAAAATTTGGTAGTGTTGATAAGTATGTTATATCAAACGAGCCTGCATGTGTTGGTCCATCAGCGCCAACTAGTCCAGCTCTATCAATTGCAAATCTTACTGGCAAAGATTGAATTGCAACATCATGAACAACTTGATCATAAGCTCTTTGAAGAAAAGTTGAGTATATTGCTGCATATGGTTTAAATCCCTCTGTAGCCATTCCAGCGGCAAAAGTTACTGCGTGCTGTTCTGCTATTCCAACATCAAACATTCTGTTAGGAAATTTTTTTCCAAATAAATCCATACCTGTTCCTGATGGCATGGCTGCTGTTATACCAACAACTTTACTATCCTTTTCAGCATGCTTGATTAAGGTGTTAGCAAATACTTTTGTATATGATGGTGCATTAGATGAAGACTTTATCTGTTCTCCTGTTTTTACATTGAATTTTGAAACTCCATGGAATTTATCTTCTGATTTTTCTGCGAATTTATAACCTTTTCCTTTTTCAGTTTTTACATGAACTAAAATTGGACCATCATAATTAATTTCTTTTGCATTTTTAAATACAGAAACCATTGTATCAATATCATGTCCATCTATTGGCCCAATATAATAAAATCCCATGGAATTAAATAAAGTACCACCAGTAACTGCAGATCTTAAAAAATCCTCTGCTTTACCTGCTTTGTTTTTAAATCTTTTTGAGAAGGCAGATATGATTAATTTTAATGTCTCTCTAAAACTAAAATAAATCTTACCAGACAGAATTTTTGCAAGATATTTTCTCATAGCTCCAACAGGTTTTGCAATTGACATGTCATTATCGTTTAAAACGACTATCATTTTTGTCTTACTCTCTCCTGCGTTGTTCATTGCCTCATATGCCATACCAGCACTTATCGCTCCATCACCTATGACCGCAATTACATTATCAGATTTATTTGACAATTTATTAGCAACAGCCATTCCTAATGCCGAAGATATAGAAGTTGAACTATGAGCAGCGCCAAAAGGATCATACTCGCTTTCTGATCTTTTTGTAAAACCAGACAATCCCCTCCCTTTTCTTAGTGTTCTAATTTTATTTTTCCTACCAGTTAATATTTTATGAGGATAAGTTTGGTGCCCAACATCCCAAATTAATTTATCATGTGGAGTATTAAATATATAATGCAAAACCACAGTGAGCTCTACAACTCCAAGACCAGCTCCTAGGTGTCCACCAGTTTCTGAAACAACGTCAATTAATTCTTGCCTGAGCTCTTCAGCTAAAACTTTTATCTCAGATTGAGATAATTTTCTGATATCACTTGGAAAATTGACATTATTTAAAAATTTGTAATTACTGCTCATTTTGTTCTACTTAAAATATAATTTATGGTTTCTTTTAGATCTCTACTTTTTTTTCCAAATTTATTTAAACTTTTGAATATATTTAATTTAAGGTTATTTGCATATTTAATAGTATTTTTAGTACCTAGTAAACTTATTAGAGTAGCTTTTCCCATTTTTAAATCTTTTCTAGTTTTTTTTCCAACGCTTGATGTTTTTCCCTTTAAATCTATTAAATCATCAGCAATTTGGAACAATAGACCTATTTCATTACCAATTTTATTAAAAATCTGCAAATATTTTATTTTACCTGACATAATAATTGGTGCCACGCAACAAAAACTAAAAAGCTTACCAGTTTTCTTAATTTGCATATCAATAATTTGTCTTTTATTTTTTTTTATTTTTTCATAACTTAAATCTAGATATTGGCCTCCAGCTATACCAGAATGACCAGAACTCTCTGATAGTAAGTTTATTAATTTTATTTTCTTCTTTTCACTTAAATTTAATTTTTTTTGGCTCAAAATTTGGAAAGCTATTGTAAGTAAAGAATTACCAGCGAGTATTGCTGTGGACTCACTAAATTTCTTATGGGTCGTCAACTTTCCTCTCCTTAAATTATCATTATCCATACAGGGTAAATCATCATGAATGAGTGAGTAAGCATGAATGCATTCTACTGCAGCAGCTACATGCAAGATAGTTTTTTTATTTATTTTAAATATTGAACCAACATCAAATAATATTTTTGATCTTATTTTTTTTCCTCCAGGAAGAAGTCCATATAACATCGGTTTGATTAGATCTGTATTTTTTTCTTTAGAAAAATATCGATAAAGATAATCGTTAGTTTTTTTAACAATTCTATTTAGTTTTTTTTCCATCTTTCTTTGATTTAATCTCTTTGATTTTTGAATTTGATTTTTCTGATATTTCTTTAAAGTTTTTTTGAAATTTCTGTTCTATAAGTTTATTTATTTTAATCAATTTTGCATAGTCCTCTGATTTGTTTTCTAAATTTATTTCATTTTCCAAATTTTTAATAATTTTATCAGCTAAATCCATAAGCTCATTTAAAGATTTTGATGTAATATCATCTAGCAAATTTTTTTCATTCATATATTAATTGGTAATATTATATGAAAATTGACGATTCAAATATCAAAAAAACAATAAAATATTTGAATAATGACGAATGTGTAGCAATCCCCACCGAAACTGTTTATGGGTTGGCTGCAAATGCCTACTCAAAAAAGGCTGTATCAAAAATATTTAAATTAAAAAAAAGGCCTAGTAGTAATCCTTTAATTGTACACTATCATAATATCAATCAATTAAAAAAAGATTGTGAATTAAATAATGTTTTCAGGAGGCTTTACAAAAAATTTTGCCCAGGAGCAATTTCATTTGTTTTGAAACTTAAAAAGACTAGTAAAATTTCAAAAAAAGTCACAAATAACTCAAATTTGGTAGCTGTAAGATTTCCAAGTCATCATTTAACCAGAAAGATATTAAAAGAAATTGATTATCCTCTCGCAGCTCCGAGTGCAAATATTTCATCAAGTATTAGTCCAGTTTCAAAAAAAGACGTAATTGATGAATTTGGGAATAAAATTAAATTTGTTTTAGAAGGAGGCTCTTCAAAGGTAGGTTTGGAGTCTACTATAATAAATCTTGTCGGTAAGCCTAATATTCTAAGATTGGGAGGTATAGACAGTAAAACAGTTTATAAATTTATCAAATCATCAAAAAATAATCAAAAAAGAGAAGTAAATGTAAAAATGCCAGGTAGCAGTAAATTGCATTATTCCCCTGGAATCCCTATGAGACTAAATGTCAAAAAAAATAATGATGATGAGGCTTTTATTTTGATAAAAAAAAGAAAAAAAAAAAATAAAAACTATTTTTATTTAAGTAAAACTAAAAATTTAAAAGAGGCAGCAAAAAATTTATACAAAACACTAAGAATAATAAAAAAAAATGGATACAGAAAAATTGCAGTTGAAAAAATTCCAAATATTAAAATTGGTGAAGCAATAAATGATAGACTTTTCAGAGCATCAAAAAAATGAAAAATTTAATTGAAGTAAAAGATATAAAGAAAAATTATGGAAAAAAGGAAGCTGTGAAAGGTATTTCCTTTAATGTCAAGGAAAATGAAATTCTTGGTTTGCTTGGACCAAATGGCTCAGGGAAAACTACAACTATTGGAATGTTGCTTGGTTTATTAAAACCTACAAGTGGGCAAATATTTATTAATAATCTTAAACTTGAAGATCATAGAATTGAAATACTTGAAATAATTAATTTTATATCTCCTTATATTGAATTACCAAAAAAACTTACAGTAAAACAAAATTTATATGTTTATTCTAAACTTTATAAAGTCAAAAAAATTGAGGAGAGAATTGAATATCTATCAGAAAAACTTAGAATAGGAGAATTATTAAATAGTATTACTGGTGAATTATCTTCAGGTCAAAAAAATAGGGTAAGTTTAGCAAAAGCATTAATTAATGAGCCAAGAGTACTATTGCTAGATGAACCAACTGCATCATTAGATCCAGAAGTAGGTGATTTTGTAAGAACTTTCTTAGAGGAATATATGAAAGAAAAAAAAATCTCAATACTTTTAGCTTCTCATAATATGAGTGAGGTTACACGATTATGCAAATCAGTGCTTATGATGAGAAATGGAGAAATTATAGACCAAGGTAATCCTGATGATTTAATTGCAAAGCATGGAAGAACGAATTTAGAAGAAGTTTTCTTAAAACTTTCAAGGAGTAAAAGTGAGTTTAACTAGAATATACGGTTTATTTTTAAGGCATTTTTATCTTATTACTAGATCATTTCCTAGAATCTTAGATTTAGTATACTGGCCAACTATTCAAATTACATTGTGGGGATTTATCTCAAATTTTTTTGCAACACACACAACCTATTACAACAATGCGGTTGGTGTAATTTTAACTTGTGCAATCCTCTACGATTTTTTGTTCAGAACAAGTATTGGATTCAATATGCTTTTTCTTGAGGAGATTTGGAGTAGAAATTTTACTAATCTTTTCATAGCACCTATGAAAATCGGAGAGATTTTGACTGCACTTGTTACAACAGCTTTAATAAGGTCCTTAATTGGCCTAGTTCCAGCAATCTTACTTACTTCTCCTCTATTTGGAATATCAATTTTAGAGTTAGGCATATTTTTGTTTTTTCTTTTTATGAGTCTTTATATTTTTGGGATTACGCTAGGCATTTTAGTATCCTCAGGATTACTTAGATTTGGTCCTTCATTTGAGAATATAGCATGGTCAACGATGTTTTTACTTGCACCATTTGGATGTATTTATTATCCTGTAGAAACTCTTCCAGAGATATTCCAAAAAATAGCTTATATCTTACCGTTAGTATATATATTCGAGGAGGCTAGAAATATTTTGATGAATCAAACTGTAGATATTGAAAACATATATAATGCCTTCATTTGGAATGCTCTGTATTTTACACTTTCAATTATTTTATTTTATTATTCGTTTAATGTTGCAAAAAAAAAGGGTACATTAATTAACATGGGAGAGTGATGGTGCGCCCGCAAGGAGTCGAACCCTGAACCTCCAGAGCCGAAATCTGGCGCTCTATCCAGTTGAGCTACAAGCGCTTATTGTATAACTATATCAACATGAAGAGTATTATAAATATTAAAGTCAAAAATAAAGAAAAAAATTTAAGAATAGATATTTTATTGTCTAATCTTGACAAAAAATTAAGCAGATCAAGAGTAAAAAGTTTAATTTTAGATCATAAATTAAAAATAAATAATAATATAGTTACCGACCCCTCAAAGAAAATGAAATTGGATGATGAAATTTATTTTGAAATTTCAGAGCCAAAAAAAGAGACTCTTCAACCTTTTAAATATCCACTTGAAATTATTTATGAAGATGATGATTTAATAGTTATAAATAAATCTGCAGGTATTGCTATGCATCCTGGGCCAGGAAATTATGATAATACAATTGTCAATGCATTAATAAATTATGTTGGTAATAATTTATCCAATGTTGGAAATGAATTAAGACCTGGTATAGTTCATAGAATAGATAAAGATACATCTGGATTGGTTGTTGTTGCTAAAAATAATATTTCACATGAAAATTTATCAAAACAATTTTCAGATCATTCTATTACAAGAATTTACCAAACTTTAGTCTGGGGCAAAATAAGACCTCAAAACGGAAAAATAGAGACATTTATTGCTCGAAGTTCAAAAAATAGACAAATGATGGAGGTTTCATCGAAAAAAGGTAAAAAAGCTATAACAAATTATAAAACTTTGGAAGTATTTGAAAATAAAAAAATCCCGACGTTTAGTTTTGTTGAATGCAAACTTGAGACAGGTAGAACTCACCAAATAAGGGTTCATTTGTCATACAAAGGCAACAATATTTTGGGAGACAAAAAGTATAAGAAAAAATTTAAAAAAATTGTAAATATTGATAGTGATCTTAAAGAAAGTTTAACTAATTTTGATAGACAATTTTTACATGCAAAAACAATTGGCTTTAATCATCCAAAAAATAATGAAAAGGTTCAATTTTCATCAAAATTACCAACGAACTTGGAGCAAATTTTAAAAAAACTAAGAAAAATCAAGTAATAAAAGCGTTGTAAAAATTTATTTATTTATTAAATAGATACCTCGAATGAAAAATAATACATACAACTTACCTGCACTCTCAAATGAAGGTGGGCTAGCTGCATATTTAGATCAGATTAAAAAGTTTCCAATGCTTGCTGCTGAGGAAGAATATATGTTGGCTAAAAATTGGCAATCAACTGGAAATGTAAAATCAGCAGAAAAACTGGTAACTAGCCACTTAAGATTAGTTGCGAAGATAGCAATGGGTTATAAGGGTTATGGTTTACCACTCAATGAGATGATATCTGAAGGTAATGTAGGACTGATGCAAGCAGTGAAAAAATTTGAACCAGAAAAAGGTTTTAGACTTGCAACTTATGCAATGTGGTGGATTAAAGCATCAATTCAGGAATATATCTTAAGGTCATGGAGCTTAGTAAAAATAGGAACAACGACTGCACAGAAAAAACTTTTTTTTAATCTAAAAAAAATTAAAAATCAAATCGCACCTAGGTCAGAGGGAGATTTGAGAAAAGAGCATGTTGAAGATATTGCTAAACGATTGTCAGTAAGTGAAGATGAGGTTGTTTCTATGAATAGGAGACTTTCAGGAAAAGAACAATCTTTAAATGCACCTATTGGTGAAGATGGAGATGAGTGGCAAGACTGGGTAGTTGATAATGAAATGGATCATGAATTAAAAATTGCCCAAAATGATGAAATGGAACAAAGAAAAGATTTACTTGAAGACTCAATTAAAATATTAAATGAAAGAGAAAAAAAGATTTTATACTCAAGAAGATTAACTGATGATCCTGTAACTTTAGACGACCTAAGTAAAAAGTATAAGATAAGTAGAGAAAGAGTAAGACAAATAGAAAATAAAGCTTTTGAAAAGCTTCAAAAGCATATGCTTAACTCTGCAAAATCAAAAAACATATTGCCAGCAAATTAAAGATTAAAAGGATCTTGAATTAAGATTGTATCATTTCTCTCTGGACTAGTAGAAATACTCGAAATTTTAGTCTCAACAAACTTTTCTAATTCTTTTATATAATTTTTTGCATTTTCTGGTAGTTCATCAAATTTTTTTATTCCCACTGTTGAAGATTTCCAACCATTAAAGGATTTATATATTGGTTTAGCCATAAATTGGTCATCCACTGAAGCTGGAAGGTAATCATATTTTTTACCATTTATCTCATAAGCGATGCACATTTTAATTTCATCTAGTTTATCTAGTACATCTAGTTTAGTTAGGGCAATTCCATCAATTCCTGAAATTTTTAGAGTTTGTCTTACAAGGACTCCATCAAACCAACCACATCTTCTTTTTCGACTTGTGACAGTTCCAAATTCTTTTCCTCTTGTTCCAAGTGACTCACCAATCTCATCTTTTAGTTCTGTTGGAAAAGGGCCCTCACCAACTCTTGTGGTATATGCTTTTGTAATACCTAAAACATAGTTGATAGAGTTTATACCACAGCCTGAACCAGTTGCCGCTGACGAAGCGACAGTATTAGAGGAAGTCACAAATGGATAAGTTCCATGGTCAACGTCTAAAAGAACTCCTTGAGCACCTTCAAATAATATTTTTTTATTTTGAGATTTAAATTCATCTATTTTTTTCCATACTGGCTGTGAAAATTTAAGTATTTTTGGTGCAATGTTTAGTAATTCTTTTTTTAATTGCTCTTTTTTAAATTCAGTTTTTCCTAAACCTTTTCTTATGGCATTATGATGAGTTAATACTGCATCTAATCTTTTATCCAAATTACTTTCTGATCCAAGATCCATTACTCTTATTGATCTTCTACCTATCTTATCTTCATAAGCTGGTCCTATTCCCCTTCTTGTAGTGCCTATTTTGGATTTTCCTGCTGCGTCTTCTCTGATCTCATCCATTTCTTTATGAAATGGCAAGATAAGAGTGGCTGCCTCAGATAAAATTAAATTATCAGAGTTTACTTCAACGTTTTTAGATTTAATTTCGTCAATTTCATCTAGAAGTGCCCATGGATCAACCACTACTCCATTTCCAATTATAGATATTTTATTTTTTCTAACTATACCTGATGGTAAAAGTCTTAATTTATAAACTACACCATCTATAACAAGAGTATGACCAGCGTTATGTCCCCCTTGAAATCTTACTATTACGTCAGCTTCGCTAGAAAGCCAATCAACTATTTTACCTTTTCCTTCATCTCCCCACTGTGAACCTACTACAACTACATTTTTCATCTAAAATTTTTTTTAATTTTTATACTATTTAAGTGGTTTACAGGACCGTGGCCTTTCCCTAAGTTTGGTTGTGTTCTTAATGAATGATTTACATATTTAATTGCCATTTCACAAGATTTCTTTAATGTTTTTCCACATGAAAAGTAAGTAGTTATAGCACTAGAAAGAGTACAACCAGTGCCATGGCTATTTTTTGTATTTATTTTCTTATTTTTAAAGATTGAGATTTCTTTTTTATTAATAAATACGTCTTGAATATTTTTATAGTTTAAATGCCCTCCTTTAATAAGTACATTTTTTGCTCCCAATTTTATTAGATAGTTACCCGCTAAAATTACATCTTCGATAGTTGATATTTTTAAATTGGTTAAAACTTCAGCTTCAGGTATGTTTGGTGTTATCAAATCTGCTTCACACAAAAGTTTATTTTTTAAAATTTTTATAGCTGGATCATTAATTAATTTTTTTCCACCCTTTGCAACCATCACAGGGTCTAATATTATTTTTTTTGCTTTTATCTTTTTTAATGATTTTATAACTGAATTTATAACTTTTTTTGAATGAAGCATTCCTATTTTTATAGCGTCTGGTTTAATATCTTTTGCTGTAAATTCAATTTGATTAGAAATTTCTTTACTATTTACTGGAATAATTGATTTAACACCTGTTGTGTTTTGTGATGTTATTGCAGTTATAGCAGTCATAGCATATGAACCAAGCGATGTGACAGTTTTAATATCTGCTTGTATACCAGCACCTCCAGAAGAATCTGAGCCTGCTATAATTAAAATTTTAGATTTTATTTTCAAGTTAGATAATTGATTTCTTTACAATATTAATACATTTTGAAAGCATAGTTTTATCTTCAGTTTCACACATTATTCTAACTACTGGTTCTGTTCCAGACTTTCTTACTAACATTCTACCTTTTCCTTTTAATAGACTATTTGCTCTCTTTATTGCATTTTTACATTTTGAGTTATTTATTATTGATTTATCTTTTACTTCAATATTTTCTAATAATTGAGGAGTTGGTTTAAAATTCTCAAATATTTCACTAGCCTTTTTGCCTTTCCTCATAGAAAATAGAATCTCTAATGCTACCAATAAACCATCACCAGTAGTTGCAAATTTACCGAGGATAATATGACCAGATTGCTCTCCTCCTAAATTAAATTTACTTTTCTGCATTGCTTCTTTTACATATCTATCACCAACTTTAGATCTTATAAACTTTATCTTTTTTTGAGAAAAATATTTTTGTAATCCATAGTTTGACATTAGGGTACCTACAACACCACCTTTTAAGATTTTTTTTCTCTTCCATCTTGTTGCCAGCATAGCTATTATTTTATCTCCATCAATTATTTGGCCTTTTTCATCACAGATTATTATTCTATCCGCATCTCCATCTAAAGAAATTCCAATATGAGATTTATTTTTTTTTACATAATGTTTTATTTTATATGGAAATGTAGAACCGCATTTTTTATTGATATTAAATCCATTAGGAGAAGTACCAATTTCATGGACTACAGCACCCAATGATCTGAATAATTGAGGCCCTACCTTATATGCAGCTCCATTAGCACAATCTATAGTAATTCTTAAACCTCTTAAATTAAATTGTTTCGGAAAATTTGTTTTTAGTATTTCGATATATTTATTTGATCCGTTCTCTAATCTTTTGACTCTGCCTAATATTTCAGGATTTGATAATTTTTTTGATATTTTAGAGTCAATTAGCTTTTCTATTTTTTTTTCTATTTTATCAGATAATTTTAGTCCATCAGGTCCAAATAATTTTAAACCATTGTCATAAAAAGGATTATGAGATGCAGTGATCATGATACCCATATTAGCTCTCATTTTTTTTGTAAGCATTGCTAATCCGTTTGTTGGTAATGGTCCAAAAGTGAAAACATGCATTCCTGCTGATGTTAAACCAGATACTAATGCTGGCTCTAGTGTATATCCTGATAATCTTGTATCTTTAGCAATTATTGCAATTTGTTTAGTTTTTTTTTGATTTTTAAAATATGTGCCAGCAGCTAAACCAAACTTAAAAAACATGTCGCCATTTATTTTATCTCCATTTACTTTTCCTCTTATTCCATCAGTTCCAAAATATTTTTTTATCATTAGTTAAAATTCAATTTTTTGAAAACTTTAATTCCTTGGTTGACTTCATTTACATCATGGACCCTAAGTATTTGTACTCCTTGCAACATGCTAAAAATACTTGAAGACACAGTACCACCTAATCTTTCATTACTATCATTATTTCCAGATATATCTTTTATAAATCTCTTTCTGGAAATTCCTAACATTACTGGTAATCCTAAAGAATGAAAAATAGAAACATTATTAATTAGAGTAATATTATGTTTCATATTTTTACCAAATCCTATACCAGGATCTAAAATAATGTGATTATGTTTAATTCCACTTTTTCTAATTAATCTGAGCCTTTCTTCAAAATAGTCATATATATCAAGCAAAACATTATTGTAACTTGGATTTTTTTGCATAGTCTGTGTATTACCTTTCTTATGATGAAGAACAAATGGTAATTTACTTTTTTTTAAAAAATTAATTGTCTGATTATCATGGCTTAGGCCAGATATATCATTAATTAGATCTAGTTTATATTTTAAAGCTTTTTTCATTACAAAACTTTTTCTACTATCTAAAGAAACAAAAAATTTTTTAGATTTTAAATAACTCATAACTTTATTTACTCTTCGCCATTCCTCTGTTTGATGAATTTCTTTTGAGCCTGGTCTTGTAGACTCACCACCTACATCAATTATCTTTGCTCCATCAACAACTAGTTTATTAATCTGTTTTTTTGCAGAATTTTTTTCATTAAATTTACCTCCATCAGAAAAACTATCTGGAGTAATGTTTAAAACACCCATTAATATTGGTAAATTATTAAATTTTAATTTAGGAATATTTTTAGTTCTTAAAATATTATTTATATCAATTAAAACTTTTTTTTTAATTTTTGATGGAAGATTTTTAATATTTCTAATATTTATTTTTTTTTTATTAGTCCTTGTAATAATTTCTATAGTATCAAACGAAAGTGATTTATTACCACTGACAGGAAGTGAATTTTTTTTTTTTACTTTTTCTCTAGATGTTTTGTTATAATAAAAATTACACGCTCTTGTGTAATATTTCTGCATTTAATTTTAATGAACAATTTTTGGTTTTAGCCCCATTGAACCTAAAGCAGAATTTTGATCATCTTCTTCTACTTTTAAATCTTCTTTATTTTTTGGATATAAATTTTTATTCACTATGTCTTCAATTTCCTGACCCGTCAGTGTTTCATAAGTAAGTAAAGCTTTAGCTAATTTATGCAAATCGTCAATTTTATCAGTCAAAACTTTTTTTGCCCTATCATAACCTTGATCAACGAATTTTCTTATCTCAGAGTCTACTTTTCTTGCAGTTTCTTCAGACATATTTTGCTGTCTAGCAACTGATCTTCCGAGAAAAACTTCTTCCTCATTTTCACCATAGGCAACTGGGCCAAGCTCTTTACTTAATCCTGCTCTCATAACCATGGCTCTTGCTCTTT
Organism: uncultured Pelagibacteraceae bacterium; assembly: GCA_902558435.1. Taxonomy (GTDB): domain Bacteria; phylum Pseudomonadota; class Alphaproteobacteria; order Pelagibacterales; family Pelagibacteraceae; genus Pelagibacter. The sequence continues at coordinate 10,140 of CACEDU010000011.1, read as the reverse complement.
TTGTTGCTTGCTCTATATCGCTAGCTGCGCCAGTAGTCACTTTATCATCACCAAATATAATTTCCTCTGCAACTCTACCTCCCATTGCAATAGCCATCTGTGCGTGAAGTTGCTCTCTAGTTTGAGATACTTCGTCTCTTTCTGGTAGTTGCATTACCATTCCCAATGCTCTTCCCCTTGGAATAATTGTTGCTTTATGTATAGGATATGCTGCTTTTTCATTTATAGTAACAATTGCATGACCAGCTTCATGATAAGCGGTTAATTTTTTCTCTTCCTCGCTCATCACCATTGACCTTCTCTCGGACCCCATCATTACCTTATCTTTTGCTTCTTCAAATTCCATATATGTAACTATTCTTTTATTTTTTCTTGCTGCTAATAATGCAGCTTCATTAACTAAATTTGCAAGATCTGCACCAGAAAATCCAGGAGTGCCTCTAGCTACTGTTCTTAGATTCACATCTGGCGCCATTGATATTTTCTTGGCATGTACTTTTAATATCTTTTCTCTTCCTAGTAAGTCAGGATTAGAGACTACTACCTGTCTATCAAATCTTCCTGGTCTTAACAAAGCTGGATCAAGTACATCCGGTCTGTTAGTTGCTGCAATTATTATCACACCTTCATTTGTATCAAAGCCATCCATCTCTACAAGTAATTGATTGAGTGTTTGTTCTCTCTCATCATTACCACCGCCTAAACCTGCACCTCTACTTCTTCCTACAGCATCAATTTCGTCGATGAAGATTATGCATGGCGAATGTTTCTTACCTTGCTCAAACATATCTCTTACTCTTGAAGCACCTACACCAACAAACATCTCTACAAAGTCTGATCCTGATATTGTAAAGAAAGGAACACCTGCTTCACCTGCAATCGCTCTTGCTAACAATGTTTTACCAGTTCCTGGAGGGCCGACTAAAAGACATCCACGAGGTATTTTTCCCCCTAGCCTACTAAACTTTTTAGGATCTTTTAAAAATTCTACTACTTCTTCAACCTCCTCTTTAGCTTCTTCCACTCCAGCTACATCATTAAACGTAACTTTACCTTTTACTTCGTTCATCATTTTAGCTTTAGATTTTCCAAAGCCCATTGCTCCACCTTTACCACCTTGCATTTGTCTCATAAAGAATATCCAAACAGCAATTAAAAGTAGCATAGGAAACCAAGATAAAAGCACCCCAAATAATGACGGCATTTTCTCTTCTAGTGGACTAGCTGAGATACTAACTCCCTTGTCGCTTAGTTTTTGAATTAAATTTGGATCATCAGGAGCATAAGTATTAAACATTTCTCCATTAGACATTACACCTTTAATGTTCTTTCCTTGAATTTCTACTTGTACAACTCTTCCATTTTCTACTTGTGTTAAAAACTCTGAAAATATTATGTTATTCTTTTGATTAATTGAACCTTGAGGATTCTTGAACATATTGTACAGGCCAATAGTCAATATAACTATGACAGCCCACATTGCTAGATTTTTGAAATTCATTCCCTATAAATTAAGAATTATTATCAATTTAACAAGTGTCAATTTGTGCCAATTTGTAAGTATTCTACTGTTTTTCCGGAGAAATAATGACTGAATTCTCAATTTTTTGAATTATACATCCTGAAAGTGTTTTTTTTGAATAATTATTAGTTGTTTTTAAATATTGAAGCAAGTTCTCAACTTTTGTACCTCTTGCAAGAGTAACTTTTTTTCCTACTTTTTGAATTACTTCCGAAAATGATCTAAAAACTATCTCATCTGGTTGTTTAAAAAAATCATCCTTTAAAATAACTGTTTTAGTAAGTCTCAAATAATTTGAATTATCCTTGATATTTTTTTTAACATAATAATCTACGGCATAATTGCTTTTGCTTAAATTATTCAGAGATAAATTAAATTTCTCAAGTGTTAATCCCTCTTTCTCTAAATTTAAAATTAATTTTCTTACTTTTGTTCGTAAAAATTTATCATCAAAATTAGAGGGATCATTTACATAAAAGTTAAATGTATTTTTTGAAATATACATAAGATCTTTTTTGGGTATATCTAACAAAGGTCTCAAAATAAAAATTTTATCATCTAGTGTTATCTTAGATTTGATATTACTAAATGAAATTAGACCTTTTAAACCTGAGCCTCTTAATAATCTTATAAAAAAGTTTTCAATCAAGTCATTTGAGTGATGTGCCGTTAAAATCATATCAATTTTTTTAATTAAACTTTTTTTGATAATTAATTTGTATCTATTTTCTCTTGCAGAAGATTGAATATTTTTTGATATTTTTTTTTTTTTAATAGTCAGTATATTGCTAGAAATCTGGAATGTTTTTAGTTTTTTTTTAACTAAATTAGCCTCAAAAGTAGAATTTTCTCTCAATTTGTGGTCTACAATAAAAAAGAAAATTTTTTTGTTATTTTCTAAGGAGTAACATTTAGCCAAGAATGATAATGCCATGCTATCTATACCTCCTGAAACAGCTACGCAAAAGTTATTTGTTATATAGCTTGATAATTTATTTTTAAAATTTAAGTAAACTTTTTTTATTCTTGGGTCATTTAATTTTTTAGAATAAAAATTATGAATTTTCTTTTTTGCACTCAAATTCTTTTTCTTCATAATATTTTGCTTTTTGAAGTACTGATTGAGTTGCATTAGGATACTGTTTTTTTACTCCAGCAATCATCAAGCATCCTTGATCTTTTTCTCCCATCTGAACCAATGATACTCCTAATTTTAATAAATTTTCCGGAGCAATTTTACTTTTTGGATATTTTTGATATCCCTCTAAATATGCGGTTGCAGCATCAGTATACATTTGTCTTATCCTATAAGTTTCTGCATACCAATATTGTGCATTTCCTGACAATTCGTTATCAGGATTTGTTAATACAAATTCTCTAAATGCTTTCTCTGCACTATCGTAATCACCAACCTTTAAAAAATTTCTTGCAAATTGATATTGCTCTTTTGGACTTGCGTTAGGTAATATTTTTTCTTCCGCATTAAAAACTTCTGAAATTATAGCCTCAGTTTGCTCAACTGATTCTATTACTTGAGTATCATCACTAGAAGTCATGTCCTTATAAGATGCCTCACCCAATGATTGTGGTTTTAAGGAGCCAGGTAATATTTTCCTCTCATTTATATTATTATTTGATAATGTTTGATCAGTTTTAGGTAAAGAAGTCATGGCACTACTATCTACGTTATTAATCGAATTTTGCTCTATTTGCTCGAATCTTAATTGATTATCTTGTTGTGCTTTAGAAAGCTTGTTTGAAAGTTTATCCAATTTAAAATTGATTTCCTCAAATTTATTTGTTAGCTCTTGAAATTGAATTTCTATCTCACTTAACTTTAATAAATGTTTTGTAAGAGCTTGTTCAGACTCTTTTGTTGACGCTTTATTAATAACATTTGAATTTGAATTCTCAGAAAATGATTGAGAATAGACTGCTCTTTCTAAAGTTCTAAGATCTTTTTGAATATTCTCTAAAATCTCTCCAACCTCTTGTTCTTGGGAAAACGATAAATTTGCAGAAAATAAAAATAAGAATAAAAAGTTAATTAAAGTTAACTTAATCAGTGACTTCATATAAACATTTGTAATTATAATAATGGCAAAAAGAAGACCCTAACACTCAAATGTTAGGGTCTCTTAAAATTTGTTTTAATTTGCTTTAACTGTTACTGATCTTCTATTTTTTGACCACGAAAGTGGGTTAGATCCAGAGTCTACTGGTCTTTCTTTTCCATAACTTAGAACTTTAATTCGATCAGATGAAACGCCATATGTCATTAAATAATCTTTTGCTGCATTAGCTCTTCTTTCACCTAAGGCAAGGTTGTACTCTCTGGTACCTCTTTCATCTGCGTGTCCTTCAACCACTACAGTTACATCAGAATTTTGTCTTAACCATGCAGCTTGTTTCCTTAAAGTTTCTCTAGAGGCTGTTGTCAATATTGTTTCATTCGTTGCAAAGAAAACTCTGTCCGGAACTCCACTAGCAAGCTCTCCTACGGTATCAGAACCTATATAGACATCTCCTTGCATTAACGCATCTAATTTTTCAATTGGATCTGCCTTTTGAGTTTCTGCAGCTTTAGTAGTGCTGGATCCTGTCTCTGTTGTTGTCGTTGTTGTCTTTACAGACTTCTTAGTTGCACATGCAGTTACAATTAAACCCATTAAAATAACTAGAAATGCATTTTTTAAAATTTTGTTTAGATTCATTTTTGCTCCTTAAATAGAATATTATGAACTTAACCATGTAATTAGATGTTTTGTCCAGAAAAATCAACCAAATTTAACAAATTCTCAATTTTTCTCTAATTTCCTAATAAAGATGACCATGATGGGTCTGAGGCATCTGTTTCTGTTTGTACCAACCTCTCGTTGTATCCAGTTAAATCAATTGACCACAATTTTGCTGAAAATCCCTCACCCTTTTCATCAGTTTTGGTTTCTCTATAAAATATGATGATTCTTCCGTTAGGAGACCATGAAGGCGCTTCTTGGTAAAAGTTCTCAGTTAACAATCTCTCTCCAGTTCCATCAGTCCTCATAACACCTATAAAAAATTTTCCTTTATGTAATTTAGTAAATGCTATTAAATCACCTCTTGGTGACCAAACTGGTGTGCCATAAATACCTTTTCCAAATGATATTCTTTTGACTTTAGATCCATCGCTTCTCATTATATAAATTTGCTGATATCCACTCCTGTCAGAATTAAATGCTATAAATTTACCATCAGGAGAATAAGATGGAGATGTATCAATTGATGGGTGATCGGTTAATTTTTCTTGAATATTTGTTTCTAAGTTCCTGACCCATATTTCCGAATTTCCATCTTTTGCTAAACTCATGATAATTTTTTTTCCATCAGGTGAGAACCTAGGAGCAAATGTCATGCCAGGAAAATCGCCAACAACTTCTTGTGTTCCTGTTTCTATATTTAATAGATAAACTCTAGGCATATTTCTGAAGTATGAAAGATAAGTTACCATTTGATTTGTTGGATTAAATCTTGGTGTTAATACTAACTCATTTCCCAAAGTTAAATACTTTGTGTTAAACCCATCTTGATCCATTATTGCCAATTTTTTTATTCTTTGAGTTTTTGGTCCTTCTTCTGCTACATATATTATTCTTGTATCAAAATATCCACTTTCTCCTGTTAAACGTTCATATATCTTATCAGATATTTTATGACCAACTCTTCTCCAATTGGTAGGGACTGTTGTAAGGGAAAAACCATCAACCATTTTTGCTCCTAATACATCCCAAAGTTTAAATTCTATTTTTATATAGTCTTTCTCATTTATTATTTTAGAAGAAACTTTTCCAGTTATTAGAACTTGAGACTTGATTAAAGCCCAATCCTCAAATCTAGGTTTTAAATGGGCTATATCGGGTTTTTGTAAAAAAGACTCTCTATCTAAAGTATTAAATAATCCAGTCTTACTTAAGTTATTTTCTATTACTTTTGAAATTTCCAAACCTAGATTTGCAATATTTAAATTACCTTCTATTTTTTTTTCAGAAATTTTATCAGAATAAAAAGGTGATACTGATATTGGTAAAGGATCAAGATTACCTCGTGTAATATCAATTTCAACTAGCGAATATGAGACTCCAGATTTTAAAAAATATATAAAAATATATATAAATAAAAGTTTTTTTCTCATCCGCCCATCATTTCTACAGGGTTAAATCTTAAAATCATTGTTTTCCATTTTTCATAACTTGTAGCTGGAAGATTCTTTATAGGATTACAAAGTCTTATTGCTCTTATGACGCTTTGAGCAATTTGATAAAAAGCAGTTTCACCTGGAGTGTTCATTCTTACATGATCTAACATTTCAAAATTTTTTACAATACCATTTTTTTCTAAATTTAACTTTACAGTGACTAATAGATCTTCGCTATAAGGTAAACCAGTCGGAACAGACCAACATGTATAAATTTGATGTCTAACTGCGTATTCGGTTGTTACACTTAATTTGGATAGTTTCATAGATTTATCCTCAGATTGTGTAATTCCATCTGCTTTTTTTTTAACTTCACCAACATTCTCATATTGCTTAGCTATTAAGCCTTTAATTTTATTCACATCAATGTCTTTTTTTTCAAACTCAGAAACTTGTTTTACCTTTTCGTCTTTTAAAGGTTTTTTAATTTTTACAAATTCTTTTATAGCCTCATCTTTTTCAATTTTCTTTTCAATTTTTTTTCTTTTTTCTTTTTCAACTACTTTTTTTTTATCTTCTTTTGACGGTTGTTGCTCACTTTCTTTTGTAGTTTCTACTTTTTGCAACTTTTTATCTGGTAATGGTATAGCTTTTGACTCTTTAAGCTTTACTTTTTCCTGTTTTTTTTCTGGAACAGGTACCTTTTTTGATTTTGTTAAGTCAATCTCATTTTTTTGATTATTCAATTTTACTTGTTTTTTTTCTTCAATTTTTAATTCTTTTGGAGGAGCTTGTTCTGAAAACAATTTTTTGTTATCATTTTTAACCTTCTCAATAATTTTTGCTGCCTTTGGTGCGTACGGTATATTTGTTTTTTCAGATATTTGAATTAACTCAACTGAAACAATTGGTAATAATTCTAAAGGCTTTTTTGCAACAAATGGAAGAGCAAATATTGTAGCGATTAAAATTGATCCGTGAAAAAAAATGGAAAATATTAATCCGAATGAAAAATTATTTAATTGTGTTGATAAATTACTTTTAAATATATTTTGGAACAATTTTATCTCTCTTTGAAAGGCTCAGATATTAAAGCAACTTTTGTAAAACCCGATCCTGAAAGTTTACCCATTACCTCTAAAACTCTACCGTAATTAATAGTTTTGTCTCCTCTTACATAAATCCTTGTGTCAGTTCTATTTTTTGATACAGCCAATATTTTTTTAATTAAGTTATCAAATTCAATTTTTGTCTCTTGAATAAAAACTTCGCCTTTAGAATTTATAGTTAATGTAAGAGGTTCGCTTTCCTCTGGAAGGGTATCAGCAGAAGTCTCTGGTAGATCAACTTGAACTCCGACAGTAAGTAAAGGAGCTGTAACCATAAATATAATTAGCAGAACAAGCATAACATCAACAAAAGGGGTTACATTTATTTCGCTCATTGGTTCTCGTTCTGAACGCTTAAAATTAAATGCCATACTAAATTAAAGAAATAAATCTTTTTGAAAAATTTTCTAATTTTTGAGAATATTTTTTGGAATCATTCCCAAATTTATTATAAGCAATTACTGCTGGAATTGCAGCCAATAATCCAAGAGCGGTTGCAAACAGTGCTTCTGCAATACCTGGTGCAACTATAGCAAGACTAGTATTTCTAGAAATTGCAATTGACTGAAAAGAATTCATTATACCCCAGACTGTTCCAAATAGTCCTATAAATGGAGCTGTTGAACCTACTGTGGCAAGAAAAGTAAATTTATTATTTACCAAGTTCATTTGCTTTTCAATGTTTACCTCTAAAATATTTTCAAGTCTTTGACTTATATTAGTTTTTGATCTTGATTTCATAACAGCTTGCATCGAATCTTTAAATAATTGAGCCATTGGATTATTTAAATTAGCAGGGAGACTGTTGTAAAATGTTTCTGCGGATTTAGATTTCCAAAATCTTTCTTCAAAATCTTCAGATTCTTTGTTTATTTTTCTGAACATTATTACTTTATCAAAAATTATTGCCCAAGAGTAAACAGAACTCGCAATTAAGATTAAAATTACTGATTTAACGATAACATCAGCCCTCAAAAATAAACTCAAAATAGAAAAGTCAGTGTGACTTGCCAAACCTACAGCCTGAGTAGTTATATCTGCATCCATCTAATTCATTTCACACTAAAATGTGTCATGAATTTGTCTATAAATATGAAGTTTAATTTTTTTTTTCTCTAATATTATCATGATAATTAGCAATTAATATCGCATCTGCTTTATTTGAGTCTTTTTTACGGGATAACATAGAAGAAAATTTTGGAAACATTTCTATTGCTTTAACTCTACTCGAATCTTTTTGAGAATTTATTAAATCAAAATATTTTTTCCATTTTGTAGGTCTCACAAAAAAAATAGGAAGTTGCATTGCTGCACAGACCCCTTTAATTACTCCAAAAGATTGGCCAAAATTGAACATACTTGTTACACCTTGACCTGGCATAGCAGAAACCTGTTCGACTACTACATTTACTTCTTCGGTCTTATAATTTTTAACCCTTAAAGATATTTCATTAAAAATTTGACTTGCATTTATTTGTTTTTTATTTTTATTTCCAGATGCCATAGTTGGCATATCTATTACATCTCTAATATTTCCATTTTCAAAAAAACAGATTGCACCAGTAATACCTGGATCTATTCCAATTATAAGCATAAGATTTTTTTATAATGCGTTTGTAAATATTTTTTGTACATCATCATCGCTATTTAGAATTTCTAAAAATTTAATCATTTTTTCCTTATCTTCTTCATTTAATTTAATTTTATTTATTGAGGTCCATTCAATATCAGTACTAATAAAATTTGAGATTTCTTTCTCCATTATATTTTTCACGTCATATATTTTATCTTTGTCTGTTTGAATTTCATAATAATATTCACGAAAAATACATTCATTCGCACCTGCATCAATTGCTAGGTTAAATACTTTTTCCTCCTCAACCTGTTCTTTATTTATTTTTATGATTCCCTGTTGGATAAAATTATGTGATGCTGATCCTTGAGTTCCTAAACTACCACCGTGTTTTTGAAATATTGTTCTTAAGTTTGAGGCTGTTCTATTTTTATTATCTGTTAAAGAAAGAACTATTACAGCAGTTTTTGCTGGTCCAAATCCCTCGTACCTTATGCTTTCAAAATTAGAGTCTTCAGCTATAGAAGATTTATCAATAGCCCTCTCTATATTATCCTTTGGCATATTTGCGGATCTTGCTGCTTGAATTGCTGATCTTAATCTAGAATTCATGTCAGGATTTTTATCTCCAAGTTTTGCAGCAACTGTAATTTCTCTTGAAAGTTTTGAAAATATTGCAGATCTTTGCTTGTCTGCTTTTCCTTTCTTATGTTTTATTCCTGCCCAATGAGAATGCCCTGCCATTATTTAATTATCCCTCTGAAGCTGACCGCCAAATATAAATTGTTTAATTTTTGATGCCAAACCATTTTTTGGATTTGCTTCAATTATTGCTCCACAAAGTGAAGCTTCCCCTTCGGCAGGGAAGTTTTTGATTGAATTTTTTTTATTAAATCTATTGATAGAATTTTCAGCATTCATGCCTATTACTGAATTGTAATCTCCACACATACCAGCATCAGTTAAATATGCAGTTCCTTTGTTCAGTATTCTTGCATCATTTGTCGGTACGTGAGTATGAGTACCCACCACAAAAGTAGCTTCACCATCAAATACATGTCCAATAGCCATTTTTTCGCTTGTGATCTCACCATGAAAATCAACAATCAAAAAATCATAATTTTTAGTTAGTTTATTTTGTTCTAAAAATTCTCTGCTTTTTATAAATACATCATCACATTTTTTCATAAAAACATTTCCCATTAAGTTCAGAACTCCAACTTTATACCCTCCAATAGAATTAAAAATTTCAAAACCACTACCTGGTGGATCATTTGATAAATTTAACGGTCTTAATAACCTTTTTTGTTTTTTAATAAATTCATAAGTATCCTTTTGATCCCAAACATGATTGCCAGTGGTAATAACATCAATACCACAATTAATTAATTCGTTTACGTTATTTTCTGTTATGCCAACACCCTCTTTTGCTGCATTCTCTCCATTTACAACAACAAAATTTATTTTATTTTTTTTAAGGATATTAGGTAAAAATTTTTTAATTGCACTACAACCACTATCTCCGACAATATCACCCAAAAATAATATATTCATTTTAAAATTCCTTTATCTGTAATGACATAATCTAATTTTTGATCAAATTTATTTATAGGAATTTTTTTTAATTTCTGAAAGGAAAAAGCAAGGCCAATAGTTAAAACTTTTTTAAATTTTAAAATTTTTGCAATATATCTATCATAATAACCACCTCCGTATCCTAGTCTAAATTTATTTTTGTCAAAAGCAACAAGAGGAACAATTA
>CACEDU010000010.1 GCA_902558435.1 uncultured Pelagibacteraceae bacterium | reverse complement strand
CTACCAAATTATATATCAGAGGGTAAATGCAAATCTTTTATTGATTTTCAAAATGACTCTACTGCAAAAGATATAAAACTTGCGCTTAGGGAAGGTTTTAAATCTATTGAACATGTAAAACGTTACACAACAACTGGTATGGCGACTGATCAGGGCAAACTATCAAACATGCATGCATTGGGAATTATTGCAGATACAACTGGTGTTAAAATGGGTGCATTAGGAACAACAACATTTAGACCACCGTTCACCCCATTAACTTTTGGGTCAATAGTTGGAAGAAGTGTAGGTAAATTTTTTGATATAACTAGAAAAACGTCAATTCATGAATGGCATATTCAACATAATGCTAAATTCGAAAATGTTGGACAATGGAAAAGACCTTGGTACTACCCTATTAATGACGAAGATCTTTATGATGCTGTTCAAAGAGAAAGTAAGGCAGCTAGAGATAGTGCAGGAATTTTAGATGCTTCTACACTTGGAAAAATAGATATTCAAGGAACTGACGCATCTGAATTTTTAAATAGAGTTTACACAAATGCATGGTCAAAATTAGGAATTGGAAAATGCAGATATGGATTGATGTTAAATGAAGATGGCATGGTTTATGATGATGGTGTTACGACAAGATTAGGTGAAAATCATTACTTAATGACTACAACAACAGGAGGAGCAGCGAATGTTCTTTCAAAACTTGAAGATTATTTACAAACTGAGTGGCCTGAATTAGATGTTTATTTAACTTCAGTCACCGACCACTACTCGACAGCAAGTATATGTGGTCCGAACTCTAAAAAAATATTAACCAAAATATTTCCTGATAAAGATTTTAGTGATGAGACTTTTCCACATATGTCTTACCAAAATGCCAAAATTGATGAGATTAATTGTAGAATAATGAGAATAAGTTTTACTGGTGAACTTAGTTATGAAATTAATATAGAGTCAAAATACGGAAAATCGTTATGGGAAAAATGCATTGAGGCAGGAAAAGAATTTAAAATTACACCTTACGGAACAGAAACAATGCATTTATTAAGAGCCGAAAAAGGTTTTATTATTGTTGGTCAAGATACAGATGGAACTATGACGCCAATTGACCTTCAAATGGACTGGATAGTTAGCAAAAAAAAATACGATTTTATTGGAAAAAGATCTCTTTATAGAAGTGATACTATTAGAGAAGATAGAAAACAACTTGTAGGATTACTCACAGATGATCCAAATGAAGTTTTAGAAGAAGGAGCCCAGATAGTTTCTGATACGAGCAAACAACCAATAGAAATGATTGGGCATGTAACATCGAGTTACTTTAGCCCAAATTTAAATAAATCAATTGCACTTGCTGTCGTAAAAAGTGGAAAGAAAATGAATGGCCAAAAACTTATTGTACCAATGGAAAATAAAAATATAAATGTAACAGTTTCTGACTCTGTTTTTCTAGATAAAGAAAATAAGAGGATAAATGCTTAATCAAGAATACCCTAAATTTGAAAAAGGATCATTTGAAGGTCTAGAAATTTCATTATCTGAACCAATTGTAAAAATAAATTTAAGAGGAAAAAAGAAAGAATTTTTTACCAAAATAGGAAAAATCTTATCTATAATTTTGCCTATTGAACCGAATACAAGTTCATCAAATCAACAATACAATACACTGTGGCTAAGTCCAGACGAATGGTTAGTATATTTTAAAGGTGAAGATAAACAATTATTCAACATCCTTTTTAATGAAGTTTCAAAACTCAATTTAGGTTCTGTCGTTGATGTGTCAAATCAATGGATTTCTATTAGTATTAAAGGTAATAAGACTTTTGATCTTCTATCCTCTGGATCACCATTTGATTTTAACAGTTTCAAAAAAACAAAAAACTCAGTTACACAAACTCTGCTAAACCATACTGATGTAATTATCCACCATAAAGAAATAAATGAAATTAATCTTTTTGTAAGAAGATCCTTTTCAGAAGATTTATGGATGTGGATTAAGGACAGTGCTAGATTTGTCTAATTTTTTTTTTATATAATAGCTAACATACGTAAATAAAAGTATAGATAGAGTCCACTGGAAAACAAACCATAGCCAAAAAAAAGTATCAAAGTCTGCAGATAAGTATTTAGCTAAATAGAAAACACATATTGGCACTAGTACATTTCTCATCATATTATTTACCATTGCATAATTTGACTTCTTCAAACCCATAAAAAAACCATTAGATAAAAAGAAAATTGGGTAAGCCGGTAATATAAAAGCTGCAATTTTTAAATATCTTCTTCCATATTCTAATACCACTTCGTTGCTAGAAAAAAACCTTGGGACAATATCGGCTGTTAAATAAACTAATATCCCTGAAAAAAACATTAAGATAAGCCCGTATTTAATTGAAACGAAGTAAGTATCTTTAACTCTATCAAAGTTATTTGCACCAAAGTTTTGAGCTATAATTGAGATTATTGCAGTATTTATTCCCAGTATTGGCAGTAAAACAACCTGCTCTATTCTCGTAGCTGCGCCATAACCAGCAACTGCTAGCTCACTTGTCTGACCAACATAAGTAAAAATAAATGTAGCTGCTACAGCATATCCACATATTGCAATTGATATTGGCATTGATTGAAAGAAAATATTTTTTAAAAAAATAAATTTTACATTAAAATATTCAATTGTAATTTTTTTTACACGTGGATTTTGTAAAACTTTAAAAAGAATAATTAAAAATGCTATTAATTGAGCAATAATTGTTGATAAACCTATTCCCATCATTCCCATTGCAGGAATAAACAAAAACCCAAATATTAAGATGGGATTAAGAATTATATTTAAGAGAAAACTAAGGATTAAAACATTTCTGTATGTTTTTGTATCTCCTTCAGCATGTAAAAGCGAATTTAATGAAACAACTAGGAAAAATAGGAATGATCCATAAAACATAATATTTGTATATTGGAGACCCAAATTTGTAATTTCTTGAGTTGATCCCATCAGATTAAATACCTTTTCCGAAAAATAGAGTCCTATAAATGTGATAAAAACTGAAATTAATAAACCATAAATTATAATATGAGTAAAATAGTACGAAGCATTTTTTTCATTTTTTTCTCCAATACTATTTCCTATCAATGAAGTTCCACCTACAGTAACACCAATAGATGTTGCAACAATTATAAAGTATATAGGAAAAGATTTACTCAAAGCTGATAGAGCCTCTGGTGAAATTAATCCAGAATAAAATGTATCAACAATATTATATAAAGTTTGAAAGAGCGTTCCAACGCTTGCTGGTATTGCAAGTTTTCTTACAAGAACGGGAATATTTTCTTTAAGCAAGTCCATATAAATTAATTATTATTTTAATATTCTTTTTTGAAGATATGTCTCTTACCTAATTTTTTTGCAAGTAATATCTGTTTTTGCCTCATAGCAAATCTTGATTTTTGATCATCTGTTAAAGAATCGTGACATTTTGGACAATGAATGCCTTCTAAATATTTAGAAGATTTTTTTTCTTTGATAGAAACAGGTTTTCTGCAACCACTACAAATTGAATAACTGCCCTGCCTCAAGCCATGTTTTATTGAAACTCTATTATCAAAAACAAAACATTCGCCATTCCATTGACTATTTTTTTTATTAATATTATTCAGATAGTTAATAATTCCGCCTTTTAAAACATATACATTTTTAAATCCTTTTTTTTTCAAATAAATATTTGCTTTTTCGCACCTGATACCGCCTGTACAAAACATTGCTATATTTTCGCTATTTTTAAATTGATTTAAATATTTAGGAAATTCACGAAAGTTTTCTATTTTTGGATTTAAAGATTTTTTAAAAGTACCCACATCATACTCAAAAGATTTCCGTGCATCTATCAAAACTGTATCCTTTTTTTTAATTATTTTATTCCATTCCCTTGGATTTAGGTTGTTCTTAGGAAAATTATAGTTTCTAACTTTAAAACCCATTGGAACAACTTCTTTTTTGATTTTAATTTTAAGTTTATGAAATGGATTAAATTTACTATTAGAATTATTTTCTGAATTAAATTTTTTTATAGATAATATTTTTTTTAGAAGTTTATTGAATTTTAAAATGTTATTTTTTTTATCTGAAATTGTTCCATTAACACCTTCGGGTGAAATTATTATTGTTCCTCTAATTTCATAATCTTTAAGATTATTTTCTAATCTATTTTTCAATTTTTTTAGATTATTAAGTTTTTTAAATTTATAAAAACCAAAAATATTAAACATTATAAAACCCTACAAACAGTCATTCCATCTCCTAATGGGATAATTATTTGTTCTACTCTTTTATCGCTTGATATATGCTCATTTAATTCTCTAATATATAATGTAAATTTATCCATATTATCTTCATCTGTAACTTCACCATGCCATAAAACATTATCAATAATGATCAAACCACCTTTTTTTATTATTTTTAATGATTTTTCATAATATTCTTTATAGTTAAGCTTATCAGCATCAATAAAAACCATATCATATTTTTGTTTTTTTAATTCATCTAAACTATCTAGCGCAGGTTTTACAATCGTTTGAATTTTTTTATCTTGATTAGCTTTCTTAAAGAAACTTACTGCGATCTTGTTTGTCTCTTTGTCTTTATCAAGTGCTGTAAGTTTTCCATCATCAGGAAGTGCAAGAGCAATCGAAAGTGCACTTAAACCAGTAAAAGTTCCAATCTCAAGCACATTTTTTATATTAGATATTTTTATTATTAAATGGAGAAAATGACATTGAGATATTGCTACTTGCATTCTTTTTTCATTTCCAAGAGTATTATTATAATCTATGATTTCTTTTTGAACTGAGTTTAGTTTAAAACTAAAATTATTAATATATTTTTCGATTTTTTCAGAAATTTCAATATTCTTTCCCATCTATCTTAATTATATAATGACTATAGGTTTAGTTAAATTAAAGTTTCTTCTTTAATATTTCATTAATTAATTGAGGGTTAGCTTTTCCACCAGAAGCTTTCATTGCCTGTCCAACAAAGAAACCAAATAGCTTTTCTTTTCCTTGTTTATACTCAATAGCTTTTTCTCTGTTATCATTGATTATTTTATCAATTAATGCCTCTAATGCTTTTGGATCACTTTCTTGCTTTAACCCTTTTTCCTCAACAATTATTTGAGGGTCTATGTCACCATCTAACATTAACTCAAATATTGTCTTAGCAATTTTTCCTGAGATTGTTCCATTTTTAATTAAATTAATCAATTTTGCCAAATTTTTTGCACTTATTGGACTTTGAGTAATTTCAATATTTTTTTCATTTAAAACTGCAAATAATTCTCCTGTAATCCAATTTACGGCTAGTTTCATGTCACGGTTTTTACCCATTTTGGCAACAACTTCTTCAAAATATTTAGCTGTATCGATATCAGAGACCAGTATTGTTGCATCATAAGGTGACACTTTAAATTCATCAATAAATCTTTTCTTTTTATCATCTGGTAATTCAGGGATTTCAGATTTTAGTTTATCAATAAATTCATCCGTAACTTCTAATGGAAGTAAATCTGGATCTGGAAAGTATCTATAATCATGAGCATCTTCTTTCGACCTCATTGATCTTGTTTCATTTTTTTTTGTGTCAAAAAGCCTTGTTTCTTGATCTATTTCTTGACCTTCTTCTATTAAATCGACTTGTCTATTTGCTTCATAAATAATTGCCATTTGCATGAATTTGATAGAATTAACATTTTTTATTTCACATCTTGTTCCTAAATCTTTTGAGCCTTTTATTCTTACAGACACATTAACATCAGCTCTTAAGGATCCCTCTTGCATGTTCCCATCGCAAGTTCCTAAATATCTCATAATTGATCTAAGTTTTTTTATATAAGCATTCACTTCATCTGGTGATCTTAGATCAGGCTTACTAACAATCTCCATTAAAGCTACACCTGATCTATTAAGATCAACTAGTGTATTACTAGGATCAATATCATGAATACTTTTACCTGCATCCTGCTCTAAATGTAATCTTTCTATTCCAACCTGTTTTTGACCCTCAGGCATATCCAAAATAACATTACCCTCACCCACGATTGGGTATTTATATTGTGAAATTTGATAACCCTGAGGTAAATCTGCATAAAAATAATTCTTTCTATCAAAAACAGACTTATTATTGATCTTAGCTCTTAAACCAATGCCAGTTTTTATAGCTTGTTTAACACAAAATTCATTAATTACTGGAAGCATGCCTGGAAAAGCTGCATCAACTAAGCTTACTTGAGTATTAGGTTCAGCACCAAATTTTGTAGAAGAAGATGAAAAAAGTTTTGAATTTGATGTTACTTGAGCATGAACTTCAAGTCCTATAACAACTTCATAAACATTATCATTTCTTTCGATTAAATATTCCGAATTATTTTTCGACATTATTTCATCCACCAATCAGTTATATTATTTTTATAATTGATTTTTTCCTCCATTGAATAAGCAATATTTAAAATTGTTTGTTCATCAAACGGTTTACCTATTATTTGTAAACCCAATGGATAATTATTTTTATCTACACCTGCAGGTATTGAAATTCCAGGTAAACCTGCAAGGTTTACTGGAACAGTAAATATATCATTTAAATACATTGAAACTGGATCATTAGATTTTTCTCCTATTTTAAATGCAGAACTAGGTGTTGAAGGTGTCAAAATAGCATCTACTTTATTATAAGCTTGGTCAAAATCTTGTTTAATTAATTGTCTAACTTTTTGAGCTTTAAGATAGTAAGCATCATAATATCCAGAAGATAAAACATAGGTGCCAATCATTACCCTTCTCTTTACTTCTTCACCAAATCCCTCTGATCTAGTTTTTTCATACATATCAATTAAATTTTTCCCGGAAGATCTTAGACCATATTTAACACCATCATATCTTGCTAAATTAGATGATGCTTCAGCTGGCGCTACAATATAATAAGTTGGTAAAGCATAGCTAGTATGAGGTAATGAAATGTCAATTATTTCTGCTCCACAATCTTTTGCATACTCAATACCTTTTTTCCAAAGTTTTTCAATTTCGTCTGGCATGCCATCAACTCTATATTCTTTTGGAATACCGATTTTTAAACCTTTAATATTTCTAGTTAGCTCTGATGAATAATTATTTCTTTTAAAATCAATTGAGGTTGAATCTTTTTTATCAAATGATGAGATCACCTCTAAAAGAATGGAGCTATCTTTGACATCTTTGCTCATTGGACCTGCTTGATCTAGAGATGATGCAAAAGCAACAATTCCATATCTTGAACAGCTGCCATAAGTAGGTTTTAGTCCTACTGTACCAGTGAAGGAGGCAGGTTGCCTAATAGATCCACCAGTGTCAGTGCCTATTGTTACAGGTGTTAAATTAGCTGCTAAAGCCGCTGAAGAACCACCAGATGATCCACCAGGAACTAAATCTTCTGCGATTGGGTTTTGAACATTGCCAAAAAAACTTGTTTCATTAGATGATCCCATTGCAAATTCATCACAATTAAGTTTGCCAAGCAATATGCCTCCTTCGTTCCATATATTTTGTGTTACAGTAGATTCATAGGTTGGTACAAAATTATTTAAGATATTGCTTCCAGCTGTTGTTCTTACTTCATTTGTGCAAAAAAGATCTTTTACAGCAATTGGAATGCCAGGAAGTTTTAAATCAAAATTTGGTTTATCATCAAACTCTTTTGAAAGTTTAAGACAATTTTCAAAATTTTCAGTTACATATGCATTTATTTTTTTTGACTTTTCAGCTCTATCAACAAAAGATTTTGCAGCTTCATTTGAAGATATTTTTTTCTCTTTAATATTTTTAATTAATTCATAAAGTGTTAAAGATGTTATTTCAGACATTACTCAACAACTTTCGGTACAACAAAAAAATCATCATTTTTTTCTGGTGAATTTTTTAATATTTTTTCTCTTATATTTTCACTAGTTATTTTATCATCTCTAAATCTTAACGTTGTTTCAGCTATAGAAGTTAATGGTTCAACATTATCTGTATTTAATTCATTTAATTTTTCAATAAATTCAAATATTGAATTCATATCAGTTGATAGTTTTTCTGCTTTTTTCTCATCTAGTGAGATTCTAGCTAATTTTGATATGTGTTTTACAGTTTTAAGATCTATAGTCATATGGTAAAAAATATTGTCGCAAACTACCACTTAAGTTAAAAATATACAATATGATCACAATTAATGAATTCAAATCAAAAGTATCAGATGGATCAAGAATTATAGGTATAGATTTGGGTTCAAAAAGGATTGGAATTGCAATAAGCGATGGCAATCAAAAAATTGCTACGCCTTATAAAACTTTAGAAAAAATAAAGTCTTCTAAATTAATTGAAGATATTAAGAGTATAATCAAGGAGAACGATGTCAAAGGTATAATAGTTGGGAATCCAATAAATATGGATGGTTCATATGGAAAATCATCACAATCAGCTAAAGACATAGCAATCAATCTTGCAGATAAAATTAACATTCCTGTTTGTCTATGGGATGAAAGATTATCTACAGTTGGAGCTTTTAATTTGTCAAGTGAATTGGATATAAACGTTAGCAAAAGAGAGAAAGATATAGATAAATTTGCAGCAGCATTTATTTTACAAGGAGCCCTAGATTATTTACAGAATTAATGCTTGCATAGTTAACTCTATATAGTTATAGAGTTAATTTTAATGGCAATTAAATCTAAAAAAGCTATTAAAATTTCCCAAAAACATTTGTTAGGTATTCAAGACTTATCAGTCAATGATGTAAATATAATTTTGAATGAAGCCTCAAAATTCATTGAGTTAAACAAAAGTAAAAACAAAAAGCTTGATATTTTAAAAGGTAAAACGCAAATAAATTTATTTTTTGAACCTTCGACCAGGACTCAAAGTTCTTTTGAATTAGCAGGAAAAAGATTAGGTGCAGATGTAATGTCAATGAATATTACAAACTCTGCCATAAAAAAAGGTGAAACTCTAATAGATACAGCAATGACATTAAATGCAATGCATCCAGATATCATCGTTATAAGGCATCAAGATTCAGGTGCTTGTAATTTGTTATCTCAAAAAGTTAATTGTGCAGTTCTAAATGCAGGAGATGGACGAAGAGAACACCCTACTCAAGCTCTACTAGATGCGTTAACTATAATAAATAGAAGAAAAAAAATAGAAGGTCTTAAAATAGCTATATGTGGAGATATTCTTCATTCAAGAGTAGCAAGATCAAATATTTATTTACTAAACATGTTAGGTGCTGAAGTAAATATAGTAGCTCCAACTAATCTTATGCCAAATGAAATAGAAAGATTTGGTGTCAATATTTTTTCAGATATGAAAAAAGGGGTTAAAGACTGTGACATAGTGATGATGTTAAGACTTCAGAATGAAAGAATGACAAGTTCTTTTCTGTCTTCTAACAGAGAATACTATGAATATTACGGTTTAACACCAGACAAAATAAAATTTGCTAAAGAAGATGCGCTTATAATGCACCCGGGTCCAATGAACAGAGGAATTGAAATTGATACAAACTTAGCAGACGATATTAATAAAAGTGTAATTAAAGAACAAGTTGAATTAGGAGTAGCAGTAAGAATGGCTTGCTTAAAGATATTTTGTGAATAAATGAAAAAAAAATACTTTATAAATGCAAATATAATTGATCCGTATAATTCATTAAATGAGACAGGTGGATTAATAATTGATGAAAATGGAAAAATTGAAGGTGTTGGTAAAAAAGTAAATACTAATAATATTCCATCTCGAGAAAAAGTAATCGATTTAAAAGGTAAGCATATATTCCCTGGTTTGGTAGATATGCGTGTATTTGTTGGTGAGCCTGGTTTTGAATATAAAGAAAATTTTAGAACATTAAGCGAAGCTGCTTTATCAGGTGGAGTGACATCCGTTGTAACAATGCCTAACACAAATCCTGTGATTGATAATGTTTCGATTGTTGATTTTCTTAGAAGAAGAGGAAGAGATAAATCTAAAATAAATATTTTTCCAACTGCTGCATTAACTATAAATACAGAGGGAGAAAACATGACTGAATTTGGGTTATTGCAAGGAAAAGGGATTATTGGATTTACAGATGGAATTAAAACTATTCAAAACCCAAGAATAATGAATAGAATTATGAATTCAGCTTCAGATTTAAATTCTTTAATTATACAACATGCTGAAGATGCAGAGTTATCGAAAGATGGAATGATTAATGACGGGATAATTGCTACAAAACTTGGTTTGCAAGGAATTCCTGTTAGTGCTGAATTGTTGATCTTAGAAAGAGATTTAACTTTATTAGAGTATAATAATTGTAGATACCATATATCACAAATTTCATCAGCTAGCTCAATTGAAATAATTAGAGAGAGGAAGAGTAAAGTTAACTTTAGCTGCGGTGTTTCAATAAATAATTTATCTTTAAACGAAAATGATATTGGTGATTTTAAAACATTTTTAAAGTTGTCTCCACCTTTAAGAACCGAAGATGATAGAAATGCTCTAGTTCAAGGGTTGGTCGATGAAACTATTGATGTTATAGTATCAGACCATAAACCTGAAGACGAAGAAAATAAAAGATTAACTTTCGCACAAGCAGAAACTGGTGCATCGGGTATCGAAACTTTATTGCCATTAAGTTTAGAGTTATATCATAATGGATCAGTGAAATTAGAAACTATTATAAAGGCTTTAACATCTAGCCCTGCAAAAATACTTAAAATAAATAAAGGTAATTTATCAATAGGTAATGATGCTGACTTTTGTATAGTAGACATAAACAAACCATGGGTAGTGAGAAAAGAAAAATTAATATCGAAATCAAAAAATACACCAATAGAAGATAAAAAATTACAAGGTAAAGTAATGAATACTTTTGTTAATGGAGAAGAATTGTTTAAGGCTGAATAATGGATTACATAATTACAGCTTTAATATCTTATTTATTTGGCTCAATTCCTTTTGGATACATATTTACAAAAATATTTCTTAAAAAAGATATAAGGGATGTGGGATCTGGAAATATAGGGGCTACAAATGTTTTAAGAACAGGAAATAAAAGATTAGCATATTTAACCCTAATACTTGATATTATAAAAGCTGTTATACCTGTTATTTATATAAAGCTTTATTATCCAGATTTAATTTTTATTTCAGCACTTTGTGCTTTTTTAGGTCATTTATTTCCTGTTTGGTTAAAATTTGATGGAGGTAAAGGTGTTGCAACATATGTAGGAATACTAATTTCAATAGATTTTTATTATGCATTAATATTTGGTATTATTTGGATTTTAACTTTTATTATATCAAAATATTCTTCCCTATCTTCCTTAATTGCATCAATCTCGATACCAATTTACATATTAATCTTAGGTAATGGAAATTTTATTTTTTTTACTATTATGTTTGTATTAATTTTTTACACACATAGAGAAAATATAAAAAGATTAATAAACAAAGAAGAAACAAAGAGTAAAATTTATTAATTTGACAGTTAAGTAGTTATAAGTAGTTTCAACAATAATGAATCTTGTAATTGTTGAAAGTCCTGCAAAAGCTAAAACTATAAATAAATATCTTGGTGCAGATTATACAGTTTTAGCTAGCTATGGTCATATTAGAGATTTACCATCTAAAAATGGCTCAGTTGATCCAGAGAATTCTTTTAAAATGATTTGGGAAGTTGACAGTTTTTCTAAAAAATATTTAAAAGAAATCACTGATACAGCCAAGAATTCTGACAAAATTATTCTTGCTACCGACCCCGATCGTGAAGGTGAAGCAATAGCTTGGCATGTTAAAGAATTTTTAGATGAAAAAAAACTACTGAAAGACAAAAAAGTTGAAAGAGTAGTCTTCAACGAAATCACTAAAAAGGCTGTAACAAATGGGATAGATAATCCTAGAAATATTGAGAATGAACTTGTTGATGCTTACATGGCAAGACGTGCTTTGGATTATCTAGTAGGTTTTAATATATCACCTATTTTATGGACAAAGCTACCTGGATCAAAATCCGCAGGGAGAGTTCAGTCTGTAGCACTTAGATTGCTTACAGAGAGAGAGCATGAAATAGAGGTATTTCAACCTAAAGAGTTTTGGACACTAAATGTAAATTTTTTAACAAAAGATAATTTAATAATAAATACAAATATTAATCAACTTGATGGAAAAAAAATTGAAAAGTTTTCATTTAAAAATAAAGTGGAAGTTAATTCAGGAGTAGAATTAATAAAAAACAAAAAATATAAAATTAGTGATATAACTTCTAAAACATACACTCGAAACCCATCTGGTCCATTTACTACTTCAACTTTACAACAAACTTCATCTAGTAAATTAGGGTTTGGGGCATCAAGAACAATGCAAATTGCACAAAGATTGTATCAAGGTATAGATATAGATGGTGAAACAGTTGGTTTAATTACATATATGAGAACGGATGGTACAAATATCTCAAAGGATGCTGTTACCTCATTTAGAGATTTCATTACTCAGAACTACGGAAATGATTATTTACCACCTTCACCATTAAATTATTCAGGGAAAAAGGCAAAAAATGCTCAAGAGGCACATGAAGCAATCAGGCCAACAGAAATAAGTAGAGTTCCAGATGATATGAAAAAATACCTAAGTACAGATCAATATAAACTCTACAATTTAATTTGGTCAAGATCCCTTTCCTCTCAAATGGAATCTGCAAAATTTGACAGAAAAACTATTACTATCTCATCTGATGATGAAAAAAATATATTAAAAACAAGTGGGTCCACTTTAAAGTTTGATGGTTTCTTAAAAGTTTCAAAATTAGATGGAAATAAAGAAGAGGAGGAAAATATTTTACCAGATGTTAGTAAAGGAGAAGTAACTTATAAAGATTTTAATGATGAACAACACTTTACCCAACCTCCTCCAAGATATTCTGAAGCTAGTCTTGTTAAAAAACTTGAAGAATTAGGAATAGGTAGACCATCAACATATGCTAGTATCATTTCTGTTATCTCAAACAGAGGATATGCTGATATAGAAAATAAAAGATTTTTTCCAACAGATAGAGGAAAATTGCTATCTGCGTTTTTAGAAAAATTATTTTCTAAATATGTTGATTATGATTTTACTGCAAAATTAGAGGATCAATTAGATGATATAACGTCAGGTAAAGAGAATTGGATAAAGGTTTTAGAGGAATTTTGGAAAGATTTTAACTTAAATGTAACAGATGTTAAGGAAAAACGAACAAGAGAAGTTCTAGACTTACTTAATGAAAGTCTGGGATCATTAATATTTGATGTAGATAAAGATGGAAATATAAATAGAAAATGTAAGCTTTGTGATAGTGGCCAATTAAGCTTAAAAAATAGTTTCAGAGGTGGTGCATTTATTGGATGTTCAAATTATCCAGATTGCAAATTTACCAGACCTCTATCTAAATCTAAGGCTGCTCAGCAATTAACATTAGCAGAGCCAAAGCTAATAGGTCAAAATGATCTAGGTAAAGATATATATTTAAAAAATGGAAGATTTGGCCCCTATTTGCAATACGAAAAAGAAAAAGAGGAAGAGGAAGTAAAAAAGAAAAAAAGAAAATTGAAAAAAGAAGAAAATAACATGAAAAATGTCTCAATACCCAAAGGTATTGATATAAAAAGTATAGATTTAGAGAGAGCAAAATATTTGTGCTCATTGCCACTAAGCTTAGGTAAAAATCCTGAAAATGATAAAGATATAACAGTCAATGTTGGTAGATTTGGTCCTTATTTAAAATGTGAGAATAAATCTGCTCGTTTAGAGAACGTAGAAGAAATATTTAGCATTGGATTAAATAGAGCTGTTACATTAATTGCTGAGGCAAAACCTGGTAGAATTTCATCTTCACTAATTAAGGATCTTGGAGAACACCCAGAAGATAAAAAACCAGTAAGAATAATGAAAGGTCAATATGGGCCTTATATTAAATATAAATCATTAAATGCTACAATTCCTGAGGAGAAAGACCCAATTGAATTAACAATGGAAGAGGCGCTTATTTTAATTGAGAAAAGAAAAGAGTACGATAAAAATAAAAAGAAAAAAAAGGGTAAATAATGAATATTGATAAAAAATTGAGTGAAATGGGTATTACTTTGCCAAAAGCTACTGACCCGGTTGGATCATATGTTGCAACTAAAATCTCTGGCAATTTGCTTTTTATTTCAGGTCAAATATCTATTGATGCTGAAGGTAAATTAATTAAAGGAAAAGTTGGAATAGATTTAGACACAAATCAAGCTTACAAAGCTGCTGAGAGATGTGCATTAAGTATTATTGCTCAGGCTAAAAAAGCTTGTGGTGAAGATTTATCAAAAATAAAATCATGTGTAAAATTAACAGGATTTGTTAACTCTTCAGAAAACTTTATTGAACAACCTAAGGTAATAAATGGTGCTTCAGATTTAATCAAGAATGTTTTTGGTGAAAATGGTACTCATACTAGAGCTGCTGTCAGCACAAATAGTTTACCGCTAGGTGTTGCAGTTGAGGTTGATGCTATATTTGAGATTAAGTAACTATCTTCCTATACAAAAATAATTAATTTTATTTTTTTTCATTTTTACTGGAGAATATAAGTTTCTTAAATCATATATTTTATAATTTTTTCTATTGCTAATTTTTTTAAAATTTAGTTGTTTAAATTCATTCCATTCAGTGTGTATTATAATCAAATCAGCTTTTTTACAGGCTAATTTAATATTATTTATATATTTTACTTTTTTATTATTAAAATCACCTTTCATTCCCGTAGGTTCATAATAAGAAACATTAGAACCTTTATTTATTAGGTAGGGTATTAATTTTAAAGAAGCAGCCTCTCTCATATCGTCTGTCTCAGGTTTAAATGTAACTCCTAAAAAAGTAATATTCTTTCGCTTAAAATTATTATTCATAATTTTTTTTATCTTATTTAGCAAAATTTTGTATCTTGAACTATTTGAATTAATGACACTTTTCACAATTGATAAGTTTGTTTTAAATTGCTTTGAGGTTTCAACTAAAGCTCTTGTATCTTTTGGAAAACAGGAACCACCGTACCCAGGTCCAGCTCTTAAAAATCTATCACCTATTCTATTATCTAATCCAATTCCCGCTGATATGTCTTTCACATCTATATTTGTTTTTTCACAAAGATTAGAAATTTCATTTATGAATGAAATTTTAGTTGCTAAGAAAGCATTAGAAGCATATTTAATTAATTCTGCAGCTCTTCTAGAAGTATGAAAATATCTATTTGTTTTCTTTATTAAAGGCAAATAAAGGTTTTTCATTGTATTATTGGCTTTTTTGCTATTTGTTCCAATTACAACTCTATCAGGATACATAAAATCTCTGATTGCTTCACCTTCTCTTAAAAATTCAGGATTAGAAACAACATCAAATTTAATTTTATTTTTTTTTGAAGATAACATTTTCTCTATTTTATCACCAGTTGTTACAGGAACTGTAGATTTTGTGACTATAATTTTATACTTATTCAAATTTTTTTTTATGTCGGAAACAACTTTATAAACATATTTTAAGTTAGCTTTATTTGAATTTTTGTTAGTTGGAGTACCTACACAAATGAATACAATGTCTGAATTTCTTATTGAAGTACTTACATCATTTGAAAAATTTAGTCTTTTTTGTTTAACATTTCTTATTACCAATTCCTCCAATCCAGGTTCATATATTGGAATTAATCCTTTTTTAAGATTTTCAATTTTATGTATGTTATTATCAACACAAATAACCTTATTTCCTAGTTCTGAAAAACATGTTCCACTGACTAAACCTACATAGCCAGAACCGATAATGCAAATTTTCATAATTTGGCTATCTCAAAAGTTGATTTAATATATCCATGCATAGAACCACAATCTAAATATTTTCCTGAAAATTTATGACCAATAAACAAAGATTTATTATGAATCATAGTTTTAATTGAGTCTGTGATATGTATCTCACCACCTTTTCCCTTTTTTTGTTTTTTAAGAATTTTAAATATATTTTTACTTAATATATACCTACCAATTACTGCATTTTTAGAAGGAGCTTCTTTAACAGTGGGTTTTTCAATTACATCGGATATTACAAAATTTCTCTTATCTAGTTTTGAAGCTACAGAATATATACCCCAACGATTAACATTGTTTTTTTTTACTGTCATACTTGCCATAATTGAAGCTTTATGTTTTTTATGCAGTCTTATCATTTCCTTTGAACAATTCTTTTTCATAATTAAATCATCTGGAAGAAGCATTAAAAAATAATTATTTCTAATAAATTTTCTTGTCTTTAGAACAGCATCTCCTGTTCCTAATGGTTTGTTTTGATAAACAAATTTAATTTTTTTTTTATATTTTAAAATTTTTTTATATTCTTTAATAATTCTTGGGTCTTTTTTCTTTTTTATTAGAGATTTATAAAAATTATCATTATAAAAATACTTTTTTATCATCTCTTTTTTTTTTGAGATAATAAAAATAATTTCAGTAATTCCAGCATCTATGCATTCATCTAATATATATTCAATACCTGGCTTACCATTTATTGGCAATAGTTCTTTTGCAAAAACACTGGTTAAGGGCAAAAGTCTTGTACCTAATCCAGCAAGAGGTATTATAGCTTGTTTAATCATCTAGATAATTTATTTATAAACTTATATTTTAAAAATGAAAATAATTACAAGTATTTTTGAATTAAATAAAGAGATTAAAGACTATAAAAATATTGGATTTGTGCCTACCATGGGTGGAATACATATGGGTCATAAATCTTTAATTAAAGCTTCACAAAAGAAAAAGAGTAAAACTATAGTTAGTATTTTTGTTAATCCAACACAATTTAACAAAAAAAGTGACTATAAGAAATATCCGAGAAATATAAAAAAAGATATAATTTCATTAAAAAAATTAAATGTAGACTACTTATTCATTCCTAAAATAAATGATATTTATAAATTTAAAGCTACAAGGTTTGTTTTAAAAAAAAAGGATAAAATATTGTGTGCAAAATTTAGAACAGGTCACTTTGAGGGTGTACTTAATGTTATGAACAGATTGATGTTAATCATAAAATCAAAAGATTTATTTATGGGAGAAAAGGACTTCCAACAAATATTTTTAATTAGAAAATTTTTATCCAAGAAATTCAATGCTCGAATAAATTCTTGTCCAACAATACGTACAGCTAATAAAATTGCATTATCTACAAGGAACAAATTGCTTAATAAAAAATTTCTTCAAAAAGCTTCTCAAATTGCAAAATTTCTTATTAAAATAAAAAATAAATCTGAATTATACTCAACAAAATCAAATTTAAACTTGTCTGATTTTAAAAAAGAGCTTGAGAAAAAGTTTGAAATTAAAGTAGACTATTTAGAGTTTAGAGATGAAAAGAACCTTAAGCTAAATAATTTTAAAAATAAATTTAGACTTTTTGTGGCTTATAATATTAATAAAATTAGATTAATTGATAATTTCTAATTATAAAAAATAAGCACCAACACCTAAAAAAGAAACAAAGCCAATTACATCTGTTATTGTTGTCACAAAAACACTGGATGAAATAGCTGGATCAATATTCATTTTATTTAAAGTTACTGGAATTAATATTCCAAATAGTCCTGCAACTATCATTGTTAAAATCATAGATATTGAAATTATTAAAGCAAGTTGTGAGTCATTGAACCAAGCGTAAACAATTATTGAACTTATAATTGCAAAAATTAATCCATTTAGTACCCCAATATTAAATTCTTTAATGATATTATTTGTAAAATTATTTTTAGTTAAATCTTGTGTTGCTAAAGATCTAACTGTAACTGCCAAAGTTTGCATGCCGGCATTACCACCCATTGATGCAACAATTGGCATTAAAAAAGCAAGTACTACCATTTGTTCAATCGTAGCTCCAAATAAACTTATACAATATGTTGCAAGAAACGCAGTAAATAAATTTAAAAGTAACCAGTTAAATCTTCTTTTTGTTTTTGTTATTACACCATCAGTTATTTCTTCATCGCCTACACCAGCCAATCTTAGAGCATCTTCTTCAGCCTCTTCTTTTAATACAGTTAAAACATCATCATATGCAATCATTCCAACTAGTTTGTCAGACTTATCCACAACTGCTGCAGAACTTAGGTTATAATTTTCAAACAAATTACCCACCTCCTCTTTATCCATGTCTACAGGTATTAATGTTTGAGACTCTGCCATTATGGATATCATTTTAGTATCTCTAGGTGTTCTTAATACTCTAGATGAGGGAACAGTACCTATAGGTTTAAATTCTTGGTCAACAATAAATATTTCAAGAAATTCTTCTGGAAGCTCTTTATTTTCCCTTAGATAATCTATTGTTTGACCGACTGACCAATTGTTAGGTATTGCTGTGAACTCTCGTTGCATTATCCTTGCAGCAGAGTCTTCTGGATAACTTAAACTTTCAAGTAAAGCAAATCTATCTTTAGGAGGTAGAGAGCTAAGAATAATATTTTTATCTTTTTCATCAACATTTTCTAAAATTTTAATAGCATCATCTGATTCTAAATTTTTTAATATGTTAACTATTGACTCAGATGATAAATAAGCAATCATTTCAGACTGAATTGACTCATTTAGTTCTATAAAAACTTCAGGATCAACTTTAAAATTATTTAATTTAATTAAATTTTCTCTGTCGTTTTGACTTAAATGTTCAATAATATCAGCAGCATCGGCTGGATGCATATCATTGAATGAATTTGTGATAAATTCAGCATCATTTGAGGCAATTTTATCAGTGACAACTTTAATAAATTCTTTATTAAATTCAAAATTAACTTTTTTATCTTTAATTTTTTTTACTGTAGTCATAAAATTACCTATAATTTAGTTGGCACTATTAATATAAAATAGAAATAATACAAATTTATAATGATGATAGAGATCAAAAAGTCAGTAAAACCAATAAAATATAAATCTGCAATAATCGAACTTGAAAAGAAATTAGAGCAAATCAGGCTTAATAATAGTAAAGAATTAATATGGATACTAGAGCATGAAGAAATATATACTGGGGGAACAAGTTTTAATAATAGTGAAATTTTAGACAAATCAATAAATTTTGTTAAAACAAATAGAGGTGGTAAAATAACTTACCATGGACCGGGTCAATTAATTTTTTATTTTGTTATCGATTTAAATAAAAGAGGAAAAAACATCAAAAAATTAATAACTGGTATTGAAAAAACAATTATAGATACTCTTAAACATTACAATATTAGTAGTTTTGCAGATAGAAAAAATATTGGAATTTGGTTTAAACACAAATCTGGTAAAGTAGATAAAATTGCTGCAATAGGAATAAAAGTAAAAAAATGGATTGCTTATCATGGTTTTGCGTTAAACATATCTAATAATCTAGATGTATACAAAAAGATAGTTCCTTGTGGAATTAAAGACAGAGGAGTTACAAGTTTAAATAAAATCAAAAAACAAAACTATAAAAATATCGAAGATAATTTAATAAAGAATTTTTTATTTAATATTAAAAATTAAGTCTTTTTACTTTTAACATTTTCCTAAAATAATCAGGTGGTGTTGCTTTAAAAGTATATTTGTTTTCATTTATTTTAAATTTTATTTCATATGAATGGAGCATTAAATTTTTATTACTAATTTTTGATGAGTCAGTTGTATTATATTTTTTATCTCCAATTATTGAGTTTCCTAAATTAAACAGTTGTTTTCTTAATTGATGTTTTCTTCCAGTAATTGGATGTAATTGGATAAAAGTAGCATTATTGTTTTTATCTAAAATTTCATATTTTGTCTCAGCTTTTTCAATAATTTTTTTCTTTTTTTCAAATCTTACTAATTCATCTTTTAGTGAACCTTCATTGCTTATAATCATTTCTCCATTACATATAGCCAAGTAAGTTTTATAAATTTTTCTTAATCTGAAAAGTGACGTGAGCAATTGTGCAGTTTCTCTGTTTTTTGCAATTATAAATGCACCTGATGTTTCTTTATCCAATCTATGTACAGAAAAAGGTTTTGTATCTCTAAATAGGTCGCTTTTTGAAAATATATCTATAATATTTTTTTTAGATTTTGTGCCACCTTGGACTGAAATGCCAGATTGTTTGTTAATAACAAGAAAATTGTCATTATTTTCAATTATTAAATCCTCGTTTTCTTTGATAATTTCATTACTTGGATTATATTTAGTTTTATTTTGTTCATTTTTTTTTTCAAAATTAAAATTATAAATGTTAAGTTTATCTCCAGCTTTAACTTTTTGTGAGCTTTTTACTTTTTTTTGATTTAATTTTAATTTTCCATTTCTTAAGTTTTTTTCAATTAAACCTTGAGGCATTTTTCCCAAATGACTGCGTATGAACCTATCAATTCTCATATCGTCATGAGATTTTTCTACATAAATTGATTTTTTCATTTTATCAAAATATGGAATTTAAAATTAAGCGTTAGCTTGTTTATTTTCTTCAGTTTTTGGTATTTCTTTAGTTTTGTCTTTTTTCTTTTTGTCTACTCTTTTAGCCTCAACATCTCGATCTACAAATTCTATAACTGCCATTGGGGCGTTATCCCCATATCTAAAGCCGGCTTTTATAATTCTCGTATATCCACCTTTTCTATTTAGATATCTTTTTGATAAAGTTTTACGTATTTTACTTGCTGAACTCTCGTCCTGAAGTTTTGATATTAAAGTTCTAGTATTCTGAAGTGTATCTTTTTTGCCTAATGTTATCAATTTGTCAGCTTGTGGTTTTAAAACCTTTGCTTTTGGAAGTGTCGTTGTAATTTGTTCATATTTTACAAGTGAATTAAGCATATTTTTTATTAACGCCTTTCTATGCTCTGAAGTTCTATTTAATTTTTTGTAACCAAATTTATGTCTCATTAAATAGCTTCCTCAAGTTTTTTTGATAATTCAGCAATGTTATCTGGTGGCCAATTTGGTATTTCCATTCCTAAATATAGCGACATGCCTGTTAAAACTTCTTTTATCTCATTAAGTGATTTTCTACCAAAATTTGGTGTTCTTAGCATTTCTCCTTCTGATTTTTGAACTAGATCACCAATATAAATAATATTATCATTTTTTAGACAATTCATTGATCGTACAGAAAGTTCTAATTCATCAACTTTTCTTAATAAGTTTTTATTAAATTCAGGCTCTGATGGTTGTTCTCTTACAATAACCTCTTGTGGTTCGTCAAAGTTAACAAACATACCAAGTTGATCTTGAAAAATTCTGGCAGAATAAGCCACAGCATCTTCGGCTGAAATTGAACCATTAGTTTCAACCTCCATTGTAAGTTTATCGTAGTCTAAGGCCTTACCTTCCCTAGCTGTACTTATTGAATATGAAACTTTTTTTACAGGACTAAATAATGAGTCTATTGGAATTAATCCTAATGGCGGTTCTTCAGGTTTATTCATGTCTGCAGAAACATAACCTTTGCCATTTCCTACCATCATTTCCATGTGAAAGTTTGTGTTTTCATCTAAATTACATATAACTAAATCTGGGTTTAAGATTTCGATATCTGGAGGTGTGACTATATTTGATGCTTTTATTTCACCTGGTCCCTTAGCATCTAAGATAAGCTTGTTTGTGTTTTCAGAGTCACTTTTTAAAGCAAGAGACTTTACATTTAATACAATATCTGTAACGTCTTCTCTTACACCTTTTATTGAAGTAAATTCATGTAAAACTCCGTCTATTTGAATTGCTGTTACTGCAGTTCCTCTAATTGAAGACAAAAGTATCCTTCTTAAAGAATTACCCAATGTTAATCCATATCCTTTCTCTAAAGGCTCAGCTATTATTTTTGCGTAAGATTTATCTTCACTTAAATTTACATCAAGCTTAGGTGGTTTTATTAATGATTTCCAGTTTTTGATATTAACTTCAGTTGATTCCATTATACTCTCCTTTTCTTTGGTGGTCTTGCACCATTATGTGGCATTGGTGTTGTGTCTTTAATTGAAATAATTTTAAATCCTCTTGCTTGTAAGGCTCTTAATGCGGTTTCACGTCCAGATCCAGGACCTTTAACTTCAACAGATAAAATTTTCATACCAACTTCTAAAGCTTTAACTGCTGCTGAGTCAGCTGCAACTTGAGCAGCATAAGGAGTAGATTTTCTTGAACCTTTAAAACCTTTTTGTCCTGCAGAAGCCCAGGATATTACATTTCCATTCGTATCAGCTATTGAAACAATTGTATTGTTAAAAGTTGATTGCACATATGCAATTCCATTTAAAATATTTTTTTTATTTTTCTTTTTTTTTGAATAAGAGCTTTTTTTTGGCTTATTGGATGTTTCTTTTGTTTGATCTTTATTTTCAATTTTATCTTTTGGCATGTTATTTTTTTAATGGAGTTAATTTTTTACCAGCAATTGCGATTGCTTTACCTTTTCGAGTACGAGCATTGCATCTTGTTCTTTGTCCTCTAACTGGAAGTTTCTTTCTATGTCTAGATCCTCGATATGATGCTAAGTCTATTAATCGTTTTATATTCAACGATGTTTCCCTTCTTAAATCTCCTTCTACAGTAAACTTTTGATCTATAAATTCTCTTATTTTCAAAATTTCTTCATCAGATAATTCATTAACTCTTTTGGTATTAGATATATCCAATGATTTACAAATTTCACGAGAGTTCTTTTCACCAATGCCATAAATGTACGTAAGACCTATTCTTACTAATTTATTCTGTGGTATGTTTACACCTGCTATACGAGCCATAATATTGAGATAAAATTTAGCCTTTTATATAAGAAGTTCTTTTAAAGTCAATGTCTTAAACCTGAAGAATTTGCTCAATTTTGCTTGATATTACAGCTATTTCGTTGTCGCCATCTATTTCATAAAAATTTGGATTTGTAGAATAGAAATCTAAGACTGGTCGTGTTGTCTCCATGTATGTGTCATATCTTTTTAAAATAGTATTTAAGTTATCATCTGATCTTTTTTCTAACATTTTTCTTTTTTCAATTCTTTTAATTATTGTTTCTTTCTTAACGTTAAGAAAAAAAATAAAATCTATTTTTTGGTTTGAACTCTCTAATAGTAAATCTAAATTCTTAGCCTGATTTAGTGATCTCGGATATCCATCAAATATTAATTTATTTTTTTTCTCAGAGTCAAAAATTATTTTTTTAATTAAATCATTAACTATTTCATCAGTAGCAAAATCACCTTTTGATATTATATTTTCTATATCTTTGCCTATGTCTGTTTGATTCTTTACTTCATTTCTAAGAAGATCACCTGTTGATACTTGATTAAGTTTAAATTTATTTACAATATTTTGTGCTTGTGTACCTTTACCTGCTCCTGGTGGTCCAAATATAATTACATTCACTTACAATTATCTTCCAAATTTTGTTTTCTTAATCAATTGTTCGTATTGTGAACTCATTAATCTAGTCTGTACCTGTGTTACAGTGTCAATAGCCACCACCACAACAATTAAAACAGAAGCTCCACCTAAATAAAATGGAATAGGATAATTTGCAATCAGAAATTCTGGCATTAAACATACAAGTGTAAGATAAATTGCTCCAATTGTAGTAAGTCTTGTTAATATAGTATCAATATATAAAGCGGTACTTTCTCCTGGTCTAATTCCTGGTATAAATCCACCGTATTTTCTTAAATTCTCAGCCGTCTCATTTGGATTAAAAGTAATAGATGTGTAAAAAAAAGTAAAAAATATAATACCTGAAGCGTATAAAATCATATAAAGAGGTTGTCCTTGTGAAAAATAAGACGATATATTTAAAAACGTTTCATTTTGAGATACGTTAAAATTAGAAAAAGTAACAGGCAAAAGTAATAAAGCTGAAGCAAATATGGCAGGTATTACACCTGCGGAATTTATTTTTAGTGGTAAATGTGATGACTCACCACCGTACATTTTATTTCCCATTTGTCTTTTTGGGTAATTTATTAAAATTTTTCTCAGGGCTCTTTCCATGAAAACAATAAATAAAATTGTGAGAACTAGTAAAACAAATATAAATATTATCATAACTGTTGATATTGCCCCTGTTCTACCAAGCTCAAATGTTGTTACTAATGCTCTAGGTATTTCTGCGACTATTCCCGAAAATATTATTAACGAAATACCATTTCCTATACCTCTTTGTGTTATTTGTTCACCTAACCACATTAGAAATATTGTTCCAGCTACAATTGTTGTAACAGTTGAAATTTTAAAAAAAGCGCCTGGATTTATTACTAAATCTGCTGATGACTCTAGACCTACAGCAAGTCCATATCCTTGGACTGTTGCTAATAATACAGTTCCATATCTTGTTATTTGTGTAATTTTTTGCCTTCCTATTTCTCCTTGAGCTTTAAGGTTCTTAAAATAATCAGTTACACCAGTCAAAAGTTGTACAATAATAGATGATGAAATATATGGCATTATTCCTAAAGCAAATATAGCCATTCTACTTACAGCACCACCAGCAAATACATTAAACATGCCAAGTAAACCTTTTTGGTTACTATCCATCATTATTTGAAGTTGCTCAGGATCAATACCTGGTAATGGAACAAATGTTCCCAATCTATAAATTGCTAATATAAAAACAGTAAATAAAATACGATTTCTTAAATCATTTTTTTGTGATAACTCACTCATTATTTATGATTTTTTAATTTTAAAATTCCACCAAGTTTCTCTATTTTTTCCTTAGCAGATATAGATGAAAAATCAGCCAGTATATCAATTTTTGATGTAAGATTACCATTACCAAGAACTTTAAATTTTAAATACGACTTATGAATAATATTATTTTTTTTTAAACTATCTAAATTTATTTGTGCTTCATTATCAATTCTTTTTGAATCAACAAATTTTTGTAATTGATCAAGATTAATTTTTGCAACTTTTAATTTATTTATCGGATTGAAACCTCTTTTTGGGAGCCTTCTATAAAGTGGCATTTGACCACCCTCAAAGCTTTTTATAGCAACACCAGATCTAGATTTTTGACCTTTTATCCCCCTACCTGAGGTTTTTCCTTTTCCAGAGCCAATACCTCTACCGAGTCTTTTTTTACTAACTTTAACTTTTACAGTATTATTTAAGGTATTCATTATCCTCTTTTCTCAATTATTTCTGAAATTTTTTTGTTTCTAATTATTGAAATATTTTTTGGTGAATTTTGATTTGTAAGGGCTTTCATACATGCTCTTATTACATTGTGAGGATTTGCTGTTCCAAGTGATTTTGCAACAATATCTTTTATTCCCAAAACTTCACAAACAGCTCTAACAGCGCCACCAGCAATTATTCCTGTACCCTTTGGAGCAGCTCTTAATTTTATTTTACCAGCACCATCCTTTCCAAAAATATCATGATGAATAGTTCTCCCCTCTCTCAGAGGAATTTGTATAAGATTTCTTCTAGCTAAATCATTTGCTTTTTTAATCGCATCAGGAACCTGCTTGGCTTTAGCGTGAGCAACTCCAATTTTTCCATTTTGATTTCCCACTACGACTAAAGCCGAAAAACCAAATCTTCTACCACCTTTTACAACTTTAGTGATCCTATTTATGTGCACTAGTTTTTCAATAAAATCAGTATTTTTTTCCATATTTAAAATTCCATTCCATTTTTTCTAAGTTCCTCTGCTAATAATTTTATTCTACCATGATATTTATATATACCTCTATCAAAATAAACTTTTGTAATTTTCATATCTTTGGCTTTCTTTGCAAGTTGTTCTGCTACTAGTGCAGATAATTCTTTTTTATTTTTCTTTTGTGATTTTACCTCTTTTGTATTTGATGATGCAGAAACCAACGTAATATTTTTAGTATCATCTATAATTTGAGCACTAATATTTTTTGAAGTTCTATTTACACTTAGTCTAAATCGATCTTTTTTAGACACTTTCTTTACTTTATTTCTTATTCTAAATTTTTTTCTAGTTATTTTTGTTAAATTCATTATTTCTTTTTACCCTCTTTTCTCAATATATATTGTCCTTGTTCCTTTATTCCTTTACCCTTGTATGGTTCTGGAGGTCTAATGCTTTTAATTTCAGCTGCTACCATTCCAACCTGTTGTTTATCTGTCCCAGATATTTTAAGAATCGTCTGTTTTTCCACGTTAATTTTTACACCTTCGGGAATACTAAAATTTATATCATGACTAAATCCTAATTGTAGATTAAGAATATTTCCCTTCAAAGCTGCTCTGTATCCAACTCCAGTTAATTCTAGAATCTTTTCATATCCTTTACTAGTGCCTATGATAGCATTATTTATTAAACTTCTATTCATTCCCCAAAGTCTTTTATTATTTTGATTATTTT
This sequence comes from uncultured Pelagibacteraceae bacterium, assembly GCA_902558435.1. Taxonomy (GTDB): domain Bacteria; phylum Pseudomonadota; class Alphaproteobacteria; order Pelagibacterales; family Pelagibacteraceae; genus Pelagibacter. Next base: position 5,792 of record CACEDU010000010.1, on the reverse strand, counting down.
TTTTTGGTTTAATTGAAATAGCTTTTCCCTCATTAATATTTAGATCGAAAATATCTAGATCAATATTTAATGACTTTTTTCCTAGTGGTCCCTCTATATTTATCATATCTCCATTTAGAATAACTTTAACTTTTTCTGGGATTGAAATATTTATCTTACCAATTTTTGACATTAAAATACCTTACAAATTATTTCACCACCTAATTTATTCTTCCTCGCATCAATATCAGTCATTACACCTTTTGATGTTGAAATTATTGCTATTCCTAATCCATTATTGACTTTTGGCAAACTCTCAGCGCTTGAGAAAATTCTTCTTCCTGGTTTTGATACCCTTTCGATAGAACTTATTACTGGATTACCAGAATTATACTTTAAGCTAATATGTAAATTCGATTTATTTTCATCAGACTTTACCTCATAGTCAATTATATATCCCTCCGATTTTAATATTTCAGCTATTTTTGTTTTGAATTTCGATGATGGTAGCTCTATTTTCTTATGATTTCTCATCTGAGAGTTTTTTAATCTAGCTAACATGTCACCAATTGGATCACTTAAACTCATAATATCCTTTCTACCAACTTGATTTTACCATACCAGGAATTTTACCCTCTAAACCTAATTGTCTTAGTGCAATTCTTGATATTTTTAATTTTCGATAAACGCCATGTGGTCTACCAGTTATTTGACATCTATTTCTTACTCTTATTTTTGCAGAATTTCTTGGTAATTTTGATAATTTTTGTTGTGCTTTGAATCTTTCTTCTAGAGTTAGTTTTTTATTCATAATAATTTTTTTTAACTCTGATCTTTTTTTATAATACTTATTAGACAATTTTATTCTTTTGTTATTTTTATTTATTGAGCTTAATTTTGCCATTAGTTAATCCCCTTTTCTATAAATGGAAAATTTAGTTGTTTCAAAAGTTCAAAACTATGTTTTTTGTCCATTGATTTTATTACTATCGTGATATCTAAACCTCTAATTTTGTCTACTTTATCAAAATTTACCTCTGGAAAAATAATTTGTTCTTTTATGCCAAATGTGTAATTTCCAAACTTGTCGAATCCATTTCGACTTAAACCTCTAAAATCCTTAATTCTAGGTAACGCAATATTAACCAATCTATCAATAAACTCATACATTATATTTTTTCTTAAAGTAACCTTAAGTCCTGAATTTGTATTTTTTCGTGTTTTAAAATTAGCTATAGATTTTTTGAATTTTGTAACAACTGGCTTTTGACCAGTAATGTTTGCTAAGTCCTCTTGGCAAGAAGATAAAATTTTTGTATCATTTCCATCTAAACCTAATCCCATATTTAAAACCACTTTCTCTATTTTTGGTCCCATGTATAAGTTTTTGTAACCAAACTTTTCTTTTAAACTTGGGTTTATTTCTTTTATAATTAACTCTTTTATTCTTGGTTCCATTATTTTTTAACCTGCTCTTTTTTATTCACTTCCATAACTTTAAGATTTGATAGATGAACAAAATTTTCTTTTGAGATTATTCCACCTTTCTTCTCTTTTGTTGTTTTTACGTGTTTTTTAACTATGTTTATTCCCTTAATTTTGGCTCTGCAATTTTTTCTATCAATTTCCATAACATCGCCTTCTTTATTTTTATCTTTTCCAGTTAAAATTTTCACTTTTAAACCTTTTTTAATCATTATAATACCTCTGGTGCTAGCGAAATAATTTTCATCTGACCTCTAGTTCTTAGTTCTCTAGTCACAGGTCCAAAAATTCTAGTTCCTATTGGTTCACCTTTATCATCAGTTAAAACTGCCGCATTGTTGTCAAATCTAACTTTTGAACCATCATTTCTATGTATTCCCTTTTTAACCCTTACAACAACCGCTTTATGTACTGAACCTTTTTTAACTTTCCCTTTTGGTATCGCCTCTTTGACTGCTACAACTATAGTGTCGCCTATACTTGCGTATCTTCTTTTAGATCCACCTAAAACTTTAATACACTCAATTTTCTTTGCACCAGTGTTGTCAGCAACCTGTAATTCTGTTTGTACTTGTATCATTTTATTTCTCCAATGACTTCAAATTTTTTATTTTTTGAAAAAGGTCTGCTTTCTCTTATTGAGACTTTATCTCCAGTTTTAAATTTATTTTCCTCATCATGAGCGTTATATTTTTTTCTTGCCCTCATTACTTTTTTAAATACAGGGTGTTGATATTTTCTCTCAACTAAAACGGTGATAGTCTTATTTGGTTTATCACTTACAACAACACCATTTAATATTTTTTTAGGCATTTTTTTCTCCTATTAAAGTTTTCAATTGAGCAATATTTCTTTTTGTCTCTGTAATTTTTGATGGACTTTTTATTTGTCCATTTACTTTTTGAAATCTAAAATTGAACAGATCTTTTTTAAGTTTATTTAAATTTTCAATCATTTGTTTTTTTGTCAATTTTTTAATCTCTTTTTTTTTCATTTTATATCCGCTTTATAAATTTACATTTAATAGGTAGTTTTGCTGAGGCTTTATAAAGTGCTTCTTTTGCAATTTGTTCTGAAACACCATCAACTTCAAATAAAATTCTTCCAGGTTTTACCCTACAAGCCCAAAATTCAGGTGATCCCTTACCTTTTCCCATTCTTACCTCAGTTGGTTTTTTTGAAACTGGTATATTTGGAAACATTCTAGTCCAAACTCTTCCTTGTCTCTTCATGTGTCTTGTTAAAGCAACTCTTGCTGCCTCGATTTGTCTTGATATAATTCTCTCTGGTTGTACAGCCTTTAAGCCGAAGGAACCGTAATTCATTATATTACATCTTGACGCTGTACCATGAATTCTTCCTTTATGCGCTTTTCTAAATTTACTTCTTGTTGGCTGTAACATTTTTAAACTTTGTTCCTTTCTTGGCTAAATTCTTTTGTAAAAATCTCACCTTTATAGATCCAGATCTTTATTCCTATTATCCCATAAGTAGTTAAAGCTTCTGCTTCTGAATAATCTATATCTGCTCTAAGAGTATGAGCTGGGATACTGCCCTCTCTTAGCCATTCAGTTCTAGCAATCTCATTTCCACCTAATCGTCCACTTATAGAAACCTTAATACCTTTAGCACCAAGTCTTAACGCTGATTGCATAGCTCTTTTCATCGCACGTCTATATGAAACTCTTTTAACTAGTTGCTGAGCAATATTTTCTGCAACTAAATAACTATTTGTTTCTGGTTTTTTTACTTCTTTAATGTTTAAAACCACTTCATTTGTTGTTAATTTTGATAGGTTCGCTTTCATTTTCTCTATATCTGTACCCTTTTTTCCAATTACAAAACCAGGTCTTGAAGTATAGATAGTAACAAAACATTTTTTTGTTGTTCTCTCTATCATAACTTTTGATACACCAGAGTTAATTACATTTTTTTTTATATATTTTCTTATCTTAAAATCCTCAATTAAATTATTTCCAAAATCTTTCTTTTTTGCATACCAAACAGAGTCCCATCCTCTATTAATACCTAATCTAAGACCTACTGGATTAACTTTTTGTCCCATGACTCTCCGTTTTTTTTTGTTGTTCAGTTAAAATTATTGTTAAATTTGAATAAGGTTTCATTATTTCAGCGGCTCTTCCTTTAGCTCTCGCTCGAAACCTTTTCATTACAACTTGTTTTCCACAATAAGCTTCTTTTATGATTAATTTATCAATGTCATACTGATAATTATTTTCAGCATTTGCTACTGCCGATGATATTGTTTTTTTAACATCTTTTGAAATTCTTTTATCAGAAAATGTCAGGTCTCTTATTGCTACGTCAACTTTTTTTCCAACAATTGATTTTAAAATTGGCTTTAATTTCCGCGTGCTTGACCTCACATTTTTATTTACAGATTTCACAGTTTTAGTATCTATTTTTTTTTCTAATTTTGTCATTATTTTTTAGCAGCTCCACCCTCTACTTTTGCTTTTTTATCTGCTGGTGTATGACCAAAGAACTGTCTGGTTGGAGCAAATTCACCAAATTTATGACCAACCATGTCTTCGGAGATTGTAATTGGTATAAATTTTTTACCATTATATATTAAAAAACTTACACCCACAAAATCTGGAATAATTGTTGATTTTCTTGACCATGTTTTGATAGGTTTTTTTACAGTTTCATTTTTTAGCTTTTCTACCTTCTTTATTAAGCTTTCCTCAACAAATGGTCCTTTCCAAACTGATCTAGCCATATTTTACGCTCTTTTTTTCTTTCTTCTTCTAATTATAAATTTATCTGTTCTTTTATTATCTCTTGTTTTAAGTCCCTTGGCAGATTGTCCTTTTGGTGAAACTGGGTGTCTACCTCCTGCAGATTTTCCTTCACCACCACCATGTGGATGATCTACAGGATTTTTAACAACACCTCTTGTGTGTGGTCTGATACCAAGCCATCTTGATCTTCCAGCTTTACCAATTTTAATATTTTTTTGGTCAGGGTTGGAAAGTACACCAATGGTTGCCATTGAATTTGAATTTATCTTTCTAACTTCTCCAGAAGTCATTTTTATGATTGTATAATCACCATCTATACCTGATATTGATACAGAAGTACCAGCGGATCTAGCAATTTTTCCACCTCCACCAGGATTTATTTCTACATTATGTATATCTATGCCAACAGGTATATCTTTAAGAGGCATACAGTTTCCAATTTTTATCTCTGAATTTGATCCGTTCTGAATTTTATCACCAACTTTAATGTCTTTCGGTGCAAGATAATAAAATCTTTCTCCATCAATGAATTTTACAAGCATAATATGACATGATCTATTTGGATCATATTCTATTCTTTCTACCTCTGCCTCGATATCTAATTTTTTTCTATAAAAATCAATCTGTCGATATTTATGCTTATGTCCTCCACCATGATTTCTAGAAGTAATTCGACCATAATTATTTCTACCTTTTGATGAATTATTTGGAGATGTTAGAGATTTAAAAGGCTTACCTTTCCAAAGACCTTCTTTATTAACAAGGATAGTTCCACGTGTTGATTTAGTATAGGGTTTAAATGTTTTTAGTGCCATATATTTAAATTCCAGTAGTTAGATCAATATTTTGACCTTTCTTTAATGTTATAATTGCCTTCTTGTATCCTTTTACTTTAACTTTTTTTCCTCTTGTGACTTTAATTCTTGTTTTTTTATTTATAATATTTACTTTCGTCACGTTAACTTTGAATATTTTTTCAATATTTTTTTTTAAATTATTTTTGTTAGCTTTTGTATTAACCTTAAAAGTAATTTTATTTTGTTCTGAAAGGTTTGTTGATTTTTCAGTAACCAATGGTGATATTATTTTATCGTATAAGTGTAATTTTTCCATATTAATATCTTTTCTCTAACTCTTTTATTGAAGTTTCTGATAAAATTGTTGCAGCAAAAATAAATACTAAATTAGTAAGTGCTGTATTGTATAAAACAAATGCAAATTTTAAAGGTAGAAGAGCAAAAACAAAGCAAAAAAATGAAATAGTTGGTTCTACATCAAAAATTTATGCTCAAAAGGGAACTGGAAATGCGAGACATGCAAGCAAAAAGGCACCTATATTTGTAGGAGGTGGAGTTGCTCATGGTCCTAAAGGTCAATCAAATTATAAAATAAGAAAACTAAATAAAAGTGAGAAGAAATTAAGTATCGCATCTCTAATAACTTCAAAAAATAATTTAAAGAATTTAATTATCTTAGACGATTTTAAGGATCAAATAATAAAAACAAAACATATGAATAATATTCTCATAAAATTCGAAGCCAAAAACTCAATAATAATTGCAG
>CACEDU010000009.1 GCA_902558435.1 uncultured Pelagibacteraceae bacterium | reverse complement strand
TCGTATTTATTTTTATTTTTTCTTGATTTAAGCCTCTTCAGCATGTTTTTTTTGTTTACAACACTTAAGAAAGTAAAATTAGGTTTAAAATTACCTAATAAAAAATTGTTCATATTTAAAATTAAATTTTTATCTAATCCCATACCATAGTGTTGATATGCTAATGTCGAGTCTATAAACCTATCAATTAATATAACTTTTTGTTTATAATTCTGTTTTAAAATTTTATCAAAGTTTTCTGATCTAGATGCCATAAGCAAAAATAAATCAGTTTTATTATTTAATTTTGATTTTTTATTTAACATTAATTGTCTTAATTTTTCAGAAAAATTAGTGCCACCAGGTTCTCTAAAACTAATGTATTTGATTTTATTTTTTTTTAAATATTTAATAGCCTTTTTAAGACTAGTAGATTTTCCAGAAGTCTCTATACCTTCGAATACTATTATAGGGTTTTTAGACATCACCCCAAATTAGGAAATTTATTGAAGAAATAAATCTAGAAAATATATTTTGTCTTTTTACATTTTCAAAAGCTAATAAATCATATTCTCCTATTTTTTCATCTTTATAGGTAATTTTAACTTTACCAATTATATCATTTTTTAATATTGGTGCTTTTAACGGCCCTTGATAATCAATTGAAACTTTTAGATATTTTTTTTTTGCTTTTGGAATGGTTTTATAGACGTCTTTATTAATATAAGATTTAACTGTTTTTTGTGTACCTTGCCAAACATCAATCTCATCAAATATTTTGTCTTTTTTAGCAATATTAATCGTGTCGAAATTAGTTAGTCCATATGTTAATAATTTAAGTGACTCTTTTGATCTTGAATTTTTTGATTTAAAACCACTTCCAACTGCAATTATTCTTCTTTCATTTCTTTTAATTGTTGAGGCTAGTGAATATTTTTCATATGCAAGATATCCTGTCTTTATTCCGTCAACACCAATATTTTTATAAAGCAAAGGATTACGATTACCTTGTTTAATTGGATCTCCACCAGTTCTTTCCCATGTAAATTCAGTTTCTTTATAATATTCATAGTAGTTTGGATAATTTTTTATTAAGTAATTGGACATAATTAATATATCTCTAACTGTTGATAAATTATCTGGAGCATTTATTCCTGATGAGTTTGAAAAATTAGTATTTTCCATACCAATTTCTCTTGCCTTTTCAGTCATCATAATTGCAAACTCTTCTTCTGTCCCGGCAATACCCTCTGCAAGTGCAATACAAGCATCATTTCCTGATGAAACAATTATACCTCTTAATAAATTTTCAACACTTATTTCATCTCCAACCATAATAAACATTGAAGAATAACCTGCTTGAGACAATCTCCACGCGTTTTCAGAAACAAAAAATTTATCGTCTAAAGACAATTCACCACTTTTAAGTAAATCAAAAGCTATTATAGAGGTCATAATTTTTGTCATTGAAGCTGGAAATATTTGTCTATCCGCATCCTTTTCAAACAATATTTTGCCTGACAAATAATCTTGTACAATAGCAGTTCTTGCATTTACATCAAAGTTAGCAAAAACTGGTTTTATTAGGAATGCAAAAATTAATAAAATTAACGATAAATTTTTTATTTTCATAATTTAATTATTTCAATACTATCAAAATAAAGATTTTCGATATTAAGAAATCCTTTCTTTAATTTTTCAAAATCTTTATAAGGTCCTTTATAAACTCTAAAATTATTTTGTGACAACTTTTTGATTAAAATATTTTCAATTTTATACTCTTCAAATAACCTATTTTTTAACATAATAGCAGAGTCTTCAAAATAAAAATCTGCAAATTTAATAATGTAATTAAAATTTGTTATAAAATTTTCAGTCTTAGATTCTTTTTTTTCAGTTTCCAGACTTATACTCTGAACCATTATATCTTCAACCGGAGCTTTATTAGCCACTTCTTTTTCTTCATCAAATGTTTTTACATCACTTGCAACATATAGTTTATTAGAATTGATAGTTTCAATGTACACATAAGGTTCATTTGGATTTATTGATAATTCACTTACAATTCTATTTGTAATTACTGAATTGTAGTAGATAGGTAAAACAGTTTTGTTTTTGACAACAGTTAATAGAGATTTTCCATTAATTATATTTGTTATTCTAACTGGTGTTCCATTAGGTAAATTTGGGCTTAATATATTAATAGATGTATCATCTAATTTATATTCTAATGAATTATCTGTATCTTCACTGTATATTAAAGCAAAACCTTTGTTAGAGTAAACAATATTAACCAATTCTTCTTTTTCGATTTTTTCTATTTCTTTAATTTCTTTTTTTTGAACTATAGATTTTGTCTCTTCAGGTTTGTTCTTAATATTAATATTCGAAGAATGATGTTCACAAGCAAATAGAGATAAAAATATTAGATATAAAATATATTTAAATTGCATTTTTAAACTTACTTTTCAATGTACAAACAGCTAGTGCAAACCTTAAGGATCTATTCCATTTTAAAATTAATTCATAATTATCAAAAACTACATAAGCTGGGGTTAATTTTTTTGCATCTGGAATTATATCATAATCAGGGGTTACTAGTGCCGCTTTCAAGTTATCAAGATCATTTAAAATTTCATTATTTTTAATGTACCTTTTTAAGTAGGATATTTTATTTTTGTGTTTAATTTTTTTTGCGGATGTATTTAGATATTCATGGGGCGTTTCATTGATAAGCTCAACTTTGTAAAAACATGGTTTATTATTATCCCAACCTATTTTATTTAAATAATTAGCAGCTGATGCAAATGAATCTTCGATGTTTTTTAAGTTTATACTTTTGTCTTTATCATAATCAATTGCATAATTTTTAATAGTAGAAGGCATAAATTGAAAATTCCCAAATGCCCCTGCCCACGATCCTAAATAATTATTTGGATTTATAATTCCATTATCAAACAGGATTAAAAGAGTTATAAGTTCTGAGGTAAAAAATTCGCTTCTTCTTTTGTCATAACTTAATGTTGCCAAAGATGAAATTATATCCATTTTTCCCAAATAGTTGCCAAAATTTGTTTCGATTCCCATAAGAGACAAAAGCAAGTTTCTATCAACAGAAAATTCTTTAGTAATTTTATCAATTACTTTTTTATTTTTGTTGTAAATTTTTATTCCAGCGTTTATTTTTTTACTATTAGCTCTCTTGGAAACATATGTTTTGGTATCCTCATAAAATTCTGGTTGATATCTGTCAAATTTTATAACATCTTTTAAAAAAATTGATTTACCAACTGTATTTTCAATTGTATTTAAAGTAACACCTCTTTCTAAAGCAATTAATTTAAATTTTTTCTTCCACGCGTTAAACTCAGCATCATTAGCATGTGCGTTAAAATTTAAAATAATAAGAAGAAAAAAAATATAAAGTTTAATTTTTTTCATAAATATCTTTTAAATATATGAATACAGCAATCCATATTAAAATAAAACTAACTAACTGATTTAAATTAAATTGCTCATTATAGATGAAAAAACCAAGTATAAATTGCAAAGTAGGAGTAATATAAAAAATCATACCTGCAGGACCTAATCCTGCTAATTCAACTCCCCTTACATACAAAAAAAGTGGAATCACTGTCATTGGTCCCGCTAACATTAATAATGGAATTAAAGAGGGATTTGATAAACTAAAATCATTTAAATTATTTATGCTTATAAAATAAAACATAACTAATGCAAAAGGAAGTATATACAAACTTTCTATAAGAAGACCTATATCAGTTTCAACATTAATTTTTTTTCTGAAAAGATTATAAAAACTCCAACTGAAGGCTACAATTAAACCTACCCATGGAATTGAATTAAAATCTAATATTAGTAAATAACTTACTGAAGTAATTACTAAAAGTATTGAAATTTTGCCTTTTTTTGTAATTGGTTCTTTAAAAAAAAAATTACCTAGAAAAACACTTATGATCGGCATTATAAAATAGCCAAAACTAGCATCTATTATTTTATCTACACTCACCGCATAAATCCAAACCCCCCAATTAACAAAAATTAAAAAACCAGAGATAAAAAGAATAAATAATTTTTTTTTATCTAAAAGAATTTTTTTAAAAATACTCCCTTTAGAAAATAAAAAAGTAGTAATTAATAATATAAATGCTGTCCAAACACTTCTATGAATTAATACTTCTATATGTCCTGCAAAAGAAATATATTTGAAATATATAACACCAAAAAAACCCCACCAAAAAGAACCAAAGGATGCAAGTAAAACTCCTTTATTAAATTTTTTTTTGTTCATTTTTAATTAATTGATTAGTTTAAGTAACTACTTAAGTCATTTTATTCTTGAAATATATATTAATAATAATAAAACCTTGCTCACGGAGAGATGGCTGAGCGGTTGAAAGCATCGGTCTTGAAAACCGACAAAGGGGCAACTCTTTCCTGGGTTCGAATCCCAGTCTCTCCGCCATTTATTTAAAATCAATTAATAGTTTTAATATTTTTTTATTTTCAAAAGTTGTTTCATTATTTAAAATTTTGGAAATATCTTCATCATTCATATTAACTAATATATCTAAATCTTTTAAGTCATCTATTGATAATGAATCGATAATTGATTTAACAAAACTACTTACAAATATGTCCATTTCTTTTGTACCTCGATATTGAGATCTATAAATGATTTTATTAATTAAATTTTGTTTATTTGAATTCATTACTTATAACAATATATATATATTTAATGAGTAATTTTGAATATTTATTATCACCCATAGATAAAATTAAAGGGGTTGGCAAAAAAACATTAAGTTCGTTCACCAAAAAAAAAATCTTCACAATTTTTGATCTTCTGTGGCATTTGCCTGTATCAAGAATTGAAACTGCTGATGACACAGAAGTTAATAACTTACAAGTAGGAAAAAATTACAACATTAAAGTAACACCAATAAAATATAATTTTCCAAGAATTAGAAATTTACCAAATAAAGTAATATGTGAAAAAAACGGTGTTAAATTAGATTGTATTTTTTTTAATAGTTACGAAGGCTATATAAGAAAATTATTACCCTTAAATGAAGAAGTAATAATAAATGGAAAAGCAAATAACTTTAGAAATAGATTTCAGTTTGTAAATCCAACTTCAAAAAATACAAATAATTTAAATATTATTAATGAAGATAGCAAATATAGTCTTACAGATGGTTTAACCTTAAATAAGTATAATCAAATATTAAATAATGTTTTACAAAATTTGCCTGATTTAAACGAGTGGTTGCCACCTTCAGTGTCAAATTTATTTGATAATGTAACTTGGAAAGAATGTGTTATTAAAATTCATCAGGAAGAAATTACAAAAATTCGAAATACGAAATATTTTAGAAGACTCGTTTTTGATGAGATCTTTGCAAATTTTTTACTCTCTTCAAATATTAGAAGTAAAATTAAAAAAATAAAAAAAAAAAATAAAATTATAAACTTTCAGCATCAAAGTAAAATAATTAGCAACTTAAAATTCAAGCTAACTGTTGATCAAGTATCTTCATTGAAAAATATAAATAAAGATATGGGGTCAAAAGAAAAAATGTTTAGATTGTTACAGGGAGATGTGGGGTCAGGAAAAACAATAGTCTCAATAATATCTGCTTTAAATGCTATTAAAGCAGGCTATCAAGTTGCAATAATGGCTCCTACAGAAATATTAGCTACTCAACATTACAAATTTATATTAGAAAACTTTAATATTTATTGTAATGCTGAAATATTAACTGGAAAGACTGAATATAAAAAAAGGAAAAAAATTTTAAACGATCTATTAAATAATAAAATTGATATTTTAGTAGGAACCCATTCTCTTTTTCAAGAAAAAATAAATTATTTTAATTTAGGTCTTATAATTATTGATGAGCAACATAAATTTGGAGTAAGACAAAGAAAAAAACTTTCAGACAAAGGAGGTAAAGATTGCGATGTACTCGTGATGTCTGCAACGCCAATTCCTAGAACAATGATGATGACAATTTATGGGGATATGGACATTTCTCTAATTAAATCAAAACCCAGAAATAGACGACCAATTAAAACATATAGTAAAAATGAGACAAAAATTAATGATGTTATAAATTTCATTAAAAGTGAAATTATAAAAAAAAATCAAGTATTCTGGGTTTGTCCACTTATAAAAGAGTCGAAAAAGTTGGATCATCAATCCACAACAGAAAAATATAAATATTTAAGTAAAATTTTTAATGATAAAGTAGATATTGTTCATGGATCAATGAGTAAAGAAGAAAAGGATAAAGTATTAAATAAGTTTAATGACAGAAAGATAGATATTTTGGTTTCAACTACAGTAATAGAGGTTGGAATTGATTTTCCAAATGCAAATGTAATAGTGATTGAAAATTCTAATAAATACGGATTATCACAGCTTCATCAATTGAGAGGTCGCGTTGGTAGAGGCAATAAAGATTCATCATGTATTCTCATGTTTAAAGCAGGATTGAGTGAGAACGCTCGTAAAAGAATTACAATTCTTAAAAATACTAATGATGGTTTTAAAATTGCTGAGGAAGATTTAAAAATAAGAGGATACGGCGATATATTAGGATTTAAACAAAGTGGATTAAAAAAATACAATTTTGCAGATCCTGTTCAACATGAAGATCTTTTTAATATTGCAGAAAAAGAAATTAAAAAGATTGAAAAAAATTACACTAAAATAAACAATTTTAACAAACTTATAAAACTTTACGATAAAGTAGCAGTAATTAATGAGACTATTTAGATTTAGAATCTGAAGTACCGGCTGAAACTATAAACTTTGAAGCTTCTTCAAATGTCATATCTAGATATACAACCTCACTTTTAGGAAACATTAATAAAAAACCACTTGTAGGATTTGGTGTTGTTGGAACAAAAACATTTATCAGGTCTGTATTAGTTTTTTTTGAAATCTCACCTTTATTCTCTTTTGTCGCAAAACCAACTGCCCATGTACCTTTCCTTGGATACTGAATTAGAACAACACTTTTTTTTGCTCCCTTTTTAGGAGCAAATGTTTCGGTCATTTGTCCAATGGCAGAATATATAGTTCTTAAAATCGGTATTTTTTTCAATAAATCATTAAACAATTGTAAAAATTTTTTACCTATAAACGATAGTGATAATCCACCTACAAAAGTTATAAAGATTACCGAAAGTAAGATCTCTAATCCTGGTATTGCAAAAGGTAAATAACTATTTGGATTTATTCCCTGTGGAATTAGTTTTGATGAAATTGATATAAAAAATGTTGTCAGATATAATGTGATCCCAATAGGAACTAAAACAACAATTCCTGTTATAAAATAGTTTCTTAATCTTGCTATAAATGAAATTCTTTTTCTTCTTAATTTAGACATAACTTTAATTGATTATGAATTACATGTAATATAAATATTAAGAAAAGTGAATAGAAGAAATTTTATATATTTAATGGGTTGTGGCTGTCTTTCTGCAGGTTTACATGCGTGTACTACTGCTCCAATCACAGATAGAAGACAATTGAGATTAATTCCAGAATCAAAATTAAATGCACAAGCAGCCCAATTGTATGAAAAAGTAAAACAAAAAGCTAAATTAAGTGATGATAAAGAGAGTTTAAACAAAATTATTGAAATTGGATCAAAAATAGAAACATCAATATCTGAATATTTTTATAAGAATAATATGGATGACCCAACCACAAACTTTTCATGGGAATATATTTTAATTGATAATAAAAAAGTTAAAAACGCATGGTGCATGCCTGGAGGAAAAATTGCTGTTTACACAGGTATGTTAGATATAACTAAAAATGATGATGGTTTGGCTGCTGTAATGGGTCATGAAATTGCTCATGCTGTTGCAAAGCATTCGGTTGAAAGAGCAAGTAGAACAGTATTATTAAATACAACAACTGGAATAATTGATATTGCTACTGGAGGTAAAATATCTCAGGTAAATAAAACAACAGGTATGAATACAGTTGGCTTATTATCTCAAATAGGAATAATGAACCCTTTTACAAGAAAACAAGAGAGCGAAGCTGATTTTTTGGGATTAATTTTTTCGTCTTTGTCTGGTTACGACATAAGAGAAACTACTAAGATATGGGAAAGGATGAAAAAAGCTAACAAAGGAAAAGAGCCACCTGAGTTTATGAGTACTCATCCATCAAATGACAGAAGAATTGACCAAATTAACAATTGGATGAATGAAGTTATTTTAAAATACCCACCAATTGCCTAATACGTTGGTGAGCCCTGATGGACTCGAACCATCGACCCATTCCTTAAAAGGGAATTGCTCTACCAACTGAGCTAAGGGCCCAACACGAAAATTCTTATATTGATTTTTTGATATTTGGCAATGGTTAAAATTTACAAAATATTAATATACTTGTCGTGAAATTCATCAAAAGTTCCCATTTTGATATTTTTTCGGATTTCGAACATAAGTTCTTGATAAAAGTTTATATTATTTAATGTTAAGATCATTGAAGCCAACATTTCATTAGTATTATGAAGATGATTCAAATAGTTTTTTGAGTATTTATTTAAGTCAAATTTAGTAACACTACTATCTAAGGGTGTATTATCTAATTTATTTTCAGAATTTCTTATTTGAATTCTTCCATTCCAAGTAAAAGCTAACCCAGTTCTCCCTGACCTTGTAGGAAGTACGCAATCAAACATGTCTATTCCTCTCTTAACTGCTCCCAATATATCAGACGGAGTTCCAACACCCATTAAATACCTTGGTTTATCTATTGGTAAATTATCTTTAATTCCATCTAATACATCAAACATTTGCTGTTGGGTTTCTCCCACAGCTAGACCACCAATAGCGTATCCATCAAATTCTATGTCTATTAATTTATTTAGAGAATCATTTCTTAAATCTTTAAATAATCCACCTTGAACTATGCCAAATAATGCCTTGTGTGGATTTTTACCAAACTCCTCTTTGGATCGCATTGCCCAATCTGTAGATAAATTCATTGAATTTTTGATTTTGTTATAATCATTAGTATTTTTTGGACACTCATCCATAACCATAACAATGTCTGAGTTTAGTTTCTTCTGAATCCTTATACTTTCCTCAGGACTTAAAATAAAAGTTTTACCGTCTATATGGGATTGAAAAATTGCTCCTTTCTCCTTATCAATTTTATTAAATTTAGATAATGACATAACTTGATAACCACCTGAGTCGGTTAAAATAGGAAGTTTGCAATTCATAAATTTATGCAACCCACCTACTGCTTCAATTCTTGTTGTGCCAGGTCTAATCATTAAGTGATAAGTGTTTGAAAGAATTATTTCACTGCCAGTTTTAATAATATCATCTATAAAAACTCCTTTTACTGTAGCCTGAGTACCAACTGGCATAAAAGCGGGAGTATTAATGTCACCGCGATGAGTTTGAATTAATCCAACGCGATAATTTTTATTTTGATGTTTTACAGTAAAAGAAAAATTCTTTTTTGAGTCTTCCATCCATTAAATTCTACTCGGATTTAAAGCTAATAATTTTGTCTGGGTTAGAAACTGATCCATTAGGACCATCACCTTTAGTGATCATATCAACAAAATCCATACCCTCTATTACTTTTCCAAATACTGTATACTGTCTATCAAGATGAGGTGTAGGACCAAAACAAATAAAGAACTGACTATTTGCACTATTTGGATCTGAAGATCTTGCCATAGACAAAGTACCTCTCTCATGTGGTAAATCATTAAACTCTTCTTTAAGATCTGGCAAATCGGAACCGCCCATGCCAGCTCTACTCAAGTTAAAATCACCAGATGATGAATTTCCAAATTGAACATCTCCGGTTTGAGCCATAAAACCATCAATAACTCTATGAAATACTACTCCATCATATTTGCCACTGTTTGCTAACTCAGTAATTCTTTTTACATGATTAGGTGCTACATCTGGAAACAATTCTATTTTTACATCTCCATTTTTTAATTTAAGTATCATTGTGTTCTCCTTTGCGTTTAAAGCTGTTGTTAATAAAAATATTGATATAATAAAGATACTAATTCTTTTAAGCATAAATCTCTTTTAATGACTTAATCGTACTTTTGGTTGTAAATTTCTTTAAATCGCCTTTATGTTGAGCTATTTCTTTAACAAATCTCGAGGATATAATCTGATTTTCAACATCTGACATAAGAAAAACTGTTTCAACTTTATTATTTAATTTTCTATTCATACCAGCTAATTGAAATTCATATTCAAAATCTGAAACAGCTCTCAAACCTCTAAGAATTAAATTCGATTTATATTTTTTACATAATTCAGTTGTAAGAGAATTAAATTTAATCACCTGAATTCTATTTTTTGGAAGTCCTAAGTCACTATACAGGGCTTTGGTAACAATTTTTAATCTTTCATCAATTGGAAATAAAAAATTTTTCTCGTTACCATCAGAAATACCAACAATAATTTTATCAGTTAATTTTAAAGCCTTTTTTATAACATCAATATGACCGTTAGTTATAGGATCAAATGTTCCTGGATATATTGCAATATTTTTCATTAAACTAAGTTATCATCTAATTTAATTGAAGAAACTACCTTTTCATCACCAGTTAATTTAATAATTCTTACTCCTTGGGTATTTCTTCCAGCTATTCTTATTTCCTTAACAGCTGTTCTTATAACTCTACCTTTATTAGTAGAAATTAGTATTTGATCACCATCAAAAACAGGAAACGAAGATGACACATTGCCGTTCCTTGGAGAATTTACAATTCCTATTATACCCTTTCCTCCTCTATTTGTTACTCTAAAATCATAATGGGAAGTTCTTTTACCATAACCATTTTCTGTAATTGATAAAATAAATTTTTCTTTAGCTTTAACCTCTGATTTTTCATCTTTTGTCTGAGTTTTACTTTTTTTAATGATGTCTTTATCAATGATAGATAATGAGACAATAGTATCTTTTTCGGTTAGATTAATTCCTCTTATACCTTTAGAAGATCTTCCTTTAAAGAGTCTCAATTTTTTTGATTCAAACCTAATACATTTACCAAATTTTGTATTTAACATTATATCCTGATCATCAGTACATATCTTTACACCTACGATTTTATCATCTGAGTCTAGTTTCATTGCTATTTTGCCAGAGGCATTAATTGATGAAAAATCTTCAAGGTTATTTTTTCTAATTTTTCCTTTACTAGTAGCAAATATTATATGCATATTTTTTTTATCAACGGCTTCATCAGGATATGGCATAATCGAACTTATAGACTGATGATTTTTTAGAGGCAAAATATTAAACAGTGATTTTCCTTTAGATGAAGCTGAACCTTCAGGTATTTTCCAGGCTTTCACTTTATAAGCCAAACCCTCAGTAGAAAAAAATAATAATGACGTATGCGTATCTACTGACAATGTTTGAACTACTGAGTCTTCTTCTCTTGTTTTAATTCCTGTTTTTCCTTTTCCACCTCTTTTTTGCTGTTTAACGCCACTTAAGGCTCCTCTTTTGATATATCCTTGCAGTGTAATAGTTATTATAACAGACTCTTTTTGGATTGTTTCTTCAATGTCATAATTTAAAACAGCATCTATAATTTTAGTTCTTCGTGGGACTGAAAATTTATCTTTTATCGTCTTAAGATCATTACTTATTACTCTTAATAATTCTGTTTTAGAATTTATTATTTTTTTATATTTAAAAATCTCTTCAGCTAATTTTTTAATTTCTAATTCTATTTCATTAATACCTATAGCGGTCAATTTTTGTAATCTTAGCTCTAATATTGATATGACTTGATCAAGAGATAGAATATATTTTCCTTTATAATTTTTGCTATCAACTAATTTTATAAGTTTTGACGCTTTATTAATTTTCCAAGCTGTTTTTAGAAGTGAATTTTTTGCTTCCTCTGGATTTTTTGATGATCTAATTATTTTTATAACTTTATCAATATTTTCTACACTTACAGATAAACCTAATAAAATGTGGACTCTATCTTCTGCTTTTTTAAGATCAAATTTAGTTCTTTTTATAACTACATCTTCTCTAAATTTTAAAAAATTTTCTAAAAAATCTTTAAGATTGCAAGTCTTTGGTTTTTGATCAACAATTGCTAAAGAATTAAAACCAAATGATGACTCTATTGATGTGTACTTATACAATTGTCTCTTAACAGTTTCTGGCTCAACATTTCTTCTCAGATCTATAGACACTCGTATACCTTCGCTATTAGACTCGTCTCTTATATCGCTTATGCCTTCAATTTTTTTGTCTCTCACTAATTCTGCAATTCTCTCATTCAAATTAGATTTGTTGATTTGATAAGGTATAGACGAAACTACAAGTCTATCTTTTCCATTTTTTAAATTTTCAACTGATATTTCACCTCTTATTTTAAAAGATCCTCTTCCAGTTTTATAGCCTTGTTTGATTATATCTTTACCAATTATCATTCCCCCCGTTGGAAAATCTGGTCCAGGGATATGTTTCATTAATTCGTTTATTTTAATATCTTTGTTTTTGATAAGGGCTAAAGTTCCATCTACAACCTCACCTAAATTATGGGGTGGTATACTTGTAGCCATTCCAACCGCGATGCCGCCCGCACCATTTACTAAGAGATTTGGATATTGAGCAGGTAGTACAACAGGTTCTTGCTCAGTTTCATCATAATTACTTTTAAAAGCCACTGTATTTTTTTCTATATCGTCAATTAAAAACTGCGAAACTTTAGCAAGCTTAGTCTCAGTATACCTCATTGCTGCAGGTGGGTCTCCGTCGATAGAACCAAAATTACCTTGTCCATCAACTAATGGTAAACTCATTGAAAATTCTTGAACCATTCTGACTAGAGCATCATAAACTGCTTGATCTCCATGTGGATGATATTTACCAATTACATCTCCAACAATTCTTGCAGATTTTCTAAATTGTTTTGACCAATCAAAACCGCCTTTGTGCATGGCATAAATAATTCTTCTGTGAACTGGTTTTAATCCATCTCTAATATCAGGTAATGCCCTACTAACAATAACGCTCATAGCATAAGATAAATATGATGAACTCATCTCATCATACATTGAGATTGGTTTGATATTATTATTTATTTTTGGAATTTCGTTTTTTTCCATGTTATTTAAAATGGAATATCGTCGTCTAAGCCACTTTGATCAGGTGCAGGGCTATCATCAAAACTTTGTTTACTTTCTTGTGATCCAATATTATTTTGATTGCCACCTCCTAACATTGTTAAAGATGAATTATAACCTTGTATTAGTATTTCAGTTGAGTACTTATCTTGTCCACTTTGCTCGTCTTTCCATTTTCTTGTTGATAGCTGTCCCTCAACGTATACTTGTGCTCCTTTTTTTAGATATTGTTGAACAACGTTAACTAATCCTTCATTAAAAACAACGATTCTATGCCATTCGGTTTTTTCTTTTTTTTCACCTGTATTTTTATCTTTCCAGGATTGACTTGTTGCTAAACTTAATCGTGCTACACTTTTACCGTTAACCATTTGTTTAACTTCTGGATCTGCGCCTAAACGACCAATTAATAATACTTTATTTAAACTACCAGCCATAATATTTTAATAATAAGAATGTTTATTATATCACTAAATAACTTGAATATTAATTTTATTAATCTAAAGCAACAAAAATTATGCTTAAAAAGATAGTTATTAAGGGTGCAAAAGAGCACAATTTGAAGAATATAACGCTCGAGATTCCAAAAGAAAAATTTGTTGTTATTACAGGGTTATCTGGGTCTGGTAAATCTTCATTAGCATTCGATACAGTCTACGCAGAGGGTCAGCGAAGATATGTTGAAAGTTTGTCTGCGTACGCAAGACAATTTCTAGATAAAATGAAAAAACCAAACGTAGATTTAATTGAAGGTTTAAGTCCAGCAATCTCTATAGAGCAAAAAAATACATCTAAAAACCCAAGATCTACTGTAGCAACTGTCACAGAAATTTATGACTATATGAGAGTACTTTATGCAAGAGCAGGTATACCCTACTCTCCATTTACAGGTTTACCAATTACTTCACAAACAATTAGTCAAATAGTAGACAAAATCAAAACTCTTCCAAAAAAATCTACAATTTATTTATATGCTCCAGTTGTAAGAGGAAGAAAAGGAGAATATCGAAAAGATATACTTGGTTATAAAAAAAGAGGCTTTAGAAAGATTAAAGTAGATAATAAATTATATGAAATTGATGATGTTCCAGAATTAAATAAAAAACTTAAACACGATATCTCAGTTTTAGTTGATAGGATAGTTTTGAATGCATCATTAGGTAATAGATTGGCTGAAAGTGTTGAGACAGCTGTAAATCTAGCAAATGGACTAATGTTTGTAGAGTATGAAGATGAAACACTACCAAAAAAATTTAGAAAAGTTGAAAATTTAATTTTTTCAACAAAATTTGCATGTCCAGAGAGTGGTTTTACAATTGAGGAAATAGAACCAAGACTGTTCTCTTTTAATAGTCCATATGGTGCATGTGAAGAATGTGAGGGTATAGGTGTTAAATTAAATGTTGATCCTAAATTAGTAATTCCTGATGAAAAAAAAACTATTGCAGATGGAGCAATTGAACCTTGGTCAAAATCATCATCATTATATTATGCACAAACATTAGCTTCTATAGCAAAACACTATGGTTTTTCATTGAATGATAGATGGTCAAAACTACCAAAGAAGATCAAAGATGTAATTCTTTTTGGTTCAGACGATGAGGAAATAAAATTTTCTTATGATGATGGGTATGAAAAATATTCACATAAAAAAACATTTGAAGGTGTAGTAAATAACCTAGAAAGAAGGTTTTTAGAAACAGATAGTGATTGGAAAAGAGAAGAAATTTCACAATATCAGTCTGATACAAAATGTGAAAGATGTAATGGACACAGATTAAAAGATGAAGCTTTATGCGTAAAAATTAATGATCTTAACATTAGCGAGGTTACTGAAAAATCAATTTACGATGCAAAAGATTGGTTTAAATCACTTGAAACTAAATTAGATAAAAGGCAATTAAAAATAGCTCAACACATACTTAAAGAAATTAATGAGAGATTAAACTTTTTATTAAATGTTGGGCTTGATTACTTAACATTATCTAGAGAGTCTGGAACATTGTCAGGAGGTGAAGCACAAAGAATTAGATTAGCATCTCAAATAGGATCTGGATTAACTGGTGTATTATATGTTCTTGATGAACCATCTATAGGTTTGCACCAAAAAGATAACGTAAAGTTAATTAATGCATTAAAAAGATTAAGAGATTTAGGAAATACTGTAATTGTGGTTGAGCATGATACTGAAACAATGGAAAATGCTGACCATATAATTGATCTTGGACCTGAAGCTGGAAATAAAGGTGGAGAAGTAATAGCTCAAGGTTCTTATAAAGATATTCTTGATAATGACAAAAGCATTACTGGAAGATACTTATCAAATAAGAGTTATATACCTATCCCAAGAAATAGAAGATTAGCAAAGAATGGTAGATTTTTAGAAATTAATGGTGCAAGTGGAAATAATTTAAATAACGTGAATCTTAAAATCCCATTAGGAAGTTTTACATGTGTTACTGGTGTATCTGGTAGTGGTAAATCTACCCTAATACTTCAAACGCTTTACAATGCTTTAAACCTTACTTTAAATAATAATAAATCCAGAAAAATACCTAAACCATTTAGAGGTTTTAAAGGAATTGAATTAGTAGACAAAATTATTGACATTGATCAATCACCAATTGGAAGAACTCCAAGATCAAATCCTGCAACTTACACTGGAGCTTTTGGACCTATAAGAGATTGGTTTACTAATTTGCCAGAGTCAAAAAGTAGAGGTTATAAACCCGGTAGATTTTCGTTTAATGTCAAAGGAGGTCGATGTGAAGCCTGTGAGGGGGATGGAGTAATAACATACGAGATGCACTTTTTACCTGATGTATACATAACTTGCGATGAATGCAAAGGTACAAGATACAATAGAGAAACATTAGAGATAAAATTTAAAGATAAAAGTATTGCAGACGTTTTAAATATGACTGTAGATGAAGGTTGTGAATATTTTGAAAATATTTCAAATATAAAGACTAAATTATTAACACTTAAAAAAGTTGGATTGGGCTATATAAAAATTGGTCAGCAGGCAACTACTCTATCTGGTGGAGAGGCGCAAAGAATTAAGCTAGCAAAAGAGTTGTCAAAAAGATCAACAGGAAGAACTATTTATATATTGGATGAACCAACTACTGGATTGCATCAACATGATATTAAAAAACTGTTAGAAATACTCCATACTTTTGTTGCAACAGGAAATACAGTTGTAGTTATTGAGCACAACCTAGATGTAATAAAAACTGCAGATTATATTGTAGATATGGGTCCTGATGGCGGTGTGAAGGGTGGTAATATAATAGCTGAGGGGAAACCTGAGGAAATTGTTAATGTTAAAGATAGCTATACTGGTAAATTTTTAAAACCATTATTAGATAATAAATTTAAAAAAACAGCTTAAAAAATTAATTTAAAAATGATATAAATAAAATAAATGACTTCGATTCTACAATCTTTATCTAAAACAATTCATCTTTCCTTAGCATTATCAATTTTGCTTTTCCTAGGTTTATATTTTGGAAACGGTGGCTTTGATATAGATTTAGTTTTTTGGAGTTGGTTATTTAGATACATACATGTAATTGTAGCCATCATGTGGATAGGATTACTTTGGTATTTTAATTTTGTTCAAATACCTAATATGGCTAAAATTCCAGATGAACAAAAACCTGCTATTGGTAAAGTTATTGCTCCAGCTGCACTTTTTTGGTTTAGATGGGCAGCCTTGTTTACAGTAATATCTGGTCTTATATTGGCATACTTAAATGGGTATGTTCATCAAGCTATGACACTAGGTATTGGATCTGGTGGAGGTAAGGCTACAGCAATAGGTATTGGGATGTGGCTAGGAATTATAATGGCTTTTAATGTTTGGTTTGTTATTTGGCCTAATCAAAAAAAAGCTTTGGGTATTGTAACAGTAGAACCTGACGTGAAAGCTAAGTCAGCAAAAACTGCAATGTTATTTTCTAGAACAAATACTTTACTATCGTTGCCAATGTTGTTATCGATGGTTGTAGCTCAAAACTTGTATTAATCTTTTTCTTCTTTAACAATTGTTCTTTGACTAACATTTAAAGCTACTAAAATAGGATTAGCAATATAAATAGATGAGTATGTTCCAAATATTACTCCTAAAATCATTGCCAAAGAAAAACCTTTAAGAATTTCCCCACCAAATAAATATATTGATAATAAAGCTAGAAGTGTAGTTACTGAAGTTATTATCGTTCTTGATAAGGTTTCATTAATAGAGATGTTAGTTAATTCGTAAATTTTAATATCTGAATATTTTCGTAAATTTTCTCTTACTCTATCAAATATTACAACAGTATCATTCATTGAGTATCCAACTATAGTTAGTACGGCAGCAACTATTGATAAATTTATTTCAAGAGAGAATATAGAGAATATTCCTAATGTTATAATAACATCATGAAATATTGCTAATATTGCTCCTAAGCTGAATTGCCACTCAAATCTAATCCAAATATAAATTAGCATAGCAGCTAATGATAAACTTATTGCAATAATACCTGATTTTAGAAGTTCTGAGCTTACTTTAGGTCCAACATTTTCTACTCTTCTAAAATCAACATTTCCTATAGAGCTTGATAATTTATTTTGAATATTTTTTATAAACTCAGGATCATTTGAATTTTGTTTTTCAAATTTTACTATAAAATCTGTCTCATTACCAAATTTTTTAACAGATACGTCTCCTAAATTCATTTGATTAAAACTATCTCTGATCGTTGTTATATTATTGGTTTTATAATTGGTTCTTAATTCAATTAAAGTTCCTCCCTTAAAGTCAACGCCATAATTCAAACCTTTAAGAATAAGAAAAACTAAAGAGGTTATTATTAAAATGAGAGATAAAATATTAAATTGTCTGTAGAATTTATTAAAGGAAATATTATTCATTTATAATAATTGCTCCTTTTCTTTATTTTTAACCACATATAAAGACGTAAGTAATCTAGCTATAAAATATACAGAGAATAGAGTAGTCAATATTCCAACTCCTAATGTTACTGAGAAACCTTTTACAGGACCTGAGCCCATAAAAAATAATATAAATGCAGCTATTAATGTTGTAATATTTGCATCTAAAATTGTAGTTCTAGATTTTGTGTATCCTGCATCAAATGCAATAATTGGGTTTTTTTCACTCTTAGTTTCTTCTTTAATACGCTCAAAAATTAAAACATTGGCATCTACAGCCATACCTACAGTTAAAATTATCCCTGCGATACCAGGCAAAGTTAATGTTGCCTCAAATAAAGTAAGAATTCCAATCAATAAAAATAAGTTCGTAACTAAGGCTAAATTGGCAATTAATCCAAATGCTCTATATTTATAAATCATAAATATAATAACAAGCAAGAAACCAATAATCAAAGATAGTATTCCTGCATCAATTGAGTCTTGACCTAAGTCAGGACCAACAGTTCTCTCTTCAATAATATTTAAAGGTGCTGGCAAAGCACCAGATCTAAGCAACAATGCAAGATCAGTTGCTGATTGGAATGTAAAGTTTCCTGAAATTTGTCCAGATCCTCCGATTATAGGTTCTCTTACAGATGGGGCACTTATTATTTTACCATCTAATATAATTGCTAATTGTTTTCCGACACCTGTGCTGGTTGCTTTCCCAAATTTCTTTGCACCTACTCTATCTAAGCTAAATGAAACAACTGTTTCATTAGTTTGTGAATTCATAGTAGGTTTTGCATCTACCAAGTTATCACCACTTAGAATTATTCTTTTACTTACTATTGCTTCTCTAGAACCATCCTCAAAAGATAATTTTTCTGTTCCAAAAGACTCTTCACTGTTTTGTGAGATAAATTGAAAAGTAAGATTAGCAGTTTTTCCTAATAATGATTTAATTCTATTTGGATCATCCAATCCTGGTAATTCAACAAGAATACGGTCATTACCTCTTTTAAGTATATTTGGTTCATTAGTTCCAACCTCATCTACCCTTCTTCTCACAATCTCAATTGCTTGATCAAGTGAAGCATTTTTTAATAAAACTAAACCATATCTTGAATAATTAAGATTAAATAAGTTATTATTTTCAATAACATCAAATTCATGAGATTTGTAACTTTGATAGTATTGGTTAATATCACTTTCCTTATCATTT
This sequence comes from uncultured Pelagibacteraceae bacterium, assembly GCA_902558435.1. Taxonomy (GTDB): domain Bacteria; phylum Pseudomonadota; class Alphaproteobacteria; order Pelagibacterales; family Pelagibacteraceae; genus Pelagibacter. The sequence goes on along the minus strand of CACEDU010000009.1, from coordinate 13,617 downwards.
AGTAATTTTGATACTTGTTCAAGATCTTGTTCTTGAGCTTCAAAAGTAATGGTATCTCCACTTAAAGAAAAATTCTTCAAGCTTATTTCTTTTTCTTTAAAATATCTTTTCAACTCTATAATTTTTGCTTGTAATCTTTGAGTAATCACTGGTTGATTATCAATTTCAAGGAGTAAGTATGAGCCACCTTGAAGATCTAAGCCTAGATTTATGTTTTTTGAAAAAAATTTATCATCTAATTTGGTAAAATTTGAAAGAGCAAAATATGAAAAAATTATTGTAAAAATAATTACTGATATTATTCGTAATTTTGAAAAGTATAACACTTTTTGTAATGTTATTTTTTTGGTTCGATAGAACTTACTAAACTTTGTATGCCAGTTGCTCTAACAACTTCAACATTAACGTTCTCAGATATTTTAACTTCAACTTTTTCATTATCTATAATTCTCTCAACAGTGCCAAGTATACCACCAGATGTAATTACTTTGTCACCTCTTTTAAGAGCTTCTACCATTGCTTTGTGATCTTTAACTTTTTTTTGTTGAGGTCTAATTAGAAAAAAATAGAAAATAACAAAAATTAAAATTAAGGGTATAAATTGTCCAATTCCAGCGTCCATAACGTATATAATTAATTAAGGCTATTTATCTTATCTATAATTTAAACTCAACTCTTAATTGACAGAAATTTTGTCTATATTTGGCATATATGGCTTTAGAGCCTCGGGTATTAAAATTGAACCATCTTTAGTTTGATAATTTTCCATTATTGCTATCATTGTACGTCCAACTGCCAAGCCACTGCCATTTAATGTTCCTAAAAACTCTTTTGAATTATTTTTATCCTTGTATCTTGCTTTCATCCTTCTTGCTTGGAATGATCCACAAGAGGAACAACTAGAAATTTCTCTATATCTATTTTCAGAAGGGAGCCAAACCTCAATGTCATACGTTTTCTCAGCGCTAAAACCCATATCACCAGTACATAAAATTATTTTCCTATATGGTAGTTTTAACTCATCTAAAATCATAGTAGCTGCATTAGACATACGCTCTAACTCATCGGCACATTTATCATTTTCAACTATGCTAACTAATTCAACTTTATAAAACTGATGTTGTCTAATCATACCTTTTGTATCTTTGCCGTAACTACCTGCTTCTTTTCTAAAACATGGAGTTGAAGCAACAACTCTAATTGGTAGATCATCCTTATTAATAATTTGGTTTTTTACTATATTCGTTAAAATAACTTCTGCAGTTGGAATCAAAAACTTTCTTCCTTCATCTGCCTCTAATTTAATTTCAAATTGATCATTTTCAAATTTTGGTAATTGTCCAGTTCCATACATAGTCTCAGCGGTAGCAATTAATGGAGGTGATATTTCTGTGTAACCATTTTTTTGTGTATGAGTATCTATCATAAAATTTGATAGAGCTCTTTCGAGATGAGCTAATTGTTTTTTTACAAATACAAACCTAGAGCCTGTGGTTTTTGTGGCTAAATCAAAATCAAGCATATTAAGATTTTCACCTAATTCGAAGTGGGTTTTTGGATTAAAATCAAAATCTTTAATTTCACCTTTTTTTTCAATCTCTACATTAGCATTTTCATCCTGACCAATTGGAACATCGCTTAATGGAATGTTTGGTATTGATGACAATATGCTATCAATTTTGCTCTGCAGTTTTGATTGACTTTTGTTAATTTCTTCAATTTTTACAGAGAGTTCTTTTGATTTTTCAAATAATTTTTGGTCTTTAGATTTTGAAATAGTTTTTTTTTCCATTTCAAGTGTTTCTTTTTCTTGGATAAGCTTTCTATTCTGTTCATCAAGACTTATAATATTATCAAGATCTGTATCGATGTTACGATTTTTAAGTTTTTCCTTAAAATTATTAAAGTCTTTTCTAATATCTTTAATATTGTGCATTTTTTTCTTCTAATTTTTTTTCAATTATTCCTACTGATATTATTGATAATTCATATAAAATTAACAATGGAATTCCCAAACCTATTTGAGTAATTGGATCAGGAGGTGTTAGTACTGCAGCTGCCGCAAATATAATAACAACCACATATTTTCTTCTCTCTTTAAGAAAAGTTGAGTTAACAACTCCAATTCTGGCCAATAAACTTAATACTACTGGTAATTGAAAACTTAATCCAAATGCAAAGATAAGCTTCATAACTAATGATAAATATTCGTTAACTTTAGCCTCCAGTTGTATTGGTAAATTTGTAGCTGCACCTAAACTTTCGAAAGATAAAAAAAACTTTATAGCAAGTGGCATTATCAAATAATAAACAAGCATGCCGCCAAGTAAAAATAAAATAGGAGTTACTACAAGATATGGCATTATGGCTTTCTTTTCATGGTTATAAAGACCAGGAGCAATAAATTTCCAAATTTGAATTAGTATAAATGGGCTTGTAGCAAAAAATGCTGTAAAAAAAGAAACTTTTAAATATGTTAAAAATGTTTCTTGAAGAGCAGTAAATATTAATCTTCTGTTAGCATCGTCATCTTTTACTGCATTTGCATATGGTTCCACAAGAAAACCATAGATGTATTCAGAAAAATAATAACAAATTACAAAGAGTAATGCTAAAAATATCAAAGAATTAATTAATCTTTTTCTTAACTCTGTTAAATGACTTATAAAACTTCCTTCTTTATCTTTACTCATCTTTATTCTTTTTTTGATTTTCAGATTTAGGTTTTTCTTCTATATCAGCACTTAAAGTTTCATTTGTTAAATCACTTACTTGTCCTTGGACATCTCTAATATATCTTTTTGCTGAACCTATCCATGAACCAATTTTTTTTAGCATAAAAGGGAAATCTTTTGGCCCAACAACAATTATTGCAATCGAAACAATTATTAAGATTTCTAACCAGCCAATTGATGGCATTTTTTACTCTTTGTTATTTGAGTCTTGATTATCAGAAATATTTTTATTTTGGCTATCATCATTAACATCTGTAGCCATTCCCTTTTTAAAACTTTTGATACCCTTTGCTACATCACCCATCAAGCTGGATATTTTGCCTCTACCAAATAGTAGAACAACTAAGATCACTACAATTGCAATTTGCCAAAAACCTATACTCATAAATTGCTTATAACCTTATTATTGATTATTTAAAAGTGAATTTTTAGGTTTCGTCTGTTTTAAGTGTACTGCTTAACATTTCATCAATATCAGAATATATATTTTCCTTTTTATCTACTTGTTTTTCTTTGAAAAATTTGCCTGTTCCAAAAATTGATGCATCAACACTTGAAGTATCAATTAAACCTGCTGAACCTAATTCATTGACAGTTGGTAGATCTGATAATTTTTGAAGATTAAAATGACTCAGAAATTCGTCTGTTGTCCCATATTGTATTGGCTTACCTGGAACATTTTTTCTACCTTCATGTTTAACCCAATTTAGTTCCATTAAAATTTCTAAAGTGTTTGTTCCAAATGCAACACCTCTAATTTCCTCAATTTCAGATCTTGTGACAGGTTGATGATAAACAATGATTGCAAGAGTTTCTATCGCAGCTCTAGATAATTTTTTTTCAACAGTTTTTTGTTCTGACATTAAAGATGATAAATTGACTGCTGTCCTAAAAGACCATTTATTTGAAATACAAATTAGATTAATACCTCTTTTAGAGTAAAAATCTTTTAGATTTTCTAGTGATTGTTGAATGTCAGTTGGTTTTGATAATTTAGACTCTATCGTTTCTACTGATAAAGGTTCTGCAGCAGCAAATATAATAGCCTCAATTTCTCTTTCTACCTCAGTAAGTTTTGTCGGAAATTTTACAATATTATCCTTTTTTTTTTTATTCATTAATTTTCCTTAATAAAAATATCATCAAATAATTCTTTTTGTTTCAAGGATACATTACCTTCTTTAACTAATTCTAATGATCCTGCAAATATACCAGCTTTACCTGTTCTTTTTAAATTAGGAGAATTTTTGAAACCTGATGGAACTAACTCTGAAATATTTTTCCATTCATTAAGATTTCCAAAAAACTCTTTAATTCTTTTAATAGCGTCTTCGGTTGTAAAAACAGGTAGTTTGGGAATATTCATGGTATGAAAATCTTTTGTCATCACAATTCCTGAATATGCCTTCAATAACTCAAACAAAGTTAAAGAAACTTTTTTGTCATAAATAGACTTAACGCCACTTTTAGAGCCACGCATAAAAATATCTCTTCCCAATCTTTTTCTGTTTAACATTTGTGAAGATAATAGCCTAATCAACTCTAATTTTTTTAATTGCAATTTAAGTTTTTCAGCTACCTCAAGAGCTTTAAATTCATCTTCATCTGTTTCAGGAAGTAGTAATTTAGACTTTAAATAAGTAAGCCAAGTAGCCATCAATAAATATTCGGAAGCAATTTCGAGATTTAGGTTTTCCTTTTCAGTGATATATTGGTGAAATTGATCAGCTAATTTTGTAATTGATATTTGTTCTAAATCAACTTTTTGAGATTTTGCAAGATCAAGTAATATTTCTAATGATCCATTAAAATAATTTAAATTTACATTAAAGTTTAAAGAATCATCTGATTGCATAAAATACTCTAACCTATAATCCTTGTTAATTGTGATGTTTTTTTAATAATAAATTGGTTTGTTTTAGGTGAATTTTGAGCAACAATTTTCATTTCACTCAAATTCCCATTACAATGTAATACTAAGTTGCAACCTGCTAAAAATGATTTTTTTACACTTATTGCAAGTTTATCTTTGATTGCTTTCATTGAAATATCATCAGTCATTATCAAACCTTTAAATTTTATTTTATTTCTTATTAGCTTATTTATTTTTTTTGAATGCGTTGCATTATTTTCTGGGTCTATTTTTTCAAATAACAAATGACCCGTCATTGCTAATAAAGAACTTTTATTTTTAAAGGGATAAAAGTCGTTTTTGATCAAATAATGCTCATTTCTAGATATTCTTGGCAGATTTTTATGACTATCTACTTTAGCTAAGCCATGTCCAGGAATATGCTTAATCACTGTAGCAACTCTATTTGAATGAAAAAGTTTAATACATCTATCACCTATTTTTGAAACAATTTTTTTATCTGTTGAAAATGATCTATCATCAACAATTTTATGAAATTTTTTTCTTTTTATATCTAAAACAGGCACTGTATTGATATTTATACCTAATAATCTTAAAAGATAAGCAATTTGTTTAACATAAACACTGTAATATATATCAAATTTATTTATATTTTTTTTATACAAGTTGCCAAAATATTCAGCTGTAAAAATTGAGTTATCAATAAATTTTCTTAATCTACTAACTCTTCCGCCTTCTTCATCGACCATTATTGGATAATTTTTATTGTTAAAAATTTTTTTAATCGAATTAGTTAAATTTATAGTTTGTTTAATACTTCCAATATTTCTTTTAAAAAGAATTATTCCCCATGGCTTATATTTTTTTAAAAATTCAATTTCTTTTTTTGATAAAACTTTACCTTTTACACCACATATAAATGATCTATGGTTTTTAATTATCATTATAAAGAAGTTTCCAAAATGAATATTTATTTGTTTCTTTGTACTTTTTAAATTCAACGTATTCAATGATGTTTTCAGTATCACTCTCTAAAAATATTAGATCCTTTTCAATAAGATTTATTTTGTCATCAATTAATGAGATAGATCTGTAAGATTTTTTAATATTTTCATCTGAAAAATAATATCTAGTTGTAAAAAAAAAGAAGAAGAAAATAATTATTAAATAAAAAAGATATTTTAATTCTTTTATCATTACATTTTTTCAGGTGTATCAACGCCTAAAATATCCATTCCTGATTTAATAGTGTTGGCTATAGATTTTAAGAAGACTAACTTTTCTTCTTTTATCGAGTTATCCTCTTCAATAAATCTCTTTGAAATGTCATCTTTACCCATATTCCAATACGAATGAAACTCTGAAGCTAATTCATATAAGTAAACAGATATTCTATGTGGTTCTAATTTTTCTGTAGATACTTCAACACATTTTGGCCATTCACTTATCTTCTTGAATAATTTGATTTCTTGGTCGCCAAATTTATATTCAGAATTTGTTATTTTAATATCACTTTTAATTTCATGTTGAGTATTTCTGAATACAGATGAAATTCTAGCATATGCATATTGAACATAATAAATAGGATTTTCTTTTGATTTTTCTTTTACTTTATCAAAATCAAAATCAATTTCAGCATCACTACTTCTGCTTAACATTATAAATCTTGTAGCATCTTTCCCAACTTCATTAATTAAATCTTCAATTGTTATATAATCACCTTTTCTCTTAGACATTTTAAAAGGTTTCTTATCTTTTATTAATTTAACTAACTGGCTAACTTTACAAATTAACTTATTTTTTTTTCCTGAAAGAGCTTCGACGACAGAAGTAATTCTTTTAATATAACCAGCGTGATCTGCTCCTAATATATTAACAAGAACATCAAAATTTCTTTTCAGTTTAGTATTATGATATGCAACATCACTTGCAAAATATGTCCAAGACTTATCTTCTTTTTGTAAGGCCCTGTCTTTATCATCTCCAAATTCAGTAGATTTAAACAGTAATTGCTCTCTTTCTACCCAATTTTCGTTATTTTCACCTTCAGGTGCTTTAATTTTTCCCTCATAAATAAATTTCTTTGCTTTTAAATTTTTTATTACTTCGTCAACTTCTTTATTTTTTATAATCTCGGTTTCGCTAGCAAAATTATCATGTTTTATTCCAAGATTTTCTAAATTTGTTTTTATTAATTTTAAAGACTCTTCAATCGAAAGTTTCTTTAATTTTTCAGATATTTTGTCATAGTCATTAAAATCTATATCTTTATTTTTTGAAATTATTTTTTTTGCTATATCGATAAGATATGCACCTGGATATAAATCTTTGTTATCTATTGGAAATGTTTCGTTATTAGTAATTTCCTTTATTCTATAATAAACTGATTTAGTAAAATGAGAAATTTGATTTCCATAGTCATTTACATAGTATTCTTTTGTAACTTTGTGACCATTGAATGATAATAGGTTTGAAATAACGTCACCAAGTATTGCACCTCTTGAATGACCTACATGAAGTGGTCCTGTCGGGTTTGCTGAAACAAACTCAACTAAAAAACTATTTTTTTTACCGTTTGAATCACTTCCATAAGAAGGTTTATTAAGAACATCTAATATAAAAGCACTCCAAAATTCTTTCTTAAATTTTAAATTAATAAAACCTGGTTTTTCAATACTAATATGATCTATGTTTTTGTCATTTTTTTTTAATAATCCTGAAATAATTTCTGCAAGTTCAATTGGAGGTTTTTTATTAATTTTTGATAAAACCATCGCAACATTAGTAGATACGTCACCATTAAATTTAGCAGGAGGGATATCCACATTTATACCAGATAAATTTTCTGGCAATTCCAACAAATTATCTTGATTTGCTTTCTTAATAGTATTTTCAATTTTTATTAAATAATCTTCAAAAATATTCATTTTGACATTTTGTATAATTGTATTGCATATCTATCAGTCATCCCTGAAATGTAGTCTGAAATAGATCTATATTTATCATTATGTATATATTTATTTTTTATAAATTTTTTTGGATTTCTTTCTATCAATTTAAATAAATATTTAACTATTTTTTTACCATTATTATTTTTAATTTGAACATTTTTATTATTATACATATTTATTCTTAAAAAATTTTTAATTTCTTTTTCAATAGATGCAAATTTAGTTGAAAAATTGACAATTTTTTTCTTATTTAAATAGATATGATTAATATTATTAATTTTGTATTTTTTTATATTTTTTAAAGTATTTTTGATAACATCTTGAACCATCAAATTAATTGAATCTCTTATTATTTGGTAAACAATAATATCTCTGTTAGAATTTTTAACCTTTGTCTTATAAGATTTATAGATTTCTTTAAAAAAATTAATTTCACATAATTGATTTAACGAAAATAGTTTTGCTTTAATTCCATCTTGAATATCATGATTATTATAGGCTATGTCATCAGATATAGCTGCAATTTGAGCTTCTAAAGATGAATTCTTTTTAAAATCTATTTTATTTTTAAAATTTTTAAGTCCAATTATTGTATCTAAGTGATCTGTATTATTAATAGGTCCGTTATGTTTTAAAAGACCATCTAAAGTTTCTATAGTTAAATTTAGACCTTTGAATTTTAAGTATTTATTTTCTATAAACATTACAATTCTTAAAGTTTGAAGGTTGTGATCAAAACCACCATGATTAATCATTGACTCGTTTAAAGCGTCTTCACCAGCGTGTCCAAAAGGAGTATGACCCATATCATGGGCTAAACTAAGTGTTTCAACTAAATCATCATTTAAATTGAGATATCTTGATATTGATCTAGCAATCTGAGCAACCTCCATTGAGTGAGTTATTCTTGTTCTATAGTGATCTCCATCTGTGTTCACAAATACCTGAGTCTTATGTTTTAAACGTCTAAATGAAGCTGAGTGAATAATTCTATCTCTATCTCTTTGAAATGGAGTTCTAAACTTGTTATTTGGCTCTTTTATTAAGCGACCGCGTGATCTAAAAGAACCTAATTTTGAGTAATTATTCATTCTTTAAAATTGGCAAATATTAATTATATTAGTAATAACAGTGATAAATAATGATTAAAGAAATTAAATTTACAGATAATGCGTTAAAACAAATAAATAACCTACTGTCATCCAAGGATGAAGGTTCTTTTTTTAGAATCGCGATCAAAGGCGGTGGATGCTCAGGGTTTCAGTACGATTTCTCATTTGATAAAACACCTCAAGATGACGACTTAAGACAGGATAATATTTTAATAGATAAAACCTCAGCTGACCTTTTAAAAGGATCAGAAATAGATTTTGTAAAAGAATTAATTGGAGACCAATTTAAAATTAATAACCCACAAAGCAAATCATCTTGCGGTTGTGGTGTTTCATTCTCTCTTTAATGATTATTAGCTCTTGGAATGTAAATTCTATTAGGGCAAGAATATTAAACGTTCAAGAATACTTAAAAAAATTTGATCCTGACGTGGTATTAGTCCAGGAAATCAAAACTCAAGATGAAACTTATCCTTATGATGATGTTAAAAAAATTAAATATGAAAGTTATGTATTTGGACAAAAAAGTTACAACGGTGTTGCAATACTTTCAAAAAAAAAATTAGATAATATTCAAAAAGATATCTTTAAAGATAAAAATAAACAATCAAGAATAATTACAGCCGATATAAAATATAAATCAAAAATAATTAAACTAATAAATATTTATACTCCAAATGGAAATCCAGTAGATACTGAGAAATATGATTATAAATTATATTGGTTAGATAGTTTAATAAAAAAATTAAAATCTCTTTTAAAAACAAATGAAAATATAATCATTGCAGGTGATTTTAATATTATTCCTTCTGCTGAAGATGTTCATGATCCTAAAGGGTATGAAAACGATGCATTGTATAGAATAGAAATTAGAAAGAAGTTAAGAGAAATGTATAATTTAGGATTTCATGATGCATTTCGATATATCTATCCTGATAAAGAAGAGTATACTTTTTGGGATTACACAAGTGGAGCTTGGCAAAAAAATAATGGTATGAGGATTGATCACTTCTTAGTAACCAATTCATTATTAAAAAATATAAAGGATGTTAAAATTAATAAATATCCAAGAGGTAGAGAAAAACCCTCAGATCACACCCCTATTGAATTAGAATTAACTTAAAGATTTAATTTTATTAACCAAGTCTTCATTTATATTTCTTGGTCCTTTATCCAATCTATTTTTATGTCTTCTTTCACCAGGAAGTCTAACATCCCCCATTGATTTCATTTTTTCAAAAAACTTTGAGGAGTGTGTGTCCCAATCAGAATTTGATAATTTTTCTGGGGATATTGCTAAAATGAACTCTCCACCACTTGGTGGACCGCCATCATTATTATCCTTCTCAGCCGTCTCATAACTAAAATTATCTCCAACAAGGGCTCCAGCAAGCAATTCGACCATCATCGCAATCCCTGAGCCTTTATAGCCTCCAAAAGGCAATAAAACACCCCCATCTGCTATTTCTGCTGGATCAGTTGTTTCCTTTCCATCTTTTGTTAATCCAGTACCTAATGGAACTTTGTGACCTTCTCTTTTTGCAACTTGAACCTCGCCCATTGCCATAGATGCGGTTGCCATATCATAAACTACTGGAGTTTTATTTTTTCTAGGCCAAGCAAATGAAATTGGATTTGTTCCAAATAAAGGTTTGATAGATCCCGCAGGTGCAACAGCTGGTTTATAAGATGTGCATGCAAAAGCAACTAAACCTTCTTCTGCAATTGCCTCAGTTTCAGGCCACATCGCTGCCATGTGATGTGAATTTGTTATAGACAAAACTGCTACTCCATTTTCTTTTGCAGCTTTAATTAACTCAGGCAAACTTTTATTCAGAACCATTGGTGCCAAACAATTATTACCATCTACTTTAACAACGCTTGGTGTAATTTTAGAAATTTTAGGTCTATTTTTTCCATTAATTTTTCCACTTTTTAATCCAGCAATATAAGCAGGTAATCTGAATAAGCCATGAGAAAGAGAACCATCTCTCTCTGCTTTCATTATCAAATCGGATAAAATATTTGATGTTTCCTCATCACATCCATTAGTTAATAAAGTTTTATTTGCCAGTTTATAAATATCTTTAAGACTTAAAGAAATAGTTTTCATAATATTATTAGATCTTATTTGCAGATAAAGTTCAATTTAAATTATTTTAGTGACTATGATTATGCGTATCAGCTAAATTAATAATATCTGACTCTAAAATATCATTAATTGGTTTTCCAATACGCCAATTATTTAATTTTCCATCTATTGTTCTTTCTGTAATAATTGTCTCAAAAGGTGGGCAATTCGGTTCATGACAACTTAATTCTGCGATACTTAATAATGATGTATCTGGTATTTGTTTTTTTTCTGAAAAAATTTTTTTTAAACTTCTTATCATTTCAACATTCGGCTTTTTTTTATTAAACATAATTTATTTATTTTCCTCATCCCATATAGATGTCCATAAAATATTTCCAGCCATATCTCCAATTAATATACTTGAACCATCTTCAGTAACTGAAATTGTAGTAACTTCTGACTCTGTGAAACTACGAATTATTATTGTATTACTTGATTTTTCAATTTCTGATAAGAACACTGAACCATCACTTAATCCAGTAAAAATTGCATTTTCATTTGGGAATGGTTCAACAAATGTTACTAATTTATTTCCAACAAAAGGAAGACAAATTGGTTGACGACCCTCTGGACCAATTCCATCAAACGGCCAACAAACCGCATCGTAAGAACCAGATGTTACTAAAAATTTTGTATCATGAACAAAGGCAAAACTCTTAACTTTTGCACCATAGCCAGACATTGTAGAATCAGTTTTATCTTTTAAGCGCCAAAAATGAAGTTGATTCTCTTGCATTGAAGTTACTAAATATCTGTCATCTGGACTAAAAATGACCTTATTATGAGAGCCTTTCCATAATAAATTAGATGATTTCCACTTGTTGCTATAATCTTTTTTCCAAAGAGTGACACCACCGTATCGAGAAACTGCTAATCTTCTTCCTTTTGAGTCAAATGCTACACCACCAATAGTGCTCTCATGTTCAAATATTCTTGGTTCTTTTCTGCCTGCCATCCACAGGTAAACGTTATTTCCAGACGTGCAAACCAAACTTCCATTATTTGCTGTAACATGATCAACCCAACGAGAACCAAAATTTGCAATTTCGCTTATTTCTCCATTCAGAGAAATTCTTAAAAACCTTCCGTCATCTCCACCAGTTATAATATCATCACCATCTTTTGAAATACAAAGAACAATACCATTATGTGCTTTTATGGGTTCTGAGCTTTGTCCTGCTTTAAATATTCTTATAGTGCCATCCCCAAATCCAACAGCAATAGAATTACCTATCACTACTGAATTAATAACTGGAATTCCGAGTCTTAATTCTTTTCCTCTATTTTCAAATTTTGTTTTATTTAACTCTGGGAACTTGTTCAGATCAGCTTTCATGCCGATTTACAATTTTCAAATCCCTCTTTCAAATTCATATTCTCAAGATTTCGACCAATAAAAACTAGTCTAGAGCTTCGTACTTTTCCTTCTGGCCATTTACCCATAGGCGAGGCATCCATAAGCATGTGTACTCCTTGAAATACATATCGATCACTTTCTCCTGTAAAATCGAGAATTCCCTTAGTTCTCAGTATATCTTGACCCTTTGTCTGTAAAAGCTTGCTGAACCAATCTTGAAACTTTTCCATATCTAAAGGGGTATCAGAGACAAACGATAAGCTAGTTACATCATCATCATGCTCATGATCATGGTCTGACTCTAGAAAATCAGGTTCAACTTCTAAAACTCGTTTTAAACTAAATGCATCAAGATTAAGAATTTCATTTAATGATACTCCACATTTAGTAGTATTAATGATTTTTGCAAAAGGATTAATTTTTCTTATTCTTTCTTTGACTGCTTCTAAACCACTTTCGTCAACAAGATCTATTTTATTTAACAACACAACATCAGCAAAAGCGATTTGTTCCTCAGCTTCATGGTGATCAGTTAGTTGAGAACTTAAATGAACAGCATCTGCAACGGTAACAATCGCATCTAACTTTGTTCGATCAGCAACATCTTGGTCGACAAAAAAAGTTTGTGCAACTGGGGCTGGGTCAGCTAATCCAGTAGTTTCTACAATAATTGCATCTAATTTATCTGCTCTTTTCATAAGGCCACTTAAAATTCTGATTAGATCACCTCTGACAGTGCAGCATATGCACCCATTATTCATCTCAAACACTTCTTCATCAGCATCTACAACTAAATCATTATCTATACCTTGTTCGCCAAATTCATTAACGATTACGGCATACTTTTTACCGTGCTGTTCGGTTAGGATTCTATTCAATAAAGTGGTTTTGCCTGCACCAAGAAAACCTGTCAAAACTGTAACTGGAACTTGTTTGTTACTGTCCATTAAATAGTTAACAACCTTTAAATGATGCTGACATGTTTCTTATTAGATCAAAATATAAATTTTTACCTGGTTTTAAAGTTGCTCCTAGAGGATCTACAACACCAGTTTTTATATTCATATCTTTTGCAACTGCTTTAATGATGTCAGGATTAAACTGAGGCTCTGAAAATACGCAAGCAACATTATCATGCTCAATGATTTCTCTAATTTCTGCTAATTGCTCTGCGCCAGGCATTACATCAGTATTGACTGTGAAAGCGCCTAATATATTTACATTAAATCGTTCTTCAAAATATTGATATGCATCATGAAAAACTATTGAGGCTACGCTTTGGTTTAATTCAGACTTAACGTCAGCTGTAAGTTTATCTATATCTTTTAAAGCTTTATTTAAATTATTTTTGTATTTAGATGCATTTTTTGAATCATTTTCTATTAAATGTTCAGTCATCTCTTTTAATATAGCGCTCGCATTAATTGGATCTAACCAAATGTGTGGATCAAATTC
>CACEDU010000008.1 GCA_902558435.1 uncultured Pelagibacteraceae bacterium | reverse complement strand
AATTAGGACTTTCTATAATTATAGTTCATGGAGGCGGACCCAGAATTAAAAGAGAGTTAGATAAATCAAATATTCAGTCAAAATTTATAAGAGGATTAAGAGTTACAGATGAAAAAATTATTAACGTAGTTGAAAATGTCCTCATAGACTTTAATGAGGATATTGTAAATTCTTTAGTCGAAGAAGGTGCAAATGCAGTTTCTCTAAATACAAAGAAAAATAATGTTATAGAAGTTATTCCAGAAGCAGAGGAACTAGGATTTGTTGGTATTCCAAATAAAATAAATGTAGACATAATAAAAGATATAATCAAAATAAACGCAGTACCAATTATATCTCCTTTAGGTCTGGGGAAAAATAATCAAACATATAATATTAATGGGGATACAGCTGCGGGCGCTATAGCAAAATCTTTAAAATGTAGAAGATTATTATTAATGACTAATGTGGAAGGAGTTTTAAATAAAGAAAAAAAGCTTATCGAAGAGATAAACTCTTCTGAAATTTTAGAAATGATAAATAATAAAATAATCACAGAGGGGATGATACCCAAAATAAATACATGCCTTGATGCAGTAATGAACGGGGTTACAGGAGTAGGAATCATAGATGGAAGAAAAAAACATTCAATTTTGTTCGAATTATTTTCAGATAAAGGTGCAGGAACATTAATAAGAAGATGAAACACATAAAAAATATCCTATTCGATTGTGACGGTGTTCTTTATCAAGATCTAGAGGCAGTATTTGGTCAAGTAAGCAAAAGAATGACGCAGTATATTTCAAAAAAATTAAAGATTGATTTAAAAAAAGCAAAAGAGCTACAAACCAATTATTTTCACAAATACAACACAAGCCTGAACGGATTAATGATACACCATGATATCCCCCCAACAGAATTTTTACAATTTGTTCATGATATTGATCTATCTTTCATGGAGAAAGACATTGTTTTAAGAGAAGAAATAAAAAAATTAGATTTAAGAAAATTTGTTTTTACTAATGGAAGCAAGGAACATGTTAAAAATATTACCACACACTTAGGTATAGATGACTTATTTGACGATGTATTTGATATTGTTGATGCTGATTATCATCCAAAACCAGCCGCAAAAGCATTCGATTTAATGCTTAAAAAATTTGATATTAATCCAAAAGAGACGATTTATATTGAGGATATTGCAAAAAATTTGTCAATTGGTAAAGAAAGAGGAGCTATAACAGTTTGGCTAATCAATAACGAGTATTGGGGAAAAAAGGAATCTAACAAAGAATATATTGACTACAAAATAGAAAATCTCTCTTTATTTTTAAAAGAAATAAGGTTATTAAAAAACTCATAAAATTATGAGTATAGAAAATATTATAAATGATGCTTGGGAAAATAGAGATCAAGTAAACCCGTCATCTGAACAGTCTCTTAAAGATACAATAAATAAAGTTATCGATGATTTAGATAGTGGTAGATCGAGAGTGGCTGAGAAAATAAATGGTGAGTGGGTAACTCATCAACATTTAAAAAAAGCAATCATGTTGAGTTTCAGATTGTATCCTATGGAAAATTTGAATGGTCCATACAGTAGCTGGTATGATAAATCGCATTTACTTAAAGGTAAAACAGCAGGATGGACAAAAGAAGATCATGAAAAAGCTGGTTTTAGAATGGTACCTAACTCTCCAGTAAGGAAAGGAAGTTTTGTAGGCAAAAATGCAGTTTTAATGCCATGCTACGTTAATATCGGCGCATATATTGATGAAGGTACAATGATTGATACATTTGCAAGAGCAGGAAGCTGCAGCCAAATAGGAAAAAATTGTCATATCTCTGCAGGATCAGGTGTAGGTGGTGTATTAGAACCTGCACAAGCACTTCCGACAATTATAGAAGATAATGTTTTTTTGGGAGCAATGTCTGAAGTTGTAGAGGGTGTAATTGTAGGAGAAGGATCTGTTCTAAGTATGGGAATGTACATTGGACAATCTACAAAAATTGTTAATAGAAAAACTGGTGAAATTACTTACGGAAAAATTCCTCCTTATTCAGTTGTGGTTCCAGGTTCACTTCCAGATAAAAATAATTCATCTGCGCCCTCTCTGTATTGTGCAGTAATAATCAAACAGGTTGATGAGAAAACAAGATCAAAAACTTCTATTAACGATCTTTTGAGAGAATAATTTTAATGGCAATTATAAATGAATTACAATTAGCAAAGGAGCTAATTAGATTTCCAACTGTAACTCCTAAAGATGCAGGAGTTATGAAATTTCTTGAAAGGAAGTTAAAAAAACTTGGGTTTAAAACTAAAATTCTTGAGTTTAAAGAAAAAGGAAGTGAACCAGTTAAAAACCTATATGCAAGATTGGGAAATAAAGGTCCTAATTTTTGTTATGCAGGACATCTAGATGTTGTCCCTGCTGGAAATTTAAATGATTGGACGGTAAACCCATTTAAACCATCAATTAAGAAAGGTCATTTAATTGGTAGAGGAGCAAATGATATGAAAAGCTCAATTGCTGCATTTGTGTCTGCTGTTAGTATTTTTACTCAAAAAAATAGAGGGTTTAAGGGATCTGTAAGTCTTTTGATTACTGGAGATGAGGAAGGTGTTGCTATTAATGGAACTAAAAAAGTTGTTGATTACTTAAAAAAGAGAAAAGAAAAAATAGATTTTTGCTTAGTTGGAGAGCCAACAAATCCAAATAAATTAGGAGAAATGATAAAAATTGGGCGAAGAGGTAGCATGACTGGTCGATTAACAATTACCGGTATACAAGGGCATGTAGCTTATCCTCATAGAGCAAATAACCCTTCTACAACGATTGTAAAAATACTAAACGAACTTAAAGATATAAAATTTGATAAAGGTACAAAAGATTTTCAACCTACAAACTTGGAAATTACAAAGATTAATATACAAAATATGGCTGATAATGTTATTCCTGGCATTGCTTATGCTACATTTAATATAAGATTTAATAATAAGCATACCTCAAATTCAATCAAAAATAAGATCGAAAAGATTTTGAAAAAAGTCTGCAATAAAACTAAATCTAAATATAAAATTGATTATGCTGTTTCAGGAGAGGCTTTTCTCACAAATCCAAATCATACGACTTTTATGATACAAAAAATTATAAAAGAAATAACCAAAATAAAACCAAAACTGTCAACAACTGGGGGTACCTCAGATGCTAGATTTATAAGAAAAATTGCTCCATGCTTAGAATTTGGCTTAGTTGGAAAAACAATGCATAAAGTTGATGAAGCAGTTTCATTGACCGATTTAAAAAAATTAAGCTTAATTTATTTAAATATTTTAAAACATTATTTTAAGTGAAGACTGGCCTTATAATATCAGATACTTATAAAAATCATGATACTGGAGATGGTCATCCAGAAAAAATTGATAGGGTTACTGCGGTAATTGAAAATTTTAAAAAAATAAATGACAAAAATCTTATATGGAAAAAACCAGCAAAATTTAATTTATCTCTTATCAATAAAACTCATTCTGAGGATTATGTTAATCAAGTAGAAAGGTCATTTCCTAAAAAAGGTTTAGTATTTTTGGACGGAGATACAATCATTTCTCCTGGAAGCAAAGATGCAACAAAAGATGCAGTAGGCTCAATAATTGCAGCAATAGATGGATTAGAAAATAAAGAATTTAATAATGCATTTTGTGCTGTCAGACCACCTGGTCATCATGCTGAAAAAGATAAAGCTATGGGATTTTGTATTTATAATAATGTAGCTGTTGGTGCTAATTATTTAATTGAAAAATATAAATACAATAAAATTGCTATAATTGATTTCGATGTTCACCATGGTAATGGAACACAAGATATTTTCTTTGATAATGAAAAAGTTTTATATATTTCAACTCACCAATATCCATATTACCCAGGTTCAGGGTCGGAAAAAGAAAAGGGAAATTTTGATAATGTTTTAAATATTCCATTAAAAGCTGGTACGACCTCTGAAGAATATTTAAATGCCTACGAAATCGTTTTAAATAAATTAAAGACATTCAAACCAGAATTTCTATTGTTTTCTGCAGGTTTTGATGCACATATTGATGATCCATTAGCGCAACTTATGCTAAGTTCAGAAGATTTTTACAAAATTACTAAGAGAACATTAGAGTGTTCTAGGTCTTTTTGTAAAGGTAGAGTAGTTTCAATTCTTGAAGGAGGCTACGATTTAAGAGCACTACAAAGCAGTACTAAACGACATGTTGATGCATTATTAGAATTTAATTGATAAATTTTTTCTAAATAATAAGAAAAGAAATATGAAACCATACAAAATTAAAAAGTCAGATATAGATAAAAAAGGTAAAGGACTTTACGCTACACGGGATATAAAAGAGGGTGAGAAGATAATAGATTATATTGGTAAATTAATTACAAAAAAACAAACGGAAGAGTCTGATAAATACGATAATAGTAAACCAATATATTTATTTACCGTAAATAAAAAATATGATCTTGATGGAGACTTTCCATGGAATACAGCCGGACTAATAAATCATTCTTGTGAAAATAATTGCGATTATGATGGTAAAGGGCTTAAGATATGGGTTAAAGCGATTAAAAATATAAAAAAAGGTGAGGAACTAACTTGTGACTATGGTTTTGGCTATGATAAAGATTACAAGCAATTTCCTTGTAAATGTAAATCAAAAAATTGTTGTGGCTATATTGTAAGAGCAGAGTCAAGGTGGAGAATTAACAAAAAATTCGCAATGAGTAATAAAGAAAATTAGTATTTAACTTTTACTAAATACAATCCCTCAGCAGGTGCAGGTGGCGCACATAGTTTTCGATTCTTTGACTTTATAACATTCACAAATTTTTTAATAGACCATTTTTTTTCTCCAATAAATTTCAAACAACCTACCATCGACCTTACTTGCTGTTTTAAAAATGATTGTGATCTAAATTCTAATTCAATTTTACTTTTAAATTTTTTTATTTTTACCAATTTCATAAATTTAATAGGACTTTTTGCATTACATCCCGAAGCTCTAAATGACGAAAAATCATGAGTTCCAATTAATTTTTTTGCTCCAATTTTCATACATTCAAAATCAAGTTTTTTTATAACAAACCATCCTCGATTATTTTGAATAATAGGCTTGGTTGTTTGATTATAAATAACATACTTATACACTCTTTCTTTTGCTGAAAAGCGTGCGTGAAAATTTAAATTTTGTTTTTTAATTTTCAAAATAGCTATTTCGTTTTTATTAAGAAAATAATTAATAGAATTTAAAAATTTTTTTAAATTTTTGATTTCATTCATACAATCAAAATGTGCAGATTGTTCAATAGCATGAACGCCAGCATCTGTTCTTCCAGAACCAGTAACAATTATTTTTTCATCTAGAAGTTTTGAAATTTCTTTTTGAATTAATCCTTGAATAGTTTTGCCTTTTTTTTGAACTTGCCATCCTATAAAAGAGCTACCAACATACTCAATTAAAATTTGATAACGAAACATATCTAATTCAAATTGGTGCCCTTCTTAATTTGACTACCTAGCAAAAACTCCCTGGTTTTCTGGATTTTTTTTCCTTGTCTTTGAATTTCAATTATTTTGATAGAATTTTCACCACAACCAATTTCTAAATTATCCGACAAAACGTAGCCTGCTTTTCCAGTGTTAATTGATAATTCAGCTTTATGGATTTTATATCTTTCTCCTTGAAACTCAAACCATCCACCTGGATTGGGATATAAACCATTTATCTTTCCTATAATCTTTTTATTATTTTCTTGCCAAATTATTTTTCCTTCATCTTTTTTAATTTTATTTGCATATGAAGATTGACTATGATCTTGATCTTTGAATAAAGCTCTATTTTCTAAAATATTATCAATATTTTCTAAAATCTTTTCAGAAGCTAAATTACTCAATCTTTTAGACAAATCCTCACTATTTTCATTATCTAATATGTTTATTGTATATTGATTGCAAACTGGACCTGTGTCTAAACCCTCATCCATCTTCATAATTGAAATTCCTGTTAAATTCTCATTATTCATAATGGCCCTTTGGATTGGAGCTGCACCTCGCAATTTTGGTAGAAGTGAATAATGGATGTTTATCCATCCAAATTTTGGCAGTGCTAAGATATCTTTTTTTAAAATTTGGCCATATGCAACAACTACACCTAAATCAATATTTTTATTTTTTATAAATTTTTTTTCCTCAAGATTATCTAATTTTACGGGAGTTCTAACTGGAATATTCAATATTTCAGCCATGATATGAACAGGAGATTTATTTAATTTATGTCCTCTATTTGATGAAACAGGTGGCTGGGTATATACAATTTCAATATTAAAACCATTTTGGTACAATGATTTCAATATTTGACCCGAAATGCTGGGTGTACCCATAAAAGCAATTTTTTTGCTCATTAAACAATAATACGATCAGGATTATTTTTTTTCTTTGATAATTTTTTGACAATCATTGTTTTTTTTAATTTAGATAAATAATCTATGAAAAGTATCCCTTCAAGATGATCCATTTCATGTTGTATACAAGTTGCAAGAAGGCCATCGGCTTTTAAAATTTTATTTTCTCCATTATAATCTAAATATTCTACCTCACAATATTTAGGTCTATCAACTTCAGCAAAATAATTGGGTACGGACAAACACCCTTCTTCATATGTTGTTTTGTCTTTGTCTTTATTTTTTATTATTGGATTAACAAAAAACATTGGATTCTTATTACCATCTTTTGAAATATCCATAACTATAATTCTCTTTGGAACTCCTATTTGAATTGCAGCCAAACCAATACCATTAGCTGCATACATTGTTTCTAACATGTCATCCATTAGCTTTCTTTCGTCATTGCCAACTCTTATCACTGGTTTTGAAACCTGTCTTAAAATCTCGTTTGGTTCTGTTATAATGGTTTTTATTGTCATGATGAATGAAGTATTTTAAACTTTTAATGGTAGAATTTCCAACAATAGTTCATTTCTCAAACTAATTAATTTTGATCTATTCATAATTTCAATTATGACATTCAATGTTTCACTATTTAATTCATCTAATTCTTTTTCGCCAATAATCTCAACTAATTTTAGCAGTATCATGCCTGATTCCCTATTTTCTATCATTTTATTAAATTCAGGATTTAATTCAGATTTATACTGAGAAAATTCATCAATTTGATCTATTTGAATTCCATCAGCTCTCAATGATTGCAATAATATAATATCCTTAAAATTGAAAGAGTAATTTTTATCTTTTTTCATCTTTGATAATAGATTGTCGGCTAATTTTTGAGTTTTAGTTAAGCTTTGCTTATTCAGAAAATAATTTAATACTTTAGACTGATGTAAAATTTCATTATTAAACTTAATTTTATTTTTTTTATTTTCATCAGTTATTAGGTTGTTTTGGTAAAAGGAAGAATATTTTGTAGGTATTTCTTTTTTATCTATTTTTCTTAAGAACTTAGATAACTCATCATCAAATGATTTTTTAAAATTTGAGTTTTCAAAAGAATTATTTAATTTTGATAATAACAAAAGTTTATTTTCAAGATTATCTGTTAATAAAAGCCTCTGATACATTAGGGCTCTTCCTTCATAATCAGGTATATTTTTTAATACTTCCTGGTAATTAATTAAATCATCAATCTCAAATTGAAATTTTTTATACAATCTCAGTAAATCTTCTTCTTCAAAAATACCCTCACTAGTTGCTTTCTCTAAAAACTTTACCTGGTCAACATTGCTGAGGTTAAAATCATTAACATTTTTTAATAAATCTGAGTTAGATAGGTATTTCCAAATAAATTCCTCAGAATCTACTGAAGGGTAATATAAAAAATTTTCATCTGTTTTGTGAGATAAGTGAAAATAAAGAATATTTTCATCAGATATTATAAAATTATTTTTTTCATATCCCATTAATACTTCAAACTTTTGAACAAAAAATTCATTCAATGAGTCAATTTCAGAATTTAAATCAAATAGTAACTGGGCCTCATTTTTTTTATCTTGAGTTATTAAACAGTAAATTTTGAAATATGATAAATATTCATCAGTTATTAAATTTAAACTATCAATAGCTGAGCATGAATTTTCTATTTTGTTTAATGACAAATTATAATCGGCAACATGTTTTATTAATCTTTCTTTATCTTTGATTGATGAATTTTTTTGAATAAATTCCTCAACTAAATCAAAATCTTTCTTTTGAATTAGATAATCGAGTGTAAAATTTTCGAATTCATCTAAAGAAAAATTTTGTTTTGGGATATATGAATTGGTCAATAACGCTACATCCATTAATCTTTCAGCAAAACTCGATAATTTTTTAGATTGAATTTTTTTAAGTAACTTTTTGATTTCAATTCCGTCAGTTTTTGACCACATATCGATGTTTAAATCATTGTCATCTGGGTCAAACAATCCAGCCAATAAAATTTCAGAATTATCTAAATTTTGTTCTACTAAAATATTTTCGTCTGAAAGTTTTACTTTAACTCCTTCTAGTTGCGTTATGTTACTAGAGTTGTTTTCTTTGTTATTTATATCAATATTGGTAACTTCTTTTTTTTCTATCTCAGACCAAATCTCTTTAATTTCTTGTGCATAAACAAATTGAATAAACAAAAAAAAATATGCAAAAAATAAAATCTTACTTAATAGTTTTGAAATTTTCATTTGGTAAAATTTTTTCAATCTGTTTAGTTGGGGCAGGCAAATTAATCTGATTAATAAGCATAAAGCCAAATACTATTATAAAAATAGCAATTATAATTTTTATAATTGTCCAAATACTAAAAATTCTGTCTTTACTTGTTTTTTTTGTAAATTGCATATAATTTAATAATTTCAAAATAAGACATATTTGTGTTTTTTCAATATAGAAACTCATGAAATCAAATAAAAACATTGTGTTAATTGGAATGATGGGATCTGGAAAATCATCAATTGGTAAAATTTTGTCAAAAAAATTAAAGTTGATTTTTGTTGATGTTGATAAAAAAATTGAAGACTCAGAGAATTTAAAAGTGTCAGAAATTTTTAAAAAACATGGGGAGAATTATTTTCGTAAAATTGAGGAGAAAATATCATTAAAATCTCTTAATTCTGAAAATTCCATAATTTCATTAGGTGGTGGAGGATTTATAAACTCATCAATCAGAAAAATGTGTGAGAAAAATAGTTTATCTTTTTGGCTGGATTGGAAAAATGAAACGATAATTAAAAGGATATATAAAAGCAAAAAAAGACCATTAGCAATGAATCTTACTAAGGCACAAATTAATAATTTAATAAAAGAACGTTCTAAATTTTATAGTTTGTCAGATTACAGGATTGCTTGTGATAAATTAGACAAAGTTGAAATTATAAATAAGATATCCGATATTTATGAAAACAAATAAAATTAGTATCAAAACCAATACTAAGAACTATTCGATTGTAATTGGAAGAGCTTTAATAGGAAAAATTGACAAAATTTTTGAAGCCAATGGTTTAAAATTTGATAAATGTTTAATTGTTACTGACAAAAATATACCTAATAAATTCAAAAAACTTTTATACAGAAAGTTAAAAATAAAAAAAAATTTTAAATTAGAAATGACTGCGTCAGAAAAAAATAAAAATTATCATGCAATTGAAAAAATTCACAATATTTTATTTGATAATAGATTTAACAGAGAAGATTGTGTCATTTCTTTTGGTGGTGGAATTATTGGAGATATAGTTGGATTCGCTTCTAGTACTTTTAAAAGAGGAATAAAATTTATAAATATTCCCTCAACACTTTTATCTCAAGTAGACTCTTCTATTGGGGGAAAAACTGGAGTAAATAATAAATTTGGGAAAAATTTGATTGGAAGTTTTTATCAACCTGACTTGGTAGTTTCTGACATTAGTATTTTAAGCTCATTACCAAAAAGAGAAATTATTTGTGGATATGCAGAAATTTTAAAGAGTAGCCTTATAGATAATTTTGATAACTTTCTATATCTTGATAAAAATTTAGATAAAATTTTAAAATTAGAATCACCTTTTATTGAAAAATCTATTATCAAAAGTTGTAATCTTAAAAAAAAAGTTGTGGAAAAAGACGAGATAGAAAAAAACTACAGAAAAGTATTAAATTTAGGTCATACTTTTGCTCATTCCTACGAGTCTACTTTAGGCTTTTCTAAAAAATTAAATCATGGAGAAGCTGTAATATTAGGGATTAAAAACGCGACAGAGTTTAGTTTTAAAAAAAAATTTTTATCAAAAGAAAAATTTAATACAATCTTTAATCATATAAATAGAATTGGAATGAAACCAAAAATTGAGAGATTATTTAAAAAAAAAGATATATCAAAAATTATCAATTTTATGAAAATTGATAAAAAAAATAACTCTAATAATATAAATTTAATATTAATAAAAGATTTTGGAAAAATAATATTAGACTTTCAAATAAGTCCTTTAAATTTAAAAAAATTTATTTCTAATACTTTAAATTAATTTAATTTGTAGAGAGTGAATATAATATTTAAGTTCATGATCTAAAATTTTATAAATAAATCTTGTTGAGTATAACTTATTTTTTTTCTTTAACTCATTTGACTCAATCAAAAGAAGAATATGAAATTTTCCATTTTCATTAGATTTATGATTTTTGTGAAGAAATGACTTATCCTCAATATTAACTTTTGAAATACAATCCTGCGACAAAATTTTTTTTTCTATAATTTCAATAAGCTGATTTATGTTCATAATATAATGTATTATATAACATGAAAAATATTTGTGACTGGAATAATTGTTCTGAAGAGGGTCTGTATAAAGCACCTAAAGAGAGAGATAATAGCAAAGATTATAGATTACTATGCTTAAATCATGTAAAGGAATTTAATAAAAGTTGGAACTATTTTACAGGCATGAGTGACGAACAAATAATTGACTTTTTAAGATCTGATATGACTTGGCACAAACCAACTCAAAGCTTCAGTTCATCTGATAATTTTTTCAAGGTTCTTTGGAGTAATGCTTTAAAAGACGAAATGGATAAATTTAAATTCAATAATGATTTTAATAACATGAACAAGTTTAAATTTAATAATAATGATATAAAGGCCTTCAATATATTGGGGGTTACGGTTGGATTAAAATGGGAAAAAGTTCAAGAAAAATTTAAAAAGCTTGTCAAAAAATTTCACCCTGATATGAATTCTGGAAATAAAAAATTTGAAGACAAGTTAAAAGTTATAACCTTAGCATATACACAATTAAAAAATACTTATAAGGATAAAATTGACGCCAAATATTAATCTTACACCTGATATTAAACTGTCCATAAAGCAAACCTTTGGAATAGAAAGTGATATGGAAGTAGATGCATTTTCTAAAACTAGTGAGTATGTTCCAGAAATAGATAAAACTTATAAATTTGATAAAGATACAACATTAGCTATCTTGTCAGGATTTTCATTTAACAAAAGAGTACTGATTCAAGGGTACCATGGAACTGGAAAGTCAACTCATATAGAACAAATTGCTGCTAGACTTAATTGGCCATGCATAAGAATTAATCTAGATAGCCATGTAAGTAGAATTGATTTAATTGGTAAAGACTCAATAGTGATCAAAGATGGCAAACAAGTTACTGAATTTAAAGAAGGTATACTTCCTTGGTCAATTCAAAACCCTGTTGCTTTAGTTTTTGATGAATATGATGCGGGTAGACCTGATGTAATGTTTGTAATTCAAAGAGTATTGGAGTCCGAGGGGAGTTTTACTTTATTAGATAAAAATAAAGTTATTAGGCAAAATAAGTTTTTTAGACTTTTTGCTACGACAAATACAGTCGGATTAGGTGACACAACTGGTTTATATCATGGGACTCAGCAGATAAATCAAGGACAGATGGATAGATGGAATATTGTATCTACATTAAACTATTTAAGTTTAGAAAAAGAGATGGAAATTATTTTAGGTAAAAACAAAAATTTGAATAACTCTAAAGGAAAAGAACAAGTATCCAATATGATTAAGGTAGCATCATTAACTAGAAAAGGCTTTATGGCAGGTGATATATCAACTGTAATGAGTCCAAGAACCGTTTTACATTGGGCAGAAAATTCAGAAATTTTCAAAGATATTGGATATGCATTTAGAGTAACATTTTTAAACAAATGTGATGATGCTGAAAAGAATACTATAGCTGAATATTATCAAAGATGTTTTGGTGATGAACTGCCAGAGTCAATGATAAATATTCAAGTTTAATGAATAAAGAAGATATTATTAAGGAAAAGTTTAAACAAGCACTTCAATCAACTTATAAGGTTATTTCAGACGATTACAGAGTAGGGAAAAATAAAAAAAATGACGAAAATACTTATAGTGTTGGAGAAATTGAAAATATTACAGATAAATACCAATTTAAAAAGCTTAGAGCTGAAACAGATTCCGAGGCCTTAAAAAAAAGATTTTCTGACAAAAAATTACTAGACAAAAATAATCCACAAAATCCTTCCTGTAGAACACTTTACCAATTAGCTGAAAAAATGAGATATGAATTGCTAGGTTCTGAAATGCTTAAAGGCATTTCAAAAAATTTTAAAGACAATTATAAATATAGGCTCAAAAATATAAAACATCAAAACATCGTCAAAAAAGAAGATACAAATATAATAGATGCTTTTGAAATCTATATGACTAATAAGTTTTTTAAAGTGGAATTAAGTCATGAAAATAGAGCGATCCTTAAATTTTGGGAGAATGATTTTAACAAGTCTATAGAGAAACATTTAGATTTTTTAAATAAAAATTTAGAAAATCAAGAAGTTTACAACGCTAAATTTTCAGAAATTTTACAAAGTATGGATATTTTTGAAAATGAAGATACAACCGAAAGAGATAAGGAAGAGCGAAATGATCCTCAGGATCAGAACAATCCTGATAATAACGAGGATAAAGATAACAAAGACTCCAGTAAGACAAGTGAAGACGAGAATATAGCACAAGGAATGGATAGTGAGGATGATGTAAATGAGTTTAGACTGGATGATCAACTTGCTGACGAAAATAATGATGACGCAGTTTCAGAGAATATAATACAAAAAAAAAACTTAGGCATAAGCGACAAAGAATATAAAATATTCACTACAGAATTTGACGAAGTTGCAAAAGCAGAAATTTTAGAAACTCCTGAAGAAATTCAAAAATTAAGAAAAAATTTAGACCAGCAACTTACAAGTTTTCAAGATTTAATAACTAAGTTGGCAAATAAATTACAAAGACAGTTAATGGCCAAACAAAATCGATCGTGGGAATTTGATCTTGAAGAGGGATTATTGGATAGCTCCAAGTTGCCAAGAATCATTATTGACCCATACAATTCATTATCATTTAAAAAAGAAAAAGATTTAGATTTTAAAGATACAGTGGTGACATTACTAATTGATAATTCTGGGTCGATGAGAGGAAGACCAATAACAATTGCTGCAATCTGTGCAGATATTTTATCTAGAACTTTAGAGAGATGCTCAGTTAAAGTAGAAATACTTGGATTCACAACAAAAAATTGGAAAGGCGGTAAAAGTCGTCAAGAATGGAATAAACTAGGTAAGACCAAAAACCCTGGAAGACTTAATGATCTCAGGCACATAATATACAAAAGTGCAGACTCTCATTGGAGGCAGTCAAAAAAAAATTTGGGATTAATGCTTAAAGAAGGTTTATTAAAAGAGAATATAGACGGAGAAGCAATTACTTGGGCATTTAATAGACTAAAAAAGAGAAAAGAAGAAAGAAAAATACTTATGGTTATATCTGACGGTGCACCTGTCGACGATTCAACTTTATCAGTAAATTCAGGAGACTTTTTAGAAAAGAATTTAAAAAAAATCGTTAAATTTATCGAAAATAAAAGTGAAATTGAAATATTAGCAATAGGTATAGGTCATGATGTCTCTAGATATTATAAAAAAGCAATTAAAATTTCAGATGTACAGGAGCTTGGAGATGTAATGATAGATCAATTAAGCGGACTATTTGAAAATAAAAAACTTCACTAAATACTTTTTAAATCTTTATTGGACCATTCAATTTTAATTTCAGCACCACCTCTTGTCTCTGAGTTCCTAATTAAAAGTTTAGCTTTATTTTTTTCTAAAAGAGTTTTTCCAATAAATATTCCCAAACCTAACCCAGATCTAGATTTATTTTTTGATTTTAATGATTTTATATAAGGCTCACCGATTTTAGCTAAAATATCTTTAGGAATTCCTGAGCCATCATCTTCTATAGACAAAGAAGATTTTTGACTATCACTAGTTATTGTTATATATACATTTTTTTTTGCAAACTTATTTGCATTTCCTATGAAATTTCTAATTCCATAAACAATTTCAATTGATTTTGAAATTTCAAATGAATTATAATCTTGCTCAGTGTTTATTATAAATTTTTTATCTGATATCTCCTTAAAAGAGTTAACTATGTCTTTAATATAATCATTAAGGCTTAAGTTCCTATCAATGAAATCATCCTCAACTGAAGGATTCAAGGACAATCTTTTTAAAATGTCGTTACATCTATCAACTTGACTCACGAGTAATTCAATATCTTTTTTAAGATCTTTGTTATTTTTAAAATTATTTAATAGGTCTTGAGAAATAATTTTAATTGTCGATAAAGGCGTCCCCAAAGAATGAGCAGCGGCAGCGGCTTGTCCCCCCAAAGAAACTAATTCATGCTCTTTAGAAATAACTTCTTGAATTTTATCTAAAGCATCCTTGCGAACTTTTGATTCATTTCCAAATGTTAAAGCAAAAAAACTGAGGAAAATTAATGCAATAATTAAAGCAAGAGGAATTGAATAGTAATAATATTTACTAAAAATATATTCATTTAATGGATAAGGCAATTCGTGGTGAAAAAAGGTTAGGATCAAAATTGAGGAGATGGTAAGAAAAATTAATAAAATATTTGTTTTTATACTCAAACTATTCGAGGCAAATATACTTGGAATTATCAAGAATATTGAAAATGGATTAATAGTGCCTCCTGTCAAATAAAGTAAAAAACTTAATTGCAAAATATCAATTATCAAAAATATTAATGAAATTTTTTCTTGTAACTGATTTTTTTTGAAAAAATATATTAAGTAAATATTAGTTAAAACACCTAAAAAAACTATTATATTTGCTAGAATAAAATTAAATTCAAATTTAAAAATAAACGCAACGGAATTTATAGTTACAAATTGCCCAATTATACCTATCCATCTTAAATTTACATACGTTGTTTTGTTAAGGTGTGATGATTTGGAATTTATACTTAACTCCATTAATTAAATATCTAAATTAACTACATTTATAGCATTATCTACAATAAAATCTTTTCTAGATGCAACATCATTGCCCATCAAAGTTTGTATTAGGTTTTGATCTTTTTGTAGATTTTTTGAGTATTGAACTTGTAAAAGGTTTCTAGTTTCTGGATTTAAAGTTGTATTCCATAATTCTTCAGGATTCATTTCACCCAGCCCTTTAAATCTCTGAATATTTAATTTTGATTTCTCAAATTGTATATATTTTTGAAATTCTTTAGAATTTTTGTTAACTTTTTTTAAATCTTTTGAATTTTTTATTATATAATTTTCAAGGTCTTTCTCATCTTTGATATAAATGCCTTTAGACCCTTTATTTATTTTAAATAGAGGTGGTTGGGCTAAGTAAACATGACCATTTTCAATTAATTTGTTAAATGGATAATTATTAAAAAAAGTTAATAGCAAAGCTCTAATGTGAGATCCATCAACATCTGCATCCGTCATAATAATTATTTTTCCATATCTCAAGTCTTTTAGATCAATTTCCTCTACTTTAGGGTCTAAACCAAGAGCATTTATCAAAGTAACAATTTCATTTGAAGAAATCATTTTTGACAAAGATTTTGTTCTATGGTCACTCTGACTTCCATTTTTTTTACTTCCATTAAATTCTGTAAAAGTATTTAAAATTTTTCCTCTCAATGGTAGTACTGCTTGAAATTCTCTATTTCTACCTTGTTTAGCCGATCCACCTGCTGAATCACCCTCGACTATAAATAATTCTGTTCCCTCTTGTTTTGAATTTTGACAATCTGCTAATTTTCCTGGTAAACCTGTTAACTCTAATGCTCCCTTACGTCTAACATTTTCTCTTGCTCTTTTTGCTACATCCCTTGCTACTGCTGCTTGAATTATTTTTGTCAGTATAATCTTCGATACAGAAGGATTTTGGTCGAACCAAATTGATAATTTTTCATTTACAATACTTTCAACAATATTTCTTACCTCCGATGAAACTAATTTATCTTTAGTTTGTGATGAAAATTTAGGATCAGGTATTTTTACTGATAATACACAAGTTAAACCCTCTTTGACGTCATCTCCAGATAATACAACTTTATTTTTTTTAAGTAAATTTTGCTCTGAGGCATATTTATTTATAACTCTTGTAAGCGCGCTTCTAAAACCCAGAAGATGAGTACCACCATCTTTCTGAAAAATATTATTAGTATAAGGATATACATCTTCATTATATCCTGCATTCCATTTAAGTGAACACTGTACGTCCACATTATTTTTAATTCCCTCAATATAGATTGGCTTTTTAAATAGATCATTTTCACTTTTATTTTTTAATCTTTCTCTTTTTTCATCAAGAAATTCAACAAATTGATTAATTCCACCATCATATTTAAATTCTAGTGATTTTATCTTTTTTTGAGTCAAATCATTTAAAATTATTTTAATGCCCTTATTTAAAAATGCTAGTTCACGCATTCTTTTTTGGATTATAGAAAAGCTAAATTTTGTAGATGAAAAAATTTCTTTCGAAGGTAAAAAATTAATTTTTGTTCCAGTATTTTTTGATCTTCCAATTGTTTTTAAAGGTGTCTTTGTTTCGCCATTTTTAAATTCAACAAAATATTTTTTATTATCTCTTTCAATATATAATTCTAATTTTTGAGAAAGAGCGTTTACAACTGATACACCAACACCATGCAAGCCTCCAGATACTTTATAAGAGTCATGATCAAATTTACCTCCTGCATGAAGTTGGGTCATTATTACCTCAGCAGCCGATTTTTTTTCTTCTTTATGAATGTCTACTGGAATACCTCTACCATCGTCTTCAACAGTAATTGATCCATCAGAATTGATACTAACTTCAATTTTCTTACAATAACCAGCAAGAGCTTCATCTATAGAATTATCAACAACTTCATATACCATATGATGAAGTCCAGTTCCATCATCAGTATCACCAATGTACATTCCGGGTCTTTTTCGAACAGCTTCAAGACCTTTTAGAACTTTTATTGCGTCTGCTTTATAACTATTTGTGTTATCTTTAGTCATTAATTTTTTTAAGGAAGCTTTATTTATATCATTTTTAAAAATTTAAATAAAATCTCTAATTTTTTTAGGGTTAAATTAATCAGTATTATCAACAATTATTTGAGATTTTTTAATTAAAATATCTATATTTTTTTTTTTCAAAAAAAGAGCAATTTTTTGTTACAAAATTATGGCGGAGAGAATGGGATTCGAACCCATGATAGAGTTTCCCCTATACACGCTTTCCAAGCGTGCGCCTTCAACCACTCGGCCACCTCTCCTAAATAAAATATATTGATCTAGTTATAGTTTAATGCAATCTATTTTAAATGAAAATTTATGATTGTTTCAGATATAATGGTGAGGATTTGCTTTTAAAAATTAGGTTAAAAACTCTTTATGACAAAGTAGATAAATTTGTAATAATTGAAGCAAATAAATATTATAATGGAGAAAGAAAAAAGCAAATTTTCAACATAAATAAATTTAAAGAATTTGAACCAAAAATTAAATATTATTTTGTTGATAATTTTCCAAAATATGATTTCAGCAACAAAGTAGAAAGCCATTGGAAATATGATGATTATCATATTAATCAAATTGAATTGGGTTTAGAAAATCTTGAAAAAGATGATTATGTTTTGATATCCGATTTAGATGAAATACCAAATTTAAATGATATGAAGTTTTTACATTACGATAGTGTAGCCTTTTTACAAAATATGTATTATTATAAATTCAATATTCATTGTTACAAAGGTCTTAAATGGAATAACAAATGGCCTGGTACAAAAGGTTGCAAGTTTAAATTTTTTAAATCAGCAAGACAGGTAAGAGAGTTTAGAGTAAGAAACATTCCTAAATGGCGGTTGGATAGAAAAATTAAAAGGTATATTGTTAATGATGGTGGTTGGCATTTTTCTTATTTAATGAATAAAAATGAGGTCAAATTAAAACTTTCTAGAATACCAGGCGAGATTGATCATTTATTAAAAAAGAACGAAGAGGCAAGAGAAAAATTATTTGATGATAAAACTATTGACCAAAAATATAAAAATTTTAAAGATCCATATGGAAGAAAAGATATTTTTCTAAAAAAAGTAAAAATAGATCTCAGTTTTCCCGATGAAATTAGAAATAATACTAAAAAGTATTCTAAATATATTGTTTAAATTAATTTTTTTTAATTTTCTTTTGATATTTTTAAAACACCAATAAATGCTTCCTGTGGAATTTCAACTTTTCCAAATTGTTTGGCTCTTGCTTTACCTTTTTTTTGTTTTTCTAATAATTTTCTTTTCCTATCGACCGCCCCACCACCATGAATTTTAGTCAATACATCTTTTTTAAAACCTTTGATTGTTTCCCTAGCAATGATCTTGCCTCCGATAGCCGCTTGAACAGGTATCATAAAATTATGCCTTGGTATTAAGTCTTTAAGCTTTTCACAAACTTCTCTCCCAGTTTTTTGGGCAAAGTCTTTGTGTATCATCATAGCCAAAGCGTCTACTGGTTCTGAGTTTACCAAAATACTCATTTTGACTAGATCGCCCTCTTTATGTCCTATTATTTCATAATCAAAACTTGCGTATCCACTTGTCATAGATTTTAGTCTGTCGTTAAAATCAAAAACTACCTCATTAAGTGGTAATTCGTAACTAATAACTGCTCTACTTCCAGAGTAATTTAAGTTTTTTTGAATTCCTCTTTTATCTTGGCATATTTTTATTATGGAGCCAAGATACTGATCTGGTGTTATAATTGTAGCCTTAATCCAAGGTTCCTCAATTAATTTTATTAAAGTTGGGTCAGGTAAACTTGACGGATTTTGTAAGTCTTTAATTTCACCATTATTCATATGTATCTTATATACAACGCCAGGTGTTGTAGTTAAAAGATTGATATCAAACTCTCTCTCAAGTCTCTCAGTTACAATTTCTAAATGCAATAAACCCAAAAAACCACATCTAAAACCTAATCCTAAGGCAGAAGATGACTCAGGTTCAAACGAAAAACTTGAATCATTTAATTTTAATTTAGCTAATCCATCTTTTAATTTTTGATATTCGGAACTATCGACAGGAAATAATCCACAGAAAACCACGGGTTTGCTAGGCTTAAAACCTGGTAGTGACTCAGATAAAGGTTTAGACGCATCACAAATTGTATCTCCAACTTTCGTTTCTGATAAAACCTTAATTCCAGTTGTTATAAATCCAATTTCTCCAGAATTAAGTTCGTCTATATCTTTTGGTTTGGGAGTGAATACTCCAACTTTTTCAACGATGTACTCCCGATTTGTGGACATCATTTTAATCTTCATGTTATTTCTGATTTTTCCATCAATAACCCTTACTAAAATAACTACACCTAGATAAGTATCGTACCAACTATCAACTAATAAACATTTTAGCTTTTGATCTTTTTCACCTTTTGGACCAGGCAGTGAATGAATTATTTGCTCCAAGATGTCATCAATACCCTCACCAGTTTTACCTGAACAAGGCACTGCGTTAGTTGTATCAATGCCTATTACATCTTCAATCTGCTTGTTAGTCCTCTCTATATCAGATGCTGGTAAATCAATTTTATTTAAAACTGGAATTATTTCATGATTAATATCTAGAGCTTGATATACATTTGCTAATGTTTGAGCCTCGACACCCTGGGTACTATCTACAATTAATATTGAACCCTCGCATGCATATAAAGATCTACTTACTTCATAACTAAAATCAACATGACCTGGAGTATCTATTATGTTAAGAATATAATTTTTTCCATCTTTAGATTTGTAATTTAATTTTACTGTTTGAGCCTTAATTGTAATCCCTCTCTCTCTTTCTATATCCATAGAGTCAAGAACTTGTGCTTTCATTTCCCTATCTGTTAAGCCACCACATCTATGTATTATTCTATCTGCAATTGTCGATTTTCCATGATCAATATGAGCAATGATTGCAAAGTTTCTTATGTTATCAATTTCAGTTGACATTTAGGATCTAATTTTTGCCCCAGACTTAGTTTCAACAGTTGTAATTATTAATTTATTGATTTTTTCAAGATCACTCTCCTCTAATGTCTTTTGAGATGATTGAATTGTAACATTAAGAGCTATTGATTTTTTGCCATCTGGAATATTTTCACCCTCATAAACATCAAAGATTTTAATTGATCTTATTAAATTTTTATCAATTGATGATATAATTTCTATTAAATCTTGTGCTTTGTAATTTTTATCTACAATAAATGCAAAATCTCTTTCTGATTTTTGATAGTCTGAATATTCAAAATTTGACTTTTGATCCTTTAACTTTACTTTTGTATCTTTTAAATGATCTAGATAAATTTCAAAACCAACTAATCCCTCAGTTTTTATATCGAGCTTTTTAACAATATTTGGATGAAGTTCTCCAAAGTATGCAACTGGATCAATATCATCCTTATCGAGATAAACTGAACCAGATTTTCCTGGATGATAGTAAGTGGGTGATTTATCTCTTATAAAAAAACATTGCTTATCATATCCAGCTTCAATTAATGTTTGAATTAAATCTTTTTTTACATCAAAAATATCAACTGATCTTTCTTTTTCATTCCAGTTTAATCTTGAAATTTTCCCTGATTTTATTGCACCTATTACCGTCAACTGTTCCCCAGGCTGGTTATTTTTAAAAATTGGTCCAATTTCAAAAAGCGAAACATCTTTGAATCCTCTATCTAAATTTTTCTTTAAATAAAAAGTTAAATTTGAAAAAATTGAATTTCTTAAAACATCTAAATCTGAACTTATTGGATTCACTATTTTAATTTCTTTCAGATTTTCTTTAAAAAAATTATTTATTTTTGAATCTGTGAATGACCAAGTAACAGTCTCGAAATAACCCTTTGATGCTACAGACCGTTGTAAAAAATGAAAGAGTTTTTGTTGTTTGTTTAATGTCTCATGAAGTCTATTTTTCTTTGGCTCTATAGTTTTAATATTATCATATCCTTTTATTCTAACAATTTCTTCAACTATATCTATTGGTTGACTGATATCTGGTCTCCAAGAAGGGACCTTTAATTTGAATTCTGATTTCTTTTTGGAAACCTTAAAACCTAGATCATTTAAAATTTTGATCATCTCATTTTCTTTTACTTTTAAACCAGTTATTTTTTCGAATAATGAAATATTAAATTTTACCTCTGAGTTTTGATATTGTTTGATTTTTTGAATATCAAATTTACTAACCCTTCCTCCACAAATTTCTGATATTAGTTGAGAAGCTTTTAGCAAACCTGTTTCTACTGATTGAGGGTCAATTCCTCTCTCAAATCTAAATTTAGCATCAGTATCAATGTTAAGTAATTTTGATGTTTTTCTTATTGATCTAGGAACAAAGTATGCGGACTCCAATAAAATATTTTTAGTTTTAAATTCAGTACCAGAACGTGTTCCTCCAATTATCCCACCTAAGCCTAACACGCCAGATTGATCGGATATAACACACATACCATCGTCTAATTTATATTCCTTATTGTCTAGGGCTTCAAAGCTTTCACCTTTTTTTGAGTTTCTTACTATAATTTCTTTATCAATTTTATCTGCATCATACGCATGTAGAGGTCTATTTAAATCTAGCATAACGTAATTGGTTATATCTACAATTGCTGAAATTGGTTTTTGACCAAGGGATTCAATTTTTTCTTTTAACCATTTTGGACTTTCTTTATTAGTTACCCCTTTTATAAGACAACTCCCAAAAATTGTACAACCTTGGTTTTTATCTTTGTTAATTGATACGTTTATATTTTGAGATCCTTCCTTCTTTGTTTTTTTATGTAAAATACTTTTTAATTTACCAGCCCCTGCCGCTGCAAGATCTCTGGCTATGCCTCTGACTCCTAAACAGTCGGGTCGATTTGGAGTTATTGATAAATCAATAACTTTTACAGTGTTGTTATTAAAAAAATTTTTGCCTATTTTGTCTGAATATTTACTTGATTTTAACTCTGTTATTCCTTCACTTTCATCTGATAATTTTAATTCTGACTCCGAACATAGCATTCCATATGAGGTTACTCCTCTAATCTTGCTAACTGTAAGTTTCATATTATTTTTTGGAATAACTGATCCAGGACCAGCATAAACTGTCAAAAGGCCTTTTTTAGCGTTTGGTGCTCCACAAACAACCTTAACAATATTTTGTTGTCCTATATCAACATCACATACCCTAAGTCTATCTGCATTTGGATGTTGTACAGCATTTATAATTTTTGCCACTTTAAAATTATCCAAATCAGAGCTAATATTTTCAAAACTCTCAACTTCAAGTCCAACATCAGTCAATTTATCAATGATCTGACTATCTTTATGCTTGGTTTTAAGGTGTTCCTTTAACCAACTTATTGTAAATTTCATCTGCTTAGACCTCTATAATTTGAAGGAACATCCAATGGATCAAAACCAAAGTGGTTAAGCCATCTATAGTCAGTCTCAAAAAAAGCTCTTAAATCGTTTATGCCATATTTCAGCATCCCAAGTCTATCAATACCAATACCAAAAGCATAACCTTGGAATTTATCAGGATTTACATTTACATTTTTTAAGACATTTGGGTGTACCATTCCACATCCAAGAATTTCTAACCATTTATCTCCTTCACCAATAATTATTTTTCCATCTTTTAATTCGTAACCAATATCAACTTCTGCAGATGGTTCAGTAAAAGGAAAGTGACTAGGTCTAAATCTCATTTTAATCTTATCCACTTCAAAAAAAGATTTTATAAAGTAGTTTAAACATCCTTTTAAATGACCCATATTTATATCTTTATCAATATGAAGTCCTTCGACTTGATGAAACATTGGAGAATGTGTTTGATCACTATCAGACCTATATGTTCTTCCAGGAGCTATAATCTTAAATGGAGGTTTTCCATTCAACATCGTTCTCACTTGTACAGGAGATGTATGAGTTCTTAACAGTATTTCTTTATTATTATCTAAATAAAAGGTGTCATGCATATCTCTTGCTGGATGATTATCTGGAGTATTTAGTGCAGTAAAATTATAATGTTCATTCTCTACATCTGGCCCCTCTTCAACACTAAATCCAATTTCAGAAAATATTGATGATATTTCGTCAATAACTTGAGAAACAGGATGTATTTTTCCTTGATTAATTTCTCTTTCAGGTAAAGTAACATCTACTTTTTCATTCTCAAGCTTAGAATTAATCTCTTTAATTTCAATTTCTTGAAGTTTGAAATTTATTTTTTCTTGTAATTGTTCTTTTATTAAATTTAAGTCCGATGCAAATTTTTTTTTTTCATCATTAGGTAATGAGCCTAATGTTTTAAAAGAATTTGAAATTTGTCCATTTTTACCAAACAATTCTGTTTTTATTTGATTTAAACTTTCAATATCTAAATTGTTATCTAATTTTGTTAAATACTGATCTTTAATTTTTTTTATATCGGGCATATTCATAGAATATTTGTTAACTCTAGAAAAACAACAATGAAAATTAGTTTAATGCCGCTTGAGCTTTTTTAACAATGGTTTTGAATGCTTCTGGATTATCGTAAGCTAATTCAGCAAGTATTTTTCTATCTATTTTAATACCTGTTTTACTCAGACCATTTATAAATTTAGAATATGTCAAACCCTCAGATCTAACTCCAGCATTAATTCTTTGAATCCAAAGTGACTTAAAATCTCTTTTTTTGTTTCTTCTATCTCTATAGGCATACTGCATAGCTTTTTCCATTGCCTGTCTAGCTACTCTTATAGTGTTTTTTCTTCTACCCCACTGACCTTTAACAGCTTTTAATACTTTTTTGTGTTTAGCTCTACTTGTTACACCTCTTTTTACTCTAGCCATACTATCCTCTTAAGTTGTACGGCATATAAGATTTTACAATCTTACCATCTTGTTTGGACATAACCGTAGTACCTCTTTGTTTTCTTATCTGTGAATTAGTTCTCTTAATCATACCATGTCTCTTACCAGCTTGAGCTGTTATTACTTTACCTCTAGCTGATATTTTAAATCTTTTTTTTGCTGAACTTTTTGTTTTTAATTTTGGCATAATTTTTGACGGGTTATACAAATATTAATATTACTTTACAACCAGAAATAAGGCTTATAAAGGCTGGATAACCATAATCATTTGTTTACCATCAAACTTAGGTTGAAGCTCAACTCGCCCAACGGTCTCCATATCCTGTTTGATCTTATCCATTAACTCATTACCCAAACTTGAATGCTGTAATTCTCTTCCTTTAAATCTAATTGTAAATTTTACTTTATCTCCTTTAGCTATAAATTTTTGGGCATTTTTTATTTTAAAAGTATAATCATGTACTTCTGTGACAGGTCTTAACTTAATTTCTTTTAATTCAATTTTTTTTTGCTTTTTCTTTGCTTTATTTGCTTTTTTTTGAGCGTCGTATTTATATTTTCCCATATCCATAATTTTGCACACAGGAGGTTTTGCATTTGGAGCAATTTCAATTAAATCTAAACCTTCTTCTTTTGCTCTATTAATTGCATCTTGTAAATTTATAATACCTAAATTATCTCCATCACTAGCAATCACTTGAACATCTTGAGAAGTAATTCTTTGGTTAGTTCTAGGGCCCTTTGGCTTAGTTCTTTTCTGAAAATAGTTTTGTTTAAAATCTGCCACTTAGATTGAAGGTGCTTTGTTAAGTGCAGTATATTTCTTTAAAAATTCTTTTAATTCCATAGTTTCCTGTTTTTTAAAATCCAATCTTCTAATAGTTACTGTGTTACTGTCAACTTCTTTTTTTCCACATATTAGTAGCATTGGGACTTTAGTTAATGAATGTTCTCTAATTTTATAATTTAAATTATGATTTTTTAAATCAACTTCAGAACTTAAACCAACTTTTTTTAACTCATTGTTTACTTGTTTTGCGTAATCGTCAAAATCACTTGAAATAGGTATAACTATACTTTGGACTGGACAAAGCCAGAATGGTAATTTTCCAGAATAATTTTCAATTAAAATTCCTATAAATCTTTCTAATGAACCAAATAAAGCTCTGTGCAACATGACAGGTACTTTTTTGTTTCCATCACTGTCAATAAATGATGCACCTAACCTACCTGGTAGGTTTAAATCAACTTGTAAAGTTCCGCATTGCCAATCTCTTCCGATTGCATCTCTTAAAACAAATTCTATTTTAGGACCATAAAAAGCACCTTCGCCCTTGTTTACAGAGTATTCTAATTTTGTTGCCTTTATAGCTTCCAATAATGCAGCTTCTGACTTGTCCCAAACTTTATCATCCCCAACTCTTAAATCTGGTCGATCAGAATATTTCAAAATTACATCTTCAAACCCTAAATCTTTATAAATTTCTAAAATCAAATTTGTTACGCTTAAACATTCTTCTGTAATTTGTTCTTCTGTGCAGAAGATATGTGCATCATCTTGGGTAAATGCTCTTACACGTAATAATCCGTGAAGAGCTCCTGAAGGTTCATACCTATGAACTTTTCCAAATTCCGACATTTTTAACGGTAAGTCCCTATAACTTTTTAAACCTTGATTAAAGACCTGAACACAACCAGGACAATTCATGGGTTTGATAGCAAAAACTTTTTCATCAGGTGTAGTAGAAGTGTACATATTTGCTCCAAATTTTTCCCAGTGTCCAGATTTTTCCCAAAGTGACCGATCTAATATTTCTGGAGTGTTTATTTCTTGATATCCTGCAGTTTCTTGCTTCATTCTCATATAAGAAATAAGTTTCTGAAATAAGTTCCATCCTTTTTGGTGCCAAAACACAGAGCCAGGACTCTCTTCTCTGAAATGAAATAAATCCATTTCTTTTCCAATTTTTCTATGATCTCTTTTTTCAGCTTCTTCGATCCTAGTCAAATAATCGTCTAACTCTTTTTGGGTTGGCCAACTAGTACCATAAACTCTTTGTAACATTTCATTATTTGAATCACCTCTCCAGTAAGCTCCAGAAACTTTTGTTAATTTAAAAAATTTTCCAATTTTACCAGTCGAAGATAAATGAGGACCTCTACATAAATCATGCCAATCGCCATGGAAATATAGAGAAACTTCTTCACCTTCTGGAATGCTTTCTATTATTTCAGCTTTATATATTTCTCCCTTTTTTTTAAAGTGCTCAATTGCATCGTTTCTTTTCCAAACTTCTCTATAAGTTTTTTCATCTCGATCCACAATTTCTTTCATTTTACTCTCTATTTTTTCTAAATCTTCAGAGGTAAAAGGTTCCTTTCTTGCAAAATCATAATAAAAACCATCTTCAATAACGGGACCTATTGTGACTTGTGTACCTGGAAATAATTCTTGAACTGCCATAGCTAATATATGGGCAGTATCATGTCTTATAGTTTCCAGCCCTTCTTTATCTTTTGATGTAAATATCTTTATTGAAGAGTCTTTTAAAATATTGTGGTTTAAATCCTTTAATTCTCCGTCAACACTTATTAATAAAGCCTGTTTTGAGAGAGATTTGCTAATTTTTTCAGCAACCTCAAAACCTGAAATACTTTTTTCAAAACTAATTTTTTTTCCGTCTGGTAAAGTTATATTTGGCATTAATTAAATAGTTTTTTGTACTCTGAATAAGTAGAAAAACACATTTTTTCAACATTAAATTTCTTTACGACATTTTCTCTTCCAAAATTACCCATTTTTGAAAGTTCATTAGGATCAAAGTTCATAACTTGTATAATTTTTTTTGATAAATCATCAGAATTACCTGCTTCAAACAATAGTCCAGACTTTCCATCAATAATTGTCTCATTAGATCCACCAATATTACTGGCAAGAATTAATTTTTGCATAGATTGAGCTTCTACTGCAACTCTTCCAAAAGCTTCAGGTTCAATTGAGGTGGAGACAACTATGTCAGATATTTTGTAAGCTAATGGCATATTTTTACAATGATCAATAAATCTTATTTGTTTGGTAAGTCTGTATTGTTCAACAAGTCTAATTAATTTTTTTTTATAAAGATCTCGCCCTTGGTCGTTACCTAAAATTACTGCAATGAAAGAATCGTTCCCTAACTGAATATTTACTTTACTTAATGCCTCTAAAAACATTTCTTGGCCTTTCCAGGCTGTTAATCTACCTGGTAATAAAATTATTTTTTTTCCGACTTTCAAATCCCATGACTTAAATAATTTATCTTCATCAGTTTCCAGTGTTGTTGAAGAGTCAAAATAATCTGTATTTATACCTCTAAATATAGAAAGTAATTTTTTTTTATCTGTTAGATATTCTGCATAATTTTCTTTGATGTGTGAAAAAATAAAATTAGATCCAGCAATAATTAAATCAGATCTAACCATTACAGAATTATAAAATTTTTTTAACTTATTTTTGTAATTATAGGTTCCATGAAAAGTCGTAACAAACTTTCTTCTTGTAATTTTTGTTGCAATTAAACATGACCATGCAGGCGCTCTACTTCTAGCATGAACAATATTTATCCCATTTATTAAAATAATTGCAGATATAATTAGTGAATTAATAAAAATGAGTATAGGATTTTTTGAGTGAACAGGAAGTCTAATAAGTTTGACTTTTTTTCTGTCTAAGTATTGTAGAAGTTCACCACCGCTTGTAATTAGATATGATCTAACATTATTTTCTGGCAAGTAATGTGCAATATCATAACAACCAGTTTCTGCGCCACCATAACCTAACTTAGGAATTACCTGTAGTACTTTTAATTTAGACTGCATGTGATAATAATATATACCTAGTCAACATGAATACTTTATATGAAAAAAAATAAATTTCTAAGAATTTCTAAATATAAAAAACTAAGATATATCGCAAATAATTATAAGAAAAATCTCTACATAGTTTTTTTACCAGGTTTTGCATCAGATATAGATGGAGATAAACCTAAGAAATTTTTAAATTTTAGCATTAAAAATAAATTAGGGTTTTTAGCATTAGAATATTTTGGTCATGGAAGGTCTTCAGGAGAATTTACAAAAGGTAATATTACAAAATGGTCAAATGATGCGAAGACTGCAATTAATAAAATAGTAAAAAAAAATGATTTTATTTTAATTGGCTCAAGTATGGGTGGATGGATTTCGATGATAATGCACAGATATTTTAGTTCTCAAATTAAAGGCTTCCTAGGTATTGGATCTGCACCTGAGTTTCTTACAAGAATTATGTGGAAAAAATTTCCAAAAAAAACAAAGTATGAAATAATCAAAAAAGGAATATCTAAAATTAAAAATGGTGATTATGAATACTTAATTACTAAACAGCTTATTTTTGATGGAAAAAAAACTACTAATAAAGTCCTTAATAAAAAGTTAAATAATACCATACCTGTCACAATGGTTCACGGACAAAAAGATGAGGTAGTACCTGTAAAATACTCAAGAATGGTTTTAAAAACTTTTCCTAAAGCAGATAAAAAGCTTTTAATAATAAAGAATGGAGATCATAGTCTCTCCTCAAGTAAAAATTTAAGTATAATTTGTAAAGAACTACAAAAAATAATTAAAAAAGTTAACTAGCTTTACCAACAATACTTTTATTAGTAATTGGATTTTCAAGTTTATCTATCATTTCTTTAGGGCAAACTTGTAAAAAATTATTTACCTCTAAATCAAAATTTTCGAGTATATTTTTAGAAACATTAGACTCTGTTTCTTCATAATGTTTTGAGACTAATTTCTTTAAATTATTTTTCCAAAACTCTGTCTCGGGTGTTTGCCAAATAATTGTCTCTGGATTTGCTTTTTTTGGAAATTCATTGTTAGGATCATATACAAAAGCCATTCCACCTGTCATACCTGCTCCAAAATTATCTCCAACATCACCTAATACTACAATCGATCCCCCTGTCATATACTCACATCCATTTGAGTCGCAACCTTCAACTACCGCAGTTGCTCCTGAATTTCTTACTGCAAATCTTTCACCCGCTTGTCCTGCTGCTAATAAAGTTCCCGATGTTGCTCCATATAAGACTGTATTTCCTATAATAGTATTTTCGTTTGAGACCAAATTACTTTCCTCAGGAAGTTTAACTATTACAGATGCACCTGACAAACCTTTGGCAACATAATCATTAGCATCCCCTTTTAAAATTAATTTAAGTCCTTTAATCCCAAATGCCCCAAATGATTGTCCGGCTGATCCTTTAAAATTGAGTGAAAAAGTATTTTCCTCTAATTTATTATTTCCAAATTTTTTATATAAATGATAAGAGATTCTTGTACCTACTGCTCTATCAGTGTTTTTTATTTCATATGTTTTATCTAATGGAGAATTATTATCTATTAAGTTTTCTACCTCTGGCCAAATTTTTTGATCCAATGTATCTGGAACCTCATTAATTATAGATTTCTCACAATATCTTTTATTTTTACCGGGGTCAGCTTGTACAAATAAAGGATTTAAATCTAAATCATCCAAATTTGGTGATCCTTTACTTACCTGCCTTAATAAGTCAGTTCTACCAATGACCTCATTAAGAGACTTAAAACCTAAACTTGCTAGAATTTCTCTTACTTCTTCCGCTATAAAAGAAAATAAGTTCACTACCTTGTCTGGTGTACCAGTAAATTTTTTTCTAAGTTCATTATCTTGAGTACAAACACCGACTGGACAAGTGTTAGAGTGACATTGTCTTACCATAATGCATCCCATTGCAACTAGCGCTGTAGTAGCTACACCAAACTCTTCTGCACCCATCATTGCTGCCATAACTACATCTCTTCCAGTTTTAATTCCTCCATCCGTTCTCAGAGTAACAAGGTGTCGTAGTTTATTTAAAGTCAAAACTTGATTTGCTTCTGTTAATCCCATTTCCCAAGGAATACCAACATATTTAACGCTTGTTTGAGGAGTAGCGCCTGTTCCACCATTATGACCAGAAATTAAAATGATATCAGCTTTTGCTTTAGCAAC
Organism: uncultured Pelagibacteraceae bacterium; assembly: GCA_902558435.1. GTDB lineage: Bacteria > Pseudomonadota > Alphaproteobacteria > Pelagibacterales > Pelagibacteraceae > Pelagibacter. The sequence goes on along the minus strand of CACEDU010000008.1, from coordinate 23,258 downwards.
TCCTGCAGCAATAGTTCCTATTCCAGAGGAAGCTACTAATTTTACACCAACTCTAGCCTTAGGATTGATTTGCTTTAAATCATAAATTAGTTGTGCGAGATCTTCTATTGAGTAAATATCATGATGTGGAGGAGGTGAAATTAGTGTCACTCCTGGAGTAGAATGTCTTAATTTAGCTATTTCTTCAGTAACCTTAAACCCAGGTAATTGACCTCCTTCACCAGGTTTTGCACCTTGTGCAATTTTAATTTCAATTTCATTACAATTATTTAAATAATTTATAGTTACTCCAAATCTTGCAGATGCTATTTGTTTTACTCTTGAATTAGCGCTATCTCCATTTTCTAAAACTTTAAATCTCTTTTCATCTTCTCCACCTTCGCCACTACAAGAAGCACCCTTTATCCTATTCATACCCATAGCAAGTGTTTCATGAGCTTCTTTTGATAAAGCACCATGAGACATACTTCCACTTCCAAATCTTTTCATGATTTCACTTATTGGCTCGACTTCGTCAATTGCTATTGCCTCTTGATTTTTAAAGTCAATTAAATCTCTTAAATTAATTGGTTTTAAACCGTAAATTCCTTTTGTGTATTTTTTATAAGTATCATAAGAATTTGATCCAACTGCAGCTTGCAAAAGATGAATTAATTTTCCTTGATATTGGTGAGTTTCTCCATTTTTTCTATATCTATAAATTCCTCCTATGGGTAAAATATTGGAATGAATGTCAAAAGCATCCTTATGTATACCTCTTATCTTTTTTTCTATACCACTTAATCCAATTCCAGAAATTTTAGATATTACCCCTGGGAAATAATCTTTAACAATTGTTCTACTTAACCCTACAGTTTCAAAATTACATCCTCCTCTATAAGAACTTAAAACAGAAATACCCATCTTTGACATTATTTTTAACAGGCCAAAGTTTACAGATTTTATATACCTACTGACACACTCATCAAAAGAAAATTTACCAAAAAGTTTTTTAGAGTATCTTTGAAATAAACTATCGAATGCAAGATAAGGATTTACAGTTGTTGCTCCAACTCCTATTAGCGTAGCAAATGAGTGTGTATCAAGAGCATCTCCTGTTTGAACATTGATAGAAACATATCCTCTTAGTCCTAATTTTATTAAATGAGTATTTATTGCTCCAATACATAAAAGCATTGGCATTGGCAGTTTTGTTTCGGAAATATTTTTATCTGACAAAATAAGTTGTGTTACACCTTCTCTGACTGCTTTCTCTGCATCCCTTTTTAATTTATTAATTGAACTTTCAAGTGTTTCTTCTTTGTCGAAAATACAATTTAAAATTCTATAATTATCACCAAAGTACTTTACAAATTTTTCAAACTGATTGTTTGAGAGAATAGGACTGTCTAAAACATAAATGTTTTCCTCAGTAAGATCTGAAAAATCAAGAATATTGCCGAGATTTCCAAACCTAGTTTTTAAACTCATAACCTTATTTTCTCTTAAAGAGTCAATTGGAGGATTTGTTACTTGACTAAAGTTCTGTCTAAAAAAATGGTAAAGAGGCCTATATTTGTCAGATAATACAGCAAGAGGTGTATCATCACCCATGGATCCAGTTGCTTCTTTGGCATCTTCAGCCATAGGATGAAGGATTAGTTCTAAATCCTCAAGGCTATAGCCAAAACAGTGTTGTATTTTTTTTAAATCAGAACCTGAATACTGGTTTTTTTCATTTTCTATTATAAATTTTTTATCAAGATCAATGATCTGGTTGTTAAACTTTTTAAATTCTTTTGCTAAATAATTCTTAATTGCATTATTTGTATAAACTTTTCCTTTTTCAATTCTAACACCCAATATTTCACCAGGGCCAAGTCTTCCTTTTGAAACAATTTTTTTTTCATTTAAATTAATCATACCTGTTTCAGATCCCGCAAACAAAAGTTTGTCTCTTGTAACAGTATATCTTAATGGTCTTAGACCATTTCTGTCACTTCCAACAATTACCCACTCATTATCTGTCGCTGCAACAGCAGCAGGCCCATCCCAAGGTTCCATAGTACTATTTAAAAAATTAAACAACTGTTGATGATCTTTTGGCAAAACTTTACTTTTTTTTGACCACGCATCCGGAATTAACATAAGTTTTGCTAAAGGTGCTGAATGACCAGAAATATTTAATAATTCAAAAACATTGTCTAATGATGCAGAGTCAGAATTTCCAGCTGGAATAACTGGTTTCAAATTTTCCATATCATCAAATAATGGACTGAACATTTCTTCTTGGTGTATATTCATCCAATTAACGTTACCTTTAAGTGTATTTATTTCACCATTATGAGCGATAGCTCTAAACGGTTGAGCTAAATCCCAGCTTGGTGCTGTATTGGTTGAAAACCTCTGATGAAAAATTGCATATCTTGAAATAAAACGTTCATCTTTTAAATCTGTATAAAAGTCTGACAAAGCTTCTGCAAGAAACATTCCTTTGTAAATAATTGATTTTGAACTAAATGAACAAATATAAAAATTATTTAATTGATTTTTTAAAGCTTCTTTTTCAATTTTTCTTCTAGTCTCATAAAGTATTCTCTCTAAATCTTTGCCAATAATTGATTTATCATTATAAGTAAACAAAACTTGAGCAATTTCAGGTCTTGTTAATTCAGCTTTTTCACCAAGAACAGATGGATCAACTGGGACTTGTCTCCATCCATATATATTAAAATTCTTTTTTGTAAGTTCACTCTCTACTATTGTTCTACATTGTTCTTGACCACCAAAATCGTTCCTTGGAAGGAAGATCATTCCTACACATAAATCTGAATTGTCGTGCTTATGTCCAGTAATTTCTATTTTCTCTGCAAAAAAATCTTTAGGTATCTCAATGTGTATTCCTGCTCCATCACCTGTTTTTCCATCAGCATCAATAGCGCCCCTGTGCCAAACAGCTTTCAAAGCCTCAATTCCATATTCAACTACTTTTCTTGATTTTAGCCCCTCAGTTGAAGCTACAAGACCTACTCCACATGCATCATGTTCCATTTTCTCGTCATAAACATGATTTTTTTTTAATAATTCACGATTTTTTTTTTGAATATCCATTATGCAACTTTCATTTTTTGTTTTGATTGAAGAAAACTTTCGATTGAAGTTGCTGCATCTCTTCCATCTTTAATAGCCCACACAACTAATGATGCTCCTCGAACAATATCTCCTGCTGCAAATACACCAGGAATACTTGTTTCTAAGTTATCAAAGTCAGCCTTAATAGTTCCCCATTGTGAAACTTTTAATCTTGGCTCTTGAAAAAGAATAGGTAAGTCCTCTGGATCAAATCCTAGAGACTTAATCACTAAATCTGCTTTTATTTCAAATTCTGAATTTTCTTCTACAACTGGTTTTCTTCTTCCACTCTCATCAGGGTCAGTTAATTTCATTTTATCCACTATAATACTCTTAACTTTATTAGATCCTTTAAATTCTTTTGGATTACTCAACCAAATAAATTCAACACCTTCTTCCTCTGCATTTCCTACTTCTCTAGCAGATCCGGGCATATTTTCTCTATCTCTTCTGTATAAACATTTTACAGATTTAGCTTTTTGTCGAACTGATGTCCTCACACAATCCATTGCTGTGTCTCCTCCACCAATAACAACAACATCTTTTCCTTCAGCATTAAGTGTACCATTATCAAATATCTCAACTTTATCACCCAAGCCTTTTTTATTTGATGCTGTTAGAAATTCCATTGCAGGAAAAATATTACTTAGGTCATTTCCTGGTAAATTTACTTCTCTTGGTTTGTAGACACCCGTAGAAATTAAGATTGCATCATGTTTGGATTGTAGTTCTTTGAATGTAGAGTCTTTACCAACTTCAAAATTGTTTACAAATTTTATTCCTCCTTCTTTTAAAAGTTTAATTCTTCTTTCAACTACATGTTTCTCTAATTTGAAGTTTGGAATTCCATAAATAAGTAATCCACCAGCTCTATCATATCTATCGTATATTGTTACTTGATATCCTTTTTTTCTAAGCTCTTCACCGCAAGCTAACCCTGCAGGTCCTGCACCTATAATCCCAACACTTTGTTCATTTTCAATTTTTACTTTTATTGGTTTAACCCATCCATTTTCCCATGCCTTGTCAGTTAGATATTTTTCAATTGATCCTATAGTAACAGTGCCATGCCCTGACTGTTCTATTACACAATTACCCTCACACAGTCTGTCCTGAGGACAAATTCTTCCACATACTTCAGGCATATTATTTGTGCTTTGTGATAAGTGATATGCTTCTTCGTACCTTCCTTCTGCAGTGAGTTTCAACCAATCTGGAATATTATTGCTTAAAGGACAATGAACCTGACAAAAAGGAACCCCACACTGTGAACATCTACTAGACTGCTCTTTGGCTCTATCATGTATAAATTCTTGATATATCTCGCCAAAATCATCCTTTCTTAGAGATTTGTCTCTTTTAGGTGGATTTTGTTGACCTATATCTACGAATTGAAGCATTTTATTAGTCATAGAAGTCGGCTTATATACGAATTTCAATTATCTATAAAGTATAACTAGGTAATACATTCTGACATATATTTTCAAAAATCCCTATTTTTTCTTATTTTTTTGAAATTTGCATAGTAGCTATGCGTAATAGTAATTGCCTTATTTAAGTAATCTTTTAACTATCTATTCAATTCTCAAATGATTTCAAAATATATAGAAGCATCAATATTAGCATTCATACAAGGATTTACCGAATTTATCCCCGTAAGTTCATCTGCTCATCTCATTATCATTTCAAAAATTTCTAATTTTAATATTAGCTCACTTCAACTAGATATAAGCCTTCATCTAGGGTCGCTTTTAGCAATTATTTTTTATTTTATAAAAGATTTAATAAATATTACTAAGAATAAATCTTTATTCCTTTTGATAGTTTTAGGATCAATTCCATTAATTATTTTTGGCTACTTTTTTTATTCATCCGGTTTAATTGAAAATTTAAGAAATTTAAAAGTAATAGCTTGGACTACATTAATATTTGGAATATTATTGTTTATTGCTGACAGATCTACAATAAAAAATAAAATTAATAATAATTTAAATCTTAAAAACATTTTAATAATAGGTTTTTTTCAAATGTTAGCGATCATACCAGGAGTTAGTAGATCTGGAATTGTAATTACTGCATCAAGGTTTTTAAATTTTGATAGAGTAGATTCTTCTAAAATATCATTTTACTTATCCATACCTGCATTAGCTGGAGCAAGTGTACTAAGCATGAAAGATATTATTAACACTAATGTCGATATGAATTTTTTGTTTATATTTGCAGTCCTATTATCATTTATTGTTTCTTATTTGACAATAAAATATTTTTTGATTTATGTAAGAAGTTTTAATTTAAACCTTTTTGTTTATTATAGAATATTTCTTGCATTAATTCTTTTTGTAATTGCATATTCTTAAGTTTTAGTGCTCGGAGAGATTTGAGAAGAAATTACAGCGACTAATATTAAAAAACATCCAATCATGTTATTTGTGGTTAAAAATTGATTAAGAATTATCCATCCAGCAATTGCTGCAAATACACCTTCTAAAGAATAAATAATTGCAGCAGGTGCCTCTTCTATATTTTTTTGAGCAAACATTTGCAATGTAAAGGCAATTCCACCTGATAATGCGCCAGCATAAAGTATGGAACTACTTTCCAATAAAATTTTAGAAATATTAATTTCTTCAAATGCATATGAAAAAATTATTGAGAGCGTTGCCACAAATAAAGCCTGTAATGCTGCATAGAACATTGGAATATCAAATTCTTCCATGAATTTACCTGCAAAAATTATGTGTAATGCCCAAAATACGGAACATAAAATAACCAAACCGTCACCTAACATTATTTCTGAGTTGGAAAAATCACTTAGGAGATATACACCTAAAACACAAAGACCAATTGCAGGCCAAATGCTCCAATGGACTTTTTTTGAGTAAATAAAAAATAATAAAATTGGAACTATAGGAACATAAAATACTGTAAAAAATGCAGCATTTGCAATATTTGTGTATTGAAGTGCGGCTTGTTGTAAAAAAGTTCCTAAGAAAAGTGAAACTCCCATAAAAACTAAATATTTTATAAAAAGTTTTGATTTTGAGAGTATCTCTATCCTAATTTTCTTTCTTTCAAAGAGTAACGCTAGCGGTAAAATAGTTAAAAATCCTACAACAAATCTTGCTGAATTAAATGTTAAAGGACCAATATTGTCCATACCTGTATCTTGAGCAATAAAAGCTGTACCCCAGATAAAAGTTGTAACTAGTGCGCAGATCATAGAAAGAGATTTTGTCATTTTATTAAATTAAATTATTAAATTAATTTATTCCGTTCATCTTACAAGAACTATCAAAATCTTCTTTATTAATATAACATCCAGACATTTTTCTTACTCCACTAAATGATCCTCTTCCATGAAGTATTCGCCAATTATTAAATATTAAAAGCTCTCCAGGTTTTAGTATATGTCTCCATTGGTAATCTTTATTATTAGCAAGTAGATCAAATTTTTTAATAGCTTCATAAAACTTTAAAGTTAAATCCTTTTCAAATCTAAACGGTGCTCGATCGTAATTGTTAAAACTCACTTGAGTAATTTCTTTATTTTTATTTAATTTAAATATTGGTCTTTCTGCTTCTAGAAAAACTCCATCACCAATGTAATTACCCTTTACATTTATTTTCGTAAGCAAATCGTACATTTGCGAATCTTCTTTTTTGATTGTTTCAGCAATCTTTAATCCATCAACCATAATTGAGTCACCACCCTTAGCATCATAATCACAACATAATAATAATTGTAATCCTGGAGCATCATTACTATATGTCGAGTCTGTATGTGGTCTTAACTCTTCTTGTGTATAAGCGCTGTCAGCCTTATTTTCGTCAGACTCAAAACTCCACAGTCCTCCAAATATAGAATTTCTTACATATCCAATTTTATTAGCAATTTTTTCAACACATTTTAAATTTGTTTCACAATTTCTAATTACTAAAAAACCATAAGTATGTAGACTTTTTAAAAAGTTTATAAATCCATCATTTGATAAGATAGAATTATAATCTACAAATATCTCTTGGTGAATTTCATTTGATCCCCAAATTTTTAATTTTGATTTTGTTTCTCTTTTTTTATCTATTTTGTTATTGATTAGAAATTCAAATGAATATTGGACTGGCTTTTCTAGATCAGGCCAAGCAATGCTCAAATATTTGCCATTTTCTAATATTTCAGCGTTTTTTATTTTTAAATTTAGATCTAAAGATGCTGTAAAAGTCTTTCTTTGACTAGACCTTTTATCCCAATTTTGCTCGTCTTTTGCATGATCTCTCAACCAAATATTTGGAAAAATTTCTGAGTTTTCTCCACTAAAATGCACTTGAAGATCATCTGGTAATATATCAATTTTTGTAATCATTTACTTAGGTTGTAAGCAAAATTTGCTCCTAAATTATCTTTTAATTCATTATTAAATTTTGCAGCCTCAGCTCCGTCTATAATTCGATGATCATATGAGAGTGATAAAGGTAACATAGTTCTTGGAACAAATTTTCCATCTATAAATACCTGTTTTTTATAGCTTCTGCCAATTCCAAGGATGGCAACTTCAGGAAAATTAATTATTGGTGTAAAGAATGATCCACCAATTCCACCTAAACTAGTAATAGTCATTGATCCTCCAAAAAATTCTTTTTTATCAATTTTTAAATTTCTGCAATCATCACTTACTTTTTTTAATTCCTTACTTAACTCTTTTATATCTTTTTGATTGGCGTCTCTAATCTTGGGAACCATAAGTCCATGTTGGGTATCAACTGCAATGCCGATATGAAAATACTTTTTAAATGTAATTTTACCATTTTCAATATCATCAATTGATGAATTGAAAGATGGAAATTTTTTTAGCGATATTACCAACGCTTTAATAATAAATGCTAATGGAGTAATTTTTATTTTTTCTCTAGTGTAATTATCTTTAAGTGAACTTCTAAACTCTTCCATCTCAGTAATATCAGCTTCGTCATAATTTGTTACATGTGGAATGTTAGTCCAAGAGTTGACTAAATGAGGAGCAGCAATTTTTTTTACTCTAGGGATATCTTTAACTTCAATTTTTCCAAAATCTGAATGCTGATATTCACTTTTGATTACTTTTTCATTTTTACTATCTTTTGGATCATATGTTTGATTAATTTTAGATGAAACAAATTCTTTTAAATCTTTTTCTACAACCCTGCCTAATCTTTCTGAACCTTTGACACTATTTATATCAACACCTAATTCTCTAGCAAACTTCCTAACTTTTGGACTTGCAGATGTTTTGATGGATTGATCAGACATTTACATTTTTGTTGGCATAGGTTTATTTTTATCAATATTATACTTTTTTATTGCATCTTCAGCATACTTTGAAGTGATGAGTTGCTCTTTAGCTAAAACACTAAGGCTGTAAGCAACTATATGTTCTTTATCTACTTCAAAAAAACTTCTTAAATTTTTTCTTGTATCGCTTCTTCCATATCCGTCTGTACCTAGAGAATAAAAGCTTTTTTTTGTGAAAGATCTTATTTGATCTGCATTAATTCTCATATAATCAGTAGCTGCAAGGATAGGTCCTTGCTGCTTTCCTAAGCACTCCTCTATATACGATTTTTTATTTGTTTCTGAGGGGTTTAATAAGTTTTGTCTCTCAACTTCTATTCCATTTTTTCTTAACTCGTTGAAACTTGTAACACTCCAAACTTCACTGTCTACCTGATATTCTTTTTTGAGTATATCTGATGCCGCCATCATTTCTCTAAGTATTGTTCCAGATCCCAACAATTGAATCTTAGCTTCTTTAGAACTAGATGACTCTTTTATTTTGTACATTCCTTTGAGAATTCCATCTTCACAATCTTTTGGCATTTCAGGATGAGGATAATTTTCATTCATTGTGGTAATATAGTAAAAAATATTTTCATTTTTTTCATGCATTCTTCTTAAACCTTCTCTAAAAATTATAGCTAATTCATAATGGAATGTAGGATCGTAAGATATACAGTTTGGAATTGTAGATGCGAGTAAATGACTATGCCCATCTTGATGTTGAAGCCCTTCTCCTGCAAGAGTTGTTCTTCCTGCTGTTGCGCCAATTAAAAAACCTCTTGCCTGGCTATCGCCGGCTGCCCAAGCAAAATCTCCAATTCTTTGAAAGCCAAACATAGAGTAGAAAAGATAAATTGGTATCATTTCAATGTCATGATTAGTGTAAGCAGTACCTGCAGCAATCCAGGATGACATAGATCCTGCCTCCGTAATACCTTCTTCTAAAACTTGACCACTTTTTTCTTCTCTGTAAGAAGAAAGTTGTGCAGAATCTTCTGGCTCGTACTTTTGACCCTCGTGAGCATAAATTCCTATTTTTTGAAAGAAACCTTCCATTCCAAAAGTTCTAGCTTCGTCTGGAATAATTGGAACTAATTTAGGAGCAACATTTTTATCTCTTAAAAGATTAGTTAGCATTCTTACTAGTGCCATTGTTGTAGACATTTCTTTTTCACCAGTAGAAGTCTTCATAAAATCAAAAATATCCTTACTTGGAGCTTTAATTGGTTTTGAGTAAGATGTTCTTTCTGGAATAAAACCACCCAATTCTATCCTTCTCTTTTTTAAATATTTTATTTCTTCTGAATTTTCGTCTGGTTTGAAATATTCAATATTTTTGACTTGGGCATCTGTTAAAGGAACATCAAATCTATCCCTGTAATACATCAAATCATCAACATCTAATTTTTTTTGCTGGTGAGTAGTATTTACACTTTCTCCACTTTTTCCCATACCATAACCTTTAATCGTTTTAGCAATAATAACTGTGGGACTTCCTTTGTGGTTGACTGCTTTATCATAAGCAGCATAAACTTTATGAGGATCATGACCTCCTCTATTTAATCGCCAAATATCAGTATCAGACATCGATGAAACTAATTCAGTTGTTTCAGGATATTTACCAAAAAACTTCTCTCTAACATAAAGACCATTTCTTGCTTTAAAAGCTTGATATTCACCATCCACAGTCTCATTCATAATTTTTACTAAATGTCCTGTCTTATCATTTGCTAAAAGAGTATCCCAATAAGAACCCCAAATAACTTTTAAAACATTCCAACCTGCGCCTCTAAAAATTCCCTCTAATTCTTGAATTATTTTTCCATTTCCTCTAACTGGACCATCTAATCTTTGTAAATTGCAGTTAACAACGAATATTAAATTGTCTAAATTTTCACGAGCTGCTAACCCTATTGCACCAAGAGACTCGGGCTCATCCATTTCTCCATCACCTAGAAATGCCCAGACTTTTCTTCCTTCGTCTTTAATTAATCCTCTATTAATAAGATATTTCATAAATCTTGCTTGATATATTGCTAACATTGGACCAATACCCATTGAAACAGTTGGGAACTGCCAGAAATTAGGCATTAGCCAAGGATGGGGATACGATGAAAGCCCACCTGTTTTTACCTCTTGTCTAAATCTATCTAATTGTTTTTCATTTAATCTTCCTTCAAGAAAAGCCCTCGCATACATACCAGGTGCACTATGACCTTGAAAATATACTAGATCACCTCCAAATTTATTATTTTTTGCTCTCCAAAAATGATTCATTCCAACATCATATAATGTTGCTGCAGATGCAAATGTTCCAATGTGCCCACCGAGTTCAGGATATTTTTTATTTGCTCTCACTACCATGGCTGCAGCATTCCATCTTATTAATGATCTTAACTTACGTTCTATATTTTGATCTCCAGGAGATCTTTTTTCTTCCTCAGGAGGTATAGTATTTACGTATGGAGTAGTTTGAGTATGAGGAATTTTTGATCCAGCTTTATAGGATTGATCAATTAATTGTTTTATTAAAAAATGTGCTCTTTCTGTACCATCATTTTGTAGAACTGCGCTTAAAGAGTCTAACCATTCTTTTGTTTCTACAGGATCAATATCATCATTACTACTAACCATCTTTACTTCATTTATTAGTCTAGTTTGTTTGATCTGTTTTGGCTCAACAACTTTTGTTTCAGCTTTGATATCAGGCTTTGTAGCAGTTTCAGCTTCCTCAATTAACTTCTCTGTTGAAGGTGGGATTTTATCACTTAAAGTTTTAGTATTTTTTTCCTCTTCATCCTTATTGTCTGAAGATAGTGATAATATCAAATCACCTTTTGAAACTTTGTCACCAATTTTAACTTTTATATTTTCTACTGTACCCTCATAATTTGATGGTACTTCAACACTCGATTTATCGCTCTCCAGTGTTACGACGGGGTCATTTTTGTTGATTTTATCGCCCTTTTTTACAAGCACTTCAATTATTTCAACGTTTTCAAAATCTCCAATGTCTGGAACTAATAAATCTAAATTCATTTTTTTATTATATATATATCAATATTTGCTAAAAAAATAATTTACATTATTAATTATGTATAAAAACTGTACAAATTGCGCCTGTAGCTCAATTGGATAGAGCGCTTGGCTACGGACCAGGAGGTTCTGGGTTCAACTCCTAGCAGGCGCACCAAAATGAAAGGATAAATGAAAGTATCACTTGAAAAATCTGTAATATATTTCTTTTGTTTAGTTTTATTATTTATACTAATTATGACAATAATCCTTTAATGAAAAAAAAATTTGAACAATTAAGTAATAAGCCAAGCTACATGAAACATAATGGTGGTTTATTGTTTAGATCAATTACTAAAAAAAAATTCGAGTTTAAAACTAAGATTAAAAAAACACATTTAAATAAAGCTGGGATAACTCATGGTGGTTATATTTGTACAATCATTGATGCAGGTGCAGGTACAGCTTGTCACAGAGCAAGTGGAAATAAACCGTGTGTAACTATTTCATTGGATATAAAATTTATAGCTCCTTCTAACATTGGAGACGAATTATTGGGAACGGTAGAAATTCAAAAAGTTACAAAGTCAATGGTATTTATAAATTGCAAACTCAAGTATAAAAATAAATTAATTGCAAGTGCGGTTGGAATTTGGAAAATTTTAAGAAGACCACTTCCAAATGCTGGCTTAGGTGGTTAAATTTGCCTTTTTTTATTTAAGTATCCAAAAATAATTAAGAAAATCAAAGCAATTGGGTAAACAATTTTTTTGTCGGGTCTATTTAAATTTTGAATTTTAAACTCACTTATAAAATCTCCAATTTCAATTCCTGACTTTTTAGCCTTTCCTTTCCAATTAAGATTATCAACAACTATAGTATTATTTTCGTTTATTAAATCCATTCCATAATCTTTTAAATTAAATTTTTTGTCAAAAGAATTTTTTTCTATTAAAAATAATTTATATCTTTCACCATATTCGCTTAATCGTGTGACTTTAATTCTGACTTCTTTTTCAGGATCAAATACACTATTTTGAATTTGTTCAATATTTAAGTAATTATATTTAGGATAAAATTTGTTTAAAACAAACTCTGGGGATAAAAATGAAATTGAAATCACTAAAAAAATTAAAATTTCGTACCAACGTAATTTATTTATAAACCAACCTTGAGTAGCTGAAGTGAAGACTAAAATTCCTATCAAAGATGTTATGATTACAATTATAGCATGCCAAATATTTTCTATTCCAATTAAAAGTAGTTCATGATTAAATAAAAATACAATTGGCAATATCCCGGTTCGTAAACTGTACCAAAAAGCTTGAACACCAGTCTTCAATGGATCACCACCCGAAATTGCTGCTGCTGCATACGATGCAAGGCCTACTGGTGGCGTAACATCTGCCATTAAACCAAAGTAAAATACAAATAAGTGAACAGCAATTAATGGAAAAATAAAACCTGAAGCATTTCCTACATCTACTAAAACTGTAGCCATCAAGGAAGCAACGACGACGTAATTTGCAGTAGTAGGTAAACCCATTCCAAGCAAAAGACATAAAATTATAGTAAGAAATAAAAGAATAGTTACATTATCTTTAGCTATAGATTCAATTACAATTATTAAATTAGTACTTAAACCCGTTGATCCTACTGCTCCAACAATTATACCAGCAGTTGCTATTGCTATACCAACTCCAATCATATTAATTGCGCCTTTTTGAAAACCAACTATTGTTTGATTATACCAAGATATAATTGCAAATTTAAAATTATTCTCTTTTAGTATTAATTTTATTAAATTTACAAATACTAAAGCAGTTGTTGCATAAAAAATTGAATACGATGCAGTGTATCTCATATAAACTAACAAATAAATTAAAACAAAGATAGGAATCAAAAAATGTAAACCTGATAAAAAAGTTTTTTTTAGATTTGGTACATCTTTTTCCTCCATTCCTTTTAGATTTAATTTTAAAGCTTCTAGATGAGATATATAAAACAATGCTATGTATGAAATTATAGCTGGCAAAAAAGCATGTTTTACAACTTCAAAATATGTAACTCCAATAAAACTTGCAATGACAAATGCCGCTGCCCCCATTACAGGTGGCATAATTTGCCCATTAACTGAGGATGATACCTCTATTGCGCCGGCTTTTTCTTTTGAAAATCCTGTCTTTTTCATAATAGGAATTGTGAAAGTTCCAGTAGTAACAGTATTTGCTATTGAAGATCCAGATATTAGTCCGGTCATACCTGAACCAAGTATTGCGGCTTTAGCTGGCCCCCCTCTCATCTTTCCAACCATTGCAAATGCTAAATCTAAGAAATATTTTCCTCCGCCTGCTGTTTCAAGTAAAGCACCAAATAATACAAATAAGAAGATAAAATCAACAGAAACGCCAATTGGTATACCAAATATTGCTTCTTGATCTAACCATTGAAATCCAACCAATCTTTTTAAAGACAGCCCCCCATGAGAAATTATTTCGGGCGCATACTTGCCAAAATAAGAAAATAATAAAAAACAAATGGCAATTATAACTAAAGGAATTCCAATAACTCTTCTGGTTGCCTCTAATAAAATTAGTATTCCAAGTATCCCGATTACTAATTCAATCGGAAAATTAAAACTCTCAGTAAGTTGAATATTTAATAAAATTCCACCTCTTTCAACTAATTGATCATAGAAAAAATAAATATATAAACAACAAAAACACCCAAGTATACTTATTAAAATATCAAAAAAATTTATTTTTCCTCCTCTCATAGTTGGAAAAATTAAAAAAGCTAAAGTTAAAGCAAAGCCTAAATGAATTGCTCTAGCAGGTAATCCCTTAAACATTCCAAAATTAAACATAAATGGAAAAGGAGAAGCATACCAAAGTTGAAATAATGACCAAATTATTGCTATTAGAGCAACTATTTTTAAGTGAAAACCTTTTAAATTTCTTGTAGGTGATAGATCTTCTTTTATTCGATTCTTAATTATATTTTCCATTTAGAGTTATTATAACAAAAAAAAGGCCCAATAAATTGGGCCTTTTAAAATAAATAAAATGATAAGACTACATTAGTCCAGCTTCTTTATAGTATTTTATTGCACCAGGATGCAAAGGAGCTGATAAACCATCAGCTATCATATTTTTTTTCTCTAATGATCCAAAAGCTGGGTGTTGTTTCCTAAAATCATCAAAATTTTCAAAAACAGCTTTTGTTACTAAGTAAACTAATTCTTCTGAAACATCAGCACTAGTTACAACTGTAGCTTTTACACCAAAAGTAGTAGCATCAGATGTTTGACCAGTATAAGTTCCTGCAGGTATAACAGCTTTGGCATAATAATCTGCACCATCAATTAAACCTTGAACTGGGCCACCTGTAAGATTAATTGGTCTTGCTTTTGCTGCACACGTTGCTGCTTGTTCCATAGCACCATTTGGAAAACCTACAGAATATCCATAAGCATCTATTTTTCCATCACATAAAGCTTTAACTTGTTCAGAAGAAGTAAGTTCAGTTGTTGACTTAAAGTAACTATTAGAAACACCCATTGCTTTCATTAGCTCTTCCATAGTTCCTCTTTGTCCAGAACCTGGATTTCCAATATTAACAACTTTCCCTTTTAGTCCTTTAAAATTAGTTACTCCAGAAGATGCACTTGCCCAAATTTGGAATGGTTCATTATGAACAGAAAAAACTGCTCTAAGTTTTCCAAATTTTTTGCCTTCCCATTTGCTTGATCCATTTACTGCATGGAATTGCCAATCAGATTGAGCTACACCAAATTGAAACTCACCCTCTTTTATTTGACCAATATTATAGTTTGATCCACCAGTAGAAGGAGCTGTACATCTATATGCTTTTGCAGTTCCTTTTTTTCTACCATGATCTTTACTAATGGCAGATTTATGCAACATTTTACAAATAGCATTACCTGTTTGGAAATAAACTCCAGTAGGTCCTCCTGTTCCTATCGTAAAAAACTCTGCAGACTTTGCAATATTATTAAAAGAAAATAAAGCCGCAAAAAGAATTAAAGAGCTTGATAGAGTAGATAATATTTTTTTCATTTTCCCTCTCTTTTTTAGTTAGTTATAATCGAGAATAGAAACAAAATTTATTTATGTTGTCCAGAAATTTTTTTAGAATAATTCTAATTTTATATTTGATCAAATTGGGTTTTTGTTCATATTAGGCATTTTCTACCCAATCATTAATTCTCTTTACACCTTCTACTACTTTTGGTGCTAGGAGTTCAATAGTATCGAAATCTATAATTGTATCTGAATTTATTTTTGAAATAAAATTTTTACCATCAAAATCTGTATAGCTTAATCTTGAAATTAATCTTTCTTTATCAAATCCAAAATCCGATCCTGGTAATATAGCCACATTTTTTTTTTTTAATAGATCACTACACATTTCACTTGATGAATTAAAGTTTTTGTTCAAAAATTCTGGCATTAAATAAAATCCACCCATTGGCTTATTCATAGAAACATTATTTGATTTTAAAAATTCATAAACATAGTTTCCAACCGCGTTTAGAATTTTTCTTGATTTTAGCAAATATTCACTATGATTTCCTTCAAATGCTTTTATTGCTGCAAATTGAATAGGGGCGCTAACTGATGAAAATGTTTCACTTGCTAGAATTTTAATTGAATTTTTATAATGATTAAGTTCCTCAGGAATTAAGAAATATCCTAATCTCCATCCTCCGGCACCACACCATTTGCTTAATCCACTGCTTATAATTGTATCTGATGGGCAATAATTAAAAATAGAGTCATTTTCCTTTTCAAAACTTAAATCAGAATATATTTCATCTGATAAAACAATTATTTTATATTTTTCAATGATTTCACTTATTTCTTTAAAGTTTTTACAGACTTGCCCTGATGGATTATTTGGAGAATTTAATATTAATAAATAATTCTTATTTTTATCTTTAGATACTAATTCCTCTAAAATTTCAGCTGTAGGATACCAATTGTTATCACTTGTTGTACTAATCCAATGATATTTATTATCTGCAATTAAAGATTGAGGTTTATAAGATACCCAGCTAGGAGATGGTAGAATAATTTCACCTTCAAAAGACATGTGCAACAAAAACATTAATTCTTTAGATCCAGGACCAATTATTATTTGTTCTGAATTAAATGTTTTTTTTTTTTTTTTTGACTCAAAATTAGCAATTGCCTCTCTAAGTTGTTGGAGTCCTTGGATAGGTAAATAGCTTTTTTGGAAAGCATTTTTTTTTAATTCATCAACAATCGTATCAGGAATATTAAAAGGAGATTGACCAAACCCAAATTTTATAACCTCTTTACCCTCATTTTCAAGATTTTTTGATATCTCATTAATTTTTAGTGTTGCTGATAAATTCAAATTTTTGATCTTCTTTTTTATCATTAAGTTTTTAGTTCTTTAATATTTTTATAATCTACTAATGCTTCAGGATTACTTAATGCCTGAATATTTTCAATTTTATTTCCCTCTACTGCATTTTTAACTGCTAATTCTACAATTTTATTATTTTTAGTTCTAGGAATATCGTTTACTTCGATTATTTTTTTGGGCACATGCCGTGGGGATGCATCTAAACGTATAGCTTTTTTTATTTTTAAAGATAAAGCTTCATTTAATGACTTAGGTTTCTTTAGAACAACAAACAATATAATTCTCACATCATTATCCCACGACTGTCCAATAACTATAGACTCTTTTACTTCTTTGAATTTATCAACAATAGAGTAAATTTCTGCAGTACCTAATCTAGCACCACCAGGATTAAGTGTTGCATCAGATCTTCCATAAATAACATATCCGCCGTTAGTTTTTCTTTCTGCATAATCTCCGTGATGCCAAACATTTTTATATTTTTCAAAATAAGCTGACTTATATTTCTTATTGTTTTTATCATTCCAAAAATAAATTGGCATTGAAGGGAATGGTGATTTACAAACTAATTCACCTTTTTTATTAACTAAAGACTTTCCTTTTTCAGAAAAAACATCTGTATTCATTCCTAATCCGTTATTTTGAATTTGACCTCTAAAAACAGGAGAGTAAATATTTCCTAATACAAAACATGAAACAAGGTCTGTTCCACCTGCAATAGAAGCTAAATGAACATTCTTTTTTATATTCTTGTAAACATAATCAAAGCCGTCAGATGATAATGGTGATCCAGTAGAACAAATAGTTTTAAGATATTTTAGTTTATACTTAGTCTTTATATTTAAATTTAATTTTTTTAATTGATCTATATATTTTGCACTTATGCCAAATAGGGAAATTTTTTCTTTTTCAGCTATTTTTAGAAGCAAATCACTTCTTTTATACATTGGAAAACCGTCAAAAAGAACTATTGAGGCCTTTGATGCTAAAAAAGTCATTAGCCAATTCCACATCATCCATCCACAAGTAGTGAAATAAAATACATTATCACCTGGTTTTACGTTACAATGAAGTTTGTGTTCTTTTAAATGTTGAAGTAAAACGCCACCAGCTCTGTGACATATACACTTTGGTTTACCTGTAGTTCCACTTGAATACAAAATTGCTAATTCTTTATCAAAATCGAATTTTTTAAATTGAAATTTATTTTCTTTTGAATCTTTCAATTTATTATAATAAAAAAAGTTTACTCCTTTTACCTTTTTTTGTTTTAAATTTTTTTTACCTGGATAATTGATAATTAGAACGCTTTTAATAGATTTTATTTTCTTGAGAATGGCAGGTAGTCTATCGATAATATTAATTTCTTTACCATTATAATAGTATCTATCAGTGATGATTAAAAGTTTTGGTTTAATTTGGGAAAATCTTTCTATAACACCTTGTGTTCCAAAATCTGGAGAACATGATGACCATATAGCTCCTATTGCGCTAGTTGCCAAAAAACCCTCAACTATCTCAATTTGATTTACTGTATATGCTGCAATTCTATCTTTTTCTTTTATTTTATTTTCTTTAAAAAAATTAATAAATTTTAAGGTGTTATTATTTAATTCTTTCCATGACTTTTCTTCTCTATATCCATTTTCACTAATAAAAGTTACAGCCTTTGAGTCATCATTTTTTGATAGAAGGTTTTCTGCATAATTTAACTTGGATTTTAATAAAAACTTACTTTTAATAATTTCTTTAGGAAAATAAAAATTATCATTTTTAATACCTTTGATGTTTGAAAATTCCCAAATTGAAGACCAAAAAAGCTTTGGGTTTTTGATTGTCCAATTAAATAGTTTTTTATAATTTTTATAAGATTTATAATTAAACTTTGTTGCTAAAAATTTTTCAAACTCAAATAAATTCGATTTTGTTTTAGTTTTAGAATCTGCTTCCCATAATTTCTGAGGCATAAAAAAATATATTTAATTTTTTGAAATTATGATAACCTTAAAGCATTAAATAATAAAAATGAGAACTTTTTCCTCAATGATTCGGACTAGTTTTAGCCTATTTTTGTTCTTTAGAGGTAACAACATATAGTATTTGTAAAATAATTCACACCAAAGCTAGAAATGACAAAAAATAAAATTACTGCAGTTCTTGGACCTACAAATACAGGAAAAACCTTCCTGGCTATTGAAACTATGCTTTCTTTCGACTCTGGAATGATTGGATTTCCATTAAGACTTTTAGCAAGAGAAGTGTATGACAAAATTATTACAAAAGTTGATCCATCAAAAGTAGCTTTAATTACAGGTGAAGAAAAAATTATACCAATAAATGCAATATATTTTCTGTGCACTGTGGAGTCTATGCCTTTGGATAAAAGTTTGGAGTTTGTTGGTATCGATGAAATACAAATGTGCAATGATCATGAGAGAGGTCATATTTTCACAGATAGATTGTTAAATATGAGAGGTGAAAAACTTACTATGTTGATGGGTTCAAACTCAATCAAAAAAATTATTCAAAAACTTGATGATGATATTGAATTTAAAAATAGAGAAAGACTCTCAAAATTATCATTTGGTGGTCATAAGAAGATTTCAAGAATTGAGAGAAAGAGCGCTGTAATTGCTTTTTCTACTGAGGAAGTATACGCAATTGCAGAATTAATTAGACGTCAAAAAGGTGGAGCAGCTATAGTAATGGGTTCACTAAGTCCTAAAACAAGAAATGCACAGGTAAATTTATATCAATCTGGAGATGTTGATTATTTAGTAGCAACTGATGCAATTGGAATGGGAATAAATATGGATCTTGATAATATTTATTTTTCAAATTTAAAAAAGTTTGATGGAAAAAAATTAAGAAATTTAAATATCTCTGAGATAGGGCAAATTGCAGGGAGAGCGGGGAGATATTTAAATGATGGAATTTTTGGTACAACTGGTGAATGTAAAGAAATTCAACCAGAGGAGATCGAAGCATTGGAAACTCATAATTTTCCAGATATTCAAACAATCTTTTGGAGGAACTCAAGATTAAATTTTAGTAATAAAGTATCATTGTTAAAATCTTTAGAAAATAAACCTCAGAAAGACTGGCTAAGAAGAATAAATGAATGCCAAGACGAAAAGGTCTTAAAGTATTTCTTGAAAGAGTCACCAAACACAGAAATTCAAGATAATACTGAAATTTTAAAAATACTTTGGGAATGTTGTCAAATACCAGATTTTGTAAAGAAAACTTATGGTCACCATTTTGAAGTAGTTAGTAAAATCTTCAATTTTTTAACAACTGGAAATAAAAAAGTTCCAAACCACTACATGAAAGAACAGCTTTCCTTGCTAGATAAGCTAGACGGAAATGTAGATTCGCTATCAAATAGAATCGCAAATGTAAGAACGTGGGCTTACGTATCAAATAAGTCTAATTGGGTTGAAAATCAGGATTACTGGATAGAAAGAACAAAAAATCTTGAGGATAAACTATCTGATAGATTACACGAAGAATTAACAAAAACATTCATTGATAAAAGGGCAAGTGTATTAGCTAGAGGATTAAAACAAGATATAATGTTTGAAACTGAAATTGTTAATGACGAAAAAGTCATGATTAACCAACAATATATTGGTCGTTTAAAAGGACTAAAATTAGAATTAGATTTAAAAGTTGATACTTTAGATGCAGACATCAAATCATTGAAAAAAGCTGCTAGACAAAATGTTGGTCCAGAAATTATAAAAAGAATTAGCCAAATAATTGATACCAGTTTAATAGAATTAAGAGAAGATTTTAAAATTTATTGGAATAACAATCAAATAGCTAGATTAATTCCAGGTTCAGACTATCTAAACCCACAAATTCAATTAATTATTGATGAAATGATTGAGAACAGTGAAAAATCAAGACTAAATTCTTATTTACAAAACTGGTTAAATAATAAAATTGAAACAGAGTTAAAAAGTCTAATAGATTTAAAAAACGTAAAGGATAATAATTCCGAGTTAAGAGCTTTGGCATATCATCTTTATGAAAATAATGGTGTCGTTAAGAGAGATGAAGTTTTAAATTACTTAAATAAACTTAACCAAGACGATAGAAGAAAATTAAGAAACTTAGGTGTAAAGTTTGGAAGATATCATGTTTTTTTATTTAGGCTATTTAAGCCAAGTTCTGTGTCATTAAGAATTCTTTTATGGAAAAACTTTAATGAAAAAAGTTTTGATTTCTCTCCTCCAACCTTTGGATTAAACTTTTTAGAGGAAAAGAAAATATTAAATAAAAATCTAATGCTTTTGTGTGGTTTTGAAAAATTTGAAAATTTGTATGTTAGAATAGATATTTTAGAGAGGTTGTTTCTAATGATTTTTAATAGTAAGTCAGAGGATAAAATTAAAGAAATCAAGTTAATTCCCGAAATGCTTAATTTGTTAGGTTGTAATAAAGAAAATTTTGTGAAATTAATAAAAAAAATGAATTACAAAACTTATGAAAAAGATAACGATCTTCACTTTAAATATATTCCATCAAGAAAAGTTATTAAAAAGAATAAAAACAAGAACATTAATGACAATCCATTTAATGTGCTTTCACAACTTAACTTAAAATAATGTTTAATATTTTTAAAAAAGAAGAAACAGAAAAGGATAATAATCATCCATCAATAATGGCAGTGGCCTGTTTATTAATTCATTCAGCAAGAATTGATGAGAATTATACAGATAAAGAAAAAAAAATTATTAAAGATTCAATTATTGAAATGGGAGCAGATCCTAATGAAATTGATAAAATTTTGATAGATGCTGAAAAGAAGGAGAGAGACTCAAATCAAATACTTGAATTTACTAGGGAGATTAAAAACATTACAGATGAAGATAAAGAAATAATAATAGAGGCTTTATGGGATATTATATATTCAGACGAAGATGCAGACATGTACGAAACCAACTTAATGAGAAGATTATCTGGTTTGCTTTATTTAAATCCAAAAATTGTAGGAGACATTAAAGAAAAAGTTCGTCAAAAAAAATTATGACTTATTTAGTAAATGATAAATGCATCAAATGTAAGTTGATGGATTGTGTAGAGGTGTGTCCAGTGGATTGCTTTTATGAAGGGAAAAATATGCTTGTAATTAAACCGGATGAGTGTATAGATTGTGGCGTTTGCGAGCCAGAATGTCCAGTAGACGCCATAATATCGGATAATGATGATGAGAATGGTAAATGGTTGGAAGTAAATAAAAAATATGCTGATATATGGCCAAACATTAGTGAAAAAAAAGATCCTCCTGCGGATCACGAACAATTTAAAGATGTAAAAGACAAGTATGAAAAATATTTTAAAGAAAATCTTGAATAAGAAGAAAAAAAAAGTTGTTAAGAAGAAAGTTAAACCAGTAAAAAAAATTATTAAAGTTAAAAAAGCTATAAAACAGCCTAAACCTAAAAAAATATCTAAAGATATAAATAAGAAAAGATTAGTAAAAGAAATCAAAAAAGTAAAAGAAATTAAAAAAAAGGATAAAGCAGAGGTAAAAGCTGATCCTCTGAGAATTCCCAAAAATAATGAGCAAAAACCTGAGATTAAAAAAGTAAAAAAACAAGATACTGAAAAGAGATTATATAAAGTAAAAGATTATGTTGTTTATCCAAAACATGGAGTTGGACAAATAACTGAAACAAAGAAAATAAATATAGGCGGAATTGATGTTGAAACGTATGTTCTAAAATTTGAAAAAGATAAAGCAAACGGAATGGTTCCAGTTAATAAACAATCTCACTTAAGACCTCTAGCAACTATTAATCAAATAAATAAATGCGTTAGTATTTTAAAAAGTAAACCAAAAATAAAACGCTCAATGTGGAGCAGAAGAGCTCAGGAATATGAAGCAAAAATCTCATCAGGTAAAATTTATGATCTTGCAGAAGTAGTAAGAGATTTAAATAAAGGTGATGATATTATGATAGATCAATCATATAGTGAGAGACAACTATTTGAAAAGGCTTATGAGAGACTTTTAACTGAATTTCAAATAGTTATGGGTTCAAATTTAGAGGATGCTCAGAAAAAGCTAGACAAAGCCCTAAAAAGAAATTTAGAAAAACAAATTCAGAAGGTTGAAGAAAAGTCTTCAAGTGAAGAAGTAGCAAGTCAAGAATTAGTAGACTAAAAAAAAACGCTTCCCACGCAAGCGCTATGAGAAGCGTTATCAGTTAAAAAGAATACTAAACTATCTTCTTTTTTTCTTCTTAGCTTTTTTCTTAGCTTTTTTCTTAGTTTTCTTTTTAGCAGCTTTTTTTCTTCTTTTAGCCATCTTTAGCTCCCTTTTTTTATAAACGAATCTTTATGATTCGTTAATTACTAATTTTTATTTTTTTTGCTTAGTTATGTCAAACATATA
>CACEDU010000007.1 GCA_902558435.1 uncultured Pelagibacteraceae bacterium | reverse complement strand
CCGGTGCAAATGTTATATGTTTTACTACAGGTAGAGGTTCTTGCTTTGGATGTAAACCGGTACCAAGTTTAAAATTGTCAACCAATTCTGCAATGTATGAAAAAATGGAAGAAGATATGGATATTAATTGTGGAACAATAGCTGAAGGAAAAGAAGATATTGAAAAAGTTGGAAGTAAGATATTTGATCTTGTTGTAAATACCGCTTCAGGAAATAAATCAAAAAGTGAAATTAATGGCTACGGTGATGAGGAATTTAATCCTTGGCAAGTTGGCGTTGTAATGTAGCTTTTGATTGATTGATAAAAACCTCCCATGTCTAAAAATCCAAAAACTTCCTTGTTTAAAGTAATTTTTCTATCTGCTTCAGGTTTTTTTTTATTTGTATGCATGGACTCTACAGCAAAATATTTAGGAAGTGTTATGCCTGTTACTCAAGCAGTATGGGGCAGATTTTTTTTCCATTTTATTGCACTTTGTGTTTATTTTTTACTTTTTAAGCCAAAACTAAATTTAACAAGAAACTTTAAAGTTCAAATTGTTAGATCTTTATTAATGGTTACAGCAACATTCTTTATGTTTAACTCATTACAAAGATTTGATTTAGTTGATTTATATGTGGTTTTTTTTAGTGCACCATTAATTGTTTCATTATTATCAGCGTACTTTTTAAAAGATATTTTATCTCCCAAAGGTATAATTTTAATGCTGTTAAGTTTTGGGTCAATTGTTTACGCTTTAGGTCCTAGTATGAAAATATTATCACCTGAGCTAATCTTCCCAATAGTCCCTCCATTATGTTGGGCACTTTATCAATTCTTTACCAAACTTATTTCTGGAAACAATGAACCTTTCTCAGCAGTTTTTTATACCGCTGTTACTGGTGCTTTAATTTTTACTATTTATATTTCTTTTAATTGGACACCAATTGAGAATAATTTTTATTGGATAGGATTAGTAGCAATGGGTATTTTTGGTTTCATAAGTCACTTTATAATTATTTATGCGATTCAATTATCAAATTTATCTTTTGTAACTAACTTTCAATATTCACAGTTATTATGGTCAACCATAATTAATTTTTTAATTTTTGGTGTACCTGCAGATGTAAGTAAAATAATAGGTCTTGTAGGTATTATAATTTTTGGAGTTATGTTTATTAGAGTTGAAGGATCAAAAAAGGTTAAAAAAGTTAGTTAATTTTTATTTTTTTTCCTGATTTTGAACTTTTATTTATTGCATCAAAAATAATAAGAGAGTTTAGACCATCATTACCTGTCACTTTAGGTTTTTCTTTTTTTATTACGACTTTAGAGAAATGATCAATTTGATTAATTAAAGTTTCATTACTCTTTTGAACATTTATTTTATTATTATGAATTCTATTCCACCAACTTCTTTCTTTTTGATAATACCAATATTTTAAATTCGGAAATTGAACAGAGCCTTTTGTTCCTCCTATAAAATAAGATGATTGATCAGTTATTGGATAAGCAGGATTTTCACCAGCGGTTAACTCATAACTCCAAGGAGAAGCAATAGTGTCAGATATATTTAAAGTACATAAAGCACCGGACTTAAAAAATAGATTTACTGAAGCTGTATCTTCAACCTTGTATTTTCTTATACTATTTGATTTAAAAGCCTGAACATATTTTACCGGGCCAAGTAAATAACAAATCATATCAATATCATGAACTAAATTAATACCTAATGGACCACCGCCATCACTTATTCTCCATTTTTCATTAAAATAATTTTTGTGTTTATAAAGCCAACATAAAATATTTGCAGATACAATTTTGCCAAGTTTTTTACCTTCTATTATTTTTTTTACTTTATTAACTATAGAATTATGTCGTCTATGATATCCTATTAATAAAGATGTTTTATTTTTATTTGCACTACTTATAATTTTTTTTGCTGATTTAATATTATCTGAAATAGGTTTTTCTAACAAAACAGGTATTTTTGAATTTAAAAATTGTACAGTATCCGTTTCATGTAAAACATTTGGAGTTGCAACTACAACGGCATCAGGCTTATCAGTTTCTAATAGTATTTTAGTATTTTTATATAGTGGAACTTTGAATTTTTTCGCTAATTCATTGCCTGTTTTTTTTATTTCTACAATTGAGTGAAGAGAAGCATTTTTAGATCTTTGGATTGCTTTAATATGCTGTAACCCCATTAAACCAATTCCGATAACTGAGATTTTTACTTTCTTAGGCACAAATCTATATCTTAGGTGATACCAGCATCTATAATAAAGTTCTGTTTAGTGCACCCTGAGGACACATCAGAAGAGAGATGAACAACTAAACTAGCTACATCAGCTGGTTTTAATTGCCTTTTCAAACATTGTTTATCAAGAATAAATTTTTTATATTTAGGCGTTAACCAATGCTTTATTTGGCGTTCAGTAGCAATTGATCCTGGAGTGACAGAGTTGCATCTAATATTGTATTTACCAAATTCTCTTGCAAAAGACCTAGTTAAACCAATAACAGCAGATTTTGCTGTTTCGTAAGCAACTTTGTCACCTTCCCCCAACATCCAAGAAACTGAACTCAAATTTACAATAGCTCCACCTTTTTTTTGAATCATTCCTTTTAAAACAGCTTTAATTGTAAAGAAAAAATGTTTTAAGTTTACATCCATTCTATTGTTCCAATATTTTTCATCTACCTGTTTAGTAGAATGCCTATCATCATTGGCTGCATTATTTATTAAAATATCAATAGGTCCTTTTGATTTTATTATTTTTTTAATTATATTTTCTAATTTTTTGATTTTTAAAAGATTACATTCAATAAAATGAGGTGCTTTAAAACCCTTTTTTTTAAGATCTTTAATTAATTTATTTGACTCTTTTTTATTTATATCAACGAAATAAACATCGCATTCCTGCTCACAAAAATGCTCTACTATAGAAGCACCTATTCCAGATCCTCCTCCTGTAATAAAAACTCTTTTATTTTTAAGATCAAAATATTTTACTTTCATTTAAATCCTTTCCTCAGTTTTAGCATCAAATAATGAAATTTGTGTTAAATCAAAATATAATTTCGTATTTTTTGATAATTCAATTTTTATTGTAGATGGAAATTTAGCTAATACTTCTTGATTTTCATAATCAAAAGTCATTATTTGCTCATGACCAATATACTCACTTAAATCAGCTCTTAGATTAATTTCAAAATCTCCCTCATTAGATTTTTTAAAGAATATATGCTCTGGTCTAATACCAAAAAAAACTTCTTTGTCTTCTAAATTAGATTTTTCTTTTAAATCATATCCATTTATTGGAATTTCAAAGTTTGAACCATTGGCAATAAATGAAATTTGATTTGAACTTTGTTTTAGATTACCTTTAATCAAATTCATTGATGGTGAACCAATAAAATCTGCCACAAATGTGTTGCTAGGCTTGTTGTAAATATTTTCTGGGGTATCATTTTGCTGGATTACACCATGATTCATTATTGCAATATTGGTACCTAAACTCATAGCCTCAGTTTGGTCATGAGTAACATAAACTACAGTTGTTTTAAGCTGTTGATGAAGTTTTTTAATCTCTCTTCTCATCTCAACTCTTAATTTTGCATCCAAATTAGATAGTGGTTCATCAAATAAAAATATTCTAGGCTCCCTTACTAGCGCTCTTCCAATAGCAACACGTTGTCTTTGACCTCCTGATAGTTGCGAAGGTTTCCTTTCTAGTAAAGCATCTACTTGCAAAAATTTTGAAACTTTTTGTAACTGTTCCTCAATTTTTTCTTTTGATACTTTGGCTTGTTTAAGGCCAAATATCATATTTTCTCGGACATTCATGGATGGATACAAAGCATAAGACTGAAATACCATTGCAATATTTCGGTCTTTTGGTTCTACTTTGCTTACATTGTAATCATCTATATATACATTCCCCTCATTTATTGTCTCTAAACCAGCTATAATATTTAATAATGTTGATTTTCCACAGCCCGAAGGACCTAAAAGTACTAAGAAATTTCCTTCGTCTATCTCTAAATTAATTTTTCTTAATACTTCTGTTGTTCCAAAATTTTTTGATAATTCATCAATTTTTAATGTTTTCATCTTTATCCTTTCACTGCTCCTGAAGTTAATCCTCTAATAAAATATTTGCCTGCTAAAACATAAACAATAAGTGTAGGAATGCCTGCAATTATTGCTGAAGCCATATCTACATTATATTCTTTAACGCTTGTGCTTGATAAAACCATATTATTTAACGCAACTTGAATTGGCGCTGCCTCTCCAAATGAAAAGGTTGACCCAAATAAAAAGTCATTCCATATTTGAGTAAATTGCCAAATAACTGTTACAACAATTATTGGTGCTGATATAGGAAGTAAAATTTTGAAAAATATTTTAAAAAAACCAGCCCCATCTATTCTAGCAGCTTTTACTAATTCTGTTGGAACGGAGACATAATAATTTCTGAAAAACAAAGTTGTAAACGGAATTCCATAAACTGTATGAACTAGTACAAGTCCAACTACAGAATTTGATATCCCTAAAACTCCCAAAGTTCTTGCCATTGGGAGTAAGATTGCCTGAAATGGAATGAAACACCCAAATAATAAAAAAAGAAATACCCATTGGTCTCCTTTAAATCTCCATTTTGTTAAAACATATCCTGTCATTGCCCCAATAAATGTCGAAAAAAATACAGCTGGAACAACCATTTTAATTGAATTCCAAAAGTATGGTTTTAAAAAAGTATCACCTGCTCCATATCCTCTACCTCCCCATGCAACAGCCCAAGAATCAAAATTTAATCCACTTGGCCAAGTTAATAGTGTTCCTTGACGAATTTCCTCCATTGTTTTTAAAGAAGTAACAACCATCACGTATAATGGGAAAATAAAATAAAAAGCAAAAACTATTAGTACAAAATATAAAAACCATCTCAAGAACATATTTGTATATTTAGATCTCTGCTCAAGTTGCTTATATGAAGAGTGTGTCTTATCTTGCATTTTCTCTCCTCAACTCAGAATATAAGTATGGTATTATTACAGCTGCTATAGCCATAAACATCATCATTGCACTTGCAGCTGATAAACCAACTTGGCTTTTGTGAAAAGCGGTTTGAGTCATATATAATGCGGGCATTGTTGTTGATATACCTGGGCCACCTTGAGTTAGTGCAA
This sequence comes from uncultured Pelagibacteraceae bacterium, assembly GCA_902558435.1. Classification (GTDB taxonomy): domain Bacteria; phylum Pseudomonadota; class Alphaproteobacteria; order Pelagibacterales; family Pelagibacteraceae; genus Pelagibacter. The sequence continues at coordinate 57,164 of CACEDU010000007.1, read as the reverse complement.
CAATAAGGTCATAACTTTTTATAGATATATGAACTAAAATTACAAAACTTGTAAAAAAAACTGGTCTCATCATTGGAAGTAAAATTTTCCAATAAACTGTAAAGAGATTAGCACCATCTATTTTTGCTGCTTTAACAATTTCATCCTCAACTGATCTTAAACCGGCTAGAAATAATGCCATTACAAAACCAGCAGATTGCCAGACACCCGCAATTACGATGGTATAAATGGCCATTTCCCGATTAACCAACCAATCAAAAGTAAAGTTTTCAAATCCCCAATCAATAAACATTTTTTGGATACCAAGAGTTGGATTTAAAATCCATTTCCATGCAGTACCTGTTACAATGAAAGATAAAGCCATAGGGTATAGGTAAATTGTTCTTAAAACACCCTCTGCTCTAATTTTTTGATCCAAAAATATTGCAAGAATAATTCCAATTACCACGCAGAAGATTAAAAATAATGCAGTAAAAATAAGTAAATTATCTACAGCTATTAGCCACTTTCTTGACCCCCAAAGTTTAACATACTGGCCAACGCCCCATAATTCATATTTGGGTAAAATTTTTGAATTAGTAAAAGATATATATAAAGTCCAAAGCACAAATCCATATACAAACCAACCAATTAATCCAACAGCAGGCGCCATTACAATTTTTGGTAAGTTTTTTTCCAACCACTTGAACATTATAAATATTTTTTAAATTTGATTAAAAAAAAAGGCCACCTAAAAATTAGGTGGCCTCAATTTTTTTTTTTTACATATTATCTAATACAGAATCAGCTAAAGCATTTGCAGCATCAACAGATGACATATCAGAATTAAAGTGTTCTGTTATAACATCTTGAAGAGCAGCTTTCATAGTATTACCTTGAGCCATTCCATGAGCAAAACTTGGTACTAAACCACCGCTAGCACCTGCAGTTTTAATGTCGGAATTTGAAGTTTTTGCACATTTATCAAATTCATCCATAGAAACATCTAATCTTGCTGGAATTGATCCTTTGTATAGGTTGAAAACTTTTTGGAAGTTTTTACCCATCATTAACTTAGCTAATAATTTTTGACCTTCTTGTTTTTCTGGATCACTAGTTTTGTAGAATATGAAACTATCTACATTGTATAAGTAACCATTATTTGAAGGTGTTGGAGCACAATAGTAATCTACACCTGGAACTTTGCCAGCAGCTGTAAATTCACCTTTTGCCCAATCTCCCATAATTTGAAAACCTGCTTTACCTTCGATAACCATTCCAGTCGCAACGTTCCAATCTCTTCCTGGGCTACCCTCATCTGTGAACCCTTGAAGTTTTCTCATTTGATCAAAAACTTTAACAGTTGTTTCACTTCTTAAACAAGTTTCTTTAAGATCAACATAGCAGTTTTTATAATAGTTGTTTCCACCGATACCCATAGCAACTGCTTCGAATACTGTTGCGTCTTGCCAAGCTTGACCACCATGTGCAAAAGGAATTACACCAGCTGCTTGTAGTTTTTCTGCTGCTGCATTTAATTCATCCCATGATGTTGGAACTGAAATTCCATTAGCATCAAATACTGCTTTGTTTGCCCACATCCAATCAATTCTATGAATGTTTACTGGAGCTGCACAATATGGACCGCTATTATTTTGACATTTGTGAACTGCTGCAATCATTGGATCTAATAAACTATCCCAACCCTCTGATTGTGCAATTGGATCAATGTTATAAGGAGCAACTACACCTTCTTGATCGTATTCTTGAATTGTTGGTCCTTTAATTTGAGAAGCTGACGGAGGATCTCCTGCAACTATTCTTGCTTTTAAAGCAACATTAGCAGCATCTCCACCACCACCTGTTACTGGCATATCAAGCCACTCACCGCCGTTAGCAGCGAAATCATCTTTTAATACTTTAAGAGCAGCAGCTTCACCACCTGATGTCCACCAGTGCAAAACCTCAATTTTTGGTCCAGCAATAGAAGAAGTAGACGTGAATGCAAATGCTATTAAAGCAATTAACATTTTTTTCATATATTTCCCTCTTATTTGTTAAATTAAGTTAACTTAAAAAAAATCAAGTATAGATTGTTTTGGGGTTAGTCTACAATAAAAAAAAATTACAACCTGTAATTGATTTTATAAAATTTAATAAAATTTATAGACACTGATATTTATAGGAATTTTATTATAAGTTTTTTTTAAATTCTAAATTGTATTTTAATAAATAGATTTCCTACCTAACCTTGCCGCACCTCTAACACCACTAGCATCTCCATATTTTGGTTTAAGAAAAACACCTTCATATTCTCTTCCAGTTACAAATTTTCTTACAATAGTTTCAATTTCACTTAAAAAATCAATTTCGTTTGAAACACCTCCTCCAAAAACAAAACAATCCGGATCAAGAATATTAATTATATTTGCTAGAGACATTGCTAAATTTACTTTAAAATTATCTATTAAATTTTCTGCATCTAAATCATGTTTTCTATATAGCTCAAAGATCTCATTAGTTTTTAAATTTTTTATATATTGCTTATTAAATTTTTTAGCTAAACTTAAGCCTGAAATAAAACTCTCAATTTCTCCTTCTCTTAAGTTAGTAGATTGAAAATTTTCTTTTTTTGCAATTAAATGAGTGATTTGATTGTGACCCCACTCTCCTGCTACACCATTCGGGCCAGTAACAATTTTTTTATCGATTACTAAACCACCGCCAGCACCAGAACCAAGTATAATACCATAAACTATTTTATAATGTTTCCCTGATCCATCAATAGCTTCTGATAAAGCAAAGGAGTTTGCGTCATTTTCACAAAATACTTCCTTTCCTAATACTTTTCTAAGATCTTTTTGAAATGGTTTTTTTTCTAGCCAAAGACAATTTGGAGCATTTTTAACTAATCCTGTTTGAGGAGAATGAATTCCAGGATGGCAAACCCCTATAGGTAATTCTCTTTTTAATTCTTTTTCTAATTTATCACTTATCTCTTTTATTGTCTTTATTATCTTTTTGTAATCTTTAGGACAATCAGTTCTTTCACGATTACTTTCATTACCATTTTCATCAAGTACTACACTCTCAATTTTTGTTGCCCCAACGTCAATACCTATCTGCATAAATTAATAAGTTGCTCTACCTCCACTTAAATCAAACACTGCAGCTGTTGAAAAAGAATTTTCTTCACTTGATAACCAAGTAACTAAAGATGCTAATTCATCCACTTTAGCAAATTTATTTCTTGGAATTTTTGATAACATGTAATTGATATGTTCTTCAGTCATTTGGTCAAAAATTCGTGTTTTTGCAGCCGCTGGTGTAACACAATTTACTGCAATATTTTTTAGCGCTAATTCTTTTCCTAATGATTTAGTTAATCCAATTACTCCTGCCTTTGAAGTGCTGTAAGCACTCGCATTAGGATTGCCTTCTTTTCCTGCAATCGAGGCAATATTTACAATTCTTCCATAATTATTCTTTATCATGTATGGGGTTACTGCTTTACAGCAATAAAATACTGCATTTAAATTTAAATCTATTACCTTTTTCCATTCATCAAGTGGGTAATCAACCACTGTAGTATTTTTTCCTGCAACTCCTGCATTGTTAATAAAAATATCAATTTTTTTATGTGTTTTTTCAATTTCAGCTAAATTTTTCTCTATACTTTCATAATTTCCAACATCAACAATTTGATATGAGACTTTATCAGAATTAATTTTGCTAATTGCCGTTTTAATCGCTTCTTCATCTATGTCCCAAATTACTACACTTGCTCCAGAGTCTATAAACCTTTCGGTTATAGCCAACCCAAAACCTTGGGCTCCTCCAGTTACTATTGCTACTCTATTTTTTAAGTCGAAATTAGTCATATTAATTTTTTTGTTTTTTTGATCTTAATAAAGGAAAAGCTAATGCAATTAAAGATAAAATAAAAAATGTTAAAGCAATTGGTCTTGTTAAGAACATGAACCAATTTCCATCAAATATAACTAAAGATTGTCTTAAAGTTCCCTCCACTAATTCTCCTAAAATTAATCCTATAATTACAGGTACAACCGAAAAACCAAATCTTCTCATAAAAAATCCAAGCACACCAAAAAATAACATAATCCAAACATCAATTATTGATTGACTTAAAGAATAAGTTCCACAAACAGATACAGCAAATATCATAGGCCATAAAATTTTATTAGGAACAAGAGTTATCCTAGCAAATAATTTTGCACCAAAAAATCCAAATATAAAAAATAAAACATTTGCTATTAACATGGCCCCAAAAATTCCATATAAAAAGTCTGGCTGTTCTCTAAATAAATCTGGACCAGGCCTAACACCATGAATAATTAAACCAGTTAATATTACTGCTGTTGTAGCACTTCCAGGAATTCCAAGGGCTAAAGTTGGAACCATTGCACCTCCAGTAGCAGCATTGTTAGCAGCCTCTGCTCCAGCAATTCCCTCTATTGATCCTTTGCCAAATTCCTCTGGTTCTTTAGAAAATCTTTTTGCTTCTGAATAACCAATTAAAGATGCAACTGTTCCTCCCTCAGCTGGTAAAACACCAATAAAAGATCCTATACCGCTTGATCTTAGAATTGTTTTCCATGTTTTTTTATAATCATCTAGAGATGGAAGTTTTACAGCTTTTAGTGCAACTCTTTTAAAAACTTGATCAAGAAGTGTAGACTGGGTTAACATTTCGCTTATAGCAAATAAGCCTACCACTACAGGTATAAATCCAATTCCAACCGAAAGTTCATTAATTCCATAAGTAAATCTGTCAATTGAAGTCATAAAATCTTTTCCAATAGTAGAAATTAAAATTCCAAATGCGCCAGCGATTAAATTTTTAATTGGACTACCTTCGCCAATTGATGCGAGCATTGTTAAACCAAAAATAGCTAATGCAAAATATTCTGGTTGGCCAAATTCATATGCAAGTTTAGCTAACACAGGTGCAAAAAACACCAAAACTATTACGCTAAAAATTCCACCCACCGTACTTGAAACTGTTGCCATACCTAAAGCTCTTCCTGCTTCTCCCTTTTGAGCTAAAGGATAACCATCTAGACAAGTTGCTGCTGCTGCTGGAGTTCCGGGTGTATTGATTAAAACTGCAGTGATTGCACCACCGTATGTTCCGGCGCAATAAATTGATGTTAATAGTACTATTGCTGAAAGAGGATCTAAAGTCATAGTAAATGGTAAAATTAATGCTCCACCTGTTGTAGGACCTAATCCTGGCAGAACACCTAAAATTAGTCCAAATAAAGTACCAAAAAGTAAAACGATTAACAACTTAGAACTAAACAAAGGCGCCATCATTAATAAAAGATTATCCATACTAGTAGTAATAAAGGTTTGTAATTATTCCCGGAGGAAATCTAAGACCCAATATCATTTCGAAAAATATAAAAACAACTAGTGGAAATATAATTCCAACCAGCAGTAAATAAAAAACTCTCCTTTCACCCCAATTATAAGAAACAAATATAGAAAGTACTGAAATAGCTAAGAAAAAATCTAATGTTTTAGAAATTACTACAAATAAAATAAAACTTAAGATTGTTAAAAAAAATGGTTTTGGAAGTTTTTTTTCTTTTTTCCAGGGATTTTTGAATGATAGATAATAAATAATTGATGTTAAAAACATTATCAATACTAACAATCCTTTTGGGAAAGTTGCAGGCTGAATACCTCTGTTTAAAATTGGTGGAACCTTATCAAAAGTAAATGTGGAAATTAATAATATTGTAGAAAAAAAAATTATTACAAAAAATACTTTAAATTCATCTTTAAAAAAAAAGGGCAAACTTTTGTTTGCCCTTTTTTTATTTTGTACATTATTCATAAAAAAAAATGTACTTTCTTATGACTAATTAATGTAACCCAAAGCTTTAAGTTGAGCAGTCATTTCTGCAAGCATCACTTCCATTTGCTTACCCCACTCATCAGCTCCAACAACACTAGTTGAATCAAGTCCGATGTCAGTTAAAAAGCTTTGAAAATATTTATGCTCCATAGCTTTTATCATAGCATCTTCCAATTGTTTTTTTCTGTCAGCTGGAACGCCTTTTCTTGTTACAAATCCTCTAACAGTTGATAACACAACTGGTATTCCAAGCTCTGTAGCAGTAGGAACATTACTTAATTTTTCCATTCTGTTACTTGCAAGAACAACTGAAACACATAATGTTCCATCTTCGATTTCAGTAACTGCTTCACCTAAGTTTAAAACACCTACATCAATATCTCCTTTGATTAGGTTAGTTTTAATAGGACCAACTCCTTTATATGGAACAATTGTTGGGTCTGTTAATTTTCCTTTTTTTGTAAAAGCAATCGCACTTACATCATCAATACCACCAACATGGGTAGTACCATATTTTAATGATTTTGATTTTTGTGCGCTAATAAATTTTTTAGCATCTTTAATATCATTTTTACAATTTACGACAAATAATTGAGGATCATCAGTTCCTCTAGCAAGTGGTTGCATATCACTTAATTTAACTTTTGTTTTTCCTAATGCCATAGAAACAGCATGTCCTGTAGTCCAAGTTAAAGTATGTTGACCGTCTGCTGGTAAAGTCATCATGTAATCCATAGATGCAGCTCCACCACCACCTTTTTTGTTAACTAATTGCATATCTTGTTTTAGATACCTTCTAGTTCTTAACAACATCATTCTAGTAGTTACGTCAGTACCACCACCAAAACCAGCGTGTGTTATAGCTTGAATTGGGTGACCATCTGCTTTTGCAGAAGTAATCATAAGTGGAAGTGCAACAACAAAAAATTCAGTTACCAAAAATGCGGCAGCTAAAAATAATTTAAAACTTTTTTTCATTATTTCCCTCTTTTTTAGTTAATTTATATTTAAATATATAAACATAATCTGATACATAGCGTAAAGTAAAAAATGGCTCAAAATAAAATTAACATAGCGGTTCTTCTAGGGGATCCCTCTGGTATAGGCCCCGAATTGGTCTCAAAACTATTATCAGAGGAAATCACAAACAAGGCTAATATAATTATCATAGGTGAAAAAAATATTTTAGAAAGTGGAAATAAAATTTCAGGTATAACTCATAATTTAAATTTTGTTGAAAATTTTGATAGTATTGATTTTACAAAAGATAATAAATTTTTTCTAGATATCTCTAAAGGTAAAAATTATAATTATAAATTATCTGAGTGCTCTAAAGAAGCAGGAGAAAGTGTTTTAGCTTCTTTGAATTTAGCTTTAGATCTTGCTAAGGAAAATAAAATTCATGCAATAAACTTTGGACCATTTAACAAAACAAGTCTTAAACTTGGAGGAAATAAATATTCTGATGAATTACATTTAATGGCCGAAAAGTTAGAGGTTAAAAATTTTTTTTGTGAGTTTAATGTTATTGATAATTTTTGGACTGCAAGGGTATCATCACATATTCCAATAAAAGAAGTACCAAAACATGTAAAAAAGGAAAAAATTATAAAGCCAATTAAGCTTATAAATGAAGCTATGAAATTAAATGGTATTAAAAATCCAAGAGTAGCAGTTCAAGCATTAAATCCTCATGCTGAATTTGGAACAGAAGAAAAAGAAGAAATTATACCTGCAATAGAGGAGGCAAAAAAACTAGGTATTGATGCTGATGGACCTTTGCCATGTGATACTTCTTTTATTACTGCTTATAAAAATGGAAATCATGATTGTATTGTTGGTATGTATCATGATGCTTTGCAATCAGGTTTAAAAGCATTTGGATTTGATAGAGGAGTAACTGTACAAGGAGGTTTGCCAGTCCCTATAACCACTCCTGCACATGGTACAGCATTCGATATTGCAGGTAAAAATAAAGCAAATTTAGAACCAACTTTGAATTCGTTTAAAATTGCACTTACAATGGCTGAAAATAAAAATAGATTATGAAATTAAAAAAATTTAAAAAAAAATGACAAAGATTAAAAGCATAAGAACAAAAGTTTATCAATGGAATGGCAAAACTGTTCCACCACAAAATAATTTTTGTACAAATGCTTCTGACCTTTTATTTGAAAAATCGGATGCAATGGGATCTTTTAGATTTCATGAATGGTTAATATGTGAAGTTGAAACAGACGATGGAATTATTGGAATTGGAAATGCAGCGCTTGCACCACAATTAGTAAAAAAAACCATTGATACTTATTTAACTCCTTTAGTTATTGGTGAGGACCCTTTTGATTATGCTTATATTTGGGAAAAAATGTACAGAAGAACTCATGCATGGGGAAGAAGAGGATTAGGAATGGTCGCTATTTCAGCTATTGATATTGCTCTCTGGGATATAATGGGAAAAATTACAAATAAACCAGTTTTCAAATTATTAGGTGGAAGAACTAAAGAAAAAATTCCAGTTTATGCCTCAAAACTTTATAGCCAACCAATAAAAGAGCTACAAAAAGAAGCTGAAAGTTACGTTAATCAAGGTTTTAAAATGTTTAAAATGAGATTTGGATGGGGACCAAAAGACGGACCTGATGGAATGAAGAAAAATTTAGAATTAGCAGAAGCTGTTAGAGAGGTGATTGGCTATGACACAGATCTTATGATGGAATGTTATATGGGTTGGAATTTAGATTACACTAAAAGAATGATTCCTAAATTAGTAAAATTTAATCCTAGATGGCTAGAGGAACCTGTTATAGCAGACGATATTCATGGTTATGCTGAATTAAATAATATGAATGCTATTCCAATATCTGGTGGAGAACATGAATTTAACTTATTTGGATTTAAACAATTGTTAGATTTAAAAGCAGTTAGCTATATTCAATATGATAATAATAGAGTTGGTGGTTTTACTGTTGCGAATAAAATAAATGCGTTAGCGGAAGCTTATCAAGTGCCAGTTATTCCTCATGCTGGGCAAATGCATAATTATCATTTAACAATGTCTAACTTTAATTGCCCTATATCCGAATTTTTTCCTGTGCACGATGTAGAGATTGGTAATGAGCTATTTTACTATATTTTTGAAGGTGACCCAGCTCCTGAAAACGGATTTATTAACTTGGACGACAATAAACCTGGCCTGGGTTTAGCTATTACTGATAAATTTAAATCAGATTTCAAAATAATCGAATAACTAATAAGTTTTTACTTCATTTATACTAGGCATTGAATTTGATGCGCCTGCTTTTGTTGTGGAAATTGCAGCTACTTTATTTGAAAATTCTAAAGCATCTTTGATTTTTAAATTATTGGATAAAGCATAAGCAAATGCTCCATTAAAAGCATCACCTGCTCCTGTTGTGTCTATAACTTTATCCTTTAAACTATAAACATCTATAAAAAAACTTTCTTCAGAATTTGCAAAGTAAAGACCTTTTGAGCCTAATGTTATGACTATATTTTTTACTCCTTTTGTTAAAAAAGCTTTTGCAGCTTCTTCAATTTCTGTTTTACTTTCAACCTTTTTATTTAAATAAAAACTTGCTTCAGTTTCATTAGGAGTAAAATAATCAATACATTTAAAATCACTTTCTTTAATATCTGATGCAGGAGCTGGATTAAAAATTGTAATAGATCCTGTCTCTTTTGCTCTATTTAGTGCATAACTAGTTACTTCACTAGGTGTTTCTAGTTGTGTTAAAAAAATTTCTGATTTTTTTATAAAATCAATATTGTTATCAATATCTTTATTAGATATCAAACCAGCTGCTCCTGGTATAATATTGATTGCATTATCCCCCGTTTTTTCATTTATCATTATGCCTGCAACACCAGTTGACTGATTTGGGTCTTGGATTATTGAACCTGTATTAATTCCAGCTTCTTCATAAAGCTTGAGGGCCATCTTAGCATTTTGATCATTTCCTATTTTAGTAATAAAATTTACGTTTCCACCAAGTCTCGCAGCAGCAATCGCTTGATTAGATCCTTTGCCGCCCGGCCCTATTATGTGATTTTTACCTAAAACTGTTTCTCCTTTAACAGGAATTTTTTCAGCAAAGAAACATAGGTCAGCTACGAATACTCCAAAAATGCATATAGAGTTCATTATTTATCAAGAACCCAAACGCTACCATCTGGTTTAATCACTCCTTTTGTCAGTATAAAACATCCATAAGGCCTTGTTTCAGAAGTAGATACGATTAATTGAGATTTTTTTGCTACTTTATAAAATTCTTGCCTCTCGATTGAACCAACTTTCCAATTTTCTCCAGAAGTTTCTTTCACAGCTTTTATAAAATCTTTGTGACACTCAGTTAACTCATCTGGTTTATTATCAACTTGCATTCTTTCAGCAGCAGAGTCTATAAAACTATCTAATGGAAAAACTGAAAGAATAGCTTTTGCTGCTTCATAGATATTAACACCATCTAGTCTAATTACTTTATTACTTATAGAGTGTGAATAAGCAGGAAAATTAGCATCTGTTAAAACTAACTTGTCACCATGACCCATTGCTCTTAATTGATACAAAAGTTCAGGGTTTAAAATTGGATTAATATTAATTAGCATTACACTATTATATTACATAAAAAAAAAGGGTGAAATAAAATTCCACCCTTTTAATTTTGATTATTCTAAAGATTATTTAAAATCGTTAGCGTTTTCTGTTGTTACTAATTGTGTACCAGTATCAATATTAGGATCGATACTTCCACCGTTAGCTAACTCAAGAGCATATTTTACTCCATATGCGCCCATGTTGTATGAGAACTGAGCTATTGTTGCAGTCATCTCTCCTTTTAAGATACTTGTAGCAGCATCAGGAGTAGCATCAAAACCAACAACGATTACATCATTCATATCAGCATCCTTAAGAGCTTGCATTGCACCTAAGCCCATATTATCGTTAGAAGCAAATATTGCTTTGATGTTAGGATTTTTCAAAATGATTGACTCAGTAACCGATCTACCTTTTGCAGTATCCCACTCAGCAGTTTGAGTAGCTACAAGATTTAAACCACAATTTTTAAATCCTTTAATTGCACCATCTCTTCTTAATAATGCAGTTGATTGAGACTCAATCCCTGTAAGAATTGCAACATCTGATCCCTTTGGAGTTTTATCACAAATAAATTTCGCAGCTAATTCTGCACCATTCATATTGTTTGTTCCAATAAAAGTAACACCTTCGTTAATTCCTTTTGTATCAACAAATACAACTGGAACTCCACTCTTAATAGCATCGTCTACTATTGGAGCAAAAGCGTTTGGATCTCCCGGTGCAAGAGCTAGAGCGTCAACACCTTTTGCAAGTTGATCTTCCACTTGGTTAATTTGTGCTTGGACATCTCCCTCTTGTGGTGGAGCAATCAAAATTAGTTTTACACCTAATTTTGCAGCTTCTTCTTCTGCACCTTTAGTTACTGAAGCCCAAAATGGGTTTCCTGAACCAGGTCCTTTTATACTAAATAAAATTTTCTTCTCAGCACTAACACTTGTTGTAATACTTAAAAGAAGAAAAACAGATGCTGTAAAAGCACCTATTAATTTAAACAATTTACTCATTAATTTATCCCCTTTAATAATTATTAAACTTCAATTTAATAAAATTTTTTAAAAAAATTCAACTGTTACAATGGTAACTATTTTTAGTTTCAACTAACGCGTGTTTTATTTTCTTGTCCCGAAATCTCTTCTCAATACATCAACATAAACAGCTAGTACTATAATTGATCCAATTAATACTTGTTGCCAAAATGAACTCACATCCATCAAATTAAGACCATTTCTTAAAATTCCCATTATCATCACTCCTGCAAAAACGCCTAAAACAGTGCCTCTTCCTCCAAAAAAACTAGCGCCTCCGATAATACATGCTGCAATAGCGTCTAATTCAGACTGTAATCCTGCATTTGGATAACCTGAGTCTGTTCGACCAGCTAGAATTAAAGCTCCAATGCCAGATAAAAAACCACAAAGCGAATAAACTATTACAAGAATTTTATTTACATTAATACCTGAGGCTCTTGCTGCATTTGGATTTCCACCAATTGCATATATCCATTTCCCTGTCCGGGTTTTGTTCATGAATATCCAAAATATTATATAGACAATTGCAATAAGAACTAAACTAACAGGAAGGTATTGCGACTTTTCTAAACCAAACCAAGTTAAATCAATTCTTCCATGCCCAAGGTATCTCACTTCATCTGTGAAGCCACTTATTGGAGTTCCGCCAGAAATTAAATTACCTGTACCTCTAAATATATATAATGTACCTAGTGTCATTATAAACGGATGAGGCATCCTTAGTAATGTAATCCCTAAACCATTAAATAACCCACATAGAAATCCAGCTATAAGAGGTGTGATAACAACAATATACCATGGAGCACCAGCCTTAGCGACAATTGCAAGTATCATTAGTGACAACATCATTATAGATCCAACTGAAAGATCTATACCAGCAGTTACAATCACCATAAATACTCCTAAAGCTAGCATTGACTGCCAAGATATTTGTTTGAAAACATTTGTTACATTTCTCCATGATAAAAAAACATCAGGTTGAAGAAAATGCATAACAACTATCATTATAACTAATAATAATAATATTCCGTATTTCTCAAAATAAGGAATGAGTTTTAGATATAAAGAGTCTTTATCTTGATCTTTTGAGTCCATGATTATTTTTTACCCATTATCCATCCAATAACTTCATCTCTTGAAGTGTTTGATAATTCAGATTCTGCAAAATTCGTTCCTTGAAACAATGCCATTACTCGGTCACAAACTGCAAAAATATCATCCATTCTATGACTGATCACAATTACGCCTACGCCAGTTTTTTTCAGACTATTTATTAAATCCAAAACCTTACCAACTTCTTTAATAGCTAATGCTGCTGTTGGTTCGTCCATAATCACTACTTTTGCATTGAATGCTGTTGATCTTGCAATTGCAACTGCTTGTCTTTGTCCACCTGAAAGTTCCTCGACTTTTTGATCTGCGCTCTTTACATTTATTTTAAGTTTGCCTAAATGCGCTTCTGTAAGTTCTTTTATTTTTTTATAATCAAGAAACTTTAATAATCCCAAATTAGTCGTTGGTTCACGGCCTAAAAAAATATTTTCGCCTATTGGAAGATTGCCTGCTAAAGCTAAATCTTGATAAACCATTTCTAAACCTAAGTTTTGAGAATCTCTGGGACTTTCTAAAACTTTTTCTTTTCCTTCAAAATGTAAAGAGCCAGCACTTGGTTTATATAGGCCAGACAAAACCTTCATTAATGTTGTTTTTCCTGCTCCATTGTCTCCTACAACTCCTAAGCATTCACCTGCATGAATTTTAAGGTTTACATTTTCAAGAGCAGTAATTGTGCCAAAGTATTTTGTAACATTTTTAGCTTCTAATAATAATTGATTGGCAGATGACATAATCTAAGAAAATATAAAAAAATCAGTTAATTGCAACTGGTTTTGAGGCTAAGAGTTTTACAGTTTTTCTTTGAGCTCTTTTACAGAATTTAGGTGGCATATTTTTTAAAATAAGCTTCATATCTTTCAAAACTATTTCACCCATATTATAAAAAGCTTCTTCTAAAGCACCAGCTCTATGAGCAGAAAATAGTGTATTTTTTAACTTTCTTATTGGATCATTTTTTTTTACTGGTTCATCAGGAAAGACATCAGTTGCGACATAAATATCTCCCTTTTTAATTCTCTTAATCAAATCTTTAAAATTAACTATTGCTGCTCTACTCATTAAAATAAAAACAGTGCCAGATTTCATTTTATTTAATAATTTCTTATCAATTAAATGTTTATTCTTTTTGGTGATTGTGGCTAATACATAAATTACTTCACAACTACTAAACATTTTATTCAAATTAATTGGGTTAAATCCGATTTTTTTTATTTTATTTTTAGGTATCCATGGATCATATACATTAATATTTTTTGAGAATGGCAAAAGTAAAGGATATAAAGATTTTGCTAAGTCTCCAAACCCTATTAACCCAATTTTTTTATTTGTCAGAAGTGAAGCTTGTAAATTACTTTCTAAACCATATTTCTCTTTAGATTTAATAAAATCAAAATGTGCATTGTGAATATTTCTTAAAAGAGACAATGTCATACCTAAAGCTATTTCAGCTACGGGCTTTGAAAATACTGGTGAAGTTGCAATAACATGAATATTTTTTTTGAAACAATAATCATAGTCTAAATTATCCATAAAATTACTTTCTACATTTATAATACATTTTAATTTTGATGCTTTAGACAACAAATATTTATCTAAATTCGGTTGACCCATGATAAATGTTGCCTTGCCAATATTATTTTCATAAAAATTTTTTTTATTTTTTTTTGGAGCAACTATTATTTTATATTTGGTTTTTAGTTCTTTTAATTTTCTCTTAGTAAAAATTAAATCCAAAGTTCTTGGATAGGGATCAGAAATTACAATAGGTTTAATCATATCTTTGCTCTATCTAATTATTTTTTTTATATCAATATTTGTAAACTTTTTTGGTTTAACACAGTCAGTATTTATTGATTGATTAACACCAGACTTAGAAGCTTTCATAATTGAAGTAATTATATCAAGGACATGCAAAGAAATTTCACCATTGCATAAATGTTTCCTTTTTTTTTCGATTGAATAAGCCATTTCTGAAAGTCCTGCACCTCTATAGTTTGCATTAGTTGGAGCTTCATTTGCTCTTGAACTTTGTGTTCTTATATTAATTTTACCTAAATGCATTTTTGTAGTTTTAAATTCTTTCCAATTATCTCCAAGTTTTTTACATGTGAATACTGATCCTCCAAACATATTTGGATCAGGGACAATCATTGAACCTTTTTCACCATATAGCTCAATATGATTTCTTTGATGAGCAATGACATCAAAAGATAACGTCAATCTAATTACTGTGTTATTTTTAAAGGTGATTGTAGATAGATAAGTTGTTGGGCAATTAACTTTAAATTTTCTACCTTTTTTTGGCCCAATTCCAATTGTTCTGTATTTTGAACCATTTATTATTCTCCCACTAACTTTCTTTGCAGGTCCTAAAAGGTTTACTAAAGCTGTAATGTAATATGGTCCCATATCAATTACAGGACCTCCTTCAAGTTTTGCAAACCATGGTTCTGGATTGGGGTGATATGATTGAATTCCAGGAAAGGCAAAAACAGCATTACCTAATTTTATTTTTCCAATTATATTTTTTTCAACTAGCTCTTTTGATTTTTGAATTCCACCTCCTAAAAATGTATCTGGTGCATTACCAAGATATAACTTTTTCCTTCTAGAAATTTTTAAAAGTTCTTTTCCATCCTTTAAATTAATTGCCAATGGTTTCTCTGAGTAAACATGTTTACCATTTAATAAAGCTTTCTTTGAAATTTCGTAATGAGCTTTTGGGATAGTTAAATTTAAAATAATTTCTACTTCTTGATCTTTTAGAATTTCATTTACACTTAAAAATTTGATTCCATATTCTTTAGAACATTTTCTTGCAGCTTTTAAATTAATATCTGCGCATTTAATTATTTTGATATTATTAAAATATTTCTCTGCTCTAAAATAAGTTTCTGCAATATGTCCACAACCAATAAGACCAACTTTGAAAACTTTATTCATATAAGGAAATCAGACACCTTGTCTTTGTTTTGCTTTACCTTCTTTATGAAGTTTTAAAGCTTCCTCATTTTCTTTCGTTGTTGGTATTTCAAGCGTAGGACTTTCCCAGTAAGCTGAACCTTCAAGCCATTCGTAACTATGAGTTTTTATTGATATTACATATGTTACATCTGATTTTTTAGCTCTTTTAAATGCTTCCTCTAATTCTGAAATAGTGGAAACATGTTCAGATTTTGCACCCATGCTAGCTGCGTGTTGAGCAAAATTTACTTCTTTAAAATTTTGAATATTAGATGAATTAAATAAGCAATTAAATTCTTTTCCACCCTTAAACAATTGAAGTCTATTTATAACTGCATGACCTCCATTATCACAAACAATTATTATTAATTTGTTATTTGTTAAAACTGAAGAATAGATGTCTGAATTGTTAAGCAAATAAGAACCATCTCCCACAAAAGCTATTACATCCTTGTCAGGATTTGCCATCTTAATTCCCAGCGCACCAGAAATTTCATAACTCATGCAACTAAAACCCCATTCAGTTTCATGCGTATTTAGCTCTTTTGGTCTCCAGACTTGGACTACCTCACCAACCAATCCACCAGCAGCAGTAACTGCTATATCTGTTGGATCTGAATTTCGATAAATTGCCCCTACGGCATGTGCATAGTTTGGTGTTTCTTGGTTTGTTGGACCGCTTTCTTTATCAACATACTCATTCCAAGATTTAAGTTCGTCTTGTGATTTTTTATGCCAACTGTCAGGAGATTTCCAATTTCCTAAAGAATTTGATAACTCTGATAAACAAACTTTAGCATCTCCAATAACTGCCTCGGCTAAATGTTTGTTTGCATCATGTCTTGCAATATTAATTGAAACCAATTTAAATTCAGGGTTTTCAAAATTAGCCCACGAACCTGTTGTAAAATCTGCCAATTTCGTACCAACACAAATAGCTAAATCAGTTTCTTTTGCTAAGTTATTTGCGGCTCTACCACCAAGGCCTCCTATTGGTCCAAGAAAATGAGAATGATCTCTTTTCATTGTTGAGTATCCCATCACTGTTTGTGTAACTGGTATGTTATGTTTTATGGCAAAACTTCCTAATTCATCCATTGCATCTGAATAGAAAACACCTCCCCCAGAAATAATAATTGGTTTTTTTGATTTTTTAATTTTTTCCATTGCTTGTTTAATTTGAAAATCATCTGGTTTAGGTCGTCTTATATTATGTATTCTTTCTTTAAAAAATTCCTCTGGATAATCAAATATTTCTCCTTGCACGTCTTGACATAAAGATAAACACGCTGGACCAGTATCTGCAGGATCAAGCATTGTTTGAATTGCTTGTGGAAGAGATTGTATTATTTGTTCAGGTCTTGTAATTCTATCAAAATATTTTGTAACTGGTTTAAATGAGTCGTTTGCTGTCATTCCTGGATTTGAAAAATGCTCTACTTGCTGTAGTACAGGATCTGGCATTCTATTCGCATAAGTATCTCCAGGTAAAAATAAAATAGGCAATCTATTACTCATCGCTACTGCAGACGCAGTGACTAAATTTGTAGATCCAGGCCCAACAGAACTTGTTGCAATAAAAATTTGTTTTCTTCTTTTAGCTCTTGCAAAAGCAATGCCTGTTAAAGCCATATTTTGTTCATGGTGCCCTCTATAAGTTGGAAGTTTATCCTTATTTTCTTCTAATGCTTGACCTATGCACGCAACATTCCCATGACCAAAAATACCAAATGCCCCTGGAAATAAAGGCTCAACTTTACCATCTATATAGATTTTTTGAGCTATTAGATGTTTAACTAAAGCATGAGCGCAAGTAAGCTTTATTTTTTTCATTTTTCTAGTTATATTCTCCTCAAAAATTCAACTAATAAACCATAAAATAAAAATTATGTATAGCAAATTTGGACAATTCATTGATGGTAAATGGCAACCATCTCAAAATAATGAAACTTACGATGTGTTAAATCCGGCAACTGAAGAAGTAATTGGCAAAGCATCAAAAGCTGGTGAAGAAGATGTAAATAAAGCTCTTAAGTCAGCTGAAAAAGGTCTTGAAGTTTGGAGAAATACTCCGCCTTGGCAAAGATCAAAAATTATAAGAAAAATTGCAGATCTTATGCGAGAGAGAACTGATGTACTAGCAAAATGGCTTACATTGGAAGTTGGAAAACCTTTATCAGAAGCTAAAGGAGAAGTCGGAGGCGCAGCAGATATTTTTGAATGGAATTCTGAAGAAACAAAAAGGATATATGGTCAGATTGTTGAAAGCAGATTTGAACACACAAGAATGTATGTAAAATATGAACCTGTTGGTGTTGTTGCAGGATTAATACCATGGAATTTTCCGATAGTTTTATCTTCTAGAAAAATTTCAACTGCCTTAGCAGCTGGGTGCTCAGTTATATGTAAGCCAGATGTTATTACTCCAGGTAGTGTAATGGAACTAATGAATATTATAAATGATGCAGGAGTTCCTCCAGGTGTTGTTAATTTATTATCGGGTGATCCAGCACAAATTTCATCACAACTTATATCTTCTGATATAGTTAAAAAAGTTTCTATTACTGGATCGACTAGAGTAGGTAAACTTATTTTAAAGCAAGCCGCTGAGAAAGTTCAAAGAGTAACAATGGAATTAAGTGGTCACTCACCTTTTATAGTTTTTGATGATGTAGATATAAATAAAGTTACAGATATGGCAATAACGGCAAAATTTAGAAACAACGGCCAAGTTTGTATATCGCCAGCAAGATTTTATATCCATGAAAAGAAAAAAGATGAGTTTGCAAAAACATTAGTTGAAAAAGTTTCTAAACTTAAAATTGGTAATGGAATGGATGACGACACAATATTAGGTCCATTAACAACAGAAAAGAGATTGAATGAAATAGAGGCATTAGTCGAGAAAACAAAAAAAGAAGGAGCAACTGTTTTATGTGGTGGAAAGAGACCATCAGGTTTTAATAAAGGATATTTTTATGAACCTACTATTTTTGACAATGTTCAAGATAACTTTACAATTGCAAAAGAAGAACCTTTTGGACCATTAGTTCCACTACTTACGTTTAAAGATACAGATGAAGTTGTTAAAAGAGCTAACGACAATGACTTAGGTTTGGCAAGCTATATTTATACAAATTCTTTAGAAAAAGCTCACAAAGTCTCAGAAAAAATGGAAACTGGAACATGTGCAGTAAATCATCCTACTATTGCGTTTGCAGAAGTTCCTTTTGGAGGTATCAAACAGACAGGTTATGGAAGAGAGGGTGGATCAATGGCTATCAAGGATTATTTAAATATTAAATATACTCATTTTGGTCTTAATTATTAATGAGAAAAAATAAAGTTAAACAAATGATGGCTGAAGGAAAGCCAGTTGTTAATGGCTGGTTACAAATACCTAGCACAGTATCTGCAGAAGTTATGGCGCATCAAGGTTGGGACTCTCTTACTGTAGATATGCAACATGGACTTGTTGATTACACAAACGCACTTCCAATGCTTCAAACAATTTCTTCAACTGATGTAACGCCTCTTGCAAGAGTAAATTGGAATGAACCAGGACAAATAATGAAAATTTTAGACGCTGGTTGTTATGGAATCATTTGCCCTATGGTAAGCAATAAAGAAGAGGCAGAGAGATTTGTACAAGCATGCATGTATCCTCCAAGAGGATATAGAAGTTTTGGCCCAGTTAGAGGATTAATTTATGGTGGGGCTGATTATGCTGATCATGCAAATGATGAAATTTTAAAGTTAGCTATGATTGAAACGAAGGAGTCATTAGATAAATTAGATGAGATTATGTCTACTGACGGTGTGGATGGGATATATATTGGTCCAGCTGACTTAAGTTTAGCGATTGGAGAAAAGCCTGGCTTTGACAGAGCAGAGGACACAAAAGCATATTCTGAAATATTAAGAATATTAGAGCATGCTAAAAGACATAATATCTTTGCAGGAATACATAATGGAACAACTGAGTATGCTCAAAAAATGATTGATAAAGGTTTTAATTTTGTGACTATAGGAGCTGATCAAAGAGCAATGAGCGCTGGTGCTAAAGTGATTGTAGAAAAAATGAAGGGCTCAATAAATAAAAAAGAATCTGAAACTTATTAATCTAGTTTTTCAAGAAATAGTTCAAACTCTTTTTGATTTAAATTTATAGATTGTTTCTTTCCAGGAAATTTATTTGACATGGAATCTTTTTTAAATGCTTTAAGCGCTTTTACTCTCTCTTGTTTAATTTGATTTTTTAATTTTATTAAGTTTCCATAAGCTTTTGAATGTCTCGGTGGATTTTCAGTATCTCCACAAATATCTTCCATAAATAAATACATTACATCAGCAAACTTTCCTGAGCCGAGTGATACTGTAACTATATTTGTTCTTTTAGAAATTTCTCCCATTACATTTTCGGGAATTACTTCACATTCAGCTGAGAATGCTCCTGCATTCTCTAATCTTTTGAATTTTAAATACAAATCATGTGCTTCATTACTATTTTTTCCAACTGCTCTTAAACCTCCTATCCATGTAGATTTTCTTGGTACTAAACCTAAATGTCCCATAACTGGAACATCTTCATTTGCAAGCATTTCAACAATTTTCATACTTCTAGGTGTCATTACTGCATCAGCTCCATTCTCTAAAGCCTCAAAAGCACCTCTCAATATGTCATCTGATGTTACAAATTTATTAAGTACTAATGCTGCAGTTAAAAATAAATTTTTAGAACCCTCTCTAGCTTTTTTAACATTAAATGCATTTGATATAATCATATCAAACCCAGCCTGCTCAGCTGCATGTGCTTCTTCAACAGTATTCGCTGTAACTTGGGTAAATTTTTTTTTTCCTTTAGAATTTTTTAAATCACCAACTGTTAAAGTTCTGCTTGCAGGTTTTGCTGCCCATGTATAGATTTTTTTCATTTTATTCCTTTATATAGTTGATCTCTTCTATCAATGAACTCCTCAAATGTTTTTATAGTAATTACTGAGGGAAGAATAAAAATTGACCTTTTATCTTTTATATTTCTAATAATTCTAAAATAACCTTTTTTAATTGCAGTATCGATATAAACATTTGAAGTTAGGTAAGATTTTTCAATCACTTTTAAAAGCTGGTTTTTTGTGATTGATTGGTTTTTAAAATAAGCCAACATTACCACGTGCAACATTATCCAGTGTTGAGGCGTTAATGAAAACCAGTTAAGTAAATCATTTTTTAACCTACCGGTGAAGTCTCCAAGAGAAACTTCGGCCATTTGAATTCTTTTTTTTGTTGATTTAGAAAGTTTTTTTTGCTCTTCAAAATGCTTTGGATACTTAAATTGCCTCTTCATCTAATTAATTTTATATAATTGATCTTTCTATTCAATCTAATTTTTATTAGCTAATTCTTTATATATATTATTTACTCTGTGAACTTCACTTGCAGTATTAAAATATCCTACATATTCTATTTCATCTGGGGTTACATCAAAATGGTAATGACCTGCATATTTTTTATTTTCATAAGAATGAAAATGGGTATGTTCTCCAGACTCTCTTAAATTAAGTTCTCCACCAGTTGGATCTCCAGTCCACAAAACAGAATAACATTGCAATTCAGGACCAACAGGTTCATAAAATTGCAAGAAGTCTTTTGTACATTTCATTAATTTTGGATCATAATAATCGTGTTTGATATCTTTATAATCGGGTTGTACATGTGATCGTATTTTTCCATTCAAAACTCTAAAAACGCCAGCTAGAGCTATGTGATTGTTATCAGAAATATTTAAATTTTCTGACAATGATTGTCTTATTGATTGAGGTAATGATCCTTGGTTTCCAATTCTTTTTTTAATATTAATTCTTATTACTCTTCCTTGTTTTCCATCGCTATAGTAGATGTTGCCAAGTCCCCCATGTTTTTTTGCCTTATAATCTTTAACTATACATTCTTTATTTTTTCCAACCATTGCAATTATAGATTTAGATTCTTCAGTAATTAAATTCTCATTTATAATTAATTCTCCACAATGTCCTTCCAAACACGACATAGCTCCAGAGCCTGCTCCAAGAGCATAGGATTTTGCAGAATTTATTCTTTTTGAAATCTCTTGATAATCAAATTCAGTACCGATGTAATGTTTATCATGCATATAAGGCTCTCCTCCTACATCGATTATTTTTTGATTACCACTAATACCTACAGATGGACAATCCCATTTTCTAAGATTTGGACACTCAACTACATCTACTTCAACATTTTTGTAATTATTAGCAAGTCCAATTCTTAACGCATTTGAAATATCTATTAAATCGAAAGATTTAAAAATTCCTTTCTCTATATTTAATTTCATGATTTAATAATATTGCATTATATATTGCAAAATGTCTATAGATAATATATATAATATCTATACATAAAATATTTAAAAATAAAATGGTAAACAAAGATTTCAAAGTTGCTGTTCTTGGTGCAGGTGCAATGGGATGTTTGTTTGGAGGTTTGCTTGCAGAAAAAGGATTGGATGTAACTCTGATTGATGTTTGGAAAGAACATGTAGATACCTTAAATAAAAAAGGCCTTAAGATGGATGGCTATGGTGGTGATAGATTTATAAAAGTCAAAGCAACAACCGATCCATCAAGCATGAGCATTGTGGATGCAGTTATTGTTATGTGCAAAGCTACTGCATTAGAACCAGCTCTAAATAGTGTTAAAAATATAATTGGAGAAAAAACTGTTTTTATGTCATTTCAAAATGGTTTTGGACACGAAGCTATCATGCAAAAAATTGTAGGAGTTGAAAAAGTATTAGGTGGTACGACAACACAAGCATCAAATATATTAGGACCAGGTCATATCATGAACCATGCAGCTTTACCTTCGTGGATAGGAGAATACGAGGGAGGTACAAGCGATAGAGTGAAAGATATTGCAGATACATTTACTGCATATAACCTTGAAACAATAGCCGCTGATGACGTTAAAAAAAGAAAATGGATGAAGCTTTTTGCTTTAACAGCTATTGGTCCATTATCTGCAATTTTCAATCTTAATCATACGGATCTTTATATTTCCAATAATGCAAACAATGTTTCAAGATCACTTGGTAAAGAAATTATATTGGAAACAAGACAAGTAGCTTTAGCTGATGGCGTAGAAGTATCTGAAGATGAATGTCTATTCATGTTTAATAAGATAGTAGATTCTAAGCAAACAAATAAATCCTCAATGGCATTTGATATACAGTATAAAAGAAAAACTGAAATTGATTTTATTAGTGGTGTTGTATCAAATCTTGGTAAAAAACATGGAATAAAAACTCCATTAAATGATCTTATGTATAAAATGATTAAAATTAAAGAGGGTATGTACAGCTAAATGCTGAAAATTAGCAAGCTAAAGAAAGTTAAATCAAACTTTCCCATTATTATTGGAGAAAAAATTATCAGTAAAAAAATATGTAATTATTTGATTGATGAGATTAGTAAATCAAAAAATTTTGACGATATGATTATGGGAGGTAGGAGTAGGATTAATAAAGGATCAAAAAATTTTCAAAAGTATATGTTAAGTTCTAAATTCTCAAAAAAACTTTTTTCAACTTTTAATTCACAATCATTTTATAATAAAATTGACAAAAAATTTAAAACTGAGTTTAAAAACAATACATGGCAAAGTTTATTCAAACCCAAAACATTCAATAAAAAAAAATACACCTTAAAAAGAAAAGTAAACTCAATTGAACTAAAAAAATTATTGGGAAGTGATTATAAGAATCCAATATTAAATTTAGATATAGATTTTTCTGTATCTAAAGGAGGTTATAGATTAAGACCTCATAGGGATGATGTGAATAGATTATATAACTTTTTAATATACCTAACGGATATACCAAAAAAAAATGGAGGGTCTCTTACTCTATTCAAAAAAAAAGCTAACAGAAATCTTAGAAAAAGTTTTAGAAGATTTCCCAAAATTAATGAACTTGATAAATTGATGGAGTTTACACCAAAAAAGGGAAGTGTAATTTTCTTTAAATCTACTCCTAATTCTTATCATGGAGTAACAAGATTTAAGGAAAAAAACTGTCCAAAAAGATTTTTTATTTATGGAAGTTATGCATTTAATAAACCTGTTATATGGAAATATAAAAATTTTGAATATCACCCTCATATAGTTGCGACGAAAAAAAGAATGCTTACATCTTTTCATGATTCAAATTATCTGCTAAAATCTTGTTAACATGCAAGTTAGTAGCAAATTAAAGAAAATTTTAGACAGAGATGGATACCTAAGAATAAAAAATATTCTTAATTTCAACAAAGATTTAAAGCCTATCTTAAACGATATGGAATATGTAATGGACAATCTAGTTAATAAGTTTGCACCCAGACATATGAGAGAAAAAGTTTTTAAATATGATTTTAAAAGAAAATATACCTATATATCAAAATTAAATATTTATGATCTTGACCAACATTTTAATACCAGACTACCGAGAGATAATGTGAAAAAAGATAGTGATTACTTTGCATCACAATCTTTATGGAACTTAATAAACCATAAAAAAATTTTAGATGTTGTAGAACAATTATTAGGATCTGAGATTCTTTCTAATCCTGTTCAGAATACAAGAATTAAACAACCAGAAAGTAAACTGCCTAGACACTCTGTTCATGATGGACTTTCAGGTAGAACTCCTTGGCACCAAGACGCAGCAGTATTATCATCTGTTGGACAAAGATTGACAGATATGGTGACCGTTTGGATACCATTTACAAAAACTACCAAAAATAACGGATGCATGATTACTGTTAAAGAAATAAACAAACTGGGTTTATTAAATCATGTGTCTGGATATAAAGGTCAGGTCGAGATAAAAGGTAGTAAATTACTTGATAAATTTAAGCCAATTTTTCTAGAAGCAAATGTGGGTGATATAATTATTTTACACAAACACTCGATACATTGTTCTTTACCTAATAGATCTAATGATTTTAGAATAAGCGCTGACTTAAGATATAACAGAGCTGGGACTCCATCAGGTAGAAAACCTCTACCAAATTTTTACGTGAGAAGTAGAAATAAAAAAAATATTACTATTCATAATTACAAGCAATGGATCTCTTTATGGGAGAAAGCTAAAAATAAATGTATACCAAGAAAATATGCATTTAAATATCCACTTCCTACATTTAAAAATAGTAAAAGAGATCTTGCTAGATTAATATAATTTCATTTTTAAATTATGAAAAAAATTCTCATTGTCCAACCAATTCATGAAAAAGGTATGGAATTATTAAAAAGTAATAGTAACTATACTTACGAGGTGGTTGAGGATTTAAGCCTTGAAAACGTTAAACAAAAAATTATAGATGCTGATGCAGTGTCTTTAAGAACATCAATTTTGCCTGCAGAAGCAATTGAAAATGCAATAAAACTTAAAATAATTTCTAGACATGGAGTTGGTTACGACAATATTGATTTAGATAGCTGTAAAAAAAGAAATATCGATGTGGCGATAACTGCAACAGCAAACGCTGTAGCAGTTGCAGAACATGTTCTTTTCATGCTTTTAAGTATATCAAAAAGAAAAGGTATGTATGATCAATCAGTCAAAAGTGGAAAATTTACCGAGAGAAATAAGCTTCCAAAAACAATAGAGATTTGGAACAAAAATATTCTTATAGCTGGTTTTGGAAGAATTGGAAAAGCATTGATTAAAAGATGTTTAGGATTTGAAATGAATGTTTTTGTTTATGATCCATTTGTAGATGCAGAAACAATAAGCAAAATGGGTGGAAAAAAAGTTGAAGATTTATCAGAAACTATAAAAGATATGGATGCTGTGTCACTCCATATACCTTTAACTGACCAAACTAAAAATATCATAAATTATGAACTTCTTAAAACTATGAAAAAAAATTGCATCATCATAAATGCTGCAAGAGGTGGGATTATAAATGAGAAAGACTTAGATAGAGCATTAAAGGAGAACCTAATTTTTGGAGCAGGTATCGATGTATTTGAAGTAGAGCCTCCAGAAGGTGACAATCCATTATTAAAAAATGAAAAAGTTTTCCTTAGCCCTCATGCAGCAGCGTTTACTGAAGAGTGCATGACTAGAATGGCAATAGAAACTATACAAAATATTTTCGATTTTTTTGATGGCAAACTTGAAGATAGTAAAAAAGTAAAATTATAGTTTATCAATCTCTAAATTTGATTTCTTTAAAGTATCTGTAATATATTTATAACCCATAATTGCATACTCAAGAGGATTTGCTTTTTTTGGATCTTGCTCAGCCTCCACTACCAGCCAACCTTGGTAATTATTTTTTTTCAAAATATCAAACAGAGGTTTATAGTCGATACACCCATCGCCAGGCACAGTAAAAGCACCTTCTAAAAAAGCATCTCTAAAACTTAAATCTTCAGAAAGGGCTTTTTTTAATACATCTTCTCTAATATCTTTGCAGTGAATATGGATTACTCTTTCTTTAAATTTATTGATTATATTAATTGAATTTCCTCTAGCAAATAGCATATGACCAGTATCTAAAGTTAATTTTACACTGTCACCTGTATTTTCTAACAACCTAATAGTTTCTTCCTCCGTTTCTATTACTGTGCCCATATGATGGTGATAAGCTAATGGCATACCTTCATCTTCAAGATATCTTGCAAGTTCAGATATTTTTATACAATAATCTTTCCATTCATCATTGGACATTTTTGGTCTACTAGATAGTTTTTTTTTTGGATTGCCTTGTATTGATTCAAAAACTTCTGCAAATACAATACATGGAGCCTCACAGTCTTTAAATAATTGAAGTTGGTTTTGAATTAATTTTTTTTCTTCTTCAACAGAATTTTTTCTAAGATTCCCGCTATACCATCCAGAACATAATTTTAAATTATACTTTTCTAGTTTTGGTAATAATTCCTTGGATGTTTTTGGAAATTTTCCACCTGACTCTATACCTATATATCCAGCCTGACTTGCCTCTGATAAACATTGTTCAAGAGGAGTGTCTCCACCTAGTTCAGGCATGTCATCATTACTCCACGCTATTGGTGCTATCCCTAATTTTACTGACATATTTTTTATATTTGCTAAGATATTTGATCATGAGATTAATTAAAGGCAAAAAAATTAAATTAGGCATTGTTGGCGGTGGTCCAAATTCATGGATAGGACATGTCCATAGAATTTCCTCAAGATTTGATGACGAATATGAAATTGTCTCAGGAGTTTTTTCAAGAAATTCAAATATTTCAAAGACTTTCGGCAAAAAAATAGGAATTGATAAAGACAGATGTTACTCAAATTATAAAGAAATGGCTGATAAAGAGGCGCTAAGATTTGATGGTATTGAGGTCGTGGCGATTATGACTCCTCCTTCAAGTCACCAAGTTATTGCAGAAAAATTTATAGACAAAAATATTCATATAATATCTGACAAGCCATTTACAGGTGATCTATCACAAGCAAAAAAACTTTTTAAAAAAATTAAATCAAATAAAAATATAAAGTATGCTTTAACTCATAATTATTCTGCATATCCGATGGTTAGAGAAGCAAAGGTATTAGTTGAAAAAGGGAAGATAGGAAAAGTTGAATATGTTAATGTAGAGTATGTTCAAGACTGGACTGATGGAAAAATAGTTAACAAAAAAAATGCAAAAAAAATATTAAAATGGAAAATAAATAAAAAAATAGTTGGGACCTCAGCGGTTTTAAATGAGATTGGATCTCACGCTTATCACCTAGCATGCTATGTTTCTGGATTAAAAGGTAGAAATGTATTTGCTGATATCAATCAAGTTTCAAAAACTGTTAAAATGGATAACAATGCTCAAGTAATGATCAACTTTAATAACAATGCAAAAGGCTTACTTTGGACAAGTGTTATGGCAAGAGGCGGTGTTTATGGTTTAAGATTTAGGATTTTTGGCACAAAAGGCAGCATAGAATGGGTTCAAAATGATCCAGGTTATCTTAAATTTAATCCATTAAAAGGTGCTGTAAAATTTTTAGAAAGAGGTTTTTTTAATGCAGAATTATCAAAAAAATTTTCAAGAATTAAATTTGGACATCCAGAGGGTTATCTAGATGCTTTTGCAAACATTTACAAAGAATTTGCAGAATCATTAAGAACAAAAACTAAAAAAAGGTGGTTTTTTCCAAATGAATATGAAGGGCTGGAAACTGCAAAGTTTATTGAAGCGTGTAAAATTTCAAATAAAAGAAAAGCGTGGACAAAAATAAAATAAAAGTTGCTTTGCTTGGTCTTGGCAGAATTGGCCAAATGCATGCAAAAAATTTAATCGAAAATAGTGACTTTAAATTAAAATATGTCTTTGACCTAAACAAAGATTTATTAAAAAAAATATCTAATAAATATAATGTCACTTCAATAAATAAGCCTGATCTAGCTTTCAATGATAAAGACATTGACTGTATATTTATTGCGTCAAGCACACCTACGCATTTAAAATTTATTGAGCAAGGTGTAAAACAAAATAAAATTATTTTTTGTGAAAAACCATTAGATCTGAATATAAAAAAAATTAATTCTTGTCTAAAAAGGATAAAAAAATTTAAACCAAGAGTGCAAATAGGCTTCAATAGGAGATATGACATTGGACACCATTCATTAAAAAAACATCTAAAACAAAAAATTGGACGATTAGAAAAAATTATAATTACTAGTCGGGATCCTTCTCCTCCTTCGCTTAAATATCTAAAAAGTTCAGGTGGGATATTTAAAGATATGATGATTCACGATTTTGATCTTGCAAGATATTATTTAGTAAAAGACGAATTCCAATCAATTTTTGCTATGGGCAGTAACTTATCGGATAAACGTTTTAATAAAATTAATGATTATGAATTGGCAACTACAATACTCAAATCTAAAAAAGGGGTGCAATGTATTATAACAAATTCAAGACATTGTAGCTTTGGATATGATCAAAGAGTAGAATTATTTGGGAATAAAGGAATGCTAGTTTCAGAGAATAAAAGAAACGATGAAATAAATTATTTTTCAAAAAGCTCAACAAACAGTAAATCACCTCTTCTTCACTTCTTTATTGAGAGATATTCCGAGGCTTTTAAACTTCAATTATTCGATCTAGTAAAATTTTCTAGAAAAAATATTAAACCT
Source organism: uncultured Pelagibacteraceae bacterium (assembly GCA_902558435.1). Classification (GTDB taxonomy): domain Bacteria; phylum Pseudomonadota; class Alphaproteobacteria; order Pelagibacterales; family Pelagibacteraceae; genus Pelagibacter. Next base: position 28,400 of record CACEDU010000007.1, on the reverse strand, counting down.
AGAGCAGTTTTTGAAGATGGAAGAAAATCAATTATATTGGCAGAAGGAGCAATGAAATCTATAAAGTCGAAAAAGTTTGAAAAACTAATTTATTGAAATTTAAATTCCTTCTATTTTTTTGTCTCCTGATTTTTTGACAAAATATATTCCAAGTATAACAATAAATAGTGAAATTAATATTTTTGAAGTAACTAATTCATTAAGAAATAAGTATCCAAGAATTACTCCAAATATTGGTATTAAATAAGCGACTTGGCTTTGAAAAACTAAACCGTTTCTTTTCAATATCATAAATCTCAATAACCAAGCTATACCAGTAGGAAATACACCAAGATATATTAAAGACAAAGTTGACTCTAATGATGGATTTAAATTCCAAGGTTGCTCTATAATTAAAGAAATTGGGCAAACAAATATTGTTCCCCAAATTAATATTGATGCAGTAACATTTTCATTTTTTTTATGACTTATTTTTAAAGTTAATATTCCACCAATTACATAAAATGTTGAACCAACTAATATCATTAAAGCAGAAAATAAATTTTCATCATTAATTAATAGATTTTCGGAAAAAAGATAAACTATTCCTAAAAATCCTAAAATTATACCTAATATTTTTACTAAATTTATTTTTTCTTTATCTATAAACAAATGAGCTAAAATAGTTGCACTGATAGGAGTGGTAGACATTAATATTGCTGCTAAATTACTTTGGACTTTTTGTACCCCATAAGCAATTAAAAAAAATGGAATAACCAAATTAATAATACCAATTGCAGCAAACCATTTCCAATCTTTTGAAAAGACTTCAATTTTAATTTTTTTATAAAAACATAATAATAAAACTGGTATCATTCCAAAAAAAATTCTTAAAAATGCTATCGTTATTGGACCATAAGAGTAAGTCGCAATTTTAATGTTGAAAAAAGCTGAAGCCCAAATTAGAGACAACAAAACTAATATAAAATAATCAGATGTTTTGGGTGAAGTCATTCTACAATATCCTTAACCACTCCATTAGTTAAATTAAGCAGTTCATCAAAACTTATTTTAAAAATACAGTTTGGATGTCCAGCGGCTGCATATAAGTTTTTAAATCTATTTAAAGATTCATCTACAAGAATTTCTAATTTACTTTTATGGCCTACTGGTGAAACTCCTCCTATAGTATAACCTGTTTGATCTTTAACCTCATCAGGAGATGCCATATTTAAATCTTTACTATTAAAAATTTTTTTTAATTTATTTAACGAACATCTTTTATCGCCAGATACTAAACAAAGAAAAAAATTTCCCTCATTTCTAAATAATAAACTTTTAACAATCGAACCAACCTCAGTGTTTAATGAATTTGCAGCATCATTTGCTGTTCTTGCAGTTTGTTCTAATTCAATCACTTTTATTTCACTTTTAAATTTTTTTAATGCCTCTTTTGCTCTTTTAACTGGTTCTTTATTAAGTGCTGTCATAAGTACAACTCTTGATTGATTGAAAAATTGTGATTTTTAAGGTTAATATACATGTAATTTAAGCATAACTGATATCTATTTTATAGACATTATTTATCTTTTCTTAACTGATAAGAGAACAAGAAAATTTATAGGAGATAATATGAGCGCTAGGGACGTATTAAAAGAAATTAAATCTAAGAATGTTGAGTATGTTGATCTTAGATTCACTGATCCAAGAGGAAAACTTCAGCACCTTACGATGGACAAAACTATAGTTGATGAGGATATGTTAAATGAGGGAGTTTTCTTTGATGGCTCTTCAATTGCAGGATGGAAAGCAATTAATGAGTCTGATATGATATTAAAACCAGATTTAAGTAGAACGGTAATTGATCCATATACATCGCATAATACTATGATTTTATTTTGCGATATTTTGGATGCAGTCAAAAAAGATCCATACGAAAGAGATCCAAGAGGTATTGCAAAAAAAGCAGAAGCATATTTAAAGAAAACTGGAATTGGAGACAAAGCGTATTTTGGTCCAGAACCTGAATTTTTTGTTTTTGATGATGTAAAAATTAAAAATGATATGAATGAAACTGGTTTTTCAATTGACAGTTCTGAAGGACCTTATAATTCAGGAAAATCATATGACAATGGTAACATGGGCCACAGACCTGGTATTAAAGGAGGTTATTTTCCTGTGCCACCAGTAGATAGTGCTCAAGATATGAGAGGTGAATACTTGAAAGGTCTAAGAGATGTAGGTATTACTGTTGAAAAACATCACCATGAAGTTGCACCTAGTCAACATGAACTAGGAATGTTATTTGGAACATTAGTTGATCAAGCTGATAACGTTCAACTTTACAAATATGTAGTTCAGATGGTTTCACATTCATTTGGAAAGACTGCTACTTTTATGCCAAAACCAGTAAAAGGTGACAATGGCTCTGGAATGCATACTCACCAGTCAATTTGGAAAGGTAAAACTCCAGTATTTTCTGGTAACAAGTACGCTGGTCTATCTCAAACAGCTCTTTATTACATTGGTGGTATTTTAAAACATGCTAAGGCAATAAATGCATTTTCAAATGCTACTACTAATAGTTACAAAAGACTAATCCCAGGATTTGAGGCACCAGTTTTACTTGCATACTCTGCAAGAAACAGATCTGCATCATGCAGAATTCCAATAACTTTAAGTAAAAAAGGTGCAAGATGCGAAATTAGATTCCCTGATGCTTCAGGTAATCCATATCTAACATTTGCATCAATGTTAATGGCTGGTCTTGATGGAATTAAAAATAAAATAGATCCTGGTAAATCTTTTGACCAAGATCTTTATGCATTAACTGAAAAACAAGTTAAAAAAGTTCCTACAGTCTGTGGATCATTGAGAGAAGCTATGGAAGCTCTTGACAAAGATAGAAACTTTTTAAAACAGGGGAATGTATTTACTGACGATCAGATAGATGCGTACATTGAATTAAAGTATGAGGAAATTCATAACTTTGAACATACGCCGCACCCTATCGAATTCGATATGTATTATAGCTGTTAATAAGCTTTATTTTTGGTAATACCTGCTGTAATAGCAGGTATTCCCTATAAGAAATTCTCATTTCATCTAATTTTGTTATTAAAATGTATGACAAAATTTATATCTTCTTTAAAAAACATCATTGGTTTCAAGAGGCTAAACTATAGAAAAATTAAAAAGAAGAATAATAAAATTTATACAATGAATAAAAGAGGACAATATTGGTTTATTTCATATTACCAATAAATATTATTAAATTTTAAAGGACTCTCCACATCCACATCTTTCAGTTTCGTTTGGATTGTTAAAAACAAACTGAGAAGAAAATTCTTCATGTTTATAATCCATTTCTGTTCCAAATAAATACATCACAGCCGCAGAGTCTATAAATACCTTTACTCCTTTATCCTCTATTACTTCGTCATTAGGGTTAATTTTGTTGGTATATTCCATTACGTATGACATACCTGCGCAGCCTCCAGATTTAACTCCAACTCTTACTCCAATAGTGTCATTGTTTGCAGATGACATGATTTCCTTAATCCTTGTAGCCGCTTGATCGCTTAATGAGATTATTTGTTTTGTCATAAATTTAATTCTAATTTAGCTGCTTCTGACATCATTGATTTATCCCAAGGTGGATCCCACACTAAATCTAAATCAACTTTATCAACTTCGTCTATTTGCATAATACTATCTTTAACCTCTTTAGGCAAACTTTCTGCTACAGGACAGTTAGGTGTAGTTAAAGTCATTTTAACACTCACATTTTTTTGATTTACATTAATATCGTATATCAATCCAAGCTCATAAATGTTTACTGGTATCTCGGGATCATAGATTTTTTTTATTTCATTTATTACTTTTTCTTTTAGTTCCATAATCAATCTTCGGTACTTGTTATGTCTTGAGAATTATTCATTGCTGATGTTAGTGTATGCCAAGATAAAGTTGCACATTTTACTCTCATTGGATATTGTTTAACTCCAGATAAACACATTAATTTTGTTTTTTCATCTTCGTTTAAAAGCTGTGTGCTTAATTCATCTTTCTCTTTTATCATGTCCAAAAAGTCTGTAACAATTTCTTTTACCTCCTTTTCTTCTTTTCCTCTTACTACATCTGTCATAATTGATGCTGAAGCCATTGTAATTGCACAACCGTTTCCCTCAAAAGAAATATCTTCAACTTTATTATTATCATTTAGTTTTAGATATATATGAACATTGTCTCCACATAATGGATTGTTTCCTTTTGCATCCCTAGTAAAATTATCTGTTTTTCTTAAATTTCTAGGATTCTTTCCGTGTTCTAAAATAATTTCTTGATACAATTCTTTTAAGTTCATCTTAAATTAAATATTTTTTTGCAGTTATTTATTGAGTTATTAAGTTGATCAATGTCATCTTTCGTATTGTAAACACCGAAAGATGCTCTTGCAGTTGCAGGTAAACCTAATTTCTCGTGAAGTATTTGACAACAATGATGTCCAGCTCTAATTGCTACTCCATCCTCATCTAAAATAGTAGCTATATCGTGGGGATGAATACCTTCTATAGTAAATGATATAACTCCACCTTTATTTTTAGGATTGCCAATAATATTTACAGAATTATTCTTACCTAAAAGATCAACAGCATAATCAAGTAATTCTTTCTCGTGTTTCTCAATGTTTTCAATTCCAATTTTTTCAAGAAATTTAATTGACTCGTTAAAAGCAATAACTTGAGCGGTTGCCATCGTTCCTGCCTCATATTTGTTTGGCAATTCTCCATAAGATATGCCTTTTTTCTTCACTTCTCTTATCATTCCTCCACCACCTTGATATGGAGGAAGATCTTCTAACCATTTCTTTTTAGCATAAAGCACGCCAATTCCTGTAGGGCCATACATTTTATGACCTGATATCGCATAAAAATCACAATCTAGATCTTGCATATCTAATTTTAAATGAGGTGCTCCTTGGCAACCATCAACTAATACTGGAATATCTTTAGAATGAGCAAAGCTTACAATTTCTTTGATTGGAAGTATTGCTCCAGTCACATTCGATAAATGTGTTACACATATAATTTTAGTTCTATCTGTTATTTTTTTTTTAATTTCTTCCAATGTTACTTCACCTTGATCATTTACTTCAGCAAATTCAATATTTATTTTTTTTGATTTTCTTAAAAAATGCCATGGAACATAATTAGAATGGTGCTCTAATTCTGTAATTAATACTTCATCACCTTCATCAAGATATTTTTGGCCAAATGTATTTGCTACAAGATTTATTGCCTCTGTTGCACCTTTCGTAAAAACAATTTCATTTTTATCAGATGCATTTATATATTTTTGGACAGAAGTTCTTGTTTGCTCATACAAATTTGTTGCTGCAACTGCTAAATAATGAACACTTCTACCTACATTTGAAAATTCCTTAGAATAAAAATCATATATTCTATCAATTACAATTCTTGGTTTTTGAGAGGAATTTGCGCTATCTAGATAAACAAGATCATTATTTTGAACTTTATTATCAAAAATAGGAAATTCTTTTTTAATTTGGTCTATATTCATTCTTTTAATCCCATAATATTTTTTATTAAATTTTTAATTTCATTGTCAGTAATTTTTTCAACAACATCCAATAAAAAACCATTTATTAAAAGTTCTTTTGCTTCTTTATAATTAAGACCTCTGGACATTATATAAAAAATAGATTCTTGATTTAAACTTCCTGAAGCAGATCCATGCGAACATTTTACATCATCTGCATAGATTTCTAGTTCTGGCTTTGCATTAAACTCAGAATTATCACTTAATAAGATTGCTTTACTTAACTGATATCCGTCAGTTTTTTGTGCATTAGATTTAACAAATATTTTCCCTTGATAAGCTGATTTTGTGTTTTCTCCTAAAACACTTTTAATTAATTGATAACTTTTAGTATTCTCATTTAAATGGTTGATAGATGTTCTGATTTCATGGTTTTTATTATTATCCAAATTAAATATACCATTTACAAATGCTGAAGAGTATTTGCCATTTAAATTACAATTAATTTCATTTTTGATAAACCTGGAACCTGATGATAAGATAAAATTTTCTGCAACACTGTTAGTATCTAGATTAATATTATTATATGAATATTTAATATTATTATTTTCTTCTTTATCTAATTTGTATTTCTTAAGAATTGCATCTTTTTCTAAATTAAAATTATAAACAATGTTGACAAAATTATTCTCAGATTTATCGATTGAATAATCTATTATTTTAATAGACGAGTTAGATTCTAAATCAAAGTCTAATCTGATATTAATATTTTTTGAACTAATTTTACTTGTTGTTAAACTATATATAATTACTGGTTTTTTTACAGTATAATGCTTTTTTACCTGAAATTTATAATATTTATTTGTTAATGCTGAGTTTAAATCAACAAGCGAATTTACATCATTAAGTAAACTATCGCTGTCAAATTGATCTTTAATTTCAAGTTTATCACTTTCTTCATATTTGAAATCTATTTTCTCTATTCTTCCATTAATAAAAACAATTTTATTATGCTCTAGACCATCTACATATATTTTAGGATCTACCTCATTTGGTAAATTTTCATTAAAATAATCTAAATTCTCAATATTTGATTTAATAGCTTGATTTAGATCTAAAAATTTCCAGTCTTCATTTTTTTTACCTGGAAAACCATTTTGAATAAATTTATTCAAATACTTTTCTTTTGTAATAATTTCTTTTTCTGAAAAATTAGAGCTTTCAATTATTTTTTTAAAATCTGTTCTTAATTGTTTTTCCATTTAACTAAAACTTTTGTAACCTTTCTTTTCTAATTCAACAGCCAACTCTGCACCTCCAGACTTAACAATTTTTCCATTCATAAGTACATGTACAAAATCTGGTTTTATGTAATCGAGTAATCTTTGGTAATGTGTTATTATAAGAAAAGAATTATTTTCTTTTCTCAAAGAATTTACACCATTAGCAACAATACGAAGTGCATCGATATCTAAACCTGAATCAGTCTCATCAAGAATTGAAAGTTTTGGATTTAATATAGTCATCTGTAAAATTTCATTCTTTTTCTTTTCGCCTCCTGAAAAACCAACATTTAATTGTCTATTTAATTTTTCTTCATCGAATTTTAAATCTTTTGCTTTTTCTTTTACTAATTTAAGAAACTCAATAGCATCGAGTTCCTTTTCCCCTCTTGCTTTCCTTACAGCATTTAATGAGGTTTTTAAAAATATGTTTGTATTCACTCCAGGGATTTCTAAAGGATATTGAAATGCTAAAAATATACCTTTATGTGCCCTTTCTTCAGTTTCAAGTTCAAATAAATTATTCTCTTCAAATAATATTTCTCCAGAAACATCGTAACCTTTCTTTCCTGATAAAATATTTGATAGGGTGCTTTTACCAGATCCATTTGGGCCCATGATCGCATGAACTTCACCTGGATTTATATTGAGAGAAAATCCATTCAAAATAGATTTGTCTTCAACCTTAGCATTTAAATTATTTATCTTAAGCATTTAACCTACGCTTCCTTCTAAACTTATTCCAACCAATTTTTGTGCTTCAACGGCAAACTCCATAGGCAGTTGCTGTAAAACTTCTTTACAAAATCCATTCACAATTAAACCAACTGCATCCTCAGTATTTAAACCTCTTTGTTGGCAATAATGTAATTGATCTTCACTAATTTTAGATGTTGTCGCTTCATGAGCAATGTTTGAGTCTGAATTCTTATTCTTTATGTAAGGAACCGTGTGAGCTCCACATTTATTACCCATTAAAAGAGAGTCGCATTGAGTATAATTGCTTGAATTTTCAGCATTTTTAGAGATATCAACTAAACCTCTATAGGTCATATCTGAATACCCAGCGCTAATCCCCTTAGAAATGATCTTGCTTTTTGTATTTTTTCCAATGTGGATCATTTTAGTTCCTGTATCTGCTTTTTGGTGATTATTGGTTATCGCTATTGAATAAAACTCGCCAATAGAATTATCTCCTTTTAAAATACAGCTTGGATATTTCCAGGTTATTGCTGATCCAGTTTCAACTTGAGTCCAAGAAATTTTAGAATTTTTTCCTTGGCAAAGACCTCTCTTTGTAACGAAATTATAAATTCCACCTTTGCCATCTTTATCTCCTGGATACCAGTTTTGAACTGTTGAATATTTAATTTCTGCATCATCCAAAGCAACTAATTCGACGTTTGCAGCATGTAACTGATTCTCGTCTCTCATTGGTGCAGTGCATCCTTCTAAATAGCTCACATAACTACCTTTATCTGCTATAATTAAAGTTCTTTCAAATTGTCCTGTATCAGAAGCATTTATTCTAAAGTATGTTGAAAGTTCCATAGGACACCTTACCCCTGGGGGAACATATACAAATGACCCATCTGTAAATACAGCAGAATTTAAAGTAGCAAAATAGTGATCAGTTATAGGTATTACTGAACCAAGATATTTTTTTACTAAATCGGGATGTTTTTGAATTGCTTCAGAAATCGAACAGAAAATTATACCTTGCTTTGTTAAAGTATCTTTAAATGTTGTTGCAACTGAGACAGAGTCAAAGACAGCGTCAACTGCGATTCCATTTAATCTCTTTTGTTCCTGCAAAGGTATTCCTAATTTTTTATAAGTTTCAAGTAACTTAGGATCTAATTCGTCTAAATTTTTTGGTTTTTCCTTAAAACTTTTTGGAGCTGAATAATAATACAAATCTTGGTAATCAATCTTTGGATATTTTGGTTTCTGCCAATCTGGCTCTTTTAAAACTTTTAATCTGTTATAAGCTTTTAATCTCCATTCAAGTAACCATTTAGGTTCTTTTTTAATGTTTGATATAAATTTAATTACATCCTCACTAAGTCCTTTGGGTGCCTTTATAGTGTCGATATCGGTTGAAAAACCGTATTTATATTCTTTTAAATCTTGTACTTGTTTATCTCTCATAATCTATTTGATATTTTTTATTAATTAAATCATTCAATGTTTTTTTCTGAAAAAAGCTATTTATATAATCTTCTAATTCATCCCAAAGATCGTGAGTAATACACTTAGATGATTTTCCGTTGCATCCACTCTCGGAATGTTTTTCACATCCAATAGTTTTTACTTTTTCATCAACTGCAACAAATACATCAGAAATTTTTATCTCTGATGCTTGCTTAGATAAAATATATCCACCTTTATTACCTCTTACACTCGTTACTATTCTATTTTTTTTTAATTTTGAAAATAGTTGTTCGAGATAGACAAGAGAGATTCCTTGTCTAAGAGATATATCTCTTAATGAAACTGGCTCATTTAAATTAAATTTAGCTAGATCCGCTAGAGCCATTACAGCGTACCTACCCTTACTTGATAATTTCATATTTTCCGCAATCCACGGGACTTATATATACCCGACTATTTTAGTCAAGATTAATTAACGTTTTAAAACTTGCATTTTGTCACTCATTTTTGATAGATAAAACCTTATTTTTTTTTGAGATTAATAATCAATGGCATCAGTAGATAATAAAATTGTTGAAATTTTTATACCGGGTCCAGCAGGAAGGCTTGAAGCCAAATATTATAAAAGTAAAAAAAATACTTCACCTATATCATTAGTTTTGCATCCACATCCACAATATGGTGGTACAATGAATAATAAAGTTGTTGTTGATATTTTCCAAACATTTGTCGAAAATGATTTTTCAGTTTGCAGGGTCAATTTTAGAGGAGTAGGTAAAAGCGATGGAGAATTTGATAACGGTCAGGGTGAATTAGCCGATGCAGCAGCTGCACTAGATTGGTTAGAAAGAGAAAATTTTGATAATTCTCAATGCTGGATATCTGGTTTTTCTTTTGGGTCTCTAATTGCAATGCAATTGCTTATGAGAAGACCAGAAATAAATAGATTTGTAGTTGTATCACCACAACCAAATGTCTACGATTTCTCATTTTTATCACCATGTCCTACTTCGGGCGCAATGATATATGGAAAAAAAGATGAATTAGTTCCAGTTGAAAATATAAATGAATTAAATAAAAGATTAAGTGAACAAAAAGGAATTAAAGTAGAATTTGAAGCTATTCAAGATGCTAATCATTTTTTTTCTAAGAATAGTTTAAATTTAATAAAAGCTTTAAACAAATATATTAAAAAAGAAACTGCACTTTATTAGTCAAGATTTTTTTATAAAAATTCCTCCAATCGAAGGTTTTTTACAATTAGTTGTGGAAGGGAATGATATTGGTAATCCAAGATAAGATCGAATTGCAAGAAATGCAAATGCTTGTGACTCTATATAGTCACCATCTATATTTAAGTCATCGATAAAATGTAATTTATTATTAATTTTTTTTTTTAAAGAGTTAATTAAATATTTATTTTTTCTACCACCACCACAAATATAAATATCATTAATACCTATTTTTTTGGATAATAATTCAGAAGTTAAGTCTGTAATTGTGGTTGTACCATTTTCTAAAGAGAGACCTTTGGCAAAAGAAATATCAAAATCATTTGTATCAAGAGATCTTTTAGAATTAACTTTGCTATAATAGTAATTATCTAAGTATTGATCAAAAATAAATTTATCTGTTTTTCCTTTATCAGCCAAAGTTCCATTTTCGTCAAATAATTTATCAGAATTTTTTCTTATCCATTTATCTATTAAACAATTTCCAGGTCCTATATCTCTACTACTAATTTTAAAATCTTTCTCGATTTCGGTAATATTGGCAATTCCACCAATATTTAATATTGAAATTGGAATTTTAACTTTATTTTCATTAAACAATGATTTTATTAGTGCTAGATGATAAATAGGAGTTAAGGGTGCACCCTCACCTCCATTTTTAATATCGTTTTGTCTAAAGTTATAAACTACATCTTTATTTGTAAATTTTGATAAATTAGTACCAAGTCCAATTTGTTTTGAAATTTTTTCCTCTGTATTATGATAAATAGTGTGACCATGAAAACCGATAAGGTCATAATCGACCTCTTTGTTTGTCTTAATTGCAATATCAATGTGAAAATCGGTAATTTCTAACTCTAATTTATCAATTTCAGAGGAATATTTTAGCAGGTCTTGCATTTTTGAAATGCTTTCTTTTACTCTATGAATTTTATTTGAAAGGCTTGTCGGATAAGGATCAAATCTATTATATTTGATATTAATAGTATCTTTGCCATTAGAACTGATGACAGAAGTATCAACACCATCACCTGATGTACCACTCATAAATCCAAGTGCAGATAAATTTTTTTCCATTCTTATTTTTTTTTATTAAAATATGTATATTGTAAGATTATAGACCTATGAATAATTTTTTAAAAGAATTTAAAGAGAGAGGGTACTATTATCAATGTACCAATGAAATAGAATTATCAAATCTATTAAATAAAGAAAGCACAAATGCTTATATTGGATTTGATAGTACAGCACCAAGTTTACATGTCGGAAGTTTATTGCAAATTATGTGTCTTAGACTTTTACAAAAGTATGGCCACAGACCAATTGTTCTATTGGGTGGGGGCACGACTAGAATAGGAGATCCATCAGGTAAAGAGGAAACTAGAAAAATCCTTTCTGAAAAGCAAATTGAGAATAATATTAATAATATAAAAAAGGTTTTTAAAATTTTTCTTAGAACAAATAATACAAAATTAAAACCAATTTTTGTGAATAATTATAAATGGTTAAGCAAACTCAATTATATAAATTTTTTAAGAGACATTGGTAAACATTTTACAATAAATAAAATGTTAACATTTGATAGTGTTAAATTAAGATTAGAAAGAGAACAATCTTTAAGTTATATGGAATTTAATTATATGATTTTACAAGCATATGATTTTTATGAACTTAATAAATCAAACAAATGTAATTTACAAATTGGAGGATCTGATCAATGGGGAAATATAGTTAACGGTGTTGAACTAATTAAAAGAGAATCTGGAAATCAAGCATTTGGCTTAACTACTCCACTAATAACATTAGCATCAGGTACTAAAATGGGTAAAACTGAAAAAGGGGCTGTATGGTTAAATAAAGAAATGTTATCTCCATATGATTATTGGCAGTTTTGGAGAAATACTGATGATAGAGATGTATTAAAGTTTTTAAAAATGTTTACTGACCTGTCTTTAGATAAAATAGAGAAAGAAAAAGATAAAGATATAAACGAACTAAAAATTTTACTCGCCAATAATGCAACAGAAATGTTACATGGGAAAAAAGAAGCTGAAAAGTCTGAGAAACTTGCAAAAAATACTTTCAAAGAGAATTCTACAGGAGAAAATCTTCCTGGGATAAAAGTCAATAATGATATTTTATCAAAAAATATAGTTGAGCTAATTTCTTTTGTAAATAAAGAAATTTCTAAATCAGAAATAAGAAGATTAATAAAATCAAACGGGATAAAATTAAATAATGAAACTGTATTAGATGAAAAATATATAATTGATCCTAATTTATTCTCAGATAAGGGTTTTATTAAACTATCTATAGGAAAAAAAAAGCACTTTAAAATTACAAATTAATCACCTTTAAGATTTTCTAAAGTCCTGGTAATAAATCTTGGAGTTAAAGTTTTTATTGGATTAACTGTACTTTTTAAATCATTAGGTGGTCCTTTAATTTTAAAACTGACACCAAATACACCTTCGCCAGTTTTACTACCTACTAAAATTTTACCAAGTAAAGGAATTTTGGCTATTGTATTATTAATAGTTGTTGCAGGCACTAAGGTTCCTCTTAAACTTGTTATCCTGTCTTTCTCAATATAACCCTCCATCATTATTGAAATAGCTGGCCCTACTGCATAAATCTCATCAATCTCTATTAAATTGTTTTTTGTTTTATAATCCATCTCAAATTCATTAAATCTTATTCCCTCGCCTGTCAAAAAATCAGCAATTCCTTGTAAATCTGCAAGTGTAAGAATTTTTGCTAAAACTGGTACTTCTTTAACTTTGAAATTACTAATGTTGAGTTTTGACCTAGATGTATTATCAATTTTGATTGAACTGAGCTTTAATTCACCTTCATCAAAACCTTTTATAAATTTATAATTATTGATAAATGGTTTTGGTTCTTGAATAAATATATTTGTGATTTTTTCATTCTTAGCTGTTGTTCTATAAGAATAAGAGAATTGATTTTCTTTGTCTAAAACTCCATTGGCTTTAGCTAGTATTAATTTATTATTTTTTATATCAAATTCGCCAACAAATTTTTTAAGATATTCATCTTTTTCTAAATATACCTTTTCTAAATTCAATATTACTGAGGTATTTAAATTATCAAAGAAATTTGAAATCTTAGTTTCATTATTGCTCTTCAATAGTTTTTCAATTATTTTTTCTCCATCGATTTGGTTTCCAATAAATTTATAATTATTTGAATTTTTTTTAATTTGAAAATTATTTTTAACTCCCTTGCTATTAAAAAAATTTACATCAATTTTATCCACACTCTGCAATTTAAAATCGTCGGATATATAGAGATTATCTATTGAAATATAATTTTTGTTTTCTTTAAAACTGATTTTCTGTAAGTTAAATCCATTTATAGATTTATTTAATAAAATTTCTAATTTTGATGGAATACTTTTTTTCTTTAAATATTGAATTTCATCAATTTTTAAATCACTATCATCTAAATTTAATAATGTATAAAGTTCATAATTATTTTCGTTACCTTTGTATTTGATAAAAAAATTATCCTCTTTATTTTGTAATAAATATTTTCCATCTAGTTGAAAATTAATTATATCATTTGAATATTCAAATAAAATTTGAGGATTTTTGATAGTAATCTTATTGTCGAAACTTGTTAAATATTTTTTAATGAAATTTGATCTGTAATTAATATTTAAATTATCAAAATTTAAATTTGATTTTATAGCAAATTTTTTAATTTTAAATGTGTCATCAATCGATGCATTTATTGTAAAATTTGAATTTAGGTTTATTATTTGATCCTTTATTAAATTATGTTCTTCTTGAATATCTAAATATTTCTTAAACTCTTTAGTATTAATTGTATTATTATCTGACTGTACAAATATTTCTACATCAGAGGTTTTTTCGTCTTTTTTGTCTAATTTGAGATATATAATATTATTTTCTGACTCATTATCAAAATTTTTATCTAAAAATGAGTAATCACTATTTAAATCTACTTTTAATAACTGGTCTCCAAAAATTATTTTAGTTTTAATATTTTTTAAGTACAGAACGTCTTGGATTTCTTTATTAAATTGTAATTTATCTATGTAAATTTCTGAGTCGAATAGGTAATTTTCTATTTTGTTATTATAAACTTCAAATTTAAAGTTATTATCTGACTCTAAATTAATTTTTTTATCAGATAGAAGTTTGGGATCTATATCTATAAAGTTTAAAAAAATTTTAGGATCTAAAAGTGCTTTTCCATTTCTTATATTTCCTTTTATCAATATTTTTTGATTTTTTTTACTATTTAAAGATAATTTTAAATTATTATTTTTAAATTCATTCTTTATTTTTAAATCGTCTAAAAAAGCAAAATAGGCATCAAGCTCAGCAGTAAATTTTTCATTTTCAAATTTAGAATTAATTGTGCCCTCTTTTAAAAAAATTAAATTTTGGTATTTATTATTAAAATGAATTTCGTCAAAATTTAAAACTGAGTCAATTTTGATATTTTTAATTTTTTTATTTTTATTTAATTTAAAGGAGAATGAATTTTTACTCTTAAACAAAATATCTTTATTAGACAAATAATCTTGTTTTATATTTGTAAATTTAAATATTAAGTTTGGGTTTATTAATGCTTTAGTATTTTCTATATCTCCTTCAATGTAATATTCACCAGATTTTTTCTCTTTTATATCTAATCTTTTTGATGAAAGCAGTATCTCATCATAAGTAAAGTTTAAATTTGAAATTTTAATTATTTTATCCTGAGTCTGAAAATTAAAATTTAAGTCATTTAAACTTTCATATCCTGGTATATTTAATTTTGCATTGCTCACTGAGCCTGAAATAAAATAAGAGAGAGACTCTTGTCTTTTACTATCTAATTTAGCATCTAGTTCAAAATTTAATAATCCTTCTTTGATCTGACTATAAAATATGTATCTAGTTAGATTATAGTCTAGTGTATTTAAGAATGATGAAACATCTTTTATTAAATTACTTGCAGATTTTATTTTTATATTTTTTATTGAACTTTCATTCTTTAAAAATTTTATTAAATTTAAATTTATATCTATATTTGAAATTTTAATTGTGTTGAATTCTGCAATTAAATTTGCATTCTTAGTGTTAATATTAATTGCTCTCTCACTTAGATTTAACTTAATATAAACATTCTCAGTTTGAAGTGTAAGTTTTGAGTTAAAATCTTTGACTTTATTATTTATAAAATTATTAAATTTATCTGTTTTTATGCCATAAATACTTAAATATGAAATGCATATACCGAAAATTAATAAAATTGATATACCTGTAATTAATATTTTCTTAAGCATTTAATTTATATAAAGAGTTTTCTAAAAATTCATCAATTTCTCCATCTAATACCTTATCTGGATTTGAATTTTCGTAGTTTGTTCTGTTGTCTTTCACCATTCTGTAAGGATGTAATACATATGATCTTATTTGATGTCCCCAACCAATTTCTGATTTTGAGCTTTCAATATTATCACTCTCTTTTTTTCTCTTTTGTATTTCGTGTTCATAAAGTCTTGCTTTAAGCATGTTCATGCAAGTTTCTTTATTTTTATGTTGTGATCTTTCGTTTTGACATTGGACAACAATTTTACTTGGAATATGAGTAATTCTTACTGCACTATCAGTTGTATTAACGTGTTGTCCGCCTGCTCCACTTGATCTGTAAGTATCGATTCTTAAATCTTTGTCCAGTACCTCAATATCTATATTCTCACTTATTACTGGGTAAACCCAAACGCTCGCAAAGCTAGTATGTCTTCTTGCACCTGAGTCAAATGGGGAGATTCTTACCAAACGGTGTATTCCAGACTCTGATTTTAAAAAACCATAAATATATTCTCCAGAAATTTTAATAACTGAAGACTTTATACCTGCCTCATCACCTCTATGCTCACTAATCAATTCAACATTATATCCTCGATCAGATGCCCATTTCATATACATTCTTCTCAACATTTGAGCCCAATCTTGACTCTCAGTACCTCCTGCACCTGCATGAAATTCTAAATAACTATCTAAAGTATCATTTTCATTTGAAAGAAAACATTTTATTTCTAATTTTTTTAAATCTTTTTTTAAATTTAAAAATTTATCTAAAGTTTCTTGAATTAACTGTTTGTCATTTTCTTCACTTGCAAGCTTAAAGATATCATATAACTCATCAATCTCTCTTTCTGATTGTTTATGAGAGACTAATAAGTCGTCATATCCTTTTTTTTCTTTTAATATTTTTTCAGCTTTTTTTCTATCATCCCAGAATTTTGGACTCTCTATGAGGATGTTAAGTTTATTTCTTTTTAAAACAATATCTTGTGTTTCAAAGAAACTCCTTAATTCTTTGATTTATTTTGATTACCTCAGACTTAAATTTTTCTATCTCTTGTTCCATTAATAAAATTTTAGAATATTTTTTTTATATTTGTTAAGTTTATATTTATCAATACTACTATATATCTGATTTTCAATTTTTTCTTTTTTATAAGACTCAATAATTGTCTGTTTTGATCCAAAATCTGCTTTTTTCCCTGTGTCCGCATCTATGACCATCATTTTAATTCCTTTTGCAATTTTAAAAGGTCTTGCTTCATATTTATTAACTGCTTTTGTTATAAAATCTTTAAAAATTGGAAGAGCAGTTTTAGAACCTGTTTCATATTTTCCCAATTTTTTTGGACTGTCATATCCCACATATACTCCAACAACTAAATTTGATGTAAAACCAATAAACCATGTGTCTGTATTATTATTCGTTGTGCCCGTTTTTCCAGCAAGCTGTAAGTTTAAATCTTTTAAGCGCTTTCCAGTACCTCTTTCAATTACCCCCTCTAAAATTGAAGTCATTTGATAAGCAGTTTGAGAAGAAAATATTTGTTTAAAATTACTTTTTATTACAGGTACTTTATTACCTTTAAAAGAAATTTTATCACAGTTTTCACAATATCTTTTCTCATTATTTGATATTGTATTGCCCTCACTATCCTGAATTCTATCAATTAAAATCGGTGTAACTAGTTTTCCACCATTTACAAATGAACAGTAAGCACTTGTTATATTTAATAAAGTTGTTTCTGCAGATCCTAATGATACTGACATCAACTCATCGGGATTTTCATAAATATTAAGTTTTTTTGAAAAGTTTATAATTTTATCAATTCCCAAATCTTGTGAGATTCTAACAGTCATAAGGTTTCTAGACTTTTCTACTCCTGTTCTTAAAGTAGATAGACCATAAAATTTTTTACCATAGTTTTCTGGCTTCCACATTTTGAGATCTTGTCCTTGATTAAGCACAATGGGGGCATCAAGGATCAAAGAGGATGGGGTAAAATTATTTTCTAATGCTAGTGCATATATAAAAGGCTTAAATGCTGAACCTGGTTGTCGCTTGGCTTGCGAAACTCTATTAAATTCACTTTTTTTAAAACTAAATCCACCTGATAGAGCTAACACTCTTCCACTATATGGGTCCATAACAACTATTCCACCATTTACATTTGGTAACTGTCTTAAGCTGTAAATTCCATCAGAAATTTTTTTTACGTAAATTAAATCATTAATTTTGAAAATTTGATTAAAATTTTTTCTTGTCCAATTAATATCTTCATAACTAATTATACCATTTTTTTTATCTGATGTTTGAATTACAGTCTCAAATTTATCTATTCTTTTGACAATAGCTATTTCCCAACCAATTGTTTTTTCTAACTTAAACTTATCTAAATTTTTATTCCAATCCTCATAATTTCTATTATCAATTGATCCCCGCCATCCTTTTCTTCTATCATATTCTAACAATCCTTTTCTTAAAGATGCTGCAGCAAAATTTTGAAGCTCTAAATTAATTGGAGTTTTTATATTAAAGCCTTGTTTATGAACTTGATCATAACCATATTCTTTAATTATTTTTTTTCTAATATCTTCTACAAAATATCTAGTATCCTCTAAAAATATTCTCTTTCTCTTTTTTAAATTTATATCTGAGTTAATTAATTGGAGATATTTTTCGTTTGAAATGTAGGAATTTTCATAAAGATTTTTTAATACTAAATTTCTCCTGTAGATTGCTAATTTTTTATTTTTATATGGATTGTATTTACTTGGTGCCTTTGGTAATGCAGCCAATAATGCAGACTCTGAGTAATTTAATTCACTTATTGGTTTATCAAAATATCTTAAACTTGCAGAAGCTATACCATATGAGCCTTCACCTAAATAAATTTGGTTTAAATAAAGCTCTAATATCCTCTCTTTCGTAAGAGCTCTCTCAATTCTGAATGCCAAGATGGCCTCTTTAATCTTTCTATCTAAACTTACCTCATTTGATAAAAGAAAGTTTTTTGCAACTTGTTGTGTAATTGTGGATGCGCCTTCTAATCTGTTTGATCTAATTATATTGAAAATATTATTTTTTACTGCTCTAAGAACTCCTTTTGCATCTACACCTGGGTGTTTAAAAAAGTTCTTATCCTCAGAGGATAAGAATGAGTGAATTATTTTTTTTGGGATAGCGTTGTAGGGAACAAATATTCTTTTTTCAGCTGAAAAATCACTTATCAATACACCATTTCCAGAGTAAACTTTGCTTGATACTGGTGGTTTATAATTTTTTAAAAATTTATAATCTGGTAGCTTATTTGAATAAGTCCACAGAATTGAAAAAATTGCAATAAAGCTTGTTGAAACAATTAGAGTTATTGCTATTAAAAGTTTTTTTAACAAATTACTCATTTTAGTTTAATTTATTGATTGAATTTGTTAAAGTTAAGGCACCGAATTTTTAAAAATAATGAAAAATAATCAAAATTTATGTCAAAAAATTTATACATTGATGCTTCGCATCCCAATGAAACTAGAGTTGTTCTCAAAAAAGATAATCATATTGAAGATTATGAATATGAGAGTGTAAACAACACTTTAATTAAAAACAATATTTACCTAGGTAAAGTAAGCAGGATTGAACCCTCACTTCAAGCAGCATTTGTTGATTTTGGAAGAGACAGACATGGCTTTCTTTCATTCAACGATATTCAGTCGGATTATTATCAACTTCCACAAACTGATCTAGAAAAAATAAAAGAAGAAGAAGAAAAAGTTAGAGAAGAGCTTTCAAAGGAAAGTGAAAACAATGAGGATAAAATTTTAGAAGGAAATGAAGAAATTAAATTAAGTGATCCAGTAGAAAAATTAGAAGATGAAAATATAGAAAAAGATATAAGTAAAAAAAAATTTCCCTCTAAAAGATATAAAATTCAAGAAGTGATTAAACCAAATCAAGTAATTTTAGTGCAAGTATTAAAAGATGAAAGAGGATTTAAAGGTGCAGCTCTTTCTACATTCATAAGTATTGCAGGAAAATATATTGTATTAATGCCAAATACAGCCAAAGGGGGTGGAATCTCTAGAAAGATTTTTAATCCTGGTGATAGAAAAAAAATTAGAAAAATTTTAAATGAAATAGAAATTCCAAAAGAAATGGGAATAATTGTTAGAACAGCTGGTTCAAATAAAACTAAAAATGAAATTGAAGGAGATCTTAAAAATTTAGTCAATATTTGGAATTCCATCAAAGACAATGCTTTAAATTCAATTGCACCCTCATTAATTCATCAAGAGAGCGACATAATTAAAAGAAGTATAAGAGATATGTATGATGATGAGACCCAAAGTATAATAATTGAAGGCAACGAAGGTTATCAAAAAGCAAAAAATTATATGAAATTAATGATGCCAAAACAATTAAAGAAAGTTAAAAAATTTAGAGAAAAAATACCATTATTTTTTAAAGAGAATATAGAAAAAAAACTTTTTGAAATTTTTAAAACCGAAGTAAAATTAAGTTCGGGTGGTTATCTTGTTATAAATCCAACAGAGGCTTTGGTTTCAATAGATATAAATTCAGGAAAATCGATAAAACAAAAAAATGTTGAAAATACTGCGTTAGACACAAATCTAGAAGCTGCAGAGGAAATAGCTAGACAAATTAAAATTAGAGATCTCTCTGGTCTAATAATTATTGATTTTATAGATATGCTTAGTTTTAATAATCGTAAACAAGTCGAGAGAAAATTGAAGGAAAGATGTAGAAATGATAGAGCCAGAATTCAAATAGGAAGGATAAGTAATTTTGGTCTGCTTGAAATGTCAAGACAAAGATTGAGAGAGAGCAATATCAAATGGTCAATAAGATTAACTAATGAAACTCTAGCATTGAAAATAATTAAGTTAATTGAAATTAAGACATTGGAGACAAATTCTAAAGAAGTAAATGTTAATATAAATGAAAAAATTTTAAATTTTATTGAAACTCATTTTGCTGAAGATTTAAATTACTTTAAAAAAAAGAACAAAATAAAAATTAATTTTAATATAGATCAAAATTTAAGTCTTCAAGATTATACTATAGAATTTTTACTAAAATCTGGAAAAGTAATAGAAAAAATAGAAAAATTAGAAAATTTACAAAAAGTTTTTGTAAATAAAGATATTAAAATAATTAAGTCTAGCAAAGCTAAACCAAAAAAATATAAATCAAAAAAATATAAAAGAAAAAAAAATTTAAAAAAAAATTAGATTAATCCTTTATTTGTTGTTGAGGCTGAACCTCTAAGATTTGGAATAATTCTTCCAGAAAGAAACGACTTTCTGCCAGATATTACCGCGTATTTCATCGACTCCGCCATTTGAAATGGGTTTTTTGCTTTTGCGATTGCAGTATTAATTAAGACTGCGTCACATCCTAGCTCCATAGCTTCAACTGCATCAGAGGCTTGTCCGATACCTGCATCAATGATCAATGGAACTTTTGTTTGGTTTCTAAGAATTTTTATATTTGTTTTATTTTGAATACCAAGTCCAGATCCAATTGGAGCTGCTAATGGCATAATTGCAGCTGCTCCAGAATTTTCCAATCTTTTACACATAAGAGGGTCATCATTACAATAAACCATTACTTTAAAACCTTCCTTAGTTAAAACTTCTGTCGATTTAAGCGTTTCTATCATATCTGGAAATAAATTTTTTTTATCTCCTAGAACTTCAAGTTTTACTATTTTCCAACCTCCTATTTCTCTTGCGAGTCTTAGTGTTCTTAATGCATCTTTTGAAGTAAAACATCCTGCTGTATTCGGTAAGTACATTATTTTTTTTGGATCAATATAATCCATCAATATTGGTTTTGAAGTATCAGATATATTTACTCTTCTAACAGCTACTGTAACAATCTGTGCCCCAGAAATTTTAATGGCTTTTGCACACTCTTGCATATTTTTATATTTACCAGTTCCAACTATAAGTCTAGATTTGAATTTTTTATTTGCAATTTTTAAGAGATCTAAATTCATTAACCTCCTCCTATAAAATGAACAATTTCTATTTTATCTTTATTTTTTAAAAAAATTTTACTTAGTTTTTTTTTATCAATTATTTCCTCATTTAATTCAATTGCAACTTTGTTAATTGGAGTTTTTAATTTTTCGATAAGATTTTTTAAAGAAAATTTTATTTTTACTGACAAATGCTTACCATTCACAACTATTTTTATTTTATTTTTTTTCTTCATATAATATAAGGTTTCAATGAGTAAAATAATAATTATTAACGGTCCCAATCTTAATCTATTAGGTGAGAGAGAACAAACCCAATATGGTAGCAAAGATTATAAATATCTTGAAGAAATTTGTCAAAAAAGGGCAAATGAATTAAATTTTAATTTAGATATTAAACAATCAAATGTTGAAGGAGATATTGTAAATATTATCCAAGATTCTAGGAAAACTTATGATGGAATAATTATAAATGCTGCAGGATATAGCCATACATCGGTTGCGATTAGAGATGCGCTTAGTATTTTTAAAAAACCTATAATTGAAGTTCATATTTCGAATATTTATAAAAGAGAGGATTTTAGGCACAAATCACTTATCAGTGCAGTTGTTACCGGAATAATTTGTGGACTTGGAACAAATGGCTACATTTTAGCCATAAATTCAATGCATGAGATATTAAGAAATGAAAATTAACAAAAATATAATTAAAGAGCTGAATGATTATTTAGATGAATTTAATCTTACAGAAATAGAGTATACAGAAAAAGATATTAAGGTCAAAATTTCAAAAAATAGATCTACTAAGCATATTGAAACTTCATCACCAATAAATGAAAATAAAATTCAAAAAAAGGAAATTCCAATAGATAACTCAAAAAAAATAACTTCTCCAATAATTGGTACAGCTTATCTTGCACCTGAACCTGGGGGTAAAAAATTTATTGAAACAGGTCAGAAAATTAAAAAGGGTGACACTGTTATGATTGTAGAGGCAATGAAAACAATGAATCATGTCCCAAGTCCAATAGATGGTATTGTTAAAGAAATAACTGTTGAAGATGGACAGCCGGTGGAGTTTGGTCAAACAATAGTTACTCTAGACTAATTCATGTTTAAGAAAATACTTATAGCTAATAGAGGCGAGATAGCAGTGCGCGTAATTAGAGCCTGTAAGGAGTGGGGAATTGCAACAGTAGCTATTCATTCGGATGTGGATAGAGAAAGTATGCATGTGAGATTAGCAGACGAAAGTATTTGCGTAGGTCCACATCAACCATCATTAAGTTATTTAAATATACCCGCGATTATGTCGGCTATTGAACTAACAGGTGCAGAAGCAGTACATCCTGGATATGGTTTTCTATCAGAAAATTTCGAATTTGCAAAAATTTTAGAGGATAATAATATAAAATTTATAGGTCCCTCATCTAATTTAATTAAAATGATGGGTGATAAAATTGAAGCTAAAAAAGTTGCTAAAAATTATGGACTTCCAGTAATAGAAGGGTCTGAAGGTGGAATAAAAGATGTAAGTGAAGCAAAAAAAATATGCGAAAAAGTAGGATTTCCAGTTCTAATTAAGGCATCAGGTGGAGGTGGAGGAAAAGGAATGAAAATTGTGAAGAAGTTAGAAGATTTTGAAAATCTTTTTATCACAGCTCAACAAGAGGCAAAAAAATTTTTTGGTAATGATGAAGTTTACATAGAAAAATTTTTTCAAAACCCCAGACATATAGAAGTGCAGGTTTTATCTGGCAAGAATAGAACTGTTCATTTGCATGAAAGAGATTGTTCAGTCCAGCGAAGACATCAGAAACTTATAGAAGAAACCCCTAGTCCTGTTTTAGATGATACTATTAGAAAAGATCTGTTTGAGAAGACTATAAATATGGTAAATAAAATTGGTTACGAAGGAGCTGGAACTGTTGAATTTATATATGAGGACGGAAAATTCTATTTTTTGGAGATGAATACAAGAGTTCAAGTTGAGCATCCAGTTACTGAAATGGTGACTGGGATAGATATTATTAAGGAACAAATTTGGATAGCTTTTTCAGGTGAAACAGCGTTGAAACAAAGTGACATAAACCCCAGAGGCCATGCAATAGAATGTAGAATTAATGCTGAAGATCCCAGCAATAATTTTCAACCATCGCCAGGTAAAATAGGTATGTGCCATCAGCCATCTGGCTTTAGAACAAGAGTTGATGGATCTATATACCAAGGATATAAAATTACACCTTATTATGACAGTATGGTTTGTAAAGTGATAACTCATGGAAGAAATAGAGAAGAAGCAATTCAGAGAATGTTGAGATCTCTAGATGAATTTATTATCGAAGGGATAACAACAACAATAGATCTACATAAAGTATTGCTAAATAATAAAAAATTTATCACATCTGACTTCAATGTAAGTTGGTTAGATAACGAGAAAATTATTTAACTATAACATTTTTTTAACCAAACGTCGTAAACTGGATGGTCAAATGGTTTGATAGATGGACTTGATGCAAATGTCCAATCATTAAAAACGAATACTTTATCGTTATCATTCATTGTTTTATCCTTAACTTGCATATAAGCTGTTACTTCTGGGTCATCATCGAACTCTGAATTATAACACTTCAAAATTTTAATACGTAAATTTTGAAAAGAAATTTCTTCGCCAACTTGTAATTTAATATTGGTATTTTTTGAACTAACTTTATCAAGAACACTTAACTCCGCAGTTGTCTCACTTTTTGGCAAGGAGTTAGCAAATACATTATTTATAATAAAAGTAATTAAAACTGTTAATAATAAATAGTTAATTTTTCCAGCTTTTATATTTTTTTTTAACAGCATTATTATATTTTTTTGGATGATAGGAATTTTCTGATCCAGTTTGATTAGGCAAATGTTCTTTCTGCCAATCATATTTTTTAAAGTTATGATTATTCTCTATTTTATTATTAATATAATGCATCCAAGAGTACCACTCATTAGGTATTTTTGATGCCTCAACCTCTCCATTGTATATTACCCATCTTCTTCCTGATTTGCTTTCATAATATTTGTTTCCATTTTTATCTTCCCCAACTTTTTTTCCTGAAAAAAATATTTGCAATCTCGTTCCTAATGTTTGTTGATTCCACCAGGTAAAAATTTGTTTAATTACTGTCAACATAAAAAGTTATTTTTTTTTTCAATTCAAAATTGTAAAAAATTAAATTAGACTAAAATTTTAAATTTCTATATATATTATATCTTTAAGATTCAATTTTTAAATAAATAAGAGGATTAAATGGCAAAATATTTAGTAGAGACATACTATACCTGTAGCTTTAAAGTAAGTCATTACCTTGATGATATTGACGAAAAAAGCATCCAAAATATTGAAAAAAGAGATGACGGCAAATTTGAGATATTAGATGTAAAATTAGATAATAGAAAAACAAAAAATTTAGAAAAAATTCAAAAAAATAATGTAAATACGGTTGAAAATGAGCTTCCTAAACCTGAACAAAATAATAATTTTAAGATTAATCAGGAAACATTAACAAAAAATATCAAGGAAAATAATGGAAGAAGATTTAGTATGCCAGATAGAAGAAAGGGATATATTCAAAAAGCATCAATTGGAGACCACAAGGTATATCTACATACTGGCGAATATGAGGATGGAAAAATAGGAGAAATATTTATAGATACAAGTAAAGAAGGTGAATTAGTAAAAGCAACAATGAACAACTTTGCGATAGCTGTTTCTCTTGGATTACAGTATGGAGTTCCTTTAGATGAATTTGTAAATGCATTTGTAGATACTAAGTTTGAACCCTCTGGAAAAGTATTTGGAAATGATAGAATTTTAAGCGCAACATCGATTCTAGATTATATTTTTAGAGAATTAGCAATTTCCTATCTAAATAGAGAAGATCTTGCTCATACACCTTCTATTGGAGGATCTGAAATATTAGATGAAGCTGGTGCAGACGATAATAGCGAAGATAAAACTCAATTCTTAAAGTTAGTGAAAGATATTACTAGTAAAGGATTTGTAAGAAGCAATTATAAAAAGAAATTAGTAGATTTATCTGATGTAAAAATAAGTCTTAAAGGAAAGAAATAATTATTTTTTCTTTTTAATTGTTAAATTAAGCTCTTTGAGTTGATCGTCTGAAATTTCAGATGGTGCACTCATCATCAAATCTTGTGCATTTTGGTTCATTGGAAACATGGTAACTTCTCTAATATTTTTTTCATTTGCTAAAAGCATAACAATTCTGTCGATTCCAGGGGCAATTCCACCATGGGGTGGTGCTCCGTAACTTAAGGCATTTATCATTCCGCTAAATTTACTATCAACATCATCTTTTGAATATCCAACAATTTCAAATAATTTATACATTAATTCAGGAACATGATTTCTTATAGCCCCTGATGATAATTCAATCCCATTACAAACAATATCATATTGGAAAGCTTTAATATTTAATGGATTAGATAAATCTAATTTATCTATTTCTCCTTGAGGCATAGAAAATGGATTATGACTAAATTTTATCTTTTTGTCTGTTTCGTCAATCTCATACATTGGATAATCAACAATCCAACAAAATGAAAATATCCCATTATCTATTAAATTTAAGTCATCTGCTATTTTGTTTCTTGCAACACTTAATATTTTTTCCACATCTTCTTTTTTTCCACAAGAAAGAAAAACAGTATCTCCAATATTTGCATTTGTTTTTCTAATAATTTCCGATAACGAAGTTTCTGAAAAAAATTTTCCTATCGGCCCCTTTGCACTAATTTTATCTTCTTTTTCTAACGTAAAATATGCAAGACCAGAAGAACCTTGGTCTTTTGCCCATTTATCAATTCCATCAAAAAAACTTCTAGGCTTATCTTTGGTATTTTTAGTTACTATCGCTCTAACTATTGAGCCACTTTTGACTAATTTTTTAAATATTTCAAATTTAACATCATCTCTCTTAAAAATATTTGTTAAATCTGAAATTTCTAATGGATTTCTTAAGTCAGGTTTGTCAGTTCCATATTTAAGTAATGCATCTTCAAAGGCAATTCTTGGAAATTTTTCATGAAGAATTTTTTTATTACTGAATTTTTTGAATAACTTTAAAAATAATGTCTCAATTACATTGAACACATCCTCTTGTTCAACAAATGACATTTCCATATCAAGTTGATAGAATTCACCAGGACTTCTATCTGCTCTTGCATCTTCATCTCTAAAACATGGTGCTATTTGAAAATATTTGTCAAAACCAGAAACCATAATGAGTTGCTTAAATTGTTGAGGTGCTTGTGGTAATGCATAAAATTTACCAGGATTTAATCTGCTTGGGACAAGGAAATCTCTTGCGCCTTCAGGACTAGAAGATGTTAATATTGGAGTTTGAAATTCTAAAAAACCTAGTTTTTGCATTTCGTTTCTGATAAATGATATGACTTTAGATCTCAAAATAATATTTTCATGTATTTTTTTTCTTCTCAAATCTAAAAATCTATACTTAAGTCTAATTTCCTCAGAATATTCTTGATCAGAAAAGACTGGCATTGGCAATTCCTTAGTTTCACCAAGTATATCAATATTGTTTATTTTGACTTCTATTTCTCCAGTAGAAATATTTTTATTTATTGTTTCATCTGATCTCTCAATAACTGTTCCGGTAATTTTTATTACTGTTTCTAAAGAAAGTTTTTCAATTTTCCTAAAAATTTCATTACTTTTCTCTATAACACATTGTGTAATTCCAAAATTATCTCTTAAATCTATAAATAATAGATTTCCATGGTCTCTTTTTTTATTAATCCAACCAGATAGAGAAATTTCTTTTTCTCTATCCAGTTTAGTCAATTCTCCACAGGTATGAGTTCTATATTTATTCAATTTACAAAATCTCTTTTATAGTTTTAAAATCTATTGGTTTTTTTTTTTTTAAACTTAACTCGTCAATTTTATATATAAATTCATCAATTTTTCTATAAGATCTATCTATTCTGCTAATTATGAAATTTATAATTTTTTTCTCAATTTTTATCTGACGATCAGAAAAATTCTTTAAAATTATAGCAAAAAGTAATTCATCATCTGGACTTTCAATTTTAACGTAAAGACAATTTTTTGATCTTGATACTAAATCAGGTAGCTTGAATTTAATTTCATTAATTGGTTTTATTGAGTTTATTAGTAAATACTTACTATCCTGATCTATTAGATTAAAAATTGAATAAAGTATTTGCTCTTCGTGACACTCTTCAAAATCATCTATAATAATACTTTCATGTAATTTAAGACTTTTAAATATTGAATTATCAATCTTATTTCCTTTTATTAAAAATGCATTAGATTTTGACTTAAAAATATTTGCCAAGTGACTTTTTCCAGAGAATTTTTCGCCCGATAAGTTTAATATTTTTTTATCCCAATCTGGCCAACTATTAATTAAATTAAATGCTTTAGAGTTGCTTTTCGATAAATAAAAATCATGTTCATTAAAATTAATTTTATAATCTAACTCTAGAAGAAGTTGATTTAATTCACTCATTTCATTTTCCAGTTACTTGAAGTAGTATCAATTTTAATATCATAATATAAAATATCTTTTATAAATCTTTTGGGATTACTACTGTAATAAACTTTATATACAATTTTTTTATTATCAAACTTTTCAATTATATAATTATTTACAAAATCTAAATTATCCAAAGCATTTTCTAATTTTAACGATTTCTCTATATTATTTGATTCAATTGATACCCTTATAGGAACAGATGTAGATGGACTCATTTTATTTATAGATTTCCAATTATCTTCATATTCGTTTTTTATCT
>CACEDU010000006.1 GCA_902558435.1 uncultured Pelagibacteraceae bacterium | reverse complement strand
ATTCTTTGTTGGCTATCTCTTTGGCTATCAATAAATGCAAAACCTAGTCAATTATTTGGTAATGATTTGGAATTACTTAATGGAATAAGATCATTAATTCCAAGCATATTAGCTTTACCTTTAATGTATTTGTTCCTAAAAAGATCAAAAATAACCAAATTTTTATTTAACAATTTTTATATCGAAAAAATTATATTTCTTCTCTTAATTGTCTATGTAACTTGTAAATTTTTTGGCGGCTTACATTTGTATGGAGAAAAAAATTTTTTAGAATTTAATTATCTTACATATTCATACTTATCAATGATTTTAATTATTTGTAATTATATAGATCATAAGGATAACAAGAATTTCGTTATTTTTTTATCACTTATTTCATTTTTTTTTCTTTCAGTGTTAACAATTTTTTATACTTATGTTTCTTTAAAAGTATATTTTATAAATCCAGATTTCATGTTTACAAAATGGATGTATGCTGTTCATCCTATTACAAATGAGATTTTGGGTACTCCATATGCAAGGATAACTGGTATGTCTAGAACAATAGCAATTTTAAGCATTGTTTTGTTTGTACTTTTTCTAATTTCCAAAAAGAATTATCTTAGAGTTTTTTTATTTGTTTTATTTAATTTTTTTTCATTGATAATTTGGATGATGCAATCAAGGGGTACGTTAATTTGTTTAACTACTACAATTGTTATTTTAATTTTATTCAATAATAATTTGAGTATATTAAAAAAATTCTTTCTCACATTAATTTTAATTCTTATTCCTACTGGTATGACAGAGTTAATTTTCAGTTATAAGTTTAGTAACAATTTAGATAAATTTAATAACATGTGCATACTTAAAATTGATAATAACGTTAAAAAAGAAAGTATTTGCAACACCCAGAATAGTTCTTATTTAACAAACTATGAAATGGTAAATAATTTTTTTAAAAAAGAAAAAATTCCTACTAACCAAGATCAAAAAAAAATCAAAAATAAGGAGAAGAATAACTTCGATTTATTCTCAAAAAACAATAATAATTTTGGTATTTATCCAGGAAATGAAAGTAGACTAGTTAAGCCTCATACTCACCCTACCGCAGGTTATTCATCTGGTAGAATTGCGATTTGGGAAAGAATTTTTGAACTTTATGATTACAAGAGAATATTTGGTCTAGGAGCTCAAGGTGACAGGCAAATTCTAATGACAGAGCAATCCTCATTTATTTTATCTAGCAACGCCTCAAATTTAATTATCTACAGTTTTATAAGTTCGGGCTATATCGGAGTACTATCAATATTTGTTATATGCTTCATTTTGAGTTTAAATATTTTAAAGTTTTTTTTTGAAAATCAAAACTTATTTAATAAAAATAATTTTTTGAGAATAATTGGCTCATCTTTATTAATTTTTTTATTAATAAGATCACTTGTTGAAAATTCATTTGGAGTATTCAGTATAGATGCAGTATTATTTATAAATGCTCTAATACTTTTCTTTTCAAGATTTAATTTAATTAATAAAAATATGTCTTTTTAAATTGATTAAATTGTTCTTTTAATATGATAACTCTTTTTTGGTATTTTCGATTTAAATAAGTATTGTTCGATTTTTTAAGGCTTTTTTTAATGATTTGCAAATTACCTTTTTTTTTAAAATCAATCGGTATTAAATTCGAAGTATAGATAGGATTGTTATATTTCAATAAATTTATATCAAAAAAAACATTTAAATCATGATTAATGCTCTCAATATTAAAAATACTAAACAAATTTTCTGCAGATGAAAAACTAGCTTTAGATTGCTTTAGAATTTTTATAACTTTCTGATTACTTACATACCCAAAATTTTTTATATTTCTTCTATTAATCTTTTTACCAATTGTACATATTTTTATACCTTCTATCCTTAGTTGATTTAATATATTTAAAATATTATCATTATTCTTATTTTTGTGCTCACGATAGTAGAAAATTAAATCAAATTTTTTATTTTTACTAATCTTTTTAAACCGTAAAAGTGTTATTACGTAATTAAAAAAATAATTTTTATTCTTTGGAAAATAACTTCTTAGCAGATTAGTTGAGAATATTGCTTTTTTATATCTCATCTGAATCCAAATAGAGCTTATTGAATAAAAAATTGGAAAAATTATATTTCTAATATTTATAGCAAATTTTTTTTTCCCCATGAAAATAGATCCAGTAATTGGGCCTAAAACCGACTTTGGTGGAAGCATGACAAATGGTAAAGGGTTCCATAGAGGAAGATAATTTATGTAAATTATTTTAAATCCTTTAAAAAAATATATCCAAGAATAAATTATTCCTACTAAAGGTCCGATGTATTTATGAGTAATTGATTTATCAATAGTTTTAACTTTTAAATTTTTAACTTTATCAATTTCTTTAATCTTGATTTTATATATATTTTCAAAAGTTTTTATTATAATTTTTTTATTTTTTTTTATATTTAGATCTTTTATAAAATTTCTGGCTAATAATCCCTCACCTGTTGAACTGGATACATCTGAAGCCCAAATAAAATAATTTTTTCCCATTAATAAATAGACTAATTTTCTAACATTTCACCTTTGAGTTTTTTGAATTTTCCTACTAATAAACCATATAAAGTTAAACTTAAGGTTTTTAAAAGTCTAAATGTTCTTCTTTTTGTATCAGTCTTTAACCTCCAAATAGTCTCTAATCCGTAATTTTCAAGAAATTTAGGACAAGCAGCTTCTAAACCTGTAATCATATTTATTGCACCTCCTATACAAAAAATTTTATAAGTATCCTGCTTCTCAGAAATATATCTGGCAACCTGCTCTTGTTTGGGTGTAGGTAATGTCAGTAAACATATACTATCTTTTTCAATAATTGGAACTTCTTTTAGTATTTCTGATATAGTGCCAAAAGGAAGATTTATATGTATGAGTTCTTTATTAAATTTATTGACTAAATATTTTTTGTTTAAATCTGGAAGGTCGCCCAATACGTAAATCTTTTTTATAAAACTTGGGATTTCAAGATTTTTAATCAAATCTCTGCCAGGTATTTTTTTTGTTTTTTTTTTGAAGAAAATAAATTTAAATAAGCCGTCAGGCCAATGATACAAATTTTTAAAAATATTTGTCTCTTTAGAAACATAGTGGCCAAGAAACGATAAATTTAAACCAGATAAAATAAAATTTTTTTTATAAAAATTGTAATTTAATTTTGTCACTAATTTAATAGTTTCAAATTTATTATCTAAAATATGAAGATTATCGAATAACAATTTTTCGAAAAAATTTAAATTTTTATCGAAATCAAATTTATTCAATAGTTTGTCGAAGTTTTTAAATTTATTATTTAATGTTCCATTCGATTTATATTCAATTAATTTTTTTATTTTATCTAAGAATTCGTCTTCATTATCTGGACTCACTGCAAAACCTACTTCATATTTATTAATTAAACTATTCACTTCTCCTGAAATTAATCCTAATATTGGTTTTTTATATTTTAAATAAGTTGAGAATTTCCCAGGTATAGTTGATGATAACACTTTGCCGTTTTTTAGAGATAAAAATAAGACATCTGCTATTTGTTGATATTGAACTATCTTAGATGGTTCAAGAAAATCAATAAGTTCTAAATTTTCAAGTTTGTTTATGTTTCTTAATTTAATTAATTCCTTAAATCTTCTTCCACCTCCAATTATAAACCATTTTATATTCAAATTACTAGTTTTGGAGATGATATCTATTACAACTCTAAAATTTTGAGCATCACCTATACTTCCAGTAAAAAATATTTTTAATTTATCTTTATCTTTAATTTCTATTTTATTTAAATCACTACTCTGTTTTTGAATAATTTCTGGCCAAGAAGGAAAATAATAAACTTTATCTTTGTTAATTATTTTTTGTTTAATTAGCTCTACGTAACTTTCTGATTGAGCAAGGATAATATCCATTTTATTAAATATATAAATTATCAATTTTGAAAGTATCTTCTCAAGAAACTTACCTTTTAAAACACCGAGCTCAAAAATTATTTCAGGCCATAAATCTAAAACCCACAAACAATTTTTAGACCTGCAAATTTTTGATAAGATTATTGATGTTAAAGCAACCGTTAGCGGGGAGGTACCGAATGTAAAAATATAATCAAATTTTTTTTTTCTATAATTTAAAATTCCAAAGAAAATAGAGCTTAATAAAAAAGATAAATAATTGAAAAATAAATTTGTATTTGAGCCATTTTTTCTCGGATACATCGGCACTCTAAAAACTTTACAGCCGTTAAAGTCTAAATATTTAGATGGATTATTTTTGAAGTCTTTATATATATTTCCACCTGGGTAATTGGGCTTGCCAGTGAGTATCTCAACATGCGCACCTTTTTCTTTAAAATAAGTAGCAATATCATTTACTCTAAAATTTTCTGGCCAAAAGTATTGAGATACAATTAATATCTTTATTTGTTTTTTTTCTTCCATACTCTTCGATTAATAAAAGATATGTAATTGCTAATAATTCTAACCACCTTATCAGAGACATTTGGGCTTGAATAATCACTCAGATTTAAAGGGAAATTACTTGAGTGAGTTTTTAGTAATACATCAATTGAATTAAATACTCTGTCAGAATTAATGTCAGACATCATAACAATACCTTCATCCATTCCCTCTTGACGTTCAATATCTTCTCTTAAAGAAATTGCTGGAATTTTTAAAATTCCAGCTTCTTCAGTAATGCTTCCACTATCTGATATTACCAACAATGAATTTTTTTGAAGTGACAAATATTCAAAATAGCCAAAAGGCTTACTAAAAATTATATTTTTACTTAATTTAATTTTGTTTTTTTTTATTTTCTCTTTAAGTCTAGGATGTGTTGATACAAGTATTTTTAGTCTAAATTTTTTATTTAAATTTTCCAAAATTTTGAAAAAATTTATTAGCCTTTTATTATCTTGAATATTTTCGTCTCTATGGAAACTTAATAATATATATTTTTTTTTTTGTAATTTATTTTTTTTTAAAAAAAAATTTTCTTTTAAATTATTTCCATAATAATTTATCACTTCAAATAAAGGGCTACCAATCTTAAATACTTGATCTGGCAAAATTCCCTCTCTAATAAGATTACTTTTTGCAAAGTCACTATATGTTAAATTTATATCAGACAAATGATCAACAATTTTTCTGTTTATTTCTTCTGGAACATTTTGATTAAAACATCTATTCCCTGCCTCAATATGAAATATAGGTATTTTATTCTTTTTAGCGCTTATTGATGAAAGTGCAGAATTCGTATCCCCTAGTATTAAAAATGCGTCTGGGTTAATTTTTTTTATGATCTTATCCGTTTCATAAAGAATATTAGAAATATTTTTAATTGTACTAGAACTATTTTTTTTAAGAATAAGGTTTGGTTTAATTTTAAATTCTTTTAAAAAATTATCCTTCAAATTTATATCATGGTTTTGGTTAGTATGAAAAAGGAAATGATTAAAATTACTTTCTAATTTTTTAATTATTCTTGAAAGTCTAATTATTTCAGGTCTAGTACCCAAAACTGTTAAGACTTTTAATTTTTTATTCATTTATTTATAAAAAGTGTCAGCTTTTTTCTCATTAAAAATTTCGTTAGCCCACACAATACCAACAATCTCACTGTTTCCAACATTTTTAATTGTATGTACCCACCCCGGTATGCTATGAAAAATACATAAATTTTTTTCTGTTACTTTCCTAAAAAAGTATTTGTTACTTGCAATATTTTTGAAAATTAATTTTGCATAACCTTTTATTATCAAAAATTTCTCTACCTTGGAATTATGGTAGTGCCCTCCTCTTTCTTGATTTTTATTAATTGTAAACAATGAAACTTGACCGTAATCTTTAGACTTTAAAAATTCCACAAAATTACCCCTCACATCAATTTTTTTTTTAATGTTCGAAAATGCCTTTTGTTCCGGCATAAAACTTATGAAAGTACTATATAAATTTCTATCTATCGGCTTTCGAATATTTGAAATATAAATTTCACTTATTTGTGATTGAAAATTAATTAATTTTTTTGCAATATTTGATACCTTAATAGTGCTTACTTTTGTAATTTTTGGATACAATATATTCCTTCTAGTTTTTATCAATCGATATATTTGATTCATTGCATCATCAATATAAAGAAGATTTATTTTTTCATTTTTATTAAATATCTTAATTTTTTTACCCCTAGAAATATTATACGCAAATGTCGCTACCACGGAGTTATAATTTGGCTTAGACCATTTGCCAAATACATTTGGAAATCTTAAAATTGAAACCTTTGCATTAGTTATTTTTGAGTATTTAATTAAAACTTGTTCAGATTGTTTTTTTGTTATCGCATAGAGAGACTTATTATTTATTTTAGATGTTGAAGTAAAAATAATCTTTGTTTTCAATTTTTTTTTAATTAAAAACTTACATATCTGATCAGTAAGTTCTGTATTATTTTTATAAAATAATTTGGGATTTGAAGGTCTATTTTCTCCAGCAAAATGAAGAATTAAATCGCTTTTTAATATATTTCCATATAGTTTTTTTATTTTATCATTTCTGTCGAATTTTAAAATCTGGTAATTTTTCTGTTTTAAAAAAATTTCAATGTTTTTTCCTATAAATCCCTGTGAACCGGTAATCAATATTTTCATTATATTGAATTTTTTATAAATTCTGACTTTTTAAGTAATTTTATTGTATTATTAAGACCGAGTAATTTCTGATTAGAAGAATAATTTTCAAAATTTTTTGTTTTTTTTCCTTCCTTAAAAAATTTTCCATAATTTAAGTCTCTTAAATCTGGATTGACCACAAAAAAATTTTTGTCTTCTTTTGCAAAATTTCTTTCTTCAGAACTCATAAGTGTTTCGTGCATTTTTTCACCGTGTCTAATACCAATTATTTTTTGAGGGTAATTGTTTTTTGAAAAAATTTTTAACAATGAATTTACGAGAATTTCAATAGTAGTAGAGGGTGATTTTTTAACAAACAATTGACCATTTGTCCCTTTTTCAAAAGCATGAAATACTAATTCCAATGCATCATCAAGTGTCATTAGAAATCTTGTCATATTTTTATTTGTAATCGTTATAGGATAACCATTTTTAATTTGGTTTATGATTAATGGAATTACAGAGCCTCTTGATCCTATTACATTTCCATATCTAGTAACACAAATTTTTGTTGAATTCTGATTTAACAAAGATTTTGATAAAGCAACTTTTTCCATCATAGCTTTTGAAATGCCCATCGCATTAATAGGATAAACTGCTTTATCTGTGCTTAAACAAATTACTTTCTTTACCTGATTTTCTATAGATGAGGTTAAAACATTATTGGTACCAAGAATGTTTGTTTTGATTGCCTCTAGAGGATAAAATTCACATGAAGGAACTTGTTTTAATGCTGCGGCATGAAAAACATAGTCAATTTCTTTAGTAGCAATATCTGTACAAGATTTATCTCTTACATCTCCAATATGAAATTTTATATTTTTGTTTTTATAAATTTCTCTTAAATCATATTGCTTCTTCTCATCTCTACTTAAAATATGTATTTCTCCAAAATTTATTTTATTTTTAATAAATTTTTTTAAGAATTGGTTTCCAAATGAACCAGTCCCTCCAACAATTAAAATTTTTTTATTTTTAAAAGTATTTTTATTTATACCAAGCATATTTTTTAGATTTATTCTTTTTTCTATCACAATATCCTCTACAGTAAGACAAAAAAATTCCTAATCTAATAGTTTGAGGCAAATAAATTATTGAAATTCTTTCGATTAAAACCATTAAACTTTGTGCCAAAGTTAAAAATATATAAAATGATTTGAATCCTGTTAAAATTTTAAATAACAAACTTTTTTCCAATTTGTAATAATTAGATTGTTTCCAGGCTTCATTACTAATTTTTTTCAATATATTTACTGATTTAGTCGACAAAAAATAAATTTTATTCAAATATTTGTTAAAACTTCTGCTATCCATATGAA
Source organism: uncultured Pelagibacteraceae bacterium (assembly GCA_902558435.1). Taxonomy (GTDB): domain Bacteria; phylum Pseudomonadota; class Alphaproteobacteria; order Pelagibacterales; family Pelagibacteraceae; genus Pelagibacter. The sequence goes on along the minus strand of CACEDU010000006.1, from coordinate 93,216 downwards.
GAACAGAAGGATGAGAAGGAATAATTTTAAAACCATTCTTTAAAAATCTAAAACCAAATTCATAATCTTCAAAACCATATTTGCCAAATCTTTCATCAAATAGCATTAAACCACTTAAATATTTGGTTTTTTTAAGACCCATATTCATGGTCACAATTTTAGACGCACTCAGCTTTCTGTTAAAGTTAAATTGTTTTTTTTTTAAAATATAATGTCTTGACTGTCTGTATCTATAAAAGTTTTTATTATTTAATTTTTGCTGATGCAATACTGAACCACATACAATTTCATTTTTATTTAATTTTTTAAATATCTCTAAATAATCAATTAGAAAATTTTTCAGTGGTAAACAATCATCATCAATAAATACAATATTTTGATACTTTGCAGCTTTGTAACCTGAATTTCTTTTTAAAGCATTACTATTTTTTTTATTTTTAATATATCGAATTTGAATATTTGAATTAAGATTTTTAGGTTTTATTTTTTTCATATTAACTTTTTCGTGTCCAGATATTATTATTTCTAATTGCATACTTTTTAATGATTGATTTATAAGTTCTTGAATAATCTTATTGACCTCTTCTTTCCTCTTATAAAATGTAATAATTATACTCAGATTAAATTTACCAATCATTATTTGTGAATAATTTGCCATTCTTTTAGGGGTGTATCTTGATTTGGAAAGTTTGGTGAACAGATTACAAAATTTTTTTTATTTTTTTTTTTGGAAAAGAATGCACCCCACCAATACATTGTGCTATTTGATATAATAAAATTTTTACAATGACTCATTAGCCACAAATTATCATATGCATCCTCATAACCATTTTCTGCCGTCACAAATGTGACTGGATATTTTTTTAATATTTCTGAATTATTAATAATATTTATTATATTAGAGTTTTTAGTAGAAAAAATATAGAAATTTGGATTGTCAATTTTTTCTAAAATTTTTTTAATTGCTTCTTGATAAAAATTTATTGATGTAATGCCACCTATTTGACTTATTATTTTTTTTTTATCACTTTCACTTATTTGTAATCCAAATTTTTTTTCAATATTTTCATGCATTCTGACACCTATACAAACACTATTATCTTTTAAAATTTGATCTTTTAAATTTAAATAGTTAGTTTTAGATGGTTTTTGAGGATAAATTTCATTCAATATTTTTTCCTCATTTTGTTTAAAATATAAATTTGATTGAAAGTAACCGATCATAAAAATATTTTTTTTTGTATTTATATTTAAAATTTTTTCGTCAAACTCGTTATATTCTGTTTCATCAATGACTATTAAATGAAAGAACTTCTCTAAGAATTTTTTTATATTTAGAAATTTTTTTAAGACCCTATAAAATAAAAAAAATAATTTAAATTTCAATAATTTTACCTCTTTAAAATTATTAATTTTTAATGAAAATTTTGTTGGATCTCTGAAATCAGTTATAAAACCTGAATTAATATCAATAAATAACTCCGAGTTGTTTTTTAATGCTAAATTTCTAGCTGCTGCATACTCAAATAATTGGTTTCCTAAACCTCCACATGAATATAAGTAAATTTTTTTCATTATATAAAAAAATATATGCTAATAAATTAATAATTTTTTTTTTATTTATAAAGTAATGATATATATAATTTAAATTCTTTAAAAATAAATTTAAATGAAAAAAATACTTATACTTGGATCGGACGGTCAAATTGGTAGTTATTTGAAAGATTATTTGTCAAAAAAGAATTTTAAAGTTATTGAGTTTGATATTACTAAATCTAAAAAACAAGATTTAAGAATATCTAATAACAAATTGCTTATAAGGTTAATTAAAAATTCTGATTTTATTTTTTTTCTTGCATTTGACGTAGGTGGATCAAGATATCTAAAGAAATACCAAAATACCTTTGATTTTATTTCGAATAATATGAGAATTATGGAAAATACATTCTCAATTTTAAAAAAAGAAAGAAAAAAATTTATCTTTTCTAGTAGTCAAATGTCAAATATGGACTTTTCAAATTATGGAATATTAAAAAAAATTGGAGAAAAATATACAGCTTTATCAAATGGTGTTATTGTAAAATTTTGGAATGTATATGGTGTTGAAAAAGATTATACTAAATCTCACGTTATAACGGATTTTATTATGAAAGCTAAGATTACTGGAAATATAGACATGTTGACTACAGGTGAAGAAAAAAGGGATTTTTTATATGTAGACGATTGTTGCTCTGGTTTATACTTAATTATGATGAAGTATAACCAATTATTAAAAAGAAAAAAATCAATTGACTTAACTACTGGAAAATATACTTCAATATTAAAAGTTGCTAAAATTGTCAGGAAATACTTTAATACTAATAAAAAAAAAATAAAAATTATTCCTTCTAAAAATATTGATAAAATACAATTCCAAAAAAAAAATAGACCTGATAAATATTTTTTAAAATTTTGGAAACCTAATTTTTCAATTGAAGAAGGTATCAAAAAAGTTGTTGAGCACTACTTATAAAGATTAATTTCTCTCAAAAATAAAATTTTTAATATTTTCTTTTTTGGATATAAATAAAGGAGGATTATTTTTACTTATCAACTTAAACTTATTTTTTTTAAAAAAATTTTCAATATATTTGAAATTTTTATTTTTTTCATCTAATTCTATTAATACACTTTTTAAATTTGAATTATTAAAAATTTTTTTAGCTCCATCTAGAATAAATTTTTCATTACCATCAATGTCAATTTTTATATAATTAGGGTATTTGAAATTTTTTTGATTTGCTAAATTATTTAAATTTGTTGAAAAAATTTTATATATACTTTCATTTTGATTATATTTATTTCTCTTTTTTGATAAATTAAGATTATGAAATGCTGCACCTTCATTGAATGAGCTTTCGACAAATTGTATATATTCTCCTTCTTTATCGCAGATGGGCAATTGATTAATGCTGATATTATTTGAAAGTTTATTAATACTTATATTTCTTGATAAAACCCTCAAATTATTAACTGATGGTTCGAAAGATGTGATTTCAATTTTGTTTTTATGAAAAATTGATGAATAAATCGAATAAACCCCAATATTTGCACCAATGTCCCAAAATATTATTTTTTTGTTTTTTTGTTTTCTGAAACTTTCAATCCAACTAATTGTTTCGGGTTCCTTTGAATAAAAAGTTTCAATTCTAAATAAAATTAAATGATTTGGGCAAAAAAATGAAATTTTCTTACCTTTTATATTTTTTGTTTGATAGGCATCATTTTGTATGAAAGTATAAAACCATAATAAAAAATTTTTTTTAAATATAATTTTAATGATATTATTTATCAGTTTTAAAATTAAATATATTGTAAATGAAATTTTTTTTAGCATTTAAATTTAATTAAAATAGTTGAAATAATTTTTTTTTACAAAACATAACAATATTTTAATCCTATTTATTATTAAGTGAAAAAGTTAATACTTTATTGTAAAATATCACTTTAAAGAAAATAATTGCAATTAGTTTTTAAATGATTAGTTAAATTAATATATGAAAAGGTTTATCAAAAAACTAGTAAACCGACTAGGAATAGACATAAAAAGATTACATCCAGAACTAAGAAATAGCTTAAGTTTTGATGATATTTATAATTTAAAAATTAAGGATAATCCAGTAATATTTGACGTTGGAGCTAATCAAGGGCAATCAATCGAAAGGTTTAGAAAGATTTTTCCTAAGTGTGTTATTCACTCATTTGAACCTATAAAAAATGAATTCGAGATGTTAAGAAATAAATATAGTAATGATGAAAAGATAAAGATCAATAACCATGCAATTGGTGATGAAGTAGGTAGAAAAAAATTTTATATTACTGCATCAACTGGAAATTCATCCTTTAATAGAGTTAACAAAAATACTAGCTGGATTAAAAAAAGGAGTATTCAAAATAATACTTCGATTGAAAAATATATTAAAGAGATAGTAGAAGTTAATGTTAATACCCTTGATCAGTACTGTGATATTAATAAAATAAAAAAAATTGATATATTAAAAATAGATACTCAAGGTTATGAGGATAAAATACTTGCAGGATCAAAAAATATTTTAAAAAACAATATTATTAATTTTATAGAATTAGAAATAATGTTTGACAATGTATATGAAAAATATTTATCATTTAGTGATATTGAAAAGTATTTATTACCTAATCAATTCAGATTTAGTGCAATCCGAACTTCAAACGAAAACTTATTTGAGGGTTTAGTATTTTTTGCAGATGTGATGTACATAAACACTAAAAATATAAAAATTAATTCAAATAATTAAAATCATTCAATTTTGTATTTGTAAGTTCTAACCCAGCAGCCAATAAATCTTCCTAAATTATATGAAGTTTTTTTTAAATCTAATTTAATTAAATTTTTTAACAATGCACTTATTGAAAATATTATTGTAGAGTTATAAAAATATATTAAAGATAAATTATTATTGTATGATACAAAATTTTTAATTATCTTTGAGAAAAAATATCCCCTTTTAAATGAGTCATTAATTCCAATCACATTTGATCTTTTCAAATATTTAAACTGAGAAGATTTTGACAATTTTAAACCTGAATTTTTCCTTTTTTTGTAGCTATAGATAAGATCTTCGGCAACACACCATTTAGAAAGAGGGTATTTTCTAGAAAATATATCCTTATTATATTTCCAACTTGTAGAGCCACCATTAAGCCATTCAGTGTTATTGTTGAAAAAATTTTTTCCCCATGCTGTTACGTAACCACTTTTAAGAACTTTTCCTGGTTTTGATATATTTTTATCAATGAGTATTTGAAGAAAATTGGGTTTTGGTGGATTATAGTTAGATGGAATTAGACCAATTCCCTTCACATTTTTATGTGACAAATTCCATTCATTAATTAACTCTTCTAAAGCATTTTTTTTTAACATCACGTAGTCATCTAATTGTAAAATTAATTTTATACTTTTTCTTATATAGTCTTTAGCGAGTTTCCTCTGGTAAACTTGATTTTTTTTTTTTGAGTAAATAAAAATAAAATTTTTTTTTAAATTAAAAATTTTTTTTTTTGTTGATATAATTATTACTTGCCCAGGCTTAACCGTTTGAGTTGTGATGCTTTTTAAAACTTTGTTTATAGTATTACTTAAACCATTAGTAGGTATTATTATAGCAATATTTTTAGGATTATATCTCAATTTTATTTAAGACTTTGGGTTAGAACTTTATTTTTTACCTCAATAACATTATTACACATAGTTATTAGTTTTTTATTATGTGAAACTAAAACAATTGTCATCGATGAATTAAAATTTTGAATAGAATGAATTATTTTAGTTTCTAATCCTGCATCTAGTGCATTTGTGGCTTCATCTAAAAATAATATTTCCGGATTTCTATATAAAGCTCTTGCAATTGCTAGCCTTTGTCTCTGGCCTCCTGACAATCTATTTCCATTTTCACCAACGTAAGTTTTGATGCCTTCTTTATTTTCTTTCAAAAAATTTTCCAATTGACAAATTTTAATACAATTATTTATTTGCTCATTATTAATATTCTCATCAGGCTCACCAAATGCAATATTTTTAGCAACTGTATCATTGTAAAAAAATAAATTTTGAGATACATAACCACAAATGTTTTGCCAACTATTTGTGTCAATTCTTTTATCATCTAAATAAATTTCCCCTTTAACAGGTTTTAACAGTCCTATCATTATATCCAATAAAGTACTTTTGCCTGAACCGCTGTCTCCAGTGATTCCAACTAAATCACCTTTATTTATAATAAAACTTCCATTTTCAATTAATGAACTTTTATTAGCATAATTGAATGATATGTTTTTGTAAGAAATTTTACTCAGAAAATTAAATTCTTTTTGAAATTTATTAAAACTTAAACTTTGATTTTTTAACTTATAAATTTCTTCATAAATAACATCTAAAGTTTTTTTATTATATCTTATTGTTTGATATGAAAACATAAGTCTATTAATGGAAGGTATCATTCTAAATATTGCTACACCAAAAAAAGCTAATAGAGATATGATTTTCTCAGTTTTAAAATCATATAAAACCATAAAAATAATTAATAAACAAATTCCAAATACTGAGAATATCTCTATTCCGATTCTAGGAAATTGTGCTGAAAAATTATAAAAAAAATTACTATCTTCTGAATTTCTTGTATTCTTTTTGAATATATTAAAAAAAAATAACTCTTTTGAAAAAATCTTTAGTTCTTTAATATTTTGAAATCCTAATTTACAGTACTTAATCACATTTTCCTCACTCTCAAGTCTAGAAGATCCATAGTTTTTTAGTTTTGGAGCAATAATTTTAAAATAAAGAAAACTCATAATAATGATAATTAAAATTAAAGTTATTGAGAGCCAAAACTTAAAAAAAAGCATGAAAATAAAAATACTTAAAATTACTAGAAACTCAGATAAAAATATTAATATACTGCTTAAAAAATTATTTGAAAAATCGTATGTAACGTTTGATATATTTGATACTAATCTTGATTGATCCTCTTTTGAAAAATCTTTGTAATCTTGAGATATATAACCTTTGAATAAACTATTTCTAATAAGTGATGAAAATTTAGAAACATATTTAAATATGTTTCTAAAAACAATTAATATAAATATATTTTTTAATAAAAAAAACAAAATTATAAATGCTGTAATTAATATTATTATTTCATTTTGAGATTTATCTTTAAAAAATTCACTTAAAAAAAATAGATCTAAACCTGAAAATAAATCCTCAGATAATAAAATTGATATAAATGGAATTATAACGCCAACACCAATCACCTCTAATAAAGAGACTGCAATTAAAGAAAGAATTAAAAAGTGTATACGGCTTTTTTTAAAATAACCTAATATAAAAAGTAATTTGCTAATCATCAAATAATTTATCCATAAAATATATTAGAATTATATTTTTTGTTTTTCCTAAAATAAAAAATTTTATTTTCTATCTCATTATAGGTAGTAAAGGTCCTGTCAAATATTGATTCATTGTATTGGGCTATTCCTCCTCCAGAAAAAAATATAAATAAAGGGTTATACGAAATTATTTGATTTAAGTTATTTTTATTAAAATTTATATTTGGAACACCGTGAGTAAAAGAGACAATATCAATATAATTTTTGTATTTTTCTAACTTCATTTTATTTTTAAAATAATAATTTTCAATCTCATTTTTATCTAGATTTAAAATATTCCAGTGATCATAAAAATGATTTCCAAAAAAAACTAGTTTATTATCTTTTTGCTTTATTAATCCTTCAGTGTCTACAATTTTGCCTTGATATTCTTTAATTTGAGCTATTGGAATTTTATAGTTACACAAAAAATTCTTGAAGATTTTAGGAGTTAGATCGTAAAAATTAAATTTTTCAAATTTTATATTTTGTTTAATAAAAAAGTCCTTAAAATTTTCATCGTAATTGCATAAATAATCAATAGTTGAAACAATATTTGCCTCATATTTTTCAATAGGCCTATAATTAAGAAAATGGATTGAAGGTATATTAAAACTTTCTAATAAAGGAATTCCATTGTTAAAAGATCCCAAATATCCATCATCAAAAGTAATTAATGCTTTAAATTTTTTATTACTTTTAATTTCGTTTGGTGAAATAATATTATAATTTTTATTTATCCATTTGATTATTTTTTCAAATTCTGAGATTGAATGATATATTTTATATTTTTTTTGGAATTCACTTGGTTTGTTAGTTATTTCATGAAATAAAAAGATTGTTAAGGTTTCTTTTTTATTAAAGTATTTAAAACTATAGTAGTGTATGTTACCAAGAATTTTTTTAATTGTATTTTTTAACATTAATCTAATTTATTTGAAAATATACTAATTATAGCATAATTATTTAGACTAGATGTATAGATTTTTAAATTTATTATTTAAAATAAAGATTGTAAAAAAAATAGTTTATAGATTTATAGAATATATACAGGCAAATTTTTCTAATGATACTTCCAATCTTTATGAGACAGTTGCAGTCAAATTAAAAATAGGAACTGAGAAAGGTAATTTTGATGCTGATAAATATATCAAATTTTTAAATAAAGATTTAAAAGGGAAAAAGATAAATTTTCTAGATATAGGTGCAGCTGATTTATTTATGTATCCAAGACTTCATAATACAAGGTGTCTAGACAAATATTTTGCATTTGACATTAATGAATCTATCATGATTAAAGGTTTAGACTATATTAAAAATAATTATGATACCTCAAATATAATAATTGATAAGGGTAACAATTTTAATTTTATTAAAATTCCAAAATATTCCATCGATATTGCTTTTTGCCAGGCAGTTTGCTCACACCTCACCCTAAATAGTCAGATTATAATGTTTCGCAATCTGTATTCAAAAATGAAAAAAATAAACTCAAAATTTTATTGCAGTTATTTATTATTTGAAAATGAATCTTTAGATGAACCTTATAATTATACATGGTTAAAAAAACAAAAGTTTGATGGCAAAGATCATACTGTTAATTCATTTTTTCAAAAAAATCCCTATCATTATAATTTAAAAACTATACGTTTAATTTCTGAATATTGTGGATGGAAAATAGTTAATTGTCATGATTATGATCATGATGTGCAAAAAATGATAGAATTTAAAATAATTTAAACTTTTTGTTTAATTTGAACTACAAAATTAGATAATTCTTGATTGCTTGAAATTAACGTAACATTTTGGCGATAGATATCATTTTTAGATATAAAATTAGTTGGGTCATAATATGCAGATAATTTATTCAGATTTTTAGATATTAATGCTGTTGAAGAGAAAGGAAGAGATATAGAACCTGCACACTTTTCTAAAATCTTGAATGCTGGTAACTCTGAAGTCAAAAAAATTACATTATCCTTTGTTTTAAATTCATCAAATGTTTTAAGATCTCTTTTAAACTCATCGTTTTCCTTTTTTGCCTTCATTTTCAAAACCATTTTAAGATTATTTTCTAATAAAACATCATATATATCGTTTAGGAATCTAGATAACAAATGGTCAGAAGATGCAAAATATTCATTAAACCTTGTAATACCAAAATTTGATTTAGGCAGGCTATTTGGAAATACACAAACTGAATTTTTAGGAAGTAATATTTTTTCGTTACTGGAATTTAAATTATGAAAATAACTTTCGTAAGGAGCAATATTTAACACTGAAAATTTTTTTACACTACTGACTTTTGCTGTTATAATTTTTTCCAATGAAATGTTCCAAGATAAAAAATTACTCCATGTGTATAATTTAAATCCTAAATAATCATAATCTTTTTCTGTTTCATTAGGGAGACGCAAATTATTATCTTCGGATAAAGAATTAATTGAGCTCTTAAAATATATATATACCTTTGAATTTTTTTTTTCAAATTCCTTTGCCCATAAAGGTTTATAGGAGTTTGAATACCAATAAAAAAAAATGCTTTTTGGGGTATTCCTTAATGATCTTGTTATTTTAGAGATTATTAACTCTCTGTGCAAAATTATGAGCCCCCATTTAAAAAAGAACAAATTTTTAATAATATTTTTTTGAATATTTAAAAAATCTAAAAAAAAAGAAATTATATTTAAATCATTTAAAAAATAATCATAAATATTTTTTGTGAAAGCTTTATCATGTAAATAAAAATTTTTTTTATTATTTTGTGATATTAAAAGTAAATATGTATTTCTATTTTTGTTATGATACCAATTTGGAAGGTTAGGAATATCATTAACCTTTTCTAATTTACCGTTTTTATCAAATCGATATCCCAAATCTTTAAATGTATCTCCAAAAAAAATCGAAAAATTTTTATTTTCTACAGTTGATTGATCTTTAAATTTTTTAGATAACAAAGAATTAAATTTTGATACAAAACACAAAAACATTATCTTTAAAAATAACATAACACCTAATATGTATTGATAAAAAAGATAAATTATCCACAAAATCTTACAAAATAAATGATTTACTCTTATCTTATTTTTTTCAAGAACCTCAGACCATTGCTTAGGAATTGGGTATGCAAATCTACAATTTTGTTTACCAAAATAATAATAAATTCCCTGAAAAAAACCACTATTGGTATAAACTAAAAAATCATTTAAATATTGTTTAAGTGATATTGCTAAGTCTACATTTTCTCCATCTTTTTTGTTAATAAACTGATTACTAAAATCTATATCCAACATGTGCGCCTTTAGTTTTCTTATATGGTGTAATTTTTTAGTTTTGATTAATTTTCTAAAACCCCTTTTTTTATAAAGGTTTATTCTAAATTTATTAAAATCAAATAATATTAGATAATTAAGTAAAAATTTAATTTTGTTTATCACTTGTGATATAAAGACTTATTTTAAATAAATTAGTATATTAAAAATTTACTTGTAGTACATAAAGAAAAGATTTAAAAGTTTTATAAATTAGATTTTGACAATATTAAATAGTTTTATCAGAATAAAATTCTTCGTAATTTAAAAAAATGAATATATTAGTTACAGGTGCGGCTGGTTTTATAGGATTTCATTTAATAAAGTTGTTAGTAAAAAAAAAATATAATGTTTTAGGAATTGACTCATTAAATAATTATTACGACGTAAATTTAAAAAAAAAAAGATTAAAAATTTTAAAAGTAAAAGAGAATAAAAATTTCAAATTTATTAAAAATAATTTAATGACTGAAAGATCATTAATAAAAATAATAAATAATAACAATATCACGATAGTCATACATCTAGCAGCACAGCCTGGGGTAAGATATTCATTAAAAAAGCCTGCGGAATATGTCAAAAATAACATCTTAGCATCAACAAATTTATTTGAAGCTTGCAGAAAAAGTAAAAAAATTAGACATATACTTCTTGCAAGTTCAAGTAGTGTTTACGCAGCAAGTGCAGAAATACCATACAAAGAGACAGACTCTGCTGACTTTCCATTACAATTTTATGCAGTAACAAAACGCTCTACTGAACTAATGGCGCATTCTTATAGTCATTTATATAATATTCCATTCACTATAATGAGATTATTTACAGTTTATGGTCCATTTGGAAGGCCAGATATGGCATTGTATAAATTCACTAAAAATATTTTAAACAACAAAAAAATTGAGATATATAATAATGGAAATCATACTAGAGATTTTACTTACATAACTGATACAATTAGTGGAATTGAGAAATTAATAAAGAAAATTCCAAAAAAAGTTGAGAATTTTGGAGTAAATAAAAATTTTTATTATTATAGTAAAGCAAAAATCAGAGTCATAAATTTAGGAAGTGGGAATCCTAGGAAACTTAAAGATTATATTACTAATATTGAAAAATTTACAAAAAAAAAATCAAAAAAAAAATATCTTCCTTTTCAAAAAGGTGATGCAATTAAAACAGCCGCAAAGATTAATAAATTAATAAAACTTACAGGTTATAAACCAAAAGTGAAGATTGAAGAAGGTATAAAGAACTTTGTAACCTGGTTTAAAAAATTCAAATAGGTTTATAATACTCACATTTTTTACAGACTGAATTTTTCCCATAAATAAAGTCTTCGGAGAGAATCTTTTCCTGGTTATAAATTTTATCTAATTTTGTATTATTTAGTGAACCAATGATAGCTCCGACAGAATAATCATTACAACATAAATTTACATTTCCATCAGGTAACAATACTCCTTGATTTAACCTTAAATAGGAACAATGGTAAATTTTATTTTTTTTCCAATCATTTTTACTAAAATTAGTTACATTACTTTTATCCAATTTATTAACATCAATCATTTCACTTCTTGAATTTAAATGTTTTCTCAAATCAATATTCTCCTTTAATATATAGTTTTGGTTAATCATTTTGTTTAATAGATTTTTTATTAGAGGATGAAAATCATTTCCAAAAACTACAAAATATATATTTTTCTTTAAATGTGTTGACTGAAATTTTATAGCTTTCTCTAAGGTTTCTATGTACCTTTCAGATACCTTCAATTTCATTAAATTTTGATTATCAGGTAAATGGAATGTGATGCTAATAAATTTTGAAAATTTTGACATAAAATTTTCAGTATGTCTTCTCCCAAACATAGTTGTTGAAATTAATTGTCTATAACCTTTTTTATCTAAATATAGCACAAAATCCTCAAACTGATCATGAGCCAAAGGCTCTGAATAACCTGTCCAATGAATTTGAGTTGATTTGGGAACATTTGATATATAAACCTTAAAATCTTCAAACGACATTTTTCTATTTAAATTTTTTGCTTTAGCCACAGATCCAATTAATGTTTGAGGACAGTAATCACACATCATCGCACATCCAATTGTTGAGGTAATCTCTAAACGATTATTTTTTTTTTGAGAAATAATCAAAACTAATTTGTTAATCAGATTTTTAGTCATGATAAAATGAAAGTATTTTAGAAATTTTTTAATTACAAAATGTTTCATATTATTACTTAAAAACCATGATCTCCTAAAATACAACCGTCTTTTGATCTATATGAAACCCAGAAAGTTTCAACACAAATGTTATTAGTTTTAAAAAGCCAAGTAAATATTTTAACCTTTTTATCAGAAATTAAAGATTTATTTTTAATTAGATCCGATAGTTTAATAGATAGTGAAGACTCACCATTAAATTTTATTTGGAATTCTTTATTAGTGTTTAAACCAAAAAGCTTTAATTTACCCATGCAGGATGGTGCATTTTTATTATGGTTGTTGTTTCTTAACATTATTACAAAATTATAACCATTTCCAATAATCCCACTACCCCAATGAAAATTTTTTTTTGGATAAACAGTGCTTTTTGCCCCAGTCGCTATGTCTGTGCTAAATGGAAATTTTTTGTTTTTTATCGAATAAATAAAGTTTGAATTTAATCTAGATGGAACCTTACCTTTAAAGTGTAATGTTTTAAATCTATCTTCCTCAGTTAAATAAATATTGTTTAAGTTCTTACTTTTGAGTATTTTTTTTCTATTGAAGTTTATTTTTTTTTCTCTAAACTTTTGAGTAAAAGCTGTAATTGTGTAATTTGCTTTACAATTGGTTGGAAAAACTCGAGCTTCAACATGTAATTTTTTATCTCTATAAATTGCAAGAAAGGAATCAGATCCCTTATTATTATTTGGACAATGGTCAATTTTTGTTTGCCAAGGAAAACTGTGAGTTACTTCCAAGTGATGTATGTTTTTAAAATAATTTCCTACTACCATTCTCCTAAAAACATTATCATTTAAACATCTTACACCTATAAAACATTTAGATTTCATTTTTTTTTTTGAAAATATATTTTCTACAAAGTAAATTTTTGAAGCAAAAGAGTTAAATTGGTTATTGATGATTTTTTTTTCAATTATATGACCATATGAAGAATATAAAATTACCTCAAATTTTATTTTTTGTTTTATATTACCATTTACAAAATGAAAGAATGGAGTAATATTTTTTTGAAATTTACATGACCAATTTGTTTCCTCTGTTTTAATCGGGGTATGATTTTCATCACTTCCTTTTATCCTTCCAGCAGAGTGAACACAGCTATAGTATGATTTTGATTTATAAATTCCAATTACAGCTGGAAAATTAAACCTCAGATTTAATGTAGATAAAATTTCAATTTCCACCATTCCAGAAAATTGATCTTTGGTAATAAAATTTCTTATAGATATAATATTATTCTCATGAATGTTTTTAATTTCTTTTTTTATAGCGATATTGCCATTTTGATCATATATCCGCAGATTAATTAGTAATTTGTTTTGGTCAATTTTATTTTTAATTTTCCAATAATTTAAATAACTCAAATATAAATCGTTTAATTTATTAACAAATAGAATAGGAAAAATAGCGCTTGCACGGTTGGTATAAAAAAAATTTCTTAATTCAAAATCTTTTTTTAAAGAGTTTTTCATTTTTTTTGTTTTGGTTTAAAAAAACCCGATGCCTTAGCGGTAAAATTTTTTTTTAAATATTTGTTGAGACCTAAAAAAAATAATTTATTTTTTAAAAATTTTATATTATAAGAATCTATCATATCGCTCTCAAATGAACTACCAGCGAAATGCAAAAAATAGTTATTCGATAGTGATGACTCAATGCAGTTTTGAATTAACTTTTTATCTTTGTTATAATATAGGAAAGGATAATAGTTAGCCATTTCGTAATTCCAAAGTGCTTGAAACTTATAGTCCAACCAATTGATTTTTTTGGTAGATTGAAATTCATAATTTACATGTGTTTGATCTCCACCATTAGTTATAGATTTAACATTATTTTTATATTTAAAAAAAACTTTTTCCATAAATTTCGAAAAGTTTTTGTTAAACATATACATACCTGCACAAAAAAAATTATCAAAGTGTTTTAGTTTATGATATTTAAAAAGATCTTTAATTGTCATATTAATTGCACTATTGAGAGCATATTTTTTTGAGTAGAATTTTTTTCTGTAGAATGATATTTTTCTTGTACTACTTTGCCAATCATACGGCATATTAAATCTACTCGACACAACACTTATCTTATTTTTTTTATGGTAATTGAAAATGTTAGGTGAAAATGGATTTATTAGTATATCACCATCAATTATACAGATATTTTCAAAGTTTACTCTATTATTTAAAAGATATTGACCGACTAATAGTTTTTGCCATTGTGGTTTCTTAAAAAATTCAGAACTTTTATCGATTAAATTATTTGTTATAGCTATTAATCCAATTTTATTACTTTCACAATAATTTTTAATAATTGGACAAATTTTTTTTTTCCATTTTTTATAATATCTGTTTCCAATAGTAATAACAACTATGTAGTTTTTTTTATTTTTAGCCTCAAGTAAAATTTTCTTCATTACGTTATTGGAAAATGATTTATTTTTTTGTTTAGTAATTTTGTAAAACTATTTTTAAAAAATTGAAAAATAATTTTGTGGTATTTTGCTGATTCTGTTAAGCTAGATAAGCCACAATTTCCAGTTTTAATTAACTCTCTTGCAAATTTTAAAGTTAATCGTGATTGTAGTGGTATATTTATTTTTTTTGACATTCTTTTATTTGTTTTCATTAAAAATGATTTTCTCTTTAAATCATAGTATACATTATACTTTAATTTCCCTTTAGAAATCTCTAAATTACTGTTCTTGAACTTAATATTATCGTCTAAAGTAAGTATTGAATTGCTGTTTTTTAAACTTACTTTCCCTTTAAGTTCGTAATAGAGACCTCTTTTTGAATTAAAAACTCTATTTTTTAGATTTGTTTTAATCTCATAATTTTCTTTATAATTGACAAAATAAAAGAATAAGTCAACGAAATGGATTGCATTTGAACAAAGTCCCCAATTACTACCAGTATAACTCAAGTGTAACGGATCACTTAAATTATTTAATTTTTTCTTAATATTTTTAAATACTGTCATCGCTCTTCTTGGACAATTCACAAAAATTTTAATATTTTTCTGAGCTGAGACCTTGATTATATGATCAAAACTTTTTAAAGTTTGGAACACAACTTTCTCTAATATTATATAACTACATGATATTTTATTTAAAACTATACGAGTTAGATATTCTCTAACATTAGAATTAGTTGAAATAATACATAAATCAATTTTTTCACTTAATTTTAATTTTGATAATTTAAAAATTGATAAATTTTTATTATTAATTTTTATATCTCTTATAAATTTTTCAGCTTTTTGAGAATATTTCTTATCAAATATAAAAATTTTTGTTTTAGTTCTTGCGAATTTAAATGATTCTAGATGTCTGACGCCAATATTTCCTAACCCGACAATTAAAACTTTCATAATTTAATTTTTAAATTGCGAGCCACCCACCATCAATAATTAAATTCGCACCTGTCATATAACTAGAAGAATTAGAGCCTAAAAACAAAACTGCACCACAAATTTCATTTGGATTTCCAAGTCTCTTCATCGGTACATTATTTGAGTATTGTTTTAAAAAGTTTTTATTTTGTTTTTTAGAAAATCCATCAACCGGTCCAAGTAAACCACCAGGAGAAATACAATTAACTCTTACATTATATTTTCCGTAGAATGATGCCATTTGTTTCGTAAGATTAATTATTCCACCTTTGACGATTGAATATGTAATATTCTCTGTCATATCTGTCTTTTTATACATATTTAAATTTTGTCCAACTACACCGTAAATAGAACCAAAATTAATTATACTCCCTTGATTTTTATTTTTAACCATAAAGTTTGCAACACATCTGCTGATCCAAGCTGTGGTAATAAGTTGATATTCTGTATTTTTTTTTAAACTATCATATGATAAATCCTTAAAATTATTTCTAGACCAATCCTCAGTGTGAGCATAGGCAAGATTTATAAAAATATCGACTTTATTTATATTTTTTAAAATTTTACTAAATTTTTTTTTTACATGTGTCTCATTTTTAAGATCAAAAAATTCAAAATTTATATTTTTAAAATTTCTTTTATTTTTTTTGTAATATTCAATGTTACAATCCAAAATATATACTTTTGAACCTAACGAGGAAAATGCTTTAACGATTTCTCTTCCAATCAAACCAAAACCACCTATAATTAAAACAGTTTTACTTTTTACATTAAATAAGTTTTTATAATTAATCTTTTTCATCTATTTTTCATTAAATAAGATACTATTTTAAAGTCAGTATAATCATCTATATCGTAAGATCTACTCTTTGGCATTATATAAACACTTGAATTTTTATTTATAAGCGCATTTTTTTTAATCAAAGCTTCTCTTTTCCAAATATAAAATGAAGCATTTAAATCATATGTGATTGGTAATTTCTGTCTAGAAAAATACTCTTTTTGTTTTTTAACTAATTTGAAATTTCCATTTTTTTTTTCAATCATATTAAAATAAGGATTTTTATTTGATCTACAAACTGAAAAAAGATTTAAAGATTTTTTTTTTAAAAAATCTTTGAAGGCTTTTTTAATATCAGAAATTTTTCTCAATGGAGATGTTATATCCAAGTCAACAATATAATCAAATTTCAAATTATATTTATTTTCAGTACGATTTAAAGTATCACGAATAACTTTAACTTTAGAAACATTTCCTCCAGATAAGTGTGCATTTCTTAAGAACCAACATTGTGCTCCATACTTCTTTGAAATTTTTTGAATTTTCTTTGAGTCGGTAGAAACAACTATCTTATCAAATAATTTCGATTTTTTAGCATGATCAATTGTGTAAAAAATTAATGGTTTATTATTAAGTAATTTAATATTTTTATTTTTTAAACCTTTTGATCCACCCCTAGCACAAATAGTACACAAAACCCTCATAATGTTATTTTAATTTTTCAATATAATTATTAACTTTAATGCCAGCTTTTAAAGAACACAAATTTATAAATTTTTTATTCAAAATTTTATTATGAACCGAATCATACGTTTGCTTAATATTATCTTTAAAATTAATTATTCTTACTTTATTGTTTTTATATTTTAAATTTATTTTATTATCTAATAAATCTGCAATTATTTGGAAGTCATTTGATTTAACATATATTTTTCTACTCTGAATTTTTGAAAAGTAATCAAGACTTATTTTTATAATTTTTTTTTTAGCAAAACTAATTGAAAAAAAAGAGTCCGGTGTATTAATTTTTAAATCAGAAAGTTTTTTATAGTAAGAAAAAAATTTATTAAAATCTCCAAAAATCCATAAAGTATAATCAATTTCATGACTAAGATCTCTTAAAACTCCACCTCCTGATGATTTTTGGCTACTACTACTTTTTGAATATTCAATATTTTTTCTCCACTTTGGTAAGTAAGAATTACAATTTACTGATACTTCGAAAAAGGATTTATTTTTCATAAATTTTTTTAGATAATTCAAAATTTCTAACTCCCTCAAATTAAAATTCACAAAGTATCGATTATTTAATTTATTTGATACTTTATAATTTTTATCAAAAAGAGGTTTTTCAACTAATACAATTTTTTTTTTTAGGTTTTTTTCAATAAAATTAAAATTTGAGTAATGCTTTGATGTTGGGGAAGAAACAATGATATATGCTGGATCAAAATCTATTAAATTATTAATATTTTTGGAAAACCTTATTCTTATATTATTTTTCAATTTTCTTTTGGTAATTACTAAAATTTCAGTTATTGACTTTTTTTTTTTTAAAATATCGAGATGAAATTTACCAATTGAACCAAGCCCTATTATAGCTACTTTCATTTTTTTGATTTACTTTATTAATTTTCTAAATTCATTCCAATTTCCAACATCAACCCAGGAATACTCATCAACTGGATAAGTATTAATTTTAACATTATTTTTCATTAAAACATTTATAAATTCGTTGAAATCTACTTTTGAATTTTTTGAAGGAAAAAACTTTAAGACATTTCTTTTTAAAATATAAATACCAATATTAATAAAAAAATTATATGTTGGCTTTTCAATAAGCTTTAAAAGATTATCATTTTTATCAATTAAGCATGAACCGTAAGGAATAGAAAAAGCTTTTGAAGAACAAAAAATGGTAAAATTCGATTTGTTGTTAAAATGATTTTCAATTGGATTAGTTAAGTTAAATTTTGTTATCATATCACAATTGATTACAATTATATTTTTATAATTTTTTGTTTTAAAATATTTAATTGATCCAGCAGTACCTAAAGGTTTTTTTTCCTCAATAAAAATAATCTTTGCTTTTGGTTTATATTCCTCAAAATAAGATTTTAAGATTTTTGATTTATAATTTATGGAAATGAATATTTTTTTAAACCCTAAATTTACAAAATTATCTATAATGTGGTCTATAGCTGTTTTATTATTTATAGGAAGTAAAGGTTTTGGCAATACATTTGTAAAGGGTTTCATTCGGCTCCCAATTCCACCAGCCATAATTAATACACCTGTGCTTTTAATGATATTTTTAGAAAGTAGATTTTTTTCTTTCAAGCTTCGTAATGTAAAAATATCAATTAATTTTTTTTTTTGATTTACGATAGGAATAATATCAATTTTTTTTTTTAACATTAATTTATATATTTTTTTCTTGTTCAATTTGTTCTCATAATAAAAAACTGAGTCTTTATTATAAAATTTTTCAATTTTTGTGTTAAGGCTGATATTTCTATAAAGACATCTTCTCACATCACCATCACTTAATGTTCCCAAAAGTTTACTACTACTATCAGTAATTACTAAACATTTTTGACCAGATTGATTTAGTCTTTTAATAGCTTGTCTAAAATTTATCTTACAATTTGCTATCATATTTGTATTCATAAAATCTAATATAAATAATTTTTTATTTTCAATATTTCTTTATAAGTTTTCTCTAGGGAACGTACTTTATAGTAAGGATTTTTTACTTTCATAATTTTTTTGTTAAATCTTTTATCAAAAATTTTATTTATGGATATATTTAAATCTTTAGTTTTATAGCTCGATTGTATTATGTTTTTTGCAAATATTCGCCCTGCTTGTCTATTTCCAATATTAACTACAGCTTTTTTAAAAGATGGAGCTTCAAGTATTCCGCTAGACGAATTTCCAACAATTCCGTTAACATAATGCATAACTGAAAAAAAGTATTTCTGACCAAATGAATTCACATAATAAGCATTATTTTTTCTCATAACAAAATTATTTATCATTTTTTTTATTATTCTACCTTCATGGTCTGCATTTGAAGATGTAAATATTAGTGTTGTTTTTCTCAAATTAGTCAAAACTGATAATAAATTTTGAAAATATTTTTTTGTTTTATTCTTTTCTTTAGTTAATGGATGAAAAGTAATTAAAATGGATCTTTTTCCAAATTTTAATTTAAAATTTTTCTCTATTTCTTTTTTAGATAAAATTTTTTTCTTAGTTATATTATTTAATGAAATATGTCCAAAGTTGTAAACATTTTTTTTTGAGTTAATTAATTTAATAATTTTATTTTTTGATTTTGTATTTGTGGTAAAATGGTAATTAGCTAAATGTGAAATTGCGTATCTAAAACTGTTATCATAACTTCCAATTGTTTCATCTCCCCCACAAAAATGGGCTATTGGAATTTTAAATAGAGTTGCAACATAAGAAGTCACGAAAACTTCGTATCTGTCGCCTAGTAATAAAATTAGATTGGGTTTTCTTTTGATAAAATTTTCAGTTAATTTACTTATCAACTTTGAACTAAAAATAGAAATATCTTCTGGGCGCTTTGTTGAAAATTGAATATTAATTATATCTAATTTTTTTTTATTGATATTTATGTCTTTAAAAGTATTGCCATATTCTTTTAAATTATGTGATCCTATTGAAAGAATATTAAAATGAATAAATTTGTTTTTTTTTAATTTATCAACTAACCCAGACATAATTCCATAGTCTGCTCTAGAACCACTAACAAATTGAATATTAATTTTTTTTTTACTCATTAATTAATTGTCCAGTTTTATAATTTTTTTTTGATTTTTTTCCTAAAATTTTCTTCAAATCTTTTGGTAACATTCCTAATTGAGGTCTTTTTAAAATAAGATTTTTATTTGAAAATTTGTCATTTTTGTTTATTCGTATTTTAGAATAAATAGATTTTCTAATATATGGTTTATTTATTTTTTCAGATTTTGTTAAAATCTTTTTTTTATTTCCAAGTATTATTTGTAAGTTTCTTATTGAATTAATCAGTTCTTTAAATTTTTTTGGTTCAATACTGCTTCTATGATCAGGACCATCAAGTTTTCTATTTAAAGTAATGTGCTTTTCAATGATTTTTGCACCTAAAAGATAGGCTGCTAAAGATACTAATATACCTTCAGAGTGATCAGAATAACCAATTTCAGTCTTAAACTCTTTTTTAAGTTCATTCATTACTTTTAAGTTAATCTCATTTTTACTAGCCGGATATGAAGTGGTACAATGTAAAATTGTTATTTGTTTTTCAGTTAAGTTATTTTTTAAAAGGATATTTAAAGCATTTTTTATTTCATTGATTGTTGATGCTCCAGTTGAAATAATAACTTTTACTTTCTTTTTTGACAAATATTCTAAAATATCTACACTTTCAATTTCGCCAGATGCTATTTTAATTGTTTTTAACTTGAGTCTTTCTACTAAAAACTTTGCACTATCTAAGTCAAAGGGAGAGGCTAAATAAGTAATTTTTTTTTTTTTACAATAATTATAAAGACCTTGATGTTGATTGTAGGATAGTTCGTATTTTTTTAATAGATCGTACTGGGAGATACTTTTTTTTCTTTTTTGATATGGTGCAGTTTTAGAGCCCTTATTTACCAATTTTTCTGTTTTATAAACTTGAAATTTTACAAAGTCTGCTTTGATTTTTGAAGAATGATCAATTAATTTTTTTGCTAATTTTATTGAACCATTGTGATTAACTCCAATTTCAGCGATGAATTTTGTATTAACAATTTTCATCGAACAATTATATTATCATTAAGATTATTTTTTAAGATTACCCCTGATCCTACCACACAGTTTTTTCCGATTGAAATACCTTCTTTCAAAATAGCTCCAGATCCAATAAATGATCCATCGCCTATATTACATCCTCCATTAATATTTGCTCCAGTTGATATATGAACATGATCATTTATAACTACATCATGTTCGATTAGTGATTTAGAATTTATTATACAATTTACACCTATTTTAACATCTGCATTTACTATTGAATTATGAAAAACTATAGTTCCATCTCCTATATTAGTATATTTCGAAACATAACTTTTTTTTGAAATGATTTTTGGAATTTTAATTTTTAAAGATTTAAGTAGTTTATAAAAATATACTCTCCTATCAGAGTTTTTTATTTGACCAATACCAACAATACCATACTGGTTTCCTTTGATTTTTTTTAAATTGTCTTCGATGAGATTAACTCTATAATTAAGTATTTTATTATTAATTTCTTTTTTTTTTCCTAAAATAAAATTTATTTTATAATTTGTTGAGCTTTCAATGATGTCAATACATGACTTAGCATGACCACCAGCACCAATTATAAGTATTTTTTTCTTCATAGAAAAGAACTGCTTGGTATATTTACAACAGAATTAATCATTTTTTTTGAATTAGTTAAATCATCAATTTCTGAATTTTTTAGGTAACTTAGACTATGTAAAAGTTTCCATGCTGGTCTAGAAAACATTTTTTTCTTATGGGAGATTTTTAAAAATTCTTCAATATTTTTTTTATTTGAATTTTCAAATATTAAAGTTTGCAGCCAATAATTACTTTTACAATTTTTTGGTTCCTCCAATATTTTTACGCCATCAAATTTCTGTATTCTTTTTTTGTACCTGTAAAATAGACTTCTTTTTTTTTTTAAAATTAAATTTATATTCTCCATTTGAGCACATCCAATTGCAGCATTAATATTTGATAATTTGTAATTATAACCCAAGCCATCATAATCGTATTTCCATGGATGGATTTTTTTTGAGATTGAGGCTAATTTTTTTGCATGCAAGTATATTTGCTTTGAATTAGTTAAAAGCATACCACCATTACCTGTGGATATAGTCTTATTCCCATTAAAACTTAAGACACCTGAATGTCCAAATGTACCAACATGATAACCGTAATACGTACTCCCAATTGCTTCTGCAGCATCTTCAATTAATTTTATATTGTAGTCTTTAGAAATCTTTAAAAGCTCATTTAACTCTGCAGGATGCCCGAATGTATGAAGAACTATTAATGCTTTAATTTTTTTTTTTGTGTTCTTATTTATAGTATGTTTTCCGTGTTTAAATGTATTTATTTTTAAATAATTTTTTAATTTTTTTACATCTATTGTAAGGTTATAAAGATTAATATCTAAAAATATTATCGACGCCCCAACATATTTGACCGCATTTGCAGCTGCTACATAATTAAAGCTTGGAATGATAACCTCATCCGATTTTGTAACATTAGCTGTTAAAAGTGATAAATGTAATGCGCTAGTTCCATTAATACATGAAACGCAATATTTTGATTTTGTAAATCTAGAAATAATATTCTCAAATCTATTTATATATTTTCCTACTGAGGACAATGAATTTTGTTTAATACAATTTAGAATATATTTATGCTCATTTCCAAAAATATGTGGTTCATGTAGAAATGCAATTTTTTTTCCAATTTCCTGATAAAGACTGTCTATTAGTTTATGTACATTTTTTTTTTTAACAATTTTATTCATCTAAAATTATTTTTTAAGTATTATAAATATTTGACTTGTACTTTTTTAAATTATTATTGTCAGAAAACCATTCTATAGTTTCTTTTAAGCCTCGCTCCAGACCCTTTTTACCAGAGTATTCTGGTTTCCAATTAAGTAGTTTTTTTGCTTTACTATTATTACATAAAAGTCTCATGACTTCACTTTTTCTTGGTCTTAACCTTTTAGGGTTAATTTCAATCTTAATTTTCTTATTGTATATTTTCATAATTAGGTTTTTCAAATTTTTTATTGAGATTTCATAGTTTGAACCTAAATTTACTACTTCACCAGTAATACTTTTATTATCAATTGCTAAGTAAAATGCTTTAACAATGTCATTTACATAGTTAAAATCTCTTAATGGATTTATGTCACCTAATTGAATTTTATTTTTATTTATTAATTGAGTAATTATAGTTGGAATAATTGCCCTTGCAGACTGTCTTGGCCCATAAGTGTTAAAAGGTCTTAAGATACCTACAGGTAAATTGAAAGATTTAAAAAATGATAATGCTAAATGATCTGCGGCTATTTTGCTTGCAGCGTAAGGGGATTGTGCATTTAGTGGATGTTTCTCATCAATAGGAATTTTTTGTGCTGTACCATAAACTTCGCTTGTTGATGTGTGAATAAATTTTTTAATTTTATATTTTACTGATGATTGGAGTAAATTAAGTGTGCCTTTTATGTTTGTATCAATATATGACTGAGCTGAATTGTAAGAATGCGGTATAGCAATTAATGAAGCAAGATGTATAACATGAGAACAACCAAATACAGCCTTATCAACATAGTTTGAATCTCTTATATCGCCTAGATGAAAATCTAGGTTATTTTTATCTGTATAATTATCTAACCACCCATAGTTACTAAATGAGTTATATTGTACGAAACACCTTATATTCATTTTTTTTTTTAATAAAAAATCCACTAGGTGAGAGCCAATAAAACCTTCAGATCCAGTTATTAATACTTTTTTTTCATTTTTTTTTTTTAATTTCATTGTAATATTTTGAATTATAATCATTATATAACTGACTTATTCCATTACTTAAATCAAAAAGATTATTCTTATTTAATATTTTTTTAACTTTTAGATTTGAAAGACTCATATCTTTTGGTCTTAATACTTTTTTCAAAGTTTCTTTTAAATATAATTTTTTAATGAGTTTTTTATTAAATTTAAATTTTTTTGCTATTTTAATACCAAATTCATATTTAGTTAATCTTTTATTACCTGAAACATTAAATATTCCATATTTTTTATTTTCAATCAAAATACCAATTACTCGAATTAGTCGCCTTACATAAATTGGGGTATAAAACACATCTGAAAACAAAGTCGTATCTCTACCACCTTCTAGATTTTTTATAATGCCATCTAAAAAAGAATTTCGAAATGAGGGGCCAAAACCAAAAAAATTTGTCCTTATAATTAGAAAATTCTTCGAAACTTTTAAAATCTTATTTTCTGCAAGAATTTTAGACCTAGAGTAAATATTAAGAGGATGTACTTTATCATTTTCAGTATAATATTTTTTTTTCCCAGCATACAAATGATCAGAGGATATAAAGGTATAATGGATAGATAATTTCTTACATATTCTGGCAATAATTTCTGGTAATTTTGAATTAATAATAAAAGTTTTTTTCTTATTTATTTCACATTTTTCGACATTTGAAATTGCCACACAATTAATTAAAAAATCTGGTCTAACGCTTTTTAAATAATTAAAAATCTCGCTAGTTTTATTTAAATTTAAATGTTTTGTTTTTAAATTTCTAAAATGAATTTTTTTTTTATTAATTATTGGATAAATGTCATACTTACTTTTTAAACTTATACATAAGTTTGAACCTAATAGACCTGAAGCACCTAAAATTACAATTTTTTTCAAAATATTTTATTAATTAAATTTGTTGTGTACATAACTTCTTTGATGCCTGGAAAGTAATGATTTTTATTTTTAATTTTTTTAATTATTTCAATAGCTTGCTTCATAAGACCTGCCTTAAATAATTTTTCAATTTTTAGTTTTTCCAACCTTACTTTTTTTTTTGTTTTTAAATCTAATATTTGGAGATCTTCCAATGGTTTCATATCAAAAAAGAATTTATCTGTACTTATAGTAAGACTCCATGGTGCAGGCCTATCCCAATAAGAAGTAAAAATAACTTGATCGCCACTTTTAAAAATTAATTTTTTTGAGAAAGAAGAAGAATTTTTATTTTTAAGTTTAAAAATACTTTTAATTTTTACTAATTTTCCCCTTGCAAATATCCGAATAAAGTCAACTAAGTGGATTGAATTAGCATACATAAAATTTTTAAGGACTTTGTTGGGATGATTATTGTTTTTTTTTATCATTTGATTGTCAACAATATTTATTATTCGTTTAGAATTATCTTTCTTTATTGTTTTAATAATAGTTTGAGTAGAATTATAAAAATTCCTATTTAAGGCTAAAAAAAAATTATGTTTATTTTTGATATTTTTTGAAAGATAATTAGCTTCATCAAAATTATAACCAAATGGTTTTTCTACCAAACACTTCCATTCATACTTGGAGGCTTCTATACAGACTTTTTTGATACTTTCAACTGAAACTGTTATGATAACCAAATCTGGTTTAGCATAATTATAGAGATTTTTTATAGAATCGTAATATTTTAAAGATCTATATTGACAAGATAATTTTTCAGCTTTTTTTTTTGTTCTACTATAAATTCCAACCAGTCGGACTTGTTTAATATTATTAAAAACCTTGAGGTGTTCACAAGCCATGTTTCCAGCACCAATTATTGCTACTTTAAATTTTTTTCTCATTTTTTATTCTTGACTACTTTTAATTTTCTATCAATTAAATGAAATATTGTATTACATCTAGACAAATTCTCTTGTTTGTGAGAAATTAATATCAGAGTCTTTTCCTTAAAATGTGAAAACAAGAAATCTAGCAGTTTTTTTTCTGATTCCTCATCCAATGCGCTTGTTGCCTCATCTAAAATAATAATATCAGAGGATTTATAAACAGCGCGAGCTATACCAATTCTTTGTCGCTGTCCTCCAGATATTTTTAAACCATCTTCTCCAATTATTGTTTTCTCATTTTCAGATAAATTATTTAAAAAATTTAATATTGTTTCATTTTTAAATATAAAATTTAATTTATCTGTGTCTTGATTTTTTTCATCCTGACCATAAGCTATATTGAATTTAATAGAATTATCAGAAAGAAAAATCTTTTGGGGAAGATAACTTATCAAATTAAGCCACTCATTTGAAAAGATAGTTTCATTGTCATCATCAACAATAATTTTTCCAGCGGTTGGTCTAGAAAAACCACAAATAAGATCTACTAAAGTGCTTTTTCCAGAACCACTTTCCCCAAAAATACCTATTTTGTCACCTTTATTTATATTTAAATTAACATTTTCAAAAATTTTAAAATTTGAATTTGGATATTTAAAATCTAAATTTAAAAATTCAATTTTTGACTTAAATTGTAAGTCTTTTTTGTTTATTAAAATATCTTCTTCTTTCTCAAAATTTAGTATTTCATATACTTTATTAAATGAGTACATGTGAGATTTTATACTTTGAAGATTAGATAATAATCTATTTATTGTAGGTAATATTTTAATAGTAACTAAAATAAATATACCTAATTTTATGATTACATCGTCTAAAACATAATTTTTTTGGAGGAATATTAAGATTATTATACCAAAAAAAACTATCATCATAACTTCAAAAAAAGCCCTTGGAAGGGAAAGAATTATTTTTTCTTTATTATTAGCATCTATAAATTTAGATTGATTTTTTAAAAAATTTTCAGAAAAATAATTATAAGCTCTATAAATTTTAATTTCTTTTATCCCATTAAAAATTTCTCTTAAATTATTTAAAATTCTCCTAGAAGAGTCAAATCTGGTTCTACCAATGATTTCGAGTTTATTCTTAGAATAAAAATAGTATAGTGATGATGAAATAATTATTAATATCAGTATAATTAATGTTATTAGTGGTTCATAAATTGACATAAAAAGGATTATTAAAAATGCTGTAAATAAATCTATTAAAATCATTACAGAATGCGATAGAACTAAATTAATTGCATCAACATTTTTAACAAGATTTATATTTTCAGAACTATTTTTATCAAAAAAATATCTCATAGGTTTTTTTAAAAGTAAAAAAATTAATTTTTTATTAAAAAATATATTAAGATTTTTAAGTAATTTATTTTGAAATAATAATAAATAAAGGAAGAAAACAAATTTAAAAATAAATAATGCTACTATCAATATAAAAAATATAAAAAGTGATTGATTAAAAGTAAAATTATTAAATAGATAAAGATTATTATTTTTAATAAACAGGTTTAAAGCAGGAATAAATATTCCAATACTTAAAATTTCAAGAATAGAATTAATTATAATTAATATTGATAAAATTAAAAATTTATTTTTAAAACCAGAAAGAAAATAATTTAATTTTAAAAAAATTTTATTTTGAAAATCAAACATAAATTTATTTTGCTTTTATTATTAAATTAGTTAATAATGCTAAATTTTAACCTTTATTAGTAAGCATAATATAAGATTTAATTAATAAATATGAAAAAGACAATAATTATTACTGGAGGACATGGTTTTATTGGAAAAAATTTAATTGAGTACTTAAAGGGTTACTATAATATAGTAAATATAGATAATTCTATATTAAAATCACCTTTTAAAACTAAAAATCATAAAATCATTAACATAAATAGTTCCATTGGTAATAAAAAGGTTATCTCTCAAGTTTTAAAAAAATACAGACCTAAATTAATATTTAATTTAGCTGCAGAAACACACGTTGATAATTCAATAATGAAACCTGAAAAAATAGTTAAAAATAATATTTTTGAGACTTTTAAATTTTTAATAACAATTAAAGAAAATTTAAATCTATTAAGCAAAAATTTTAAATTTATTCAAATCTCTACAGATGAGGTTTATGGCAGTATAAGAAAATATTCAAAAAAAAAATTTACTGAAAATTCTAAGTTGGAGACAAATTCACCTTATTCCGCATCAAAAGCTTCTTTTGACTTAATACTACTTTCTTTTATTAAAACTTATAAATTTCCTGGTATTATTACCAGAGGTTGTAATAATTTTGGATTTTACCAGCATTACGAAAAATTAATTCCAAAGATAATTAAGTGTTGTTTTTACGGTAAAAAAATTCCAATTTATGATAGAGGTCATCAGGTTAGAGAGTGGATTTTTGCAAAAGATCATTGCAAAATTATTAAACATATCTCTGAAAAAGGAGAAATAGGAGAAATATATAATATTGGTTCAGGTTTTAGAATTTCAAATATTAAACTTACAAAAAAAATAATTCAATACATGTCTAAGAAAAATTTATCACAAAAAAAAATTGGATTTGAATTAATACAATATGTTCAGGATAGACCAGGTCATGATTTTAAATACGCGCTAAATACTGATAAAATTTTCAAAAAATTTAAAATAAAATTTAATCAAAAATTTGATTATAATTTAAATAAAACAATAGATTGGAATATAAAATTTTTAAATGGTAAATAAAGGAATTATTTTAGCAGGTGGAACAGGAAAAAGATTGTTTCCTATAACTAAATCAATAAACAAGCATATATTACCTATTGGAGATAAACCAATGATATATTATCCATTATCAATATTGATGTTGGCAAAAATTAAAAATATTGAAATTATTACTAATCCAAATGAGGAAAGAGCATTTAAATCTGTTCTTGGACCTACTCAAGATCTGGGTATTAAAATAAGTTATAATTTTCAAAAAAAACCAAATGGAATTGGTGAAGTGTTTAAAGTTTCAAAAAAATTTATTAATAATTCAGCTTTTTGTCTCATACTTGGAGATAATTTTTTTTATGGTCAAGCTTTATCAGATTATTTGAGCAATATTCGGAAATTTAAAAAAGGCTCTCTAATATTTACTTATCCAGTTAAAAATATCGAACAATTTGGAATATTGGAGGAAAATGGTTTAAAAAAAAGAATTTTAGAAAAACCTAAAAAGTCTGCATCTAACAAAGCTGTTACAGGACTTTATGTTTTTGACAAAAAGGCAAAAAATTTTGCAAAAAGTATCAAAAAATCTATTAGAAATGAATTAGAAATAGTAGATATATTAAATAAATATTCAAAGAGCAAATTGTTAAAATCTGTTGATCTTGGAAGAGGTGCTTCATGGTTTGACATGGGAACTTTTGATGATTTATATAATGTCAATTCTCTAGTTTCTTTATTAGAAAAACGTCAAAGATTTAAAATTGCATGTCTTGAAGAAATTGCACTTAAAAATAATTGGATAGATTCATCAAATATTAAAAAAAGAATAAAATTTTATGGAAGAGGAAATTTGACAGATTATCTTAAAGAATTAATTTAAATTATTAAATCTTGTGTGACCTAATGAAAAATCTCAAAAAAAATTTAGACCTACTAATTAGCAATTCAAAAAAACAGAATAAAAAAACAGCTATATTCATTGGAAATACTAAAAAAAAAAATAAAAATTTATTTTATAATAGCGGGATCAGGGTTCATAAAAAATTTAACTATCTTAGTATAATAGTTTTTTCAAATTCTATATCAAAAAAAATAATAAAATTAATAGATGGACGAGCAGATATTATATTTTATGATTTGGAAAAAAAAGTAAGTTATCATGATAAGATTAATGCTTTTAATCTCGAGAGAATAGTAAAAGAAAATGTAAAATTCTCTCAAATATACCCATATAAGGCTAATGATTTAACTTTGAATTCAGCTGAAACATTAATTAGTAATTTTTTTAAAAAAGAATTAACAGGAGTTGGTGGAAAAAAATCATTAATTATAGGTGCTGGTAATGTTGGTTTTAAATTAGCATTAAAATTAAACGAGTCAGGTTCAAACACCTATCTATTTAGAAGAGATAAAATTAAACTTAGAAATATCGTGAATACACTAAATATTGTTAAGCCTGACGGCACGATATCAAAAAGCCATGTTTCAAAAAACCTTGAAAAAGATATTTTTGAAGCTGACATAATTATTAACTGTTCTGATAATAAGGGGGTTCTAAAGAAAAAGCATATAAAATTTATTAAATCAAATTGTTTTTTGTTAGATATAGGAAAAGGGATGTTTGAGAAAGAAGCATTAAAAATTTTAATGGAAAAGAAAATTAACATTTTTAGATTGGATGTCACTCCTGGCTATAACGCATTTATTGAAAACTTTCTTATATCCAATCAAATATATGATATCAAAAAATTTGGTAGAAATAAAATAAATGGAAAATCTTATGTTAGTAGAGGTATTTTAGGTTTTGAAAATGATATAGTAACTGATAATCCATTTAATCCAAAAAAAATTTTTGGTATTGCAGACGGTTACGGGGATTTAAAAAAAAAGAAATGAAAAAAGCTATTATTTTAGGTGCAGGTCCTGTTGGATTAATCAATGCATGGCTTTTATTAAAAAATAATTGGCAAGTTGATGTTTATGAAAAAAATAACATAGTTGGTGGTATGTGTAGGAGTTGGAAATGGGATAGTCATATTGTTGACACTGGACCTCATATATTTCATACGTCAAATAAACACTTATGGAATTTCTGGCAAAAAAATTTTGGTAAACTACTTGTAAAAGGAAAATATTATTCAAAAAATGTTGTTAACTCTGATTTTAAAAATTATCATAATTATCCTTTATCTATAGAAGGAATAAATTTACTTGGAAAAGACTTAAGTAAAAAAATCAAAAAAGAAATCAAATTAAAAAATAAAAAAATCTCCAAAAATTTTAAAGAACACGTAATAAATCAAGTAGGTCCAACATTGCAAAAAATGTTTTTTAATGAGTATCCAGAGAAAGTTTGGGGTATTAGCGTTGAAGAAATGACTTCTGACTGGGCTCCAAAAAGGATTAAATTTACAAAAAATATATCCCCTTTTTTTGTTAACGAATATACAGCAGTTGGAAAGTATGGAACAGGTTCGATTTATGAGAAAATAAAAAAAGAAATTATTAAATTGGGTGGAAAAATAAAATTGAACCATGAAATCACGAATTTAGATTTTGAAAATAATGATATAAAAAAAATTCGCTTCAAAGGTAAATATTCAAAAATTGTGCCTGAGGAGAGTATAATAATATCAAGCCTCCCGTTACCTCTTACGGCAAGATTTTTGGGACATAAAAGTAATTTAAAATTTAGAGGTATAAGATCAATATATGTATCGTTAAATAAAGATAAGATATTTCCTAAAAATACACACTGGATATATTTTGGATCAAAAAAAATAATTTTTAATAGAGTAAGTGAACCTAAACTTATGTCTAAGTTTGTATCACCAAAAAATAAAACTTATCTATGCGCAGAAATAACCTATTCTAAGAATGATCAAATTGATAAAATGAGTTTTGATCAAATAAAAAAAAGAGTTAAGGATGATTTAATCAAAACAAATTTAATTAAAAAAAGTGATATAATTAGCTTTTCTGAAAATAAGGAGGATTTTGTTTATCCTGTTCAATTTATTGACTACAAATATGAGCTAAGCAAAACGAAATATGTTGTAAATAAGTTCAATAAATTATTTTCACTTGGAACTGGTGGGGATTTTGATTATTCTGACAGTCAAATAATTTTTTTAAAATGTTTTGATTTTGTAAATACATTAGAAAATAGATATTCAAAAGAAAACCAAATGATAAAAAGTAACTACTCAACAAAATTGAATAAAAGAGTAAAAATTGGAAACACATTAGTCGGGAAAGATTGTAAACCTTTTATAATAGCGGAGATAGGACTTAATCATAATGGAGATATAAAATTAGCAAAAAAATTAATTTTGCAAGCCAAGTTAGTTGGATGTGATGCAGTAAAATTTCAAACTTTTACAGCCAATAATAGAGTTTCAAAAAATTACAGGTCAGCAAATTTTGCCGAAAAAGCTGACGGTCTTCAAGAAGACATTCATGAAATGTTTGAAAGACTTTCTCTTAATCCAAAGCAAAATAAAGAGATATTTCAATATGCAAAAAAGAATAAAATTGAGATTTTTTCGACACCTTTTAGTATTAGTGATGTTGAGCAATTAGAAAAACTAAAAGTAAAATTTTATAAGACAGCCTCAGTTGACCTAGTTAATTTGGAACTTATCGAAAGAATTGGTAAAACAGGCAAACCATTAATTTTGTCAACTGGAATGTCAAACCTCATAAATATTGAAGAGGCTATAAATAAATTTAAATCTACTGGGAATAAAAATTTAATACTACTTCATTGTCTTTCCAGTTACCCAGCAAACGAGAGTGAAATGAATTTAAATGCAATAAAGTTATTAAAAAAAATATACAATATTCCTGTTGGATTGTCAGACCACTATCCAAATTTAAATGTTTCTAAGCTTGCATTAGGATTGGGTGCTAATATAATCGAAAGACATTTTACAATAGATAAAAGACTAGAGGGTCCAGATCACATTTTATCATCAACTCCAGAGGAATTTACAGATCTTAATAGTTTGGCAAGAAATGTAAATAACATATTGGGGACTGGAGAAAAAATTATTCAACCTAGTGAATTTCAGGTAATTAATACACAAAGAAAAAGTATTTATGCAAATAAAAATTTGAAAAAAGGAGAAAAAATTTTGAAGAATAGCGTCATTGTTAAAGGACCTGCTGGAGGTCTTGCTCCTAAGTACCTAGATTTAATTATTGGTAAAAAAATCATAAAAAATGTTCCAAAAGATTTCCCTGTCACCTGGGATCATTTTTTAAGTAATTAAAAATATTTATTTGAATTTCTTACAAAAAAATGAATATAAATTTCGATACTACAAATAAAATTTTTTTTCAAAATTCAATAATAGATCTTAAAAAAAATTTAAAATGATAGGAAAATAAGATAATTTTCCTAAATATTTATTTTTTAGAAAATTTAATTAATTATCCCTATTTTTTACAACAAGGACCTCACTCATATATTTATGACACAGATTCTAATTTTGACCATGCCTCAGAATGGATATACAGATCTGCTTTTAGAAAGAGATATACTAAATTACTGAAAAAAAGAGGGTATAGAGATATTTTGTCAAATAAATATTTTAACTTGGATTATTATGATAAAATTGTTGATGATTATTTATATGAAAAGAATTATGAAATTAGACATAATAGATTAAATTGGGGATCTGATTTATTTAACTAAATTGGACTAACTGATCAAGGTTGGTATTGAAGTATTTATATACATTTCACAAAAAAAACTGTAAAAAATTGTAAATATAAATTTATGAACGTACCTAATATTACTCAAAAAAAATTTAATTATTAAAATGAAAGGTTAAAATCACACTAAGTTAATAATGTTCAAAAAAGTTATAGATAAGGAAATATCAAGTCTTAAGAATTTGTTAAATAAATTAGAGTTTTCGGATTTTAATAATTTAAATTTATTATTTAAATATTCAATCAAAGCTATCAAACAAAACAAAAAAATAATTTTTTTTGGAAATGGAGGAAGCGCTGCTGATTCTCAACATCTGGCAACAGAATTGACAGTTAGATTTAGAAAAAAAAGAAAGGCAATTCCAGCAATAGCGCTTACAACTGACGGTTCAGCTTTAACAGCTATAGGTAACGACTTTAATTTCAATGAGATATTTTCAAGACAAATTGAAGCTATTGGAAATAAGGGAGATGTTTGTATTTCGCTTACAACATCTGGTAATAGTAAAAATTTAATTAACGCAATTAAAGTAGCAAAAAAGAAAAAACTTTTAACTTTTTGTTTTTCAGGAAATAATGGTGGAAAAATTAAAAAAGTCTGTGAGTATTCAATAATTATTCCTTCAAAAAATGCTGATAAAATTCAAGTAATTGAGCTATTTTTGGGGCAAGTTTTATGTGGATTGATTGAAGATTCTCTTTAGCTTAAATTAAAAAAAAAATTTCATGAAAACTGATCTTGTAATTTTAGCTGGGGGCAAAGGGACAAGAATAAAAAATCACTTAAAAGGAAGATGTAAACCATTAGTAAATATAAATGGAAAACCTTTTTTAGACTACCTAATAGAAAAAGTATCGAAGTTTAAAATAAATAATATAATTATTCTTGCTGGCTTTAAGGGAAATCAAATTTATGAGAGATATAATGATAGATTAATTAATTTTAAAAAAATTATATGTATTATAGAAAAAAAGCCATTAGGTACTGGTGGTGCATTACTTTTAGCAAAAAATTTATTAACTAATAATTTTTTAGTGCTTAACGGAGATACAATTTTTGATATTAACCTCAATAATATAATAAAAGTAAAATTGGAGAAACATTCAATGTTTTTAGCTCTTACAAATTCAAAAAAAAAAAAGTATGGAAAATTACATAACCTAAATCTAAATGGAAAATTAGTAATATTTGATCAAAAATTTAAATATAAAAATGCAGGAGTTTACCTCTTACAAAAATCTATTTTAAAAAATTTAAGTTCAAATACTTTTTGTTCCTTAGAAGATATTGTTGAAAAAAAAATAAAAATGAAAAAAGTGATTGGAAAATATTATAATTCTTATTTCATTGATATAGGAACTCCAAAAGATCTTAAGATGTCAAGAAAAACATTTTCAAAGATATTTTAAAAATTAAACAATCTTTTTTGTAATTTATCATTTTATAAAATTACCCTTTTAATTGTAAGTTTAATATTTTAACTTATTTATTTAAATTTTCTCAAAAGATAATTCTTCCAGTTTACACTGTATCTATAAGACTTATCATCTATAAATATGTCATATGATGGTTTACCTAAAATTAACTCATGGTAATTAACACCCCATTTATAAAGTTGTTTTTTTGTAAAATTAAAATATTTTTTCTTTACCAGAGATTGTTTGCCTTTAAATTTTTCCATTCCTCTAGCTGTAAAAATTTTTATTGTATGACCTCTCTGATATAATAAATTTATTGTTTTAATCGCTTTCAAATTAGGTTTTGATTTTTTATAGTTTCTTTCCTTATTTGTAAAACAAATAACATTATCCAAATCGAGACATATAATTTTTTTAACCATTTTCATAATTATTAAACATATTTTAATAATTCACTTAATTTCTTTATTTTGAACTTTGATTTTAATCGAAAATACCCATATGAAGCAAAAATAAACTTAATATTAGATCTCACAGCAAATTTTTTGTCAGCTAAGGAGTCACCAATCATCAAGATTTCGTTCTTTTTAATAATATAATTTTTCATTAAATACTCTACCACCTCCGGATCCGGCTTACTTTTAAATTTATCATCTGGAGTGAAAGTATGATCAAATTTTAAATTAAATTTAGATAATAACTTTTTTGTTCTTTTTTTGCTTTTAGAAGTCACAAGGCACAATATATAGTTTTTTGATAATTTTTTTAATATACTTCTCACATTTGGGAATGTCTTTATTTTGTTAAAATAATTCATTGAGGTTTCTTCATAAATTTTTTTTGCTAATTTATAATCTTTATCAAATTTTATTTTTTTTAGTATTTCAAAAAAAGGAATTCCAATTTTACTAAAATAATTTTTAAATTTGATTTTAGTTCCTGTTCTTTCTTGAACATTTTTCCACGACAACTCCATATTTTTTTTTGAATCTATTATTACTCCGTCAAAATCAAATATTATTAATTTTATTTTAGAATTAATATTTTTTTTTTGCTTTTTCATAATCAGACTTTGTATTTACTGAAAAACTATCGGTTTTTACTACAACAGTTTTTATTTTAAACTTATTATCAAGAGCTCTCATTAATTCTATTTTTCTTTTAATTTCATTTTTTGTTTGTCTCAAAGCTGAAAATTTCTGGAGTTTATCCGGCTTAAATGATATTATATCAACTTGTTTATATAGGTTTTTTTTATCAAATTTACAAAAATTGTCTTCTCTAGTCATGTCATTTACTTCACCTTTTTTATTAAAAACCAGTTTTACAATTGATTTATCTTTTATTCTCTTTGTTTTACATGAGCCTATTACAATATCAGCCTTATAGTTTTGAATGTGAAAATTTATGACTTGATCAATTGATTTAGGATCTACAAATACTTCATCACCTTGGATATCTATAACTAGCTTACAATTAATATTTTTTGCGACACTAGCAATTCTATCTGTGCCATTTTTAAATCGTGTAGAAGTCATTATAACATTTGAAGTTTTTTTTTTAATGACGTTAAATATTCTTGGACTATCTGTGCAAACAAAAAGAGAATTTATTTTTTTTGATCGTAGAGCATTTTCATAGGTATGAACAATCAAAGGCTTATTTCGTATTCTTAACAATAATTTTTCTTTTAATCTTTTAGATTTAAGCCTTGCTGGTATTAATCCTATAATCATTCTGATTTAATTCACAAACTTTTATTTATATTTATTTAACAAATTTATAATTTAAAATATTTTGTTCAGCTTCTTATAATTAAATTTTGAAAAATAGTTATCACAAAATTTTTTTATCTTTCTCATTTTTATCTTATTGTATTGATATTTTTTTCTTTTTAAATTTAGGTAAAAATCTTCAAATTCAGCAATAGATTTTATATTAGGTTTTAAATTATTAATTTTAAACAGAGGGTCAATAGATAACTCATCTGATTTATGGATATAAATTGGGATTATTTTATGTGAACAAGTTTTAATAATTGTGCTAGAACCACGATATATTGCCATATTTGATATCGAAATATCCTTTCTTAAATTAGAATTAGATATTTTTATATTTAAACCACTAACATATTTTTTTATATATTCTATATATTTTAAATTAGTTGATGGATGGAGCCTTAGCAAAAATCTTATATTATTATTTCTTTGATTTAATTTTTTGGCAAAATTAACCAAATAAATAACTTCTTTATGAAAATTTTCTGGAAGAATTAAACAATATTTTTTTTTAGGTTTTAAAATTTTTGGATTAAAATCTAGATTACTATTCCCAATATTAATTATTTTTTTCTCATCAAATCTTTTATCAAGAAAAGTTTTTTTTGAATATTCACCAGCACATAAAATATAATCTAGATCAAAATTTTTTCCAAATCTTATAAATGGAGTATTGTGATATTTTGATATCACTGAAAAAAAATATCCATAAGTTAAAATACTTTTATTATATAATTTTATTTTATGATTTAACATTCGTTCCCAGGGATATCCTTCAAATGTGAAAATTACTTTTTTTGGCTTTATTTTTTTTATATTTTCAAAAATAGAATTTGTATGATTAATATTATATATGGACGATCTTAAATTTTTAAGAGATAATAAATTTAAAAAAATTGTTTTATCAACTGGATGAAATATTAAACTTTGAAGAGTAATTTTAATTATATTTGAGATTAAAATAAAAGTATAAAAAAAATCTAAAAATAAATTTCTTTTATTGTTTAACAAAAAATAATTTTTCTTTTGTTTCGCGTTTAAAGTCTGTTTTGTTGAAAAATCTCTTAATAATACCGCATATGATATTTTTTTGTTCTTGAAATGTTTAATTATTTTTTCAAATAAATTATCCTTCTTATTATTGGTGTTAGAGGAAGATATCAAAAGAATGTCACATTGTGGAAGGTCTTTATTTTTAAAAAAATTTAAATTTTGATAAAAATAATTTACAATTTTGTCTATATATTTTTCTTTATCGACTCTTCGTCTTGAAATATTGAAATAATTATAATGTGACCTTATTATATGTAGTGTTGATAAAGCCATGGTAAAATAATTTAAATTTTTTTTTAATAAAAAATTTGAGGATTTGGCAGCTTTTTTAAAATAATTAGTTTTCAATATTATTAATTTTGATTGTCTGATTTATATATCATCTCTAATTTATCCATGGAATACATCCAAAATATTTTTTTTATAATTAAAAATTATGGGTCTTAATAAGTAACAATTTGATCTTATTGTGATTTCCTGTGTTTTTAATTTTATAATTCTTGAAGAATTGGGGCTTAAAGAATACTTTTTTTCTCTAATTTTAAACTTTATTTCAGAATTACATGGATTATGTAAAAATAGTTCTACAAAATCGGAACCATCAAATCTATTTTGAATTTTATAGAACTGATTGATAAAAAGAGATTTGCCTATTATGTTTTTAAATATTTTTTTTTCATTCTCATACAAAAGTTCTGCACTTGTTGGTAGATTTCCATGTACATAAACATAAGACCGATTATCATAGGAAAACCCCGTATAGCAACTATTTCTTATCGATGGTGTATAATTTTTACTTTTGTGAAAAATAGTAAACGTCCCATAATCTTCAATGCCATTCATAAATTTTTGATCAATCGTTAATGAATTTAACTCACTAATTTTTATATTTTTCAAATTTTTAATCATGAAACCTTCCTTGGAATAAAATTTTAAATTCACAATTTTGGTCTCATCTGCATAAAAATAATTTAATAAATCCTTAAATTTGAATATAGTTTTGAATTTTTTATCAGTTCTCCATGTAAATGAATCAGAAATTGAAAAATTTTTGTCTAAATTATTAGTATTAATTTTAATCGGAAAAATATTTAAGTTATTTCTCAAACTAATAACAAAATTTTTTTTAAATATTTTCCTTATCAATGATTTCATAGAATTTTTTCTTTAAATTTTTTACTAATCCAAATTTTTCACCTCCAACAATATAATGATGAGGAGGGTGAGTATGCTCCATAGATAAAGAATTATCTTTCTGCGAAACATAAATTGGGATTCCAACAATATCTTTTGTGTATAAGTATATATTTGGACCTATTTGCTCTTTACTCAAGCTAATTTCATTAGTTGTATTTGAACATATTAAAATTTTTTTAATCACTTTTTTCTTTGAAATATCAATTAGATAAGCAAAAGATTTTTTAATTTCTGGTAAAAAATAAATATTTCGGAAAAAAATTTTATTAATATCTGCATCAATATTTGTTAGAGGATAAATTGAACTTAAAATTCCTCCTTTTGCACTTATCATTCTAAATGGATAATCTGATTGATATGACGAAAAAGTAAAATGATTATATATTTTTAAATTTGATCTGTAATCAGGCTCAGTATCGGTATAACTACTAAAATTAACTAATTCATTTATCTTAAGCTTATTGTCTAATTTATTTGATTGATTAATTTCAGAATTTTTAGCTAAGAAAAAAATTTTATGGTTATCAATATTCATATTTTTTATTAAGAAAAAATTTCCTTCTTGATAATTTGAAATATCTTCAATTACCCATTTATTATTTTCTATATTAGCTTGGAATAGTTTTATTTTTTTGTTGATTTTTCCGCTATTTGAAAACTTTGGAATTATTAGCTCACAATCAAATTCTTTGCTTTTAATTCCAAAAAAAAAATTCACTTTATTTTCTATTTTTTTAGTTCAATTGATTTAAATATATTATTAATATTATTTATGTTATTTTCTTCTAAAACATAGCTGCCTGTTACTTTAGAAACTTGATTTTTATCATTTAACCATAATACTTCATCTTGAAAAATTACCCCTTTAGGAAATGGATATCTTACTCTACTTAGATTTTCAAAACATATCACTTTAGTTTTATTACCACACATCATAGTAACATCTCTAAGACCAAGAGATGGCATGCCTATAATTCCAATATAATCGCATGCAACCTCGGTCAAATGTTTTTTTGCATAATCAATATCTGTGTCTATACCTTTGTCCTTTAATAATTTTTGCAATGAAGGAACCCACTTATTATAATTTTTAAATGGATGGTGTCTTAATACAATCTTAGAGGTTTCTAAATATTTTAATGATGTTAATATACTAATAAGTAATTCTTCAAGATATTTATCATCTAGATATTCTACCTCACCAAAACCACTTACTAAAAAGAGTGCTCCGCTTTTTCTTGTTTTTTCACATTTACAAATTTTCTTCGATAAATTTTCAGATAAAAAAACTTTAAGTTGTGGAAATTTTTTTTTATAAAACGAAGCTATATAATTTTCAAAACAAATTAAATATTCAATTTTTTCACTCCACAAACATTTTTCTTCAAGTCTTGTAGGACTTAAAGTTTTAATAAATAATAATTTAGGTATAATGAAATAAAGGTAAAAACGAGTTATTTTTCTAAAAAATATGTTTATTCTACTTTTTAGATAAATTAAATAGTGGATGGGTTTTTTAGTTTTTAAAATATTAATGAATTTTTTTTTTACTCTCTTTTCCAATTTGTGATTTGAATTATAATAATAATTATAAAACTTTACTTGTTCCTCTAAATTTCTATCCAAATAAAGAAATGCATTATAACCGTTTATAATAACTACAATTTCTTCTTTTAAAAAATTTTGGAGTATTTTATCAAAAATTAGTCCAGTTGAGTCTGTAAAGTAAAAATCAAATTGTTGCAAGTTTTTACCTTTGAGTTGATTAATAATCTTATTTATAAAAAAATAATTCTTTAAGATATTATTTTTAAAAATTAATTTATCAGTAATTAGGTAGTCAATAATTATACCGCTTTTTTTAAATTTTTCTAAATTTTCTTTAATATTTCCAGAACTATAAGTTTCTTTAACTATAACAAAAATTAGGTAGTCTTTAGATAAATTTGATATATATATCATTGCTTTATCAAAGTAGAACTGTCCTTGAATAGAAAGTAAAATTTTTTTTTTCATTATTTTTAATATTTGTATATTTTTTGAGTACAACTTTTATTGATATTTAGTAAATATTTATTTTTATGAAGAAATTTGTGAATGTCAAAAGATGTGAAATATTTTTTTTTCTTTGATAGCTTTTTATAAACCTCTTTTATTAGAAGAAAATCTTCAAGATAATCCATAGTAAGTCTATAATATGTTTTTTTAAGATATGGGGGTAACGGATAATCAAAAATTTTAAATAATTCTGGATTTTTAAGAATAAAGTTAGCCAAATGTTCTTGATCAACTTTATTTTTTGTTAAGGAATTGACTTTTTCTAATGTTGAAGTTTTAAATATTTTTGTACTGAAACCTAGTGTAATTTTACTAATCGTTTTAGTTCTATATATTTCACCATCATTTGATAAGTAATCATATTTATGACATTTTTTTAAAAAAAAACTGATCATTTCAGTCGAAATAGAAGAGTCTATTAGAGGATTATCGCCAGTTATTTCAACTATTACGTCAGTTTTAAATGATTTTGCACATTTCAAAACTCTTTTCATCACATTTCTTGTTTCACCTCTATAATATTTTATTTTACATTTTTTTGCTATTTTTATCAGTATATCGTCTGACTTACTTTGTGTAGTAGCGAGAATTACATATCTTACATTTTTTATTTTTTTTAACCTTTCGATCATAATTTCAATAATAAATTTATTATTAATTTTTTTTATTACTTTATTTGGAAATCTTTTAGATTTTGTCCTAGCCTCTACGATAATATCCACATTCATAACTTTATAATTTATTTTGTAATAAACTTTTCTAATATATTAAATTTTTTCATGTCTCGATTATTTCTAATTATTAGAAACTTTTGATAATAATACTTTAAGATAAAATAATTTCCTTTAAAAATAAGTTTAAAAATATTTGAAATTTTTCTTTTTTTTCGTATTTTTAAATTATCTTTGAAAATGACATTTTTTTGATAAATTTCAAAATATTTAGATATTTTTTTCCTAAAGATATGAAATTGTAATTTCTGTTTTTTAGATAAATACAAAGATATATTTTTTATAAAAATATCAATAGATTTCTTATATTTTTTTTCATAAATAATTTTATTTAAAGATCTAAGAATAATTCTTCTTTCATGATTTTGTCTTACACAAAATAAGTCATCAAAGAATTTTATTTTACCCATTGCTGCAAGAAAAAACGTTGGGTATAGCTCAGCTCCAATACCTTTATCAAAATCGCGGCGTGAAATATTATATCTTATTTTCATCTGTTTAGTTCGAGAGATGGCATACTGGACGACCTGATAATTTTCTGATAGTTTTTTTATTCTAGATAAGCTTTTTCTATTTTTTAGACTATCTAACTTATATTTTGTAATTGCTGTTAATTTTTTATTTTTAACATGTACGAATAATATTTTACCGCCTGCAGCTGAATATTCTGAATTTTTTTTTAAAAAATTTATACATTTAATAATAGTACTAACAACCAGTAAATCATCATCACAGATCCACATAGAGTATTCATATTTAATTTTCTTTACTAGTTTACTAATACATTGATGAGGGAG
Source organism: uncultured Pelagibacteraceae bacterium (assembly GCA_902558435.1). Lineage (GTDB taxonomy): Bacteria > Pseudomonadota > Alphaproteobacteria > Pelagibacterales > Pelagibacteraceae > Pelagibacter. The sequence continues at coordinate 50,642 of CACEDU010000006.1, read as the reverse complement.
ATGGTTAGGCATATGATAATGAGAAATTTCAAAATTAAAATTTTGATTTCTTATGAATTTTTTTATTTTTATTAAATGTTTTTTATTGCTTGAGTCCCCAATTAAAAGCTGTCCATTGAAATTTTGATAATCTAAACATTTTATGTAATTTATTAAAAAATCTGATCTATCTATTGATGCAATAATCAAACTAAACATTTTGACGAATTTTTTTTTTAATATGACCAACAAGTTTATCTATATGTTTTTTTGATATTTTATAGTTCACTGGCAAAGAAATTTTTTTTTTCTCAAATTGTTCAAGTGATGGTAATTTTTTTTTGTATTTTTTAAAAATTTGATAATTGTCTATTCTTTTATCTACTATTGAGTATGGGAAATCTATTTCGTTTAAAATTTTTATGAATTTTGATCTATCATCTGCTAGTAATTGATAAAACCAATAAGTATGTAATCTATTCTTTTTAAAATTCAGGATTTTCAAAAATGGTATATTTTTTAACTTTTTTGAGTAATAGTTTCCTATTTTTACATGATGATTTAATAGAGATTTGATATTTTTTAAATTGCTAAGTCCCAATGCAGCTGAATAATTATTTAATTGATATTTATAACCCAAAACACTTACTCTATCTATTCTGGCTCCTTTGTTATCTTTTTTTAAATTTCTATCAAATCCAAACCATCTTAATTTTTTTATTCTTTTCTCATCACTTTTTTTTTTGCAGCAGATCAATCCACCATCTCCACTTGTTAAATGTTTAGTAGCTTGAAATGAAAAACAGGTAAAATCAGATATTGAACCAATATTTTTATTTTTATATTTTCCACCAAAACAATGTGCTGCGTCTTCAATAATTTTAATATTTTTTCCTCGGATTGTTTTTTTTATTTCATCTAGGTCACATGGATAACCACCCCAATGCACAACTATTAAGGCTTTTGTTTTTTTTGTAATCAATTTTTTAATACCTTTGCTTGAGATATTTCCTGTTGAACTATCAATATCAGCGAAAACTGGCTTTGCACCAATATAAATAATTGGTAGTGCAGATGCTATGAATGTCTGAGCAGGAACAATAACTTCGTCACCTCTCTTGACATTTGAAGCTATTAGCGCCAAATGAATTGCTGATGTCCCACTGTTGACAGTTGCACAATATTTAATATTTAAAAATTTTTTTAATTCTTTTTCAAATTTCTCAGTTATTTTTCCCTCACTAACAAATTTACTTTTTAAAACTTTATTGATTAAACTTGTATCATTAGATATTTTCGGTGAAAAAAAAGGAAGCATTAATTTATTTCTTTCTCATAATATTTTATTGTTTGAGCTAATGAAAATTTTAGTTTAGTAAATTTCAATTTTCTAAAGTATTTTTTGAAATTTTTTGACTGTTTATCCATTTTCTTTATTAAATCACCATCTTTATAATTGTGGTCATTAACTATTTTGCCTTTGAAATTTAGCAATGCTTTGACTTTTTTTGCAATACTATTTATGTTTAATGTAAAGTTATTTGTAATATTTATAGGATTTAAAATTGGATCTTTGATTTTTATTGCAATAATTATTGCTTTAACAACGTCATTTACATATATCCATTCTCTTACTGGTCTTCCTGAACCAAAAACTTTAAATATCATAATTTTATTTTTTTTTGCTTTGGTCATCCTGTAGATAATTCCATCAAGCGCATGTAATCTATGTTCATTAAGATGGTCACCAGGTCCAAATAGCCCCCCTATTAACAGATTTATGCTTTTGATATTGTGTTCCTCAAAACTTGCCCTTGATATTATTTGTCTGATACGGTGAATATTGCCTGGAACATAAACACTGTCGTGAACTTTTTTGCTATCCCACTCATTTTCTTTCTGAATTTTTTTACCCCCTGGATAAGAGCAATTACAGAGTATATTAATTATTTTGGGTTTTTTTTTTAACTTTTCTACTATCTTGTATATGTTTAAATGCATGTTTAAATCATTCTTAAGAATTTCGGAAGGATGATTTGATACATAATGCAAACTAAAGCCATAACCAGCACAGTTAACAATTACATCTGGACTAATTCTTGATATATATGATTTACTCTTATTAAAATTTGTTAAATTTATATTTAGTGATTTTGAAATTTCAAAAACCTTAAACTTTTTATTCTTTAATAATTTTATTTTTAAAGCATTTCCTAAAAATCCTTTTGACCCAAGAATTAAAATTTTCATAGTTTTTAATATTTTTCTTTAATGTTAAATCAAAATTAATTTCTAATAATTATTCTTAACATTTCCCATATTTATATAAATCTCTTTAAGTTCTTTAATTCCATCTTCAAGAGAATATGCTGGCTTGAAACCAAATTTTTCAATTTTTTTATTACTTACAAAATAATCTCTTTTATCTGGATCTTTTCTATTTTTAATTTTTTTTATTTTTGATTTATTTTTTAAGATTTTTTTTATTTTTGTTGCTAATTGTATTTTTGTAAGATTTGCATCTGACAAGCCTAAATTAAATATATTACCTCTCATTTTTGAAAAATTATCTATAGAGAATATTATACCTCTAACCACGTCATTAATATTAATAAAATTTCTTCTAAAATGTGGTTCAAAAATTGAAAGTTTTTTATTTTTAAATAATTTATATGTGAAATTGTTGACCAATAAATCAGTTCTCATTCTATATGAATAACCAAATACCGTTGCCAGTCTAAAACAAACATAATTTTTTAACTTGATAACCTCTTTTTCACTTTCACATTTAGTAATACCATATAAAGAAATTGGTTTAAGCTCTGATTTTTCATCACAATACTTATTTTTTTCTCCTATACCATATCCAGAATTTGTATTTAAATATATAATTTTTTGTTTCTTAATATTTTTCACAATATATTTAATGCATTCATAATTTGTTTCCTTTGCTTCATTTTGATTCTTCTCACATAATGGCGCTCCTACAAGTCCAGCTAAAGGAATAATTATATTGTGAGTTCTAATTAAAGACTTGATTAATTTTTTTTCTCTTACATCGCGTTTAATAAGTTTAAAATTCTTGTTATGTAATAAATGATTTATAGAGTGTTGAGAATAATCCAATCTGTCTACTACAGTAACTTTGTATCCATTATTAATCATCTCTGTACAAAGTTTAGAGCCAATGTAACCAGCTCCTCCGGTAACTAATATTTTTTTCATAAAATCTAATTTTTTTTAAATACTAAATATTTATATTGCTTAAATTAATAACTATAAATAAATTGATATATAATTAACAACAGTTCTATAAAATTAAAAGATATAAATGGGTAAAAAAAAAAAAGACAAAAATCTATATATATTATTAATAGATAATCATCCTTTTAGTGATATTGCTGTGAAAATCTTTAATAGAACACTTGTTGATAAAAATAGAAAAATAATTAAGTCAAATTTTAATCACAAAATAGAAACTAATAAAGAAAATATACATGCTATATTTAACTTTCAAAAACAAATTATAAACAGTAAAAATTTAGCCAAAATTAAATATCCAATTAATTTTCATCCCGGGCCAATAAATTTTCCTGGGAGAGGTGGATATACTTGGGCTTTATATAGAAATTCAAAAAATTATGGTGCAACTGCACACTTAATGAAAAAAAAAGTAGATACTGGAAAAATTATAAAAGAGTTAAAGTTTAAAATAGAGGCATATGATAATATTGAGTCTTTAAAATTTAAAACATTCATTACATCAATGAATATTTTTTATGATTTATTATTACAATTTTCTATGAGAGGAAAATTAAATTATGAAAAAAAAAAATGGTCCAGAAAACCCTTTAAAATAAAAGATATCAACAAAATAAATTTTTTAACAGATAAAATGAGTTCATCTCTAAAAAAAAAAATATATAGATCGACAATATATTATCCGTTTGGCCCATTTAAATATTTAAAAAATAAAAAAATAAAAATTAAACTGAAAAAAAAACAAAATATTTTATGAATTTATTTTATATGGATCGTGTAAATCTGAAATAATTCTTGACCCCTTAAAATCAAATTTAACATCAACACAGACATTTTTATAAAATTTTTTTTTTAATTTTATTTTATTTCTTTCATTTGCTGTAATGAACATCATAAAACCTCCTGAACCTGATCCAAGTAATTTACCTGCCATTGCTCCATTTTTCATCCCATGGTTATACAAATTATCTAAAAAACTATTTGTTACTCCTTCGGCTAGTTTTTTTTTTATTTTCCAAGACTCATTTATGTAAGGTGATAATACTTTTGATAAATTTTTATCAGGAGTAATATTCTTTTTTGCTTCAATACAAAGGTTATACAAATCAAGATAAATTTTTTTATTTTTTTTTATTTTTTTTATTTTCTCATTTTCCAGCGCATTAGAAAAACGAGATATTCCAGTATTGACTAATAAAATTGATTTTTCAAATTCTAACACTCTTTTTTTTTTTGAATTTATTTTTTTGACTTCAAAATTTTTCTTTCTAAAGTTTATTAAATTAAAACCTCCAAAAGCTGATGCGACTTGGTCTTGTGATCCCACTTTTTCTTTTAGAATTTTTTGTTCAAAATATATCGCTTCTTTTGCTAAAAAATATTTTTTAACTTTTTTTTTTTTATATTTATTTATTAGGTTTAACAATGACACAGTGAAAGCTGAACTTGAACCTAAACCACTCAATGCTGGCACATCTCCAAAATATACCAGTTCAAAACCTAAATTATTGTTAAATTTTCTTTTAAAAATATTTCTTACAACTGGATGTTTAATCTGAGATATTTTATTAACTTTCTCTTCATTAAAATATCTGAGTCTGTATTTAAAATCATGAAAAGGTGGCAGAGTTTTAAGTAATACATAACAATACTTATTTATTGCTGTGGAAATTACTACTCCATTGTTTTCTTCATACCAATCTGGAAAATCGGTTCCGCCCCCAAGAAATGAAATTCTTAAAGGTGATTTACAAATAATCATAACTATTAATTATTAAGTTACTCTTTATAAAAGGAATATCTATTTAAAAAATTATTTTAAAATTTTTTCAGTGCATAAATCAAGCCAATTGAGCTATTAGTACTGGTCAGCTGCACGCATTACTGCGCTTCCACATCCAGCCTATCAACGTGGTGGTCTACCACGGCTCTATAGGAAGAACTAGTTTTGAGGTGAGTTTCCCGCTTAGATGCTTTCAGCAGTTATCTCGTCCGTACTTAGCTACCCGGCACTGCAGCTGGCGCTACAACCGGTCCACCAGTGGTACGTCCATCCCGGTCCTCTCGTACTAGGGACAGCTCCTCTCAATTCTTCTACACGCATAGCAGATAGGGACCGAACTGTCTCACGACGTTCTGAACCCAGCTCACGTACCACTTTAATTGGCGAACAGCCAAACCCTTGGGACCTGCTCCAGCCCCAGGATGTGATGAGCCGACATCGAGGTGCCAAACACTGCCGTCGATATGAGCTCTTGGGCAGTATCAGCCTGTTATCCCCGGCGTACCTTTTATCCGTTGAGCGATGGCCCTTCCACTCAGAACCACCGGATCACTATGACCGTCTTTCGACTCTGCTCGACTTGTCAGTCTCACAGTCAGGCAAGCTTATGCCATTGCACTCTACGAACGATTTCTGACCGTTCTGAGCTTACCTTCGCACGCCTCCGTTACTATTTGGGAGGCGACCGCCCCAGTCAAACTACCCACCATACAATGTCTTGATGCCGGATGACGGCTATCAGTTAGATGCCAAGAAAAACAAAAGAGGTATTTCACTGGTGACTCCACGTTAACTGACGCCAACGTTTCAATGTCTCCCTCCTATGCTAAATATGTTTTTCCTAACACCAATGTAAAGTTGCAGTAAAGGTGCACGGGGTCTTTCCGTCTAACTACGCGAACTCCGCATCTTCACGGAGAATTCAATTTCACTGAGTTGATGTTGGAGACAGCGGAGAAATCGTTACGCCATTCATGCAGGTCGGAACTTACCCGACAAGGAATTTCGCTACCTTAGGACCGTTATAGTTACGGCCGCCGTTTACTGGGGCTTCAGAAATGAGCTTGCACCCATCGCATTAACCTTCCAGCACCGGGCAGGCGTCAGACCCTATACATCCACTTACGTGTTAGCAGAGCCCTGTGTTTTTGATAAACAGTCGCTTCTCCCTGGCTTGTGCCACCTTTTCAAGGTTGCCCAAAAAAAGGTCTTCTTTATTCCGAAGTTACAGAAGCATTTTGCCGAGTTCCTTCAACATCATTCTCTCAAGCGCCTAAATATACTCTATTAATCCACCTGTGTCGGTTTAGGGTACGGTCTAATGATGGAGCTATTTCCTGGGACTTTTTCGCGGCATGTTCAATCCATTAAGAACATACAACTTACAAAATCCGTCACTACCATCTGGTTAAGGAATATTAACCTTATTTCCATCGACTACGGCTTTCGCCCTCGCCTTAGGGGCCGACTAACTCTGCGCGGATTAACCTTGCGCAGAAACCCTTGGATTTTCGGCGAAGAAGTTTTTCACTTCTTTTATCGTTACTCATGTCAGCATTCGCACTTCTGATACCTCCAGGATCCCTCACGGGTATCCCTTTACAGGCTTACAGAACGTTCCGCTACCGCTTATAAAGTTCGAAAACTTTATAAACCCACAGATTCGGTATGTGATTTTAGCCCCGTTACATCTTCGGCGCAGAAACTCTATTAGACCGGTGAGCTGTTACGCTATCTTTAAAGGATGGCTGCTTCTAAGCCAACCTCCCGGCTGTTAAGGAATTTCCACATCCTTTCACACTTAATCACAATTTTGGGACCTTATCTGGTGGTCTGGGCTCTTTCCCTCTCGACCATGGACCTTAGCACCCACAGTCTGTCTGTTGAAGAACTACGTTTAGCATTCGGAGTTTTATTAGGTTTGGTAAGAATCTCTTCCCCCTAGCCCATTTAGTGCTCTACCTCTAAACGCATATTTATTCAACGCACTACCTAAATAGTTTTCGCGGAAAACCAGCTATCTACGAATTTGGTTGGCCTTTCACCCCTTACCACAAGTCATCCAAAGACTTTTCAACGTCAACTGGTTCGGTCCTCCAGCAAGTGTTACCTTGCATTCAACCTGCTCATGGTAAGCTCATTCGTTTTCGGGTCTAATTCATAAAACTATTCGCCCTATTAAGACTTGCTTTCGCTACGCCTACACCTAGATGGCTTAAGCTTGCTTTATAAATTAAGTCACTGACCCATTATACAAAAGGTACGCCGTCACTCTAAAAAGAGCTTCGACTGATTGTAGGCATGCGGTTTCAGGTTCTATTTCACTCCCCTAATAGGGGTTCTTTTCACCTTTCCCTCACGGTACTAGTTCACTATCGGTCACTGAAGAGTATTTAGGCTTAGAGGGTGGTCCCCCTATATTCGAGCAGGATTTCACGTGTCCCGCTTTACTCAAGAAATTTGCTAAACATTACTTATACGGGACTATCACCCTCTATGGTTAGCTTTTCCAAACTATTCAAATTTTTTTAACAAATCTACTGGCCTATTCCGCTTTCGCTCGCCACTACTCACGGAATCTCAATTGATTTCTTTTCCTCCGGTTACTTAGATGTTTCAGTTCTCCGGGTTGTCTCTTTAAACCTATGAATTCAGTTTAAAGCACCACATAAAGTGGTAGGTTTCCCCATTCGGAAATTTACGGATCAAAACTTGCATACAGCTCCCCGCAACTTATCGCAGTATACCACGTCCTTCGTCGGCTTTCAGTGCCAAGGCATCCGCCACACGCCCTTAAACGCTTGATTTATGCACAGAAAAAATTTCTATGTTGAATCAAATTTTTAATAAACATTCATCTATTCGAATGTTTTATGATTGTTCATTATAAAACGAACAATCGGATATAGATATTGATAATATAAAATATTTACGGTTAAAATAACTAAGTGTTTTGGTGGAGGATAGCGGGATCGAACCGCTGACCTCCTGAATGCAAATCAGGCGCTCTCCCAGCTGAGCTAATCCCCCCGAAAATTGGTGGGCCGAGAAAGACTCGAACTTTCGACCCCACCCTTATCAAGGGTGTGCTCTAACCAACTGAGCTACCGGCCCTTTTGTGCAAAAGGTAAAACACAATTTTAAAAAGAGAAATGAGGACGGTCAACATTAACCTGTTATACTATTTAGATTAAGAAATAATCCTTAATCATCCTTAGAAAGGAGGTAATCCAGCCGCAGGTTCCCCTACGGCTACCTTGTTACGACTTCACCCCAGTCGCTGACTATACCGTAGTCGAGGATTTTAAACCTCGCCTTAAGGTAGAACCAACTCCCATGGTGTGACGGGCGGTGTGTACAAGACCCGGGAACGTATTCACCGCGGCGCGCTGATCCGCGATTACTAGTAATTCCAGCTTCATGTACTCGAGTTGCAGAGTACAATCCGAACTGAGGCATCTTTTTAGGATTTGCTTGATGTCGCCATCTTGCTTCCTATTGTAAATGCCATTGTAGCACGTGTGTAGCCCAACACGTAAGGGCCATGAGGACTTGACGTCATCCCCACCTTCCTCCAGCTTATCACTGGCAGTTCTTTCAGAGTGCCCAACTAAATGATGGCAACTAAAAGTGAGGGTTGCGCTCGTTGCGGGACTTAACCCAACATCTCACGACACGAGCTGACGACAGCCATGCAGCACCTGTGTTTCGTCCGGCCGAACCGAAAACTCTAATCTCTTAGAGTCGCGACGAACATGTCAAGTGTTGGTAAGGTTCTGCGCGTATCTTCGAATTAAACCACATGCTCCACTACTTGTGCGGGTCCCCGTCAATTCATTTGAGTTTTAACCTTGCGGTCGTACTCCCCAGGCGGTGTGTTTAATGCTTTCGCTGCGACACTGAAAATAAATTTCCAACGTCTAACACACATCGTTTACGGCATGGACTACGAGGGTATCTAATCCTCTTCGCTACCCATGCTTTCGTTCCTCAGCGTCAGTAATGATCCAGAAAGCTGCCTTCGCAATTGGTATTCTTTCTAATATCTACGAATTTCACCTCTACACTAGAAATTCTGCTTTCCTCTATCATACTCTAGCTAAAAAGTTTTGATGGCAGTTCCAGAGTTAAGCTCTGGGATTTCACCACCAACTTTTTTAACCACCTACGAACTCTTTAAGCCCAGTAATTCCGAACTACGCTAGGTCCCTTCGTATTACCGCGGCTGCTGGCACGAAGTTAGCCGGACCTTCTTATTCGGGTACAGTCATTTTCTTCCCCGACGAAAGAGCTTTACAACCCAAAGGCCTTCTTCACTCACGCGGCATCGCTGCATCAGAGTTTCCTCCATTGTGCAATATTCCCTACTGCTGCCTCCCGTAGGAGTTTGGGCCGTGTCTCAGTCCCAATGTGGCTGATCATCCTCTCAGATCAGCTATAGATCAAAGTCTTGGTAGGCCATTACCCCACCAACAAACTAATCAAGTGCAGGCTCATCCTTCGGCGCATAAAGCTTTCTCCGTAAAGACTTATGAGGTATTAGCACAAGTTTCCTCGTGTTATTCCTCACCAAAGGGAAGATACCCACATGTTACTCACCCGTCTGCCACTAAGTATTGCTACTTCGTTCGACTTGCATGTATAAGGCGTGCCGCCAGCGTACGTTCTGAGCCATGATCAAACTCTCAAGTTTAAAAACGGCGCACACTAGCTTCTATACAAATACTAAGAATAATATTTGTATAATGTTGAAGTGTGTACGACAAATTTTGGTAACCTTAACCGTCCACACTTCTCTTCTTAAAATATTAACAATTCAAATAGCTAATTGAGCTATTTAGCCCAATAAATAACATTTTTATATGTTGAGTGTGACGCTTATATTGGAAATAATTTATAAATCAAGTTTTTAGATAAACAAAAAATGTGTTAAAAAGTCATATAAATCAACAGTTTTTAATCTATAGTTTATATTGTGTTAACAAAAACTAAAAGAAAGATAAAATCACTTTCACATTTTATATGGTTAATTTTATTAATTATAATCACAAGTTTTGTGACTTATTTTTATGAAGCCAATAAAGAAACGCAATATAAAAATTTAAAAAAAACACTTAATAATGTTTACTTACAAAAAACATTAAAAAAAATAACATCAGAACTAGAAAATAGATATGTTGAACTAAATTATATTGTCAACGAAGGCGATAATTATGAAACCATAATTAATAGTGTTGATGTATCCAAAAAAGAAAAAAAATTATTTCTTAAAACAGTAAAAAAAAATAAAAAAATTAAAATCTTAAGACCAAATCAAAAAATCTATTTTAAAATTGATAAAAAAAACTATCCTAAAATTGAAGAATTTAAAATTGAGATCAATAAAAAAAAAGAAATCTTCTTTTCAAGAGATTTCACAAAAAATACTTTTGAAACTAAAATTTTAGAAAAGGAGCTTACTAAAGTTATTGCATATAAAGAAAGTATGATTACTAATAGCTTGTATCAGACAGCTTTAAGTTTAAAAATTAAACCAAGCATTATTATTGAATTTGCAAGGTTGTATGGTTTTCAGGTAGATTTTCAAAGAGATATTTGGAAAAACGATAGTTTTCAAATTATATATGAAGAGTTTCAAAATAAAGATGGAATGATTGTTGAAACTGGAAGTATAATTTTTGCTAATCTTAATTTGCAAAATGAGAACCTAAAACTTTACAGACATGAGTATGAAAAAAACAAAATTGATTACTTCGATGAAAACGGAAAAAGTATGAGAAAAACTTTAATGAAGACTCCAATAAATGGAGCAAGACTATCATCCTCATTTGGTAAAAGAAAACATCCTATTTTAGGTTTCACAAAAATGCATACTGGAACTGATTTTGCTGCTCCTACAGGAACTCCTATTCTAGCATCAGGAGACGGTATTGTAGTTCGAGCTCAATGGTGTGGGGGAGGTGGAAATTGTGTAAAAATTAAACATAACAGAACTTACCAAACTGTATATGCACACATGTCAAAATTTGGACGTGGTATAAAAAAGGGAGCAAAAGTTAAACAGGGTCAAATAATTGGTTATGTAGGTTCAACTGGCTTATCTACTGGTCCACATTTGCATTATGAAGTTATTGAAAATGGTAAAAAAATAAATTCTCAAAAACTAAGGCTTCCATCAGGAAAAATTTTGAAAGGCGATCAAAGAAAAGAATTTGAAGTAAACAAAATTAAAATTGAAGTGTTAAAATCAGACTTGATATCTAGGATGTAATTTATTTAGAAGATGTTTCCTCTAATTCTTTTTCTTTTATATCAGTTTGAACACTCACTTGATCATTATCATTAACACTATTTTCTGTTAGATTCTCAGAGTGATTTCTAGAATTTTCTTGAGAAATAAGAATTCTAGAAAAATGTTCAGAATGTTGCAAGTAGTTCTCAGATAAAATTTTATCTCCATTTGAAAGAGCCTCCCTGGCAAGATCATTGTATTTCTCAACAAGTTTTGCAGCATTTTGGTTATTTTTTCCAGGATGTCTCCTCTTAAATGATGATCCATTGTTATAATCACTATTTACTTTATGTCCATTTCCATTTCTTCTAAAAGTTCTATCGCCATTTGGCTTAAATCGTCCTCGTCTATTATTTTTAAAATTATTCATTTATATTTTAGTGCTTATAATACATCTATCCCTACCGGATAAATCTTTAGATATTTTATTAACATAAAATCCATTTTTTTTTAAAATTTGTATTGAATTATTTTTTTGCTTATGTCCTATTTCTATTATTAGTTTTCCTTTTAATTTTAACAATTTTCTACTTTTTAAAATTACTTTTTTTATATTTTTAAACCCATCTAAACCTCCAGATAATGCAAGTTTAGGTTCATGGAATTTTATATCATCATCTAATCTACTTAATTCAAATATATTTATATATGGAGGATTAGATATTATTAAATCATAATAATTTGATTTATATTTGTCAATATCGTTATTGATAAAATTAATTTTATTTTCTAATTGATGTAATTTTGCATTAGTTTTGGCAACATTTATTGCTTTTAATGATATATCTATAGCTGTTGCTGTACATTTTGGTCTCTCTTTAAGCAGCGAAACAACAATACATCCAGATCCAGTTCCAATATCTAAGATTTTTTTTGACTTATCATTTGGTAAATATTTTAAAGCTTCCTCTATTATTAATTCAGTATCTGGCCTAGGTATTAAAACATCTTTATTAGTTAAAAACTTATACTTCCAAAAATGTTTATAACCAAGAATGTAAGCCATTGGCTCTTTATGCTGTCTCCTTTCTATATAATTTTTAAAAGCTGTTATTTCCCAATTTTTTAATTTATTACTAGTATTTAATAATATCTGTTCTCTTTTTCTGTTTGTTACTTTTGATAAAATTAATTCAGTATCAAGATAAGGATTTTTAATTTTATTTTTTTTTAAAATATTCTCACCCTTTTTTAAAATTTCATTATAATTCATATTTATATATTGCTGAGCTCATTTTCTTGAGCTTGAATAACTAAACTCTCTATCATCTCATCAAATATTTCGCCTTCCATAAATTCTGGTAATTTATGTAAAGTTAGATTAATCCTATGATCTGTCACTCTACCTTGTGGAAAGTTATATGTTCTAATTCTTTCTGACCTATCTCCAGTACCTATTTTGCTTTTTCTATCTTTAGATCTTTCTTCATCTCGCCTTTGCCTTTCTAATTCATAAATTCTAGATCTAAGTATTTTTAAACCTTTCTCTTTATTTCTAATCTGTGATTTTTCATCTTGTTGACTAACAACTATTCCGGTAGGCATATGGGTAATCCTAACTGCTGAGTCTGTTGTATTAACACTTTGACCACCTGGCCCACTACTTCTAAATACATCAATTCTTAAATCCTTATCCTCTATCTTAACATCAACTTCCTCTGCTTCAGGCATTACTGCTACTGTTGCAGCAGAAGTATGAACTCTTCCTTGAGTTTCAGTATCTGGAACTCTTTGGACTCTATGGACGCCACTTTCATATTTCAATGAAGAATAAATGTTTTTACCCTTTACAGATGCAATTACCTCTTTCAAACCTCCAGCATCACTTTTGGAAATGGATATAACTTCAAGTAACCATTTTTTTTTATTGCTAACTTTTTCATACATCTTAAATAAGTCTGAAGCAAATAAACTTGCTTCTAGACCTCCTGTTCCAGCTCTAATTTCTATAATTGCATTTTTAGTGTCTGCTTCATCTTTAGGTAATAGAAAAAGTTTAATTTTTTTTTCATTTTTTTTATTATTTTTTTCAAGCTCATTTAATTCATTAAATGCTAAGTCTTTCATCTCCTTATCTGAATTACTATCATTGATAAGCTTTTCTAATTCATTTTTATTTTTTTCGAAATTAAAGAAAGAATTTGCTTCAGTAATTATATCATTTAAGTCTGAATACTCTTTAGACTTTTCTGCAAACGATTTTTTGTCAATTTCTTGAGAGGATAGTTCTTTTTCTAATTGAGAATGCCTTGATATTAATTCTTGAACTTTTGATAAAGGTACCATTATTTAATTTTTTCGATTTCTTCAGCTTTTTCTTCAACTAATTTGACAACTTTAGAAATCATTTCATCACTTGATATTTTCTTACTTTCAATTCCGTTTAAATAAAGCATATTATTTCCTTTACCTCCGCCAGTGATACCAACATCGGTCAACGCTGCTTCACCAGGTCCATTTACCACACATCCAATTATGGATAAAGAAATTGGAGTCTTTATATGAGATAGTTTTTCTTCTAACTTTTTAACAGTTTTAATTACATCAAAAGCTTGTCTTGCACATGACGGGCAGGAAATAATTTTTACTCCTCTGTTACGTAAGTTTAAAGATTTTAAGATTTCATTACCAACTTTTATTTCCTCTACTGGGTCATCTGATAAAGAAACTCTTATAGTATCTCCGATACCACTTAATAAAAGTGATCCAAAGCCTATAGATGATTTTATACTACCAGGTAAAAAGGTTCCTGCTTCAGTTATACCTAAATGTAAAGGATAATCACTAATTTCTGAAAGTTGTCTGTATGCCTTGATAGACAAGAATACGTCTGAGGATTTTACACTGACTTTAAATTTGTAAAAGTTTAAGTCTTCAATAATTCTTATATTTCTTAATGCACTTTCTACTAGAGCTTCAGGACAAGGCTCTTTATACTTTTCTAGTAAATCTTTTTCTAGAGATCCTGCATTTACACCAATTCTAATTGAACAATTATTATTTTTGGCAGCATTAATTACTTCTTTTATTTTTTTAATATCTCCAATATTTCCTGGATTTATTCTAAGACAAGCAGCACCATTCTCTGCAGCTTCAATTGCTCTTTTGTAATGAAAATGAATATCAGCAACTACAGGTAACGGACTATGTTTGATAATATCTTTAAGAGCTTTAGTTGAGTCCTCATCTGGACATGAAACTCTAACAATATCAGCTCCAGCCTCTGCAATTTTCTCAATTTGATTTACAGTTTCCTTAACATTTTTGGTTTGGGTGTTTGTCATTGACTGAACCGAAATTGGATTATTTCCACCAATTTTAACATTACCAACATTGATTTCTTTTGTTTTTCTTCTTTTAATTTCTCTAAATGGTCGAATATTCATGAATTATTTATATAATTTAAATTCTTTGTGAAGAGCAGATATAGCTTTTCTTACATTCTTTTTATCTATAAGCACAGAAATTTTTATTTCCGATGTAGATATTACTTGAATGTTTATTTTTTGTTTAGCAAGTGACTGGAACATTCTATAAGTTACTCCAGGAGTTGTCACCATACCTACTCCAATTATTGATACTTTTGAAACATTCTTGTCAAATATCAAATCTCTAAAATTTATTTTTTTATTTTGTAAAATTATTTTTTTTGTTTTGCTAAGATCATCTGACTTTATCGTGAAAGTTAAATCAGTTTCTTTCCCATTAGCAGAAATATTTTGTACTACCATATCTACATTTATAGAATTTTCAGATAACGGTTTAAAAATAGATGCTGCAATACCAGGCTTGTCTTTCACACCTAAAAGAGTAACTTTGGCATCATTATTTGTATTTGAAATACCAGTTATAATTTTACTATTTAAAATATTTTTTCTTTTCGTAATTAAAGTGCCTTCATTATCTGTAAAAGAGGATCTCACCTCTATATCTACCCTATTTAATCTTGCATCTTGAATAGAATGAGGTTGCATAACTTTTGCTCCAAGAGACGCCATTTCTAGCATTTCTTCATAAGATATAACTTTTATTTTTTTTGCTGATTTAAGTTTATTTGGATCTGTAGAATAAACACCATCCACATCTGTATATATTATACATTTTTCAGCATTAAAAAACTTGGCAAACATAATGGCGCTTGCATCTGTGCCACCCCTACCAATAGTAGTTATTCTATTTTTATTGTTTATACCTTGAAATCCTGTGATTATTGGGATCCCTCCTTTTTTTATGTAACTCAAGATTTTACTCTTGTTGATTTTATTAATTCTTGAAAATTTGTATTTTCCCTCTGTATTAATAGGAATTTGCCACGACACCCAAGATCTAGAATTAAAACCTTGATTAATCAACTCTCCTGAAATTAGTGCACAGGACATTTGTTCTCCCGATGAAACTAAAACATCATATTCTGAGTCTGAAAAACTTTTGCTAATTTTTTTGGATAAATTGATTAAATTATTTGTCACACCACTCATTGCAGAAGAAAGTACGATTACATTGTATTTCTTTTTATATTTAGCAATAATTTTTGCAACTTTTTTAATTCTATCAGTTGTACCAACTGAAGTACCTCCAAATTTTAATACAATTATTTTCATTGATAGTTTTTTTTAATATAAATTAAAATATATTGATAAAATACATCTTAATTGTAATGTCAATAAACAATGAAAAATAACACAATAAATAAAAAAGAAATAGAAAAATTCTCAAAAATAGCTGAGGAATGGTGGGACCCTAATGGAAAATTTAAGCCATTACATAAATTTAACCCTATAAGAATAACATACATAAGAGATGCAATTTTATCTGAGTTTAAAATTAAAAAAGAGCATGAACCCTTTAAAGGCTTGAGCATTTTGGATATTGGATGTGGTGGTGGATTACTCTCAGAACCGATGGCCAAGCTTGGTGCAGATGTTGTTGGTATAGATGCTTCTTATAAAAATATAGAAGTAGCTAAGTATCATTTAAAGAAAAGCAAACTTAAAATTAAATATTATAATTCCTCTCCAGAAAATTTAAAACTCAAGAAAAAATTTGATGTAATTTTGAATATGGAAATTGTTGAACATGTAGAAGATATTGATTTTTTTATAAAAGAAAGTTCAAAGTTTTTAAAAAGATCAGGTGTAATGTTCATTGCTACCTTAAACAAAACACTGAAATCTTACTTATTTGCGATCATAGGGGCTGAGTATGTTTTAAAGTGGCTTCCAATAGGCACTCATGATTGGGAAAAATTTGTTAAACCCGATTATTTAATGGATATTTGTAAAAAAAATTCATTAAAATTAAAAAAAATTGATGGAATGACTTTTAACCCTATCTTAAATAAATGGTATGTTACATCTGACAAATCAGTAAATTATATTTCAGAATTTAAAAAAATTTAATTTTTATCATCTTCAATCCATGGAATAATATCGGTTTCTATTCCTTCTTCTTTTAATTCTTTAATATCTTTAAGTGAAGCGCTACCATAGATACCTTTTTTTGGTTTCTTTTTATCATAATGGATTGATCTTGCTTTATAGGTAAAATTTTCACCTACATATTCAAAGTTATCTTTTACAAATTTTTTGTAATCAGAAAGTTTTTTTCGAACCTCTTTATATTTTTTTATTTCTTTAAAATTTTCTTTTTTCTTAGTGTTCAATAAATTTGGGGACATCAATGACTTTTCAACATTCAGTGACTCACAGAATTGACAATTTAAAAGCTTTAACCTTAACAATCTGTCATATTCATCTGAAGTACTAAACCAGCTTTCAAATTCTTGCTCACAATCTTTACATTTTAGTAAATATTTGATCATATTTATTATCTAAATACTGACCTATAAAATTTCAATATAGCTAGGTTCTATAATCAGCATTAATTTCTATATATTTTTTTGTTAAATCCATAGTGTATGATTTGAATTTTTTAACTCCCTGACCAATATCAACCTCAATTTCAATTGATTTACCTTTCATGTATTCCATAACTTTTTCTTCGTCATAAGATTTGTATAAAGAACCATTTTGATAAATTTTATATGGTCCAAAAGAAATAGATAATTTTTGTTCATTAATTTTAGAGTCACTGTTTCCAATTGCCATAGCCACTCTACCCCAGTTTGGATCTTCTCCCGCAATTGCTGTCTTAACTAATAATGAGTTGGCTATTTTAAAAGAAATATTTTTCGCATCTTTTTCAGTTCTGCAATTAATACAATTAATAGAAATAAATTTAGATGCTCCTTCTCCATCAGAAACAACTTGCTTTGCTAAATTTAATAAAACGTCATGAACTGCCTTGTTAAAATTTTTAAGTTTACTATCACTATATTTTTTAATTTCTGAATGATTAACTTTGCTTGTTGAAAATATAGAAACCATATCATTTGTGCTTGTGTCACCATCACATGAAATTGCATTGAATGTTGTCTTTATATTGTTTTTTAAGACATCATTTAAAACTGATGAGGATAATGTTGCATCTGTAAATATATAACCCAACGTAGTTGCCATATTTGGATAGATCATGCCTGAACCTTTTGCAATTCCATAAATTTTAATTGTTGATGAACCAATTTTTGTCTCAGCCATTGATAATTTAGGTTTTAAATCAGTTGTTATTATACCCATTGCAGCTTTCATCCAGATTAATTTATTTTGTGTATATTTTATTTTCTCAACTAATTTTGGTAATGAAGTTTTAATTTTTTCTAATGGAAATTTCTCTCCTATAGTACCTGTACAACCAAAAAGTATTTCTTTTGAAGAAATTTGTTTTGGAACATCCTCATCTCTTTTCTGTATCTCGGTTAATTTTGAGGATAAGTCTAAAGAAATTTTCTTCAATCCATCATAGCCTTCTGAACCTGTTAGTGCATTGGCATTTCTAGTGTTAACTAATAACGCAAATATTTTTTTTGCTTTAATTTTTTTATTCCATTTTAGATTTTCTGATATTAACTTTGATTGAGTATATACAGAGGCATAATTTGCACCATCTCTAAAATAAAATAAAACTAATTCATCTCTCTTAAATTTATATAAGCCAGCGCTGACCGCAGAAATTGAAACTCCATCAATATGATCTAAATCTTGAAAATCAACAATTTTCGAGCTTTGACTGCTGGTATTTATAAAATTGTTTATGTTAAATTTCATGATATTTAAAATAATTAATTAATTACTATATATTTCTAATATTTAATTTTATATCAAAATGTTCAACCCACTTAATATATTTTCAAAGCTTATTAAAAGCGGAAATGAAAAGGAACTAGTCCGAATTCAACAAATTGTCAACAAAGTTAATCTTTTGGAAAAAAATTTAGAAAATTTATCTGATGAAATGTTCCCAAAAAAAACCGAGCAACTAATTGAAGAAATTAAAAATGGTAGAAGTCTAAACGACGTATTGCCTGAAGCTTTCTCAATGGTTAGGGAAGCTTCTAAAAGAATTAGAAATGAACGACACTTTGATGTTCAGCTAATTGGTGGTGTCGTAATCCATGAGAATAAAATCGCAGAAATGAAAACTGGAGAGGGTAAAACATTAACTATAGCTCTTGCAGCTTTCCTTAATGCTCTAGAAAAAAAAGGTGTTCATATTGTAACCGTAAATGATTATTTGGCTAAAAGAGATAGCGAAAATATGGGTAAGATTTATAATTTTTTAGGTTTAACTTGTGGATATATTAATACTGGACAAGATGACTTGGAAAGAAAAGAAAATTATTCAAAAGATATAACTTATTCAACTAATAGTGAATTGGGCTTTGATTATTTAAGAGATAATATGAAATTTTCCAAAGAGACTATGGTCCAAAGAGAACATAATTATGCGATTGTTGATGAAATTGATTCATGTTTAATTGATGAAGCTAGAACTCCTCTTATAATTTCAGGAGCAACGGAAGATAAAACTAATCAGTATATAGCTATTGATAAACTTGTGAAAAATTTAAAAGATGAAGATTTTGAAATAGATGAGAAAGACAGAAACATTTTATTAACTAATAAAGGTGTGGATAATGTTGAAAATATATTTTCTAATGCTGGTATACTAAGAAATAAAAATTTTTACGATCCAGAAAATCTTCATATTGTTCATTTGGTTAATCAATCCTTACGTGCAATTCATCTTTTCCAGAGTGGTAGAGATTACATTGTAAAAGATGGGCAAATAATAATAATTGATGAACAAACAGGTAGACAATTACCTGGAAGAAGGTTTGGTGATGGTCTTCATCAAAGTCTAGAGGCAAAAGAAAATTTAACAATTAATGCTGAAAATCAAACTTTAGCATCAATTACCTACCAAAATTTCTTCAAGCTTTATAAAAAAATAGCTGGATGTACTGGTACCGCATTAACAGAGTCAGAAGAATTTTTTGAAATTTATAATCTACCAGTAGTATCAATTCCTACTAATAAGCAGATGATCAGAAAAGATTCGAACGATCAAATATTTAGAACTAGTAAAGAAAAAGATGAAGCAATAATTAGTAAGATTGTTGAATGTAACGCAAAAGGACAACCATTATTAGTTTTCACTTCAAGTATAAATAAATCTGAACACTACTCGAGTCTATTAACTAAAAAAAATATAAAACACACAGTTTTAAATGCGAAGAATCACCAAAGAGAAGCTGAAATTATTGCAGATGCAGGAAAAAGAAGCTCGATAATTATTACGACAAGTATTTCAGGAAGAGGCGTTGACATCAAATTAGGAGGTCAGGATGAGAGTGATAAAGCTGAAATAAAACAATTGGGAGGATTGTTTGTTATTGGTACAGAAAGGATGGAAAGTAGAAGAGTAGATAATCAGGCAAGAGGGAGATCAGGTAGACAAGGTGATGAAGGTAGCTCTATATTCTATGTAAGCTTAGAAGACGATTTAATGAGAATATTTGGGTCTGAGTCAATGAATAATATACTTGAAAAACTTGGGCTTAAAGATGGAGAAAGTATAGACCATCCTTGGATAAATAAAGCATTAGAAAGAGCACAACAAAAAGTTGAAGCAAGAAATTTTGATATTAGAAAAACTCTTTTGAAGTTTGACAATGTTTTAAACGATCAAAGACAAGTAATATTTTCACAAAGAAATGAAGTAATAGAAAATAAAGATTCTAAGCAATATTCTGAAAATTTTCTAGATGAAATTATTGATGATTTGAAAATTAAGAAAACCAAAAAGTTAGCCAATGCAGGATCAAATGAAATCAATATGCAATTAAAATCTTTATTTGGAAAATCATTTGAAGAAAGTGAAATTAATGAATTAGTTAATCTTGAAAATAAGGCATTTGAAGAAAAAATAAAAAATAAATTTAAAAGTTCAAGAGAAGAGAGAATAAAAATGTTAAATGAAGAGCAATATAACGAAATAGAAAAAAGAATTTTTTTACAACTTATTGATCAAAATTGGAAATTACATATTCAATATTTAGAACAATTAAGACAAGTCATTGGTTTAAGATCTTATGGACAAAGAGATCCTTTGGTAGAATATAAGAAAGAGGCATTTACACTTTTTGAAAATTTATTAAGTAAACTTAAGTATGATTTAATTACAATTTTATTTAATTTAAAACTTATAGAAAAAAATGATGATCAAAATGACGTTCAAAATGAAAAAAGTATAAATACAAATAATAATCCAAAATGTTTACTTGTAACAAATAGAGAAGGAAAAATTTCTAGAAACGAAAGATGTGAGGCAACAGGGAAAAAGTTCAAGCATTGTTGTGGTGCTTTATAAAAGAATGCTTAAGAATAATATTAATAAAACTGCAGCAGATACGCCATAATAAATTTTAGAATTCTTTTTAAAGTTTTGATAAATATTTTCTAATGAACTTGCCTTCATAGATAAATCATTTCTATCATCTGATTGTGTTGAAAATCCTTTATTTCTTCCAATTGATAAAAATTTATTTTTTCTATGAGCAAGAATTTCATCTTTATCCATTGTCTGAAAAAAATCTAAATTTTTCTTTAATGAATCTCTTACATTATCCAATATTAGATCTTTATCTCGATGAGCACCACCAACTGGTTCTGGAATTATTTCGTCAATTATATTTAACTTTAAAAGGTCGCTAGATGACATTTTCATTGCAGTTGCAGCCTCTAAAGTTTTTTTTGGGTCTCTCCATAAAATGGTGGCACATCCTTCTGGAGAAATGACAGAGTATATTGCATTTTGAAGCATAATTACTTTATTAGATGATGCTAAAGCTATTGCTCCGCCAGACCCACCTTCACCAATTATAATTGCTATTGTGGGTACCGTTAACTTCATAGAGCATTCAATAGATTTTGCTATTGCTTCGGCTTGACCTCTTTCCTCTGCGCCAACTCCTGGGTATGCTCCTGGAGTATCTACAATAGAAATTATTGGAATTTTAAACTTGTTAGCTAACTCCATAAGTCTAATTGTTTTTCTGTAACCCTCTGGTCTCATCATTCCAAAATTGTGATCTATTCTTTTATTAAGATCTGATCCCTTTTCTTGACCAATTACTAAAACAGATTTACCATCGAACTTTGCAAAACCAGCTATAACAGCTTTGTCCTCACCATAATATCTATCTCCAGAAAGTTGGATAAAGTCATCAAACAGATTTTCAACAAAAAATTTTGCTTTAGGTCTATCTTCATGACGGGCAACTAATGCTGTCTGCCATGGATCTAAGTTAGAATAAATTTTCTCTAACTTTTCATTTATTTCTTCTTCAACTTTGCTTATTCTTGAAGTGTCGACTTCAGATAAACCTTCCTGATTATAGGGGTCTTTTAGTTTATCTAATTCCTCTTCAAGATTTTTGATATCTGTCTCAAAATTTAGGTAATTTTTCATTTAAAGTATGTATTATAAACAAAAAAGGCGATAAATTGTTAAAATAAGTAATTTTGATTGCGCAAAAATGACAATTTATTATAAGATTTTCAATTTATGAGAGAGCAATACATCAAAATCCACAACTTATCTGTAGCAAAAGAACTAGCTGATTTTGTCAAAAATGAGCTTTTACTAGATACTAATGTTGATCCTGAAGAGTTTTGGAAAGGTTTTGACAAAGTGGTGCATGAATTAGCGCCTAAAAATAAAAAATTACTCGAAATCAGAGAGACATTACAACAAGAAATAGATCTGTGGCATAAAAAAAATAGAGACCACGAGATTGACTATAATAAATATAAAAATTTTTTGGAAGAAATAGGTTATTTAAAAAAAGAAGGTGAAGATTTTAAAATAACAACTAAAAATTTAGATGAAGAAATATCTAATATAGCAGGACCACAATTAGTTGTTCCAATAATGAACTCTAGATATAGCTTGAATGCTGCTAATGCAAGATGGGTAAGCTTATATGACAGTCTTTATGGATCAAATATAATAGAGTCTGAAGAGAGTGGAAGTGAAAAATATGATCCTTTAAGAGGACAAGAAGTGATCAAATACACTAGAAACTTTTTGAACAAATATTTTCCAATAAATGATCTTGACTGGAAAGATATTACTGGTTTAGCAGTAAATAATAAAAAACTTTCAATTTATAAGGAAAATAAAGAATATAATTTATCAGATTTAGAGAAGTTTATTGGTCACAGAGGGGATGCAGCCAAACCAAATGCTATAATCTTAAAAAATAATAATCTTCATCTTGAAATAATTATTAATCCTAGAGCATTTAGTGCTGCAAGAGATGCTGCCGGGATAAGCGATATTATAATTGAGTCTGCTGTATCAACAATTTGTGACCATGAAGATAGTGTAGCCGCAGTAGATGCTGAAGATAAAGTAACTTGTTATAGAAATTGGCTAGGATTGATGAAAGGAAATTTAAAATCAATATTTGAGAAAAATGGTAAAGAATTAGAAAGAAAACTTAATCCTGATAGGAGTTACACTTCATTGAATGGTGAAAAGTTAAAACTTCACGGAAGAAGTCTTTTACTTGTGAGAAACGTTGGACACTTAATGACAAACCCTGCAATCACTTTAAATGATGGATCAGAAGTTCCTGAAGGAATAATGGATGCTTTCATAACCTCAGCAGCTTGTATTCATGATTTAAAAAGAAAAGGTAATTCGAGAGAAGGATCAATTTATATCGTTAAACCAAAAATGCATGGTCCAGAAGAAACAGAATTTACTAATTTAATTTTTACTAAAGTTGAAGAAGTTTTAAAATTAGAAAAAAATACAATTAAGTGTGGAATTATGGATGAAGAAAGAAGAACATCTGCAAACCTTAAAGAATGTATTAGAACACTTAAAGATAGAGTATTTTTTATAAACACTGGATTTTTAGATAGAACTGGTGATGAGATGCACACCTCAATGGAAGCTGGACCAATGATAAAAAAAGGAGATATGAAAGAGTCTAAGTGGATTAAAACCTATGAGGACAACAACGTAGATATAGGCTTAAAATGTGGTTTTTCAGGAGTTGCTCAAATAGGTAAAGGAATGTGGGCCATGCCTGACAAAATGAACGAAATGATGAAACAAAAAATTGGACATGTGAATGCTGGCGCAAATTGTGCTTGGGTTCCTTCCCCAACTGCTGCTGCATTGCATGTTATGCACTATCATGAAGTAAATGTTTTTGAAAAACAAAAAGCAATATTAAAAAGAGAGCCATCAAAATTATCTGATCTTCTTACTATTCCAATAGCAGATCGCCCTAATTGGTCTATCGATGAAATTAATACTGAAATTTCAAATTCTGCTCAAACTATTTTAGGTTATGTAGTCAGATGGATTGATCAAGGTATAGGTTGTTCCAAAGTTCCGGATATAAATGATATTGGATTAATGGAAGATAGAGCAACCTTAAGAATTTCATCTCAACATATTGCAAATTGGCTTCATCATGGCTTATGCTCGAATAGACAGGTTCTTGAAATTTTAAAAAAAATGGCAAAAGTTGTAGATAAACAGAATGAAGATGACTCTAACTACGAAAGTATGTCACCAGAGTATGATAAATCTATTGCTTTTAAAGCAGCATGTGAATTAATCTTTCATGGAAAATCTCAGCCATCAGGCTATACAGAACCTCTCTTACATTTAAACAGATTAATTAAAAAAAGCTAATTAAGCCTCAAGTTTTTTTCTGTTTTTAAATGCAGATATTAGAGTTCCATCATCTAAATTTTCGATTTCTCCACCTACAGGTAAACCCTGGGCTAGTTTTGAAACTTTGACGTCAGTTTTTTTTAGACTATCTTGAATATAAAATGCAGTAGTTTGACCTTCTACAGTTGCACTAGTTGCTAAAATTACTTCTTCAATATCATCTTTATTTATTCTTTCTATAAGAGAGTTGATAAGCAAGTCCTCTCTATTACTGTTATTATTATTTGAGAGGGTCCCCCCTAAAATATGGAAATAACCTTGAAAAATTGACGAACTTTCTATTGCCCACTGATCTGAAATATTTTCTACAACACAAATTTTATTATATTTTTTTTCTACTATTTCACAATTATTATAACTACATTCAATTGTATTAGGCTTTAATGTTCCACAAATTTTACATCTAACAACATTTTTAAAAACTTCGCTCAAATTTTGAGCCATAGGCTTTAGTAATTCTTGTCGGTTATTAATCATTTTTAAAATTATTCTTTTTGCAGACTTAGGTCCTAACCCTGGTAACTTAGATATAAGTTTGATTAAATTTTCTATTTCAGGAATATTTTGCATTTAAATTATAAAGGCCACTTAAATCCAGGTATTCCAAAATTTCCTGAAGCCTTAGAAATTTCCTCTGCAGTTTTTGATTTAAGTTGTGATTTTGCGTTATTATGAGCAGCGGTAATAAGATCTTCTAATATTACTTTTTCCTCTTTCAAAACATTTTCACTAAGTTTAATTGAAATCATAGTGCCCTCTCCATTTAAAGTAACCTTTACATCATTAGCTCCTGAGACACCTTCAACCTCAATCTTTTTAATATTTTCTTGGCTTTCTTTCATTTTGCTCTCAATTTCTTTGGCTTTTTCCATTAATTTTGAAAAATCAGTCATTCTAATCCTCCTTCAACTCAACATTTATTAATTCTGCATCAGGAAATGCTTCGATCACTTTTTTATAGGCTTCAGACTTTTTAACATCATCAAATATTTTTTTCTCATCAATTTTATTTTTTTCTTTTTTTGAAATTTGTCCTTGGTTTTTTGACAAAGAGATAATCCATCTCTTAGATGTCCATTCGAACAGTTTGTTAGATAGATTTTTAATAAAGTCTTTGTCTAAGTTTTCATTAAAAGATATTTCTATTAAACCCTCAGAGAATGAAACTAAATTTGTATTAGTTTCAAGCTCATATTTAAGCTTAGCTTCTTTCCTTTCCGTACATAGATTTATCAAACTTTCAAATGAACCTATTTTAAGTTCATTTATTACTTCATCTTTATTTAAATTTGGTTCAATTTTTTCTTGTTGTGAAATATTTTTGATTTGATCTATTGTTTTACTTGTAATTTTTTTTTTAGGTTCTTCAATTAAGGTATCAGGATTTTTTCCAGTAAAGCTTTCCTCAACATCTTTCTCCTTAAAACCTTTTATTCTCATTAATCTGAAAAGGAACATTTCAACTGATAAATTTGGATTTGAAACAATGTTAATTTCCTCAATTGTATCAAGTGTAAATTGCCAAAAAAGGATTATGTCCTTTGAATCTAAATTTTCAGATATTGTGGAAAGATTACTAAAATCTTGATCATTTAAAGAAAAATTATTTCCATCTAATTTTATAAAATTGATATTTTTTAGGTAGTATAAAACCTCAAGAAAATCATTCAAAAAAATTTTTGGATCTACACCAGAATCATAAATTTTTCTATACAGCTCAAATACTTTTTTTTCGTCACCACTAAATAGATTTTTAATTAATTCTATCAGAGAACTTTTATCAAAATATCCATAAATACTTTGTGCTTTATCTAGATTTAATTCCTCATTATTTTGATTGGCTACAAGTCCACGATCTAACAAAGATAATGCATCTCTAACAGATCCTTCTGAAATTTTAACAATTAATTTTAAAGCTTCATCAGAAACTTTACCGCCTTCTTTGTCTTTAATCATTTTTATATAATTAAAAAGCTCTTCAGATTTCACTCTAGAGAGATCAAAACGTTGACATCTCGATATTACTGTTACAGGAATTTTTTTGATTTCAGTTGTTGCAAAAATAAATTTTAAATATTTTGGTGGTTCCTCTAATGTTTTTAAAAGTGCATTAAATGCTTGTTTGCTTAACATATGAACTTCATCAATAATAAATATTTTATATTTAGCAGTTGTTGGTCCATATCTTGAAAATTCAATAAGCTCTCTTACATCGTCAACACCTGTTTTGCTTGCTGCATCCATTTCCAAAACATCAATATGATTTGAGTTTGTAATTGCATCACAGTTACTACATTTTTTCTTACACATGTTTTCAATTCCATGCTCACAATTTAATGACTTTGCAACTATTCTTGCGAAAGTTGTTTTTCCTACTCCCCTGATACCTGTAAACAAGAATGCGTTGGGTGACTTGTCTGAAATTATTGAATTTTTAATTGTTTCAGCAATAATCTCTTGGCCAATTAAATCCTCAAATACTTGAGGTCTGTATTTTAAAGCTAGTACTTTCGAATTTTCTGTCATTTTTAAGGAGACCAACCAACCTGGAAAATACTCACTACCCTTGCTATCTTTCGATCCTGGGGGATTTGTGGTAATACCACCTGACTGGCCTCCAACTTTATTATATCAATAAAAATTTCTATTCTACAAGAAAGTTATAAATTTATTTTTGTCTAAATTTATCAGATTTATAAACACCTAGAACGTGCATATCTTGGCAATGCAGACCTAATTCCTCAAGTGAGTTTTTGATTTTAGGAGATTCTATATGTCCATCTATATCACATAGAAAAAAATATGAGGAAAATGAGTTCTTTTCGGGAAAACTTTGTAGTTTACTCATATTAACTCCATTTATTGCAAATCCTGACAGTGCAGAGTAAAGAGCAGCAGGTTTACTTTTCAACTTAAATAATATTGATGTCATATGATTATCATCAGAAAAATCTGGCTGAAAAATATCTTTACCAAGTAATAAAAATCTAGTCACATTATCTTTATCATCTTGAACATTTTCTTGTAGAATTTTTAGACCATATATTTCTGCACTAAGACTAGAAGCTATAGCAGCTTTAGATTTATCTTTAGTTTCTGAAACAAATTTTGCTGAACCAGCTGTATCTGCTCTAACATTTTCTGTAAATTTTTTTTTCTTAATAAAACTTGAAGATTGGCTTAATGCTTGTGCATGTGAGTAAACATCTTTTATGTCTTCTATATTTGAATCTTTTAATCCTAAAAGATTATGATTAATTGGAAAAAAATGTTCTGCGTAAATATTTAATCTGTATTTAAAGATTAAATACTCGACGCCAATATTTCCAGTTGTTTTATTTGACTCTGGAATTAAAGATTTAATTGAATTATCTTCACTAGATCTTTCAAAGCATTCATCAAATGTTTTGCAGGGTATTGTTTCACTCTCTGGATACATTTTTTTAGCACAACTTTCACTGTAGCTTCCTGCAACACCTTGATAAGCAATTTTCATAATTTAATTTTTATATTCCATAATTTTTTTTATTTCTAGATAATCTTCAGCTGTATCTACACCAATTGGTTTAGTTTTCGCTAATCCTACATCTATTTCAATATTATTATCTATTAGTCTCAATTGCTCTAATTTTTGGGATTTTTCATTCTGAGTTTGCTCTAATTGCACGAACTTTTCTAAATATGAAACATTATAAATATAAATTCCAATATGGTGATAAATGTTTTTTTGAGTATTTTCAATTTCTCTCGTAAATGATGATGCTGTTGATAGATTGTTTTGATGAAGTTCCTCTTTTGTAGTTACTTTTACAATATTTTTATTTAAGAAAAATTTTTCGTCTTCAATTTGACAAGCTAATGTTGAAATTTTAGATTTTTTTTCAATTGTTTTTTTTAGGAGATTATGCACATCTTCAATATCAAGCATTGGTTCATCTCCTTGAAGATTTATTACATATTCAATATTGTCATCTCTTAATTCTTGATAAGCCTCAAAAATTCTGTCAGTTCCAGTTTTATGATCTTTTTTGGTTAAAATACATTTTCCTCCAAGCTTGGTGACCTCTTCAAATATTTCTTTATCACCTGTTGCAACATAACTTTCTCCAATAAGAGATGATTTTGCAATTTTGTAAACATGATTGATAATTGAAATATTATTGATTTTTAATAAAGGTTTATTTGGTAACCTTGTTGCAGCCAATCTTGAAGGGATTAAAATTACTGTATTGCTCATAAACTAAGTATTATGCGTCTTTCAGACGCAATAATTAAATTTAAATTTAGTTTTTTTTTTGTTTAACATGTTATACGAGGTTAATAATTAAAAATCATGGACTCATTTGAAATTAATAAAATCATAGCAGCTGTTGTAGTAATTTTTGTTGTTATATTTGGAATAACTAAAATCTCAGACATTATCTACTACGTAGAGAAACCAAGTCAATCAGCCTATAAAGTTGAATTTGCTGAAACAGATAGTACCAAAGCTTCAGCAGCAGTTGAAACAGTTGATATATCTGCTCTGTTAGCCATGGGAAGTATTGATCATGGAAAGAAAGTTTTTAAGAAATGTAGTGCATGTCATTCGATTAAAAAAGGTGGAAGAAACAATATTGGTCCAGCACTTTATAATGTGCTAGGTAGAAATATGGGTTCTCTGGAAGATTACAAATATTCAAAAGCCTTGATAGCATTTGGAAAAGATTGGACGTTCCAAGAGATGAATAGTTTTTTAATAAAACCTGCTTCATACATAAAGGGTACCAAAATGGCTTTCGCAGGATTAAAAAAAGAGAAAGATAGAGCTTCAGTAATTTTATATATGAATGCTAATGCTGACAGTCCATTACAACTACCTTAGTTTGCCAAAACAATATAATAAAATACTCTTTTGAACATAAACTCTGTTTAGAGCTTGTTGCCACACTTTAGATTGTTTCCCAAGAAATACTTCTTCTGTAACTTCATTTCCTCTTGGTAGACAATGTAAAAATATTGCATCTTTCTTGGCTAAATTCATAGTTTTTGTATCAACTTTGAAATTTTTAAATGATTTAAGTTTCTTTTTCTTATTCACTTTATCGTTTAAAGAAATGATTTTGTCTGTCATTACAACATCAGAATTTTTAATAGCTATCTCTTTTTTATTAAAAATTTTTATTTTTCCTTTTTGTTTTTTAATCAAAGAAATAAGTTTTTTATTTGGTTGATAGCTTTTAGGGCATGCAATATTAAGATAAACAGAGAATTTTATACAAGCTTCTACCAAGCTGTTCATCATATTGTTGTTAGCATCTCCTATCCAACATAGTTTTAATTTTGAAATACTTTTCTTTTTAATTTCTTGAATAGTAAAAATATCTGACAAAACCTGAGTGGGATGTGAGGATGGACTTAGTCCATTAATTATTGGTATACTTGAATATTTTTTGAATTGATCTAATTTTTTATCTGAGTCTGTTCTCAACATAAAAGCATTGCCATAAGTTGATAAAATTTTAGATGTATCTGCTATACTTTCACTGCCAACACCTAGGTGTAACTCCTCGGGTCTTAGAGTTAAGGATCCTCCACCTAATTGTTTAATAGCTAAATAAAAACTTAATCTAGTTCTAAGGCTAGATTTTTCAAACATCTGTAAAAGAATTTTACCCTTTAAAGGTAAGTCTTTGTCTGGATCAAGGGTATTTAATTTTTTTCTTTTTGATTTTCTATTTTTTGCATCAGAAATAATTTTTTTTAAATCTTTTAGAGGAATATCTCTAATATGAAGAAAGTTTTTCATTATTTTTTATATCCTTCACAAACTTTATTAATAATTTTTAAAGCTAAATTTATTTCATTTTTATTAACATTTAATGGAGGCAAAATTCTTATAACATTTTCAGCTGCTCTGATTGTTAGTAGTTTATTTTTCAGTAAACTTTGTATGAATTTTGTCTGGTCATGATGTAGTTGTATTCCCAGAATTAATCCTATTCCTCTTATATCTTTAATAATATTTGGAAATTTGATTTTAATTTTATTTAATTCTGAAATAAAATATTTTGAATTACTTCTAACTCTTGAAAGAAAATCTTTTCTGAAAATTTCATTCATTACAGCATTACCAACTGACATTGCTAAAGGGTTTCCACCAAAAGTAGATCCATGTGTACCTGGAACCATAGCCTTAGAAACTTTTTTTGTCATCAAGACTGCACCTATTGGGAACCCACCTCCAATTCCTTTTGCAATTGGAACTATATCTGGCTTTATGTTTGCATATTCATAAGAAAAAAACTTACCTGATCTGCCAATTCCACACTGAACTTCGTCTAATATAAGAAGAATTTTTTTTTGATTACAAATCTTTCTCAATTCTCTAAGACACCATGAAGGTATGACTTTAATACCTCCCTCACCCATTATTGGTTCAATCATTATAGCCGCTGTTTTGCTTGTAATTTTTCTTTTTAGTTCCTTGTGGTTACCAAATTTAAAATGATCAAATCCACCCACTTTTGGGCCAAATCCCTCGACCATTTTTTTAGATCCACTGGCATTAATTGCTGCGATAGTTCTTCCGTGAAAAGAGTTTTTTATACATAAAATTCTATTTTTTTTTTTTTGACCCATTGAATAAAAATATCTTCTAGCAACTTTTATAGCGGCCTCAGTAGCTTCTGCTCCACTATTTTGAAAAATAACTGCATCAGCAAAAGTTCTCTTTGTTAATTTCTTAGCTAACTCTTCTCCCTCTGGAATTATGAAGGAGTTAGAAACATGCCAAAGTTTTTTAGATTGTTTATTGATTGCTTTTACCAAATTGGGGTTTGCATGACCCAAAGAATTCACAGCAATTCCTTGGACAAAATCTAAAAACTTAACTCCTCTCTTTGTGAACAAAAAAGATCCCTTACCTTTATCAAAAGATATGTTTCTTCTTTTATAATTTTTAGCTAATGAACTCATTTTGTACTATGATTTAATTTTATAACCTTTGTTAACTAAAAAGTAAGCAAAATATGTTATAGCTACACTTAGAAAAGTAAGCAATGCAACACCAAATGTTATCGACCCATCTAATTGACCAATAAATGAGTACCTAAAACCATCAATCATATGAAAGAATGGATTATAATTACTTAGAATTTTTAAAAAATCAGGCAATCTATCAATACTATAAAAAGTACCACTTAAAAAACTTAAAGGCACAATTATAAAGTTCGTAACAGTGCTCATTTGATCAAATTTATCTGCATATAGACCAACTATTATTCCTAGCGATCCCATAACCAAACCACCTAAAAGAAGGTAAACAAACCATAAAAAATAATTTTGTATTGATAAATCTATAAAAAAAATAAAAATTAAAGTTGAAGCTGTCGCAATCAACAAGCCCCTAGCTGCAGAAGCTAATGTTATTGCAAATACAACTTCTGATGATGATAAAGGACTGTGAACAACATCTGTGATTGTACCCATCATCTTTCCCATCATCAAAGAGGAGCTAGAATGAGCAAAACTTTGTTGAATTACTTGCATCATAATTAAACCACAAGCTAAAAATTTTATATATGTAACTCCCAATACGTTAGCTCTTTGATCTCCAATAGCTAGAGAAATAACTGTTAAAAATAAAATACTTGTTAATATAGGACCAAATAAAGTTTGGCCTGAAACAGTTATAAATCTTAGGACTTCTTTTTTAAATAAAGAGTAAGTTCCAACCCAATTTATAAGCCCAAATCTTCTTTTGCCAATTTGATATTTTTCCTTTAATTCAACCATAAGTAATTATTAATAAACTTTTTTTTTAATAATTGTTAAAAAACCAAAAAAAAAGCTTGTTAATATTATCTAACTATGATTTCAAGATAATGTTATTATAAATATTTAATATACTAAATATAGTAATATGAGCTGGACAGATGAAAAAGTAAATAAGCTTAAAGATCTTTGGGGTAAAGGTCAAACTGCAAGCCAAATTGCAGAAATAATTGGTGGTGTGAGTAGAAATGCAGTTATTGGAAAAGCTCATAGGTTAAATTTATCAGCTAAAATAAAAACTCGTTCCTCAATTTCTCAGAATGTTTCGGAAACATTAGTAACAAATAATAATTTAAAAAAAGTAGGTAGAAAGCAAAAGTTTAAATCATTGCTTCTAGACAAGAATTTTGAACCAGCAAAAAACCTTCAATTGGAAGACTTGAATGAACAAACTTGCAAATATATGGAAGGTCACCCAGATGAAAAAGACTCCTCATTTTGCGGAAGAAAGACAATTGAGAAGTTTTCTTATTGTCCTTTACATCTTATGATAGTTTTTCAACCAAAAGGTAAAAAAGATGAGATAGTTGATAAAGATGACGAGGTTCCAAAATTTATAGAAAAAAAGGTGAAATCAGCTTAATCTACATTAATAATTTTTCTTTTGCTTTTTGAAATTCGTCGTCATTTAATATACCTTTATCATGAAGGTCTTTTAATTCTTTAATTTGATTTACAACTTCTAAATTTTGCTTTTGGTTTTCTTGAATTAAATCAGAATTTTTTTCCTCTTTTATTATCTGTTTTGCTTCGACTCCTCTTGTTATAGCTTTTACAGCAATAGACAAAACGAATACTAAAATTATGAAAACTGTTAAATATATGATATTAGTTAACATTAATTTATTTTATCAATTCTTTTTTTTGAGAATTGACCCCCACTAGTCCAATTATAGCTGTAACGATTTATTTCCTCTTCAAATTTTTTATTAGCATACATTTTAAAATCAAAATTTGTTTTATATTTATTTGAAACAATATTATCATATTTTAATAATCTCAACTGATCAATTGTAAGTAACGGATTTGGCATTAATTGAAATAATTTTGCATTAATTTTTGCTAGAAATAGAGGCATAGAAAATAAAAATCTTT
Organism: uncultured Pelagibacteraceae bacterium; assembly: GCA_902558435.1. Classification (GTDB taxonomy): domain Bacteria; phylum Pseudomonadota; class Alphaproteobacteria; order Pelagibacterales; family Pelagibacteraceae; genus Pelagibacter. The sequence goes on along the minus strand of CACEDU010000006.1, from coordinate 17,259 downwards.
TTTTATTAATTGATTTTAAAATTTTTAACAATATTTCTTTAAAAGTAAGAACTTCTGGACCAATGCATTCAATTATTTCTCCGTAAATTTTTTTTTCTACTATATTGAAAATTATATTTGCTAGGTCAGAAACATGTATCGGAGTAAATTTAGTTTTTCCTTCATAATACAAAGGCATCATTGGAAGTGTACTTAATAAACTCATGAAATTTGTTGTAAAATTGTCATCTACAGAATACACTAATGATGGTCTTAAAATAACCGCTTTTGGAAAGTTTTCTTTTACTTTATTTTCCCCATCTAATTTACTAATAGCATATTTGCTGTCAACTGAAGCATCTATTCCTAGTGCTGATAAATGAATTAATTGTTTTATTGATTTTTTTTTAGCAACCTTTGACAGTAAAGCGGGCAAATCTGAATGTATTATATTAAAGTGATTTTTTTTTTTTTCATACAGTATGCCTATTAAATTTATACAAACAGAAGAATTTTCCATTAATTTTGAAATATTTTCCTCATTAAATGAATTAATCTCCTCTAATTCTAAATAACCATAGTTCGATTGTGTTTTTATTTGATAACCTTTTTGATGAATACTTCTAGTTACTGCAGTAACTTTATAGTTATTTTTAGTGAATTTTCTAATTAGTGCTTTGCCTATCTGACCAGAAGAACCAAATATTAAAATTGAATCCTGATTTTTCATATATATATATCTATTTAATGAATTTAGATATTAAATTACATAAGAGAGATTTACCAGATGAAATAGGTTTCAGTGACAAGATAGCAATAGACTGTGAATTTACTGGACTTAACATTGAAAGAGATAGGCTTTGTATATTACAAATATCTTCAGGCAAACATGATGCTCACATAATTCAATTAGATAAAGATAATTATCATGCACCTAATTTAAAAAAAATATTAAATGACAATAATACAAGTAAAATATTTCATTTCGCTAGAGCTGATCTTTTATTTATAAAGAAATATTTAGAAGTAGATGTGAAAAATGTGAATTGCACTAAGATCATGAGTAAAATTGCTAGAAGCTATTCAGACAAACACGGGTTAAAAGACTTAATAAAAGAATTTTTAGGTATAGATGTAAGTAAACAATTACAGACCTCAGATTTTGGTGGAGAATTGACTGAGAAGCAGTTAAAGTATTGTGCTCAAGACGTTGTATATCTGCATAAAATTTATGAGTGTTTAGAAAAAATACTCATTAGAGAAAATAGAATTGATCTTTATAAAGAAACAGTAAAGTTTATAAATACTAGAGTTAAATTAGATTTTGCTTCATTTAAAGAAGATATTTGGTCTCACTAAAATGGGAAATAAAAATTTATTAAATATAGCCAGAGAAGTAATTAGAATTGAAACTAGCGCTCTAAAAAAACTTCAATCTAGTATTAACAAATCTTTTGAAAAAATTATTAAAACAATTCTTAATTGTAAATCTGGGAAAATAATAGTTTCAGGTGTTGGCAAAAGCGGAATTATTGCAAAAAAATGGTCTGCTACTCTATCCTCAACAGGCACTCCCTCATTTTTTTTGGACCCTTCGAACGCAAGTCATGGGGATATGGGTCAAATAACATCTCATGATGTTGTTATTTTGATAAGCTTAAGTGGACAAAGTGATGAACTAAAGAATATAATTCAGTTTGCATCTAGAAATAGAAATATTAAATTAATTGGAATTACATCCAAAAAAGATTCAATATTATACAAAAATTCAGATATAAAATTTTTATTACCAATCGTTAAGGAGGCAGGTCCAGGAAATTTTGTTCCTACATCGTCAACTACAATACAAATTGCACTAGGTGATGCAATAGCTGTTACATGTATGAGATGTAAAAAATTTGGAAAACTTGATTTTAAGAAATTTCATCCAAGTGGATCTCTGTCTGTCAAACTTAAAACTGTAGAGGATTTAATGTTTACTGGAAGGAAAATACCCTTTGTGAAAGAAAATGTAACTATGAAAAGTGCATTGAAAAGTATTACACAAAAAGGACTTGGAACATTGGTTATTATTAATAATAAAAATATAACTACTGGAATTCTTACTGATGGTGATTTAAAAAGGCTTTCTAACATTAAAGCTGATTTTCAGAAATTAGAAATTAAAAAAGTTATGAAAAAAAGACCAATAAGCGTTGATAAAAATATGCTTGCTGCGCAAGCTCTCTCGATAATGAATACAAAAAAAATTACAAGTTTGTGCGTGCATCAAAATATGAAAAAACACAAAACTGTTGGTTTTATTCATATACATAATATTTTGAATGCAAATATAAACTAGATGTCTTTTAAAGCTTTTATTCAAATATTAATCTTAATACTGATAATATTGATAATTAGCACAGTTTATTACAAATATTTTTACACAAACAAAGAAATAGTTGAAGAGATAAATTCTTTACAAATTGATAATAGTGATCAAATTAAAAATCTAGAACAAAAGATCTCAGAATTAGAATTAAAAAATATAGAGCTTAATGATAAAATACAAAATAGCCAAAATAATTTAAAAATAAAATCTAAAGATCAAAAAACTTTAATAATTAAAAATGAGGATGTTGTAAAAAAAAATGAGATAAGAATTGATAAAAAAATAAATGTAGACAACAAAACAATAAAAGAAAACAAAAAAGAAGTTAATACGGAAAAGGAAATTAAAAATCTAGTAAAAGATGTTGAGTACACATCTATAGATCAAAAAGGTAACAAATTTTATCTCTTAGCTAATTCTGCGAAATCAAATAAAAATAATATTGATATTCTTGATCTTAATAATGTAAGAGGGAAAATACTATCAGATACAAGAGAAACGATTTATATATTATCTGATTTTGCTCAATATAATTCAGTAAATTTAAATTCAAAATTTTATGAAAATGTAATAATTAACTATCAAGACAAAGAGATTAAATGTTCAAATTTTGATATAAATATGGAAACAAATAAAGCGATAGCTTATAATAATGTAGTAATCACTGACCCAAAATCGACAATGAAAGCTGGGATTGTAGAATTTGATTTAAAAACGAAAAATATAAATATAAACCCTGAAAGTATAAAAGAGGAAATAAAAGTAATAACAAACTAATGGCTTTAATTAAAAAATTTAGAATTAAAAGTTTTAAAGAGCAGGATAAAATTTTAAAACTAGAAAAAATTTCGATGTTTTATCACAAACGGCAAATTTTAAATAATTTAAATTTAGAAGTAAACAAACAAGAAGTTTTGGGAATGATGGGACCTAACGGTGTAGGAAAATCCACAATTTTTCATATAATTACTGGTCTTAAAGATCCAAGTTTTGGAAAAATTATCATAAATGGGCATGACTGTACAAATATACCTATTTACGAAAGAGCAACAAAATTTAAACTTGGTTATGTACCTCAACATGGTGGTTTTATTCAAGATTTAAACTTATTAGAAAATCTTAAATTAGTAGGTGAAATACATATTAAGGAAAAAGATTTAAGAAAAACAAAAATTGATAAAATTATTTCTCAGTTTGAATTTGACCCTTTGTTAGAAATAAAAGCAAAACATTTGTCTGGTGGTCAAAAAAAAAAATTAGTAATTGCGATGGCATTAATTAATGATCCCAACATACTTTTATTAGACGAACCTTTTGCTGCTTTAGATATTTTAACAATCAAAATGCTTCAAGAAATTATTGTTAATCTTCAATCTGTAGATAAAATTACTGTAATTGTATGTGATCACCAGGCAAGAGATTTGTTAAGTTGTGTTGACAGAGCAATAGTCCTGTCTAACGGAAAGATAATTGCATCAGGTAGTCCAAATGAAATAATAAAAGACTCAAGTGCTAGATCTGCATATTTTGGTGATGAATTTAAAATAAATTAATTCATCAATGAAAAATCATATTTATATTAAAAATAAAATCAAAAGTTTTAATAAAAAAATTAAAGTAAGCTCTGATAAAAGTATTTCAATAAGATCTGTTCTGCTGGCATCTCAAGCATTAGGTACTTCTAATATTTCTAATTTACTTGAATCAGAAGATGTCTTAAATGCACTCAATGCAATTAAAAAATTAGGTATAAATTATACAAAGAAAAAAAATACTTATATTATACAAGGTTATGGTTTGAACGGTTATGATATTAGAAAAAAAACCACTATCGATGCTGGTAATTCAGGAACATTAGCAAGATTAATACTCGGACTCTTAGTAAAATCGAAAAAAGAAATTAGATTAATAGGTGATAAAAGTTTATCAAAAAGAGATTTTTCAAGAGTGATAAAGCCTCTTAAGCTATTTGGTGTAAACATAAAAAATAAAAATAAAGTTTTACCAATCAAAATATTAGGAACAGACTTTCTTAGACCAATTACATATGAGGAAAAAATAGGTAGCGCTCAGGTAAAATCTTGTATTATTTTCAGTGCATTAAATACGCCAGGAACTTCTGTAATAAAATCAAAGAAATCCAGAAACCACACTGAATTAATGTTAAAATTTTTAGGTTATCCTATTAAAGTGATTAGCAAAAAAGATTATGATATTATTTCAATAAAGGGACTTAGACAATTTAAGGGTTTTAATTATAAAATACCCGGTGACATTAGTTCTGCTTCTTTTTTCATTGTATTAACTCTTCTATCCCATAAATCTAAAATAGTTATTGAAAATGTTAATGTAAACAGAAGCAGACTAGGAATTGTTTCAATTTTAAATAAAATGGGAGCTAAAATTAAATTAAGAAATAAAAATAATTATAATGGCGAACAAATTGCAGATATTCATGTTAAAAGTATAAAAAATTTTAACAGAATAATTTGTCCATCAAAATTAAATAGTACTGCTATTGATGAATTCTTAATTATTTTCTTAGTTGCAGCTAAAGCTAAAGGAATTTCTAAATTTAAAGATTTAGGAGAAATGAATAAAAAAGAGTCTAAAAGACTAGATTTAGCAGTAAAATTTTTGAAATTGATCGGTATAAAAATTAAAAGAAATAAAGATGATATAAAAATTCATGGAAATCCAAATTTATCTTTATCAAAAAATATTGTTATGAAAAATTTTTTAAAAGATCATAGAATTTTCTTTCTATCTTGTATTGCAGCTTTGACTTTAGGGGGAAACTGGAAAATAAATGATAAAGACTCAATAAATACATCGTTTCCAGATTTTTTAAAAACCCTAAAAATTTTAGGAGCTAAAATAAATTGAAAAAAAGAAAAAATATTATCACGGTAGCAATAGACTCACCAGCAGCAGCTGGAGCAGGTACACAAGCTGAGTTAATTGCTAAGCATTATAATCTTTTTTATTTAGATACCGGAAAAATTTATAGATATATTGGACTATTGAGAATTAAAAATGTCAAAAACTTTTCTCATAATTTTGTGAAATATAAAATTAAAAATATAAAACTAAATCAATTAAAAAATAAAAATTTACTATCAAATAAGGTTGCAGAGTCTGCGGCAAAAATTGCGAGAAATAAAAATATCAGAGAAATAGTTCACAAGTTTCAACAAAAATGTGCTTATTCCCCTCCAAAACAGTATAGAGGATCTATTTTAGATGGAAGAGATATAATTACAGTTCAAGTAAAAGACGCTATGTTTAAATTTTTTATTACAGCTAATCTGAAAACAAGAGCAAAAAGAAGGTTCAAAGAATATAAGAATTTAAAAATAGATATTACATATAAAGAAGTACTTAAAAGCCTTAGAAATAGGGATAAATCTGATCAAAATAGAAAATATGGTCCTTTAAAAAAAACAAAAGATTCTATCTTGATTAATACCACTAAATTAAGTAAGAAAGCGTGCTTTATGAAAATAAAATCTATTATGGACAAAAAACTAAATATTTAATGGAAATATATAAAGATCTTTCATCTCCTGCCTCACAAAAGTTTCAAGAGCTCCTAAATAGTCAATTATCGAAGAACAAAATTGAAGAAGGAAAAATAATTGACGGTAAAATTACTAAAATTACGAGTAAGTATATTTTTCTTTTTATCCCTGGCTTAAAAAGTGAGCCAGTTATTGATGTAAATGAAGTAAAAATTTTAGGTATTTCAGAAAATATCAAAGAAGGTGATACAATTTCAGTATTACTTGAAAAAATTGAAGATAAAAATGGTGATGTAATTGTATCGGCTCATAAAGCCCAAAAAATAAAAGGCTGGAATAAGTTAGTAAAATGTTATGAAAATAATGAATTAATTGATGGAAAAATCATACAAAAAACCAAAGGTGGAGTAATTGTTGAACACATTGAAACTGGGTCTCTAATGTTTTGTCCAGGGTCACAAATATCAGATAAACCAATGAAAAATATTGACCATTTAATTGGGGTAGAACAAAAATTTGCACTTATAAAACTTGATATGGTAAGGGGAAACAGCGTTGTTTCTAGAAGACAAGTGGTTTCATCAAATAAAAAAGAGGATAAAGTAAAGATTATTGAAAAGTTTAAAGTTGGAGATATTATTAAAGATGCTGTAGTTAAGGGATATTCTTCTTTTGGTTGTTTCTTCGAAGTTACTACACCTGAGGGCACTTTGGACACACTGTGTCATCTTCAAGAAATTAGCTATAGTAGAGTAAATCATCCAGATGAAATTTTTAATATAGGTGAGAAACATGACTTAAAAATTATTTCTATTGATATGGATAAGTTACAAGTAGGATGCTCTATTAAACAATTATCACCTGATCCATTTGAGCACATTTCTAATTACGAAATAGGGAAGCAATATAAGGTAAAAGTTGTGAAAATTACAGATTACGGATGTTTTTGTGAATTAGAGGCAGGTCTTAGTACTTTGCTACATAGTAGTGAGATTAGCTGGACTAAAAAAAATATTTCACCAAAAAAATTTTTTAATGTGGGAGATCAAATTGATTGCGTAATTACAGAAATTGATAAAGATAAAAGAAGAGTTGCAATATCTCATAGGCTTACTAAAGAAAATCCATATTCTAAACTTGAAAATGAGTTTCCTGAAGGTTCTGAAATTAATGGAGTAGTAAATAATATCAATGAATATGCAATTTATTTAAAACTTGAGAACTTCGATATAGATGGATTTTTACACTCGAACGATCTTTCTTACACTGGAAAACCTGAAGAGGAGCTAAAAAAATATAAAAAGGATGATAAATTAAAAGTTAAAATTCTAGAAATTAAAAAAACTGAACAAAAAGTAAGAGTAGGATTAAAACAAATGCAAAAGGACCCTTTTGATTGGTTTAAAGATAAAAAAATAAATGAAGCTATTACAGTTAAAGTTACTTCTTCAGACAATAAAGGCTTATTGGTTAGACCAGAAGGATGTGAAATGGACTTTTTAATAAAAAAATCCCAGATAGCTATGAGTGCCTCCGATGCAAGACCTTCACGTTTTGTGGGTGGAGAAAGGATAGATGCGGCAATATCAGAGCTTAATTTTGAGAAAAGAAAGGTGTCTTTAAGTATTAAATTACTTGAGGAAATAATGAACGCTAAAGCGATAAAAGAACATTCTAGCCCGTTGAGTGGAAGAAACCTTCCATTCTCCTCACTTTCTGAACAGCTAGATGATAAAAAAAAGAAAAAGGATACTGAATAAAAATTGTCAGTTGTAAAATCAGACTTAATAAAAGAACTAGCAGATAATTATCCAAATTTTTTAAAAAAAGATCTGGTGAAATTATTTGATATAACAATAAGTGAAATGCAAAATGCTCTGAAAAGAGGAGAAAGGGTCGAATTGAGAGAGATTTTTTCAATAGATCCCAGAATTCAGAAAGCTAGAATATCAAGGAATCCAAAAACTAATGAAAAAATAAATATTCCAGAAAAAAAGTCGATATTATTTAAGATGTCGATGGAATGGTCAAGAAAAGTTAATGAAGAAGAGTAAAGTATTTATTGCTTGTGATAGTAAAAATCTAAATAAAGTAAGAGAAATAATTAAAAAAACACAAACTTCGAAATTGCAGATTGGGTATAAGTTTGGATTAGAGTTCTTAAACTCAAAAAAAGGAAGAAATTTTGTTTCAAAACTAAAAAATCAAATTACTTTCGGAGATTACAAACTTGCAGATATACCAAATACTTGTGCATCTGCTATAAGAGCAGTAAGGGACTTAAATTTTAATTATTTAACAATACACATTAGCTCAGGTTTAGAGGCACTTAAAGCTGCTAAAAAAGTTTCTGGTAAAACAAAATTAATTGGGGTGACTATTCTTACATCTATTGACAATAAATCATTGAAAGAGATTGGATTTGATAAAAGTGTTAAAAAAATAGTGCTACGGCAAGCTAAACTAGCAAGGAAAGCAAAATTAGATGCAATAGTATGTAGCGCGATGGAGGTAAAAACTATTAGAAAAGTATTTAAAAATGAAATAATTACTCCTGGTATTAGGTTAAATTCTAGGTCTGATGACCAAAAAAGAGTTGTATCACCTAAAGAGGCTTATAGTAACGGTAGTGATTGGCTTGTAATGGGTAGGCCAATTACAAAAGGGAATATAAAAAAGAATCTTCAATCTTTAATTGATCATTTAAATTGATGATTAAAGGTATAAAGATATGCGGGATCTCAGATCTTGAAACACTTAATTATATATTAAATCATCCAAATCCACCAAAATTTATTGGCTTTATATGTAATTTCAAAAAAAGTAAAAGATATGTTTCTTATGAAAAGCTGGAAAAGCTATTAAATGTTAATAAAAAGAGTAGCAGTTTTGTATCTGTTCTTGTAGATCCAAAAGAAGAGACCCTTGAAAAAATGAGTAATTTTAATTTTGATTTCTTTCAATTGTATGATGTTAATCCAAAAAAAACTAAGTCAATAAAAGAAAAATATAAAGTAAAAATTATTACTGCGTTAACAATAAGTAATCAATATGATGTAGAACGATATAAAGATTATGTTGGAATTTCAGATATTTTTCTTTTTGATGGCAAAGGATATGAAAAATCAATTAGCTTTGATCATGGATTATTAAATACTGTTCCTAAATCAATAAATAAAATGATTGCTGGAAATATAAAAATAGATGATATTCCTAATTTTAAAAATAAAGATTACTTTATAGATCTTAGTGGTGCATTGGAAAATAAAGAGGGCAAAAAAGATATAAAAAAAATTAACAGATTATTAAATCTATCATCATTATGAAATTAAAAAAAGGAATACCAGTAATAGATCAAGGAAATAAGTTTGGATTCTGGGGTGGTAAATTTGGAGGAAATTTTGTTCCTGAAACACTTAAAAAACCCATCGAAGATTTAGAGATTCTATTTAATAAATTAAAAAAAGATAAAAAATTTATAAAAGAGAGAGATAAATATTTCAAAAACTGGATTGGTGTTCCAACAAGACTCATTAAATTAAGTAATTTAACAAGTCACGTTGGTGGTGCTCAAATTTGGTCAAAAGTAGTATCAGATGCAAATGGAGGTGCTCATAAAATATACAACGCTACAGTACATTGTTTATTAGCAAAAAGATCAGGAAAAAAAGTAATTATTGGTGACACAGGAGCTGGATATGCTGGAAAGATGTTAAGTATGGCTGCTAAAAAATTTGGATTAAAATGCAAGATATTTATGGGAGCAAAGGATATTGAGAGACAACAGCCAAATGTTAGAGCAATGAAAAAAAATGGAGCAGATGTAATACCTGTATACTCAGGAAGCCAGACTCTTGTAGATGCAGTATCTGAGTGTATGAGATATTGGGTTGCAAATTGTGATACTACTGCAATGTGCGTTGGTAGCACAGTTGGTCCTGCAATTTTTGTTAGAATTTGTGGTTGGAGTACTAGTCAAATATCTAGAGAGCTCAAGGCTCAATTAATAAATGAATTTGGTGAAGTCCCTAAAAAACTAAAATTATACAATTGTGTAGGAGGAGGTTCCTCAAGTTTTGGATTTTGGAATGAATTTATGGATTATGATAAAAAGCAAGTTGAGTTTATTGGGGTTGAAGCAGGAGGACCAGCTAAAAGTAAGAGACATGCAGCCCCTTTAACCTATGGTTCCAAAATAGGTATACTTCATGGTGCTGCTCAATATGTCAATCAGAATAATGATGGTCAAATTGAAGAGACTGAGTCAATTTCGGCTGGACTTGACTATCCGGGCATTTCTCCCCTACATTGTTTTTTAAAGGATACTAAAAGAGCTAGATATACTGCTGCTAGTGATGAAGAGGCATTAAAAGCATATCAGATTGTTACAAAGTACGAAAATTTGAGACCATCTCTTGAGCCAAGTCATGCATTCTCAGTAGCAATTAAAGAAGCAAAAAAACTATCTAAAGATACAATTGTAGTCATAAATAGTTGTGGCGATGCCTATAAAGATAAGAATATTTTAGAGAAAAAATTAGGAAAACAGTATGTCAAATCCAATTAGACAAGCATTTCAAAATTTAAAAAGAGAGAGAAGAACAGCATTACTAACTTATACTGTTGCTGGTGATAGCTCAAACAAACAATCTTTAGAAATACTTAAATCAATTTCTAATTATGCTGATATTTTAGAGGTAGGCGTTCCACATAATACCCCTGTAGCAGATGGAGGCCAAATTCAAACAAGTGCCTACAGAGCAATTCAAAATGGGGTTAAAATGAATGACGTATTCAAAATAGTTAAAAATTTCAAAAAAAGTAAGTATTCAAAACCAGTTATTTTGATGGGGTATTACAACATGATTTATCAATATGGTGAAAACAATTTTTTAAAGAATTGTAAAAAATCAGGTGTGAATGGTTTAATTGTTGTGGATTTGCCTTGGCCAGAAAATAAAATCTTTTCAAAAAAATGCAAACAAAGTTCAATAAACTTTATTCAATTAATATCTCCAACAACATCAAAAAAAAGATTAAAAAGTATAATAAAAGACTCACATGATATGATTTATTATATTAGTATGTTGTCTACTACTGGTGGAAAACTTAAAGTTTCACCGAGAAAAATATTGATTAATTACAATAAAATTAAAAAAATTGATCCAAAGAAAAATTGTGTAATTGGTTTTGGAATAACAGAAAAAACAATTTCAAAGTTTAAAAATACCGATGGGCTTGTAGTTGGAAGTCAAATTTGTAAAGAAATTACGAGGAGTTTAAACAATAGACAAAATCCTGTCATAAATGTAAGTAAGATGGTCAGAAAGCTAAGAAAAAAAATATCATGAATTGGTTAACAAAAGCTATAAAATTTGGTGAAAAGATAAAGAAGGTACTTCGAAAAAGACCTTCAAAAGAGGATATTGCAAACTCCGATTGGACAAGCTGTTGTAAAGGACCAATTTTAAAGAAGGATTTAGAAAATAATTTGTGGGTTTGTAATCTTTGTGGGAAGCATCATAGAATAAGTTGTAAACAAAGATTTGATATAATATTTGGAAAGAATTCTTATCAAATATTAGAGTCTCCAATACCTACTGAAGATCCATTGAATTGGGTTGACACAAAGTCTTATAAAGAAAGACTCAAAATAGCTAGAAAGAAAACAAATCAAAATTGTGCGGTAATGATTGCCAAGGGAAAAATTAATGGAATTGAGGTTACCGCAGGAGCTATAAATTTTGATTTTATAGGTGGATCTGTAGGAGCTGCTGAAGGAGAAGCAATAATATATGGAGTGCAGCATGCAATTGACAATCAAACACCTTATCTGTTCTTTCCTTGTGGCGGGGGTCAACGTATGTTTGAATCAACAATTGCTTTAGCCAATATGACTAGAACAACGCTTGCAATAAACGAACTTAAAAATAATAATTTACCTTATATCGTCTGTTTCACTGATCCAACAGCAGGTGGAATTACAGCCTCTTTTGCGATGTTGGGAGATATACATTTTGCAGAGCCTGGGTGCTTGATTGCTTTTGCTGGAAAAAGAGTTATTCAAGCAACTGTTAAAGAAGAATTAAGTTCTGATTTCCAAACAGCAGAATTTGTTGAGAAACATGGATTTGTAGACAGAGTTGTAGAAAGAAAAGATTTACAAGAAGAAATTGGTAAACTTCTATCAATATTGCTTAGAAAAAATTCTGATATACATTTAGAAAATTTAAATGAAAATTCAGAGACTGATATCCAAACTAGAGAAGCATCATAAGAAAAAACTAGATTTATCTTTAGGAAGAACCTTAAATCTTTTAAAAAAACTTGGTAATCCTCAGGATAAATTAAAAAATATTGTAACAGTTGTAGGGACTAACGCAAAAGCAAGCATGTGCTATAGTCTTAAGTCAATTCTTAACCAAGCTGGATACAAAACTAATCTTTATACTTCACCCCACTTACTCTCTTATACAGAAAGATACGTTCTTAATGATAAAGAAATCAATGAAGAAGATTTAATAGAATTACTGACAGATGTTGAAAAAACTTTAGGCGATGATAATGCAACACTATTTGAAATTTTAACTTGCGCCTTTATAAAATTAGCTGAAAATTTCAAAGATAATATTAATATTATAGAGGCTGGATTATTTCATCAATTTGATAGTACAAATGTGTTTAAGGAGAATTTAATGACACTCATTGGTGTCATTCATAACGATCATTTCCAATGGCTTGAAAATAAATCGATTGAAGGAGTAATTTATGAAAAAACAGCTAAGCTTTTAAATTCAAATATATTTGTTAATAAACAAGTCAACGATAAAATAAGATATAAGATTGAAAAGTCATTAGAAAAAAATACTTCTAATAAATATTTTTTTGGAAAAGATTTTAATATTACAAATTCTGAAAATGGTTTTATTCAATATCAAGATTATTTAGGTGAAATGGTGTTGCCTGAACCAAATATTCTTGGAAATCATCAACTTTATAATATAAGCACCACGATTGCTGCATCACGAAAAATATTTAATATAAAAGATAATGAAATAATTAATGGTATTCAAAATATTTCACTCAAAGGAAGATTGGAAGAAATCAAAAGTGGTAAGTTAAAAACGATTGCAGGCAACAATAGATTAATTGTTGACGGTGGTCATAATATTAGTGCAAGTTTATCTATTGCTAATTGGATAAAAAACCAAAATCAAGAGGTAAATCTAATAGTTGGAATGATGAAAGATAAGGAACATATAGAATTTATAAAATCTTTCAGAAACATAGTTAATTCTATAACTTTGATTGATATTCCAAATCAAGATGGTGCAATATCAAAAGAAGATTTGGAAAGTAAGTTAAATGATTTAAATTTAAATATTAAAAGATCACAAAGCATTGAAAGTGCTATAAAATCGTTATCAAAAAACAAAAATACAATAACTGTTTGTATAGGTTCACTTTATCTTGCAGGAGAAATTTTAAAATTAAATTAGATATTTTCCTTAATAAAAGAAACAATATCGCTTTTAGGTGTAGCGCCAACTTTAGTGGCTTTTAACTCTCCACCTGAAAATAAGAGCATAGTAGGAATTCCTCTTATAGAATATCGCGTTGGAACGTTGGGTTGAGAATCTATATCGTGTTTTGCAACTACAATTTCCTCAGCCATTTCATTTGATATTTCCTCTAAAATGGGTCCCACCATTTTACAAGGTCCACACCATTCTGCCCAAAAATCTACAAGAACTGGTTTATCACTTTTTAAAACTTTTTCGTCAAAGTTTTCATCAGTTACATTTATTGTAGCCATGTAATGGATATAGATTAATTTTGTATATATTCAATAGGTAAAATTGAGATTAATTTAGATTTATACATTAAACATTTTCATACTTTTTTTGAATAGACATTGCATAATTATTAAACTCATCCAAAAGGGCTAATTTTTCATTGTCATTTTCATTAGTATATTTTTCTCTTAAAGTATCAATTTCATTATATAAAGTTGGAATAGTCCACCATTTTTCTTTTTTTTCACTCAGTATTCTTTTTGCTATATCTCTTCTGATTGATTTATACATAGAGTCTGGAAGTATCTCCGGAGCTTCTTGAAAGATGATTTTTTTACCAAAACTAACCAATCTATCATCGTCAAACTTATCTAATAAATTTAATTTCTCTTTCCATGGCGCATCATGCCAACTTGGAAACAAAGCGGTATCCTTATTTGATGTAAATTTTGTATAAATGCTCTCTTCTGCGTATATATCTTCTTGCGATTTTGATTGCTCTTTTTCTTCTGCAACCTCACGAAGGGCAGTTAAAATATTTTGAGAAAACTGTTCATTATTTTGTACAAATTCAGCTCTTTTTTTAATAACGTTTTTATCTAATTTATTATATGGTTCAACATTCAAGCCATATTTTGCGTCAATAATTATTGGTGCTTTGTTTGATCTAACAGTTCTCAAAAACTTTGGAGTTTTTTTCATCTCAGTTTTTAATTCATTTATAGATTTATTTATCAATGGCTGAATTTCTGTTCTAAGATCTATTGTATAGTACCATCCTTGATAAATAGGATGCATACAATGTTTTGCATGTAACGGTACGACTAAATGAAGCCTGGACTTTCCATAATAATACTCATTTAAAGTTACAATTTCTCCTTTTTTCATAATTGTTTCAGTATTAGATTTATTTGCAGTACTTAAGAAAGATTCCCAAGTATGTTCTTGCTTTTCTTTTACAATTTTCAACACTTTTGCAGTAAGTTCTGCATCAGCTAGTGCAGAGTGAGCATCACTAGCATCTATACCTTGCATTTGAGCAAGAGATGCTAATTTAAACACAGGATTATTTTTTTCATTAATTTCAGTCTCTAAAACTGTTGGATCTACTGCATATGCAGCTCTTGCAATATTTATTCCATCATGTCTGGTATTTGGAGTGGAATTAGTCAAATAAGGATATCTTATACTTTTGAAAAATTCTTTTCTTATCATCTCTTCGTCGAAATTTAGCGAACTCCACCCCAAGAAAATAGCAGGGCTCCATTTCTTAAAAATTTTTTCAACTTGCCCAAGCATTTGATAATGACTTAGATTTGTTTGAGTAAGTTGTTTAATTGATGTCTTATTAACTATTAATGCTGCTGCTTGAAAAATCTCAGTTTCATGAAGTCTACATCGAAGATTAAATCTATCTTTTTCCTTAAAATTCTCGTCAAATAATATTCCCCCAATTTCTATGATGCTACCAAAGTCAGTGCTAGCACTTGAAGATTCTATATCCCAGATTGCTAAATTCATTGATTTATAAGGTCTTTTTTATCAAATTCTAAATCTTTAACTCTTTTAGCCCTATTAGTAATTGCATCTACCGATATTTGAAGTTTTCTAAAATCTTCTGTCAATTGTGTATTTCTCTTATCAATATTGCTAAATCTTTCAGAAAATCTAGTGATGTCTTCAAATATTTTGCTAAATTCTTTTTGAATAATATCGGCTTTTTCACTCATTTCCTTGTTGTCAATAAATAGTCTGTATGTCTTTAAAAAACCAAAAATAGTATTAGGAGATACAATTATAACATTTTTAGTTCTTGCTTCTTCTGAAAAATTTCCTTTTGCCTCCATTATGGCATTATAAACACCTTCGGATGCAACATACATAATTGCAAATGGAGCTGTCTCATTTTCTATAATATATTTTTCTGAAATATCCTTAATATGTTTTTTTATATCATCAGAAAATAATTTTGCGTAATTTTTCTTTTGTTGTTCATCTTTCTCGGTAATTAATTTTGTATAATTTTCCCAAGCAAATTTAGAGTCTATTGGAACACATTCATGAGGTTCTCCAAGATGTAAAAAACAGTCAACTCTTTTTCCATTTGATAAAGTATATTCCATATCGAAATACTTTTTGCTTAAAACATCAGAGACAATTGTTTTTAAGGAATCATTTCCTAACCTCCCTCTAGTACCTTGATTGTTAAAAAGATTTTTAAAATCAATTACACTAGTTTTTATCTCATTAATTTCTTCCTGTGCCTTATCAATCCTAGCCAATCTTTCATTTAAACCACTTACTATCGACCTAATTTCTTTATCTGACTCATTTTGTTTTTGTGTAATTTTTTCTGATAAATCACTTTGTTTTTGCGTGATTTTTTCTGATAAATCACTTTGTTTTTCAGTGATTTTTTCAGTTAAAACAGAATTATTCTCAGCATTTTTTTCAATTAATTTTTCTATTTTTTCAGAAAGATTTTCATTACTTTGATTACTTTTAGCATTGTCAAGCTTCTTAATTACCAGAAGAATTAGCATAACTAAGACAGCAATAAATATTAATATAATATACTCCAACATATTTTCATTCTTAAGAATTGTTTTGATGGAGTTTTAGAATTGATTTTTATCAGGAACTAAACACTTCGCATCTAAACAAGTAGCTTAATGTAATTTTCTTTTTATATTTATTAATTTAGATTAGTCAAGAAATATTATTTAGTTCATAAAATTTTTTTACTCTTCCCATGAACAAATTTTGATACATTTCAAGTTCAGCCCCTTCTATTTTAAATTCTTGAAACAATATATCTTGAGTACATAAAAGAATTATACCAGCTTTCATCTTAGTGCCATGAACAACATCATGACCCAATGTGTAAGCGCCAAGTTGCAAAAAGTAATCTTGTATAAAATCTGATTTCTTTGGCTTATTAGCTTGCTTAAAATCTATACAAACGTCTACACCATTCATTTTGGCTAATAAATCTGCTGTTCCTGCGTACTGATCTGGATAATAAATAGTTTCCTCAATTCCATAAATTTCCTCTATCCTGCCATTTAGTCCTTTATCAATAATTTCTTTTGCCATTATTTTATATTGCTCATTGGTCTCAAAAAAACTCTCATTTACTCTACCTCTAAGGAAATCTTCTATATATGAGTGCATTAACGTTCCTCTATTAGAAGCCTCCGTTTTAATTCTGTTGGCTTCTTTTAAGCCTACTCTTTCTCTCCAATTTGCTAAAGCTGCTTTTTCTTCTTCTGATTTAGTTAGAGAAAGTATACTTGTTACCGACGGAAGTTTAGCCTCACCCAAAGAGTATTTTCTGTATCCATCTTCAATAGATCTTGTTGACTTCGGATAATTAAATTTATTATTCCAACGCATTTTATTTACTTAATAATTTTATAATATTTTGAATATTTTTTTTTTTAGATATTTTTTTTGAAGACATCAAACAGGCTTGTGATAGGAGTATTTCTCCATCCTTTAAAACTCTTAAATTGTTAGCTTTTAAAGTCTCTCCTGTACTGGTTATATCGGTTAAAATCTCAGATGAACCAGTAAATGGATATATCTCAGT
>CACEDU010000005.1 GCA_902558435.1 uncultured Pelagibacteraceae bacterium | reverse complement strand
ATACAATTAATCGATAAAGATGATTATTATTTAATATTTGAAATTTCAAATCTCAAAAAAAAAATACCAAATTTCAATGATCCTTATTTTTTGGAAAGTTTAAAAAAAAACATAGTTTTGAAAAAGAAATTTGAGTTTAATAAAAATATTTATGAAAAAATTGATGAGAAAAAATTTAATGACGATGAATTTATTAAAATATCAAAAGATAAAAAAAATATTAAATCTGTAACATTAGAAAGTCTTAATGATAATCAAGTTTTTGACTCAGAGTCGGTTAATCTTATTTATACATTGCCAAATAAAAGTTTTACGTTAGTTACTGGAGAAAAAGATAAAGTTTATTTATCAAGAATAAATAGTATTTATTACTCTGATATAGATAAAAATGCTGATAATATCAAAGAATATTCAACTAAATCAAACAATGATATAATCAACGATATTTACAAATCGTATGATCTTTCATTAAATTCAAAATATAAAGTAAAAATCTTTAATCAAACAATTGATAGAGTAAAAAATTATTTTAGATAATGTTGAATATTGGTCTAAAATTATTCAAGAAAAA
This sequence comes from uncultured Pelagibacteraceae bacterium, assembly GCA_902558435.1. Classification (GTDB taxonomy): domain Bacteria; phylum Pseudomonadota; class Alphaproteobacteria; order Pelagibacterales; family Pelagibacteraceae; genus Pelagibacter. The sequence continues at coordinate 102,739 of CACEDU010000005.1, read as the reverse complement.
TCACTTAAAGAATAAAAACCAGGTTCTTTACTATTCATTCAAATCTAACGGATTAAAAGAAATAGAGAATTTAATAAATAACTTTTTAAATGTACGAAATAGTTTCATTTTTGAGTCGGTTGAAAAGGGTTTTATAAAAGGCAGATATACTATTTTTGGGAAAAATCCTGATAAAATATGGGAATTTAATAATAATAACTGCGTTTTAAATTATGAAAACAAAAAAAAGAAACTTAAAGGAAAACCAAAGAATAATATTGAAAAAATAATAGAAGATTTTAAGTTTGAAATACCTAAAGAATTACCACCTATTAGTTCAATTATTTCGGGATACTTCTCTTATGATATAATAAGATATATTGAAAGAATTCCGAATAGTACAAAAAATGATCTTCAAATTCCTGATGCAAGAATATTAAGGCCTAGGAACCTTATAGTTTTTGATAATGCTGAAAAAAAATTATTTTTTATAGTTAACTGTTTTTCCGATGAAAAAATCAAGAATTATGAGGCAAAATATGATCAAATTCAAAAAGAAATTGAGGAGATGATTTTTTTATCAAACTATAATTTGAAGATTAAATCATCAAATGCAAATATCTCTAGACCTAAAATTAAATCAAATATCTCAAAGAAAAAATTTTTAGACAATGTTATAAAAGCTAAAAATTACATTAAAATAGGAGATATTTTTCAAGTTGTTCTAAGTCAAAGGTTCGAAACTGAACTTAATAAAGAACCAATAGATATTTATAAAAAATTACGAATTACTAACCCCTCCCCTTTTATGTATTTTTTTAACTTTGAAGATTTCCAAATTATAGGTGCAAGCCCTGAGATACTTGTGAGACTTAGAGACAATAAGATAACTATAAGACCTATTGCTGGTACAAGACCTAGAGGTAAAAATAAAAATGAAGATAAATTCTATGAAAAGGATCTTTTAAAAGATAAAAAAGAGCTTTCTGAACACTTAATGCTTCTTGACCTTGGAAGAAATGATACTGGGAAAGTTTCTAAAATAAACTCTGTTAAAGTAACTGAAAGTTTTAAAATTGAGAGATATTCTCATGTGATGCATATAGTTTCCAATGTTGAGGGTTTATTCAATAAAAAATTTGGTAAATTTGATACCTTGCTGGCTGGTTTTCCTGCTGGAACTGTTTCAGGTGCACCAAAAATAAGAGCAATGGAAATTATTGATGAGTTAGAAACAACAAGAAGAAAGGTGTACGCCGGTGGAATTGGTTACTTTTCAGCGAATGGCGATTTTGACACTTGTATAGCACTTAGAACAGCAATTTCTAAAAATAAGAAATTTTACGTGCAATCAGGTGCAGGAATTGTAGCAGATAGCAAACCAATTAATGAGTTTAATGAAACTGTAAATAAAGCAAAAGCTTTAATTAAGGCTTTGGAATAAGGATTATGAAAATAATTTTAATTGATAATTATGATAGTTTTACATTTAATTTATATCACTATCTTTCATCATTTGCTAAAGTAGATGTTTTTAGAAATGATAAAGTAGATCATCATTTTATTTTAAAAAAAAGGTATAATAAAATTGTAATATCTCCAGGTCCTGGAAATCCTAATCAATCTGGAAATTGTTTAAAGATAGTAAAAAATTTGTATAAAAAAATCCCAATCCTTGGCGTTTGTTTAGGTCATCAAATCATTGGTCAAATATTTGGTTCAAGGATAACGCAAGCTAAAGAACTTGTACATGGAAAGACAAGTAATATTCTAAATAAGAAAATTGGTATTCTTAATAATTTACCAAAAAATTTCACAGCTACCAGATATCATAGTTTAATAATTGATAGAAAATCCTTATCTAAAGATTTAAAAATTACATCTAGTACATCTGATGGGACAATTATGGGTATTATGCATAGGGAATATAAAATTCATGGAGTTCAATTTCATCCTGAAAGTATCAAAACTAAATATGGTTTAAAAATTTTAGAGAACTTTGTAAAAGAGTAAAAATGGATCAATTTTTAGAAAAGCTTAGAAACAAAATAAATTTAAATTTTGATGAAAGTAAAAATGCATTTAAGATTTTAATGAATGGTGAAGCTAGCGATCAACAAATTTATGATTTTTTGACTTTATTATCAGACAAGGGTGAGGTTTCAGATGAAATAGCTGGAGGTGTTTATATATTAAGAGATAAATCAAAAAGAGTGAAGGTTGAAAATTGCATTGATACCTGTGGTACTGGAGGAGATGGAAAAGATACTCTTAATATTTCAACTGCATCAGCGCTGTTGTTAGCAAGTATGGGTGTTAAAGTAGCAAAGCATGGAAATAAAGCAGTTTCATCAAAATGTGGATCAGCTGACGTTCTTGAAGCCTTAAATATAAATATCAACTTACAACCAAAACAAATCGAGGAACAAATTAAAAATAACAATTTTGGTTTTATGTTCGCACCAAATTACCACTCGGCAATGAAATATGTTGGTCCAACAAGAAAAAAAATAGGAAAAAGGACAATTTTTAATATGATAGGTCCATTAAGCAGTCCAGCACTTGTTGAGAGGCAGATAATTGGTGTTTTTGATAACAAACTTCTTAAAATTTTTGCGAATGCTCTTAAAAATTTAAATTTAAAATTTGCTTGGATCGTAAATAGTGAAGATGGTCTAGATGAAATATCACCTTATGCCAAAACTAATATTGTGCAATTAAAAAATAATGAAATATCTGAGTTTATAATTGACCCAGATGAATTAAATATTAATGCTGATAAATTTGAAAATTTAATTGGAGATGACGCTAAATTTAATTCTGATAAAATTTTAAATATTTTTGAAGGTGAAGATAATGATTTTTCAAAAGCTGTATGTTTAAATGCTGCAGCAGGATTAATGATATCTGAAAAATATGATGATTTTAAAATTGCTTATAATTATACTAGAGGTTTTATTAAGTCTGGTGCAGCATTCAAATATATAAAAAGTTTACAAAATGTCTGAAAATATCCTTCAGAAAATAATTGATCAAAAGAAAACTAAAATTGAAAAATTAAAACTTGAAATTGATGTAAACAGCTTATTGGATTCAATAAGTGAGAAGCACTTTTTTTTTGATTTTAAAAAGAAAATACAAACGAAAAACTCAGAAAATAAAATATCCATAATTGCTGAAATAAAAAAAGCAAGTCCGTCTGCAGGTATTTTGATAGATGACTATGACCCAGTTAAAATTGCCAATATATATAATTCTAAGAATGTAACATGTTTGTCTGTATTAACCGAAGAAGATTTTTTTTTAGGAAATCTATCTCATATATCTGAAATAAAAAAAAAAATTGAATTACCCATTCTTTGTAAAGATTTTTTTGTTGATAAATTTCAAGTACCTTTAGCAAAAAGTTACGGGGCTGATGCAGTCCTGATTATATTAGCCGGTATTTCTGAAAAAACTGCTGATGAAATTTATGATGAGGCTTTAAAGCTTAATATGAGTGTAATTGTCGAAGTTCATACAGTTGAAGAGGCAGAAAAATCAGTAAAATATTCGGATGCATTAATTGGTATAAATAATCGAAACCTAAAAACTCTTAAAACTGAGATAAATACAACTTATGATATATATGATGTTGTTTCAAATCACTCTTCCCCACTAATTTCTGAGAGTGGTCTTAAAACAAAAGGTGAATTGCTTGATATAAAAAACAGGACCTCAATAAGCACTTTTTTAATTGGTGAATCACTTTTAAAAGATTTAGAAAATAATAATATTTTTTCTCTTTTGTAGAAATTTTCTAGGATTTATAATGCTTTTTAGCTGTTGTATAAATTGAGGAACTTTTATAGAACATCAATGTACTTAATTTGTTCTATGTTAACTAAAAAACAAAAAAACCTTCTTCTCTTTATCAACAAAAAGTTGAGATCTACAGGTGTGTCCCCTTCATACGAGGAAATGAAAGAATCGTTAAATTTAAAATCTAAATCTGGCATTCACAGACTTATTAGTGCATTAGAAGAAAGAGGTTTTATTAAAAGATTAGCCCATAAAGCGAGAGCATTGGAAGTAATTAAGTTACCTGAAACTGCATCTGCAAACGATATTTATAACAGTTTTTCTCCAAGCATTATTAAGGGAGGATTAGATGAGGAAAATTCAAATAATTCTAACAATACAGAAATCCCTGTTCTTGGAAAAATTGCTGCAGGAACTCCGGTTGAAGCTATACAGAATGAAGTTTCAAGAATTCCACTTCCAGCAAATATTGAAAAAGATGGAGAATTTTTTGGTTTAAAGGTCCAAGGAGATTCTATGATTGAAGCTGGAATTAATGATGGTGATACTATTATTGTGAAAAAAGCAGATACTGCAGATAATGGAAAAATTGTAGTAGCTTTAATTGATGATCATGAGGCTATGTTGAAAAGAATTAGAAGAAAAGGTAAAACTGTTGCATTAGAAAGTGCAAATAGAAATTACGAAACAAAAATTTTTGGCCCAGATAGAGTGAAAGTTCAAGGAATTCTTGTATCTTTATATAGAAACTTTCAGTAAAATAGTCTAAATAAATTCCATGAAAAAAGTAGCAACTAGATTTGCTCCTTCTCCTACCGGTCCTCTTCATATTGGTGGAGTAAGAACAGCTCTATTTAATTGGTTATATTCAAAAAATAAATCAGGTAAATTTTGTTTAAGGATTGAAGACACTGATAAAGAAAGATCTCAGGAAGCACATAAAATTCAAATAATTAATTCTCTAAAATGGATGGGAATTGAACACGATGGTGAAGAGTATATTCAATCAAAAATGATTGGCGAACACGTAACTATTGCTAAAAGATTATTAGAAAATGGAAATGCCTATAAATGCTTTTGTAGCGCAGAGGAAATAGAGGAACAAAAGAAAAGAGCTAAACAAAAAAAAATTCCTTATGTGTATAATCGAAAATGGCGTGATATTTCTGAAGATCAAGCCCCAAGGGGGATAAAACCAGTTATAAGATTTAAAAGTAAAATAGAAGGCACTTCTCTACTAAAAGACTTAGTTCAAGGAAACGTGGAGATTGAAAATAATACTATTGAGGATTTTGTTATTTTAAGAAATGACGAAACACCAACATATAATTTATCTGCATCAGTTGATGATCATAATATGGAAATGACTCATATTATAAGAGGGGATGATCATAAAATTAATACTTTCAAACAAATACAAATATATGAAGCACTAGGATGGGATATTCCACAATTTGCTCATATACCTCTTATTCATACAATAGATGGTAAGAAATTATCAAAAAGAGACAATGCCTCAACATTAGAAGATTACTCAAAAATTGGAATTCTACCTGAAGCACTTAGAAATTACCTACTAAGGTTAGGATGGTCTTATAAAGATAAGGAAATTTTTAACTTAGATGAAAGTATAAAACTTTTTAATTTAGAGGGAATAGGTAAATCACCTTCAAAACTTGATATGAGTAGAATTCTTTCTTTGAATGAATATTACATTAAAAATAGTGATGAAAATATATTGTACAAAAAGTTAAAAGAATATTGTGAGATGTATAAAGATAGAATTAAAGAAGATAAAGAAAACACAATAAAGAGCTCTTTAATATTTTTAAAAAATAAAGCAAAAACACTTGAGGATATATTTAACAATTCTAAATACATATTAAATGATAAAGTTATTTTTAACGAAAATGATAAAGAGCTGATAAACGATGAAGCAAAAAAAATAATACATTTATTTAAAGATAAGATTTCAGAATTAGAAGTTTTTGATAGAGAAAATTTAGAACAAGTCATTAATGAATTAATAAAATTGAACAATACAAATTTCAAAGGTGTTGGACAGCCGTTACGAATAATGTTAACAGGATCTAAATTTGGTCCAGGAATATATGATATAATATTATCTCTTGGAAAAAACGAGGTAATAACAAGATTAGGAAATATAGGATAAGATAATATTTGATGCCTCTTCAGACGATGAGCTGGGAGAAGTCAAAGTTTCAAGAGTTTTTTTTATTTCATCTTTTTGTTTGGCAATTAAATCTGGTTTTTTTAAAAAATAGTAAACACTTTTAAATATTTCCTCAGCATTGCATTCGGATTGTATCAATTCTGGAATAACTTCTCTATTATTGATAATATTTATCATATTAACAAATTTTATATTTAATAGAAATTTTGCTAAATAAAAATTAACAAAATTCATTTTATATATAATTATTGATGGAACATTCATTTTACAAACTTCCAAAGAAACTGTTCCAGATTTTACTACCGCAAAAATTGATTTTTTTAAAACTGCAGTTTTAATTTTATCGTCATTAATAATTTCTAGATTTTTCATGTGTTCTTTTGAAATATAATTTGATATAAGTTCTTTATTTTGATCAGTTCCATGAAATATGAAATTATAACTGGGGTCCTTAATATTCATTTTTTTAATAAAATTAATTAGAATTGGCATATGATGGTTTATCTCAGAAGTTCTGCTTCCAGGAAAAATCGATATAATTTTTTTTTTATCTAAAAATTGGTCTATTTTGATATTTTCATTAATTTTTTTGTCTAACAATGGGTGACCAACAAAAGTGTTGGTTAGTTTTTCTTTATCAAAATATTCTTTTTCAAACTTAAAAAGTAATAAAATATGGTCCAAAAATTCTTTCATTTTCTTTACCCTGCCCTCTCTCCATGCCCAAACTTTAGGAGCAATAAAATGAATTATTTTTATTTTTGGGTTTTTTTCTTTTACTAGTTTTGCAACTCTTAGTGTAAAATCCGGACTATCAACACTAAATAAAATATCAGGGTTAAATTTTAAGACTTCATTAACTGTATCTTTTATTTTACGTTTTATTTTAAAAAAGTTAAATAAAATATCGGTAAAAGCTATATAGGTTATTTCTTTTTGGTCATAGATTGTCTTTATACCTAATTTTTCTAAGTTTTTTCCACCAACACTTAAGAACTCTAAATCAGCTTTTTTTGTTTTTATTTGCGATATAACTTCTGACGCTAATTTATCCCCCGAAGGTTCACCTGTAATAACAAAAATTTTTTTCATATTGCGATGAGAAAGAGTTTGTTTTGATTAGCATATTTAATACAGGCTTCTTTATTTAATATAATATTTTGATTTGATTTAATAACAATTCCCTTGATGCCAACCTCATTACAATCTTTAAATGTATCAATTCCTATTGTGGGTAAATCTACCCTTAAATCTTGTTTTGTTTTAGGTAGTTTTATTAAAATACCTTTTTTTATTTTAGACTTAGTAACTGATTTTATCATTACTTTTGTGCCTTTTCTTGTTTCTCTAGAAATGATTTTATTGTCTCTTATAATCACTGCTTGAGTATGATTATGCGAATTTATCTTTTTTAATTCTTTAATTCCTTGAACTATATCTTCCTTTTCAAATAAAGTTGGTCTAGTTTTTGTATAAATTCCTTTATTTAATGTTAACTCAGGGTTGAAAGTATTTAATTTAATAACTTTAATTTTATTTTCAGACAAAATTTTAATTAAAACTCTTAATATTGCTGCGTCACCTTTTTTTGATGCTTTAACTATTCTTGGAATATAAAATACCCCTCTTAAGTCTAATTTAAGTTTTGATATTTTAGGTTTAACTATATTTCCAGCAAATATCACTTTTTTACATTTTTTTGATTTTATTAAATTTAAAATTTCCCCAAATTTTCCAATATTTATAAAGAAGGAATTTTTTTTTTTTCTAAATTTATTATTTTTTGTAAGATCTAAAATAAAATAATTAATTTTTTTTTCTTCTAATTTTTTCAATATTTCTGTAGGAAGGTCATTTTCTCCTAAAAATAATCCTATCATCTAATATCTGAAGGTAGAGAGATTGGTCTTTTTTTATCTGAATTAATAAAATTTATAATTTTTTTAATAAATTCATTTTCTTTTAAATCAATATCAAGACTATCAATATTTTCTCTAAATTTAGTAGATTTAAATATTTTATTATATGCAGATTGTATTTTTTTTATATTTTCATTTGAAACTTTTGATCTCCTAAGTCCTATAAGGTTCAACCCCATTAAATTATTTCTGTTACCCATAGATAAACCAAATGGAATTACATCACTTAAGACACCAGTCATTCCCCCAATCATAGAGGACTCACCAATCCTTGAAAATTGATGTATGGCACAACTTCCACCAACAATAGCATTTTTCTCTATTATGACATGACCACCAACTTGTACATTGTTAGCTAAAACTATATTACTTGATAATTTACAATCATGAGCAACATGACAATAAACCATAAGTAGATTATTATCACCAATACTGGTTATACCTCCGCCCTGCTCGGTTCCAGGGTTTATATTTACATATTCTCTAAATTTATTATTGTTTCCTATAACTAGTGAATTCTTCTCACCTTTGTATTTAAGATCTTGAGGTGGAGTTCCAATAGATGAAAAAGGAAATATTTGATTATTTTTTCCAATTTTTGTGTATCCAGTTAAATTTACATGTGAATGAATTATTGTATTTTCTTCTATTTCAACATTAGGTCCAATGATAGAGTATGGACCTACTTTTACACTTTGTGAAATTTTTGCTTTATTATCGATTATTGCAGTTTTGTGGATCACAATTAATTGATAACAAATTTATTATTTTTTTCTTATCAACTATTACTACTAATTATTTCTTTCGATCTACAATAGTAGCTGACCACTGAGCGTCTGCCATTTTTTTATCACCAACAAAAGCCGTACCTTTGTATTTCCAAACTCTTCCATGAGATCTAACAGCTTCTATGTTTAACTCCAAAATACAATCAGGTATTACAGGATTTCTAAATCTTGCTTTCTCAATAGTCATTAAAAATACAAGTTTGTTATTATAAGTTGCTTTATCTAGTCCATTTGCTGTAAGAGCGGCTGCAGCCTGACCAAAAGCCTCTACTATAAGAACACCCGGCATAACAGGTTCACCGGGGAAATGTCCGTTCACAAAAAAACTATCTTTTTTAACATTCACAATTGCTGTAGCTGAAAATAATTTTTTAATATTTTTTAGTTCATCAATAAGTAGCATTGGTTCCCTATGAGGTAACAGTTCCATTATTTGTTTTTTATTAAGATTAGACATTTATTTATTATCTCTTAAAAATTCTTTTATATTTTTAGCTGGATAACCCATGATTTTAGAATTTGATGGTATATCTTTAATAACTCCACTACCACCCCCAATTTGAACATTATCTCCAATTTTCAAATGACCAGAAATACCTGCTTGACCACCAATCATTACTCTATTGCCAATTGATGTGCTACCTGCAAACCCCACTTGTCCAGTTATTATGCATTTTTTTCCTATTTTGACATTGTGTGCAATATGAACTTGATTATCTAAAAAAGTTCCATCTCCTATAACGGTATTTGATAAAGACCCTCTATCAATCGTATTGTTACACCCAATTTCAACATCATCGCCAATTATCACTTTTCCAATATGCGGGTATCTTACATTCTTATTTTCACCTGGATAAAAACCAAATCCCTTCTTACCAATAACAGCACCATCAAGTATAGTAGTATTATTTCCAATTATTGAATATTTTATAAGAACATTATTTCCAATTTTACAGTTATCACCAATTATTACATTGGACTCAATTATTGTGTTATGACCGATTGAACAATTTTTACCTATTTTAACATTTTTTCCTAATAATATATTTTGACCAATTTTTATATTAGTAAATTTATTTTGATTTATAACTGAAACATTGTTGTCAAATGTGTCATTTAAAGCATTTGGATAAAATAAAGTTGTAACTTTTGCTACAGACAATAAAACATTTTTTACTTCAACTATAAATAAGTTTTTAGGCAACATATTTTTGAGTTTACTATTTGTTATAATTATTTTAGCTTTAGTGCTTTTAACAGAGTCTAAGTACTTTTTTGAGTGAAAGAAAGTAATGTCATTTTCATCTGCATCGATCAAATCGTTTATGTCATTTACCTTTATATCTTTAGACGATTTTTTTAATTTTAAACAATTAAATATATCATTAATCTTAATATTATTATTTTTTTCAAAAAAAACATTTGTCATTTTAAAAATCTAGCTTTTGAGATTTATTATTTAGTAACTTAATTATTTCGTCTGTAATATCTAGTTTTTTTTTTCCAACTATTATATTTTTTTTTGGTATAACAAGGGAAATTGAGTTAGCATCTACATAACTAGTAATAATTGGGTTCAAAATTTTTAATATTCGTTTTGTTTGATTAATTTTATTCTGGTTAAGCTCATCATTTGAATTATTTTTATCTGATCTATATTCATTAATTTCATCCGATAGTTTTTTAATTTTTTTATCAAATTCATTTTTTTCAAGAATATTTTGCTGAGCAAGTAATTTTTTTTCTTTTTCAATTAAATCTAATTGAATTTTTTTATATTTTTCTGATTGCTCCTTTTGCAATTTAGAAAGATGAATATTCAATGATTTTCCAATCTCTGAGTTGTTTAAAATAAAATTTAGATCTATATAAACAATTTCTGTATTAACGGTGCTTGGCAAACAACTTATTAAGAATATTAAAAATAATCTTTTCATGCTAGAAAGATGTTCCAATTCTAAATCTAAATTTTTCTGTTTTATCTGAGGGCTCGCTACTTAATGGAATAGCATATGAAAAAGATAGAGGACCAACAATAGTGTACCAATTTACCGCTATACCAGTTGCTGATCTAATTTCACTTGATTCTAATGAGCTATCATAATCAACTTCTCTTATTGTTGCAGCATCTAAGAATAAACTAAGATCTAGATCCTCATTTCCACTAAAAAAGCTTGGTAAAGTTGTATTCAAATTAATTGCTGAACCATAATTTCCTCCAACATATTCATCTCCATCCTTTGGTCCAAATTTTCCTGACTCAAAACCTCTCAATTTGCTACTTGGTATGTAAATTCGTCTTGAGACCCTAACATCATCGTCGATTGAATTTACTGCCATAAATAGAAAATTTCCTGAAAGAATTAAATTATCACTTATTGAAGTATACTTAGAAAAATTTAGAGTGTTTGCTATGGATAAATCATCTGAATATATCGGTAAAACTTGTTTAAATCCAATTTTGTAACCATCAGTTGGTTGGAAATTTTGATCTAATTTATTTAGTGAAATGTTGTAAGAAAGTAAATTTTCTAAATAATCACCTTCCTGTCTTTTTTTATGAGCTGAAGCTGTAGAAGCTGTTTCTAATTTTTCATAATAAGCAGAAATATCGAGATTTACATAAAGATCTGAATATTGCTCAAATCCAGTACCAATCCCAAAACCAGTTCTTGATGTTTTAAATCCTCCAGTGCTTAGAAAATCTGAACTTGTGCTCTCTATAACTGTATTTAAAGAACGATCTGTATTTTTATAATTAGGATTCTCAACTGAAAATTTACCTTTAATTTGATCTTCAGATAATGATAAAAAAGTGGATAAACCAATACCTTTTCCTAAATAGTTATTTTCTTTTATACCAGCGGTTAAAGTAGATCCTGTAGTACCTGCCCCAGCTCCAGCAAATATTTCACCAGTTGGCCGTTCTTCAACATTTATGTCAATAATTCTCATTTGATTATCTTTTTTTGATATCATTACATTTGGTTTTACACTTTTAAATATTCCTCTTGATTTAATGTTTGAAATAGACTTTTGAAATAAATATTCGTTGTAGGGATCACCTTCATCAACAATTAGTGAGTTTCTAATTACCTTTTCCTCTGTAATAAAGTTTCCTAAAATATTAATTTCTTCAACATATATTTTGTCTAAATCTTTAAAATTAATGTCAATTTTAATTTGGTCTTTATTGAATACTGTTAAATCATAATTTACATCGACAAATACAAATTCCTTTTCAAGTGATACTTGATTGATTTCATCAAGCATTTTTTCCAGTTCTTTTTTTGAATATTTTTCTCCAATTAGTTTATTTTTAGTGACAATAACATTTTTGAAATTTGTTTTATCAAATGAATCGTTTAAATTGATATTTATTTCTTTAAAATAATATTTGATCCCTGCATCTATATTATAATTTAGTTCAAAAAATTTATTTTCTATATTTTTTGCATATGATGATTTAACTTTAACGTTAAAGTAACCTTTGTTCTTATAAAACTCAGTTAATAAATTTTCATCTAATTGAATTTTTCTTTCATCTAAATATTTGTTTTGAGTTAAAAATTTCCAAAACTTCCCTTCTTCTGATTTAATTACATTTCTTAGTTTTGTGTCTTTAAATATTTTTTTTCCTTGGAAATTTATATTTTTAATTACTGCACGATCACCTAGATTAAAATTATATATTAAATTTACAGAGTTATTTTTATTATCTACTACCTTAGCTTCTATATCAGAAAAATAAAAACCAGCAGATCTTACTAAATTTAATAAAATATTTTTTTCATCTTTAACTTTACTTTTTAAGAAAGGGTATTTTTCACTTTTTTTTGTAATATTTGTTAATTGTTTTAAAAGTGATTTATTTTTTATTCCATTAATAGTTGTAGATTGTATTATTGGATTTTCTTCGATTTGTAACTCTAATTTGTTTTCAAAAATATTAATTTCTATATTTTTAAAATAATTAGTTTCATAAAGACTTTTAATTGCAAAATTTAAATCGTCAGCTTCATAATCTACGTTGGTTCTAAGACCAGAGAACATTAAAATAGTTTCTACAGATAGTCTTTTATTTCCTTTTACCTCAATTTCATCAAAAATCTGTGCATTAACATTAACAATATTCAGAAAAAACGAAAATATTAATATATAAAAATACTTTTTCATAAATTTATAACTTAGAAATTTCATTCATTTTAATTTTTTATTAAAAAATATTTTTACTTTTTTTACCATATTTCTTATTTCATTTATATTTTTTGGAGATTGTTTGTAATATTTTACAAAATAAGGGTTTTTTAATACTTTTATTAACTGTTTATGAATGTCAATGTACTTAATAGAATTTTCTAAATACATTTTAACTAATATATCATTGGCTGTCACTAATATTACCTCAAAATAAGTGTTATTATATTTATAGTTCAAAATTTTTAGTAAAGGAAAATTTTTAATATCTGGTGTAATAAAGTTTAAACCATTTAATTTTTTATAATTTAAATCTTGATTTTCATATGTAAGTAGTTCCTGCTTGGAATATAATGAATTTATAATTGGGATTTCCATAGTTGTGTTGTGAGCTAAAAATTTTGTTAATCCTGTTTTAAAATGAACTATTGCATGAATATATGATTTTGGATGAATTAATATTTTAAAATCTTCACTTTTCATATTAAAAATTTTTCTTGCTTCAATAACTTCAAATATTTTATTCATCATTGTAGCTGAGTCGATTGATATTTTTTTACCCATTTTCCAGTTTGGATGTTTTAAAGCTATTTTAGGTTTTATATTTTCAATATTCTTTAATTTTCTTTTTAAAAAAGGTCCACCTGAGGCTGTCAAATATATTTTTTTAATATTTTTTTTATTTTCATTTTTTATTAAATTCCAGACAGAAAAATGCTCTGAGTCTATTGGGATAAAGTTTGTCTCATTTTTCTTTAATTCCTTGTCAATTAACATCCAACCACAAATAATAGACTCTTTATTTGCCATGCATAAATTTTTTGTATGTTTAATAATTTTAATTGTTGGTTCTAATCCATCAAGTCCCGATATAGCACTAACAACAAAATCTACTTTGATTTTATTTCTTATCAAAAAATCTTTTAGATTAAAAAATACTTTTATTTTTTTTTTATCAAATATATTTTTATACTTATAAAATAAATTTTTATCGTTAATTACTATTTTTTTTACGTTATATTTTATTGCTTGTTTATAAATTTTTTTTACATTTCTATTAGTTGTAAGAAGTTTAATTTTAAATTTTGTTTTTTTTTTACTTATAGCGTTGAGGGTTGACTCTCCAATTGAACCCGTAGACCCTAGCAAAATAATTTTTTTAGTCATAAGTTAATTTATAATAAATATACCAATTGGTAATGCCAATAATATTCCATCTATCCTATCAAGAACCCCTCCATGTCCTGGCAAAAATGAACCTGTATCTTTTACTTTTGCTTTTCTTTTAAAATAAGAAATTAATAGATCACCTGCTTGGGACAATATTGATATTAAGATTATAAAAAGAAATATATTAAGGTTTATTAATATTAAATCAGTGCTAGAAATATAAAACAAATAACCAAATATCACTGATAAAACTAATGAACCCACTAGACCTGAATATGTTTTTTTGGGGCTTATCTTTGTAAGTTTTTTCCCACCTATGATTTTTCCAAATGTATATCCTCCAATATCACTTGATATGCATATAATTAAAAGAAATAAAACTTTAAACTTATTTACCTCAAATGATTGATTTATAAAATAGATAACTACTAAAGAGAAATATACCATATAGATTAAAACAATTAACATTGTTAAAAATTTTGAAATTTTTTTTATATGAATTTTTTTTATCATTTTAAAAAATTCATCAATAACAAGTAAGTTAATTAAAAAAATAATAACATATAAAAAAATTATATTACTAAAAGATACTAAAATAGTGATTGTTAGAAAGAACGATGTAATTAATCTTTTATTTAATTCACTCATTTTAGAGCACCAAAGTTTCTTCTTGTACTTTTAAATTTGTCCAAAATATTTCTAAAATCCTTTTTATTAAAATCAGGCCATAATTTTTTTACAAAAAAGATCTCAGCATAAGAAGATTGCCATAATAAAAAGTTACTAAGTCTAAATCTATTTCCAGTCCTAATCAGTATTTCTGGATCTGGAATATCTTTTGTATAAAGATTTTGTGAAATATTTTTTTCATTGATGGGTATAGATAGATTAATAGTCTTTTTTACAGAATTTATTATTTCCTCTTTTGAACCATAATTAAGAGCTATATTAATTTGAATCTTATTTTTTTTGCTTGTTAGTTTTTCTGCTTTAATAAGTTTTGTTTTTAAAGAAGCTGGAAATTTATTGATGTTTCCAATAATTTTTAATTTAATATTTTTATTTACAAGTTTTGATAGCTGTTGGTCAATGTATTGTTCGAGAAGATATATTAAAAAAGATATCTCTTTTTTTGGTCTTTTCCAATTTTCTGTTGAAAAGGTATAAAGTGTTAAATACTTGATTTTATTTAAAATTGATTCCTCGATAATTTTTTCGACAGTTTTTACTCCCTCACTATGACCAAAATTTCTTGATTTTTTCTTTTTTAATCCCCATCTGCCATTTCCATCCATAATTATGGCAACATGTTTTGGAGATTTCATATTGTCATTATTTCATTTTCTTTAGAAATTACTCTTTCATCAATGATTTTTACCTGGTTATCTGTGTAATCTTGAATTACTTTTTCTTTTTTTTTTACATCATCTTCAGAAATACTTTTATCCTTTAATAATTTTTTGAGTTCATCATTTGCTTCTCTTCGAATGTTCCTTATTGATACTTTACATTTTTCACCCATAGATTTTATTATTTTTTTCATTTCTGATCTTCTTTCCTCGCTTAAATCAGGTATAGGTAATCTAATTAATTGGCCTTCAATTTGTGGATTAAGACCCAATTCAGATTTTTTTATTGCAGAGTCAATTAGATTTACATTATTCAAGTCCCATACTTGAATATTTATTGTTCTAGGTTCGGGTGTTGTAACACTCCCTAGCTGATTTATTGGCATTTTTTGCCCGTATACATCTACTTTAACAATATCCAGCATATTAGTATTAGCTCTACCAGTTCTCAAGGATCCTAATTCCTGATTAAATACATCATATGTTTTCAACATTTTATTGTTGTATTTAGCTTCATCAAACATTATTCACCTATTTTTAATCTAATAAATTCACCGATACTTAAATTTGGAATTTCTAAATTTTTTAATACTTCATGCACTTTCATTTTAGTATCCATCACCCAATCTTGTGTTAATAAGCTATTTTCATCTTTAAATTTATTAATCTTACCCAAACTTATTTTATTTGCAATTTCTTCTGGTTTTCCAGAATTTTTTAATTCTTCAGCTATTAAATCAGCCTCTTTATTCAATAATTCTTTATCAATTAAATCTGATGTTAAAGCAATCGGATTAGAGGCAGCAATATGCATAGATAAATGTTTGCCAAATAAATCAATTTTTTCAGATTTTTCAGTTGTATTTAAAGAGACGATAACTATTAATTTAGAAACATTATCTTTTATTACAGAATGTTGGTAAAAATAATTTTTAGAATTTTCTTTATTAAAAGTTTTCGATCTCCCAATTGTTATTTTTTCTCCAATCTTTGCTATTAATGCTACTAGATTTTCATCAACAGTTTTTTTATTTTTCATTGAGGCTTTTTTAACATCTTCAATACTTGATGAGTGAGTATTGTTTAATTCGCTAAGTTCTTTTACGAATTCAATAAAATCATCGTTTTTTGCAACAAAATCTGTTTCACAATTAACTTCAATGATGGACATTTTCTTTTCATTACCTGAAACTACAACTACCCCCTCATTTGCATTTCTAGACATTTTTTTTGAAGCTTTTGCAATACCTTTAACTCTTAAAATTTCTGCTGCTTTATCCAGATCTCCATTTGACTCTTTTAATGCTGAATTGCAGTCTTTAAAACCTGCACCAGTTGATTTTCTTAATTGTTTAACTTTCTCAATTTCACTCATTATTTTTTTGATAAATTATCAATTTAATTTAATTTTGCATCTTTTGAAATTTCCTCTTTTTTTAATTCTTTTGAAATATCATTTTTTTCTTCAGCTATTGGATTTTCAACGCTATTATTTTGAGGATTTTCTTTTTTTGCATTTAAAATTGTTTCTTTTAACAAATTACAATATAAATCAATTGATCTTCTCGCATCATCATTTCCTGGTATAGGAAAATCAATACCATCAGGATCTGAATTTGTATCCAAAACTGCTATAATTGGTATACCTAATTTTATAGACTCTTTTATTGCTAGTGACTCATAGTTTGTGTCAATTATAAATACAAGATCAGGAATTTTTTTCATGGATGAAATTCCACCTAACGATCTTTGCAATTTATCTCTCTGCCCACTCATTTTCAATAATTCTTTTTTTGTAAATCCTCTGTTTTCAGATTGAAGGTCTAACTCAATTTTATCCAATTTTTTTATTGAATTAGATATTGTTCCCCAATTAGTTAACATTCCACCTAACCATCTATAATTTACATAAAATTGATCTGTATCTTTTGCTAAATCAGCTATTGCCTCAGATGCTTGTTTTTTAGTAGAAATAAATAAAATTTTACCACCAGATGAGATAGTTGAATAAACCTTTTCAAGTGCAGTTTTAGTTAGTTCTAGAGTTTGAGTTAAATCTATAATGTGAATAGAGTCTCTTTTGCCAAAAATAAATTTTTTCATTTTTGGATTCCATCTCAATGTTTTGTGGCCTAGATGTACGCCAGCTTCTAATAATTGTTCTATTGTAAGATTTGGTATTTTCATATTTTTTCCCGGTTGTGCCACCACAATTACTGCCTAAAAAGGACCGGAGGTATAAAACCAGAAATTGTGTGCGTATTAATTTATGGAACTATTTACAAAAAAAGGAGAAAAAAACAAGTTTTTTTTAGAGAACATCAATATTTTCCTCATTTCTCATTAAATTAAGCATTTTGTGATCTATTTTTCTTTTTTCATTCAATTGAAAAGACATCCTTTTTTTATCAACCTCAACATCTATTATCACTTTAGTTTTGCCTGCTTCTAAACTTAATTTATTAATTTTTGCAATATCATCTATCTTTTTAATTTTGATTGTTACTTCATCTAATGGTTTGTCAATAACTTCTTTCATAGAAATAATTTTTCTTATATTAATTTTTTTTTGTATTTTGTTTTCATCTTGATAATTTTTAACTAAAGTAACCATTACAGAATTACCTTCAATTAATATTTCTCTATTTGTCTCAAATACATCTGAAAATACAAATAATTCAAAAACACCAGATAAATCAGAAAATTTAATAATTGCATAAGAAGTTCCTTTTTGTGTTTTCTTTTCTTGAACCTTTAGTATTGTGGATGCAATATTTGAACTTAAAATATTTTCATTTGAATTAAACTCTTCGTAATCAATAATATTATATTGATTAAAAAGTGATTTATACTGATGTAGAGGATGGTCAGAAATAAAGAAACCCAGGGTTTCAAATTCTTTTGACAATTTAATATCTATATTCCAATCTTGAACTATTTCTAAATAAGTCATATCGTTTTCTTCTTTAAATAAATCTATTTGGTTTGCAGAATTATTTTCAAAAATATTTTTTGACTTTAAAATAATGTTAGGTATTGAATTATATAAGGATTGTCTATTCTTATTCAAATTATCAAAAGCTCCTGCTTTCACAAGACCCTCCAACTGCAATTTATTTATGTCTTTTGGATTAACACGATTTATAAAATCTGTTAGATCTTTGTACTTCCCATTTTTTGTTCTCTCTTTTACAATATTTGAAATTGCTTCAAATCCAACACTTTTAATTGCTCCTAATGCGTATAGAAAATTTTTACCGTCTGAAGAAAAATCAGCATAGCATTTATTAATATCTGGACGGATTATATTTATATCCAATCTTTTAAGTTCTTCATAAAATTCACTCAATTTTTTTTGGTTTGAAAGCTCCATTGACATAGAAGCGGCAAAAAACTCATGTGGATAGTATGTTTTTAAAAATGCTGTCTGATATGCTATTATTGCGTACGCAGCTGCATGACTTTTATTAAATCCATATTCAGCAAATGGTTCAATTTTTAAAAAAATTCCAGCTGCAATATCTTTACTAATACCATTATTATGTGCTCCTTCGATAAATCTTTCTTTTTGCTTTTCAAGTTCTGCTCTTTTTTTTTTACCCATAGCTCTTCTTAATATGTCTGCTTCACCTGCTGTAAATCCAGATAAAACTTGAGCAATTTGCATAACTTGCTCTTGATAAATAATCACACCATAAGTTGGTTTCAAAATTTCCTCTAATTTAGGATGTAAATAGTCTGGTTCTCTCTTTCCATGTTTGCAATCGTTATAAATAGGAATATTACTCATAGGACCAGGTCTATATAATGCAACTAATGCAATAATATCCTCCAAGTGGTTAGGTTTCATGTTGATTAGAGCATCCTTCATTCCAGAACTCTCTAATTGAAATAATCCGACTGTTTTGCCACTAGATAAAAGATCAAATACTTTTTGATCCTCGTAATTAATAGTTTCAATTTTAAAATTTGGGTGTTTTTTTTCTATAAGTTTTTGAGACTTATTAATTACTGTTAAAGTTTTTAAGCCCAAAAAGTCAAATTTAACTAATCCAGCATTCTCAGCTGAATACATGTCAAATTGTGTAGAAGGTAGTAATAAATCTGCAGACGAATCCCTGTACAAAGGGACGGTTTCTGTTAACTTTTTGTCTGCTATAACAACGCCAGCTGCATGAGTTGCAACATTTCTATTTAACCCTTCAAGTTTTAAAGATAGCTCCATTAGACGACTAACCCTTTTATCCTCATTAATTAATTTTTGTAATCTTGGCTCTACATTGATGCTTTCTTGTAGAGTTAATGGTCTAGATGGATCAAATGGAATCATTTTACAAATGCTATCTATAAAACCATATGGTAATCCTAACACACGTCCAACATCTCTTATAACCATTCTAGCTTTAAGTTTTCCAAATGTTATAATGTGAGCGACACTATCCTTATATTTGGTTGTCAAATATTTAAAAACCTGATCTCTTTTTTCCTCACAAAAATCTATATCAAAATCAGGCATAGAAATCCTGTCAGGGTTTAAAAATCTCTCAAAGATTAAATTAAATTTTATTGGATCAACATCAGTTATAGACAAACACCAAGCAACAAGTGAACCTGCTCCTGATCCTCTTCCAGGACCAACTGGTATATTATTATCTTTTGCCCACTTTATATAATCTGAAACAATTAAAAAATATCCTGAATAATTCATCTCAGTTATGATTTTTATTTCATGATTTAACCTATCTTTATAGTTTTCTATAATGTCAATATTATTTGATATTTTTTTTATAAGCTCTGGATCTTTTTTAAATTTTTCTTCCAGTCCATCAAAAGAGTCCTTTTTTAACTTATCATCAACACTTGTTATATTTGTGCTAATATTGGGCAGTATAGGTTTAGAAGTAATAGGTCTGAAATCACATCTGTAAGGTAAATTATAATTATTTTCTAATGCCTCGGGCAGATCTTTAAAAATCTCTGACATTTCTGCTGAAGATTTGAAGTAATGATTATCTGTTAGTTTTAACCTTTTTTGATCATTTATGTAAGTTTTTTGACCAATACACATCAATGCATCGTGAGCTTCATGCATCTCCTTATTCAAATAGTAAACTTCATTAGTGGCTATGATTGGTATTTGATATTTTTTTGAAAGATTAAGATTAAAGATTTCAAATTCTTTTTCATTTTTGTCACCATGTCTTTGAATTTCTAAATAAAAATTTTCTTTAAAATTATTTTTTAAAAGTTTTATTAATTCGTCTATTTCATCAGTTAATCCTTTATTAAAAATATTACCTATCAAATTATTAACTGCTCCAGAAAGAACAATTATTCCATCACTATATTTTATTAAATCATCTATCAAACAATGTGGATCATCTGTATCGGCTATTTCTAAATAAGCTTTTGAAGAAAGTTCGATTATATTTTTATAGCCAATATAATTTTTGGCGATAAGTGGAATAAGTCCATAAGTATTTTTAAATCTAAATTGAACTTGAGATCCTATAATAGGTTGTGTACCTACTGATGAAATACTTTCAGAAAATTCTAAAGCTCCTGATAAATTATAAGTATCACTTAAACCTACAGATTGTATCTTATTTTTCTTACAATACTCTTTAAGATTTTCAATTTTTAATGCACCTTCACAAATTGAGTATTGAGAGTGAATTTTAATTTGATTAAAAGATTTTTTAAGTTCTGGCATTGATGATTTGTATATTACCATCATTCATCATAATTTTACAATCTGCCATATTTGCAAAATATCTATTGTGAGTTGCAAAAATGATAATCCTATTTTTATTTTTTAAATTAAATAAGATTTTAAATATAAGTTTTGCATTATCAGAGTCTAGACTGCCTGTTGGTTCATCAGCTAATATAATGTCAGGATTATTAATTAATGCCCTTGCTATGGCAATACGTTGGTTTTCACCTCCAGATAATTCATTAGGAAAATGGTTTATTCTGGATGACATGCCAACATTTTTTATTAATTTTTTTGCAAGTTCTATAGACTTTTGTTTTTCTTTAGAAATTAGCAAGTTAGGCAAGTAAACATTTTCTAAGGCTGTAAAATCTGACAATAAATTTTTGTCTTGATATATAATTCCTATCTTTCTTGCTCTAATTAAATCATTTTCAACTTTATTATTTGACTTTATCTTATTATTGCTTATTTCGATTGAACCTATAGTGGGTTTATCGATCAATGATAATAAATTGATTAATGTTGATTTTCCCGATCCAGATGGCCCCATAATAGAGTAAGTTTTTCCAGATTCAAAATTAAATGAAATATCATTTAAAACTTTTATAGTTTTATTTTTCTCATATTTTTTTGTAATGTTTTTTATTTTAATAAAATTATTCATATTTAAGTGTTTTAACTGTATCTAACGAAGATACCTTCGAAGCTGGATATATAGATACTAAAATTGTTGCAAATATTGAACAAAGAGAGATTATTATTATTGAACTTATGTTTATTTCAGAAGGCATAGAATTTAAAATATAAATATCTTCTGGGAAAAGAGAAATACCAAATAAATTTGAGATAAATTGTCTAATATTTTCTACATAAATAGAGAAAAGAGTGCCAACAGCTACTCCGAATATTGTCGCTGATGTTCCTATAAAAAAACCCACTAAAAAGAAGATTTTTTTTATAGATTTATTTGATACCCCAATTGATTTAAGTATGCCTATATCTCTTGTTTTATTTTTAACTAAAATTGTAAGTCCAGATATTATATTAAATGCTGCAACAATAATTATCAAAGATAAAATTATAAACATAACATTTCTTTCCACTTTCAAAGCTGAAAATAATGATTTATTCATATCAGACCAAGTATAAACTAATCCATCTGGAAATAGAGCTGTTAAATTTTTTTTATGAATTTCTATATTTTTTGGATCTTTAAAATAGAGTTCTAAAAACCTATCTTCTTTATTTTTATTAAAAAAACTCTCAAGTGTTTGTAAATTAATATATGCAATATTTTCATTATAGTCTGACAAACCACTATCAAAAATTGATACTATTTTAAAGTTTTCTTGTTTAGGAAGTGTGCCAACTAAAGTTTGTATTCCTGCAGGAGACATAACTGTAATTGTATCACCAACATCAACATTTAATTTAAAGCTTAATTCTTTACCAATTGAAATATTATTATCATTTAAGTTTTGCGATCCAAAAAATTCTTTATTTTTTACTATTTGAAGGTTTATAAAATCACTTTCTAAATATCCCTTTAAGAAGACACCCTTAGTAATATTTTTATTCAATATTACTGCTTCTCCATCATTTGAAACTATATTTTTTGTCAAATTTAAATCTTGAATATATTCCAGTGGTTTATTTGCTGTTTGAACTACTGCATGAGCATTAAAACCTACAATTTTACTTATTAATTCAGTTCTAAAACCATTCATCACTGACATAACAATAATTAGAACTGCAACACCTAATGAAATACCTATAAAAGAAAAAATTGAGATGATATTTAAAAAACCATCATTTTTTCTAGTTCTTAAAAATCTAAATGTAACTTCTCTTTCTAGCTGTGAGATCAATTTGATTTAGCTTTTAAAATTTGTGACGCAACTTCTTCGATATTTAATTTTTGAGTTTCTCCGTTAATTTCTTTAAACTCAAATAAATCTCCATCAGTTTGATTTCCTAAAATCAACTGATAAGGAATACCAATTAAATTCAATTTCCTAATTTTTGCAGAAATATTTTCATCAGTATCATCTATGATGGCATCTATATTTTTAGACTTTAAATATTCAAATATTTTATTCGATTTTTCTAAATTTGATGTATCATTTTTTTTAATCATTGGAATTATTGCACAATGATAAGGAGCAACTGATATTGGCCATTTCATTATTCCATCTTTATCGTTGTATTTAGCCTCAATTATGGCACCTACTAGTCTTGATACACCTATTCCGTAAGATCCCATTTTAACAAATTCTTTTTTACCATTAAAATCTACCGCAGCATTCATAGGTTTTGAATATTTATCTCCAAAATAGAATATATGACCTACCTCTATTCCTTTTGTATTTACTCTAAATTCCTCCGGAACTACTTTTTCAAATTCTTTCTGGTCAAACTTCTCGTCTGTAACAGAATAAAATTTTTCATATTGTTGTCGTAAATTAGTAAGCGAATTTTTTTCTAATAAAGTAGATGAGCTATTCACATCAAATATTCTTTTATCTGTGTATATTTTACTTTCCCCAGTATCAGCAAGAATTATGAATTCGTGGGAAAGATTTCCACCAATAGGTCCTGTATCAGCTGCCATTGGTATTGCTGATAAATTTAATCTTTTAAAAGTCCTTAAGTATGAGAGAAAAAATTTATTATATGAAAAAAGAGCTTCATCGTCATTTAAATCAAAAGAGTAAGCGTCTTTCATATAAAATTCCCTGCATCTCATAATTCCAAACCTTGGTCTTAGTTCATCTCTAAATTTCCACTGAATATGATATAATAGCTGTGGGAGTGATTTATAAGATTTAATACTTGATCTAAAAATTTCTGTTACAAGCTCTTCATTGGTAGGTCCATACAACATTTCTCTATTTTGACGATCTTTAATACGCAACATCTCTTCTCCATAATCATCATATCTTCCACTTTCTTTCCAAATTTCTGATGATTGAATTGTTGGCATTAGAATTTCCTGAACGCCAATTCTATCCTGCTCTTCTCTAACAATTTGCTCTATTTTTTTCATAACTTTGAAACCGAGTGGTAACCATGAATAGATTCCAGCTGATGATTGTTTTATCATTCCAACTCTTAACATTAGCTGATGAGATTTAATTTTGGCTTCTGTAGGATTATTTTTAAGAATTGGTACAAACGATTTTGAAAAATACATTTTATTATTTAAATCCTTACCAAGTTTATATTTGTTAGTGGTTTTTTCCCAGTTTTTTCTTTTGAAAATTTACGACAAGTTATTTTAAGAGCATCTATGAGATTATCTTGTTGTTTTGTGTTGTTTAATGAAAATGTTTTAATAGTTCTTTCTATTTCTTCCTCTAGTCCATAAATAAACTCGTCATTCTCATACACTGGTAGACCTCTAAAAGTTACCAAAGGTTTGTTGTGAATGTTGCCTTTTGGTGTAATCATAATTGTAGCTTCTAAAAATCCATTTGATGAAATATTTCTTCTTTCTTTTATTGATCTTGAGTCTTCCTCTACTGCAACATTTCCATCCAAATAAACTCTTCCACTTGGTGCTTTGTCATAGACTTCTGGTTTTTCTCCAGGATACAACTTAACAATATCACCGTTCTCTACTTGAACTGGGTATTTAACTTGCATTTCTTTTGCAAATTCAATGTGCTCTATCATGTGTCTATGTTCTCCATGAACTGGGATAACAGCTTTTGGTTTAATCCAATTATACATATCTCTAAGGTCTTCACGGTTAGGATGTCCAGAAACGTGAATATATTCATTGTCTTCAGATATAACCTCAATACCTTCTTTGACTAAATTATTATGTAACTTATATAATTTCTTCTCATTTCCTGGTATAATTTTCGAGGAAAAAACTACAGCATCATTTCTTTCTATATAAACATCTGGATGAGTATATTTAACTATCCTATTCATAGCTCCCATTGGTTCGCCTTGACTTCCAGTGCACAAATAAACAATTTTTTCTCTAGATATATTTTTTGCATCTCTTGAGTCTATAGGATCAATAACATTCTTAAGATAACCACATTGTCTTGCTGCTTTAAAAATTCTATGCATCGATCTTCCAACTAGAGAGATATGTCTACCGGTTTTTTCTGCACAATGAAAAACAGATTCCATTCTAGCTACATTAGAAGCAAAAGAAGTAACTATTATTCTTTTTTTTAATCTTTCGAATACTTTTAGTAAATTTTTACGAACATCTAGTTCTGATCCAGCTCTACCAGCACTAAAGACATTTGTAGAGTCACATATCATTGCCAAAACTCCCTCATTTCCAATTTCCTTAAGCCTTTCAGAATTTATATTTTCTCCTATCAATGGGTCTGGATCACATTTCCAATCACCAGTATGTAAAATATTTCCTACTGGTGTTTGTATTCTAAGGCCATTTGGTTCCAATATTGAATGAGTAAGTGTAACAAATTCAATTTTAAAAGGATCTAAATTAATTGTGCTATTTAAATCCACTACTTTTAAAAAACCAGTTATATCAATTTTTTTTTCTTTAAATTTTTCAGTAATTAAAACAGAGGTAAAAGGTGTAGCGTAAATTTTACATTTTAATTTCGGCCACACATGAGCAATTGCTCCAATATGGTCTTCATGTGCATGTGTAAGGATTATACCTAGTAAGTCATCTTTTTTGTCAATAATAAATCCTGGATCTGGATAAATTATATCAACACCAGGAACTGTATCATCTGCAAACGTTACACCAACATCTACTATAATCCATTTTTGATTATCTGGCTTACCATATGCAAATAGGTTCATGTTCATTCCTATTTCACCAGACCCACCTAGGGGACAAAACAATAATTCCTCTTTCATACTTTTTTTAATCTATAGCAACTCTTAAGATACCTTTAATTGTTAAATTTTTATCAACCGTTCTAATACCTTTAATTGATGATTTAAATAAGTGCGCAAATCCACCTGTAAGTATAATTTTAAACTTCTTTCTGGTTTGTTTTAAAATAAGTTTAATTATATTTTCAATTAAACCAGTATAACCATGATAAAAACCGGCTCTTACAGCACTTTTTGTGTTTTTTCCAATGACATTTGCTGTCTTTTCTAGCTTAATTTTAGATATTAAAGAGGCTTTGTCTATTAAATTTTTCAAAGAAAGTTCTACGCCTGGCGCTAAAACACCACCAATATAATCTTTTTTAATAACAATATCAAAATTGGTAGCCGTTCCAAAATCAACTATAATATAATTAAACCTACTATCAATAACTGCAATCGCATTAGCTAAACGATCAGAACCGATTTGTTTTCTATTGACTTTTATATTTATAAATTTTTTTAAATCACATGATTTTAACTCAACACAATCCAATTTAGTAATTTCTTTAATAGTTTTTTTAATAATTTTATAAGAATTAGGGACGACTGAGCTAAAGAGTACTCTTCTAAATTTAGAATTATATTTTCTTAAAAATAATAGTTTTTTGTTGATAAAATTTTTGTTTAGGTTTTTCTTATGTATTTTAATATTTTTTATCAATTTTAAGTTGTTATTGAATAAACAAATTTTAATAGCAGTATTTCCAATATCTCCAATTAAATACATATATTAAACTCCAAATGAGTGTAAGTTTTTTTCATACAGCAATTTAATCTCCTTAAATAATTCAAGTCTATTTAATTTTTTATCTGTGTAATTGTTTAAAAATGTAGTTGGATAATTATTAATTTTTGGACTACTAGAAACATTAATTCCAATTCCTACAATTAGGTATTTTCTATTCTGTTTAAAAATTGTTTCTTGTAAAATTCCACAGACCTTTTTTTTATTTACTAATATATCATTAGGTTTTTTTATTAGAATTAAAGTATTTATTTTTTTATGGATTATTTTTTTAATTATTTTTAAATTTAAATTTGTTATTTTTGATAAGGATATTTTTCTACTAATTTCAAAGAAGACTGATAAAAATAAATTACCTTTTATAGATATCCAATTATTATTTCTTTGTCCTTTACCTTTAGTTTGTCGATCTGTTAAAATTATTCCTCTTTGATTGCCTTGCTTAATTAATCTTAGTGCTACGTTGTTAGTGCTTTCAACTTTTTTGTATAAATATTTTTTTAATTTCATTAGATCATAGTAATTTTAGATACTATTTCTGTTATGCCACTTGGATATATAAAGTATGCTAAAATAAATATCGTTGAAATAGCTAATGTAATTTTTAATCCTAAATTATGAGACGTTTCGTATCCATCTTTTTCTTGATCAAAATATATAATTTTAATAATTCTAAGATAATAAAATGCTGCTACGACGGTTGCTAATAATCCTACAATTGCTAAAAAATACATCGACTGCTCTATGACAGCCAAGAATATATAAAATTTAGCAAAAAAACCTGCAAGCGGTGGTATTCCTGCTAAAGAAAATAGGACTATCAAAAATGAGAAAGATAAAATTGGATGTTTTTTTGAAAGTCCAGACAAGTCCTCTATATTCTCATAATAGTTATCATTTCTTTTAAGCATAAATAAACAACTAAAAAAGGCTAAATTCATTACCAAATATATAGATATATAAGTAATAGAACTTTGTATTCCTTGATTGCTAACTGTTGCTAAACCAGCCAAAGCATAACCCATATGACTAATAGAACTATAAGCAATTAACCTTTTTAAATTTTTTTGACCTATAGCTGCTACAGCACCAAATATCATTGAAGCTATTGAAATAAATACAATAATTGTTTGCCATTGATCATTCATATTAGCAAAGGGTGTATATAAAAATTTAATAAATACAGATAGAGCTGCTATTTTTGGAAGTATAGCAAAGAACAGTGTTACAGATGTCGGAGAGCCTTGGTAGACGTCTGGTGCCCACATATGAAATGGTACAGCAGAAATTTTAAATGCAAGACCAACTAAAATAAAGACTATCCCGAATGTTTTACCATAATTAAATACAGTGGAATTTATAAGTATTTGATCAAAATTAGTACTTTCAGAAAATCCATAAATTAATGAGCAGCCATATAAGAGTAAACCTGATGATAGTGCACTAAGAACAAAATATTTAAGCCCAGACTCTGTAGAAAGTAAATTATCTCTGTTGAATGATGCAAGAACATACAAAGCTAATGATTGAAGTTCTAGCCCCATGTAAAAAACAATTAAATCATTCGAACTGATCATTATCATCATTCCCAAAATGCTACTTAGAATGAGAATTGGATATTCTATTTTATTTAAATTGATCACTTGTATATATTTTGATCCAGTTAACATTACAAAAACTCCAGAACCAACAAGTATTATTTTCATGTAATTTGATAAATTATCTATTTGATATGAACTATTAAATAAGTAAATTTTATTTAATGAGCTTAGATTTATTATTAATGCTAACAAAATAACTAAAGATATAGTAGATAAATTATAAATTAAAATTGAACTATTTTTTTTGAAAACTCCAACCAATAAAAATAACATTATAGCTATCGATATAAAGATTTCAGGTAATATATACTGAAAATTTTCCATTAGTCCTTTGATGCAAGATTGTTAATTAAATCAAAATTATACATGTTTAAAGTATTCTCTACTGATGCTTCAATTGAATTCATTAAAGGTTCCGGATAAAAACCAAAAAATAAAATTGGTATTACTAAAGCTGATAATGTGATAATCTCAAAAGTTTTCAAATCTTTCATACTTTTTAGCTGTTGATTAGTTATTTCTCCAAATATAACCCTTTTAAAAAGCCATAACATATATGCTGCTCCTAAAATTACACCTAAACTTGCAATCATTGCTACTAGGATATTTTTCTCAAATGCGCCCATCAAAATTAAAAATTCACCAACAAAACCTGTTGTTCCAGGTAGTCCTAATGCTCCTAGTGTGAATACCATAAAAACTATTGCATATCTTGGCATTATTGAGACTAAACCGCCATATTTATTAATTAATCTTGTGTGATGCCTTTCATAGACAACCCCAACACTCAAGAAAAGTGCAGCTGATACAAGTCCATGACTAATCATTTGGAAAATACTTCCTTCAATACCTTGCTGGGTCATTGTGAAGATGCCTAGTGTTACAAATCCCATATGTGCAACTGAGGAGTATGCTATGAGTTTTTTCATATCTTCCTGCATTAAGGCAACAAGAGAAGTGTAAATAATTGCAATTAAACTCAAGATATAAACTAACATTGTGAAATTTTCAGAGGCTATGGGAAATAATCCTATCGAAAATCTAATAAATCCATATCCAGCCATTTTAAGCAATATTGCTGCTAGCAGGACTGAGCCAACAGTCGGAGCTTCTACGTGAGCATCTGGTAGCCAAGTATGAACAGGCCACATAGGAGTTTTAACTGCAAAAGAACTGAAAAATGCTAGCCATAATAAATTTTGGTAATCTGTTTGAATACCAAGCTCATAAAGTCTTTCAACATCTGTGGTTCCTGTTATCCAATATATTGAAATAATAGCAACTAACATAAGAACTGATCCTAATAAAGTGTATAGAAAAAATTTAAATGCCGAATAGACTCTTCTATCTCCACCCCAAATACCAATAATTAAAAACATTGGTATAAGACCTGCCTCAAAAAATAAATAAAATACTATTAGATCAAGTGAGCAGAAAACACCAATCATAAATGTTTCCATTATTAATATAGCAATTAAGAAATCCTTAAGTCTATTTTTGATTGTAGCATTAACTGAAATAATGCAAATTGGAGTTATGAAAGTTGTTAATATTATAAATAAAATTGAAATACCATCTATCCCAACTTTATAATTTATAAATCCTGATAACCACTCTCTATTTTCTACAAACTGAAAGTCTATTGAATTTTTATCAAAAACATACCAAAGATATAAAGATAATAAAAAATTTACTAAAGAAATAAATAAAGCTACATATTTGGAACTTTGATATTTTCCGCTTGATGATTTTGTGAATAATATAAATAAAGCACCTATTGTAGGTAGCAAAATTAAGGACGATAAAATCGGAAAGTTCATCAGTTTAATATCAGTATTGTTAGTAAGACTGAAAATCCAATCAACATAACAAATGCATATTGATAAATAAATCCAGATTGAAATTTGACTGCTTTTATTGATAAATTTTTAATTACACTTGAAATCCCATCAGGACCAAATTTATCTATTATTGATCCATCAACTTTTTTCCATAAAAACTTTCCAATTCTTTTTGAAGGATTAACAAATAAATAATCATATGTTTCATCAAAGTACCATTTCTTAACTAAAAATGTATAAATTGGTTCATTCATTTCTTTTAATTCTTTAACTATATTTTTATTTTTTAAATATAAATAATAAGAAAATGGAATTGCAGCAGTAACAAGTATAGGTGTTAACAACAAAAACCATGTTGGTGGATGATCTGTGCTGAGTGGTTCTAAAAATTTTATTGATTGACCCCAAAATTCATATGCTATTTCATGCCCTATAAACAAACCTTTAAAAAACATGCCCGCAAATATAGCTCCTATTGCTAAAACAATTAAAGGAGCAATCATAACCAAAGGTGACTCATGTATTTTATCAACACTGAGCTCTTTATTGTTAAAATTTCCATGGAATGTTTTAAAAATAAGTCTCCAAGAGTAAATTGATGTTAATAAAGCTGTAATAATACCTACAAAAGCTGCAAGTATTCCAACACTATTTCCTCTTAGGTACGCAAATTCTATTATTGCATCTTTGGAATAGAAACCTGACAAAAAAGGAAAACCTGTTAAAGCAAGAGTTCCTATAATCATTAATACATATGTGTATGGAAGTTTCTTTATCACTCCACCCATTTTGTTTATATCTTGTTCATCATGAAATGAATGAATTACAGCACCAGCTCCTAAAAATAGCAAAGCTTTAAAAAAAGCATGTGTAAATAGATGAAACATCGCAACATTGTAAGCACCTACTCCGGCAGCAAAAAACATATAGCCCAATTGACTACAAGTAGAATAAGCAATAATTTTTTTAATATCATTTTGAACAAGTGCAACTGTTGCAGCAAAGAATGCAGTAGTCATTCCAATTATGGTTATAACTGTTAAAGCTAATTGAGAGTATTCATATATAGGCGAGCATCTCACAATGAGAAATACTCCAGCAGTTACCATTGTTGCAGCGTGAATTAATGCAGATACTGGCGTTGGACCTTCCATAGCATCAGGCAACCATGTATGTAACAAAAATTGAGCTGATTTACCCATTGCTCCAATTAATAAAAGTAAACAAATCAAATCAATAATTTCTATATTAATACCAATAAAATTTATTTTTTTATCTAAAACATTTGGGATTTGTTCAAAAACCCCATCATAATTAACTGTACCAAAAACGTAAAAAATCAGAAAAATTCCAAGCGCTAAACCGAAATCACCAACTCTATTAACAACAAAGGCTTTTATTGCAGCTTTGTTCGCGCTCTCTTTTTTAAACCAAAATCCAATTAAAAAATATGAGCATAAACCTACGCCTTCCCAACCAAAAAATAGTTGAATAAAGTTGTCTGAACTTACTAAAGTTAACATTGCAAAAGTAAACATTGATAAGTATGCCATGAATCTTGTTTTATGGGGATCGTGTGACATATAACCAATTGAGTAAATATGAACTAAAGCTGAAACAAAATTTACCACAACAAACATAACTGCTGATAAGGAGTCAATTTTTATCGACCAATTAACATTTAATGTTCCAGAATTAATCCAGGTAGCTATAAGAAGATTATTAGAATAATCTGAACTAATAACTTTATACAAAATAAATAAAGAGAGTATTGCTGAAATACTGACAAACGAACTTGTCAAAATTTGAGATTTTCTGTCTCCTATTTTCTTTCCAAAAAAACCACTAATTACAGATCCTATTAGAGGTAGAAATAAAATTAGGTATTCCATTTTATCCTTTTAAATTTTTAATCTCTTCAACTCTTATTGTGTCTGAATTTCTAAAATAAACTACAATTATAGCTAACCCGATAGCAGCCTCGGCAGCAGCAACTGTTAAAATAAATAATGTAAATATTTGCCCACTCAAATCATTGATAAATATAGAGAATGCAACAAGGTTTATGTTTACAGCAAGTAAAATTAGTTCAATACTCATCAAAATAACTATTACATTTTTTCTATTAAGAAAAATACCTACTACACCAATAGTGAATATAATTGCAGCTAATGTTAAATAATGTCCTAAACCTATGCTAAGCATCTATTTTAACTCCTTTATTTCTCTCAGCTTCAACTAAATCAACACCCTCATCTCTTTCTCTAGAAATTTGCTTAACATAACTTTGTCTTTTGACTCCGGCTCTTTCTCTATAAGTTAAGACGATTGCTCCTATCATAGCAACTAATAGTATCATGCCTGAGATTTGAAATAGGTGTATGTAATCAGTATATAAAACATTTCCAATAGATCTAGTATTAGTGACATCGGTAGATATATTTATAGAAAGACTATTTAATAAATCAGGTTTATATTTCCATCCTCCAATTACAATTATCAGTTCAAAAAAAATAATTAAGCTAACTAGCAAACCAACTGGTATATGGGTTCCGCCATCCCATCTTGAGCTAAACCACTGACCTTTCTGTTCAGCGACATTTAACATCATTACAACAAATAAAAATAAAACTGCCACAGCTCCAACATAGACAATAAGCATGATCATTCCTAAAAATTCTGCACCAATCATAATAAATAAACAGGAAATGCTAATAAAATCGAGGATTAAAAAAAATACAGAGTGAACTGTATTTTTTGAGACTGTTACCATGACTGCAGAAACAATAGCTATTAAAGAGAAAATATAGAAGAAAACTGTGTGTGCAATCATAAGATTACCTGTGAGAACTATCAGCCTTTATATTAGCAGCTAAAATATTTTCCCACCTATCTCCATTTTCCAAGAGTTTTTCTTTTGTATAATAAAGCTCTTCTCTCGACTCTGTTGCAAATTCAAAATTTGGACCTTGGACAATTGCATCCACAGGACATGACTCTTCACAAAGACCACAGTATATGCACTTAAGCATATCAATATCGTATCTTACTGTTTTTCTACTACCATCATCTCTTTCCTTTGACTCAATTGTAATAGCTTGGGCTGGACATACTGCTTCACAAAGCTTACATGCTATGCATCTTTCTTCACCATTAGGATATCTTCTAAGAGCGTGCTCCCCTCTAGACCTTGTTCCTAAAGATCCTTTTTCAAAAGGATAATTGATTGTCTTTTTTGTCTTAAAAGTCTCTTTTATTGCAATTAATAAACCGGTCACAAAATCAATCATGAATATGGTTTTTAATAATCTTGAAATTTTCATTTATTTTCCTGGCAGTAAGTCAAAATATAGTAAAAAACTTGAAGTTAAAACAACATAAAACAGTGAAAATGGGAGAAATATCTTCCAACCAAGCTTCATTAATTGGTCATATCTGTATCTAGGAACAGTTGCTTTAACCAACGCAAATAAAATAAATAAAAACAATATTTTAAAGATTAACCAAAATGGACCTGGAATAGCATTAAATGGGAAGATATCTATTGGAGATAACCAGCCACCTAAAAACAAAACTGATCCCATTGCACACATTAATAAAATATTTGCATACTCTCCTAACCAAAACATAGCATACATCATTCCCGAATATTCAGTTTGATATCCAGCCACTAGTTCAGCTTCTGCCTCTGGTAAATCAAATGGAGGACGATTTGTTTCTGCCAGTGCAGAAATAAAAAAAATTACAAACATTGGAAACAATGGAATAACAAACCATAAATTTTGTTGTGCCATAACTATGTCACTTAAGTTCAAAGAACCAACACACAATAGAACATTGATTATTATAACTCCTATTGAAACTTCATATGATACCATTTGTGCAGCAGATCTGATTGCACCTAGAAAAGGATATTTAGAGTTGGAAGCCCACCCTCCCATAATTATTCCATAGACACCTAACGATGAAACTGCGAAAAGATATAAAATACCAACATTTATGTCAGCTAAAACAAAATCTTCATCAAATGGAATAACAGCCCATGATATTAATGCTAATGTCATAGTTACGACTGGAGCTAATACAAATACAAGCTTGTTTGAACTTGCAGGTATTATTATTTCTTTAAAGATATATTTTAATGCATCGGCCAATGATTGAAATAAACCAAATGGACCAACAACATTAGGTCCTCTCCTTTTTTGAACAAAAGCCCAAACTCTTCTATCAAGCCATACTATCATTGCTACAGAAACTAAAACAGGTATTAATAAAAATAAAATTTTATAAACTTCAGTAAGTAATATTGAAAAATAAGATTCCATTATCCCTCAGTTCCAGTTTTTTTTAAATTAGATCTTGCATATCTACACTCTGACATTGTTTTGGATGCACGGGCAATCGTATTAGAGTAGTAATAATCTATATCTTTAACTAATATTTTTTCATCATTCAGATTATATTTAGGCACTTCAAAAGTTTTAATATTTTTATTATTTAAATGGTCTTGCATAGATTTTAATAGTTCATCTTTATTATTAAATAAAAAATTTCCATAGATAGTAGAAGATAATTCATTAATTATTTGCCAATCTTCTTTAGCTTCTCCTGGTGGATATGAAGCTTTATAAGCTTTTTGAAGCTTTCCCTCTAAGTTGGTAAAATAACCATCTTGTTCAGTAAATGCAGCACCAGGCAATATAAGATCTGCCATACCTGCACCTTTATCGCCATGACTTCCAATATAAATTATAAATTCGTTTTTTTTTTTAATTTTGAGATTGTCTTGACCAAATAAAAAAACAACTTCTACGTCACCATCCTCAATTTTTTTAAGAGTTTTATTACTTCCATCATTTGAGGAAAAAATTCCTAAATCATAAGAACCAACAGCTGATGCGTCAGTTGATAAAATGTTTAGTGAATTCCAATTATCATCAATTTTATTAATACTAGTTAAGTACTTTTTCAACTCCTCAAATATATATGCACCATTGTTACTATTTAGAATAGATTGACCAATGATAATTATAGGTTTTTCTGCATTAGCAATTTTATTTGAAATATCGTGTTCATTCATAATTATTTTATTAATTACTTTTGAATTATTTTCTAAAACTGTGTAAGGATAAGTTAAATCACCCACATCCTCTAAAGAAAATATTTCAGTTTTATTTTTTAAATAAGTTTTTCTTATTCTTGAGTTTAATATAGTTGCCTCAAATCTGGGATTTGTGCCTACTAATAATATAAGATCACTTTCTTCAATCCCTTCTATACTAGAATTAAAAAGGTAATTATTTCTGTTTTCAAAATTTATGTAAGTATGGTTTGCTCTAGAGTCCAAATAACTTGAATTTAAAGTTTTTTGAAATAATTTTTTAACAGCAAACATTGTTTCCATATTTGTCATGTCACCAGTTAAACCAACTATTTTTTCAGGTGATGTTTTTGAAATTTTTTCTTTAATTTTTGTGTATGCATCCTGCCAATTTATTTCTTCAAAAATTCCATTATTT
This sequence comes from uncultured Pelagibacteraceae bacterium, assembly GCA_902558435.1. Lineage (GTDB taxonomy): Bacteria > Pseudomonadota > Alphaproteobacteria > Pelagibacterales > Pelagibacteraceae > Pelagibacter. Next base: position 67,036 of record CACEDU010000005.1, on the reverse strand, counting down.
TTTATAAATGGAGTGTCTAGTCTTTGATTTTTTAATCCATCACATGCATATCTTGTTTTGTCCGAAATCCACTCTTCATTAATTTCCTCATTAATTCTTGGTAAGACTCTTTTTACTTCCCAATCGTAAGTATCCACTCTAATATTTGACCCAACTGCATCCATGACATCAATTGTTTCAGTCTTTTTTAATTCCCAAGGTCTTGCTTCAAACACATAAGGTTTTGAAGTTAATGCACCAACCGGACATAAATCTATTACATTTGCTGACATTTCAGAGTCCATAGATTTCTCTAAATATGTGGTAATTTCCATATTTTCTCCACGTCCAATCGCACCTAATTCTGGCACTCCTGCTACTTCAGTAGCAAATCTAATACATCTAGTACAGTGAATACATCTCGTCATTTGCGTTTTTATTAATGGACCCATATATTTTTCAGGTACATGTCTTTTATTCTCCTTAAATCGTGATTTATCAATTCCATAAAACATAGATTGATCTTGTAAATCACATTCACCACCCTGATCACAAACAGGACAATCCAAAGGATGGTTAGCTAGCAAAAACTCCATCACTCCTTTTCTTGCTTTTTCAACTTTTTCTGTATTTGTTTTAATTACCATGCCTTCAGCTGCAGGCATTGCACATGAGGCTATAGGTTTTGGTGATTTTTCCATTTCAACCAAACACATACGACAATTTCCAGCTATAGAAAGTTTTTCATGATAACAAAATCTTGGAATTTCAGCACCAGCTTGCTCACAAGCTTGAAGTACTGTTAGACCATCTTCAACTTCAATATCAATATCGTTTACTTTTAATTTAGGCATTTTCCTTTTCTAATAAATGTTGATCTACTAGGTATGGAATATTTTTTTGTTTTTTTACAACTGGGTCAAATTTATTTCTATCTAATATTTCATCCTTAAAATGTCTAATTAACCCTTGAACTGGCCAAGATGATCCTTCACCAAAAGCACAAATGGTATGACCTTCTATTTGTTTCGTTACATCAAATAACATATCTACTTCGTCAGGGGTTGCCTCACCTGCAGCCATTCTCTCCAACATTCTCCACATCCATCCAGATCCTTCCCTGCATGGTGTACACTGACCGCAGCTTTCATGTTTATAAAATCTAGCTATTCTTGCCATACATTTAATAATATCTTGGTCATTATTGATTACAACAATTCCAGCTGTTCCAAGTCCTGTTTTATTCTCCACACATGAATCAAAATCCATTTTCATATTGTCACAAATTTCTTTAGGTAACATTGGCATCGAGGAACCACCTGGTATCACAGCTTTAAGATTGTCCCAACCACCAACAACACCTCCAGCATGAGTTTCAATTAATTCTCTAAGTGGAATTCCCATTTCTTCCTCAACATTGCATGGATTATTTACATTTCCAGAAATACAATAAATTTTTGTACCAGTATTTTTAGGTCTTCCAAGTGAACTAAACCATTTAGCACCTCTTCTTAAAATTGTAGGAACTGCTGCTACAGTTTCAACATTATTTATGATTGTGGGACATCCATATAATCCGATTAATGCAGGGAATGGAGGTTTTAATCTTGGTTGTCCCTTTTTACCTTCCAAGCTTTCAAGTAAAGCGGTTTCTTCCCCACAAATATAGGCACCAGCTCCATAATGAATATAGATATCTAAATCCCATCCCGAATTTAATGAATCTTTACCAATTAAATTATTTTTATAGGCCTCATCAATAGCTATTTGAAGTTTTTGTCCTTCATTAAAATATTCACCTCTAATATAAATATAACATTTGTGAGCGTTAACTGCATATGAAGCTATTAAGCAACCTTCTATTAATTTGTGAGGTTCAAATCTTAATATGTCTCTATCTTTACATGTCCCAGGTTCGGACTCATCAGCGTTAATCACTAAATAATGTGGTCTAGATACAACTTCTTTTGGTGCAAAAGACCATTTTAGACCAGTTGGAAAACCAGCTCCACCCCTACCTCTAAGTTCAGAAGATTTAACCTCATTAATAATCCAATCTCTCCCTTTTTCTAAAATTTCTTTTGTTCCACTCCAATCATTTCTTAATTTAGCAGACTCTAAATCTGCACCATTGTCATTATATAAATTTTGAAATATTCTATCTTCGTCTTTAAGCATTTTTGTTTCCTAATAAAGTTTTTCGATTATTCACTGGCTCTGCATTAATTCTTCCTGTGTAAGATCCTGGTTTCGGAATTTTATTTTGATATATCGTGTCTATTATTTCCTCAAGTTTTTTGTCATTTAAATCTTCATAATAATCTTCATTTACCTGCATCATTGGAGCATTTACACATGCACCAAGGCACTCGACCTCCATCCAAGATATTTTTCCATCTTGAGATAATTCATTTTCTTTTTTAGATATTTTTTTTTTACAAACTTTAACTAAATCATAAGCACCACGAAGCATACAAGGGGTTGTAGTACAAACTTGAAAAAAATATTTACCTACTGGAGATAAATTATACATTGAATAAAAAGTTGCCACTTCATAAACTTTTATATAAGGCATACCTAAAAATTTAGCTATGTATTTCATTGCTTTTAATGGTATCCAATTATCATTTTGTCTTTGCGCAATATATAGCAATGCCATTACTGCACTTTGTTGTTTTCCATCTGGATAATTTGAAACTATTTTATTTGCAGCTTGCATACTTTTTTCATTAAACTCAAAAGTCTCAGGTTGATCTTTGTGAATTTTTTTTATGCTCATCTATCAACCTCTCCGAAAACAATATCCATTGACCCTAAAACAGCAGGAACATCAGCAAGCATATGACCTTTTATTAAATGATCCATTGCTTGAAGATGCGTGAATCCAGGAGCTCTAATTTTGCATTTGTAAGGTTTACTTGAGCCATCTGATATTAAATAAACACCGAATTCACCTTTAGGAGCTTCAACTGCAGTATATATTTCATCCTTTTCAACTCTATATCCTTCTGTGAATAGCTTAAAATGATGAATCAAAGCCTCCATAGACTGTTTAATTTCCTTCTTAGGTGGTGGTGAAATTTTTCCATCCTCTGTTTTAATTGGGCCTTTTGGAAGATTTTGTAAACATTGTTTAATGATTTTTACACTTTCTCTCATTTCTTCAATTCTGCAAAGATATCTATCATAACAATCTCCATTTTTTCCTACAGGAATTTTAAATTCTAAATCATCATAACAGTCATAAGGCTGGCTTCTTCTTAGATCCCAAGCCACACCAGAACCTCTTAGCATTACGCCAGAAAAAGAATAATCTAATGCATCTTGCTTTGAAACAATTCCTATATCTACATTTCTCTGTTTAAATATTCTGTTGTCTGTTAGTAAAGTTTCTAAATCATCTATAATTTTTGGAAATTTATTACAAAAATCATCAATATCATTTTCAAGTCCAGCGGGCAGATCTTTATGTACTCCGCCAGCTCTAAAATAATTAGCATGTAACCTAGATCCAGATACCCTTTCATAAAATCCCATTAATTTTTCTCTTTCTTCGAAACCCCATAAGGTTGGTGTTAATGCTCCAACGTCCATGGCTTGGGTCGTTACATTTAATATGTGGCTTAATATTCGCCCTATTTCACAGAAAATTACTCTTATATATTTCGCTCTAGCAGGCACTTTAAGTTTAAGAATTTTTTCTATAGCTAATGCGAAAGCATGTTCCTGGTTCATTGGAGCCACATAATCAAGACGATCAAAATAAGGAACTGCCTGTATATATGTTTTATTTTCTATTAATTTCTCTGTACCTCTATGTAATAATCCTATATGAGGATCAGCTTTTTCAACAACTTCTCCATCTAGTTGAAGAATTAGTCTTAAGACACCATGTGCTGCAGGGTGTTGTGGTCCAAAATTTAAATTTAATGTTTTTTTTTCTTTTGCCATTAACTTTTCTTAATTTCTTTAATATATTTTGTACCTTCCCAGGGACTTTCATAATCAAAATTTCTATAATTTTGTTCTAATTTTACAGGTTCATAGATCACTTTTTTTTCTTCCTCACTATACCTAACCTCATTGTGTCCAGTAAGAGGAAAATCTTTTCTCAAAGGGTATCCCTCAAAACCATAATCAGTTAAAATTCTTCTCAAGTCAGGATGATTTTTAAAATTTAAACCATACATATCAAATACCTCTCTTTCCATCCAATTCGCTGAGGGAAATATTGAAGTTATTGATGAGATTATGTCTTTTTCCTTTATCGCATATTCAATAATAATCCTTTTATTATATTCGTGGCTTAAAAGAAGGTAAACCATCTTAAATCTATTTTCATTTTCTGGATAATCTACAGCGGTAATTTCAATTAATTGTCTAAATTTTGTTTCTTTGTTAGTTTTCAAAAAAATTACAACATCAATCAATTCATCATGATCTATGTTTAAATTAATACTATCATGATTTATAAATGAATTATTAATTTTTGATGCTAATTCAGAATTAATAAATTTTTCCAGGTCCTCAAGATTTTTCATTTTTATCTTTCCAGGGAACCTTTATTTCTAATTTTTTTCTGCAATTGTAATATCCCATACAATAAAGCTTCAGCAGAAGGAGGACATCCAGGAACATATACATCTACTGGTACTACACGATCACACCCTCTAACTACAGAGTATGAATAGTGATAATAACCTCCACCGTTAGCGCAACTACCCATTGATATGACATATCTAGGTTCTGGCATCTGATCATAAACTTTCCTCAAGGCTGGAGCCATTTTGTTTGTTAAGGTTCCTGCTACTATCATAACATCAGATTGACGTGGTGAAGCTCTTGGTGCTGCACCAAATCTTTCAAGATCATACCTTGGCATAGATGTTTGCATCATTTCTACGGCACAACAAGCTAAACCAAATGTCATCCAATGTAATGAACCAGTTCTTGCCCAAGTAACAAGATTGTCTAATGATGTTGTTATAAAACCGTTATCACTAAAATCTTGAGCCAGTTGTTTAAACTCTTCAGGGATATCTTTTTTTCTATTTTCTAAATTCATCTTATTCCCAATCTAAGGCTCCTTTTTTCCACTCATAAATAAATCCAACAGTTAAAATAAATAAAAATAACATCATAGAACAAAAACCATATAAACCAATTTGACCAAGTGAAATTGCCCATGGGAATAAAAATGCAATTTCTAAATCAAATATTATAAATAAAATTGCTACCAAATAAAATCTTACATCAAATTCCATACGAGAGTCATTGAAAGGTTCAAAACCACATTCATAGGCTGAAAGCTTTTCTGGATCAGGTCTTTTTGGAGCTGCGATATAATTTATTGCAACAAAAGCAAGGCTTAACCCTAGAGCTATTATCAAAAATAATATTATCGGTAGATATTCTTGTAAAAATTCCGCAATCATATGATTCCTATGTAACAACTATTATATCAACTAAAAGTGGAGATATGTCACATTTTTAAGCGCGATTTTACTTAAATAATGGCGGGAGTGAAGGGACTCGAACCCTCGGCCCCCTGCGTGACAGGCAGGTGCTCTAACCAACTGAGCTACACCCCCACAGGTGTTAATGGTGGGTAGTAAAGGACTCGAACCTTTGACCCCCTCGGTGTAAACGAGATGCTCTACCAACTGAGCTAACCACCCAAAATCAAGGTACTCTTACATCAACAGGTTAATAAAGTAAATTGTTTATTACTGGATACTAGCTTGTGATTTATCATCCTTTTTTGTATCTGAAATCTTATCAACTTCAGTCCATTCTACTGGTTTTAACTCTTTTGTAAGGGCAATTTTTAACACTTCGTCAGCAGTCTCAACAGGTATGATTTTAATATCTTCTCTTACTTTTTTTGGTATATCAACTAAATCTTTTTCATTTTCTTTGGGAATTAATACTTTTTTAACTCCAGCCCTATGAGCTGCTAATAATTTTTCCTTTAATCCTCCAATTTGTAAAACTTGGCCTGTTATAGTTACTTCACCTGTCATTGCAATTTCTCTATTTACTGGAATATTTGTTATAGATGAGACAATAGAGGTAACCATCGCTATACCAGCTGACGGTCCATCTTTTGGGGTTGCTCCCTCAGGCACGTGAATGTGGAAATCTTTTTTTTCAAAAAATGGTGGTATGATTCCATATTCTAAACTTTTTGATCTAACAAATGATTTTGCCGCTTTGACAGACTCTTGCATCACATCACCAAGTTTGCCAGTTATCTGCATTCTACCTTTCCCTGGCATATTTACAGTTTCTATCTTAAGAATTTCTCCTCCTACTTCAGTCCAAGCTAATCCTATTACAATTCCAGTTTTATTCTTTTCTTCTACCTCACCAAATTTAAATTTTTTTATTCCCAAAAAGTCTGGAATATTTTCATCACTCACTTTTACCTTTTCAACCTCTCCACTTACTACTTTTTTTACAACCTTTCTTGTTACTTTTGAAATTTCTCTTTCTAAATTTCGTACACCTGACTCTCTTGTATAGCTTCTAATGATTTCTTTAATTGTGCCATCTGCTAAGTCTAGTTCACCTTCTTTAACACCATTTTCTTTTACCTGTTTAGGCAAAAGGTATTTATTGGCTATATTTATTTTCTCATCCTCAGTATAACCAGGAATTCTAATGACTTCCATTCTGTCTAATAACGGTGGTAATATATTTAAGGTATTAGCAGTAGTTACAAACATTACATCTGACAAATCATAATCAACCTCTAAATAATGATCATTGAATGCAGTATTTTGCTCAGGATCTAAAGCCTCTAATAACGCTGATGAAGGGTCTCCTCTATAATCATTTCCAATTTTATCAACTTCATCCAATAAGAATAATGGATTTTTTGTTCCAGCTTTCTTCATCATCTGAATAATTTTTCCAGGCAAAGATCCTATATATGTTCTTCTATGACCCCTAATTTCTGCTTCATCCCTTACTCCACCCAAAGACATTCTAATAAACTGTCTATTGGTTGCTTTAGCCATGGATTTTCCCAATGAAGTTTTTCCTACACCAGGTGGTCCTACTAAACACAAAATTGGACCTTTTATTTTTTCCATTCTTTTTTGAACTGCTAGAAATTCAATAATCCTTTCTTTTACTTTTTCAAGGCCAAAATGATCTTCATCTAAAATCTTAAGACCTTTGTTCAAATCGATATCAACATTGTCCTTTTTAAACCATGGTAGATCTATCATCCAATCTAAATAATTTCTTACAACTGTTGCCTCTGCAGACATTGGACTCATATTTTTTAGCTTTTTAAGCTCAGACATACATTTCTTCTCAACTTCTTTTGGCATTTTAGCTTTTTGAATTGATTTCTTAAGGTTTGTTGTTTCATCCTTGCCATCTTCAATTTCTCCAAGCTCTTTTTGAATAGCTTTTAATTGCTCATTTAAATAATATTCCCTTTGGGTTTTCTCCATTTGAGTTTTAACTCTTCCTCTAATTCTTTTTTCAACACCAATAATACTTGTCTCGCTTTCCATCATTTTAATAGCTGCATTTAACCTTTTCTTTACATCTAGAGTTTCAAATATTTGTTGTTTTTCTGATATCGATGCGTTCAAATTAGAAACTATGTTGTCAACAATTTTTGATGGGTCTTTCAGTTGTTTTATATTATTTATAGTTTCTGAAGAAATTTTTTTATTAACGGAAGTAAGTTTTTCCAATCTTCTAACTGCTGTTAATGCTAAGGGTAAAAGATCCTCATCTTTATTAATAATATCTTTTTGATGCTCATAAGTACATGTTATAAATTTTTCATCATCCTTGAAATCAACAATTTTTACTCTTTTAATTCCCTCTACAAGAACCTTAACTGTTCCATCAGGCAATTTTAATAGTTGTAATATATTACTTTCACATCCATAAGAAAAAACATCGTTTTTTCTAGGATCATCCACTTCCGAATTTTTTTGTGTAACTAAAATTATTTTTTTATCACTCTTCATCACCTCGTTTAATGCTGTGATAGACTTATCTCTTCCAACAAACAGAGGTATTACCATACTTGGAAATACAACTATGTCTCTTAAAGGTAATAAAGGTTGTGTTAATTTAACTTCCATATTTGTAAATATGGATATTATATCTTATAATGCAATAGGAAACTTTTGCTTATTAACTCTTATTTAAGCCGCAGTGGTCTTTTCTGTTTTTGATTTGTTCTTTGTATGAACAATTATTGGTTGCGATATACCTTTAGTAGCACCAGCATCTATAATCACTTCTTCAATATTTTCCTGCCCTGGTAAATCGAACATAGTTTTTAGCAATAAGTTTTCTAAGATTGATCTTAATCCTCTTGCACCAGTTTTTTTACTAATAGCTTTATTTGCAATATCTTTTACAGCTTGGTCTTTAAAAGTTAATTTTACACCCTCTAGCCTAAATAATTCTTGATATTGTTTTATTAGTGAGTTTTTTGGTTCTATTAAAATTTTTACTAAGGATTTTTCATCCAAGTCTTCTAGAGTTGCTGTGATTGGGAGTCGACCAATAAACTCTGGAATAAGACCATATTTTAATAAATCTTCTGGCTCCAAATTTTTCATCCATTCTCCAGTTTTCTTGTCCTCTATAGTTTTTACCTCAGCACCGAATCCAATTGACGATCCTTTATCTCTTTGAGAAATTATTTTATCCAAGCCAGCAAAGGCCCCTCCACAAATAAACAAAATATTGGTTGTATCAACCTGTAAAAATTCTTGTTGTGGATGTTTTCTGCCTCCTTGAGGCGGAACACTTGCAACTGTGCCTTCCATTATTTTTAATAAAGCTTGCTGAACACCTTCTCCAGAGACATCCCTAGTTATAGATGGATTCTCTGATTTTCTACTAATTTTATCAACTTCGTCAATGTAAACAATTCCTCTTTGAGCTTTTTCAACATTGTAGTCAGCCGCTTGTAATAATTTTAATATTATATTTTCAACATCTTCACCTACATAACCAGCCTCAGTTAAGGTGGTTGCATCAGCCATTGTAAAAGGTACATCTAGTATTCTTGCAAGAGTTTGTGCAAGCAAAGTTTTTCCGCAACCAGTAGGTCCAACTAGTAAAATATTTGATTTTGAAAGTTCAACATTTTTACTTGTCTTATTTTCGTAATTTAATCTTTTATAATGATTATGCACTGCAACAGATAAAACTTTTTTTGCATGAGATTGTCCAATTACATAATCGTCAAGAACTTTGCAAATTTCTTTTGGCAAAGGTAGACCATCTTGATGTTTAACAAAATTATCTTTGCTTTCCTCTTTTATGATATCCATGCATAGTTCAACACATTCATCACAAATGAATACTGTTGGTCCAGCGATTAATTTTCTTACCTCATGTTGGCTTTTTCCACAAAAGGAACAGTAAAGAATATTTTTATTGTTGCTCATAATTTCTAATTCGAATCAATATATATACTTTAATACATTAAGTATGATGTAATCAAGTAGAGGTTGTGAAGAAGCTATATATTGTGACTTATTCTCTTTTTTCTACTACTTTATCTATTAAACCAAAATTTTTTGCATTATCTGGCGTCATAAAGTTGTCTCTCTCCAACGCAGATTTAATTTCATCTACAGATTTTCCAGTATGTTTTGAATAAATTTCATTTAGTCTTTTTTTCAAAGACAAAACTTCATTAGCATGAATTTCTATATCTGTAGCCTGTCCTTGAAACCCAGCTGAAGGTTGGTGTACCATTATTCTTGAATTTGGTAATGAAAATCTTTTTCCCTTAGACCCTGCCGATAATAAAAATGAACCCATACTTGCTGCTTGTCCAATGCACAAAGTACTTATTTCTGGTTTGATGTATTGCATAGTGTCATAAATACCAAGTCCAGCTGTTACAAGCCCTCCAGGACTATTAATGTATAAAGAAATTTCTTTTTTTGGATCTTCAGACTCTAAAAATAATAATTGTGCGGTGACTAATGATGCGACTGCATCATTAATCGGACCAACCACGAATACTATTCTTTCTTTAAGTAGCCTTGAATAAATATCATAAGCTCTTTCTCCTCTACTGGATTGTTCAACAACCATAGGTATAAGAGTATTTAGCTGTTCTGGAATTTTATTAGTCATAATCGATTCGATTAATCTTATACAACTTGTGATTACTTTTTGCTAACCTTTTTTGCTTTTTTAGGTTTTGATGCGGGAGTTTTAGTTTTTTTAGTTTCTTTAGATTTTGTTTTTACCTCTTTTTTTTTAGGATCTGTTTTTTTCTTATTTTTTTCATCTCCATCTTCTTTAGCAAGTTTAGCTTGCTCTTTAATGTTATTTTCATTTTCTTGTTTTAAAATTTTCTCAGCTTCTTCTTTGGTAATTTCTTTTTTAGTAATATTTGCTTTTTTCTTTATTTCTTCTATTATTTTTTCTTCGTAAATTTGTCCCCTTAAACTATCTATGGCTGCTGGATTTTGTTCATAATAATCTTTGACAATCTTTTCTTGACCTGGCATCATTCTAAATTGTTTTTGTATTTCTACATTTATTTCCTCTTGGGAAACGTTAATTTTATTTTCTTCACCAAAAGCATTTAAGATTAATCCAGTTTTAATTCTTTTTTTAGCTTGGTCCTCTAATGATTTTTGGTTTTTTTTAACTTCATCTTCCTTCATTCCTTGAGATAATATTTTAATCTCCTGTTCAATTAGATTACGAGGTAATTGTTCAAGTTTTTCTTTTTCTATTTGCTCAAGAATACTTTTCTTTGTAATCATATTTAATGAGTTTTTATATTCATCATTAATTTGTTTTGAGATCAGTTCTTTTAAATTTGCTAAATCTTTGGCACCCATATTTTTAGCAAAATCATCATTAACTTTTACTTCTTCTGGAATCCTCACTGCTGTAATCTTACATTCAAACACAGCATTTTTATTAATAAGGTCTTTTTCAGGAAAATTTTCAGGAAGATTTACTTCTACATTTTTTGTGTCACCTGATTTAACGCCTTCTAATTGTTTATCAAAACCTTTTATAAACAAATCTTTTCCAAGAACTAATTGAGTATTTTTACCCTCGTTACCCTTAAATTCTTTGCCGTCAATAGTTCCTTTATAATCAAAAATTACAAGATCATTCAATTTTGAGCTATAATTTGCTTCTGCATCTTTAAAATTATTTTGACTTTTTGCAATTTCACTAATTCTTTTATCTGTTTCTTTTGGATCAATTTTTACAACATACTCAATTACTTTAATTGAGCTTAATCCTTTAGCAGAAACTTTGGGTAGTTCGGTAACTGAAATAATGTATTCTAAATCTTTACCTTCACCAAAAGACTTTAAATCTATTTTAGGTTGTCCGGCTGGTTTGATCTTATTTTCTTCTAAAGCTTTTGTTGTTGTATCTTTTAGCAACTTATCAATTACTTCACCGTAAACAGCTTTACCAAATTGTCTTTTTAATATTTCAGTAGGTACCTTACCAGGTCTGAAACCCTTTATTACAACATCCTTTCTTATTTCTTCATACTTCTCATCCATAAAGCCTGAGATAGTTTTTTTGTCTATGAATACTTTAAGATCTTTTTCTAAACCTTTTTTATTTTCTACTGTTACTTTCATATTTTTTATATGGTAGGCGAGAAAGGACTCGAACCTTCACAGCTTGCACTATTGGTTCCTAAGACCAACGCGTCTACCAATTCCGCCACTCGCCCAAATTTATGGTGTTTTATATAGTATTGATCTAATTTGTCCAATCAGAATAATAGTGTAAAAAGATATAAATATATAAAAAAATGATAATTTCGCCTTGTATAAGTATTTGCAAAATGGATCCTGTAACTGGATATTGCTATGGCTGTGGAAGAGACAATGATGAAAAGAAGATTTGGAAAGACCAAAATACAAGTGATGAGTGGAAAAAACAAAATTTAGAAGATATTCAAAAGAGGATGCTAGGATGGCAGTTGGAAAGTTTTAGAGAATCTTATGATCATAAAAAAAATAATGGAATATCACTATTTAAAAAGAAACAACTAAATGACTCAGACTAGATTAGTAGTAATAATTTATATAATTGGAATTCTTATTGGAGCATTTGTTTTTGATTTATGGGGTGCTGAAACGAGTGCTATCAAAAGTTTAGCGGCAATGTTTTGGACTGCATTATTGCTTATAGCTATTGTATTTGCTGATAAAAAAAATGAATAATTAATCTTTTTGTATTAGTTCACTTATGAAAAGATCTCCATTACCGTCATCTACTGCTTTTTTGTAAATAGACTTTTTTACATCAGCTAATTTTTCTGCATTACCTAAATCTTTGAGCATTTCATGTATATAGGTAAGATCTTTTAAAGTGTTGGAAGTTGAAAATTTAAATCCAGTATAATCGTCCTTAAGGACATTATCGAAAATTCTATTTAAGGCTGTTGAGTTTCCAGATCCTAATTTTGCTACTGCGAAAAGTTTTTTTAAATTAATATCTAATTTTTTTGCACTCTTGATGAACTCTATAACATTTGTAGCTGTGCCTAGTGACAAAAAATTATTTAATAACTTTGACTTTGCTCCTTTGCCTACCTCACCAAAATGAAAATAATCTTTGCAAAAAGTTTTTAAATAAATTTCGGCCTTTTTAAAATTTTCATCAGAAGCACCAACAATTCCTCCACAAACGCCTTCCTCTGCTTGAACAGGTCCTCCCATTACAGGACATTCAACATAACTAATTTTTTGTTTTGCAAAAATTTGTTCCATTTTAATTGATCCATTTTGGTTATGTGTTGTAACGTCAACAATTAATGTACTGTCTTTTAATAAATTAGATAATTTTTCTGCAATACTTATAGCTATGGGTGTATTGGTTACACAAAGAAATAAGGCATCTAAATTCTTTTCACATAACTCATTGTAGCTTTTAACCTCTTTTGCTCCATCTTTTACAATCTTATCAATAGGTGCTCTTTTTTTATTTGCGATAACAAATAAATTGTTTCCTTTTTTTAAAATATTTTTGGCTATTCCATAACCCATATAGCCAACACCAATAAAACCTACATTCATAATTTTAAATAATATAGTATAAGACTCTTTGATTAAAAATTAATATTTATGAAAAAAAGTTTTAAAAAACTTGAAAACTCAATAATAAATTGTAAGAAATGTCCAAGACTTGTAAGCTTTAGAACCCAGATAGCAAAAGATAAAAGAAAACAATATATCAATGAGAAATATTGGGGAAAACCAATAACAGGTTTTGGTGACCGAAAAGCAAGAATTTTATTAGTTGGTTTAGCCCCTGCTGCTCACGGTGGGAATAGAACTGGAAGAGTTTTTACAGGTGATAGATCATCTGAATTTTTGTATAAATGCCTCCATAAAGCTAAACTATCAAACAAATCAAATTCAGTTCACAGAAATGATGGCTTGATACTAAATGATAGTTTTATAACTACTGCATTAAAATGTGTTCCTCCAGGAGATAAGCCAACTAGAAATGAACTTAATAATTGTTTTAAATATTTTAAAAATGAAATTGAAAACTTAGATAATTTAAAAATTATTATTGCTCTTGGAAAAATAGCTTTTGATGCGTGTATAGAGTTTTATAAAAAACAATTTAAAATAGAAAATAATATTAAATTTGGACACAGTAAATTTTTTAAGCTGCCAAATAACATTTTATTAGTCGGATCTTATCACCCAAGTCCTAGAAATGTTAACACTGGAAGAATTGATGTTAATAAAATGACTAATTTATTTCTTAAGGTTAAAAAAGTCATTTAATCAATTGATTTTTAAATTCTACTGGAAGTTTTGATGGTTTACCCTTTTCATCTACTGAAGCTAATAATATTTCAGCCTCAACAATCATACTATCATTCACAAAAATATGCTGTTTCATTCTTATTGATACATTTTTAACTTCTAACACTTTAGAAATAATATTTAAATTGTCTTCAAGTTTTGCAGGTTTATTGAAATTTAAGTTGCAAGATTTAACTATTATATAAATCCCGAATTTTTCTATAAGATTTTTATTACTAAAATTTAAAGATGTGATTGCATCTGTTCTAGCTCGTTCCAAAAATTTCAAATAATTAGCATAATAAACTACTCCTCCACTATCAGTGTCTTCATAGTAAACTTTAAAGTTTGATTTAAATTCCATATTAAAAATATATTATCAAAGACAAGGAATATATATACTAATGATTATTTGTTTATGAAAATATATATAATTTGGCTTATAGGGGTTGTATTGTGGAACTTTGGTTATCCTCAAGCAACACCACTTCTTGATGTAATTGCTGCAATTTTGCTCTCGTTTTTAAGTTTAGTACTTAAAAAATATATAAAATAAATTACTCAGAGGAAAAATAAATATTTTGAAAATAACTTATAGCTTTCATCTTTGAATTATCAGTATCTGCCATAATAGCAACTCCATCTAACTCTTTAACGTCTAGTTTATGGAGTTTTTTAAAATCTTCTTTTACATTTGCTTTAACTGTAATCCACTCATCAAAATTATTTTTTGTGGTGGATAAAACATAATCTATCGACTTTTTTGTATATGGGTTTCGTTTATAATCATCAATATTTAAGTTGCTAGAATAAACATAATTAATAGCTCTATTTGATAGTGGCGTAGCACCTGTTTTTTTAATAACAAAAACTCTTGCAGCAAAATCATGTCCTTTTTTTGTATTTTCTTTAATTCCTTTTAAATCTTTTTCGACTTTCCATGTAATGTAAATATAAGGGGTGACGTCTAAATCTATTTTTATTTCTTTACCAAGACCAGAAGCTGCATTATCTGCTACTGCTTTTAGATAATTTCCATTCTTGTTTTTTCCAATTGTATAAATAGTTTTTGCATCAGCGCCTCTTACTTTCCTCACTTCTAAAGTAGAAAGTTCATTTTCAGTAAAATCAAATACTACTTTTTCATTAGCATTAGATAATGAAAAAAGAAAAATTGAGAATATTATTGATGATAAAATATTTTTCATTAAAACTTTTATAGACAATTTTATTATTTTTTCAATATTACGTATTTACTCTGGCAATAAGACTATTTTTGGAGCAGAACAACTGCCATCATGAATTTGTTTGAAAGCTTCAGCTCCTTTTTTTAATTCCCGATATTCAATCCAAGATAGATCTCCTATTTCTTTATCAGCCAAAATTTTAATTGTTTTTTCAAAATCTTTATTAGTATAACAATAAGTGCCTATAAATGTTACTTCCTGAAGTGTAGCTTTTCTAAAATTAAAATGACCAGAAGGTTGTGTTAAACCAATATGAATAATGCTACCACCAGGCTTAATCACAGAAATAGCTTGTTGTCTAGATACCTCTAATCCAACTGTATCAAAAACAATATCGAAACTATTTTCTTTTACTTCTTTATCATTTGGACTAACAAATTTGCCATCGAAGTATTTTGAACAAACATCTAGCCTTAGTTTGTTTGGATCAGACATTATAATATTTTTATTTCCCTTTATTTTAGATAGAATTAATGAACACAATAATCCAATAGCTCCAGCACCTTGTACCAAAGTTCGACACTCTTTAAGCGGTTTTTTTAATGATGTCTCACCCATCAATACAGCATGTAAAGATACAGCTGTAGGTTCAGCAATTGTAGCTTCACTTAAATCTAGACGATCAGGTATTTCATAAATATTTTGATTTGGAGTAGAGACATATTCAGCGAAAACTCCACTTCTTTCATAAGGTCTATTCATGCCTAATAAAACTCTGTTAGGACATAAATGCTCGCGTCCATTCATGCAGTATTCACATTTTCCACAAGTTATTAATGGGTTTAATACAACATTTTTATCTTTGAATTTACCATTTTGTATTTTTCCACTTACCTCATGACCTAGAATTAAGGGCGGGATTCTTCTTTCATCTTTACCATGGTAAGCATGCATATCAGATCCACAAATTCCTGAAGCATGAACTTTAAGAATACTTTCTCCACTTACTTCTGTTGGGTCTTGTTCATCTCTATAAGTAAGTTCTTGTACACCAGTATAAACTAAAGCTTTCATAATTATTTTTCATTTAGAAGATAATACATAATATATGAAACGACAAATCCTATAATCCATGAAAATGTTTTAAAATCTTCGAAATTAATATTCCAAATAATTGAAAATGAAAAAATAAAACCTATTAATACAGCATATACCGCTTTATAATTCCATCCACCTGAATAAATGTACTCGTTTTCTAATCTGATAAAAAAAAGATCTTTGTGATTAACTTTTTCTTTCTTAACAAGATAGTAGTCTGCAATGATAACTCCAAAAATTGGTCCAAAAAATGCAGCTAAACTATCAATTAATTTTATTATTTCTATTTGGCTTAGTATTGGTGGCCACAAACTGCCTGTAATTAGTCCAAATATTAAAATTAGTATTCCTGCACTTTTAAGGTCTAAGTTTTTAGGTAAAAAATTAATTATACTATTTTGTGTTGGAACATAATTAGTTATTAAATTTGTCGAAAGTGACGAGAATATTATAAAAATTAATGCATAAACTGTTAGATATACATTATCAATCTTTCCTATTATATCCATCGGCCTTGTCATTATTTGATCAACTACGATTAGCTTTTGATTCAATAAAACATCAACACCTATTACAATAGTAGTCGCAAGAAAGGAAAAGATAATCATATTCAAAAATAAAAATAAATTTCCTATTTTAAGATCTCTGCTAGTTTTTACATATCTTGAAAAATCTCCATAATTCAAAAGCACAATGGAAAAATATGAAAAAATTGTCCCTGTGAGAATAAAAAAGGGCATTACATTTGATTTAGAAATCAAATTTGCACTAGTTGTATTAGATTTTAGTGATTGAAATATTTGAGTGCTATTTTCAGCAATAAGCATAACAAAAAAGAAAATTAAACCGAAGTAAACAAATATTGCAGAGAATTTTAAAAATCCTTGATTATATCTTTGACCATTCGTAAATAAAAAAAATTGAATGAAAAATGTTACTATTAATGAAAACCAATCTATAACATTTAAGCCTAGAAAAAATTCTAAAACAAATTCACTTTCTAAAATTTGTGGGTCGAATATGTAATAAATAATAATTCTTGTTAGGTATGTTATAGATTTGGATATAAAGTATGTTTGTATTCCAAACATAAAAATTCCAACAATTGATCTTAATAAACTTAAATATCTAGCACCATTTAGGCCCATGGACATTCTCATCAAAACTGGAAAAGGTAATCCGTGTTTTTGGGATGGGTGACCAATTAAAGAAATAAAAAAATATACAAGAATTGATGCAGCTATTGAGGAAGATAAAACTAAATAAGAACTTAAATTATAGATTAAATACAAAGAAGATATAAGAGCAAATCCAGCAATAGTTTGAATACTATTTGCCCAATAACAGAATAAATCTGCCGAAGTCCATGTTTTGTTACTTGGATTAACTGTAGCTAATTCAAAATTTTTTAATTCTATATTTTGACTCACTTTAAAGATTCTAAACTAATATTTTTATATGTCTATAAAAGTGATAACAGTAAGATATTAATACATGAGTTTTTTAAAAAGTAATATTGGTTACATTTCAATGTTCATTGCTGTTATAGGCTTTGGCTCTGGTCCTCCATTTGTAAAATTAGCACTACAAGAGTTTTATGTAATGGATTTAATGGCAGTTCGATTCTCTTTAGCATTTATTTTAATGTTAATATTTGCACTTTTAATGAGAGTAGATTTATCTATTAAAAAAATTGGATTAACTCCTTTTTTAATGGGTCTACTAAATCCTTTTTTGGTAACTCTTAGTTTTCATATAGGACTGTTGCTAACTTCTCCGGTAAGTGGTGTTGCTTTAATAAGTACACTTCCTATTTGGCAGCCTTTTGTAGCAAGAATTTTTTTAAAAGAAAAAATTGAAATTAAAGTAATAATTGGAGCATTTATTACAATTATTGGAACTTTAATTTTATTATCAACCCAAAAGAAAATTGGAGGCGGAAATTATTTAGGGGATTTTATTATATTTTTAGGAATGATGTGTGTTTCTATTAATGAAGTACTTGGAAGACGTTTTATGCAAACCAAAGTAAATCAATTGGGTGTTAATACTTTTCAATACATGATTGGAGCAATCTTATCTGTTCTAATACTTTTTATATTGTGGCCTGATAGTAGTTTTAAATATAATAATTATCTAAATTTAAGTCCTCCAGTTCTTGCAGCCATAACATTATCTTTTATAACTTTTGGAGCTTATTTATTTTATAACTTTGCTTTAAGAAGAGCACCTATCGGTAGAATTAGTTTAATGTATCCTTTAACTGGTCCTATTGGTGCTACAATGTCATGGATAGTTTTGGGTTCTACAATATCCATTAATATATTTATATCCTTAATAATTATTTTAGTAGGAACAATTATTCCTCAACTTAATAAAAAAGCTAAGGGCTAGGATACATTATACTTGGCAACCATAATGCTATTTGGGGAAATATAATAATTAATATTAAGCCAATTAATTGAATAACCATAAATTGCATCATACCTAAATATATATCTTTTAAATCCCATTGAGGAACGACACCTTTTAAGAAATAAGCTGATAAAGCTACAGGTGGAGATAGCCAGGCGGTTTGTAAATTGACAGCTACAAGAATAGCAAACCAAGTTAAGTTAAAACCTAATTCTAAAATTAAAGGTAGAACTATTGGTAAAACAATTAATACTATTGGAACCCATTCTAAAGGCCAACCTAGTAAAAATATTGCAGCCATTATAATCGCTAAAATCACATATTTATTTACATCAAGATTTAATAAGAAGTCTGTTAATAGAGATGGAGTTCCTAATTTTGAAAATACGGCACCAAAGAAATTTGAGGCCGCAACTAAAAACATAATTAATGCTGTTATCTCTAATGTTTTCAATAGAGCTTCTTTTAGACCATGATAAGTAAGTTTTTTATATGCCAGTGCTAAAAGTATTGCTCCAAAAGCTCCCATGCCGGCACCTTCAGTTGGAGTTGCAAGACCAAATAAAATACTTCCTAAGGCAAAGAAAACTAAACCTGCAGGAGGAATTAAACCCATTAAAAACTCATACCAAACCTTAGCCATATTTTTTGGTCGTTCTGAAGCTGGCAATACAGGACCAAGTTTAGGATTTAAAAAACATCTTAACGTTGTGTAAGCGGCATACAAAAATGCTAAAAGAATTCCTGGGATGATTGCTGCTGCGAATAAATCTGTAACTGGTATTTCTAATACAGGACCCATAACAACTAACATAATGCTTGGAGGAATTAAAATTCCTAACGTACCTCCAGCACAAATTAGACCCGCTGAAAGTCTGGTGTCATATCCTGTCCTGATCATAGTTTTTCCAGCCATAATTCCCAAAATTGTGACAGATGCTCCAACAATCCCAGTTGCTGCTGCAAAAATAGTTGATACAAACATAACAGCATAAAATAATGCACCTCTAGTTTTTGAGAGCATTAATTGTACCGCGTTAAATAATCTTTCCATCAATCCAGCTTGCTCCATCAAAATTCCCATAAATATAAAGAGTGGAACGGCGGCCAGAGTATTCTCGGTCATTATCATATTAAATTGCAAGGTCATTAAATAGAAAACTAACTTTCCAAAGCCCCAATAACCAAAAACAAGACCTAAAAAAATCAACGTAAATGAAATAGGAAATCCAACAAAAATTGCAAACAACATGCAACCAATCATTATTGCGCCGATTATTTCTGGTGAAAAGAATTCCATTAAGGCCATCTTCCTTTCACAAAAGCATAATATGTTTTAAGTATTTCAGAAAAACCTTGAACTAAAAGTAAAAAGGCTCCAATTGGCATACAACTTTTTAATGGCCACATTATTGGCATCCATGTAGTGTCCATCGCTCTTTGAATTCTTACTTTTCCACCTAAACATTCTTCAAGATTTGATCTTCCACAAATTGATGTGTAAGCATAATCAAAACTTACATAAAAAAATACTAAGAAACCTGGTATAAAAAATAAAAGATATAAAAATAGATCAACTCTAGCCTGATTTTTAACTGTCCAATTTCTGTAGAGAAAGTCAGCTCTTATATGAATACCTTTTGATAATGTATATGCTGCACCAAGCATGAACAAAGCCCCTGCTAGCATTCTGCTAATATCAAAAGACCAAAGTGTAGGTCTATTAAAAAAATGTCTTCCAATTACTTCATGTATCATTGCATAAATAAGTGGAATTGTGATCCACATTATTATTTTGCCTGATAAAAGCATTTTTGAATCAATAAATTCGACTGTTTTTGCCATCCAAGGAGTCATGTCCTCAGGCATTTTTGTACTTGTTCTTCTTTCAGCAATTAATTCGTCAGTAATATCAAGATTTTCTTTAACTTTTGGTTCTGTATCTTTATCAACCATTGAACAAGTATATTATTTAAATTTAAATTATTAAAAAAACGGGGATTAGTAAAATCCCCGTTTTTTATAAAGTTACTTATTGTTGTGCTGCAAATGCAGATCCAATTGATGCATCAGATGTTTCCATTTGTGCAATAAAAGGTACTACAACTTTTGCGTGCTCAGTCATGTGCTCGTAAACTTGTTTAAAGAAAGCATTCTCTGCTGCATTCTTTTTAAGAGTAGCTTGAGCAGCGTTCATGTACTCAGTGAAATAATCAGCTGGTGTATCCCATAGTTTTACACCATGATTTTGAGTAAGATCAATTAACGCTTTTCCATTTTCTACAGCTCTGTTTGTAATATTTCTTGTGATCATAGCTTCAGATGCAACTTCCATTGCATATTTTTGATGATCCGTTAAAGAATTATAAACATCACCATTTATGTAAATGTCTCCATTTACAACGTTTTGGTGAAGACCTTGTAGATAATAGTTTTTAAGAACTTTTTGGAAACCAAATACTGAGTCTGGTTTTGGACAACACCACTCTGCAGCATCAATTGTTCCTTTTTCAAGCGCTGGTAAAATATCACCACCTGATAGAGATACTGATGCAATTCCGATATCTTTGTATGTTTGTCCTGGAATTCCTGGAGGAGTTCTAAATCTGTATTTTCTGAAATCATCCATATTCTTGATCGGCTCTTTAAACCAACCTAATGCTTCTGGTCCAGATGATGCCATCACGAAACCTTTAACATTCATTCCCATCTCGCTCCACAATTGGTCGTATAACTCTTTACCACCATTGTCGAAGTACCATGCTAACCAAGATTTAGTACTTAAGCCAATTCCTCCACCAGCAACTGGCGAACCAAATAACATCGCAGCTGGGTGATAGTTTGACCAGTAGTGAGTCCATGCTGCACCACCATCTACTAGACCTTTGTCAACAGCTTCTAGTGTTTCTTTCATACCAACAACTTCACCTTTTGAAAGAAGCTCAAATTTTAACTCTCCACGAGTTAATTTTGTTACTCTGTCAGTCCACATTTTTACGATTTGTCCATCGTATGATGTTTTAGGAAAAGTAAGTTGGATTTTTAATGTTTTAGCAGAAGCAGATCCAATTACTGAAACTGCAAATACTAAAGCTAAAATCATTGAAGTGATTTTTTTCATTATATATCCCTCTCTTTATTGTTATTAAGACTTAATAATGAAGGGAGTAAAACTCATTGAGATACAAATGTAAAACGATAAATTGTTGCATTTACAACCTGAAGTTTAATAGTAACTATTTCTTACCCTTAGGATCAAAGGGATAATCCCAAGCATCTCCACCAATTTTTTTTGATATACCTGAATAATCTGTTTCGCTATCACCACCCTCACAAAATTCATTAAATATATCTAAGGCATGTTTTCCTAGAGGTGTTGACGCATTTACAGATTTTGCAGCATCATTAGCTAACTTTAAATCTTTAGTCATCATGGCCGCAGAAAAGCCTGGTCTATATTTGTTATTAGAGGGAACGCCATCTGTTAAATTTGGCAGCGGTGTATAAGTTGATAAAGCCCAATTATTTCCAGAAGCATTTTTCATAATTTCATGAACTTTTTTTAAATCCATCTTTAGTCTTTTTGCCAACATTAGTGCCTCTGATGCTGCTATCATTGAAATTCCTAAAGACATATTGTTACAAATTTTTACTCCAACTCCACTTCCCTGTGGTCCAGCATGTAAAATTTTTTGCCCCATAATATCCATTAATGGTTTAGCTAAATTTACAGCTTCATCATCTCCACCAACTAAAAAATTTAATTTACCTACTCTTGCTCCCATAACACCTCCTGTAACGGGCGCATCAATCATTTTAATTCCTCTATTTTTTGCTTCCTTGCCTAGTAATAAAGAAGTTTCAATATCAATTGTTGAACAGTCAATTATGAGAGCATCCTTTGAAATTTTATCAATAATACCTTTGTCTCCTAAAAAAAGAGATTTTACATGTTTGCCTTCAGGTAACATTGAGATTACAAAATTTGCACCCTCAAGGACCTCATCTAATGTATCAACCACATCTAAATTAGCATCTTTGGCTTTTTTTATCATTTCTGGTGAAACATCGTAGACTTTAACTTTTTTACCAGCTTTAACTAATTGATCTGCCATTGGGTTACCCATGTTTCCAACACCAATAAAAGCTATTTGATCTGTCATATTTAAATATCTATATTTGATTTTCCTCTATTAATCAAAACCGTTTTACTTTGAGTAAAATGATTTATCATACTATCAAAGGCGTACTCTTTTCCTAGCCCACTCATTTTTAAACCACCATATGAAACATTTGCTCTAGGCGCTACACATTGATTTACTTGGACAAAACCTGCTTCAATTTCTTCAACAAACTGTAAAGCTCTAGATAAATTTTGTGTCCACAATACTGCTGATAATCCAAACGGTGTGTTATTTGCGCTGTTCATTACTTCATCAAATGTTTTAAATGGTATAGCACAAGCAACAGGACCAAATATTTCTTCTTGACAAACTGGAGAGCTTACTGGAACACCTGACATCAATGTAGGTTCATAAAAGAATCCGTTTTTATAATCACCACCTGTTGATTGATTGCCACCGTGTACAACTTTGGTTGTAGAGTTTTTTTTTGCAATATTCATATAATGTAAAGTTCGTTTAAGCTGTTCTTCAGAAATAATTGCTCCAATATCAGAACTTTCATCTAGAGCATTTCCCATTTTTAATTTACTTAATTTTTCAACAACTCCATTTAGTACTTTGTCATAAATTTTTTCCTGAATATAAACTCTTGATCCAGCAGTACATGCTTGTCCTTGTCGAGTATATCTCATTCCATCAATAACCCCTTGAATTGCAATATCTAAATCTGCATCACTCATTATTATATTTGGATTTTTTCCTCCAAGTTCTAGAGTAACTGGGCACAATTTAGGGGCAGCTTTTTGTGCTATAATCTTTCCAACAGCAAAAGATCCTGTAAACGTTACTTTTCTGACTTTTTCATGAGTTACCAAAGGTTCACCACACTCTTCTCCATAACCTGAGATTACATTTAAAACACCCGGAGGAAGTTCTTGTTGAAATATCTCTGATAATAAAAGTGCGCAAAATGGAGCTTGTTCAGCAGTTTTTAAAACAACACTGTTTCCTGCTACAATAGCTGGAGCGATTTTTGCAACTGTTAAAAATAATGGTGCATTCCAAGGGACGATTGCACAAACAACCCCTATTGGATCTCTGGTAGTATAATGAATACTGTTTGGAATATTGGTAGGATAATTTTCTCCTTTTAGCTCTCCAGATAAACCTGCAAACATATTTGTAAGTTCAATGGAAGCAGCCGTTTCTGGTATAGCCTGTGTTCTTAAAGCATTACCTGTATCTAATGATAATAAAGTTTCAATTTCAGACTTTCTTTCCTCTAATCTTTTTGCACCAGCAGCAACCATTTTTCCTCTTTCTCTTGCTGGTATTTTTTTCCATTTTTGAAAAGCTTTGTATGCTGACTCAACTGCAATATTTACATCATTTTTATCACACTGAGGAGCAGATCCAATATTGTCACCTGTGCTTGGATTTAATACCGGTATCTTATTATTTGTTTGAGCAGATATTAATTTGCCATCAATTAAAATTTTATCCGTTAATCTTTTTGCGTTATTAAGTGCCTGTTCAAGATTTTTTTCAAAGTTACTCATTATCTAATTCTCCTCTTCTAACTTTAGAAGAGAGCCATCCGCCATCTATTTTTATTTCAGATCCATTTATAAAATCAGATTCATCACTTGATAAAAATACTGCTGCTCCTACAATATCTTTTGGTTGTCCCCATCTTCCAACAACGGTTTCTTTTCCCCAAGCTTCTCCATGTTTTGGGTCTTCAGCATATTTTTGGTTGAAAGGTGTTGATATCAATCCAGGACAAATCGTATTTACGTTTATGTTTTTTCCGGTAAGATCAACTGACAATGCTCTTGTTAAACCTAATACTCCACTTTTAGCTGCAACATAACCTACTCTATCAGGTCTGCCCATAAAACTAGCTATAGAACCAAAGTTAATAATTTTTCCCTTACCATTTTTAATCATGTGAGGAATAACTGCCTGACTTGCAAGAAATGGTGCTGTAAGGTTTACTGAAATCATATCGTCCCAGTCTTGTTTGGTATGATCTAATAATTTTTTTACATGCCTTATGCCTGCATTATTTATAAGAATATCAATTTTTCCAAATGTTTGAATGGCTTTTTCTACCATTTCATTAATACTATCTTTTTTTGAAACGTCAGTTTTTACAATTATTGCTTCACTACCCGTATCTAAAATCTTTTTTTTAGCATTTTCTGAATTTGCAATATCTATTTCTGCTATAACAATCTTAGCTCCCTCTTTTGCAAGGCCTAAGCAAATTTCTTCACCTATGCCCTTACCTCCGCCTGTAACTATTGCTACTCTATCTTTAAGCTTCATTTTTTAAATGATTTGATGTTATTTTAAGAAGGAAACTAATGCTTTTTCCTCATTAATCCAAGCTTTAATTCCACCTTTTAAAACATATACATTTTTAAAACCTAAATCTTCTGCAAAGGCATTGCCTAAAATTGATGCGGTCTCTCCATCATTACTTACAAAAATAATTTCAATATTTTGAGACTCGGCGCCAGCTAAAGCTCTAACTCTATCCATTAAATAAACATTAAATTTTCCATTTTTATCAAACGCAGTTTCCTGAAATGATCCTTTAATTACTCCAGTTTTTTTCCATTGATCGTCCGTTCTAATATCTAAAACAACTGCATTATTATCTAACAAATTTTTTAATTCATCAGATGAAATTAAATTATAATTTGGATCTAAAACATCAATAATCTTAAATTCAAAAATAAGATCTGAATTTGGTGGTATTACGTCTCCAGCTCCAGAAGAGCCATATGCTAATTCTGAGGGAATTTTTATTTTTCTGATTGTTCCTTTATTTGTACCAACTATACCCATTTCAAAACCAGGTATAACTTCTCTCATTCCTATTTGAACTACTAAAGGTCGATCTTTTCCGACGTTAGTATCAAAAACTTTTCCATCAATAAATGAACCAGTATATTCAATTTGTACCCAGGAATGATTAATAATTTTTTTTCCTTCACCTGGTTTATCAACTAAAATTTCTATCTCTGCTGAAATTAAATTAGTTGTTAGAAATAAATATACTATTAAAAATTTTATAGTTCTCATTTTAAGATATTTTTAATTCTTTATACTTGTTCTTTTCTACTTTTATGCATTCACTTTTATATTTTGGCATTCCACCAGGATAAGGTAAAAAAGTCTTTGGTTTACCAGGTATATTGTCGCCTTTATACCAAGAACTTTTAGCTTTCATAAATAATGTTTTTTTAACTGAATTCATAATTTCTTTTTGCCATTTTTTTGCTGCAAGATTGGTAGTTTCAATGCTTTTTTTTTTATTTTTTTCTAAATATTTAATGCAATTTGTAATCCATTTAACATGTTGTTCTATTTGTACTGGAACATTTGTTAAAACTGATGGGCTGCCAGGTCCACTCACAATAAATAAATTTGGAAAATTCGGAACAAGAAGGCCTAAAAAACTTTTAGGACCTTTGCTCCAAAATTTAGATAAATGTATATCTTTTTTACCAATTATATTTAGTTTCAAAATTGATCCAGTTAATGCATCAAAACCTGTTGCAAAAATAATTTTATCTAAAATGTATTCGCCTTTTTTAGTTTTAATGCCTTTTTTAGTTATTTTAACTATTGGGCTTTGCTTTAAGTCAACTAATTCGACATTTTTTTTATTAAACATCTCATAATAATTTGTATTTAAAGTAGGTCTTTTAGCTGTAAAAGGATGGTCAAAATTAGTTAATATATCAGCATATTTTTTATTTTTTACTGTTGAATATATTTTATTCTTTATAAAGTTAACTGCTGTTTGATTTGCTTTGAGATTTTTAACTATATCATTAAATGTTGCTCTAAAAGATAAAGTTCCATACTGCCAAGATTTTTCATAAAGTGAATTTCTTTTTGTCTCGTTATAATCAAAGGCAGATTTTTTAGGAAATTCAAAAGGATGTCCTCCAGGAGTTCTTTTTAAAAAATTTCTAAGTTTTTTGAAATTTTTTTTATAATTTTTAATATTTTCTTTAGTTAGTTTTCTATTTCTAGCTGGAATACTAAAGTTTGGTGTTCTTTGAAATAAAATTAATTTTTTAGCTTTTTTTGCAATTTCAGGCGCTATCTGGATTCCAGTGGAACCCGTTCCTACTTGTCCTACAATTTTGTTTTTATAGTTTATTTTCTTTTTAGGCCATCTTCCACTGTGATGTAATTGACCTCTAAACTGATTAATTCCTTTTATTTTTGGAAGATTTATAGATGACAAAGATCCTACAGCACATATTAAATATTTGGTGTAATATTTTTTTTTATTATTTGTTTGAATTTTCCATAAATTATTTTTTTCTATATATTTTGCTGAAATTACTTTTTGGTTAAAAACTATATTTTTTTTTAATTTTAGTTCATTTGAAAAATATTTTAGATATTTTAAAATTACTTTTTGCTTTGGATATCTTTCTTTCCAAGTCCAATTTTTAAAAATTTTTTCAGAAAAGGTAAAACCATAGGTAAAACTCTCAGAATCACAACGAGCACCTGGATATGTATTCCAATACCATGTGCCACCAATATCTTTTCCTTCTTCGATAACTAAAGTATTTAATTTTAATTTATCTCTTAAACAGTGAAGTTGATATAAGCCTGAAAATCCGGCACCTATTATTATACAATCTAACTTTTGCACTTAAAATTATATGGTGTGATCTTTAAAAATTTTATTATTAGCTTTATCAGTGCCACTTACCAAGTGTAATTGGCGCTGTAATGAATAACCAATCTTTTTTTCAATTTCCCTTGCCCCTTCATGATCAAACAAACTTGTTGCAGGCATATACCTATATGTTAGGCCAGCTCTCCTTTTTCCAGAGTAGTTTGCTTTTGATCCATGAAATAAATAAACATCATGTATTGAGAACATGCCAGGTTGCAACGTAACATACTTTGATTTTTCTTTTAATTTATCAATATTTTTTAATGTTTGATTTAAGGTTATATTTTTCTTGTCTAACGTTTTATGCTCAGCAAGGCTTTTGTTCAGATGTGATCCTGGAATATATTGAAGAGGTCCATTTTCAGATGTAACCTCATCAATGGCCAACCAAATAGTAACTGACTCTAATGGTTTAATTGGCCAATACTCTCCATCTTGGTGCCAAGGTGTTTCATTTCCAGTTTTTTGTGCTTTGCAGAATAATGACGAACCCCATAAAATAATATCCTCGCCTATCAGTTGTTTAACTTCATTAATAATTTCTGGATAAAGTGCAAATTTTAAAAAAGCTTCATCTCTCTCATATAAACCACTTACAAATTCATTATTTTCATTTTTATGCTCCAAAAGATATTTATCTAGGGCTAAATTTAATTCTTTTACTTTTTGCTCAGATAAGCATGTTGGACTTTTAATTAATCCTTCGTTTTGATAAATATTTATTTGATCATCGTTTAGCATGGTTAAATTTAGCAGATATAAATATTATTATCTATATGTTATTAGAATTTAAGAAATTAAATTAAATGGAAAATTTTGATTACGTAATTTTAGGTGCAGGATCGGCAGGCTGTGTCTTAGCTAACAGATTGAGTGCTAACCCTAATCACAAGGTATTATTAATCGAAGCAGGAAGCAAAGATACTAATCCATGGATACATATCCCAGGTGGATATTTTAAGACAATGTTGAACCCTAAAACAGATTGGTGTTTTCAAACAGAGAGAGAGAAATATTGTGATAATAGAGAAATGGTTTATCCAAGGGGTAAAACATTGGGTGGAAGTTCCTCTATCAATGGAATGCTTTATATAAGAGGCCAGTCTAATGATTTTAATTACTGGAGACAGCTTGGTAATGTTGGTTGGTCTTGGGAAGATGTTCTTCCATATTTTAAAAAATCTGAAGATTTCCAATTTGGTGAAAACGAATTTCATGGATCTGGAGGTCCTTTAGCTGTTCAAGAAATAAGAGGAACATTTAAAGTTTGTGATCTTTTTATGGATGCAGCAGAAGAGTTCGGTCATAAAAGAACTGATGATTTTAATAATGGAGATAACGAGGGCATGGGTTATTTTCCTTTTACAGTTAGAAATGGACTGAGATGTAGCACAGCAGTTGGATATCTAAATCCTGTAAAAAAAAGAAAGAATTTAAAAGTTGTAACAAATGCTCATGTTAAGAATATTGAGTTCGATAATAAAAAAGCAGACAAAGTAAATTACTGGATTGGTAACAATGTAATATCTGTAAAAGCAAATAAGGAAGTGATTTTAAGTTCTGGAACAATTGGTTCTCCTCATATTCTTCAAGCCTCAGGTATTGGTCCAGGTGAATTGTTAAAAAAAAATAACGTAAATGTTGTTAAAGATCACCCTGGAGTAGGAATGAATTTAACTGACCATTTAATGCTCAGACCAGTTTATAAAGTCAAAAATTTAGAGAGTTTAAATGATATTTATTACAGTATGACTAAAAAATTTATGACAGGACTTAAATATCTTTTATTTAGAAAAGGACCGCTTACTGTTGGAGCTAGTTATTTATGTGGTTTTGTCAAAAGTGATCCACACTTGGCAACTCCTAATTTACAGTTTCACGTTTCTCCTGCTAGTACAGATGTATTAGGTAAAGGATCTCTACATAAATTTACAGCATTTACTCCTAGTATAACAAATGTAAGACCCACTAGCAGAGGTTCTATTGAATTAAAATCTTCAGATACAAGAGTGTCCCCAAAAATTAAAATGAATTATTTGTCTACAGATGAAGACAGAGAAATTGCAGGCAAAGCATTAAAAATTACAAGAAACATTGTAATGAATTCTAAAGCATACAAAAAATATGAACCAGAGGAATATAGGCCAGGTATTCATATCACAGATAATGAGGAATTAGCTAAAGAGGCAGGAAAATTTTGTAGTACTATTTTTCACCCTGTAAGCACTTGTAGGATGGGTTCGGATGAAAATGCAGTCGTATCTGATAGATTAGTGGCTCATGGCTTGAAAAATTTAAGAATTGTTGATGCATCTGTTATGCCATCAATAACCTCAGGAAATACTAATGCACCTACTATTATGATTGCTGAAAAAGCAGCAGATATGATAATAGAAGATGCTAGATGACAGAAGAAATTACAATTTTTTTTCAAATAATATTTATTGATTTAATTCTTGCTGGAGATAACGCAATTATTATAGGAATGGTTGCTTCAAAATTTCCTCCAGAACAAAGAAAAAAAATAATTTTCTGGGGAATTGGAGGAGCAGTAATATTAAGAATTTTATTAACGCTTATAACTGCTTATCTTTTACAAATAACAGGCCTAAGACTCTTAGGTGGTTTGTTATTGTTATACATAGTTTACAAGCTTTATGTTGATGTAATTAGAAATTCACAAAATGATGAGGAAAACATCAATGTAGATAGTTCATCAATGCTTAAAGCAATTTGGACTGTTTTGTTAGCTGATTTTACTATGAGTTTGGATAATGTGTTAGGTGTAGCAGGTGCTGCTAAAGATCATTACTTTTTATTAGTTTTTGGTCTTGTTTTATCAATTATATTAATGGCAACTGCCGCAACATTAATTTCTCGATGGATTAAAGAGTACAAATGGATAGCTTGGGTTGGTTTATTTGCTATATTATTTGTTGCAATTGATTTAATTTATACAGACATCAAGTTATTTATTTAAATGTATTTAAAAAAAATTAATCTTAATGGTAAATATGCTCTTGTAACAGGAGCTGGTAAAGGCTTAGGACGCGCTTGTTCAATTGCCCTAGCTGAAGCAGGGGCAACAATTATTGGTTTGAGCAGAACATCATCTGATCTTGATAAATTAGAAAAAGACATAAAAAAAGTTAAAAGTAAATTAATCAAAATAAATTGTGATGTAATGAACTATAATGAATTACAAGAAAAATTAAAAAAAATAAAAATTATTGATATTCTTGTAAATAATGCAGGGACTAATATTCCAGAACCATTTGAGAAAATAAAACAGCAAAGTATGAATTATTTAGTAGATCTAAACTTAAAGGCTGCCTTTAATGTTGCACAGTTAGTTGTAAAGAAAATGATTAAAAATAAAAAAAGAGCTGGATCAATTATAAATATGTCATCTCAACTTGGCCATGTAGGTATGTCCGGTAGAAATATTTATAATATGACTAAATTTGGAATTGAAGGTTTAACAAAGGGCATGGGTGTAGAGTTAGCAACGAAAAATATCAGAGTAAATACAGTTGCTCCTACATTTGTTGAAACTCCTATGGTAAAAAAATTTTTTAAGAATAAAAAATTCAAAAATTTGGCATTAGGCAATATTCCTATGGGTAAAGCAGCTAAAGAGAGTGATGTGGCTACAGCTGTATGTTTTTTGGCATCAGATGCTGCTGCAATGATAACTGGATCATCTATTCTGATAGATGGAGGATGGACAGCAAAATAATGAAAAAACTGTTGCTGATACTAGCAATTTTTTTTCCAACAAATATTTTAGCAATTGAATTTGATGGTAAATTTATTCAAGGCCATTTCATTTTAGGAAAAACAGATCCTAATTCAAAAATAATTATTGATAAAAAAAGTGTCAAAGTATCAGATGATGGTTATTTTGTTTTTGGAATTGATAGAGATAGAAAATTTGATGTTTTGATAACAAAAATAACTAACGATAAATCAGAGAAAATAGTCAAAAAAGTATTCAAACGTAAGTATAACATTCAAAGAATTGACGGATTGCCTGAAAATAAAGTAACTCCACCTGAGTCTGTTTATAAAAGAATTAAAAAAGAAAATGGGAAAATTGGAGAAGCTAGAGCAATAAACTCCAATTTAACTTTTTTTTCTGAAAAATTTATTATGCCGGTTGAAGGTATAATTAGTGGAGTTTATGGAAGCCAAAGAATTCTCAATGGGAAACCAAGATGGCCTCATTACGGTATAGATATAGCAGCAAAAAAAGGAACAGAGATTAAATCTTCTGGTACTGGGGTGGTCACGATGGCTGAAAATGACCTTTATTACACCGGAGGTACAATTATTATGGATCATGGTCATGGTATATCGACAATTTATTCTCATTTAGAAAATGTAATGGTTGAAGTAGGAGATTTGATTAAAAAAGGAGATATAATAGGAACTGTTGGCTCAACAGGTAGATCAACCGGTCCTCACTTAGATTTTAGAATAAATTGGTTTCAAACAAGGCTTGATCCAATGACAGTTCTTCAATAGGCTATAGATATGAAAAATGATATTCAATCAGTGTCAAAGAAATTAGTAAAGGCTTATAATAGTAATAAACTTATCAATCCAATTCCTGAAAAATTCTGTAAGAATATAAAATTAGCACATAAACTAAGATTGTTATGTGAAAGTAAAATTAAGGATACAAAAGTTGGTTTTAAAGCGGGAGGTACAATAATTGCTCTCTTAAAAAAATTAAAAGAAAAAGAGCCATTTCATTCGACTGTATTTGGAAAAAATTTAATTAAATCTGGAGGAAGAGTAAAAATTAATAAATATGCTTTAGGCACTGAAGTAGAGGTTTACTATATAATTAAAAAAAAATTTTTTGACTTTAAAGGAAAATTAAATTCAAAAAATATAACAAAATTTATTACTCATATGGGTCCTTGCATTGAGGTTGTTGGATTTAGACAGAGAAAAAAAGGTATTAAATATTTAGGTGATTTATGTAGTGATTTTGGTGTGAATATTAAATTTATTGTTGGAGCTAAGAAAAAATTTAAGAAAATAAATTTCAGTAATTTAAAAACAAAATTAAAAAATAAAAAAGGATTAAACGTAGACGGTAATACAAATACTGTTTATGTAAACCCACTAAATTCTTTGAAATTTGTTCTTAACAAAATAAGAAAAGAGAAAGTTTCTATAGATAAAGATTTTTATGTATTTACTGGCTCAACAGTTGGTGTTGTGCCAATTAAAAGCAAAGGTGAATATATTGGTAAAGTAGACAAACTTGGTACTGTTAGAACAATTATCAATTAATGGGTCTTCATTTTTCTGTAGGAGAATTCAAAAGTCGAAAAGATAAGATAATTAAACTTTTAAAAGAGGAAAAATTAGACGCTCTCCTTATGTTTAGGCAGGAGTCGATGTATTGGCTCACTGGATATGACACATTCGGGTATGTTTTTTTTCAAACATTAGTTTTGGATCAAAAAGGTAATATAATTTTATTAACAAGAGCTCCAGATTTAAGACAAGCACAAAATACATCAAATATTAATGATATCAGAATATGGGTTGATAAAAATGGATCAAACCCAACTGAAGATCTTAAAGTTATTTTAGATGAATTAAATTTAAAAGGTAAAAAAATTGGAATTGAATATGAAGCATACGGATTAACTGGTCGAAATGCTTTAAGGCTTAATAAATCTTTAGAAAATTACTGCTCAATAGAAGATAGTTCTGAATTAGTTACTAAATTAAGAGTTATAAAATCCAATGAGGAAATTGATTATGTAAAAAAGGCGGCAAATTTAGCTGACAAAGCTTTAAGTGAGGTTTGGAAACATGCAAAAGCAGGTGTGAGTGAGTCTAAGATTTTAGCTGAAATGAATAAAGTTATATTTGAAGGTGGTGGTGATTATCCAGCAAATGAATTTATAATTGGATCTGGTAAAAATGCACTTTTGTGTCGATACCAAGCTGAAAAACAAATTTTAAATTCTCAAGATCAACTGACAATTGAGTGGGCTGGAACTTACAGACATTATCACTCGGCAATGTTTCGAACTATTCCTATAGGAAAAGCTGATCCAAAACATTATAAGATGCATGAAGCTTGTATTGAGGCTTTAAATAATTGTGAAAATAAATTGAAGGCAGGAAATAAAATTGGTGAAGTGTTTGATGTTCATGCAAAAACTTTTGATGATTTAGGTTATAAAAATTCTAGAATGAATGCGTGTGGCTATTCTTTAGGGGCAACCTTTTCACCTAATTGGATGGATTGGCCAATGTTATACACTGGAAATCCATATGTAATTAAACCAGGAAATGTATTTTTTATGCATATGATATTAATGGATTCTGAAAATAATTTAGCAATGAATTTGGGCGAAACCTACCTCGTAAATAAAAATGGAAATGAGAGACTGGGTAAACAGAAACTAGATCTTATGGTAATTTAAATAGATATAATCTTTTATGTTTGTTGAAGCTCAAATAATCTCTATTTTTGTTTTAAGCATACTAATTTTAAATATTATTAATAATAAAATTTTAAAGTTTCTGTTAAGTTTACTTTTTTCTTTATTTTTAGTTTTACAAATTGTTTCATATTATATTACAAGTGAATTAATTGATTACAGATTTTTTATACATGCCGATGCTTCCCTAATAAAGAATTATTATTTTCAATTTAGGAAAGAAATAATCATTATTATTTTATTATTTTTTTTAATAAATTTGTTTTTTTTTAAAATAAAGTTTAAAAAAATTCTTAATTTTAAAAAAAGTTATTTTCTATTTATAATTTTATTTTTTTTAATAATATTATTGCCAAACAAAGGTGTTTTAAAAAAGTTATATGAAGTAAATAAAATATATAATCAGTCTAATATATATTCAAAAAAAATAAATAAAGAAAACAATCAGACTGGATTTGAAAATTTTATTGAAAATAATCAATTATCAAAATTAAGTTTAAAAGAAAGTTTAATTTCAAAAAAAAAATTAAACATAATATATTTAATACTAGAGTCAGTTGATTATGGTTTAATAAGTGGTTTACCTGAATTAACACCTAATCTTAATAAATTAACAAGGAAATGGAATTTTCGTAAGGTAAAAGAAATTGATGGCTGCAACTGGACTGTTGGATCTATTTATTGTTTGATGACAGGCATTCCTGCTTATTTCCCTTTTGAAAAAAATAAAATTTATCAAGGAATTGATAGAATAAAATTAGTTTCTGTCGGTGATATTTTACAGAAATCTAAGTACGATTTTCAAGAATTTTATATTGGAGAAGCAGACTTTACAGGAACAAAAGACTTATTGGAAAAAATGAATTTTAATGTTTTTGATTATAATAAATCAACAGGTAATTATGAAGTTTTTCCAAATTCTTTTGGATACCATGATAAAGATTTATTTTACGAATTAAAAAAAAGAATCAGTAAATTAAATCGAAGTAATAATAGTTTTGCTATATTTGGAGCTACTATTAATACTCATTTAAATGGAATTAAAGACGATAGAATGGATGATTTAATAGGAAGCAAATATGGAAATGATTTAGAACACTCCATCAAATCATTAGATTACTTAATTGGTAATTTTATTGAATTTTTAGAAAAAGAGAATTTAATAGAAAATACGGCTATTTTCATAAGTGCTGACCACTCGTTACCGATTAACAAATCATTAAATTATATTAATAACAAATTAAAAAATACAGATAGATCATTATATCTGATTTCAAACAAAGATATAAATAGTGAAGATGAAATACTTCAAGTACATTTACCAAAAATACTATTAAACAGTGCAAATATAAAACATAATCATAAGTTTTTTTATGAATTAAATAATTATGACGATCTTGATGGTTTTATAGAAAAAAACAAAAATAATTTTTCAAAATACAATAATTCAATAATTGAATTTAAGAAAACACCAAAAAATATAAAATTTGAAATTAACAAAGATAATTTTGAAATAATTGTTGATA
Source organism: uncultured Pelagibacteraceae bacterium (assembly GCA_902558435.1). Taxonomy (GTDB): domain Bacteria; phylum Pseudomonadota; class Alphaproteobacteria; order Pelagibacterales; family Pelagibacteraceae; genus Pelagibacter. The sequence goes on along the minus strand of CACEDU010000005.1, from coordinate 31,697 downwards.
ATATTCAAGGTTATAATTTAACATTATTGGATAATAGTCCATCTTATATAAATTTACTTTTTGACAGAAATTTTATATTTAAAAATGATAATTTTAAAAAGGAAAGCAAAAAACCAAGAAAGATTCGAAAAGAGGATGAAAATTATAATTACAATATATTAACAATTTTTAAGAATAATAATAAAATTATTTCTGGAAAAATTATAGATGCAAACAAAAAGATAATATTTCCATTGCCAGTTAAAAACGGAGAAATTGTATTAAATATTGAGGAATACAATTCAAATTTTAAATTAAATAATTTCATGAAAGATAGAAAAAGATTTATTGCTCATGCTGGGGGGTCATTATCAGGTTATAAGTATTTAAATGCTTTAGAAGCTTTAGATGAAAATTATTTAAATGGTTTTAGATTTTTCGAACTAGATTTACAATTGACCTCTGATAATTTTATTGTAGCTGCACATGATTGGGATATGTGGAAAAAAATGACTGGTTTTAAAAAAAAAACTCCACCGTCTTTAAGAGATTTTAATGAATTAAGAATTTATAATAAATTCACTGGATTAGATTATGAAAAAATTAACAAATGGTTCAATGAAAATAATAATGCTGTTCTGGTTGTCGATAAAATCAATAATGTAGAAAAATTCAGTGAACAGATTAAAATAAATAAAGACAGAATAATTATTGAAACATTTAGCAAAGAAAGCACAACTCAATTTAAAAAAAAAGGATACAAAATAATTGCTAACATTGATTTTTTAAGAAAGTTATCTAATCCAATTGAATTTTTAAAAAAAAATAATATTGAAAATATATCGGTTTCCCAAAAAATAAAGAAAAACGTACAATATAATTTTATTAATTTTTTAGAATCTCTATATAAAATAAATTTAGAAAAAAGACTTTTAAACAATGGTTTTAAGCTTTATGCATTCAATCTCAATGAAGAAGATGATACAATAACGGAAAAAGATATAGTTTGTAAATATAGATATATATTTTACGGTATGTACGCTGATAATTGGGATTTTAATAAATCTATTAATTCATGTGATAACAATGATAATTAGCTTATCCACGAATTATATTAATGAAAAGATTTTTTACATCCCCCATCTCATTGCGGCAGTATGAACTGGTGAGTCCCAATGTTTTAATATTTCATCATCACATTTAAGAAGAGTAATTGAAGCTCCTTGCATTTCAAGCGATGTACAATAATTTCCAACTAAACTTTTTGTTACTTGAACACCCTTTGTTTGCAAAATTTGACATGCATCCTCATAAACTAAATATAATTCTGTTAAAGGAGTACCCCCCATTCCATTAACGAAAAGTAAATTCTTCTCATTTTTTTCTGGTTTTAAATTATCTAAAATAGCTTCAAGAATGTTTCCTACAATCGTTTTTGAGGGTTGTATTTTTTCTCTTTTTCTACCAGGTTCACCGTGGATCCCTACACCAAACTCCATTTCATCATCGCCTATATCAAAAGTAGGTTTTCCTGCAGCAGGAACAGTGCAGCTTGTAAATGCAACTCCCATCGTACCAGCATTTTTATTTACTTTTTCTCCAAGTTTTTTACATTCTTCGAGTGATCCACCATGTTCAGCTAAAGATCCAACTATTTTTTCTACTAATACTGTTGCTGCAACACCTCTTCTTCCAGTTGTAAATGTAGAATCTTCAACAGCAACATCATCGTTAGTGACAATACTATCATTTTTGCCAGAGTACATTTCAGCTCCCATTTGAAAGTTCATTATGTCTCCAGAATAATTTTTAACAATAAATAAAACCCCTGCACCACTATCAACATGTTCTGCTGCTGCTTGCATTTGATCTGGCGTTGGTGCTGAAAATACAAAACCTGGGCATGCAGCATCTAACATTCCATGACCAACAAATCCTCCATGCATTGGTTCATGACCACTTCCGCCACCTGAAATTAGGGAGACTTTTCCATCTTTGGTTTTATTTTTTCTTGAAACAAAACTTGGGTCTAGATTGACATTTATAATGTCGCTATGTGCCTTACCAAAACCTGTAAGGCTCTCTTTTAAAAAATCATCGTTATTGTTAATAAATTTTTTCATTTTCCCTCCTAATTATTAATTACTGATTTACAAATTGTATCGATTATAAGCTGTGACGAACGGGCTCCAGGATCTATATGTCCTTTTGCACGTTCACCTAAAAAAGAAGCTCTACCTTTTGTGGCTAACATATCTTTTGTTGATAACATTCTTTCTTCAGCAATTTTTATTACTTCATTTAAACCTGATTTAAATTCACTTTCATTTTTTAATTCGTTAAGTTTTTCTGAAACTGGTATTAAAACATCCATCATAGTCTTTTCTCCAACATCGGCTTTTCCTCTTTCTTTCATAGCTTTAATTCCACTAATAATCATTTCACATGCTTTATTAAAATCAACATCTTTATCTAGATCAGGAGATTTAGCCATGGTCATAAAAAAAGTTCCAAATAATGCGCCTGATGATCCACCGATACCTGACAGAACTTTCATTGCTATCATATTTAAAGCTTTGGCTAATGGTAAATCTTTAATTGAATCTTCAAGTTCAACGACTAACTTTAAACCTCTTTGAATGTTAAAAATATGGTCTCCGTCTCCAATTTTTTGATCAAGAACTTCTATTTCAGCAGAATTTTCATCTATAACTTTTTGGACACCCTTTGCTTGAGAAATTAAAAAACTAACGCTCATAAATTCTGTTTCCTTCTTGATCAAATTTTAAAACTTTTTCATTGTTGATGTCAAAATTAATTGTCTCATTTATTGATGATTTATAATTACCTTGAATTGACACAAGTATTTCTTGGTCTTTAAAATTTAAAGCAACCACTGTTTCAGAGCCTAGATTTTCAATTGAGATAATTTTGGCTGAGTGGTTACCATTTCCTATTGTAATATTCTCAGGTCTTATACCAAAAGTAGGTACATCATTCATTCCAAGTAAAGTTCCAGGCAGAATATTGATTTTTGGCGAACCCAATCTTTGCGAAACATATATAGAATTTGGATTTTCATATATCTCTTCAGGAGTACCTATTTGCACCAAATGGCCTTCTTTTAAAACTCCAATTTTATCTGCTAAAGTAGTGGCTTCTGCTTGATCATGTGTAACATAAAGTATTGTTGCATTTAGATTGGTTTGAATATTTTTTAATTCAACCCTTAAACTCTCTCTTAATTTAGCGTCTAGAGAGGATAACGGTTCATCCATCAAGTATAAATTTGGCTCACGAACTAGCGCACGTCCAATTGCAACTCTTTGCATCTCACCACCAGATAATTGTGTAGCTTTATTATTTAGCTTATTTGAAATCTTTAACATACTTGCAATATTCTCAACCTTAGTTTTAATTTCTTCCTCAGGTAATTTTCTCATCGGAGATCTTAAAGGGAATGCTAAATTTTCATAAACACTATAGTGAGGATATAAAGAGTATTGTTGAAACACAAAACAAACATCTCTTGATGCTGGTTGATCTTCGGTTACAGACTCATCGTTAAATAGAATACTTCCATTATCTATTTTCTCTAATCCAGCAATACATCTTAATGTAGTAGTTTTTCCAGCGCCAGAGGGACCTAATAAAACAAAAAACTGACCGTCCTCAATTGTAAAATTTATATCATGTAAGGCCTCAATTTTTTTATTATAGGTTTTAGATAAATTTTTTAATTCTATTTTTGCCATTAATTCATAAACTCACTTTTAAGAGATTTGTCAGTCTCACCATCAAAAATAATTATATTATCATTTGAAGGTTTTACTTGAACGTTTTCATTTATTTTAACACTTGTTGAAATATCAGTTTTTACTTTGATTTCTCCAAAATTAGTTTTAACAGTTACAATTTTTCTTGAGCCTAAATATTCAACTCCAAATACTGATCCTTTAAGACCACCTTCGTTAGTAAGAGATAAATTTTCAGGACGAATACCAAATGAGTTTTTTTTGCCTTTTGATATCTCATACTGTTTAGGTATATTAAAATTTGTCCCTTCTATATTTAAAGTCGACTGTTCATTGGAAATCCCTTGATCAATACTTATAAAATTCATTCCAGGGGAGCCAATAAATGATGCTACAAATTTGGTAGCAGGTTTATTATAGATTACTGAAGGTTCATCAGCTTGTAAAATTTCACCACCATCCATTACGGCAATACGATCGGCTAATGACATTGCTTCTAATTGATCGTGTGTTACATAAACAGTGGTAGCGCCAATATCGATGTGTAATTTCTTAAGTTCTAAGCACATTAATTCTCTAAATTCTGCATCCAAAGTGCCTAAAGGCTCATCCATTAAAAATGCTTTAGGTCTTCTCACTAAAGCTCTACCAAGAGCTACACGTTGTCTATCTCCACCCGATAAAGAAGAAATGTTGGAATTTAAAATATGATCAATTCTTAAAAGTTTTGCTGCTTCTTCAACTCTAGTTTTAATTTCACTTCTACTATAACCTTGCATTTTAAGTGGAAAAGATAGGTTATTTTTTACATTCATATGTGGATAGAGGGCAAACAATTGAAAAACGAAGGCAATATCTCTCTCAGATGCTCTTAACATTCCAACTTCTTCATCTCCTAAATAAATTTCTCCTGATGTTGGTAATTCTAATCCAGCAATCATTCTTAGAGTTGTTGTTTTTCCACATCCAGATGGGCCAAGCAAAACAAAAAACTCTTTATCATTAATTGTTAAATTAGAATTTTTAACTGCAGTGAAATCTCCAAATGATTTTTGTAAATTTACTATTTTAATTTTAGACATATTAATCCGGAAAGTGACTTGTGATTACGAAACCTATAGTTCCAACTAAAATTACAATAAATGAGTAAGTATACATCCACATTGCAAATGGTTGCAACAACATGAAAACTCCTAATAAAATTAATACTGTAGATAAATTTTCCCAGTAAACTCTTCTAAATATTTTTCTCATTAATGATTTTTCTTCTTGCATTATTTTCTCACTGCTCCAAAAGTAATACCTCTCAAAAGGTGTTTTCTTAAAATAATTGTAAAAATCATCACTGGTAATAAAAATAAAGTTGTACCAGCCCCAATAGCAGGCCAATCCAAACCTCCTTCTCCTATAATTGTCGGGATGAATGGTGGAGCTGTTTGTGCGTTAAATTGAGTGAGGAGAACAGCAAATGCATATTCGTTCCATGAAAAAATCATGCAAAAGATTGCTGTTGCAGCTATACCGGTCATCGCTTGTGGAAGAACAACTTTAAAGAACGCTTGAAGTCTTGAATATCCATCAATCATAGCTGCTTCTTCGTATTCTTTAGGAATTTCATCCATAAATCCTTTTAATAGCCATACTGCTAAACTTAAATTTACGACTGTATATAATATGATCATTCCAAGGTGAGTATCCCCTAATCCTAATTTTCTATACATAATGAATATTGGAACAGCCACCGCTATTGGTGGAAACATCCTGGTAGAAAGAATAAAAAATAATAAATCATCTTTCAATGGAACTCTAAATCTCGAGAAAGCATACGCCGCTAATGCACCCAAAAATACAGATGCGAAAGTTGACCCAAAGCCAATTATCATTGAATTTGAGTATCTACCTAAAAATTTTGATGGCCCTGTTATGACCATTTCTCTACTTCTAACTAATTCTTCATACCAAGTTTCTGGAGCAGGCAAAGAGTCAAGATATTCCTGAGATTGCCTTGATCTATTAGTGAACAAGTTAACATATCCCTCTAAAGATGGTTCAAACAGTACTTCAGGTGGATAAGAAATTGCACTATTAACATTCTTAAAACTTGTCATTACCATCCAGGAAATAGGTATCAATGTTATTACTGTGTAAACAATAATAATTGTTGCGGCAAGTTTCTTTGAAAACGAAGAAGGTTCTAAATATGATCTGGATGTATCCATCAGCGTTCCTTTATTTTATTCATTACTTTTACATAAACATTTCCAAAACCAAAAATAGTTACAAATAAAATGACAGCAAAAGCTGAACTGTAACCGGTTTTCCATTTTTCAAATGCTTCTCTTTTTAAATTGATTGAGGCGAGCTCTGTAGCTGAACCAGGGCCACCAGATGTAAGTTCAACGACCATGTCGAACATTTTGAAATTCTCAATCCCTCTAAATAACAATGCCAATAATAAAAATGGTAATACAGATGGTAGTGTGATGTATATAAATTGTTGCCATTTACTAGCTCTATCAACTTCAGCAGCCTCATATAAATAATTTGGAACTGATCTTAGACCAGCTAAACAAATCAACATTGTAAAAGGTGTCCACATCCAAGTATCAACTATAACAATCGACCAAGGTGCGAGTTCACTTGAACCAATCATATCAAAACTTCCAAAATCGTAAAAAAAGTTTACTACATAATTAAATAAACCTACTTGAGGATTATAAAGATAAGTCCAAAAAACACCCACAACAGCAGGCGATAACATCATTGGTAATACTATTAGTGTGGTTAATAATTCATTACCTTTAAATTTCCTGTTTAATAATAAAGCCAAACCTAATCCAATTACTGCCTGAATTAACAAAGTCCAAAACATAAAGTTTGCAGTAACCTGCATTTTTTCCCATATAGCCTCTTTATTGAGAACTTTTATATAATTTTTTAAACCGACAAACTGTGGTTCTCTCCCAATTTTATTTGCGTAAAAATTTGTAAAAGACATTCTGATTGCATAAATCAAAGGATAAATATTTATCGCCAATAAAAGAAAGACAGATGGTCCAATAAAAAGCCATGCTACAGCCTTATCAGAAAGTCCTTTAAATTTTTTTTTAACGTTCATATGATTTTTTTAAAAAAAAGGGGAGATATTACCCCCCTTTTTTTTTATATTTTTAAATATTAATGTTAAAGTTTTCCGTCTGCTTCAAATACTTCAACCCACTCTTCGATAATTTTATCTAGAGCGCCTTTAGCAGTTCCTTTTCCATTAACAACGTAATCATGAATAGCTTCCTGCATAGGTAACATTAACTCAACAAATGTTGGTTCTTGCCAAAAATCTTTGACAATTCCCATTGAGTCCAAGAAACCTTGTGCATAAACTGTAGATGTAGGGAACGATGGTGAATTTAATACATCATTATGACATGAATATCCGCCTAAATCCCACCATTTTTGCTGTACATCTGGTCTTGCAAACCATTTAATATATTCTAATGCAAGATCTTGTTTATCTGAATATTTAACAACAGATATACCTTGTCCACCTAATGTTGCAGCAGCTACGTTTTGTTTTGGATTTGCAAAGAAACCACTAACTCTTCCGTCGCTATCTTCTTTAGAAACACCTGGCCAAAAAGCATACCAGTTCATTTGGAATGCTACTTGTCCTGATTTATATGCATCTAAATTTGCTACCATATAAGCATCAGAGTGTCCAGGAGGAGCACAGTCCTCATATAATTTTCTATAGAACTCTACAGCTTCTACTGCTTGCGGAGAATTGAAATAACCTTCCATATCGTACGGTTTATTTGGATTTTCATACTCCATACCCCATGCATACATAGCAGCAGTTACACCCATTGTAATACCTTCAGATCCACGCTCTGTATTTATAGCAGCACCATATCTTTTTTGACCATCAATTTCTCTTCCTTGGAAAAAAGTACACATGTCATATAGCTGATCCCAACTAGCAGGTACACCTAAATCATAACCATGTTTCTTTTTGAATTCAGATTTAAGCTCAGGTCTATCAAACCAGTCTTTTCTATAAGCCCATGCTAATGCATCTCCCATAGCTGGTAGTGCATAATAGTTTTCACTTCCTTTTGGCCATGTTGAATACGCATAAACTGTTGCAGGTGAGAAATCGTTCATTGAAATTCCTTCTTTATCAAAAAAGTCATTCAATTTTACGTAGTGTCCATACACTGCACCAGCACCGATCCATTGTGAGTCACCAATTAACAAGTCAAAAGTTTTACCTTTGTTGTTAAGTTCGTTCAACATACGATCAGCAAAATTAGGCCATGGTACGAATTCGAAGTTAACATCTATTCCTGTCTCTGCTGTAAACTCTTTTGTAAGTTCTTGTAATGCATTAGCAGGGTCCCAAGCGGCCCATCCTAATGTTATTGACTTAGCATTTGAATTTGCAGAAAAAGTAAATAGAGAAACAAACAATAAAATCATTATTTTTTTCATTTTATCTCCTATTAATTTAATTATTCTTAATAATAGTCTATCCAAGAAGACTTGTGCCTGCTAGTATTTTTTTTGTAAAAAATAGTTGGGTAAAAATTTAAATAGAAAGGGGAATTATGAACAAAATAAAAGGTCCTGCAATTTTCCTAGCACAATTTGTAGGCGAAGATGCACCGTTTAATTCTTTAGATAATATTTGTAAATGGGCATCATCTCTTGGTTACAAAGGTATACAAATTCCAAGTTGGGACGGTAGATTAATTGATTTAAAAAAAGCATCTGAAAGTAAAGATTATTGTGATGAGATTAAAGGAATTGCTAAATCACACAATTTAGAAATTACAGAATTATCAACTCACCTACAAGGTCAACTTGTTGCAGTACATCCTGCTTATGACACTGCCTTTGATGGTTTTGCTGCACCTGAAGTAAGAGGAAATCCCAAAGCAAGACAAGAATGGGCTGTAAACCAATTAATGATGGCTGGAAAAGCATCAAACAGTCTAGGAATAGATAAACATGTAACTTTTTCAGGAGCACTTGCTTGGCCTTATGTTTACCCTTGGCCTCAAAGACCTGAAGGGTTAATTGAAAATGCATTTGATGAACTATCAAAAAGATGGAAGCCCATTCTTGATCACTTTGATAATAATGGGGTTGATTTATGCTATGAAATACATCCAGGTGAGGATCTTCATGATGGTGTAACTTTTGAAATGTTTTTAGAAAGAGTTGGTAATCACAAAAGATGTAATATGCTTTTTGATCCAAGTCATTATGTTCTACAGCATCTGGATTATTTAGCTCATATTGACATTTATCATGAGAAGATAAAAATGTTTCACGTTAAAGATGCAGAATTAAATCCATCTGGAAAACAAGGAGTGTACGGTGGATTTCAATCATGGGTAAATAGAGCTGGTAGATTTAGATCGCTTGGTGATGGACAAGTTGATTTTAAATCTATATTTTCAAAACTAACTTCATATGATTATGATGGTTGGGCAGTTCTTGAATGGGAATGCTGCCTTAAACACCCAGAAGATGGAGCAAGAGAGGGAGCAGAATTTATTAAAAATCATATAATTAATACAACAGAAAAAGCTTTTGATGATTTTGCAGGTAGTGGAGCTGACCATGAAGCAAACAAAAAAATGCTTGGCATTAATTAATGAATAGAAAAATACGCATCGGTATGGTTGGTGGTGGTAAAGATGCTTTTATTGGAAGTGTCCACAGAATAGCTTTAAGACTTGATGGGTATTATGAATTAGTTGCTGGATCATTTTCATCTGACTTTGAAAATTCAAAAGAAACTGGAAAAAATCTTGGTCTAGAAAATGATAGAATCTATAAAACCTATCAAGAGATGGCTGAAAAAGAGTCAACTAGAACAGATGGTATTGATGTAGTTTCAATAGTAACTCCAAATCATTTACATGTACCTATTGCAAAAATTTTTGCAGAAAATGGGATACATATTATTTGCGATAAACCAATTGGTATGTCTAGTAAGGAAGCAATAGATCTTAAAAAGGTAATTGAAAGCAAAAAATTAATATTTGCTTTGACACATAATTACACTGGATATCCTATGGTTCGACATGCAAGATCTTTAGTTCAAAAAGGGGACTTGGGTTCTTTAAGAATTATTCAAGCTGAATATCCACAAGATTGGTTAACAACAAAAGCAGAGGATAGTGGATTAAAGCAAGCCGAATGGAGAACTGATCCCAAAAGATCTGGCGCTGGTGGTTGTATAGGAGATATTGGAACTCATGCTTATAATTTGATTAGGTTTATAACTGGATTGGAGGTAGATGAAATTTCAGCTGATATTCATACATTTGTTGAAGGGAGAAAAGTAGATGATAATGCCCAAATAATGCTAAGATTTAAAGGGGGTGCAAAAGGATCAATATGGTCAAGCCAAGTGGCAGTTGGAAATGAAAATAATCTTAAAATTAGAATATATGGAGAAAATGCTGGAATTGAGTGGAGACAAGAAGATCCAAATTACTTGAGTTATACTAAATTTGGTAGCCCTGCTCAAAACATTACAAGAGGAAGCAATATTACTAGTGATGAAGCTAAAAATGTAACAAGAATTCCCCAAGGTCATCCAGAAGGTTATTTAGAAGGTTTTGCTAATATTTATAGTGATGTTTACAAAGAGCTATCAGCTAATATTGATAGACAAGAATATGATAAGTCAAATAATTGTTATCCTACAATTGATGATGGAATTGATGGAATGAAGTTTATAGAAAACGTTATTAAGTCAAGTAAGAATAATAGTAAATGGATCCAATTTAATTCTAATTAAATTTTGTTGATAAATATAATTAATAAAACCCATTTTGATCTTTTATTTTTTTTAATAATTTGAAATCAATTTTCTAGAATGATAAATTATGTTTACCATATCTCATGGTAAAAAAGAGACCGATATCGCATCGGTTAAAAGCGAGTTTTGGAAAAACAAACAAGGAGAGTGTATGAAAAGAATGCACAGAGTGTTAAGTTCGTTTAGCCGAGGCTCAAAGAACGCTAGGCTAAATCAACTTATGTTTCGAAACTTGAAAACTGTAGAAACTAATGCAAATGGCACAAGTGGATACGTTATCAAATCTGGAAAAAATTCAGGAGAAACATTAGGTCATTTAAAAAAAGAATCTAAAAAGTTTTAGCTTAAAGAATGAGATATGGGGCAATCATATTTATATGCCCCATATTTTTTTCTTATTATTTTACTGGTGTCATGATTTTTTGACCTTCAACTCCCATTGCAACAACAATCGCTTTAACAGGAACATCTCCAATATTTTTTGATTCATGGACTACACCTACATCCTCTACGAATGCATCTCCAGCTTTATAGATATAACTTTTACCGCCTTGGGTAAGTTCAATCTCTCCTTGCTGAATCATTATTAATACCGGAAAAGAGTGGGTATGAGGAACAACTGGACCTCCAACGGGAACATTAAACTCAAAAGCAGTTATCTTTGCTTTGCCTGAAGGATATACTATATCGTTACCCATTCCAGTTTGACTTGTAGATATAATTCTCTTTACATGTCCATCAGCTAAAACTGAATTATTTATAACAAATATTGCAAATAGAGTGATTATTATTTTTTTCATACATTACCTTTCTGATTAAGAGACGATAAAACATAAATATTGTTTTTATACGATATGACAAAAAGGTTTTTAGAAATTATTTATTCCAAGAGACTTTAAACATTACTTCATTTCTTCTCATCATAGGTAATGTAAAGGGACCATTATACGTCGCTCTTATTGCAGGTCCGTTAATATTTATATTATCTTCAAGAAGCTTTTGATTCAGAATATCTCTGTGTTTTAAAAAATTATTATCAGATGCTCTACCTGAATACTGAATAACTGCAAAATGACCTTCTTTAATTGTTGAAATTTTTATATCTGGGTTATTTGGAAGAGGAGCATTATCTTTTGTAAATTTAGATGGTAAATAGAATTGCATATAATAACCTTTATCTTTTTCACCTTGAGTTACTGGAACTGTCATTTTAATTTCCTCAGATTTATTGTTTTGTCCTGAAATGTACCTAAAGAGTTTTCTAAAACTGTTATCGTTATTTTTATTAACTACTTCAACCACCAACCTATCTTTATAGTGTCTTATCTCATAAGTATCAGTTGAATGAACTACATTATATGGAGCTTCTTCATATGCCATTGATGAAGAATATTGTAAATTAAAAGATAAACAAATTAAAAAAAATATAATTATTTTTCTCATGTTACTTACAAATAATTTTCATTCATGAATAAGTTAATTCTTTTCATGCCCTCAACAATATCATCGGTGCTTCTAGCGTAAGAAAATCTTATCGTGGAATTACCTCTTTTTTGATCAAAATCTAATCCAGGAGTTATGGCAACTCCAGCTTTATTTAAAACTTCCTTACAAAAATTGAGACTATCATTGGAGTATTTAGAAATATCAACATAAATATAAAATGCACCATCAGGAGGAGAAAATTTTCCTAATCCAGCTTTAGGTAATTCTTCTAAAAGTATTTCTCTATTTTTTTTATAAACATTTACATTTTCATTTAATTCAATATTAGCGTCCATTGCTGATAACGCTGTCAATTGGCTTACATGTGGTGGACATATAAATAAATTTTGTGATAATCTTTCTACTTGTCTCACATGATCTTCTGGAACAATCATCCAACCTATTCGCCAACCTGTCATTGAAAAATATTTAGAAAAAGAATTTATAACATAACATTTGTCTGTTATTTCTAACGCTGTTGTGGGATTATTTTCATATTGAATACCGTGGTATATTTCATCACTTATAAAGCTAACATTATTTTCCTGTGCAGTGTTTATTAAATTTTTTAGAGTCTCCTTATCAACCATCGATCCAGTAGGATTTGCAGGAGATGCAACAAGAATACCATTTAAATTATTTTTTTTTATATCTTCAGGTACTGGCTGAAATTTATTTTGTATTTCAGTTTGAATATCTACTGGAATTAAATCTTGAGATTTTAAAATTTGTCGGTAACTAGGATAGCCAGGTGCTGCTATACCCACTCTATCACCAATATTAAACAAAGATGTAAAAGATAAAATAAAAGCTCCAGATGAACCTACGGTTATTACAACTCTATTTGGATTTAAATCAATGTTATACCAATCTCCGTATAACTTGGAAATACGTTCTCTCAAAGCGGGAAGTCCAAGTGTTACTGTATAGCCTAAGTTATTATTAGATATTTCTTTAGTAATAAATTTTTTTGCTAATTTTGGAGCTGGGGTACCTGGCTGCCCTACTTCCATATGTATAATATGTTTGCCATTTTTCTCAGCTATTCTAGCAGACTCCATTACATCCATTACAATAAAGGGATCAACATTGCTTCTTTTTGAATTCTTCATTTTCTATTTGATTTTAAAAAAATTTATAAATTAATTTTAAAAGTTCTTGCAGATTTTTCTTCGGAAACTTTAAGAATTTTGAATTTAGATGTTTTCTCTAATTTTTGACCCTTGTTTGTCACAAATGATTTCATTTTTTTTACTTCTCCTTCTGGCATTTTTCTTGTGTACTTAAGTGTATGTTTTTTGGAGCCTATAACAAAGATCGTTTTCATAATTTATATATATTATAAAGTATCGATTGATCCAATAATATTCAAGTTTTTATCTGTCACAACTATTTCACCAGAAGATGTTCCAATATTTAAAATTGCCCCAATAACTACGTAGTGCGTAACAAATACAATATTATTTTTACTATCTATGCTGTCTATAAATTCATAAAAATCTTTTATCTGTTTATCTTCATTAGCTGCAAATCTTATATCGTAGAATGAATTTAGAGCGTCAAATGTCTCAAATTCATCAAAAGCATATTTTGCAGTATCTTTACATCTGCACCACTCACTAGAATAAATATTATCAATTTTAATCTCATTTTTTTTTAAAATTAATCCAATTTTTTTTGATTGCTGAATTCCTATTTCATTTAAATTTCTTTGAGTAGAACAGTTTTGCAATTCAAAATTTTCTGGATCACCACTACCTGGGGCAAGTGCATGTCTTATAAATATAAGTTTGCCTCCCTCTTTTAAAGACTCAATAACTTTATCATTGGCAAATGAATAATTTAATTGGAACAATAAAACTGAAAAAATTAAAATTAATTTTTTCATTTTAAACCGATTGATCTTTAATTAGTTCCTTTATTTGAGGTATCATTATTTTTGGAGACCTCATTGATGGATAAATTTTTTTTACTCTTTCATAGCTGCTTAAAGCTTTTTCATAGTTTTTTAATTTCATTTGCACTAGGCCTTGACCTGATAAAGCTCCAAAATGTCTTTTTTCTAATTTTAAAACTTCATCAATGTCGTCTTGTGACGCTTGATACTTACCCATCAAATAAAGAACTGTAGCTCGTTTATTCCATGCTTCAGCCCATTTTGGATCCAGTTCGATAACAGTTGTAAATATATCTTCAGCTTTTTGGTATTCTTGACTGTTCATAAATGATGTTCCTCTAGATAATAAACTGGTTAAGTTTTGATCTTTTGGATGTGTTGTCCAAATACCCCAAATTTTCATTTCAGTTTCCCTTGCTGAGATTTCGCCATCTTCTAAAAGTTTTTCAAAAAGTTTATCTAAATGATTATTATCTGCTGAAAAGACTGGATTAAAAAATAAAGTTAAGACTATTAAGCTTTTTAAAATAATTTTCATTAATTCTTATTTTCCCCCAACAATCATACCTTCAACATGCATTGTTGGTGAATTAGTAGAATAATTAAATTCTAGATCGTCAGCTAGAGTTATATTTTGAAAAATATTATTTAAATTTCCAGCGATTGTTATTTCACTTACCGGATATGAAAATTCACCATTTTCAATCATTATACCACTTGCACCTACGGAATAATCTCCATTAATAATATTTGTGCCGTGACCGATAGTTTCTTTTATGTAAAGAAGTTTTTTTTCTGATTTTATCAACTCACTAAAAGTTTTTGATCCGTTTTCAAAATACAGATTTGTTGTACCGCTTGCTCTGCCATTAGACTTTCTGTTTATTTTTTTTCCATTGTAAGTATCAATCAAATAATCCTGAAGTATTCCATTTTTAATTAAATCTAAATTAATTATACCTATACCTTCACTGTCAAAATAACGTGATCCATTAGCTTTTTTGATATCACCACGGTCATTAATATTTATTTCAGTGTTGAATACTTTTTGGTTTAATTTGTCCTTTAAAAAAGTAGTGCCTTTTGCAATGGCACTTGATGAAATGGCGCTAGCAAAGATTGAAAGAAAGTTTTTTGATATTCTTTTGTCAAATATAAGGCTAATTTTTTCACTTTTAATCTTTTTTGGATTTAATTTTTTCACAGCATGATCCGCTGCGATAGATCCAAGCTCTTTTGGTTTTAAAATGTCATTATAAAATCTTTTACTAGTATATTCATAATCTCTTTCCATGCTTCCATTGCTTTTAGAAACAACTTCACAATAAGCTGTAAATTGAGAAGTTTTATATCCATCAGAAAATCCATTTGAATTAGCTAATAAAAAATTTGATTTATTTTCCCCAAATCCTGAACCATTGGTATTTACAATTTTATTATTTGAAAAAGCCTCATCTTCTGCTTCTTTTATATAATTAATTTTATCTTCATTACTCAAATGAGTTTCATCGTATAAATCTAAATCTTTCAAACCGCTAAAATGAAGATCTTTATCTGGCAGTGAATTATATTCATCTTCGGGCGTTATCTTCATTGTTTCAATACATCTATCAACTAATTCTTTTAAGTTACTCTCTTTAAGGTTTGATGATGCAATTGAGGACTTTTTTTTTCCTAAATATGTAGTAAGGACAACTCCAAGATTTTCTGATCTTTCAGAACCATCTAATTTTTTATTCCTAACATTAATATTTTCAGATACAGAACTCTGTACCAAAATACTTGCATCAGTTGAGCCAAGTTTTTTTGATTTGCTAAGACAAATATCAGCAATTTTTTTTAGATAATCTTGATCTTTAATCATTGAGATTACAATTGAGTTCCACCCACTGTCATATTGTTTATCAACAAAGATGGTTGTCCAACACCAACCGGAACGCCTTGTCCTGCTTTTCCACAGGTGCCAATTCCTGGGTCTAACATCATATCATTTCCAACCATTAAAATTTCTTTTAATGATGATGGTCCATCACCTATTAAAGTTGCGCCTTTAATCGGAGCTCCTACTTTGCCATTAATTATTTCATATGCCTCTGTACAATTGAAAACAAATTTTCCTGATGTTATATCCACTTGACCACCACCAAAACTTACCGCAAATATTCCCTTATCAACTGATTTAATCATTTGCTCTTGAGTGTTTGTACCGCCTAACATGATTGTATTTCTCATCCTTGGCATTACGACATGTTTATAACTTTCTCTTCTTCCATTTCCTGTGGATTTTGTATTCATTAATCTGGCGTTTAATCTATCTTGCATAAAATTTTTTAGAATTCCGTCCTCTATTAAAACAGTTCTTTCGGTTGGAGTTCCTTCATCATCAATATTTAAACTACCTCTTCTATTATCTATTGTGCCATCATCTATTATTGTAACTCCTTTGCTTGCAACTTTTTTTCCTACCAAATCATGAAACGCAGAAGTTTTTTTTCTATTAAAGTCTCCCTCTAAACCATGGCCAACAGCTTCATGAATTAAAATAGCAGGCCAGCCTGGTCCGAGTACAACTTTCATCTCTCCAGCTGGTGAGGGTTTACTTTCTATGTTTGTGTTTGCAATCCTAAAAGCTTCATCGCAAACTTTTTTCCAGTTATCGTTCTTTAAATATTCATCATAATCTTGTCTTCCGCCAATTCCATAAACACCAGTTTCTTTTCTTCCATTTTTTTCAACCATCACTGACATGTTAATTCTTACCAATGGTCGATTATCTGATAATAGCTCTCCACCAGATCTAATAATTTCAATATTTTTCTTCTCAGCTAAAAGACTAGCTGTAACTTGCTTTACACTACTATCTTTAGATCTGGCATACTCATTCATATTATTTAGTAACTCTATTTTTGATTTCATTGATTTGCTTTCAATCGGATCAATGTCTTTGTAAAGTTTTTGATTAGTTTTTTTTATTTCTGAATTGTAAGTGCCACTATTGTTTTTTAAGGTTGATTTAAGATTATCACTTGAATTTTTTAACGATTTTTCTGAAATTTCATTTGAATGTGAGTAAGCCACGGTATCACCTGTGACCGCTCTAAAACCATAGCCTAAATCAGAGGTATAGTTTGAACTTTTGATTTTATTATCATCTAAAACAATGGTTTCTGATTTTGTATCTTCGATGTAAAGTTCACCATCATCACAACTATTTAAAGTCTCTGAAACAATTTTATCAGCTTTTTCTATAGATAATTCGGAGTTTTTTAGTAAAGAGGTCATAGATCATATTTAAGGGCGAATTATTTATAATCAAGAATGATATGCGCGATCATTGATCACATCAAAACACATAAATTAGCTAATTTTATCTAAAAAAAAATTGGTTAAATATTTTACAGTTGCTTTTGGGTTTTGTTCTGGAATGAAATGACCTGAATTTATTGCATGTCCTTCAATTTTTTTAGTTGTATATTTCTGCCAAATTTTTACTGGTTTGAACTGTCTACCAATTACACCCTTTTTTCCCCACAATACTTGAATAGGAATATTTAGTTTTTTCTTTCTGTCTTTTTTATCATGATCCAAGTCAATTGTTGCAGAAGCTCTATAATCTTCACATGATCCATGAATTCTTTTTGGTTGCTTAAAACATTTTAAATAACCTTCTTCAACTTTTCCAAATTTATGATTTCCAGACCATTTATCTAAGCAGTTTTTCATCCATTTTCTTGGATCACTCATAATCATTCTTTCAGGTAGCCACTTAGGTTGAATTAAAAAAAACCAATGAAAGTATGCTTTAGCAAAGTCTTTAGTTGTTAATTCATACATATCTAGTGTGGGGCAAATATCTAAAACACTCAAAGCTAATATATTTTTTCTATGGTCCCTTGCTAATCTGTGAGCCACTCTTCCTCCTCTATCATGTCCAGCTACAAAGAATTTAGAATAACCTAATTTTATCATTATTTGTTTCATGTCACTTGCCATTTCTCTTTTGGAATAATTAAAATGATTTTTATCTGAGGGTGGAGCTAAACTATTACCATATCCCCTTAGGTCTGCAGCAATAACCGTAAATTTTTTCGATAATTCTAGTGCAGTCTTGTGCCACATTAAATGTGTTTGTGGATAACCATGAAGTAAAAGTAACGGTGGACCCTTACCTCCTACTCTACAGAAAATTTTACCTTTTCTAACTTTTATGTATTTTGACTTAAATCCTTTAAACATGCTTAATAATATGAATTTTTGAAAGTATAACTAATGAAAGCTTATTATCAATATTAATAATATTTAATTTGAATTTACTTTGTGCACCTGTATAAATTCGGATTTGTGAGAATTGAAGAAGAATTAAAACTAGATTATTCAGACGTCCTTTTTAGACCTAAAAGAAGTACGCTACAAAGTCGTAAAGATGTAAATCTTCTAAGAACATACAGATTTAAATATAGTAAAAATGAGTGGTCGGGTATTCCTATAATGGCTGCAAATATGGATGGGGTCGGAGAGCTTAGAGTAGCTGAGAAATTATCTGAATATGGCATGATTACATGTTTAACTAAACAACATGATATAAAAAAAATAAAACAATTTAAAAAAATTAAATCTATTTATAAAAATATAGCTATTAGCATTGGTACTAAAAAAGAAGATTTTGAAAATTTAAACAAAGTTTTAAGAGAATTTGGATTTATAAAGTTCATTTGTATTGATGTTGCTAATGGTTATTCTGAATACTTTAGTAAATTTCTTAAATCTGTAAGAGATAAATATCCTACAAAAACTATTATAGCTGGAAATGTAGTTACTGCAGACATGACACAAGAACTTATTTTATCTGGTGCAGATATTGTAAAAGTTGGGATTGGTCCAGGAAGTGTTTGTACAACAAGAATTCAAACAGGAGTTGGCTACCCTCAATTAAGTGCTGTAATTGAATGTGCTGATGCAGCACATGGTTTAGGTGCTCATATAATTGCAGATGGTGGATGTACATGTCCTGGAGATGTTGCAAAAGGTTTTGGGGGTGGTGCAGATTTTGTAATGTTAGGTGGAATGTTTGCAGGTCACGACGAAGGCAAGGGTAAAATAGTTAAATCAAACGGCTCAAAATATATTGAATTTTATGGTTCAAGCTCTGAAACAGCAAATAAAAAGCATTATGGAGGATTATCAAATTACAGAAGTAGTGAAGGAAGAACTGTAAGAATTAAATATAGAGGAAAAATAAAAGATACAATTCAAGATATTCTAGGTGGCGTTAGAAGTAGTTGCACTTATGTAGGTGCTCCTTCATTAAAACAATTAAGTAAATGTACTACTTTTGTAAGAGTTGCAAAACAATTTAACGATACTTTCACAAAATAAAAATGAAAGAGTATAAAATTGCATCCATTGCAGGAGATGGAATTGGTAAAGAAGTAGTTCCAGAAGCTCAAAAAATTTTAAAAGAGGTTGCCAATCAACATCAATTCAAATTACAAATTGATGAATTTGATTTTTCATCGTGTGATTATTATGAAAAACACGGAAAAATGTTGCCTGATGATTGGAAGGATAAAATTGGTAGCCATGATGCTATATTTTTTGGTGCAGTTGGAATGCCAGATCGATACCCAGATCATGTTACATTATGGGGATCACTACTTCAGTTTAGAAGAGAATTTGATCAATTTATAAATCTAAGACCAGTAAAATTATTTGAAGGTGTTAATGCCCCATTAGCTAATAAGAAACCCGGCGATATTGACATGATGATAGTTCGAGAAAATACAGAGGGAGAGTATTCTTCAGTTGGTGGAAAGATGTATCAAAATACTGAAAGAGAAATTGTAATTCAAGAAACTATTATGTCAAAACATGGGATAGACAGAGTGCAAAAGTTTGCATTTGAATTAGCAAAAAAACGTAAAAGAAAAAAATTAACCAATGCTACAAAATCTAATGGTATATCAATAACTATGCCTTACTGGGATGAAAGATTTAATGAAAATAAGAAAAGCTATCCTGAAATTGAAACTGATCAATTTCATATTGATATATTAACTGCTAGATTTGTTTTAACTCCTGAATGGTTTGATGTTGTCGTGGCTTCAAACTTATTTGGAGATATTTTATCAGATCTAGGTCCAGCATGTACTGGAACTATAGGCATTGCACCGTCTGGAAATATTAACCCTACAAACA
Organism: uncultured Pelagibacteraceae bacterium; assembly: GCA_902558435.1. Classification (GTDB taxonomy): domain Bacteria; phylum Pseudomonadota; class Alphaproteobacteria; order Pelagibacterales; family Pelagibacteraceae; genus Pelagibacter. The sequence goes on along the minus strand of CACEDU010000005.1, from coordinate 11,551 downwards.
AATATCCATCATTATTTGAACCGGTACATGGTTCAGCCCCAGATATAGCAGGAAAAGGTATTGCTAATCCCGTGGGACAAATATGGTCTGGTGCCATGATGTTAGATTACTTGGGAGAAAAAGAAGCTGCATCAAGAATAGTAAAATCAATCGAAAAGACTTTATTAGAAAAAAATAATAGAACAAAAGATTTAGATGGTGATAGCAATACCACAGAATGTGCTAGTAAAGTTCTAAGCAACTTGTAGATATTGAATTGCAAAAAAAATTGTGCCTATAGAGGCAAAAGTAGAAATAAATAGAGCTTTAATAATATTTTCAGGACTAACATTGTAAGCTGAACATAATACTACCGCAGTGTGTCCACAAGGTGCTACACTTACAAAAAATGCACCTGGTATTTTTTCAGGTAATCCAGCATCAAAAAATATAAATGCTATAATTAATAAAATTAGAGGAGATATTACCAACTTTAAAATAGAGATGGTTGAAGTTAATTTATTAATAACTTTGTGAGTATAAAAAGAAAGAGTAATACCAATTGCAAACAAACCAACAGGAGAAACACAGGCCGCTAAAACAGATAGCACGTAATCAATCGGCGTATTATCAATTTTGTAGTTAAATATAAAAAGCAAAAGTCCAATTAAAATTGAAAATATCATTGGATTAAAAGTCACATTCCTTAGAAAAAACAGTAATTTAATATTTTTTTTTGTAGTTAATTCTAAGAAAAAAGTAATCACAGATAGTAATATAACTCCATCCATTAATATTATACTGGTAACTTGCGTTATAACTTCTGTTCCAAAATAAATTTTTGTAATTGGTAATAATAAAGTTACGTGGTTAGACAAGGAAACCATAAGTGACCATATAATTGACTCAGGTATGGGTCTTTTAAAAAGTTTACTTGTTACAAAAAAAGTAAGTAAACCTAGACTAGCTTGCATTAAAAAATATGAAATTATTTGCTTAATGTCTACCTGGGCAATTTCACTCTGTGCAACAAATTTTATAATTAGTGCAGGTACTGCAACGTAGAATAAAAATAAGTTTAAAACTTTTGCATGGCTTAGATCAAATATTTTCAGTCTTCCAAATATAAATCCAAGCAAAGTTATAAAAATAAAAGGTGTTAACCCAAGAAAGATCGAATACATTTGATTATAATATTGTTATTCTGTGAAGAATTCTATTTCCTTTAAAAGGAGTAGCTTGATGAAGCATTGCTCTGTTATCCCAAATAGCAAGCTGGTCTTTTTCCCATTCTAAAGCATATTGAAATTTTTTTTTAGTCTGGTGACTGAATAAAAAATTCTTTAATTTGTTTTTTTGTTTAGTCATATTTGTGTTAAATTTTATAAAGTGTCCAGGGCTACAGTATATAGTTTTTTTATTATTAATAGTTTTAATAATCTTGTGACTGGCAATTAATTCTTTAGAAATTTTTCCTTTTTCTTTCTCTCTTTCAACTGTAGTAATTGATATAGGTCCATGCGATGAGTAAATACCTTTTAATTTATTAAGTCTAATTTTGTGATTTTTAGTCAGATTTTCATATGCTAAATACTGTGAGGAAAACTCAGTATTTGCAACACCTTTTTTAGGCACCAGTTTTGATAGCAACATAGTGTATCGTGGAGGTTTTTTTGTATATGAAGAGTCTGTATGAAATTGTTCACCAAAGCTTGGTCCCTTGTCTGAAGATTTTCTTTGTACAACAGTAATTTGTGGGTATTTTTTATTTAATCCTCTCAACCTTGGATAGTTCGCAGGTTTCCCAAATTTTTGTGCAAAATTTAGATAATTTCTAGAATTTAGCTTTTGTTTTGGAAAATAAATCATACCATATTTATCAAGTGTAGATTTTATTTGTTTCAATTCATTTTTATTAATTTTATTAAGATTACAAATAATCTCTGCTGCCTTATTTTTTTTGGGGATAATTTTAAACATTAGGCATTTTTAATATTTTTTTGATTAAGTGGCTTTTGAATTAATGAAACAGGATATTTTTTCTTTTCTATTTCAATAGACAAATTTTTATCAAGTAAATTTTCAATTGTATTTCCAGAATTTACATAACCAAAAGATATATTTTTTTCAAAATTGAATGAATAATTACCTGAAGTTGTTCTACCAATTATTTTATCATCTAAGTAAATCGGTTCTTCATGAAGCAGTAGAGGTTGTCCTGGTTTATTATCTTTAAGAACCATCATTGCCAACAATTTTTTTTGTTTTTGATCTTTAATTTTTAGTAAAGCTTCTTTTCCAATAAAATTAATATTTTTTTTATAACTGATAGCAAATTGAAGTCCTGCTTGGTATTGATTCTCCTCGGGGGATATATCATGCCCCCAATGTAAAAACCCACTTTCCATTCTCATTATATCCATTGCGTGCGCCCCACATAGAGATAAATTATGATTTTTACCTTCATTGACTATGGTTAAGAAAAGTTTTTTGCTATCATCTATTTTTACATATAATTCAAATCCAATTTCACCCACATATGACAATCTTTGAGCCCAAACATCAATTCCATCTATATTCACCTTTTTACCATGACTAAATTTTATTCCTTCATTTGAAAAATCATCATCACTTATATTTGATAATAGTTTTCTAGTATTTGGTCCATACAATCCTAAGCATGCAAAATCCTCTGTTACATCTTTAAAGTTTATTTTTTCTGAGAGGTATTTTTTTATATGAAATTTATCGTGTTCTCTTGTTGCAGCTGGACCTATTATTCTAAAATGATTTTTAGTCAGGCAAGTTATAGTTACATCTGTCTCTATACCACCATCTTCATTTAGCATCTGGGTGTAAGTTGATCTACCCTCAACATCTTTTATGTTCGCTGTACACAATTTTTGTAATTCATCATGGACATTTTCTCCAGCAACATCAAATTTAGAAAAAGGTGTTAATTCGAATAAACCGACATTTTTTCTTGTATTTTTGGTCTCATATTCAGCAGATGGATACCAATTTTGATAACCAAAACTGTATTCATATTCAGCTTTTGCACCATTCAAAGAATACCACATAGGTCTCTCAAAACCGCCTGAAGATCCAAAACAAGCACCTAATTTTTTTAGTTCTTCATGGTATGGTAAAGTAATTTGGTTTCTTGAAGTTTTATGTTGTTTATATGGCCAATGCATTCCATATAAATCACCAAGAGTCTCTGTAACTCTTTCCATAATAAATTTTTTTGAAGAATGGAATTGTTGAAATCTTTTTATATCTACAGAGAATAAATCCTCATTAATATGTCCATTGATCATCCATTCAGCAGTAACTCGACCTGCGCCACCTGAACTTGCTATACCAATGCTATTAAAACCACAACAGGTAAAAAAGTTTTTTATCTCTGGAGTCTCTCCTAATAAATATTGTGTATCAGGTGTAAAAGATTCTGGGCCAGAGAAAAATTTTCTAATTCCAGCATTTTCTAACATTGGCAATCTATGAAAAGATTTTTTTAAATAAGGTTCAAAATGATCAAAGTCATCTGGCAATTCTCCAAAAGAAAAATTTTCTGGTACAATACCAGTATCTTTAAAAGCAGGTTTGGCATTTGGTTCAAAAATTCCAACTAACATTTTCCCAGCATCTTCTTTTAGATAAAGACAATTATTATAATCTCTCAAAACTGGTAAATTTGTAGGTAGATCTTTCATCGGTTCCGTGATCACATAAAAATGTTCATTAGGATATAATGGAATACTCACATTCATTTTTTCACCAATTTGCCTTGACCACATACCGGTAGCTAGAACAACATATTCACAATCTATTTTTCCTTTTTCAGTCTCTACTCCAACTATAGATTTATTTTTGACTAAAATTTTTGTAACAGGTGTTTTTTCAAAAATTTTTGTACCTTCCATCCTAGCCGCTTTTGCTAAAACGTTAGTGACACCTACTGGATCAGCTTGTCCATCTTTAGGCATAAAAACACTTCCAATAATATCCTCATTATTTAATACTGGGTATAAATCTTTTGTTTGTTTTTTATCTAAAACTTGCACTTCAACATCTGATAATTGAGCTGTCGTTGCTTGTCTTAGTAACTCTTGCATTCTATCATTTGTTGTTGCAACTGTAATTGCACCATTTTGTTTTAATCCAATTGATAAACCAGTCTTTTTTTCTAAATCTTGGTAAAGATCTAAAGTATATTTTCTAAGTTTTGTTATAGTTGATGATGCTCCTAATTGGCCCATAAGACCGGCAGCGTGCCAAGTTGTTCCTGATGTCAATTGATCTCTTTCTAATAAAACGACATCTTTCCAGCCAAATTTAGCAAGATGGTATGCGCATGATGTGCCTGCAACACCACCTCCAATTACTACAACTTTTGAGCTTTTTGGTAATTCTTTATCCATGGATTTATTAACGTACAATAATAATTAAAAACAGACAATGTGGTCAATATGAATTGGTCTTTTAATACCAAATTTTTCATCTATCTCATGTTGATGAATATGATGAGAATGTACGAATACAGGAATTTGTAAATTACTTTCAGTTTTAAGGGTGTAGATAAAATTTGTTCCTCTGAATTTTCGATCAACTACTTCCAACTTTAAATTACTTTTGTCATCATGCTCTAGATCTTCAGGTTGCAATAAAAGTTTAACATCAGATCCATTAGGGTAATGTTTTACAAAATTGCCTTGGATTGTTCCTAGATCTTTATTTTCTAAACTATTCTCACTTGTTACTTTTGCTGGAATTAAAATTCCTCTATTTAAAAAATTTACAACCTCAATTGAATTTGGAAAATGATAAACATTGTATGGGTCGTCAAATTGTTTAAGTTGTTTATTTAAAATAATTCCGCACTTGCTTCCCAAATAAAAAGCTTCATATGAGTCATGTGTTACAATAATAGTTGTTATTTTAGATTTGCTTAATAATTGTTTTAACTCAACTTGAATTTCTTCTTTAAAACTTTGATCAACATTTGAAAGTGGTTCATCTAGAAGAAGTAAATCTGGATTAGAAACTAATGATCTTGCAAGCGATGCTCTCTGAGCTTCTCCAGCACTTATTTCATGAGGATATTTATTTAATATTTTTTTTAGGTTTAAAAAACTAATTATTTCTTTTGGATTTATTTTCTTTTTCTTTTTACTTTTTTTTTCAGTACCAATTAAAATATTTTTTTCTACGTTATAGTGAGGAAATAAACTATTTTCTTGAAAAGCAAGTGATATATTTCGGTCCTCTGGTTCAACATGTTTGTTTTTTGAGGACATTAACTTATTATTTATTGTTATTGATCCATTAACGATCTTCTCTAAGCCAGCAATAGTTCTTAAAATTGTTGTTTTTCCTATTCCAGATGGCCCTAATAGACAAATTATATCGCCTTCATTTTGAATTGAAAAAGAGACGTTTTTTACTTTGGTTTGACCACTAACTATAAAGTCAACATTTTTAATTTCTAAAAAATTTTTACTCATTATTATCTTTTAAAATATACTTAGAAGATATTGTAATAAAAAAAGCTGCAATTAAAATTAAAAATAATGATGGTACTGCTGCTGCCTCAAGCATGTCCTCGGATGCAGAAATATATGCTGTTGTTGCAAATGTTTCAAAATTAAAAGGTCTTAAAACTAAGGTAATTGGTAATTCTCTAATTATCTCTAGCGAAATTAGTATAATTACAAATAAAAGTGAATTTCTTAAATATGGAATGTGGATATTAAAAAAAGTCTTTCTTTTTGAATAACCAAGTAGATAGGCACTTTCATCAACTGAAAAATTTATTTTTTCATAACCAGATTTAATCCCATTAAATGCTAATGAATAAAAACGAATGAAATAAACAATTATTAATCCTAAGATTGACCCAATAAATATTTTTTTAATAGATAAAAAACCAAGAGATTTAATTATATTATTATCAAACCATGCAATAAAAGTTATAAAGGCTACAGCTAATATTACACCTGGTATTGCATATCCTGATATTGATAGTGTCGATAAAAAATTAAGAGTTTTATTTTTTGAAACACGGTTACCATAATTTGAAAGCAATGCAAAAAATATTAAAACAATACTGGATAGTGTCACTAAATATAAAGTATTTAATAAAAGGTTCATTACATTTACATCAAAAAAGTTTTCTGGAAATATAATTGTCCAATAGACCATTTGACTTAATGGAAATAAAAAACTAAAAAAAAATAATAGAAAACAAAACAAGAAAGCAAAAAAAGAATTTATACCTGAGAGTTTTATTTTTTCTTTTTGTTTAAATCCACCTCTAGAGTCCAAATGATATTTTGCTTTTTTTCTAGATAGTTTTTCTGTTAAAAATAAAATAAATATGAATAATAGTAGAAAAAAAGATATTCTATTTGCAAAAGCTAAATCATCAAATGTTATCCATGCATTATAAATACCTGTTGTAAGAGTATTAATTGAAAAAAAGTCAACAGCTCCAAATTCTGCCAATGTTTCCATTGCAACTAAAGATAGACCTGCAACAATTGCGGGTCGTGAAGCAGGTAATATAATAAAAAAAAAAGATTTAAATTTGGAAAAACCTAAGTTTTTTCCAAGTTCAATTAAGTTTTGTGATTGATATAAAAATGAAGATCTTCCTAATATGTAAACATAAGCGTAAAGTGAAAATGAAATTGATAAAATTAATCCAAACATACCGTCAAATTTTGGTATATGTTGATTAAATTCGCCTTCACCAAATAAGGTCTTTAATATTGTAAATGCTGTTCCGTAATTATCAAAGAAGGCAAATAACGAATATGCATATATATAAGGTGGAATTGCAAAAGATAAAATTAAAGCCCATTTAAAAAAATTAACTCCAAGAAATTCATAAAACGATACTAAATATGATGCTCCTACTCCCAAGATAAAAGTTAAAATTAAAACACCAATCAAAAGCAATAAAGAATTAAGAATATACTCAAATAGAAAAGTGGATTTTAAAATTTCAAAATATCGAGAGGTTTCTTCAAAAAAACTAATTGAAACGGTTATAATTGGAATAATAACAAGTAATGAAACTAATAAAGAGCTTAGAAACCATATATTAAGTTTGTTTGAATTCATAAGAGTAATTTAATTTAATTTTAAATATAGTCTCAATTTAATAATTTAAAAGTGCCTACGAAAGATACATAGGCACTTTTATTAAAAAAGGTCAGATATTGAATACTTTTAGAATGTGCGGAAAATCTTTAGTATTTATCTCTGATAACTTTCTTTTATTATTCTTTTGTTAATTTTTTTACACTCCTCAGCACATGGGATACATGGCTTGACTGATTTATTGTAATTAACATCAGACATAAATTTTTTTTTAGTCCTCAATGTTATTTCCAACCTGCAGCTGTCATTACTTCTAATGCATCCGCTTGCTTAACTCCATAACTAGCAACGCTTGTGGTAAAATCTTGTTTAAAATCTAAACCTAAGTTGTTTACTACTAACGGGTTTGGTGAAACACCTGCAATCATCGGAAACTCAAAAGTATTATTAGTGAAATGTTCTTGTGCTTCTGGTGATAACAAATAATCTACAAGTGCAATTGCATTAGCTTTATTTGGAGCACCTTTAACTAGAGCAGCACAACTAATATTCATATGTGTTCCTCTATCATTTTGATTAGGGAAAAATGCCTTTACTTTTCTAGCTGCTGCTTGTTGTTCTGCACCTTTGTTCCCGGATAACATCAAAGCTAAATAGTATGTGTTTGCAACTGCAATGTCTGCTTCTCCTGCGGCAACTGCCATAATCTGAGCTCTGTCATTTCCTTTAGGATCTCTTGCCATATTGGCAACAACACCTTTTGCCCACTCTCTAGCAGCTTTTTTTCCATTATTTTTTACTAATGATGCTACTAAAGATTTATTGTAAATATTGCTAGATGCTCTTATTGCAATTCTACCTTTCCATTTAGGATCAGCCAGACTTTCATAAGTTAGTCCAGATAATTCTGCTCCACTTACTCTTTCTGGAGCGTAATAGACTATTCTAGCTCTCTTAGCTACGCCAACCCAGTGAGTTGTTCTAAAGTTTTTTGGAACTGAAGATTTGATAGTTGGTGAAACAAGTCCTGCTTGCGTCATACCTTTTGCTTTAAAAGCACCACATCTTCCTGCATCTGCTGTGATGTAAAGATCGGCAGCTGAGTCTGCACCTTCCTCGATCATTCTTTTCTCTAAAGCTCCAGCTTTACCATTAATTAAATTTACTTTAATTCCAGTTGCTGCAGTAAATTTGCTATAAAGTTCTGCGTCAGCTTTATAGTGTCTAGCATTGAATATATTCACTTCATTTGCTTTAGCAAAAGTTGAAACAAATAATGATAGAATTAATGCTGAAATTGATATTTTTTTCATTTATCTCTATATGTTAATTGTTAATGTATTTATAATGATTTTGAGAACTATTCGCAATGATAATGATTATCAATCTCAATAGTGTCGCACATATAATTTATGTGATTTTTAGTGTTTTTAAGACTTAAACTCAGAAATTTTACTATAAAGAAAATTTCTGAAGGTTGTAACTCTAGCCACGTTTTTAAGAGATTCTGGAAAAACGAAATGTGCTTCCGTAATTGGGCCTTCGACGTTAGGTAAAACTTTAATTACATTTCTTGATAATGATACCAAATAATCAGGCAAAGCAGCAAGACCTACTCCACTTTCAACTGCTAGCAATAATCCCATCACACTATTTACCTTCATAACAGTTTTTCTTTTTTTATTGTCCTTCACTCCTAATTTTAATGCCCAATCAGGGTTAAAAACAGGAGACGGTGCACCTCTTCCAAAAGATATAAATTTGTGTTTGCTTAAATCATTTATTGTTTTTGGTATTCCATATTTTTCTAAATATTTAGTAGACCCATAAATATGGTAATTAATATCCATCAATTTTCTTTGAATATAATTTAATTGTTTAGGTCTTCTCATAAAAATGCCAATATCAGCTTGTCTAGTACTTAGATCTAATTCTTTATCGTCAAAAATTAATTCTATTTCAATTTCTGGATTTAATTGCATAAATTCTTGAATCCTTGGTGTTAACCAGTGAGTGCCAAAACTTCTTACAGTAGTAATAGTCAATTTTCCTGTTGGTTTATGTTTTTGGTCCCCTAATGTTGTTTCAACCTCTTTAAGTTTACTTATTACCTCATGAGCTGTTTTGTAAACGTATTCTCCATTTTCAGTTAAAGTTAAGCCTCTAGCATGTCTCTCAAATAATTTTACTTTCAAATCTTCTTCTAGTGACTGAATTTGTCTGCTTATAGCAGACTGACTTAGATTAAGTATAACTGTAGCACTGGTGAAACTACCTGCTTCAGCTACTGCATGAAAAATTTTTAATTTATCCCAATCCATTATTTATTTACATCAACTAATATTCTATTTTTTAATTTTCCTTCTAACATTTCAGGAAAAACATCTAAAAGTTCATTCAAACCCACAGTTTTGATTGATTTTTCCAAAATATTGAAATCTATATACTTGGGAACTTCGCCCCAAACAAACTCTTTTCTTTTATTACTAATATTTACTGAGTCGATGCCCCATAATTTTACTGCTCTTAGAAAAAAAGGCACAACAGAGGTATTTAATTTATTGCTACTTGCGTTACCACAAATTGCTACTATTCCTTTTAATCTAGTTTGAGAAATTGCATTTGCTAAAATATTTCCACCAACGGTATCTACAACGCCATCCCAAGTACCTTTTCCAATTAAACTGGCTTCACCCTCAAATTCTTTACGATCTATAACGTTTTTTGCGCCTAATTCTCTCAAATATTCTGCTTTATCTGGTTTTCCTGTCAATGCAGTTACATTGCAACCCATTTTAGATAATACCATTACTGCAACCATTCCAACACCTCCGGTAGATCCGGTTACAAGTACATCGTTAACTTTGCTTTGTAAAAATAACTCCTCCTTAGCTTTTACGGCAAAGGCACATAACATTGCTGTTAAGCCAGCAGTTCCCATCATCATTGCATGTTTGCTATTTAGATTTGTTGGTCTTTTTATTAGATGTTCTGCTTTAACTCTTGCGTATTGTGAAAATCCACCGTGAAATAATTCACCAACTCTACAACCAGTAAGAATTACTTCATCTCCAACTTCAAATTCATCTGATTTACTCTCGCTAACTGATCCAGAAAAATCAATCCCAGGAATTCTAGGAAACTCTTTAACTAACTTTGCACCATTTTTTAAAATTAAAGCATCTTTATAATTTAAATCAGAGTAATCTACCTTTACTAAGACATCACCGTCTTTTAGAAAATCTAAATTTAAATCACTAACTGCTCTAGTGAACTTTTCTCCCTCTTGGTTGATAACCAAGGCTTTAAAAGTATCAGGCATTTTTTAATTAAACTCTATTTTGCTATAAATCTCAAATATCTATTTTGATAGCTAAGATCATCTTTAAATTGACCCAGATAAAAGTTAGTAACTGTTGTAGCTTGTTCTTTTTTTATACCTCTCATAGTCATACACTGGTGAGTTGAATCTATTGTTACAGCAACACCTTTTGCATCTAACGACTCCATCAATGTATTTGCAATTTGTACTGTTAACCTTTCTTGAGTTTGAAGTCTTTTAGAAAATACTTCAACAACTCGTGCAATTTTACTCAAACCTACAACTCTCTCATTTGGAATATAAGCAACGTGAGCAATACCAATAATCGGAGCCATATGATGTTCACAATGACTTTGAACAGATATGTTTTTTTGAACTACCATATCACTATATCCTTCTACATCTCCAAATGTTTTACTTAAGATTTCTTTTGGATCTTCTTGGTAGCCTTTAAAATATTCTTTAAACGCTTTTGTTACTCTTTTAGGAGTTTCTAGTAAACCCTCTCTAGTAGGGTCCTCTCCTATCCATCTTAAAATTTTAATAAATGCCTCTCTAGCCTCCTCATCGGAAACGCTTTCGGGCTTTTTGTTATTTTCATTTTTTACTAATTTCATGAAGGGTTTTTATATATATAAATCGTCAAATTTAAAATATTTAATATATTCATTAATATGCTAGATAATGCGGATTATATATGTTTAAAAAAAGAGAAAATGTCGCTGATATAGAGGAAGGTAACCTATTATCGCCAAAATTTGATAATGATGGTTTAATTCCTGTGATTACTACATGCAGTAAAACTAAAGAAATTCTAATGCATGGGTATATGAATGTTGAAGCATTAAAAATGACTATTGAAACAAAAGAAGCTCATTACTGGAGTAGATCTAGAAAAGCGATTTGGCATAAAGGAAAAACAAGTGGATTTACTCAAAAAGTAAAAGAAATAAGAATTGATGACGATCAAGATGCGGTATGGATTACTGTTGATATTGGTGACGGAGCTAGTTGCCATGTTGGTTATAGATCTTGCTTTTATAGATCGGTTCCAATGGGAAAAATTGAGAATGGTCGAAAAGTCGAAATGAAATTTGAAGAAGAAAATAAAAAATTTGATCCAGAAGTTGTTTATAAAGGACA
>CACEDU010000004.1 GCA_902558435.1 uncultured Pelagibacteraceae bacterium | reverse complement strand
AATTTCTTTGAAAGTTTCTTGTTTTTTTGCTTTTTCAACTTTCTCTATATCTAAACTTTCAAATTTTGCTTCAAATCTTTTCTGCTCTTTAATTAACTGAAGCTTAATAACTGAATGTAAAATCCAAAAACAAGATAAAGTAAATACAAAAGAAGACCATACGTATAAGCCGTACCCATTCATGTATAAAACGTCTTGAATCATAATCTATCTAATCCTTTATTCTTAATTTTTATCAGTTCTGTATTATATTTCATCAAAAATATCAAAAGTGAAAAAAGTGCAAATGCCGCAGTCATTATTCCCAAAGGAAGCAGCATTGTTGAATGAATTGAAGTTTCTTTAAGTAGATTTATTGAAGCTGGTTGATGAAGAGTAGACCACCAATCGACAGAAAATTTGATAATTGGAACATTAATTACTCCAAATATTGCAATATATGAACTTAATTTTACAGCTTTATCCTCTGTTCCTGCAATTCTCCAAGACAAAATAAACATTAAATAAAATATTGCTAATAATAACATGGATGTAATTCTTGCATCCCATGCCCACCACGTTCCCCAAGTAGGTTTTCCCCATATTGATCCAGTTACTAGAGCGATTATATTGAAGACAAATCCTGATGGAGCTAAACTTTTAGTAATTAGTGAAAAATTTTTATTTTTAAAAATAATAATACCAAAAGATAAAATTGATATTAAAGAAAAAATTCCTAATGAGATCCAAGCAGCAGGAACATGTACATACATAATTCTAACAGAGTCACTTTGTTTATAATCTTCAGGTGAAAGAATTAATGCTTCAACAAGTCCGAGAATTAAGATTAAAATAAATACAACGAAGACAAATTTTTGAGATCTATTGATAATCTGAATTAGGTTTTTTGGTTTAAAATAATTTAACATTTTTTTTAGCTATCTATATCAAATTAAAAAATTTTGAAAATTTTTATGGTGAGTTATTCTGACCAAGAACACAGAGGGAGATAAATAAATGGATAAATTAAGCATCCTTGGTCAAAATATTTAATTATCTTAACCTTCATGTATGTCTAAGATTTGCACGAAATGTGTTTAAATAATGTAATTGTGTCTAGTTAGAGGGTTTAAAATAACTAGAGCCTCTTTTTCCTGAAAATATTTCATTTATTAAGGGGTGTTTAATGGGTTCATCAGAGTCATCCACTAATAGATTTTGCTCAGAGACATATGCTTCGTATGTTATTTCATCATTCTCAGCTAACAAATGATAGAATGGTTGGTCTTTTCTAGGTCTAACGTTTTTTGGTATGGATTGATACCATTCCTCTGAATTATTAAACTCAAAATCAACATCATAAATCACACCTCTAAAGTCGAAGTGCTTATGTTTTACAACGTCCCCAATTGAGAATTTTCCTTTTTGAATAGTCACATAATAAATATGGATATTTAAAAATAAAAATCAATAAAAAAAATATGATTGTTTTATTAATCTGCTATTATGTAGCAGTGAATAAATCTGTTTTAAAATTTGTTACTGATTTAGGGCCTTTGGTAATATTTTTTTATTTTTATTACAATAATGATAAAAACTTAATCGTTGCAATACCTCCACTTATAGTTGCAACTATCATAGCAGTTTTAATTATGTGGATTGTTGAAAAGACAATTCCAAAAGTGCCACTTATAAGTGGAATATTGATTACATTATTTGGTGGTTTAACAATTTATTTTGATGATCCTATTTTTATTTATATGAAGCCAACAATAATAAATATTTTGTTTGGTCTTGTATTAATGTTTGGAAAATACTTCACGAATGAACCAGTTTTAAAAAAGTTACTTGGAAAATCTATGCCTTTAAGTGATGAAGGATGGGAGATTTTAAATAAAAGATGGACATACTTCTTTTTTGGACTAGCCATATTGAATGAAATAATATGGAGAACTCAATCAGAAGAATTTTGGGTCAACTTTAAAGTTTGGGGAATGTTACCTATAACCTTCATTTTTACCGCTTTTCAAATTGGTCTAATAAATAAATACAAAATAAATGAATAGAAACTTAAAACTAGTAATAAATAATGAAAATAAAGATGAAAACAAAAAACTTTTTTTTGAGAGAACTGAGTTAAAAATTATATTAGATCTTTATGCAAAAATGGTTTCTTCAGGAAATTGGAAAGACTATGGTCTTTCTATTTCAGGAAAGCAGGTAAGTTTCAGCGTTTTTAAAAGTGCAGCTGAAAAAGCGATTTATAAAATTTGTAAAAATTTTAAACCATCAAATAAAAATCTAAAATATTTAATTACAGACACTAATGGTAAAATTTTAAAAAATTCTTACGATTTAAAAATACTCTTAAATAGAGTTGATTGGAAAAAAATTTAGGCTTTATCTTCTTTGACCAAATAATCTTAATAGCATTATAAAAAGATTTATAAAATCCAGATATAAAGTTAGGGCACCCATTACTGCTTTTTTGCCCATTAACTCACCGCTGTCAGATGCTGCATACATATTTTTGATCTTTTGCGTATCGTATGCAGTTAAACCAACAAATACGAGAACACCAATTATAGATATTGCAAAATACATCATTGATGATTTTAAGAATATATTTACTATTGATGCAATTATGATCCCAATTAAACCCATCATTAAAAAAGATCCCATTTTTGTTAAGTCTCTTTTTGTTGTATAACCATAAATACTCATAGCACCAAAAGTTGCTGAAGAAATAAAGAATACTCTTGTTACGCTTAAACCTGTGTAAATTAATAAAATTGAAGAAAGTGATAATCCCATTAAAGCTGCAAATACCCAAAAAGTAGTTTGAGCCCTAGATGCACTCATTTTATTTATGCCAAAGCTCATGTAGAACACAATCCCGAGAGGAGCCAACATAACAATCCATTTCAATCCAGATAAATAAATTGCACTTCCGAATTCAGTCAGTCCAACAATCGAACCATTTGGGTCTGTTACAACAGACATTTTAAACGATAAAAGTGCAATTATACCAGTAAGCAATACACCGGTTGCCATATAATTATAGACTTTTAACATGTAGGCTCTTAGGCCTTCATCCATAACAACTGTTTGTTTGGCTGTAGTTGCTTTTCTTAGAATATTTTCTTTATTGAATTCCATAATATTTATATAAGTTTTTTTTTTGAGATTTTCAAGTCGTCAAAATAAATGTAACAAACATTACGTATAACTGAGCATGAATTATAAAAAACTAGGAAATACTGACATAAATGTCAGCACAATCTGTCTTGGGACAATGACTTGGGGTGAACAAAATACCCAAAGTGAGGCATTTGAACAAATGAATTACTCTTTAGAAAATGGGGTTAATTTTTGGGATACGGCTGAACTCTATGCAGTTCCACCAAAAGCTGAAACATATGGTCATACAGAAACTATTATTGGAAATTGGTTTGAGGAAACAAAAAAAAGAAAAGATATAATACTAGCATCCAAAGTGGGTGGTCCTAGCAGGAAATATATGAGAAATGGAGAAAATAGTTTTACTGGAAAAAACTTAGAGGATGCTCTTCATGGAAGTCTAAAAAGATTAAAAACTGATTATATTGATCTTTATCAATTACATTGGCCTGAAAGAAACGTAAATAACTTTGGAAAATTGGGTTACGAGCACAAAGAAAACGACTGGAATAAATTTGAAGATGTTTTGGAGAACTTAAAAAAATTTATAGAACAAGGCAAAATTAGATATGTTGGTTTATCAAATGAAACTCCGTGGGGGGTAATGAATTATCTTCAACTTGCAAAAGATAAAGGCCTTCCAAGAATGATGGCAATTCAAAACCCATACAGTCTCTTAAATAGATCTTATGAAGTAGGACTAGCTGAAGTATCAATAAGGGAGAACATTGGATGTTTGGCTTATTCTCCACTTGCAAGCGGTTACCTTAGCGGAAAATATAGAAATAAAAAGTTTCCTAAAGGGTCAAGAATGGAGAGAGATTTTGATTTTTGGACAAGATATAGAAAGCCAAATATGGAAAATGCAGTTGAAGATTATTATAAAATTAGTCAGAAATTTGAACTAGATATGAGTCAAATGTCTATAAAATTCTGTGAAGTACAAGACTTTATGACTAGTGTGATAATTGGAGCAACAAGTATGGAGCAGTTGAAAACTAACGTAGAAAGTGTAAAAGTGAATCTTGATAGTGAAGTAATTAAAGAAATAAATAATGTACAAAAAAAATATCCTAATCCATGTCCATAATTAAAAAATTATTTTTAAAAACTCTTATATTAACAGTATTTATAATCACATCTGTCCAATCAGAAGACTTAACTAAGTTAGGTACTTTTAAAGATTGGAATGCTGTTACAGTTTTTAATGAAACTGGAAAAATCTGTTTTGCTTATTCAATACCAGTAAGCCAGTCTCCTAAGGCAAGCAGCAGAGAAGCAAGATTATTTGTATCCTTTAGACCTGAGGATAAGATTTCAGATGAAGTGAGCATAACTTCTGGTTATGACTTTAATGTTCAAAATGCAATATTAGCTACATCTGGAAAATCAAAATTTGAGTTTGACTTACCACAAAATAAATTTGCATGGATTTCAAGTGGAAAAACAGAGCAAAAAATTATTAAAAGAATGAAAAAGGCCTCAAGGCTGATGATAACAGCCTACAAACAAAGTGGCACAAGAACTACAGATGACTATTCATTGATGGGTTTTACCAAAGCTTATAACGCTGCAAAAAAAAGCTGCACTTAAATGAAAAAACAAAAGAAGATTGTACTCGCCTATTCAGGTGGTTTGGATACGTCTATCATTCTTAAATGGCTTCAAGAAAATTATGATGCTGAAGTTATAGCATACACTGCTGATGTTGGGCAGGAAATGGACAGAAAAAAAATAATTAAGAATGCAAAAAAATTGGGAGTTAAAAAAATCATAATTCAAGATTTAAAAAACATTTTTGTTAAAGATTATGTATATCCTATGATAAGAGGTCATGCTCTTTATGAAGGTGTTTATTTATTAGGTACATCTATTGCAAGACCGCTGATTGCAAAAGATCAAATCAGGGTTGCTAAAAAATTTAATGCTTATGCTGTCTCACATGGTTCGACAGGAAAAGGAAATGATCAGGTTAGATTTGAATTGGGATATCATTACTTTGGTCCTAAAATTAAAATCATTGCTCCATGGAGAATTTGGAAATTAAAATCAAGAACAGATCTAATCAATTATGCAAAAAAATATGGAATACCCATTCCAAAAGATAAAAAAGGTGCACCACCTTTTTCAGTTGATGATAATTTATTTCATACTTCAACAGAGGGAAAAGTTTTAGAAAATCCTAAAAATTCTGCACCTGAATTTATTTTTCAAAGAACAACTTCTCCTGAAAAGGCTCCAAATAAACCAAGCTTTATTACTATTAATTACAAAAATGGTGACCCTGTAGGTTTAAATGGAAAAAAATTATCTCCAGCAAAAGTTTTGGGTAAATTAAATCAATTAGCTGGAAGAAATGGAATAGGAAGAGTGGATTTAGTCGAGAATAGATTTATTGGAATAAAGTCTAGAGGAGTTTATGAAACTCCTGGAGGAACATTATTGCTTGTGGCTCACAGGGCAATAGAGTCTGTAACTTTAGGTAAAGAAACAATGCATAAAAAAGATGAGGTTATGCCAAAGTATGCAGAGCTTGTTTATAATGGCTATTGGTATTCAAAAGAAAGATTTAAACTACAAAAAATAGTCGATCTAAATAGAAATAAAGTAAATGGATCAGTAAAACTTAAACTTTATAAAGGAAATGTTACAATTCAATCAAGACAAACTTCTAGTAATGCTTATTCAATGAAAAAAGTTTCTTTCGAAGAAAATAAAACTTTTAATAAATCAAATGTAGAAAGATTTATCAACTTTCATAAAAAAAAATTAAGATAAAAAAAAATGGAATTTAAAACTACAAGAGCTTCGGCTATTGAGAACTTAGATAATTTTATTAAAAATAATCTTGGAGAATATTCAAAATTAAGAAATTTTGATTTTGGTCCTGATAAACGATCTAATACATCTTGCTTATCACCATATATTACACATGGAGTGATTAATGAAAAAGAAGTGATTAGTAAGTCACTGGAAAAATTTTCCTTTTCAAAAAATGAAAAATTTATTCAAGAGGTTTTGTGGCGGACATATTGGAAAGGTTGGTTGGAACTAAGATCAGGAGTTTGGGATGATTATTTATTAGATTTAAAAAGAATAAAAGAGGAATTTAAAGATAATAAAAATTACTTAAATGCCATTAAAGGTAACACTGAAATTGAATGCTTCAATGAATGGGTAAATGAACTTAAGACTTATAATTATTTACATAATCATACCAGAATGTGGTTTGCGAGCATTTGGATATTTACACTAGACTTACCTTGGCAACTTGGTGCTGAATTTTTTATGCAACACTTATACGATGGTGATACTGCATCTAACACTTTGGGCTGGCGTTGGGTTGCAGGTATTCAAACTCAAGGGAAGCATTATATTGCAAGCGAATGGAACATTAAAAAATTTACAAGTAATAGATTTGAAAATATAAAACTTAAAGAAAATGCACCCCCAATAATAAGTGATAAAAATTATACTATTCTTCATAAAACTTTTGAAAATCCGATAAATATTGAAGAGAAAAACTTATTAGTTTTTGAAAATAACTTAGCATTTGAAATCACTGACTTTACAATTCAAAAATTCAAAAAAATACTTCTTATTAATAATAAAAATGAAAATAGAAATATTAAACTCAGTGAAAATGTTGTGAATTTTAAAGATAGTTTGATTGAGGAACAAAAGAAAAGGTTAGAGGAAAAATCAATTAATTGTGAGATTATTGATATAAACGAAATTAAAAACTTAGAAAGTTGTTACTGCCTTTATCCAACTGTTGGGGAAAATTTAGATTATATAAATAAAAACTCGCTAAAAAATATTGAGTTTCTTTATAGAAAATTAGATCAAAATTCATGGAAGTTTTGTAACAAAGGTTTTTTTAACTTTAAAAAATATATTCCTAAAATAGTTGAAAACCTTGAATAAATTATAATTGAAATTTTTTTAATTTATGAGATAAAAATATTATGCAAAACCCACAAATATTAGATTAATTGAAAACTTAAAGGGAAGAAGAAACTACGAAGAAAAAAAAGCTTCTAAGCTAGGCTTTAACTCTCTTTATGCATATTTTGAAAACAAACTTTTGCAAGAAAAAACTGCTTTAGAAGAAAGTGCAAGAGAGCTAGAAATAGCTAAAGCTGAAGAAAAATTATTAAAAGAGGAAAAAAGTAAGCCAAAGAAAACTTGTGGCTGTTGTTAAATTCCTAAATTTTTTAAAGACTGAAATTCACCAATTCTAAAAATAATTGCATCTTCTTTTTTAAAACCATATTTTTCTGCATTATCTTTAAATCTAACTGGTGGCTCCATTATTGGCTCCAAAGATAAAACAAAAGTACCCCAGTGCATACCTAAAACTTTTTTACTTTTAAGGTCTCTTGCAATACTTAAAGCCTCTTCAGGGTTGGTATGGTAAGAGGATTTATCTTTATTAGGTGATAATGGATAAAAATTATAAGCCCCAATGTTAATAAGCGTTAAATCAATAGGTCCATATTTTTCACCTAACTCTTTATAAATATTTCCAACTCCAGTGTCACAAGCAAAGAGTATCTTTTTATCCTTGTACTCAATTAAAAAGTTTCCCCATAAAGTTTTATTTGTATCTGTTAAGCTTCTTTTTGACCAGTGAACTGCTGGTAACAATGTAACATTTAGATTCTCATTAACTTTAATTTCATCATACCAATCCATTTCCTTCACATCTTTATAACTATTTCGCGTGAAATACTTTCCAAGCTTAAGAGGAAGTAAAACTTTTGCATTCTTAAAAGGAAATCTTCTGATTGTAGTCATATCTTGATGATCGTAATGATTATGAGTTAGAAGAAATAAGTCTGTCTTAGGAATTTCATTTAAATCTAGAGCTGTTTTAACATATCTTTTTGGACCAAAAATTAGTGGACCTGCATTTTTTGAAAAGACAGGATCAGTTATAATTGTTGTATTTCCAAGCTTAATTAAGAAAGTTGCATGCCCAATCCAACCGACATAATCATCATTTTTTAAATTTTCTAAATTTGAAAGAACTCTTTGTTTATCAATGACATGATCCTTAGGAACAGACATATTAAGTTTTTTCTTTTCTTTGTTGAATACTTTAAAGGACCATTTGAAATTAGAATTTCTCTCGGGTGAGCCTTCGGGATTTCTAAAACTACCGTCTGGTAAGTGATGATAAGGTATTTTTTCCATAGCTAATGACAAGTAATTATAGATAAAAAAAATAACAATTAAAATTGCTAACTTTGGCAATTATCTTTAATTAATTAACGATCTTTTGAAACACTCAATTGTATTTTTTAAAAGACATGCAATTGTCATAGGTCCAACACCACCTGGAACTGGCGTTAAAGCTTTTGCAACTTTTGAAACTTCTTCAAAATTTACATCACCAACTAAGCCATTTTCTGTTTTGTTAATTCCAACATCAATAACTATTGCATCTTTTTTTACCCAATTTCCCTTTATAAGTTCTGGAATTCCAACAGCTGCAACTATCACATCTGCCTCTAAGCACTCATGCTGAAGATCTTTAGTCTTCGAATGAGTAATCGTTACTGTACAATCTTCTTGAAGTAAAAGCTGTGCCATAGCTTTTCCATTTAAATTTGATCTCCCAATCATGACAGCTTTTTTTCCCGTCAAGTTGGGTTCAATTTTTTTTAGTAAATAATAACACCCAAGTGGTGTACATGGAATTGATCCTTGATATCCAGATGACAAATTACCAACATTCATGGGATGTAGACCATCAACATCTTTATGTGGGGAAATTGTTTCTATTACATGTTGTTTATTTATATGCTTGGGTAACGGTAATTGTACTAAAATTCCTGAGACTGTTTCATCTTTATTAAGTTCCTCTATTTTATTTAAAACAGTTTTCTCATCTACTGTGTCTGGGTATTTTATAACCTCTGATTTTAAACCAACTTGTGTTGCTGATTTTTCCTTATTCCTAACATAAATTTGGCTTGGTGCTAGGTCTCCAATTAAGATTACGGTAAGACCTGGAACTTTATTATGTTTCTTTTTTAAACTCTCAACTTCTTGTTTTAATTCCTCTCTTAGCTCAGCTGATTGTTTTTTTCCGTCAATTAAAATCATGATATTAAAAAATTAATGGTGCTATGTAGAGCTTCATACACATTTCTATAAACCATATCAACAAAAGAAGAATAATTGGCGAAATATCAAAGGCACCTAGACTAGGTAAAAAACCCCTGATTTTATTGAGGATTGGATCAGTTAACTTATAGGTAAATTCTAAAATTGAATAAACAAATCTGTTCGATGTATTTAAAACATTAAAAGCTATTAACCAGCTAATAACTACATTAGCGATGACAACATAAGAATATAATTTCAAAAGTTGAAGAACTAGATAAAAAATAGCTATCATTTCTTTTCTACATACACAGATGTACTTGGGAAAGCAAAAGATGCTTTATTGCTCTCTACAATTTCTTTTATTTTAATTGCAAGTCTTTCTTTTACTAATAACATTTCTGTCCAATTGTTAGTCTTTGTATAACACCTTACATACATATCTATTGAGCTATCAGAAAATTTATCAACACGCACAGACACACCAACAGCTGTCTCATAATCTTCTGAATTTTTAATAAAATCCTCTATCTCATTTCTAATAGTTTTTAATTGTTCAACAGTAGAGTCATATTGAAGAGTTATTGTCCAACTAATTCTCCAATTAGTTATTTGACTTTTATTAATGACAGCATTTTCCGCGAACTGAAAATTTGGAATGATTGCTAAAGATTTATCAAATTTTCTTATAACAGTTGATCTAAAACCTATTTTTTCAACTACTCCCTCAATTATTCCTTCAACTTCAATCCAATCACCCATTTTAAATCTTTTTTCTACAAGAACCAAAATTCCTGAAATTAAATTTTTAAATAAATCTTGAGCTCCTAAAGCAACAGCAACACCAAACAAACCAAGTCCAGCTATAATTGGTCCAATTTTAATTCCCCACAACTCTAAAACTGCTGCAGCGCCTAAAATTAAAATTAAAATTTTAAGTGATTTGATAATCCAGCCAATTAATTCTCTGGTTAAAATTTTATCAAACCCGCTTAGAATATAAGAGATTGGCTCAATTATTTGATGTATAATCCAAAAAAGTAGAATTGTAATTAAAGTTCTATTTACATTATCTAAAAATAGTCTGGTGTCTTCTGAAAAAGACATATAATAACTTGCAAAAAATACTCCCAAAACAATTGGAAGAAATCTGGCAGGTCCCTCCATTGCCTTCACAAAAGTATCATCAAGTTTATTGGTAGTTCTTTTTGAAATTAATTCTAATTTTCTTATTACTAATTTGCTTATCAAGCCTCTAAAAAACTAGGAATATAAAGAATATTCCAAGACCTATTAAGATCTCGACAAAGTTTACACCCAGTATCCCTTTTTCCCATACCGATAAAAAAAGGCCTGTAAAATTATCAAAAACACCCATGGCTAAATTTTATATAGCAAAAACTCTTCTTCACCAGGGTTAAATAGAAAAATTTTTTTCCACTTGATCTCATTTAAAATTGACGATGATTTTTCACCCAAACACATTAAATTAGTATCCAACCAACAGTCTAAAAGGTCATATTTTTTAAGTAAATTTAATAAACTCTTAGCGCTATTTTCTGAGTAGACATAAATTATATTGGGAATAGAAGCTTTTAATTGTGCTCTAAGTTCCTCTTTTATTTCTTGAGTTGGTGAAACAGTATAATTAATCAGTCTCTTTAAAGAATAACCCTCAGAAATAAGATCTTTATCTAATTTACTGGAAACTATTTCACCACTTACGTAAAGAAGCGATCCATTCTTTGAGTCAAAGTTTTGTAATATTAATTCTTTTAAATTATTTACGTTTCCCTCCGCAGAGATAATATTTTGAAAACCATTTAATTTTGCAACTTTTTCTGTTGCAGAACCAACACAATAACATTCAATTTTTTTATCAACCTTAGTTAAATCTAAATTCTTAATCGCATTGGAACTTGTGAATATTACTCCCTTAAATTGGTTATAATCATGTTCTTCGTATTTAATTGGTTTAATTTTTATTACAGGCAAATGAGAAACTTTATGCCCCAGAGAACTAAATCTTAAGATCAATTCTTTACTATCTTCAAGCGGCCTTGTTAATAAAATATGCATTTTAACTTTTGTATGATCCTTTTGACTCCGATTTTAATTTTTCTCCAATCTTAATACTTAGATCATTAATCATTTTTTTATTTTCACTTTCTTCAACAAAAAATCTCTGTTTTCCATCAACTGAGAAAAGTTCTGCCTTTATATTTACAATATCTTTGTTAATTTTTGCATAGACACCAACTGCTGTATCACAATCTCCTTCTAGAATTTTCAAAACTTTTCTCTCAGCATTTGCAATTATTCTCGACTGATTATCGTTAATTTTTTCCAAAATATTTATTATTTCTTTATCATTTTCTCTACATTGCATGGCAATAATTCCTTGACCAGCACAGGGTATTAGCTCCTCTGTATTAAATTCCTGTGTAATTTTATTTGTCAATCCCAAAGCTTCAATACCAGCTTTTGAAAGTAAAATTGCATCGTAATCTCCATTCTCTAATTTCTTAATCCTAGTGTCCACATTTCCTCTTATTAATTTATATCTCAAATCTGATCTAATTCTTTTAAGTTGATACTCTCTTCTATATGAAGACGTTCCAATAATTGAATTTGGTTTAAGATCTTGAAACTTAACATTGCTATTACTAATAAATATTTCGTTAGGTGAATTTCTTTTTAAATAAAAATTTGTTACAAGACCTTCAGTTTCAATAGATGGCATATCTTTTAAAGCATGTACTGCTATATCTATATTATGATTAATTAATTCTATTTCAATTTTTTTTGAAAATAAGCCTTTACCTCCAATATTTGAAAGTCTGTCCTTTTGATTTTCGTCTCCACTGGTGACTATTTTTTTAATTTCTATGTGAGTTGATGAAACTTTTTTAAGAAATTTCATCACTTTTTCAGTATAAATTTGAGCTAACTTACTTCCCCGAGTACCAATTATAAATTTATCTTTTTTCATAATTCTTATTTTTATTACATTCTTATAGTTTAATTGTATTAATTATAAATATTTATGAATGAAAAAAAATTAATCTTAGGAATTGAGACAAGTTGCGATGAGACAGCAGTATCCATCATAGAAGAGGATAAAAATGGTAAGATAAAAATATTATCTAACGTAGTTTCAAG
Organism: uncultured Pelagibacteraceae bacterium; assembly: GCA_902558435.1. Taxonomy (GTDB): domain Bacteria; phylum Pseudomonadota; class Alphaproteobacteria; order Pelagibacterales; family Pelagibacteraceae; genus Pelagibacter. The sequence continues at coordinate 111,792 of CACEDU010000004.1, read as the reverse complement.
TCAATTTGATATTCATAAAGAATTTGGAGGTGTAGTTCCTGAGCTTGCAGCACGGTCACATGTTGAAAAAATTGATTTAATTGCAAAAAAAGCAATCACTGAAAGCGGTATTAATTTAAATGATGTTTCTGCAATTGCTTCTACATCTGGCCCAGGCTTAATTGTTTGCCTTACTGTTGGTTTAAACTTTGGTAAAGCTTTATCTGCAAGCCTAAATGTACCTTTTATTGGTGTAAATCATCTTGAGGGACATGCCTTAAGCCCTAGACTTAGTACAAAATTAAATTTTCCATATCTATTATTACTAATTTCAGGAGGGCATACTCAATTTCTGAGTGTTAATGGACTTGGAAAATACAAAAGATTAGGAACAACAATTGATGATGCATTGGGGGAAGCATTTGACAAAACCGCAAAACTTTTAGGTATTGAATTTCCAGGAGGACCAAAGTTAGAAAGTTTTGCAAAGCAGGGAGATGCGAACAAATTTAAACTTCCTAAACCAATCATAAATAAAGGAGGATGCAACTTATCATTTGCAGGTCTTAAAACAGCAATTTTAAGGATATCAAGCTCTATAAAATTTAAGCAAGACAAATATGATCTTGCAGCATCTTTTCAAAAAACAATTGAAGAAATTTTAGAAGTCAAAACTCAAATAGCATTTGATGAATTCATGAAAATAAACAAAAAAAAGGAGAGAAGTTTTGTAATTGCTGGAGGTGTTGCGGCTAACTTAGGTATAAGAAAAAAATTAATAAAAGTGTGTAAGAAAAATAATTTTAAACCAATTTTTCCTGCTCCAGAATTATGTGGAGATAATGCAGCTATGATTGCTCTTGTTGGTCTTGAAAAATATAAAATCAAAAAATTTGATAGATTAGATCTACCAGCAAATCCAAGACTAACACTTGACAAAAAAGCAAAGTTTTTAAAAGGAGCAGGAGTTAGATTATAAATGTCAAAAAGATATAGTGGTAAATCATTTAAGGATGCAAGTGTAATGAAAAAAGCCAAGCTTTCCTTAAAGGAAAAAAGAAAACTTAAAAAAGAAAAAAGAAAAAGAAAATAGATGCAATATTGGTTAGTGAAATCTGAACCAGATGTATGGTCAATTGATCAACAAATCAAAGCTGGAGAAAAAGGTGCTGACTGGGATGGTGTTAGAAATTATCAAGCAGCCAATAATTTAAAAAAAATGCAAAGAGGAGATCTTTGTTTTTTTTATCATTCTAATATAGGAAAAGAGATTGTTGGTATTGTTGAAGTTATAAAAACCGCATTCATTGATCCAACAGATAAAAAAAAAAGGTTTGTTGCAGTTAAGGTCAAATTTAAAAATAAACTTCAAAATCCTGTAACACTTGAAAATATCAAAAAAACTAAGGCTTTAGAGAACTTATCCCTGATCAGACAAAGTAGACTTTCAGTTATGCCAATTGATACTAAAAGCTGGAAAATAATTTTGAACATGGGTAGAATTAAATAAAAAAAAATTCATGCCTAAGAAAAAAAAAACAAAAAAAAAAGTTAAAAAAAAAATAGTTTCCAAGAAAACTAAAGAAACTATTTATAAAACTCAAAAAGATTGGATTAGCAAAGCAATTGTTACAAGGTCTCAATATTTAAAAAAATATAATGAATCTATAAAAGATAATGATGGGTTTTGGAAAAAAGAAGGAAAAAGAATAAATTGGATTAAACCTTATAAAAAAATTAAAGATGTAAAGTACAGTAAAGATGACGTTCATATTAAATGGTTTTATGACGGTACATTGAACGCATCAGCAAATTGTATTGATAGACATTTAAAAAAAAATGCTGACAAAACTGCAATTATCTGGGTTGGTGATGATCCAAAAGTTCAAAAGAAAATTAGCTACAAGGAATTACATAAAGAAGTTTGCAAAGCGGCAAATGGTTTAAAAAATTTAGGAGTTCAAAAAGGAGATAGAGTAACAATTTATCTAACTATGATACCTGAGCTTGCCTATACAATGCTGGCATGCGCAAGAATAGGTGCAGTTCACTCAATAATATTTGGTGGTTTTTCTCCAGATAGTATTTCGGGAAGAATTAATGACTGTGAATCCGATTATGTAATAACTGCAGATGAAGGAGTTAGAGGTGGTAAAACAATTCCATTGAAATCTATTACTGATGAAGCCCTGCAAAGCTGTCCGAATGTAAAAAAATGTATTGTAGTAAAAAGAACTGGTACTAAGAAAATAGATTGGTTTAATGATAGAGATGTTTGGTATCATCAAATGACTAAAAAAGTATCATCAAAATGTGAGCCTGAGGAAATGGGTGCTGAAGATCCTCTGTTTATTCTTTACACATCTGGTTCAACTGGAAAGCCAAAAGGTGTTCTTCATACAACTGGTGGTTATATGGTTTACGCATCAATGACCCACCAATATATTTTCAACTACAAACCAAAAGATATTTATTGGTGCACAGCTGATATTGGGTGGGTTACTGGACACAGTTATATTATTTATGGTCCACTTGCTAATGGCGCAACTACAATAATGTTTGAGGGAATTCCAACTTATCCTGACACATCAAGATGGTGGCAAATAGTTGATAAATATAAAGTCAATATTTTCTATACTGCTCCTACGGCAATTAGAGCTCTAATGAGAGAAGGAGATAAACCTGTTAAAAAAACTTCCAGAAAAACTTTAAAACTTTTAGGTACTGTTGGAGAGCCAATAAATCCTGAGGCCTGGGAATGGTATTTTAAAACTGTTGGAGATAGCAGATGTCCAATTGTTGACACCTGGTGGCAAACTGAGACAGGTGGGATATTAATAAGTCCACAAACAGGCGCAATAGATTTAAAACCTGGCTCTGCAACAAAACCATTTTACGGGATAAAACCAGAAATATTAGATAAAGATGGAAAAGTATTAAAAGGAGAAGCTCAAGGAAGATTATGTATAGCACAATCTTGGCCAGGACAAATGAGAACTGTGTATGGAGACCACCAGAGATTTATTGATACATATTTTTCACAATTTGATGGAAAATATTTTACAGGAGACGGATGTAGAAGAGATAAAGATGGTTATTATTGGATAACTGGAAGAGTAGATGATGTCATAATAGTATCCGGACATAATTTAGGTACTGCGGAAATCGAAAGTGCTTTTGTAGCTCATCCAAAAGTTGCTGAAGCAGCAGTGGTTGGCTATCCACACGATATTAAAGGCAATGGACTTTATTGTTATGTGACTTTAAATGCAGGGGAAAAAAGTACTCTTGATTTAGAAAGAGATTTAAAACTTTGGGTTAGAAAGCAAATTGGTCCAATTGCTACACCGGACTTAATACAGTTTGCTCCAGGACTTCCAAAAACTAGATCTGGAAAAATAATGCGAAGAATTTTGAGAAAAATAGCTGCGAATGAACATGGTCAATTAGGAGATACAACGACCTTAGCAGATCCTTCGGTTGTTGACAGTTTGGTAGACAATAGAAAAAATATTTAGATCTTTATTAATTTCGAAAACTCCTCTTTAATATTGTCCCATTTTAAAATCATTGAATTCAAAACAATTTTCCTATCTAAAGTTTTTAATTCATTCGCGACAGGAGCCCAATTATATAAAGCCAAAGCACTTTCATTAAATGGCCAAGATTTATAATATTCCTCCCACTTAATTTGATCTAATCTTTTTTTAAAACTTATTCTTGCCTCATCGACAATCTCTGTGGGCATACCATTTTCTAACTCTTTATTGAGAATATCATTGTAAATTTCAGATGCTTTGTCTGTTTCCTTATAATTATAAAAAACATATAAATACGAAACTGTATAAAATGACAAATCTTGAAGAGATATTGCATAAATATTCCACTTTGCTGTATTTATTGAAGTTAAGAACTTTTCGTCATCAAAATGCAGAACCCACTTAGTTCCCATTCTCGTTTTTAAATAGTTATATAAAGTAACTTGAGATACCCAAGCAGATTTTTGCTGAACAAATTGCCTAAGATCATCAATGTTCTTAATTTTCTTCTTAGGCAAAATGCCCTTAAACATCGCAACTAAATAAACTTTAAAATCTTCAAGTTTTATATCTTTAAGATTGAATCTGTATTTGAGGGCCATTTATCTACCTAATATGTTGATATATAATGTAAAAATGCCACAATATCGAGTGTTTTTAAGGGTTTAAATAAATTTGATTATCAGTAAGGTTATTTCTTTAACCTATAGGGAGAGAAAAAAATGTCAAAACAAGAACAACACTGGGAAAAAACCAGAAATTTGCTTTTTATTACATTAGCAATTTGGTTTGTTTTCTCAATTGGCATCTTTCTCTTCGGAGCCGAAATGCAAGAATCTAGCATTAGACCATTTGGATATCCTTTAACGTATTGGTTTACATGTCAAGGATCACTTGCGATCTTCGTCATTTTAATTTTCTGGTTTGCAGGTCGACAAGAGAAAATAGATGATGAGTTCGGATTTTCTGAAAGAGAGGGTGACAAATGATAAAAGGTAAATTTATAGATAATTTACCAAAGGTCTACGGAATATATACCGGAGGATTTCTTGTATTTATTATTCTGATGGCAATAGCTGAACAAGCTGGAATGTCTGCAAAATTAATTGGAATCTTTTTTGTAGCTTTTACAGTTTTGATTTATGCTTTAATTGGTTGGTTATCTAGAACACTACAAGTTGATGCTTATTATGTAGCTGGAAGACAAGTTCCAACTGTCTTCAATGGTATGGCAACTGCTGCTGACTGGATGTCAGGTGCATCTTTCGTTGCTATGGCAGGTGGAATTTATTTCAAAGGCTATGGATATATGGCTCTACTTGTTGGGTGGACTGGTGGATATGTACTAGTTGCTTCGTTATTAGCACCGTATCTTAGAAAATTTGGATGTTATACTGTTCCAGATTTTATAGGAACACGTTATGGTGGTAACTTAGCAAGATTTAGTGCAGTCATAGTTTTAACAGTAGCTTCATTCACTTATGTAACAGCACAAATTAATGCAACAGGTACAATTGCATCTGTAGCATTAGATATTCCATTTGGGATAGCTGTTTATGTAGGGTTAGCAAGTATTTTGATGTGCTCAATGCTTGGTGGAATGAGAGCTGTAACTTGGACGCAAGTGGCTCAATACATTGTGTTAATTATAGCTTACTTACTTCCAGTATTTTGGATTAGCAGTAAGTTGGGAGCAGGTTTCTTCCCACACTTTATGTTAGCTGATGAGGTTGCAAGAATTGCAGAACTAGAAGGTCAATTTGGTTTTGTTAAAAACTCTGCTGCTGATTTAGCAACAGTTCCAAAAGGTTTAGCTGGAATAACTAAAGCGCATTCTTCGGTTAATGCAACTCCTTGGGCATTTATTTCATTAGCAGTGTGTATGATGGCAGGAACTGCATCGCTACCTCACGTTATGATGAGATACTTTACAACTCCAAGTGTAAGAACTGCAAGAAGATCAGTAGGTTGGTCACTATTCTTTATTTTCCTACTTTATTCTTCTGCACCGATGTTAGCTACATTATCTAAACTATCTTTAATAGACCCAACGCTACCGACTGGAATTATTGGTAAAACAATTGCGGAAGTTCAAGCTATTGATTGGTATCAAAACTGGAACCAAGCAAACTTAATGTTTATCAGTGACTTTAATGGTAATGGAACTCTTGAACTTAATGAGTTCTTTATGGGTGGTAAAGCTGTTGTATTAGCAACACCAGAGATTGCAGGATTACCTTATGTAATTTCAGGTCTAGTTGCTGCTGGAGGTATGGCGGCTGCAATGTCAACTGCAGATGGATTAGTGTTAGCAATATCAAATGCGTTATCTCATGATATTTACTACAAAATAATTAATCCAAAAGCTGAGACAGCGAAAAGACTAATTGTTGCAAGGGTACTACTTGTATTAATTGGTTTTGCAGGAGCAACAATAGCCGCGTTAGAGATACAAGGTATCTTAGGTTCGGTAATTTGGGCTTTTGACTTTGCTATGTCAGGACTATTCTTCCCACTTGTACTTGGTGTATGGTGGAAGAGAGCTAATGCACCAGGCGCTGTTGCGGGAATGCTACTAGGACTTATATCTGGAACTGCTTACCTAATATGGGTAAGAAATGGAGGATCTGGTTTCTTGGGCATAACTCAACTTACGTTTGGAATAGTTGGAGCAGCTGTAAGTTTAGTTTCTATGATTGTTGTCAGTTTAATAACTGCAGCACCAGATGCAGCTACTCAGAAAATGGTTGATGATGTACGTGTACCAAGCGGTAAGACGGTACTAGCACAGAAATAAATAATAAAACTTAGGGGCGGATTAAGTTCGCCCCTTTTTTCTTAAAATTATGTCTGCTAACTTTCATCCATTAGTTTATATAATCGATTACATTTTAGGAGTCATTATGTGGACATTGATTGGAAGAGTAGCGATGAACATTTTTCAAAGAGAAGATTCACAGTTCTTCTTTATGAAAGTTTTTGTAAAACTCACAAATCCACTAATAAATGTGTTTAAACCGATTACCCCAAGCTTTTTGGTAGGGCCTTTAGTACCACTTTATGTAGCTTGGTTCTTTTATATGGCTCGTTTCTATTTAATGCCTTATTTACTTGGTTATTCGGTAATGGGAATGCTTTCATTTCCTTTAGAAAGTGAAATAGCTCAAGAATTATATAGAATATTTAGTAAAAACTAATTCAAATAGAAAAAAAAATTGATAGAAATATTTTAGTATCAAATGAAAAAAATTCAAATATCCCCTTCAATATTATCTGCTGATTTCAGTCAACTAGGAAATGAAATTAAGAAACTTGAAGAGGGTGGTGCTGACTTAATTCATGTCGATGTAATGGATGGCCACTTTGTTCCAAATTTAACAATTGGACCTCCAGTAATTAAAAACTTAAGGGAGTATACTAAGCTTCCTTTTGATGTGCATTTAATGATCTCACCTGTACACAGATATATTGAAAATTACGCAAAAGCAGGTGCTGATATTATAACAATTCACCCTGAAGCTACTGAAAATTTGAAAGATTCAATAAATTTAATTAAAAAGTTAGGTAAAAAGGCTGGGGTTTCTTTAAATCCAAAAACTGAAATAAAGACTTTAATTGATGAAATAGAACACATTGATTTGGTGCTAGTTATGAGTGTCAATCCTGGTTTTGGTGGGCAAGAATTTATGCCAGAGGTATTAACAAAAATTAAAGAATTAAAAGATATTAAAGAAAAAAACCAATACCACTTTAGTATTGAGGTAGATGGTGGAATAAATTTTAGTAATTCAAAAATAATCTTAGAAGCTGGAGCTGATATTTTGGTATCTGGCACTACGGTATTCAAAGAAAATAATGGAGATATCAAAACTAATATTGAAAAACTAAAATCAATATAAAATGTTTTTAAAAAGTTCTTTTAATTATATCAATGAATTTTATTTTATAATTAAAAATCAAGTACGAAAAATTTATTTAAATTCCTCAATTTATAATAAAAAAATTTCTAAAGTTGACGAAAATAATTTGGTTTATCAACCAAGTCTAAATATTCTGAGTTCGCTTATAAAATATGAAAAACAGAAAAAAAAAATTGAAGATTTTAATATTCAATCAATATGGGAAAATAAACATTTAAATTACAATGATTTTAAAAAACTTCACAGTTTTTACTGGCTATTTTCAATAGATCTTAAATCTTCCAATAAGGTTACACAGACAATTATTGAAAATTGGATAAAAAAAAATCAAAATTATGAGTCAAAAAGTTGGGAAATAGATATTCTTTCAAAGAGAATAATTGCATGGATTTCAAATTCAAAAATAACATATGATGAATCGGACAATGAGTATAAGAATAATTTTAATGAAATAATAAGTAAGCAAGTAAATCATTTAATTAATGAAATTGATAGGTCTTCTGACTTAAATAATAAAATGATTGGGTGTACAGCTGTAACGCTTTCAGGCATAGCATACAAAAATAATAGATATTTAGATTACGGATTAGATTTACTAAAAAAAATTATTAATACTTCTTTTGATAATAGTTATTTCCCAAAATCAAGAAATATAAGACAAATAGTTTTTTATTTAAAATATTTTATTTTAGTCAGAGAACTATTGAAAGATTCTTTTAATGATATTCCTGAATACTTAAATGAAATTATTCACTATCTTGGAAAATCTTATGATTTTATGTGGGGGTCGTTAAATCAAAGCTTGCTATTTAATGGAAACAACAACTTTAATAACAAAGATTTTGATAAATATTTATCTCTTTTTAGATATAAATTTAAAAATGAAAAATTTAATATATCTGGGTACACAATCTTAAAAAATAAAAATGTAGTTCTTGCTATGGATACTGGAAGCAATCCAGCAAAAGATTACTCCGAAAATTATCAAAGCGGGCCGTTATCCTTTGAATTTTTTTTTAAAGATAAAAAACTAATAACAAACTCAGGTTATTTTCAAGATCATAACCATCAATTGAATTCAATTTCAAAATCAACAGCTACACACTCGACATTAATTTTAGATAACTCTTCACCATGTGATTTTAAAAAGAAAAGGAAAGGCCCAAGTGTTGTAAGTAAAGGATTTAAAACATTTGATAATATTGTAAGTTATGAAAAAAATTACTGGAGTATTAAATGTTCTCATGATGGATATTTATCAAAATACGGTGTAATACATCAAAGAAATTTGGAATTTGATTGTAATAAAAATATTCTTCTTGGGAAAGAAAAACTTATTAAAAAAAAGAATTTTAAGGTCACAAACTTTGAGATTAGATTTCATCTTTTGCCAAATATTAAGGTAACTAAACTTCAAGACAATAAATCTGTATTAATTGAATTAGAGAATTCTGGTTGGAGATTCTTTTCAAATGATGGATTGGTTGGGGTTGAAACTGGGCTATACTTCGGTAATAAAAATAAATATATGGAAAACCAGAATATTTTTATCTCAGGAGTTACTCAAAATAACGACCAACTTATTGAATGGCAAATCAATAAAATATGAATAATAAAATTAAAAAAGCTATTATATCCCTATCTGATAAATCAGAAATTAAACCACTATTAAATACTCTAAAAAAATACAAGGTTAATATCATAAGCTCAGGTGGCACATCTAGAGCAATTAGAAAGTTGGGATTCCGATGTACTGAGGTATCAGAGTACACTAATACAGATGAGATTTTGAATGGAAGGGTTAAAACACTTCATCCCAAATTATATGCTGGTATTTTGAACAAAAGAGAAAACAAAAATCATAAAAAAGAACTTAAAAAAAATAATTATGATGAAATAGATCTAGTTATTGTAAATTTTTATCCATTTGAAAAAACATTAGAAAATACAGATGATCATAACAAACTCATTGAAGATATTGATATTGGAGGACCAACTCTCGTGAGAGCAGCAGCTAAAAACTACAAATATACGACTGTTCTAACTTCTCCGCATCAATACAAAGAATTTGTTTTAGATTTTGAAAAAAATAAAGGTTCCACAAGTTTAGAACTTAGAAAAAAACTATCTCAAGAAGCTTTTAATTCGACAGCGTATTATGACTCAGTAATTTCTGAATATTTGAATAACAAAAATAATAATCATTTCCCTAAAAAGAAAACTGTTTATGGAAATTTGGTAGAAGTGCTAAGATATGGTGAAAATCCTCATCAAGTATCAGCAATTTATAGTAAAAATAATCATTTAGGATTATTACAATTGAATGGAAAAAAATTAAGCTACAATAATTATAATGATATTTATGCCGCATTAAATATTTCACGAACACTCCCAAAAAATAATGGCACTGTAATTGTTAAACATGCAAATCCATGTGGTGTTTCAGTTAATAGTAATAGAATAGATAGTTACAAAGAGGCTTTAGCTTGTGATCCTATAAGTGCATTTGGTGGGATTGTTTCATGTAATTTTATAATAGATAAAAAAATAGCTCTAGAATTAAATAAAATTTTTTTGGAAGTAATCATTGGACTTGGGTTTGACAAAGACTCACTAAAAATCCTAAAAAAAAAGAAAAATTTAAGATTAATTGATGCATCAAAATTGGGTGGACAAAACTTTAGCCATATTACTAGTAACTTCGGCTCTTTATTGCTTCAAAGCGTGGATAACAAAATTTTTACCAAGAATAATTTTAAAATTGTTTCCAAAGTTAAACCAACAAAAAAGATTTTTAATGACTTGTTGTTTGCATTCAATGTATGTAGAAATGTAAAATCTAATGCTATTGTTTTAACAAGAAATAGTTCAACTATTGGAATCGGTTCAGGTCAACCAAGTAGATTGGATAGTTGCAAAATAGCAATTGAGAAAATGAATAAATTCCAAAAAATAAGCGAAAATGACATAATTATAGGGGCTTCAGACGCTTTTTTTCCATTTTTAGATGGAATTGAAACTTTAGTTCAAAATGGAGTAAGTGCAATTATCCAACCTTCGGGATCTATGCGTGATAAGGAAATTATTAAATTTGCAGATAAATTAGGTATTATACTAGTATTCTCTAAAACAAGACACTTTAAGCATTAACTTTAAACAATCCTGTCAATTTTTGCAGCTAGCACAAAATCGCTTTCATGCAATCCGTTAATAGCGTGTGTTTGTATTTTGATTTTTGCATAACCCCATCCAAAAAATATATCAGGATGGTGGCCCTCTTGCTCAGCAATTTCGCCAACTTTGTTAACAAAAGCTTGGCTTTCTAAGAAATTATTAAATTTAAAGTCTTTAATGATATGGTAATTTTTTTTATCATCTGAATTTACGTCCCAACCATCAACCTTTTTAAGATATTTATGTATTTCCTCGATATCAAAACTTGGAATTCCCCCTTCACAAGGAATACACTTTTTGTCAGCTAAATCATTCATTAAATTTTATTATAAATATTTAAGATTTAATTGCAAGTTCTGCGTAATTAATTTTTTAAAGAAAAATTTTTTGATCATTGAACCAATTATTTATGATTAGAAAATTATTCAAAGAAATTCCTTTTCTTGTATCATGAGAGACACCCAAATTTTCAGTTCCATCCTTTGAATTTTCTAAATCATATTCTATTTCATTATCTATCCATTTGTTGGGCATAGACATCATATCTGATTTGTTTTTAAAAATTTTTTTATATTCAGGATATTTCAATGCATACTCATGACAACCTCTTTTGCTTTCAATTGAAATTTGATTATCAAAATAAACAGTTAGAATATTTTTTGTTTCTTTTTCTACTTGGTAAACTTCTTCAAGACTTTGACAATATATAATACTTTTAAAAATATCAGTTTTTAATTTTTTATCTATCATATTTTTTCTATTAAAATTTTGAAAATATGTTACGTGATCAAAAATCAAAGTCATTTTTAATAAATCATAAAAGTTTTTTGACTCTATTACAACTTTATAACACTCAAAGCAGTATTTTGGTATGGAATTATATTTAAAAAAAATTGCTTTATGCCTCTCACAATTTAAATTTATAGACTTTGTTCTATAAATTTGAACTTTATTATATGAAATATCTTCTATATCTTTTCGAATGATTTTTTTACAATTCTTAAAATAATTAACAATTTGTTGATCTGTAATTTTTTTTGAAAAATTAATTCTAATAGGCACTTGTTTAATCTTTTTATGCATATCAGTTATAAAATTATCCTCTCCATCTTTAGGTTCATAAAAAGAGAGTATTTCTATTAATTTATTTCTTGCTAATTTATAATCTTGTTTAATAGTTATTGCTTTATTTAAAAAACTATAAGATTTTTTTAAATTCTCTGTTTTAAAAAATAATAATCCTAAATTGTAGTAAGCAGAATAAAAATTTGGGTTTAAATTAATTGCCTTTTCAAAATGTAAAATTGATTTTTCTAAATCATTAAGTCTAAAATTTATAAGTCCTACAATATTGTGATATTGCGGAATATTATCTAAATTTGGAAGTTTAGATTTACTTGCATTTGCAAACAATAAAGAGTCTTTTAATGGATTTAGGTTATAACTTTTTACTATTTTATTTAATTGGTTGAATTCATCCTTGTAATTTGAGGTATTCATTTTCAAATATTTTTAGCAATTTTGGAGCGGGCAATGGGACTCGAACCCACGACCTTCTCGTTGGCAACGAGACGCTCTACCACTGAGCTATGCCCGCATGTTCTATAAACGTTGAAACTATTAGCTTTTTGACAATTAAGCAATAGGAAAAATGTTTAGAATAAGAGATCAACTATGTTTGTAAGAGTACCAAAGTTTTTTAATTATTTAACCACTTATATTTTTTTTTGTAACCCTCAAATAAAGGGTAATATCTTTTATACTTATCGTAATTATATGAGTGAATACCAGTTCTTAATTGTACATTACTGCTAGTTTTAATGTATAAGTCATTCCTTTTGTGAAATTCAAAAATTTCCTCATTCCAATTTAATTCACAAAATTCAAAAATCCTTTTTGTTTCTAAATTTTTGTCATTATTCAAATTTTCTAAGGAAATTGTAATAATATTTTTCGGATATTTTTTTTTGTAATAATCCATAATTTTCATATATACGTCAATATAATGTAGTATATCTTTAATTGTGTGAGCCCATGATAATTTAGCCAAAAGCTTTTCATAAATTGCAATTACATTATCATAAATATTTCTTGTAGAATTTATGATTTTTGCATCTGGAAAAACTTTTAATATTGTTTCGATATTAAAAAAATTATCTAAAGATTTATCAATAATTTCCTTTTTACTTTCTGAGGAGTTAAACTGAGAGTATCTTTTATATATATAATTTTTTAATTCTACTAAATCTAATTCAATATTATTTAAATTATTATGATTGTTGTTATTAAAAAAATTTTTTTTGTTCATTTGCTCCAATATAGCCATATGAAAAAATGAACTTTCTCCAAATGATAAATAATTATTATTATCACTTGAAATTATCGTTTCGATTAAAGTAGATCCAGTTCTTGGGAGACCAATAATAAAAATGGGTTTTTTATATTTTTGCTCTGCTAATTTATCTAAATTTAAATATTCTATTTTATTATGATACTTTTGCATTATTGTTTTGTAATAAAAATCGGACTCTTTGTTGTATTGTAAGTTTGAATTAAATGTTATTTTATGGGCATCTTCTAATAAAATTAATTCTTCTTTAAAATTATTTTTACTAATTTCAAACTTTGAAAGTAAAAATTTACTTATAGCAAGGTCTATTGAATTTTCTTTTGAATTTATAGAAATATTCTTTATCTTATTATAATACTCATCTTTAAGAAATTTGGGTTTTAGTTGATATAAGCCATAATAACTCCTTATCTGATTACTATCCAATTCAATACATTTTAAAAAATTATTTTTTGATGTTTCTATATCTCCCATCGTTTGATATAAACTTGCTAATTTAAGGTAGGTTGAGATATTATTAGGCCTTAATTTTAATGATTTCTCGAAATATTTAATACTCTTATCTAAGACTCTCAATTCAAAATAAACAAGTCCTAAGAAATAAAAAATCATAAACTTGTCTTTCTCAGTTTTTAAACCTTTTTGTAAAAGTTTTTCTGCCTCCTTAAAATCTTGTTCATACATTAATTTTTTAACTGGATCTAAATTCATAAAATTTATTAAAACTTTATTTTCATATTTTTGAGAGTGTCCTGCATAGGGTTTAAGTAATTGCTATACTTTTTCCAAGCCATAGATGTGTTCTTTTTAATACCTTCTCTGACTTGTTGAAAAGATGCAGTTGTTACAGGTCTTATATTTTTATTGTAATTTTTAATCTTATCTTCCCATTTTAAATCTAAAAATTTTAAAATTTCCTTTGAATTACTTACAAAATCATTAACAAAATCTTCATAATTAACATTTAAAATATTAGATGTATATTTTGATTTCCAAAAGTTCATCAAATTTAAATATAATGAGTAATATTTTGCAATATCTTGCTGGCTTAGATTAAAATCCATACCACTATCAACAAATGAAGTTTTATAATTTGACCAACATACAGCCATGGGATTTCTTTCAATATGTATAATTTTTGCCTCTGGCAAAGCGTTTATAATAAATCCCACCCACCTATAATTGACCGGTAATTTATCAATAATATAATGATTATTAGAGATTTTCATTATTTGATCATAGTATAAGTTTCTTATCTGAGTAAAAAAACTCTCTAAGTTTTGTGGTTTTTTTATACCTATTTTATCTATAATTTTTGGCAAGAAATCTAACTCGCCAGCTCCATATACTTGAGAATGACTAGATATTATTTGCTCTATAAGTGTAGTTCCAGATCTTGGCATTCCAATTATAAAAATTGGTTTGCTTTTTAATGTATCTTTAAAATTTATATTAATATTATCAATGTTTTTAAAAAAAGTTTTTATATTATTAAATTGTATTTCCGTTTTCTCAAAGGAAAATTTAGAATTTTTCTTTTTTAGAGAATTTGATTTTTCTAAATATTTAAATGCTAATTGGTCATTATCCTGATCAAAATATCCTTTACTAAGTGCATCATAAAGCAAAACTTTATCGTCATCTGAAAAATCCTCTTCATTTAAAATCTCTAATTGTTTAAATATTTCATCTGTTTTTTCAATTTTAGTAACTGAAATATAGTTTCTATAACTGGGAATATGATTTTTGTTAATTTCAATTATCTTTTCAAAATAATATTTTCCCTCAGATATCTTTCCCAAAAATAAATAGGCACTACCTAAATTATATAAAGTTTTAATATCATTTTGATTGAAACTTAATATTTTTTCATAAATTTTAATTAATTCTTTAAAATATTTATTTTCTTTATATATATTTGCTAGATTAAGATATGCTTGAATATTATTTTCTTTTAATTGAATAGCTTTTTCAAAACAAGAGATTGCTTCATCAATTTTACCAACACGCTTTTTTGTGTTTCCTAAATTATTATATGCTTCAGAAAAATTTGGATTTAATCGAATTGCCTCTTCAAAATAATTGATAGCACTGTCGTATTTTTTCAATTGCTTACAAATATTTGCTTGTATATATAAAATCTCTGGTTTTTTTTGAACATTTAATAATTTGTCAAAATACTTTTCAGCTTCAGTATAATTTTGAAGATTTACATAAGATAGACCTATTGAATATATTAATTGATAATTTTTAGGATTTTTTTTTAATAATTTTAACCCTGATATTATTACATCTTTATAATTTTTTTCTTTATATAAATTTAATATTTTAGTCTCATCTAAATTGTTTGAATTCATTATTTATATGTTATATTTTAAATATAATGAAAAAAGAAGATCTTCCTAATATATTACCAGTTTTTCCTTTATCAAACTTTATTATTTTTCCAAGAACAACAGTGCCATTAAATATATTTGAACCGAGATATATCGAAATGGTCGATCAGAGTATGAAAACCAACAGATTAATTGGAATGATACAGCCAAAAAAATCTGGACAACTCAAAAAGCCAGATCTTTATAAAGTTGGGTGCATTGGTAAAATTACTAGTTTTAATGAAACTGATGATGGAAGATATTTAATAATTCTGAATGGTATTTGTAGATTTAAAATAATAGATGAAATTAGTAGCGATAATTTGTTTAGAGAATGTGAAGTAAAATATGACGATTTTCTTAAGGATTTAAATGAAAAGTCAGAGGAGATTAAGTTTTCAGACCTAAACTTAATTTTTCAAAATTTGAAGGGTTTATTTAAAAAACAAGGTTATGAGATTAATTGGAAAGAAATTGAAAAACAAAGTTTAGATCAAACTATAAATACCTTATCAATGGCATCTCCATTTTCTCTGGAGGAAAAACAAGTTTTACTTGAGAGTAAGGATCTAACTATAAGAAAAGACAGATTAAAGGAGATTTTAAATACTTATATTCTAGATAATTTTAACAATAAAACTTTACAATAACTAGTTAAAAGTACTTCCATTAGAAATCCACATTGCATATTTATTTAAATAATTGTTTTTTTTAAAAAGTTTAAATAACGGATCTGATAAATAATTATCTAATTTGTTATCAAGTTTGAAAAAACTACCTATAAAATCTATTCCAGTTCCATATATGAAGTTAATATGTTTAGTTTTCTCTTCAAAACTTTGAGCAATTGTTTCTCCGTTATTGATTCCCAAGGATATACTATCGTCTATTATTTTTGACAAAATATTTACATCTCTTATAGTCATATTAAATCCTTGTCCAGCAAGTGGGTGAACTTTATGTATTAAGTCACCAAAACATAAAATATTTTTATAAAAATAATTTCTTAAAACTGAAAACTTAATATTGAATTTTTGTATTTCACTAAAATTCTTAATATCATATTTAATATTATATTTTTTTATAAAATTTATGATTAATTTTTTTTCAGTTGGGACACTGGAATCATAAGAAAAAACTACTGAAGTTTGGGTTTCTGATAAAGGTAAAAATGCCAAAGGTCCCTTTTTTGTAAAAAATTGAATTGCTGTTTTATTTCGTCTTTTTTGGTGACTTATTAGAGTGGTATAAGCTAAACCAGAATATTTTTTTTCTATTATTCTATGAAAAAATTTTTTAGTTATTGGACTATTTTGGTCAGAATTAATGATTAGGTTATAATTTTTCTTATTTAAAAAATCTAAATTGTACTTCTTTAATTTTATAAATTTTACAAATTTATTATTTTTTATATTATTTTGAAGTAATTTATAAAATTCATTATATTTAACTAAATAAAAATTGTTTTCATTTTTAATTTGAAATTCAAATAATTCTGATGAACTACTTTTTTCTGAGTAAATTTTTATATTTTCTGAAGGCCATCCAAAAGTACTAAATGATCTGATATATTTATTTAAAAATTTATGGTTTTCGTTTGAAATTGCAATAGTCCTTGTATTATTACTAGATAACTTGGTTTTAGGTATAAAGAAAATATCAATGTGAATCTTTTTTTTTACTAATATATTAGCTAAGAGCAAGTTAGTTAAATTATTTCCTAAAAGACAAATTTTCATAATATAATTTAATTTTATCAAGAAAAATTAAATGATACAAAGTGACAAATCATTAATAATAAAATGAAAATTAAAGATATCTTAGAAAAAACTGTTAGCTTTTTATTAAAAAGATTATCTGAGGTGATAGGGGCATCTTTACTTATTTTTTCAGTATTATTATTGATATCATTAATAACTTATTCACCAGAGGATCCAAATTTCATTTTTCCAGAAAATGCTGAAATAAAGAATTTAATGGGTACTAAGGGTAGTTATACATCTGATATTCTATATCAGTCACTTGGTCTAATTTCTTTATTAATACCAATTTCATTTTTTTTCATATCTTTAAAGGTGATTGTCGAAAAAAAAAATTTAATTATTATTGAAAGTTTATTTTTTATAGTTTTGTACTCAATAACCGGCGCATTATTTTTTACAGTGTTTCATACAGAAACATATTGGCTTATAGTAAATGAAAATAATGGATTTATAGGCGATTTATTCAAAGAGTCTTTTATTGTTAATCTGATAAATTTAAATCATCAAATAAGTTATGCAATTTTAATTTTTTTAATTACTAGCTTTTTTCTATTAAGTATTAATTTTAAGTTTAGAAATCTGATCTTTATAAATAAAATTTTTAGCAAATCAAAAAAAATACCAACAAATAATATTATAGATAATAATGAAGAAAACATAATAAGTGAAAATAATTATGTTAATAATGAAACTAGAATTCAAGAAAACTTCTCATTCGATAAAAATATATCTTCATCTGAGAAAAGAGTTATAAAATATAAATTACCTGCAATTAATTTTTTAAAAACTCCATCAAAGAAAGATAAAAATATATCAGAAAATAAAATTGACGAGAAAACATTAGAAAAAATTTTATTAGACTTTGGAGTTGAAGGAAAAATAAAAAAAGTTAGTCAGGGCCCTGTAGTGACGTTATATGAATTCGAACCTGCTCCAGGAGTAAAAGTATCAAAAATAATTAATCTTTCTGAAGATATTGCTAGAAATACTAGTTCTGAGTCAGCTAGAATTGCAACAATACCAGGAAGTAATACTATAGGTATTGAATTGCCTAAATCACAAAGAGAGAATGTTTTTTTGAGTGAAATTATCTCAGACTCCAGCTATAAAAAAAAAGATACAAAACTTCCAATTGCTCTTGGTAAAAGTATTTCTGGATTACCAATTACAAGTGATCTTAGCACAATGCCTCATTTGCTTATAGCTGGTACAACAGGATCAGGAAAATCAGTTTGTATTAACACAATTATTTTGTCACTTTTGTACAAACACTCTCCTGAGAAATGTAAATTTATCTTAATTGATCCTAAAATGTTGGAACTATCTACATATGAGGGAATTCCACATTTATTATGCCCTGTCATAACTGAAGCTAAAAGAGCTGCTGCTGTATTAGGATGGGTGGTTAAAGAAATGGAAAATCGTTACAAACTTATGACCAAAGTAGGTGTAAGAAATATTGATGGTTACAATGATAAGCATAAGATTTCTATGCCTTATATAGTTGTTATTGTTGATGAAATGTCAGACCTAATGTTAGTAGCAGGTAAGGACATAGAGAACTATATTCAAAAACTATCACAGATGGCTAGAGCAGCAGGAATACACATTATAATGGCAACACAGCGACCAAGTGTTGATGTAATTACTGGAACAATAAAAGCTAACTTTCCTACTAGAATATCTTTTCAGGTCACATCTAAAATAGATAGTAGAACAATTCTTGGAGAACAAGGTGCTGAACAACTGCTTGGCAAGGGAGATATGCTTTATATGACCTCAGCAAATAGAATGACAAGAATTCATGCACCATTTGTATCAGAAGGAGAAATTGACAAAATAAATAATTTTCTTAGAAACCAAGCTGAACCAGATTATGTTGATGAAATTCTAAATTTTGTTGATGAAAAAGAGAGTTCTAATAGTACAAATGATAATGAAAATCTTGATGAATTGTATAACACAGCATTAGAGATTGTTAAATCTGAGCGAAAAGCATCAACTTCTTTTTTACAAAGGAAATTACAAATTGGTTATAACAGAGCAGCCAGAATTGTAGATCAAATGGAAGCAAATGGGGAAGTTAGTCCGGCAAATCATGTAGGTAAAAGAGAAGTGCTTAAATGAAAAAATACTTAATTATCTGTTTAATTTTTTTTTTTACTATAAATGCACAAAGTTCTTCAAGTAAAAAAATTATAAATCACTTAAAAAACATTAATTCTTTAAAGTTCAAATTTATTCAGAGAATAGATAATAATAATATTGAAAAAGGTGAGTGTATAATTTTGTACCCAAAGAAAATTTTTTGTGAATATTATGATATATATAATAAAATATTAGTTTCAAATGGTAAGTCTCTAATTATAAATTCAGATAAAATCACAAATTACTATAGATATCCACTAGATAAAACACCATTAAATTTCATTCTAGATAAAAAATTTTTAATTTCAAAAATGAAAGAGGTAGAAAATGATAAAAATTATCCTTTTTACTATGTATTTAATTTTAAATTTGAAAATAACTTAATTAAAGTTTTTTTTGATAAAGAAAGTTTAGATTTGATTGGTTGGGAAACCAAAGATGTATATCAAAACCAAATTCAAACATTTTTAAGTGATATTAATGTTAATATTGATGTTGAAGAAAGATTATTTTTTATACACAAATATACTAATTAACCTCAACATTTATTTTTTCAGATTTAAATACTCGCATCCCTCTAGCTAAGTAGTTTTTAATTGCATTTTCATGATCTAATGAGCAAGTGTGCAGCCAAACTCTCGAATTTCCATCTTCAAACAACTTGTTAATAGCCTCAGAAAGCATAAACCCTCCACATTTTTTTCCAAAATACTCTTCTAAAATACCAAAATATGCTATTTCTGAGTGATCTTTATCAAGATCACGAATAGTTTCATAATATCCTGCTAAATTGTTATTATCCTTTAAAACAAAGGTTTTTACCCTTGAATTTTCAACATATTCAATCCATTTTTTATCTGTCCACGCTAATCTATCTATCCATCTATGCTTTCTTCCGATTTGTTTATAAAAAAATTTATTGAGTTGAAAATCTGGTGGATCTACTTGATTAATTTTGAAGTTTGGGCCTGGGCTTTTTGATCGATTAAGTTTTTTAATTGAATTAATTTCTAAAAAACTTCTGTCTACGTTTATTATCACGAGACCATTTTACCAATTTTCTCACCACCAAATAGATGGAAATGTAAATGCGGAACCTCTTGTCCACCATCCTCACTTATATTTGCTAATGCTCTATAGCCTTTACCAGTATCAACAGATATATTTAATTTTTCTGCAACGATATTAATTCCTTTTAATAGTCCAACCATTTCCTCCGGAGATGCATTTTTGCTAAAATCATCAAGGTCAACATATTTACCTTTTGGAATAACTAAAGCGTGTATTTTTTTTTGTGGATTTATATCATGGAATGATAAAACAAAATCATCCTCATAAATTTTATTACAAGGTATCTCGTTTCTCAGTATTTTCGCAAATATATTATTATCGTCGTAACTCATTTTACATTTTTTCTAAAACTGATTTTACTGTATCTCCCATAACAGATGGGTTTTTAGAAATTGTAATTCCACATTCTTTTAAAATTTCAACTTTTTCAATTGCACTTTCTCCATAAGCTGAAACTATTGCTCCAGCATGACCCATTACCCTTCCTTTAGGAGCAGTTAATCCAGCAATGTATGCTATAACTGGTTTTTTCATATTTTCTTTTGCAAACTCACCCGCTGCTACTTCTTGAGGACCACCTATTTCACCAATCATTAAAATTGCGTCAGTTTCATCGTCTGTCTCAAACTTTTCTATTATATCTCTAAATGAGCTTCCATTTATAGGATCTCCACCTATTCCAACGCTTGTTGAAACTCCAATATTTAAATTTTTAAGTTGTTGAGCAGCTTCATATCCTAATGTTCCTGATCTACTTATGATTCCAATTCTTCCTTCTTTATAAATATGTCCTGGCATTATCCCTAACATAGATTTCCCTGGACTTATAATTCCTGCACAGTTAGGTCCAACCAAAGTCATTTTAGAACTTTTGGTATATCTTCTCATATATCTTTTTATTCTGATCATGTCGTGGGAAGGTATTCCATCAACAATTGCAACACATGTTTTAATTCCAGCGTCTGCAGCCTCCATTGCAGAGTCTGCTGCAAAAGCTGGCGGCACAAATAAGATTGATGCATCTGCTCCTGTTTCACTAACTGCATCTTTAACTGTATTAAACACTGGTAAATTTAGATGTTTAGAACCACCCTTACCAGGTGTAACTCCACCTACAACATTAGAACCGTACTTTATCATCTCATCGGCATGAAAAGTGCCCATTTTACCTGTAAAACCTTGAATAATTATCTTGCTGTTTTTGTCTATTAATACTGTCATGATTTATTTATTGAGAGCTGCAACCGCTTTATTAGCTGCATCTTCAAGCGTGTTTGCCTCTATATAGTTTATTTTACTCTCTTTTAAAATTTGATTACCTTTTTCTACGTTTGTACCTGCTAACCGAATTACCAATGGAACATTAACTTCTATTTTTTTAAGAGCTTCTACTATTCCTTCCGCAACCCAATCACATCTGTTTATACCAGCAAAAATATTCACAAGAATTACTTTTACTTTTTCATCCATCGTAACTAATTTAAATGCCTTGACTATTTTTTCAGGTGTTGCTCCACCACCCACATCTAAAAAATTAGCAGGACTTCCACCGGCTAGTTTTATCATATCCATTGATGCCATTGCTAAGCCAGCACCATTAATTATGTTACCAATGTTTCCATCTAAACTTACATAGTTTAATCCTCTATCAGATGCAAAAACCTCTTTTGAATCCTCTTGCGTCTTATCCCTAAGTTCTGAAACTTGGTTTCTTCTGAACATTGCGTTGTTATCAAAACTCATTTTACAATCTAAAGCTAAAATTTGTTTTTGTTTTGAAATTACTAATGGATTGACTTCTACCATTGTAGCATCTAGTTCACTAAATGCTTTATAGCATCCAATAATGGTTTCTGATGCTCTCCTAATTAAATCAGGTTCAATTCCTAAACCGAATGCCAATTCTCTAGCTTGGAAACTTTGCATCCCAACAGCAACTTCAATTTTTGATCTTATAATTGTTTCTGGTTTTTCTTTCGAAATTTCCTCAACACTCATACCGCCTTCTGTCGATGCAACAACCATAATACTTTCTGAACTTCTATCAAAGACCAAACCAAGGTATAGTTCACGCTCTATATCTGTTGCTTCTTCAATATAAATTCTATTTACTATTTTACCTTCGGGGCCTGTTTGATTTGTAACTAATTTTTTTCCTAACAATTTGTCTGTTGCTTGAGCAACTTCCAATGGACTATCACATACTATTATTCCACCAGCTTTTCCTCTAGCACCTGAATGAATTTGAGCTTTAACTACCCATCTAGATCCACCAATCTCTCTTGCTTTATTCTCAGCATTCTCTGGACTGTACACAATTCCACCCCTTGGAATCGTTACTCCAAAATCTGAAAGTATTTTTTTTGCTTGGTATTCGTGAATATCCATAATTTTATTTATTTATTATGGATTAACTTATCGATGTTTACAATATTTTCAGCCATTCGTGCTGATGCAGCATCAATCATCCGTCCATCAAGCTGAGCAGCTCCTTTTCCTTCATTTGCAGCCTTTTCTAGTTCTTCTAGGATCCTTTTAGCCTTAGTAACCTCTGCCTCAGGAGGAGAGTATACTTTATTTGCAAGCTCAATTTGAGATGGATGGATGGCCCATTTACCCTCAATACCAATTGCAGCTCCTCTTTTAGCAGCAGCAGTATAGGCATCTGGATCATTAAAATCTCCAAATGGTCCATCAATCGCTCTAAGTCCATAAGCTCTACATGTCATTACTAATTCTGATAATCCATGGTGCCATTGATCTCCAGGATAGTTTTCGTTAAGACCACCTATGACAGTTGTTCTTGCTCTTAAACTTGCTGCATAATCTGCAACACCAAAATGCAATGCCTCAAGTCTTTCACTAGAAGTTGCGATTTCTTTTATATTTGACATCCCTAATGCAGTTTCAATTAAACATTCAATTCCAATTTTATTTTTTAATTTTTTGTTTGTTTCAATCTGAGTTAATAAACAATCAACCATATAAACATCGCTCGCAGTACCAGCTTTTGGAACTAAAATTGTATCTACATTTTCTCCAGCTTGTTCAACTATTTCGATCAAATCAGAGTACATATAATGTGTATCTAAACTATTTATTCTCACAGAAATAGTTTTGCCACTACCTCTCCAATTCATTTCATTTAACGCTTTAATAACATTTGCTCTAGCAGAAATTTTATCATTGGGAGAAACTGCATCCTCTAAATCTAGAAAAACGTAATCAGCTGGTGAACTTAAAGCTTTCTCAAACATTTTTGGTGAAGAGCCTGGAACAGCTAATTCACTTCTTTGTAATCTTGATCTTGCAGGTTTATAAAATTTATGGCTCATTTTTTTCTTTTATCTAATTCGCTCATTACATCTTCAATTTTTATATTATTTGCCTCAAGGTACATTATTAAATGGTAAAATACATCAGCTGCTTCATGAATTTTATTTGAGTCTTCTTCAATTGCCTCTACTAGTTCATTTATCTCTTCTAGCACTTTTGCTTTGCTCAAAGATTTATCACTCAAAAGTTTATTGGTATAAGAACCTTCAACTGGTGAAGATTTTCTTTCTCTTGCAAGTTTAAATAGACTTTCTAGGGTATTTAGCATCTCAAATCCTAACAGGTATACCTTTTGAGTCCAGATATTCTTTAGCTTCTTTCACAGAATATTTACCGTAGTGAAATATGGATGCTGCTAAAACCGCGCTAGCATTGCCTAATTTGATGCCATCAACTAAATGATCAAGATCCCCAACCCCACCTGATGCTATTGTAGGTATATTTACCATAGATGATATTTTTGACATCAGATCAATGTCATAGCCAACCTGAGTTCCATCTCTATCCATTGAAGTAACCAATAACTCACCTGCTCCACTATCTTCCATCTTTTTTGCAAATTCTAATGCATCAATTCCAGTATTGTTTCGACCCCCATGAGTAAAAACTTCCCATTTTTCTCCATTTTTCTTAGCATCAATCGCAACAACAATACATTGAGAACCAAATTTTTTTGAGCTTTGAACTACTACATCTGCGTTTTGAACAGCAGCGGTATTAATTGAAACTTTGTCAGCTCCGCAGTTTAAAAGTTTACTAATATCTTCTACACTTCTTACTCCACCTCCAACTGTTAAAGGTACAAAACATTTTTTCGAAGTATCTTTAACTACTTCGTAAATAGTATCTCTATTTTCATTTGAAGCAGTTATGTCTAAAAAACAAATTTCATCAGCTCCACCATCACTATAAATTTTTGCTTGCTCCACTGGGTCACCTGCGTCTTGTAAATCTACAAAATTTATTCCTTTTACGACTCTTCCATTTTTAACATCTAAGCAAGGTATAATTCTATTTTTAAGCATCTATTTCTTTTGCAAGTTCATCTAATTTAATATCACCATCATATATAGCTTTACCAACTATAATCCCTTCAATATTTTTATTTCCTAATTCTTTAGCCTTTTTAATATCATCTATTGATGAAACACCTCCAGATATAATTACTGGACAATTTGAATTATTAGCAACTTTTTCTGTTTCATCAAAATTTGGACTTAACTTCATGCCATCTCTATTAATATCTGTATAAATTAATCTGCTAGCTCCATAATCATTTATATCTTGTAAGAAATCTAAAGTCTTAAAGTTAGAATTTTCCTTCCACCCAGATACAGATAAATATCCATCTTTAGCATCTAGACCTAAAGCAATCTTGTCTGGAAATTTTTGGCAAGCCTCTTTTAAAAAATTTTTATCTTTTATTGCAGCGCTTCCTAAAATTACTTTCTCTACTCCAGCATCAGTATATTTTTGAATACTCTCAAAGTTTCTCACACCACCACCTATTTCAATTTTAAGATCAAATTTTCCAACAATTTCCTCAATAATATCAATATTTACAGTATCTCCTGTTAATGCTCCATCAAGGTCAACTATGTGCAAGTTTTTAAAACCATGGTCTTTATATTTACCAGCTTGTTCAACTGGCGACATTTCATATTCAGTTTTATTATCAAAGTCTCCTTTAACTAACCTCACGCACTTCTTGTCCTTAATGTCTATTGCTGGAAATATTTTCATTTAAAAGTCTGACTTTCTATATCATTACAAGAGTATCCTAATTCCTTAAGTTTAAGTTTTTTACATTTATTTCCGTGTCTAACTTCATCATAATATGCAACTTGAGTAGGATCTGGACCAGGTGTCTTGGAAAGAAAAGATCTATATATACCTATGTGAAAAAGCATATCGTCTATTTTTTCTTGTGTCATGCCCGTGTGTTGAGCTTTTAGTTTCCCATTTACCCAAACTTTAAAAAAACCATCTTTTTTATTTGTCCATTTTGCATTTACCAGAACATCTGTCCATTTACCTAACATATCTTTCTGATCAATTAGTAGTTTAGGATTATTATTGTTTCCCCCAACATAACTATCAACCTCTAACCAATAACCTCCTGGAATAAGAACTCCTTGATTTTCAAAAGTAAAAGCTGGTGGGTTGTCACCATCATTATGAAATTGACCTAACATAGTTCTAATTGGAAAGACTACATTGTAATCTTTTGGTAAATATATCGACCATGCAGTCCAAGTTATTTTTTTATTTATACAACAAATTTTAAGTTCTACTCTCTCTCTATCATTTTTTTTGTCCCAACCCCAACCATTACCATGTCTTACCTCAAATCTTAATGATTGCTTTCCTAGTCTCACTGGATAATCGTCAGCCTTGTTAACAATTTTTAATACGTGTTTTCTAGTTTTTTTTTCACTTTTAAGAATATCACTATTATTAATTTCCCAATTATTTTTAATTGAACCATCAAGAAATTTGACATTTTTAAAACCCATTACTAAATCTTTATTTTTTTTAATTTCTTTTAAAATGTTTTCGACATCTGCATTACTAAAATTTGTAAAAGATAATAAAATTGAAATTACGTAAATAAGAATTTTCATTATTTTAGATATTCATAAAGTTACTTATTATTTTTAACCCTATTTTATCGCTCTTTTCAGGGTGAAATTGGGTACCAAATATGTTTTCATTTTCAACAGCACAAACAACATTAGATGAGTAATCAGTTGTTGCTGAAATTACAGATTTATCCTCAGGTACAAATTCATAACTGTGAACGAAGTACATGTGAGAATTATTTTCTATGCCTTTAAAAATCTTACTTTCTTTCTTAATATTAATTTCATTCCAACCAATGTGTGGAAGCTTAAATTTACCGCCTTGGTTATCAATTTTAGAAACTTTACCAGAAATCCAACCTAATCCTTTAGTCTCAACTTCTTCATTTCCAATATTTGCAAACATTTGAAGTCCAACACAAATTCCAAGAAGTGGTTTTTTACTTTCTAATGCAAATTCATTAAGAGTATCTATCAAGCCGTTAATACTATTGAGACCATCAATACAGCTCTTAAAAGATCCTTGTCCAGGTAATACAACTTTATCGCTAGTTTTTATTGTTTCAAGATCAGATGTTACTTCAATATTTACTTTATCTTTTGCAACTTCCTTAAACGAATTAATTACAGAACTTATGTTACCTGAATTGTAGTCAACAATTGTGACATTCATTAAATTTATAAAGAACCTTTTGTAGAAGGTATTGTAGTTTTATTTCTTGGATCCATTTCTAAAGCAGCACGTAATGATCTTGCTAATCCTTTAAAGCAAGATTCAATTATGTGGTGGCTGTTATCGCCATAAATGTTTTCAATGTGCAAAGTAATTCCTGCAGCTTGTGAAAAAGCTTGGAACCATTCTTTAAATAGTTCCGTGTCCATCTCACCTAATTTTTCTACTTTCAATTTTACTTTCCAAATTAAATAAGGTCTATTTGAAACATCGATTGCAACTCTAGTTAATGTTTCATCCATTGGTATCATGGCGTGAGCATATCTTTTAATACCAACAAATTTCTTAGATGCTTTTTTTAAACATTCACCAATTGCAATTCCTGTATCTTCAGTTGTGTGGTGAAGATCTATATGCGTATCACCTTTAGCTTTAATGTTCATATCCATAGAAGAGTGTTTTGATAATTGCTCAAGCATGTGATCTAAAAATCCTATGCCTGTGTCAACTTTGTACTTACCCTTACCGTCAATATTTAAATCAACACTGATGTTGGTCTCTTTTGTTTTTCTACTTATTTTGGCTTTACGTTTCATAATCTAAAAAAGGTATATATCTATTATTCAATTATGGCAATAATTCTAGCCTTGGTCTTGAACTATTAGATTTAGTATCCATCTATATCCCATGACAACAATAGTATTAGTAAGAAAAAACAATGAAGTAGTAGTTGCTGGTGACGGCCAAGTTAGTATGGGAAATACAGTTATTAAGAAAACTGCAAACAAAGTTCGTAAGATTGAGAAAAGAAATGTGATCGCAGGATTTGCTGGTTCTACAGCAGATGCCTTAACATTATTTGAAAGATTAGAGTCTAAGTTAGAAAAACATGCTGGAAATTTAGCAAGAGCAGCTGTTGAATTAGCAAAAGATTGGCGAACTGATAAATATTTAAGAAGATTAGAAGCCTTAATGGCTGTTGGTGATAAGGAAAATAGTTTTATAATCTCGGGAACTGGTGATGTTTTAGAGCCTGAGGGGGATGTAATTGGAATAGGTTCTGGTGGAAATTATGCACTAGCTTCAGCAAAAGTATTGATGGATACAGATTTATCAGCTGAGGAAGTTGCAAAAAAAGCAATTAAAGTTGCATCTGAAATATGTGTTTTCACAAATGACAATTTAAACATCGAGAAAATTTAATATGGAAAAATCAAACGTTACAACTCTACCAAACACTAAAGTAAAAAAAGAAAAAAATAACATCCAAAACTCATTATCTCCAAGAGAAATAGTTTCAGAATTGGATAGATTTGTAGTTGGTCAAAACAATGCAAAAAGAGCTGTTGCAATTGCTTTAAGAAATAGATGGAGAAGACAAGCTTTAGAAGGTGACATGAAAGATGAAGTTCTTCCAAAAAATATTTTAATGATGGGACCAACAGGTGTTGGTAAAACAGAAATATCTAGAAGATTGTCAAAATTAGCTGAAGCACCATTTGTAAAAGTTGAAGCTACAAGATTTACTGAAGTAGGTTACGTAGGAAGAGATGTTGAACAAATAATTAGAGATCTTTTAGAAATTGCTATCGCAATGGAAAAAGTAAAGAAAAGAAAAGAAGTTCACGCAAAAGCACAAAAGTTAGCAGAGGATAGAGTTCTTGATGCTATTGTTGGAAATAAAGCAAGTGTTGCAACAAGGGAAAGTTTTAGAAAAAGATTGAGAGATGGTGATTTAGACGATAATGAAATTGAAATAGCTGTTACTGAAAGTGGTGGTGGAATGCCGTCGTTTGAAATTCCTGGGATGCCTGGAGCTAATGTTGGAATGATTAATATTTCAGATATGCTAGGTAAATCTATGGGACAAAAGCCTAAAAAGAAAAAAATGTCTGTTAAAGAGTCTCATGAAATACTGCTAAATGAAGAAGCTGATAAATTAATTGAACAAGATAAAATTATTAAATCAGCTAAAAATACGACTGAAAATAATGGTATCGTATTTTTAGATGAAATAGATAAAATTTCAGCGAGAACTGATAGAGTTGGTGGAGACGTTTCAAGAGAAGGAGTTCAAAGAGATTTACTTCCTTTAATTGAAGGAACAACTGTAAGTACTAAATACGGTCCCATTAAAACAGATCATATATTATTTATAGCCTCAGGAGCTTTCCAACTAGCAAAACCATCTGACCTTTTACCTGAACTTCAAGGAAGACTACCAATCAGAGTTGAGCTAGATGCGTTAAATAGTGAGGATTTTAAACGAATTTTAAAAGAACCAGACAATAGTTTGATTAAACAATACAAAGCTCTACTAAAAACAGAAAATGTTGATTTAGAATTTACTGAAGATGGAATTGATACCATCGCAACAATTGCAAGTGAGGTTAACACAACTGTTGAAAATATAGGTGCTAGAAGACTTCATACTATTATAGAAAGAGTTCTAGATGAAATAAGTTTTACAGCAACAGACAGAGCTGGAGAAAAAATCAGTATAGACTCGGAATATATTAAGAAAAATATCGGTGAGCTGGTTAAAGACGCCGATCTATCAAAATTTATCTTATAACATTTACTTTTTTCTTCTTAAAAAGATATCAAAATTTCCTAATGATGGATTTTCAACAGCCTCAAAATCAATACTAATAATTTTATTCATTAAATGATTATTACTTTTAATAAAATTCGGTACTGAGAATTTTAATATACTCAAATTGTTTGATTGGTATGGATCATTTAAATTTTTAGATCTCAACCCTTTTCCAGTAATAACATTAATTTTGTTAATTCCTTTTTCATAGCATTCTTCGATGTAAGAGGTCATTTTTTTGTTGGCTTGATCTAAAGTATAACCATGTAAATCAATGGTTTTTTCGGAGTATTTTTTGGGAGTTTTATTATTTATGTTATCTTTATTTTCTAATTTCTCAGAACTATTTAAAAAATTTTGCCAGTCTTGTTTATCTTTGTATGATATTTTTTTAATCAACTAAGCCTGAGTATCTACTATTAGCCAATTAGGGTTTTTTGAAGTACTTTCCTTTGTAAATTTCCAAGTGTCTAGTACTTTTTTAACTTTTTGAGCATCACCAGAAACAACCTTATTGTCTTTATCTTTAATACAAGAAATAATTTCACTTACAAATTCAACGCTCACTTCAAGCATATTTTTATTTTGGCTGTGCTCTTTTATTTCTGCGGAATTGATCCCTATAAATGTAGTTTCAGAGGTAACATTTCTTGCCTTTTTGTCTTTGATTGCTTCATCAAATTGATCATAGACATCTTTTGCTAAAAGATTTTTTATTGATTTTAAATCCCCTTTAGAAAAATTAGTAATAATACTTTCATAAGCAATCTTTGCACCATTTAAGAAGTCTTTTTTTGCTGCGTCGTCAAATGTCTCAGCATTTAAAATTGGAGAATTTTTTGTTTCTTCAACCTCCTCGTGGGGAAAACTGGAATTAATATTCTCCTCAAATCCGGTTTTTTTTCCCAAAATTCCTCTTAATCTTAGGAAAATAAATCCTGCAATCATTGCCAAAAGTATTATATCGATGTACTCAAAGCTATAGCTCATATACTAATAATATTTACTATGTTGATTAATTTCAACCTGCAATTTACACTATAGACAAATGAACACAGCAATAATTCTTATTTTAGGGATACCTCTTATCGAAATCTACTTATTCATTAAAATTGGTGCTCAAATAGGAGCGTTAAACACTATTTTACTTATATTAATTACTGCAGTTGTCGGTATTTGGTATGCAAAATTTGAGGGTTTTAATACTTTACGTTCGGGCATGTCTCAGTTAGTTAAAAACGAACTTCCTCTTTACGAAATTGTATCAGGTGCTGCTATAGCATTTGCAGCTTTGCTTTTAATTTTACCAGGATTTGCTACTGACATAGTGGGAATTCTACTAATCTTTCCAATCACAAGAAAGCTTATTCTTAAAAGATACTCAAAAAATTACTCGCAAAATACAAATAAGAGAGAAAAGAATTATATTGAAGGCGAATATGAAGACATAGAGGATAAAGATGGAAAATAAATATAAAATTATTGTAAGCTACATTCAAGATTTATCAGTTGAAATACCAAGTCCAGAAACTTTAATATCGATAAGAAACACTATTCCAGAGTACAAAATGAAAGTAGATATCAAATCAAAACCTCTAAAAAGAAAAATGATTGAAGTTTTAACAACACTAACTTATGAAAATCCAAATATTAAAAAAGAAAGAGGTTTTTTTCAAATTAAGTATGCTACAGCAATTGATATATTAGATGTACATATAAGAAAAACTGAACTAGAAAAAATAGTTTTGTGTGATCTTCAAATGAAAATATATCCTGAACTTGAGGAAAAATTTTTAACTATTTTAAGAAATTCTGGATTACCTGATTTAAAATTTGGAGCAAAAATAGATTTTGAAAAATTATATAAAGATAAAATGAATTAAAAAAAATTTTTTTTTAAATCTTTTTTTAAGAATTTATTATGTTCAGATAATTCTTTTTCAGTTGGTAATATAATCTTTTTAAAATATTCTTTATTATCACTATTCAAAGTCATCTTTTCAGGATTTTCTTCTGTTAGATTAAATTTAGGTTCTTTTTGATCAATTAAATTTATGTAAACTTTAGAAAGTAGATCACAATCAATTAAAGCTGTATGTTTTTCTCTTCTTGAATTGTCAATTCTAAATCTTTTACATAATGCATCTAAACTAATACCTGACCCTGGAAATTTATTTCTAGCTAGCTCCAATGTATCAATAACATTTGAATTATTTATTTTTGGCTTACCAATTAGAGATAATTCATTATTTAAATGTCCAATATCAAACTCGGCATTATGTATAATTATTTTTTTATCTTTGATAAATTCAATAAAAATATCAGCAATTTCAGCAAATTTTTGCTTAGTTGATAAAAATTCATCAGTATATCCATGAACCTCGAAAGCTTTTTCTGATACTTTTCGCTCAGGATTTAAATAAACATGAAATATATTTTTTGTAGGTATTAAATTATCTAATTCCACGCATCCTATTTCAACAATTCGATGGCCATCTCTTACTGACAATCCAGTTGTTTCTGTATCAAGAACTATTTCTTTCATCTAGAATCTTTTTTTTAATTATTTTAATTTTTTTTTTTAAGTTTAGAAGTTTAAAATTATTCTTGATAACAAAATTAGATATTTTTTTTTTATAAGCCAGAGAGCTTTGAGATTTTCGTAAGTTATTAATAATACTTTTATTATAGAAAGGCCTTTTTTTAAGCCTTTTATTAATCTCTTTTTTATTTGATTGAACAAAAATTAAATAAAAATTTTCATCATATAATTTATTTTCAACTAATAATGGTATGTCTAACACAATCATTTTTTTTCTTTTGTTTTTTTTAAAGAATAAATACATTCTCTTCCTTACTATAGGATGAACAATATCTGATAATTTTTTCAGATTTTTTTTATTTGCTTTTATGACACTCCCAAGCTCATCTTTTTTTAATGTTTTTGACTTAATAAATTTTGGAAATTTCTTTTTAATTTTTTTATAACAAGATTTATCTTTTTTGTAGATATCACTAACTTCTTTATCAGCATTAAAAACTGGATAACCAAAATGTTTTGCAACAAAGCTTTTGCCTGAACCTATATCACCTAAAACACCAATCTTAATCAATTTAAAAGCTCCATAACTTTATTGTCCACTTGAGGCTCTAGGTTATTCCATATTTTAAAAGATGCTTGGGCCTGATAAATAAACATTTTTTTTCCATTTTCTATTTTATTTCCATTTTTTTTAGCAGATTTTAAGAAATTAGTTTCGGATGGATTATAAATTACATCATAAAAAAATTTTTCAGGACTAATTTTCGAATAATCTAAACTAATATTTTCATCATTTTTCAAACCTAAACTAGTCGCATTTATAATCATATCAAAATCAGGTATTGTTCCCCATTTAACAATTTCAATTTCATTAAAAGTTTTTTTTAAATTTTCTGCTTTGCTTTGTGTTCTATTGCTTATAAATATTTTTTTGGCACTCATATTGTTTAAAGCTACTATAATTGAAGGCGAAACACCTCCCGCACCTAATATTAAAACTTTTTTTCCAACAACATCATAATTTGTATGTTTAATAGCCAACTCAAACCCTTCTATATCTGTATTATGTCCTATTACTGTTCCATCTCTTAAGTATATAGTATTTACTGATTGAGTTCTTTGGGCCTCAACAGATAATTTGCCTAAAAAAGGAATTACAGAATTTTTAAAAGGTACTGTAACATTAATTCCATCAATTTTCTTTTCTTCAAGTTCTTTAATAAAGTTTTCTAGTTCAGAGATATTTAATTTTTTTTTATCGTAAACTGCTGTTAAATTATTTAATTTTATCCAATAATTGTGCAACTTTGGAGATAGAGAGTGTTCAATTGGGTTTCCTATAACAAAAAATTTTTTCATTTTTGAAGTTCCAAATACTCCTTAATTTTTTTAATTGGTAACCCCATTATCGTATCATCATCACCATCAATATTTGAGAATAAAGCTCTTCCTTCCCCTTCAATCTGATAAACATTATAAGCATATAAAGCTTCGTCGCTTATTTTATTTAGATAAGTGATTAATTCGTTTTCAGAAAAATCCTTCATGGTCAAGTAAGCTTTATCAGTATAGTTCCAAACCATGGAACCATTTTTAGATATACATACCGAACTGATTAAAGAATGTTTTTTTCCATTAAGTTTCTTTAAAATATTTAATGCCTCTTCCCTACTTTCTGGTTTTGATATTAACTCCCCAGTCAGATCGATGACGCTATCTGCTCCTAAAACCAAAACATTATTAATTTTTTGACTTACTTTATTTGCTTTCAATTCCGCAAGATTTTTAGAAATGATTTCTGGTGAAGCACCCTCTTTTAGCAGACTTTCTTTTATCGGATCTTCATCAACATTTGAAACTTCAACATTACAATTGATATTATGATTATCCAATATTTCCTTTCTAACTTTACTTTTTGAAGCTAAAATGATGTCAGGCATTTTTTTTACTTTTTATTTCATAAATTTTAATTACGGATGCTGCAGTTTCTTCAACTGATTTTCTAGTTACATCTATTACGGGCCAATTATTTTCTTTGAATATTTTTTTTGAACTATTTAATTCATCTCTGATTTTATCAATATTTACATACTCGCTATTTTGATCCTCTTTTAGAGAATTCAATCTATTTTTTCTTAAATCATATAGTCTCTCAGCTTCAGTTACTAAACCAACAACACATGGCAAAAAGTTTTTTGCAGTAACTTTTGATGGAATTGAATTTTTGTTAACTAAAGGGATGTTTGAGGTTTTAAAACCTCTATTTGCTAAATAGATTGCTGTTGGAGTTTTACTTGTCCTGCTTACACCTAAAAGAATGATATCAGATTTTTCTATATCATCAGTTTGATGTCCATCATCATGATTCATGGTAAACTGAATAGCCTCAATTCTATCATAGTATTCTTCATTTAAAATGTGCTGACCACTTGGCTGATGAGAAGCTTTTTGATTTAAAACTTTTGAAAAATTTAATATTAAATCTCCAAGAACGCCAAAACAAGGTATCTCTCTCTCATAGGCTTTTTCTGTAAGATATTTTGCAAGTTTACTATTTACTATTGTATATAAAATTATTGAATTCCTATCTTTTTTAGCTTGTTTCAAAATGCTTATGATTTGACTTTCAGTACGAGTAAAAGAAAAATGATTAGTTTCATATTCAAAATTAGGAAATTGAGCTTTTAACGCTAGAAATATCCTATCCAATGTTTCTCCAGTAGAATCTGATATTAAGTAAATTTGATATAAGTTTCTCATGTATAAGATGTTTATAAACTATTAGTAAAAATAAGAAAAATGCAGATTTATTCTTTAAATGAATAGAACCTTGTTTTTTTCTTTAATATTAAACAAATTATAAAATGTGATTATAGTTATTCAAAATATATAGAAATGTGAAAATCTTTAATTTATCCTTTAAATATCTTATTAATTAGTGATTAAAATTGTTAACAATAGGTTAATTAAGTGTGGAAATTGACTAATTTACGTTATTCACAATACATAATACTAATAAAGTAAATAATATATTATCTATTTATATGAGTCCCATAACTAAATGTATTAAAGAAAATGATACTAGATCTAATCCTATATGGTTGATGAGACAGGCAGGAAGGTATCTTCCAGAATTTAGAGAAATTAGGAGACTAAACCAAGATTTTATAAAACTTTGTCTTAATAGTGATTTAGCATCTGAAATTACTTTACAACCTATTAAAAGATTTGGATTTGATGGAGCTGTAATATTTTCAGATATTTTAATGTTACCATATGGTCTTGGTCAAAAAGTAGAATTTGAAAAAAATTTTGGACCTAAATTAGGTGATATAAATTTAGAAAAAATAAAAAATATTGACGAAATAAATTTCACTGAAAAAGTTTATAAAGTTTACAAAGCAATTTCAAAAACTTCAAAAAATCCTCTGATGAACAACAGGGACATGATTGGTTTTGTTGGAGCGCCTTGGACAATCTTAGTTTATATGATTAATAAATCCTCTCCTAAAAAAGGTTTATCAAATGATTTTTTTAAAGATGATTTTTTAGTAAATAGATTACTAGAAATAATTGAGAAATTTTTAAAACTTCATATTAAAAATCAAGTTGAAGCAGGAGCTAAAATAATTCAAATTTTTGATAGTTGGGCTGGTTTACTAGAAGAAAAAATTCCAGAGTATATTTATATACCTACATTAAATATTGTAGAGTATGTGAAGAAATTAAATATTCCTGTTATTTGTTTTCCTAGAGGTATTAAAGATTATAAAAATTTTTGTGAGATTGTTAAACCTGATGCTGTAAATATAGATTACGATGTTAATCCAAAAAAAATTGTTAAAGAAATTAAAATACCAATACAAGGCGGGCTTGACCCAAAAATACTGTTAACTGATCAAAAAACTCTTAAAACAGAAGTTGAAAAATATCTAAATATTTTTAAAGATCACCCATACATTTTTAATTTAGGCCACGGAATTCTCCCTGAGACTAAAATTGAAATGGTTGAAGAATTAATTAAGATTGTAAGAAATTTTAAATGACTCCAGACCATCCGAAAATCAATTATGGTAAGACAGGTATTCTAATTATTAATCTTGGTACACCTGACTCAACTAACTGGCTAGATATTCGTAAATATTTAAAAGAATTTTTATCAGACAGACGAGTGATAGAAGTGAATCCCATAATTTGGCAGATAATACTTAATTTATTTATTCTTACTTTCAGACCTTCTAAAACAGCAAAAGCCTATAAAGAGATATGGATGAGAGACAAAGATATGTCTCCTCTAAGATATTATACTGAGAGCCAAGCACAAAAATTGTCTAAACAAATTGGCAATGAAGATTTAATTGTTGATTTTGCTATGAGGTATGGAAATCCAAGTATTAAAAGCAAAATTAACGAACTTCAGAAAAAAGGTTGTGAAAGTTTAATTGTTCTTCCCCTTTACCCGCAATATGCAGCAGCAACAACAGCAACAGTTTGTGATGAAGTTTATAGAACTTTGATGAAAATGCGGTGGCAACCAAACCTAAAAATTATCCCACACTATGAGTCAGAACCTCTTTATATAGAAGCAATCAAAAATAGTATTGAAAAAAAAATTAGTGAAATTAATTGGAAACCAGATTTAATAATTGCATCTTATCACGGAATACCTAAAAAATATTTTGATAAAGGTGATCCCTACCATTGCTATTGTCATAAAACTACCAGACTGATTTCTGAAAAATATTCAGATATTGAAATTAAGACTACATTTCAATCAAGATTTGGCCCTCAAGAATGGTTACAACCTTACACAGATAAAACTTTTGAAACGTTACCTAAAGAAGGCAAGAAAAATATTTTAGTTATTTGTCCAGGCTTTTCATCTGATTGTGTAGAAACTTTAGAGGAAATATCTATTCAGGGTAAAGAGAGTTTTATTAAATCTGGTGGTGAGAATTTTGAAATGGTACCATGTTTAAATGATAGTGAGGATCATATTTTCTTATTAAAAAATCTAATTATGAAAAATATATAATTGATGAGTGGTTATCTTTTATTTAAATCTTTGCATTTAATAGCAGTAATTTCTTGGATGGCCGGTCTCTTATATTTGCCAAGAATATTCGTATATCATGTAGAGAATTTTGAAAAAGATCAAGCTACTGAAATTTTTGAGATAATGGAGAGAAAACTTTATAATTATATTATGAGGCCAGCCATGATTTTATCCTGGCTTTTTGGAATTATATTAATTTGGATAAACGGTATAGAAAGTTTCGCTTATTTGTGGCTGCAGTTGAAAATTATTTTTGTCGTGATTTTAACGATTTATCATGAGTATCTCGGAAAATGCATTCGATTACTAAAGACAAAAGAAAATACTAAATCAGCTAAATTTTTTAGAATAATCAATGAAATTCCCACAATTTTATTGATTTTAACAGTTTTTATTGTGGTTTTTAAACCTATCTAGGGTTGAAATTTTTATACTAGTATATATATTTAACTTATCTTTAACAAAAACCTCCACACATGAACATACAAGAATTAAAAGAAAAAAGCTCTGAAAAGTTAATCACTGAAGCTGAAAAACTGGGTATAGAAAATGCTAGTACACTTCGGAGACAAGAAATTTATTTTGCAATTTTAAAAAAGCTTGCAGAAAAAGGTGAAGAGATAACAGGTGGAGGAGTCTTACAATTACTCCAAGACGGTTTTGGCTTCCTCAGAGCGATGGAGTCTAACTATCTACCAGGTGCAGATGACATATATGTAAGCCCAAGCCAAATAAGAAGATTTGGATTAAGAACAGGAGATACAGTTGAAGGTCCAATTAGATCTCCAAAAGATGGAGAAAGATATTTTGCACTTCTTCAAGTTAGTAAAATAAATTTTGAAGAGCCAGATAAATTTAAACATAAAATTGCTTTTGATAATTTAACGCCTTTGTATCCAAATAAACAATTAGGTATGGAAGTAGAGACAAATAAAATTGAAAAAAAACCTGATCTGACTCCTAGGTTAATAGATTTAGTAAGTCCAATTGGAAAAGGTCAAAGATCATTGATTATATCTCCTCCTAAAGCAGGAAAAACAATGATTTTACAAAGCATAGCTAACTCTATAACAGCCAATCATCCTGAATGTTATCTCATGGTTTTATTAATTGACGAAAGACCTGAGGAAGTTACGGATATGCAAAGAACAGTGAAGGGTGAAGTTATTAGTTCAACGTTTGACGAGCCAGCTCAGCGCCATGTTGCTGTTGCTGAAATGGTAATTGAAAAAGCTAAAAGATTAACTGAGCATAAGAAAGATGTCGTTATACTTTTAGACTCGATCACAAGATTAGGAAGAGCTTACAATGCTGTTGTTCCAAGCTCAGGTAAAGTTTTAACAGGTGGTGTAGATGCAAATGCTCTTCAAAGACCAAAAAGATTTTTTGGTGCAGCAAGAAATATTGAAGAGGGAGGTTCTTTAACTATTATAGCTACAGCTCTAATTGATACGGGAAGCAGAATGGATGAAGTAATTTTTGAGGAATTTAAAGGAACTGGAAATAGTGAAACAATATTAGATAGAAAAATATCTGAAAAAAGAATATTCCCGGCAATAGATATAACTAAATCAGGAACTAGACGCGAAGAATTAATATTTGATAAAAATGATCTACAAAAAATGAATGTTCTAAGAAGGATTATTGCTCCTATGGGATCTATGGATGCAATTGATTTTATCAATTCAAAATTAAAGACAACTAAAAATAATGCCGAGTTCTTTAATTCGATGAATAAACCATCTTAAGAATATTTTTTTAAAAATAATTGTTATACTCTTTTTATGACAATTTATGCTTTATCATCTGGTCCTGGGGTTTCTGGAATAGCAGTTGTTCGTGTATCTGGAATACTTACAAAAAAGATTATATTGAGTCTTACAAATGGCAAAATACCACCTCCCCGTGTCGCAACCTTAAAAAAATTCAGTAAAATCGATAATTCTGAGCTGATAGATGAAGGTCTATTGCTGTGGTTTCCAGGCCCAGAGAGCTACACAGGCGAGGATATGGCTGAAATACATGTGCATGGTAGCATAGCTGTAGTTAGATCAATATTAGACCAATTATCAAAATTTGAAGATTGTCGTTTGGCTGAACCTGGGGAGTTTACAAAAATAGCTTTTCAAAATCAAAAAATAAATCTTTTAAAAGCCGAGAGCGTTTCTGATTTAATTTCTGCCGAAACCGAGATCCAAAGACGACAAGCCCTTAAAATAATGAGTGGAGAAAGTTCAAACAAGTTTAATTCTCTTAGAGAAAAACTATTAAAAATTTTATCAAAGGTAGAAGCTAAAATTGATTTTCCGGATGAGGATCTTCCAGAAGATGTAATTAAAGATATTAGAAGTGACTCTGAAAAAATTCGAAAAGAAATTGAAAAAATTTTAGATGATCAAAAAGTTGGTGAAAGAATTAGAGAAGGATTTAAGATTGCAATTCTTGGTCCAGCAAATGCAGGCAAATCATCTTTGTTAAA
The DNA here is from genome assembly GCA_902558435.1 of uncultured Pelagibacteraceae bacterium. Classification (GTDB taxonomy): domain Bacteria; phylum Pseudomonadota; class Alphaproteobacteria; order Pelagibacterales; family Pelagibacteraceae; genus Pelagibacter. The sequence continues at coordinate 72,209 of CACEDU010000004.1, read as the reverse complement.
TTATCTTTCTAAAAGAGAAGTTGCAATTGTTTCAGAAATTGCAGGTACAACTAGAGATGTTATTGAAGCTCATTTAAATTTAGATGGTTACCCAGTTGTTATTTCTGATACTGCAGGGATCAGAGATTCTCAAGATGAGATAGAAAAAAAAGGAATCAAATTAGCTCTTAAGCGTGCAGATGATGCAGATCTAAATATAATAGTAATAGAACCAAAAAGTATTGATTTTACTGGTTTTTTGAACGATTTGGTAAGTGAAAAATCAATTATTGTGATTAATAAGATTGATATTGGTTATAAAAATATCAATCAACAAATCTCAAAATTTAATCCAATCTTTTTATCAATTAAAAATGAAACGAACCTAGATGAATTATTAAATAGAATTAAAGATAAATTAAGAAATAAATTTGTTAGTTCAGATGAAACTTTGATTACTAGAGAAAGACACAGACGAAGTCTGGAAGCTTGTGTTTTAAATTTAAAACATTTTGAAGAGAAGAATTCTCAAGAAGATTTTGATAAAGCTGCAGAGGATTTAAGATTGGCAACTAGACACCTAGGTATGATTGTTGGAAAAGTAGATGTTGAAGAAATATTAGGTTCCATTTTTAGTGATTTCTGTATAGGTAAATAAATACCTATTTTACTTGATTTTTAGGCATTTTTAAGTGTTTTCTTGTAAATTTTAAGATCGATAATAAATTACAGCTATGAAAAATGAGATATCATTCGATGTAGTTGTAATCGGAGGTGGGCATGCTGGCTGTGAAGCTGCTGCAGCATCAGCTAGATTAGGTGTAAATACGGCCTTATTTACTCATAAATTTGAAACTATTGGTGAAATGTCATGCAATCCAGCTATAGGAGGACTAGGTAAAGGGCATCTTGTTAGAGAGATAGATGCACTTGATGGCGTAATGGGAGAAATTGCTGATAAATCAGGAATTCAATTTCGATTACTAAATAGAAGTAGAGGTCCTGCCGTGCGTGGACCACGTACGCAAAGTGATAGATCATTGTATAAAAAATATATGCAAGAAAAACTGTTAAACTACTGTAATTTAAGCATTTTTTCTGATACTGTAATTGAGTTTATATTTGAAAAAAACAATATAATTGGTTTTATTACAAAAGCAGGTAAAAAAATATTATCATCAAAAGTAATTCTGACAACTGGCACTTTTTTAAATGGTTTAATTCATATTGGAGATGAAAAAACACCAGCAGGAAGATTTAATGAAAAACCTTCAACAGGATTAAGTGAGCAGTTAGAAAAATATAATTTCAAAATTGGAAGATTAAAAACTGGAACACCTCCAAGACTTGATGCAACGACAATTAATTTTGAAAAACTCGAGGTGCAGCATGCAGATGAAGATCCCTATTTTTTTTCTTTCCTCACAAAAAAAAATATTAATAAACAAATTTCATGTAGGATAACCTACACAAATAAAGAAGTGCATAAAATTATTTCTAGAAATATAAAAAGTAGTGCTATGTACTCTGGAAGTATTAAAGGAGTAGGTCCAAGATATTGTCCCTCTATTGAAGATAAGATTGTAAAGTTTGCTGATAAGCAAAAACATCAAATATTTTTGGAGCCTGAGGGTCTTAATGACAATACAATTTACCCTAACGGAATTTCAACTTCACTTCCTGCTAAAGTACAGCAAGAATTATGTAACAATATCAATGGTTTAGAAAATGTTAAAATTTTAAGACCTGGATATGCCATAGAATATGATTTTGTAGATCCAAGGGAGCTCTTTCTAACTTTGGAGACAAAAAAAATTAAAAATCTTTTCCTTGCAGGACAAATAAACGGAACAACAGGTTATGAGGAAGCTGCAGCGCAAGGATTGATAGCTGGAATTAATGCTGCATTGTCTATCAAAGGCATGGAACCGTTTATACTTGATAGATCTGAGGCTTATATTGGAGTTATGATTGATGATTTAGTGACCAAAGGAGTTGCAGAGCCTTATAGAATGTTCACTTCAAGAGCTGAATATAGGTTATCTTTAAGATCTGACAATGCCGATCTTAGACTAACTCAAAAAGGGATTGATACTGGACTTATACTAGATGAGAGAAAAACGATTTATAGAGATAAAGCATCTAAACTTGAAAAAAGTCTCAATAATATGGAAAATTCGCTTATTTCTCCATCAAAGGTATCAAAATTTGGAATAAATATTGCTAAAGATGGTGTAAAAAGAAATGCAATTGAAATATTAAGTCAAAAATCAGTAGATATGAGTAAAATAAGGGAAATTTGGCCAGAAATTGAATATTTTTCACGTGAAATTGATGAGCAAATTGAGATAAAAGCTCATTATAAAGGATATTTAAAGAAACAAAATGCAGATATTTTAGCATTTAAAAGAGATGAAAATCTTAAAATTCCAGATAATCTTGATTATGACCAGTTTTCAGGACTATCAAATGAAGTAAAGTCAAAATTTAAGGAAATAAGGCCAAAAACACTTGGCCAAGCTCTTAGGATTGATGGAATTACTCCAGCTGCTGTGTATATTTTGTTGTCTCATGTTAAAAGAAAGTCTATTAAGCATATAGCTTGATTGATTCGAAAATAATAAAAAAAGATAAAATTTATCTCCCAAATGTTTCACGTGAAACACTTATGGAGTTGGATGACTATTCACAGTCAATTTTGAACAGAAACAAGAAAGTAAATTTAATAAGTTCAAGTACTGAAAAGTCAATAAATACAAGACATATTTATGATAGTGCACAAACCATTGATTTTATTAATAAAAATGATATAAACATTTGCACAGACCTCGGATCTGGTGCAGGGCTTCCTAGTATAGTTTTAGGTATTTTGATGAAATCTAAAAAGCAAGGTTTTAAGCTGATTTTTTATGAAAAAAGTTATCATAAGAGCAATTTCTTAAAAGAAATGGTAAAAAAATTTAAATTGGAAGCAAAAATTTATCAAAAAAATATATTTGAAGAAAAAAATTTAGTCACTGATGTAATAATTTGTCGAGCGTTTAAACCTTTACCAGTGGTCTTTGATATAGCAACAAAAAATTTTAAAAAATTTAAATACATAATTATGTATTTAGGAAAAAGTGGAAAAAAAATTTTAGAAAATGCCTCTTCAGAATGGGAATTTGACATGGAGAAAATGAAAAGTCAGACTAGAGAAGAGTCATTAGTCATAAAAATTTCAAATCTAAATAAAAAGTATGAATAGAAAAATTATTTCGGTCATAAATCAAAAAGGTGGAGTGGGCAAAACCACTACCGTCATTAATCTTGCTGCTGGATTAACAATGAAAGAAAAAAAAATTCTTGTAATTGATCTTGATCCCCAAGGTAATGCTACAACAGGGTTGGGATTATCTAACACAATAAGTTCTGAACAAACAATTTACAATGTTTTGAATGGAAACAAAAAAATTTCAGAGGTAATTCAGTCTACAAAATTTAAAAATCTAGATTTAATATCATCTAATGTTGATTTGTCTGGACTAGAGATAGAAACAGCAGGTGATAATCGGAGAGCTTTTAAATTAAAAGATGAATTAACCGCAATTTTAAACACTTCTGGATCTCTCTACGATTATATCATTGTTGACTGTCCACCATCTTTAAGTCTACTTACAATTATGGCATTGGTAGCCTCTGATGCTCTTGTGGTACCACTTCAGACTGAATTTTTTGCGTTAGAGGGACTTACGCAACTCATGAAAACAATTGAGAGGATCAAGTCAAATCTAAACCCATCATTAGACATAAGAGGAATACTTCTAACAATGTATGATAAGAGAAATAAATTATCAAGTGAGGTAGAAATAGAGGCAAGAAGCTATTTTAAGGACAAAGTTTATAGTACTGCTGTGCCAAGAAATGTCAGATTATCAGAAGCACCTTCTCATGGTGTCCCAGTACTTATTTATGATAAGACATGTCCGGGGAGTAAAGCATATTTTAATTTTACAGAAGAATTCTTAAACCAAGATAAATCAGTGGAGAGCGCAGCATGATAAATCCGTTTAAATCAAAAAAGGGTCTTGGAAGAGGACTTTCCTCTCTGATAGGTGACAGCGAAAAAATTGAAGATAAAAAAAATATATCAATAAGTTCTTTAGTGAGAAATAAGTATCAACCTAGAAAAAAATTTGATGAAATAGCTTTAGAGGAATTGACTAACTCGATAAGAGAGCGAGGTATTATCCAACCTATCATTGTTAGACCGGCTACTAATGAAGAAGATAAATTTGAGATTGTAGCTGGAGAAAGAAGATGGCAGGCAGCTCAATATGCAGGACTGCATGAAGTTCCCGTTATTGTAATCAATGCAGATAATCTGAAGTCTTTAGAATTTGCCATTGTTGAAAATGTTCAAAGAAAAGATTTAAATCCAATTGAAGAAGCAGAGGGCTATAAAAGATTAATTGATGAATTTAGTTATGATCAAGATAAGGTGGCTAAATTTATAGGCAAAAGCAGAGCACACATTTCTAATTGTTTAAGGCTTTTAACATTACCCCAAGAGATAATTGAACTAATTATAGAGGAAAAATTATCACAAGGCCATGCAAAAATTTTAGTAGGCCTAGACAATGCAATACTTTTAGCAAAAAAAATTATTTCAAAAAAATTATCAGTAAGACAATCTGAAAATTTAGTTAAAATTTTAAAGTCTAACTCTAAAAATACTATAAAAAAAAAAGATCCAAATATCTTAAACCTTGAGGAGGAATTAACAAGTAGACTAGGAATGAGAGTTTTTGTTAATAACAAAAGAAATAATACTGGAACTATCAGTTTAGAATATAAAGGTGCTGACCAGCTTGATAGATTAGTTGAAATTATAAAGCAAAATTACTGATAACTACTTACAAAATCCGACACAAAAAGTATTGAATTTATTGAATTTTTTTTGACAGAGATTTCTAAACTATTAATTTTAAATATTAACTCTTTTATCTCTTTAGATGACCATAATTTTACTTGTTTTTTAATAATATCCTTTTCTTTCCAAAATATCGGTGGTTTAAAGTTTGATAAAACTTGATCTATATTTTTGTTATTGTCAATCTCCGTTCTTATCTTCAAAAGTCTTTTTGATTTATTTAATATTGTTCTAATGATTAAAATGCAGTCCTCAGAGGAATAATTATTTTCGTTAAGAATGTTAGATACTTTTTTTGAATTTTTAGCTAAATAATTGTCAGATAATTCAAAAACAGTATAATTTTCTGCAATATTCGAAAGTTTTATTACGTCTTCAACATCTAATGTTTTCTTACTTATTGAAAGATTTTTCAATTTTGATAGTTCATTTTTTAAATTAATTCTGTCGCCCTTTGATCTTTCGATTAACAAGTTTTTAATTTCTTGGGATAAATTAAGTTTTTTTTCTCTTAAAAAATTTTGAATATAAAAATTCAATGATCTTGTATCATCCTCATAAACTGGAGTGCAAATCATTTGTTTTTCTTTTTCAAAAATACTTCTCAGTTTAGATTTTTTTTCAAGAGTTGAAGATTTAATTATTATTTGAATATCTGAAATTTCTCTCTCTAAAAATTCACTAAATAAAACGAATAACTTGTCCGTTGCTCTTGATATAATAATCAATTTTTTATTATCAAAAAGAGATTTTGTTAACAAACTAGAAATAAATTCATCTTTATTACTTAAAATTTCTTGTTCTTCATACTTCAACACATCACCATCAAAGTTATTAAGATAATACTTATTAATTATATCTTCCTTGATCCCTTCATTATTACCATAAATAAGGTGGAGATTTGATTTAATTAAATTTAATTTATCTAGTTCAAAACTTTTAATTATCATCTAAATTAATAATTGATGAAATAATTGTTTCACTTATTTTTTTGGATAAATTGTCTAATATAATTTTTTCGCTTTGCTCTAGTTTGAATTTATCAATTTCATTGTTGTAAATACTATTTTTTTGTATTCTTTTATTTAGCAATATCTTTCCGTTATTACTTATTTCATAATAAGCTGAAACAACAAGATCAAATTTAAGAGGATCTCCTTTAGAGTCTTTTGAGACAATTAACTTTTCTTTATTTGTCCGTATTGAAATATTATATTTTTTTTTATTTTTACTCTGTTCTTCTTTTATTAAATTAAATTTACTTTCGATAATTTTATTAACGTACTTATCACCTGTGAATAATATCTCATTGATTTCAAAATTGTAATTCTTTTCAGAAAAAATTGGTTTGTAAGAACATGATGTTAGTGTAATTATAAAAAATAGAGATATATATCTTTTTAGTTCTTTACTCATTTATTAGCAGGTTAATTAATCTATTTTTCACAAAGATAACTTTCATTATAGATTTATTTTTCAAATATTTTTCTAACATCTTATTTGATTTAATTTTAAGTAAAAGGTTTTCTTCATCTATGTCTCTACTTTCATTTAAAATTGACCTTTTCTTGCCATTTATCTGTATCACATAGTCAATTTTTTCATTATTTATAAAATCTAAATTTGCCTCTGGCCAAGATATTTTTTCAGAAAATTTCAGATCTTCAAAACACTCATGAGAGTAATGTGGAATTGCTGGTGAAAATAAAATTAATATTTTTTTATAATTTTCTTTTAAATCTTTACTGCTAATATTTTTTTCTATCTCTTTAATCAAAAAATTGTAAATCTCGTAAATATTTGCAATTATTACATTGTAACTAAAACTTTCTAAATTATTTGTTATCTTATTAATCATTTGATTGGTAAATTTTTCTAAATTATTATCAGCACTTTCAACATGTGAGTCATTATTTATTTTATCTTTTATTTTATTGTGAAGTATCCACAATTTTTGTAAAAATTTATAAGAAGCCACCATTCCTTGTTCAGACCATTGAACATCTTTTTCTGGTGGACTATCAGATAAAATAAATAACCTAACTGCGTCAGCACCGTAGTTATTCATTATACTTTCTGGATCAATAACATTTTTTTTTGACTTTGACATTGATTCAGAGGGACCAACTTTAACAATATTTTTTGGATCATTTTTTTTGTGATACTGGTTTCCTGACAAATCTATTTCATCGGGACTCAACCATTGATTATTTTGATCTTTATATGTCTCATGACAAACCATACCTTGAGTAAAAAGACCTTTAAATGGTTCATCAAAAATAAAATTTTTATTTTTATAACCTATAGCCTTCATAAAAAAACGAGAATATAGAAGATGTAGAATTGCATGTTCCACACCTCCAATATACTGATCTACTGGCATCCAGTAATCAATTTCTTCTTTTTTGAAACCGTATGTCTTTTCTGATGGAGAGCAAAATCTGAGATAATACCATGAAGAGCAAACAAAGGTATCTAGAGTATCTGTTTCTCTAATATATTTCTTACCGTCAATTGTTATATTCTTCCAATCACTTTTATAGTCTAATGGGTTACCCTTTGAATTAAGATCTACATTTTCTGGAAGTTTGACTGGTAAATCTTTTTTTGGAATTGTAGTGACTTGACCATTCTCATCATAGGCAATTGGTATTGGACACCCCCAGTATCTTTGTCTAGAAACACCCCAATCTTTTAATCTAAAATTAATTTTTTTCTTTCCAATTTTTCTCTTTTCCAAAATGTCAATTGTACTAATAATTGATTCATCTGGAACTTTAAGACCATTTAAGAAGTCTGAATTAATTATTACACCAGAGCCAGTATAAGCCTCTTTTTCAACAATGAATTTATCACCTTGATCATTTGGCCTCACAACAGTCTTAATTTCTAATCCGTATTTCTTTGCAAAATCAAAATCTCTTTGATCATGAGCTGGACATCCAAAAACTGCTCCAAATCCATAGTCCATTAATACAAAATTTGCAAAGAAAACTGGTACTTTTTGAGAAGGGTCAAGTGGATTAATTGCAACGAGATTAGTTTTAAAGCCAATTTTTTCACCAATTGCGATTGCTTCCTCAGTAGTTCCAGTTTTTGAGCACTCATTTTTAAATTCTTGAAATTTTTTATCTTTTGAAAAAAATTTGGAAATTTCATGGTCCACAGATAATGCTAAAAATGAAAAACCAAATAAGGTATCAGGCCTAGTAGTAAAGCATTTTATTTCTTTTACTGGAAGATCACCTAAAGTTTGAAAAGATATCTCACAACCAAATGATTTACCAATCCAATTTTTTTGCATTACTTTCACTTTGTTGGGCCAGTCTTTTAATTTTTCTAAACCATCTAAAAGTTCTTGAGAAAATTTTGAAATATTAAAAAACCATTGATTCAATTTTTTTCTTTCAACAATCGCTCCTGATCTCCATCCTTTTCCATCTATGACCTGTTCATTTGCGAGAACAGTCTGATCTACTGGATCCCAATTTACATAATTTTCTTTTCTATAAACAAGACCTTTTTCAAAAAGTTCTAAAAAGAATAATTGCTGATGTTTATAATATTCTTCTGAACAAGTAGAAATTTCTCTATCCCAATCGATAGAAAGTCCAAGCCTTTTTAATTGCTCTTTCATTGTAGATATATTTTTATTTGTCCAATCTTTAGGGTCTAAATTATTTTCCCTAGCAGCATTCTCGGCAGGCATACCAAAAGCATCCCACCCCATAGGATGTAGAACATTAAAACCTTTCAAAGTTTTGTACCTTGATAAGACATCACCTATCGTATAATTTCTTACATGTCCCATGTGTATCTTTCCTGATGGATATGGAAACATTTCTAAGCAGTAAAATTTTTTCTTAGATTTATCTATTTTTGATGCAAAAACTTTATTATTTTCCCAATTTTTTTGCCACTTAAGTTCAACAGTTTTAAAATTATATCTTTCGGAATTCACTTAAATTTTTTTAATGTTTTAATTAGCCAGTTTTTTTGAGCCTTTATACTCTTTGAAATTTTTGTCTTTATTTTCTTTTTTATAAATTGCAGCTTTACTTAAGATTTCTCTTTTTAATTCAACTAAAAGCTGCCCTGACTTTTGTGTAATTTTACAAGAAACCATTTGATTGCAGTTTTTGTAAAAAATTTTTATATCTAAAGCATCTGCTCTTACCTCATTGGACAAAAACCTTATAGAAATTTTTACTGCTTCATCAAGATTTTTTCCATCTGAATACCAGTCTGTTATAATTATTCCTCCACTGTAATTAACTGACGATAAAGGCATGAAATCTATTGTATCTAGGGAGGCTCTCCAAAGTTCGTTTGAACTTGCAAACAAAAAATCTCCACCCCTACTTTTTTTAAACGCACTGTCTAATCTGAAACCTCTTCCTTCTTCGAGGTTTTTTTGTACTCTTAAGTCGGGATTTGGTGGATATTTTCTAGCATCTGCTCCAGGCATTCCTTCACAAGATACCATAAAAATAATAGCTAAACTTAAACTAGCTAAAAGTCTGATTTTTTTCAAAAATGACATAAATATATCCAATAAATTGTTTTAGATTAAAAAATACAAAATTTAAAAGAATTTTTTTAATTATCTTAAAAAATACCTGTAAAATAACAATTTTTAGTGATGCAAAAATACAACACTTGATCAAAATAAACAAATAATGCCAATTATTAAAATAAATTATGTCAAATAATTGATAAATAAACCCTGTTTAATATTAAACAATTAATGAAAGGAAATAATATGAACAATCTAAAAAAAGTTGGATTGACAGCATTAGGAACTGCATTGGTAGCATCTTCAGCGCAAGCTGCAGACTTCTCAATGTCAGCTACTAGCCAAATTACTTTCGCTGGTGCCGATAACGGTAACAAAGGTAATGGTTGGTCAATGTCTGACTCAATCACATTCTCTGCAAGCGGTGAAATGGACAATGGTATGACTGTTTCTCACACAATTGAGCTAGATGGTGGCGCTGGTGTTGGTTTAAACACTCTATCAATTGATACAGGAGATATGGGTAAATTAACATTCGTTGGAGGAAGTAGTACTTCAGTTATTGGTGCTTGGGATGATTTAACTCCATCTGCTAACGAAGAAGCGCATGGTGTGGCATACGCAGGTACTCCAGACGGTGCTGCTAATGGTGCAGCTTCAACGCACAACATATTCATTTATGACTATACAGTAATGGATGGTGTAGCACTTAAAGCTGGTTACACTCCATCAGCTGGAGCAACTGCAGTTGAAGGTTCACTAGAATATGGTGTACACTATACAGGTGTGGAAAATCTAGATGTATATGCAGCAATGGGTGAAAACAACGACGCTTCGAATGCTGCTGACACATCAGCATTAGCTGTTAAATACACAATGGGTGCAATAACTTTAGGTTACCAAGTAAACGAAACTGACTTCGGTACAGGTACTGCAGACGAAGATTTTACAGCTTTAGGTATATCATACGCTGTATCTGATGATCTTTCAGTATCATTCAATAGTTCAACTATTGATTATGAAGCTTCAACAAAAGACGATCAAGAAGCAACTGCTGTAAGTTTCTCTCATACTTCTGGTGGAATGACTATTTCAGGTACTTACGGAAATATGGATAACGTAGCTGGTACATCTACTACAGATAACTCAGCTTATGAAATAAACTTTAAATTTGCGTTTTAATTAAAAGTTTAAATAATAAATTAAAAGGCCTCTTTTTAGGGGCCTTTTTTTTTGTTCTCAAAAAAAGAAATACCCGCAATACCAATTGATTTTGTTAAATTAATAAGTTTTTCATTACTTTTAGATATTCCGCCTAATGCAACAATTTGAACTTTTGAAAGATTAGAAATTAGTCTAAACCTATTAAGACCTAAGTAATTCTTGTTATCTTTAAATACTGACGAAATAAAAATTCTACTTACTTTTTGTTTTTCCTTAACTCTAATTTCCTTTAAATTGTGAGCTGAGCCCATTAGAGTAAATCCTCTTTTAATTGCATAACTTAGATGATTATATTCATTGTTGAATGATGGTATATAAGCTCCATCTAAATTTAATTTTAAAGAGAGTCTTACATTATTAGAAAGAATAAATTTTAGTTTTTTTTTCTTACAATATTCTCTTATAAAAATTATCTCATCTTCAATGTATTTTTTTTTATAATTTCTATATATAATAATGGTATTTTTAGTCTGTTTATCAATATTACTTTTATTAAATTTTTCTATAAAGTAATATTTTTTAAGAAATTTTATATGCATAGTACTATTCAAAATCTATTATCTATCCAAACATCAATCAAATCTAAATTATTAGAAATAAAAGAAAAAGACAGAATACCTAAAATAATTGCAGTTTCAAAAACTTTTCAAATTAATCATATATTACCATTAATTAAATATGGTCATTCAGACTTTGGTGAAAACAAAGTTCAGGAAGCAATTGAAAAATGGACTGATATAAAAAAACAAAATGATAGAATTAATCTTCATTTAATTGGTAAACTACAAACAAATAAAGTTAAGTTTGCAGTAAAAATTTTTGATTATATACATTCTCTTGATAGTGAAAAGTTAGCTAAAAAAATATCAGAAGAGCAACAAAAACAAATTGTTAAACCTAAAATTTTTATTCAAATTAATCTTGGAAAAGAAAATCAAAAGTCAGGAATTATGAAAGAAAATTTGTTTGAATTTTATAATTTTTCAAAAGATCTAGGACTTGATATAGTTGGTATTATGTGTATTCCACCATTTGATGAAGATCCTATTAAATATTTTTCTCAAATGAGTAAATTAAAAGATGAAGTTAACTTAGCAGAATTAAGTATGGGAATGTCATCAGACTATCTTAAAGCAGTAGAATTTAAATCAACTTATTTAAGAATTGGTTCAAACATATTTGGTCAAAGAAGTTAAATTAATTTAATTTTAGTTTTTTTATTTATTAGTTTTACCAAAATTAAAAAATCCTTTCTTTTAAGTGCAATACATCCTGATGTTGGCTTAAAATTATTTGTTAAATGAATAAAAATAGCACTCCCTTTTGGAATTTTCGGATTTTCTGTATTATATTTAATTGGGATAAAAAAGTCATATTTTTTATCTTTTCTAAATAATTTTTCATGCCTTACTTTTTTGTTAGTTTTAATTAATTTATTATAATATTTTTTATTTTTAATGTCGTCGCACCAACCCATATTTTTCTTAATAGGGATACAATTTAATTTTGTTAAAGGTTTGATATGTCGATCTCTCCTATAGTATAAATTTCCTAGTGAAAATGTTCCGACTGGTGTTTTTTTATCACCTTCAATTTTTCTTTTTGTAGTTCCTTTTTTCCCAATGCAGCAGCGAAAAGTAAATTCATCAAATACAAGTGTTACTTTATTTTTTAGAACAATTGTCATATTCTATATTATATATGAATAATCAAACTTTAGTAATTTATGATTTCAAAGTTTTATACCAAATACTAAGTGAAATAGAGGACCAAATAAGTTTTAATTTAATCAACATAATAAAAATTTCAGAGTTAAATTTTAAAAATAAAGATAATTATTTAATTATATCAAAGAAAAAAATCAAAGACGCTGATAATCAAATGATTATAAATGACTTTCCAATAGATATCACAAAATTAGTTGAAAGCATTAATATCAAATTTTTAAAATTAAAATATAATAAACAATCTGAAATAAATTTAGGATTTTATAAATTGAACTTAAATTCAAGAAAAATTTTTAATAAAGAATATAGCCTAGATCTTACTGAGAGAGAGGCAAATATTGTAATATTTCTTCACAATTCAAAAAAACCTGTCCAAATTAGTAAATTACAAACTGAAGTATGGGGTCATAATTCAAAATTAGAAACTCATACTGTTGAAACCCATATTTATAGACTAAGAAAAAAAATAAGTGATATTTTTGGTGATAATCAATTTATCAAAAGTTCTAAATTTGGTTATATAATTAAGTGAAATTAGATGAATTGCAAATTAAAAAAAAACTTAGCATAGCATTTAAAAATCATAAAAATAAAAAATTTCAAACAGCTGAAAAATTATATAAAGAAATACTGAATTCAAATAAAAATAATTTAGAAGCTAATTTTAATCTAGGTACTTTATACTCTCAATTAAGAAAATTTGATTTGGCATTACCATTACTTATGAAAGCCAAAGAATTAAACCCAAACAATATCAATATTGACCTTAATATTGGAAACTTATTATTAGAAAGAGGAGATTTTGAAAACTCATTGAAATTTTTTGAAAAAATAATTCAAATTCAACCAAAATTTGTTTTAGCACATTTTAATAAAGGTATTATTTTTAATAATCAAAAAAAATATCATGATGCCATCAGGTGTTTTGAAAAAGTTATTGAAATTGATCCTAAAAATATTGATGCTTACAATGTTCTTGGTATTATTTTACAAGAAATTGGAGACCTCAAAAAATCTCTTTCATATCTTAAAAAATCACTAAATATTGACCCTAATAATTTACGTTTGATAAATACATTATTTAGTTTACTTTCATCTATTCAATTATCAAATATTTCGGAGAAAAATAGTTTTGATTTAAACGAATTATTTATTTTTTTATTTAAAAAAAATTCAATTGACCACAACAGATTATTTAATAACACAAAAAATTTAATTATTTTTGAGGAACATAAAAAAAAAATACAGCATCATATAGATCTTGATAAGTCGCTATTAAATCTTGATTCTGTAAAAAAAGCATTAAAAAATGAACTTTTTTTACTTACATTACAAAAATCATTATTTAGAGATAAATTTCTAGAAAAATTTTTATGTCATATAAGAAAAAAGTTTCTTCTATTATTAAAAGATAAAAGTGAAAAATTAATTTTTGAATTTTTAGATTTTATTATTTCTTTTGCCCATCAATCCTTTTTAAATGAGTACTTATTTTTTCAATCTAATGATGAGATAAAAATAATAAATGATTTAAAAACAAAAATTGAAAAAGATAAAAACATTAATGAACTAGAAATTTCATTACTAGCATGTTATTTGCCCTTAAACCAATCTGAGATAATTAGTAATAAATTAGTTAACCATTCAGCAAAGAATAATTTATTTAATGGTCTTATACAAATACAGATAAAAGATCATTTGACAGAGGAAGAGCTCAAGAGAAGTATTAATTCGTTTGAAACTATCACTGATATCATTTCCAAAAAAGTTAGAGACCAGTATGAGGAAAACCCATATCCTAGATGGAGATATACAAATATAAACCCTAAAAATAACTTCTTATCAATATTAAATAATAATATTTATCCAAATAAAATTATTTCAAATACCAATGCTTTAAAAAGAAATATATTAATTGCTGGTTGTGGTACTGGACAACAATTGGTAAACAATGCATCATATGAGAATTCAGATATTCTTGCAGTAGACTTAAGCCTATCTAGTTTATCTTTCGCAAAACGTAAAATGCAGGAACTTAATCACACCAATATTGAATTTCTGCATGGTGATATACTTAATTTAAATAATCTCAATAAAAAGTTCAGTGTCATCGAATGTGTTGGTGTACTTCATCATTTAAAAGATCCAGAAGAAGGTTTGAAAGTATTACTAAACATTTTAGAACCAAGCGGCTATCTGAAGCTTGGTTTATATAGTGATTATGCTAGAAAACATATTGTTGAAACAAGAAAATTAATAAAAAAATATAACTTTGAAAATAATATTTCAAATATCAGGAACTGTAGGGAAATTATTAAGAACGATAAAGACAACAAATCATTCCAAAAACTTAATTATAATTATGATTTCTATTCAACTTCTAATTTTAGAGATTTAATTTTTCACGTACAAGAGCATCGTTATAATCTTATTAAAATTTCAAAATTACTAAAAAAATATGATTTAGAATTCCTAGGATTTACAAATTCGTCAATCAAAAAGAAATATTTTAAACAATACCCAAGTGACTTGAAAAATACTTCACTTGAAAATTGGAATGATTTTGAGATAAATAACCCAGATACATTCATACAAATGTACCAATTTTGGACAAAAAAAAATGAATAAAAAAAAAAATTATATAGCTAAAGATTTATTAACTCCAAAATATAAAACTCGAGTAGTAAAACCAAAAAAAGGTAAAGGTAGTTTTAAAAGGAAAAAAAAATAATTTTACAGTCTTGCACCTATTTGTTGTATGACTTTAGAGGACATATCAGTTCCTTTGTCTAAGCTTTCATTTAATGACATATTGTTTACATGTCCGTGTAAAAACCCTGCTGCAAAAAGATCTCCTGCACCAGTTAAATCAACAATTTTTAGACCTTCCTTTACACCACATTCAACAACTTCATCTCCGTTAATAGCAACAGCACCTTTCTCACCTCTTGTTAAAACAATTATTTTGCCTAAAGATTTTGAAAAATTTATTACTTCATCAAAAGATTTTGCATCAATTAGGGACATTATTTCTTGCTCATTTGCAAAAGTAATATCTAGTTTATTTTTAACCAATTCTAAAAAATGTGGTTTATGCCGATCAACACAAAATTGATCTGATAAAGACATCGCCACTTTATTTGCACTTTGAATAGCTTTTTCAAATGCTTTTTTTGGTTCTCCCTCATCCCAAAGATATCCTTCTAGAAGTATAATTTCGCTTTGTTTAATAGCATCTGAACTGACGTCATTTTCATTTATTTTTCCTGCGGTTCCCAAAAATGTACACATTGTTCTCTCAGAGTCTGGTGTAACTAAAATCAGGCATGTTCCAGTTGGAAGTTCTTCTTTTTTCTTTGAATAAAAATATTTAACATTTTCTTGTTTCAGGCCATCTTCATATTTACCACCAAGCTCATCATCATTTACTTTACCAATAAATCCAACTTCATTTCCAAGTTGAGATAAGCCGACGATTGAATTTGCAACTGAGCCTCCTGATACTGTTTTTTCTATCTTAAGGTTTGATAATAATTCCTTGAACTCTCTATCATCAAAAATTAATTTCATAGTACTTTTTGTTAAATTATTTTTAGCGATAAAGTCATCCTCTACTTTGCAAATTACATCTACAATTGCATTTCCAATTCCTAATATTTTCATCAATTATGCTTTCTTTGTTATAAGTGGTTTTTTTCTCTTAGGATAACAACTAGTACAGATTTTACAAGATAAACCATAGCACTCTCTTGCCTTACAGTATTCTCTTCCATAATAAATTATTTGAAGATGTAATTTATTCCAATATTTTTTTGGAAAAAGTCTTTTTAAATCTTTCTCTGTTTGAACAACATTTTTTCCATTTGTCAAACCCCACCTTTGAGCAAGTCTATGTATATGTGTATCTATTGGGAAAGCAGGATACCCAAATCCTTGAGACATAACCACACTAGCTGTTTTGTGTCCAACACCTGGCAACTCCTCAAGTTGCTCAAATGTTTTTGGAACTTTTCCATTATATTTTTCCACTAAGGTTTTTGATAAGTTATAAACACTTTTTGCTTTAATTCTAAAGATACCAATACTTCTTATCAGTTTTTCAATTTTTTTTCTTCCAAGCTTAACAAAATGTTCTGGTTTATTATATTTTGGATATATATTTTTTGTTACATTATTAACATTTACGTCCGTACATTGTGCAGATAAAAGAACAGAAACCAATAAAGTAAACATATTTCTGTGTTTGAGAGGTATTGGTGTTTTTGGATATATTTTATTTAATATTTTAAGAACAATTTTTGCTCTTTGTTCTTCGTTCATTTAAAATTTAAAACATCACGCATCGAATACAAACCTGGCTTTTTTTTCATTAACCATTTTCCAGCTGTTAAAGCCCCCTCACTATATAAAGCTCTATCAAATGCTTCATGATTTAATGTAATAATTTCCTTTCCACTCGAAAATTTAACCTCGTGTTCACCAACTGTTTTACCTTTTCTTATTGAATTAAAATTTATTTTTTTTCCATAAGGAAAACTTTTTTTATTAAGATACTTTTTTCCAATTAAATTATAAAAATCTTTTCTTTTGCCAATTGCTATGCCTTTACCTAGCATTAATGCTGTTCCAGAGGGATGATCTATTTTATGCTTATGATGTACCTCATATACTTTACTTAAAAAATTATTACCTAATGATTTAGAAGTAATTTCAGTTAAATACATCAATAAATTTATGCCTAAACTCATATTACCAGCTTTTAGAATAGGAATTTTTTTTGAAAATTTTTTAATTTGAAGTTCCTCTTTTTCAGAGAAACCAGTTGTTCCGATAACTACTCTTTTTTTTAGCTTTGATGCTATTTTTAGAATTTCAAATGTACATTTAGGAATTGTAAAATCGATTATTAAATCAACATTTTTAAAAGAATTTTCACGATTCAAACTAGGTTTTATCCCAGCAATATTTTTTTTTATTAATCTATTTTCTGTAAGTGCTGTCAGTTTAAAACTTTTATCAATTCTAGAAGATTTTACCAGTTGTTGGCCCATTCGTCCCATGCAACCAGATATCGCTAATTTTACTTTGCTCATTAAATTATTTTAATATATTTTTTCACCAATATACAACAATTATGGCTATTAAATACCTATTAAAATTTTTTCTGGTTTTATTTTTTTTTGTGTCTCACAATCATTCTAAAGCAGACTTTTTTAAAGATATTACATCTCAAATTGATGATAATGACTTCAGACTTAGTTATGGTATTTCCGTAACAGATGTAAACCAAGACAACAAATATGAATTTGTGGTTACTGGATTTGGATTTTCAAATTTATCACTTACTTATCAAAATGGTAAAATTGTAAACATTAATAAAAATGAAATTTTTGATGATGTTAAAAGAAAAACAATTGGTGTAGCTGCCTGTGATATAGATCAAGATGGTTTTGAAGAAATTTATTTTTTAAACACAGACACATATAGTGGAGAGAAAAAATATTCAGATAGATTGATTGATAATAGTGGCAATGGTTTTGTAGATTTGTTTGAAAAAGAGATCAATAAAAAAAACTTGAATTTAACTGCTGGCAGATCAGTAGTTTGTGTTGATAGAAATGGTGATGGAAAATATGGCATATATGTTGCTAATTATGGAGGTCCTACTAGATTTTATGAACTGCGTACCGGACAAATTTTAGATTTAGCTGATCAGCTTAAAATCAATAAAATAACTGGTGGAAGAGCAGTGGTTGCAGGAAATATTTTGTCTGGAAAAACTGACATTTTCGCTGCAAATGAGAGAGGTAAAAACTTTTTATATTATAACTCTGATGGATATTTTCAGGACATTGCCGAAGACTATAAAGTGGACGATCAATATGAAAATGGAAGAGGTACAACTTTAACTGATATATTTTATAGAGGAAGATTAGATATAGTTACGTCTAATTGGAATGGCTATCATAGGGTCTTCGTTTTAGAAGATAACAAATTTAGAGATATTGCTACTCCAACTTACAATATCCCAACTAGAATCAGAACTGTAATATCAGCAGACTTTGATAATGATGGTTACGATGAGATATTTATGAATAACATTGGTGAACCAAATAAACTATTCAAAATAAAAGAAAATGGATTTTTTGAAGAAATTAATATTAAAAATGCTTATGAAGCAAATGGTCTTGGAACAGGTGCAGCAGTTGCAGACATAGATGATGATGGAATTTTAGAATTGTTGATTGCTCATGGTGAGTCTGGAATGCAACCATTAACGATGTACAAAGCTGATATTAAAAAAGATTTTAATTATTTAAGGATAAAACCATTAAATAAATTTGGAGCTCCTGCTAGAGGAGCTACAGTCATATTAAATTCTAATTTGAGAAAACATGCTAAAACTATAGATGCTGGCTCAGGGTATTTATGTCAAATGGAGCCTGTAGCTCACTATGGTATAAGAGCAGGCGAAAAAAATATATCTATAGATGTTGTTTGGACAAATGGATTACTAGAGACATTTAATGTAAATGAACTTAACAAAATAATAGAAATTAGACAAAAATAATATGAGAGAAATAATCGATATATTTTTCAAAAAAATTAAACTTTTAAAAACTTTGTTTATATTTTTATTAATAACTTTTTTTTGTTTTTTAAAACCTTCGTACTCAAAAGACTTTAATTACTATGAGGACCTTGTAAAAGATTGGATCAAAATATTTCCTGATCAAAATAGGAATGCTGCCGGCCCAAAATTTTTCAAACATATTTTGAATAAAGAAATCACTTATCAAGATTTTATAGAATATAATAAACTATACTGTGCAGTCTCTGGTTCATTAATATCTCCAAACAGTAGACCAGATTTTGTTTATTTAAAAAGTGCAGAAAATGGTGAAAAAATTTGCGGTTTTTATCATAAATGTTGTTTTCCATGCTCATGTGATTTAATGAAATATTCTCAAGTTAAAAATATGAAACATAAATTCTCCGATGGAGAAAAAGAATTTACTGTTTTAACTATTAAAAACCCATGTGGAAAAAAAGATTTTCCTCGAGAAGTAAATAGAAATTATTTCTGTAATGGTGAAGTTCTTGACAATAATCAAGTTGTTTCAATAGATAACAGACTTGTTATTGGTCTATTACATAATTCATCAAAATGTAATGAACAGAGTATTGCGGCTATTGATAAAGATGAATACACCGGAGCTTATTGTCAATTAAGAAATAATGCACCATTAGAACAGGTTCAAGGTGGTATGGGTGATATTTTTATTAAAATGGCAAGAGATTAGTTATCTTCTTGAACTTAAACTTACATGTTTTTGAACTATTAATTTAGATTATACCGATACCTTCTTTGTAAAAATAAGCACCTAATATTAAAATCGCCAAAATATAAACAATACCAAAAATAATATATTTAATTTTTTTTTTCATTTAATTTTTCCAGAAATTTTTTGCTTTTTGAAAAAACTTCTTAATACTTGGATTTGATCTGTCATTTTCAATTTTTCTGAATTTTTCAAGTAATTCCTTTTGTTCTTTATTTAAAGAGACTGGAACTTCTGTATTTACTTGAACATATAAATCTCCATAATCTCCTCTTCTCATAAATGGCATTCCTTTACCCTTCAATCTAAATTGTTTTCCACTTTGAGTACCATCAGGAATTTTAATCTTTGCTTTTCCACCATCTATAGTAGGTATTTCAATAGTTGTTCCTAATGCTGCATCTGTAAACGAAATAGGAAATTCAAAAAATAAATTAACTTCTGATCTTTTAAAAAGTTCATGTGACTCAACATTGATAAATAAATAAAGATCACCATTACTTGCTCCTCTAGATCCTGCTTCACCTTTCCCTGATAATCTTATTCTTGTACCATCATCAACTCCTTTGGGAATAGTCACAGAAAGTCTTTTATTAGCTTGCTTTTTGCCTTGTCCTCCACAACTTGAGCATGGATCAGTAATTTGTTCACCAGAGCCAGCACATTGTGGGCATGTTTGTTGGACTGTGAAAAATCCCTGGCTAGAACGAACTTGGCCGTGTCCACCACACATGGAACACGAGCTTGCACTATGACCTGGTTTTGATCCAGACCCACTGCATGTTCCACATCTTTCAGAAGTTGAAAATTTAATATCTTGTTTTTTCCCAGTATAAGCTTCTTCTAAACTTATTGAGAGATCATACCGTAAATCAGATCCTCTGTTATTAGATCTTCTTGATCTTCTTCCACCTCCACCAAAGCCTTCACCAAAAAAATCCTCAAAAATGTCTGAAAAAGATCCAGAAAAGTCAAAGTTTCCAAAACCTCCTCTACCTCCTCCGCCACCATTTTCAAATGCTGCGTGTCCAAAATTATCATAATTTTGTTTTCTTTCTGAATTAGATAATACGTGGTAAGCCTCAGAAGCTTCTTTAAATTTCTCTTCAGCTCCTTTATCACCTTTATTTTTATCTGGATGATATTTGACTGCTTGTTTTCTGTAGGCTGCTTTTATTTGGTCAGGACTAGCACTTTTTTCAACACCTAATACATCGTAATAATCTCTTTTTGCCATAACCAGTTATAGACAAATGGTTGATAGTTTAGGCGCTCTTTTCTTTATCGTCTTTTACTTCTTCAAAGTCTGCATCAACAACATTATCGTCTTTTTTCCCTTCTTCCTCTTTTGCATCTTTAGTAGCATCACCAGGTTTTGTACTTTGTTGTGATTTGTAGATAGCTTCTCCTAGTTTCATTGAAGCTTGAACCAAATCTTGAGTTTTCTTTTTAATTTCTTCAACATCAGTTCCTTTTAATGCATTTCTCACATTTGCAGCTGCATCCTCTATAGCTTTTTTGTCTGCATCTGAAACTTTACTACCATGTTCTTTCAAGTTCTTTTCAGTTGAATGAAGTAAAGTATCTGCCTGGTTTCTTGCATCAACCGCTTCTCTTTTCTTTTTATCAGCCTCTTTGTTAGTCTCAGCATCTTTAACCATTTGATTTATTTCTTCTTCGCTCAAACCCCCTGAAGCTTGAATTTGTATTTTTTGTTCTTTACCAGTGCCTTTATCTTTAGCAGATACATTCACGATCCCGTTCGCATCAATATCGAAAGTAACTTCAATTTGAGGTACTCCTCTTGGTGCTGGTGCTATACCAACTAGTTCAAAGTTACCTAGAATTTTATTATCTGAAGCCATATCCCTTTCACCCTGCAAAACTCTGATTGAAACTGCCGGCTGGTTGTCCTCTGCTGTTGAGAAAACTTGGCTTTTTTTAGTTGGAATTGTTGTATTTTTTTCTATTAGTTTAGTTGAAACTCCACCTAAGGTTTCAATTCCAAGTGAAAGCGGAGTTACATCTAGTAATAGTACATCTTTCACGTCACCCTGTAATACACCAGCCTGAATTGCAGCACCCATTGCTACAACCTCGTCTGGGTTTACAGACTTGTTTGGCTCCTTGCCAAAAAAGTTTTTAACCTCTTCTATTACTTTTGGCATTCTTGTCATTCCACCGACAAGTATCACCTCATCTATTTCACTTGCGCTTAAACCAGCATCTTTAAGTGCTGTTTCGCATGGTGGAATTGTTCTAGAAATAAGATCCTCAACAAGAGCCTCAAGCTTTGCTCTTGTCATCTTCATATTAATATGTTTCGGACCAGTTTTATCTGCGGTAATAAATGGTAAATTTATCTCAGTTTGAGCAGCTGAAGATAATTCAATTTTTGCTTTTTCAGCAGACTCCTTGAGTCTTTGTAGAGCTAATTTATCTGATTTTAAATCAATACCATTTTCTTTTTTAAATTCTGATAATAAATACTCAACAATTGTATTATCAAAGTCTTCTCCACCCAAAAAAGTATCACCATTTGTTGACTTTACTTCAAATACTCCATCACCTAGTTCAAGTATAGAAACATCAAAAGTACCACCTCCTAAATCATAAACAGCTATTTTTTTATTCGTTTTTTTATCCAAACCGTAAGCTAGAGATGCTGCTGTTGGTTCATTAATGATTCTTAAAACTTCAAGTCCTGCAATTTTACCCGCATCTTTAGTCGCCTGTCTTTGGGCATCATTAAAATAAGCTGGAACAGTGATTACTGCTTGGGAAACCTCTTGCCCAAGATATTTTTCAGCAGTTTCTTTCATTTTCTGAAGTGTAAATGCAGATATTTGAGATGGAGAGTATTTGTTTCCTTTTGCTTCGATCCAAGCATCTCCTTTATCCGAATTAACAATTTTAAATGGTGCGGTTTCTACATCTTTTTTTACAGATGGATCATCAAAATTTCTTCCAATTAATCTTTTTACTGCAAAAATAGTATTTTCTGGATTTGTGACTGCTTGTCTTTTTGCAGGCTGACCAATTAATTTTTCATCGTTATCTGAAAATGCTACAACTGAAGGAGTTGTTCTTGCACCCTCTGCATTCTCTAAAACTTTTGCCTGTGTACCTTCCATAACAGCTACACAAGAATTTGTTGTACCTAAATCTATTCCTATTACTTTGCTCATAATCTAATTACCTTTCGATCATATAAGTGCTAATTTTTAGACTACAACCGCCTATAAAATTAAATTTTCCTTGTTTTTATTGGTTTTTTTCATTTTTTTTATCTTCTATTTCATCTTCTTTTGTTTTTTTCTTTGAAACGCCCACCAAAGAAGGTCTTAATAATCTTTCTTTCATCATAAATCCCTTTTGTATTTCTTGAACAATAGTTCCTGGTTCCTTAGTGTCATCTTCAATTTCCATCATTGCCTGATGAAGATTTGGATCTAATTTTTCATTAATTGATTTAATTGGTTCGATATTATTTTTTTTAAAAATAGTTAACATATCATTGTTTATAATATTTATGTGGTCCAAAATTTTTTTGAGTGCATCTGTATTTTTTAATTTTTCATCATTTTCTAATGCTACTTGTGATCTTTCAAGATTATCCAATAAATTTAATGTCTCTTTTGCAAAAGAAAATCCTCCATATTCATACGCATCTTCTTTTTCTCTCTCAAACCTTCGTCTCTGATTTTCCATTTCAGCAAATGTTCTTGCTAACTTATCTTTAAGCGTTTCTAATTCCTGCTCAGGTGTAAGTTTTTCATCCTCTTTATGTTTATTATCTGAATTTTCATTAACTGTTTTTTCGTCAGTATTATTATTTTCTGTTTTTTGAGAATGTAAATTAGTATCTGAAGTTGTGTTATTGTCTTTATTTTCTTTTATTTCATCCTTATCCATATATCCTTATATGGTAAGAAATTGTATAATTTCCAGATGCCAAAACAAAAAATTGATCAGATATTTATCGGTTCAAATAATAAAGGAAAACTTAAGGAAATAGCTAATCTATTACCAAAAAGTTTAAAAATTTACTCAAATCTAGATTACAAAATCCCTAGTCCTAAAGAAACAGGCACGACATTTGAACAAAATTCACTTTTAAAAGCTAAATACTTTTCAAAAAAAACTAAAAAAATATGCTTATCAGATGACTCTGGTATAGAAATTGATATTTTGGATAAAGCGCCTGGAGTATACTCTGCAGATTGGTCGGGAAAAAAAAGAAATTTCAATCAGGCTATTAAAAAAGTTTACAGAGAGATTTCTAAAAAAGATAAGGATTGGAAAAAAAAGAAAATAAAGGCAAGATTTATTTGTGTTCTTACCATTTTTTGGCCTAATGGAAAATTTATAATTAGGTCAGGAAAAATTGAAGGGCGTATATCTAATTTAAAAAGAGGAAAAAATGGTTTTGGATACGATCCCATTTTTATACCTCATGGAAAAAGACAAACTTTTGGTGAAATGGATCAACAAAAAAAATATAGATTAGACCATCGCTTTGTTGCATTTACAAAAATTAGAAAATTTTTTTAAATTTATTATCCTCTATGCTATAAAAATTTAATTGATGAGTAATAGTATTTTTACTTATTTCAAAAATTCCTATTTTTCCTTTAAATTTATTTTTTTTATAAAATATTTTTTTTGAAATTTTAAAATCATTTTCATAAATCAAAAAATAGACCAATCCAACTAAATCATAACTTAAAAATGAAAGTTGGTCACCTTCTAAACCATAAATACTTTTATAGTCATTCATAAAAAATTCATAGTTTGCTTTGTTGATTGACGGAAAATATATTGGATGAAGAGTTTTTTCTTTTAAAAGACTCTCATCAAACCACTGATTTAGTGTTATGTAAGGAACTCTTTTTGATGATACATCCGTATATAAAAGAGATGTAGCTACACTTTTTAAGTTTTCGTCAAAATCTGCTATAATTACTGAGTCAAAGTCAATATTTCCAAGTGTATCTCTTTTCTTCAAATTTTGTATTTTTTTCTCCTTATCCTTAAATGACAATCCCTCTAATCTTTTTATTTCATATTTAAGATTATTTTTTCTTATTTGATATTTTGTTAAATCTTCAATCTGTTTAGTAAGTTTGGTTGGCTCTCTGTCATAATAAAATACTTTTTTATGTTCAATCTTCGTTTTATAAATTGCATCTTCTATCTCTCTCTTAAATTGTGATTTCGGAATTAAAAAAATACTTCTTGATAAATTATTTTTATCATTAAATTTTTTAATTGTTTGAATTTGCGAAATAGCATTTACACCTGCACTAATTACATTTTTTGGATTACCAATTAACTTATTTGTAAAAGATATAAAAGTTACTTCACTAAGATCATCAAGATATTTAGTACTTTCATTAAAAACTGGACCAATTATTATCCTGACACCTTCCTCGTATAACTCTTTAGATATTTTAAGAGTATCTATAGGATTTGATTTTGTGTCTTTTGGTATTATCTCAATTCTATCATCATCTATTCTATTAATAGCCATTCTAATTGATTTAATTATTTTTTTCCCAATTAAAGAGTCATCACCAGTTAAAGGAACTACTAGTCCAACTTTAATCTTTTCTAGTGCAAATGTGTTTTGATTGAAAACACACATAAAAATAGAGAAATATAGAAACAATTTATTTAAAGTTTTCATTTAAGTTTTAATATTATATTTAAATATGAAATTCATATGAATTTGAATAATAATAAATTCAAACCTGGGCTATATTGTGTTGCCACACCCATAGGTAATATGGGAGATATTTCATATAGAGCCATTAAGATTCTTCAGGAGTCCGAGTTAATTTTATGCGAAGATACACGAGTTACAAAGAAAATATTTCAGAAGTTTGAAATAAATAAAGCTACTATCTCAAATCACAAATTTAATGAAAAAAAAAATTTGGAAAGGGTATTGGAACTTTTGAAGAATAAAAAAATAGTTTCATTAGTTTCGGATGCAGGAACACCTGCTATTTCAGACCCTGGAAGAATACTTGTTAATGAATGTGTAAAAAATGGAATCGATGTTTTCCCCGTTCCAGGTGCTTCAGCGATAAGCTCAGCGATATCAGTGAGTGGTTTTTCTGATAACTTTTATTTTTGTGGATTTATCCCAGAAAAACAAAATCAAATTAAAAAATTATTTAAAAATTTATCCACACTAGAGGGATCAATTGTCTTCTTCATATCACCAAATAAACTAGATAAAAGAATAGATGATGTAAAAGAATTTTTTGTGAATAGAGATATTCTTATTTGTAGAGAAATCACAAAATATCATGAGGAATATATTAGAACCTCAGTAGAAAATTTATCAAATGTAAATTTTTCAAGAAAAGGTGAGATAACTGTTGTAATTTCAGAAATAAGAAAAGATAAATTAAATTTCATAGAACTTGAAGAATCAGATAAAAAAAAAATTAAACAATTAATTAAAAAAATGACTATTAAAGATATTGTGAAAAAAGTTTCAGAAAATAGAAAAATTTCAAAAAAACTTATTTATAATTATTGCCTTCAAATCAAGAATGAAAATTAAAAGAATAATAATTTTATTAAGTTTTGTATTTCTAACAGGCTGTGTTGGTTACTCCTCTACGGGAGTTTTAGGAACCGGAGTTTCGATTGCATTGGATCCTAGGAGTTTAGGAACACAAATAGATGATTCATTAATGCAACAAAATCTTAGGGCAAAATTGCTATCTGCAGATAAAGGTTATGTGCTTTCAGTGAAAACAAAAATTCTTGATGGAAGAATTTTTCTTACTGGAAAAGTAAATTCTGTTGAAGATAAACTTAAAATTACAAAATTAGCATGGGAATTAAAGGGTGCAAGGTCAGTGAAAAATGATTTACGAATAAAAGAAAAATTTAATTTTAAAAGATCTGCAAAAGACTTATTAATAACTTCTCAACTAAGAGCAGCCATGATTGGGAACAAAAAAATTAAATCGGTTAATTACAATATCGATACTTATAAAAAGGTAATTTATATTTATGGTATAGCTATGAATAAAAACGAAAGAGATGAAGTAGCAAAAGAAGCTAGACAAATCTTAGATGTTGAAGATGTTGTTACTAGTATCTTTTTGGTTGATGATCTAAGAGTTGTAAAAAAATAACAATTATTTTTTTTATTTTTTATAATCAATTACTCCAGCCGAATAAGCAGCAACAGATGCTAAATTTAAAATTTCAGATGTAGATGATCTCAGTGGAGCAATTTCTATTGGTTGAGCAAGACCAATTAATAATGGACCAATTACTTTAGCATCTGCTAAGGTTTTCATAATCTTATATGAAATTGCAGCACTGTGTTGTCCTGGCATTATAAGTATGTTTGCTTTTCCTACTATTTCAGAAAATGGATATAAATCAGAATATTCCTCATTTAATGCAACATCTGGTTGCATATCCCCATCAAATTTAAAATTTACTTTTTTTGTTTTTAATATTTCTACAGCATCTCTTATATGTTTTGTTCTACTTGTTATGGGTTGACCAAATGTTGAATGAGATAAAAAGGCAACCTTTGGATCAAAGCCAAAAAGTCTTACCACTCTTGCAGCTGATATTGCTATTTCAGCTAATTGATCGGATGTGGGATATTCATTAACAGATGTGTCTCCAATGAATACAGTCTTACCTCTACTAACTACCATATTTAATCCAAACATTATTTCTCCATCTCTAGCAGGTATTACTTTTTTTATTTTTTCAAGTGATTGAGAATATCTTCTAGTATTTCCTGTTACCATTGCATCTGCATCCCCACATTCAACCATGCAAGATGCCCAAATAACTCTATCGTTTCTAATCATTCTATCACAGTCTCTCTCTAATAAACCTTGTTCTCTGTGCATTTTTTTGAATAGATGTTTAACGTATTTATCTCTTAGTTTTTTATTAGTTGAATTTACAATTTTAATATCAAGATTTTCTTTGTAACCAATCTCTTTAAGTCTTTCTTTAACAGTGGTCTCTTTTGCAACAATTATAGGAGTTCCTAAGCCACCATTTTTAAATGCGATTGCTGCTTTAAGTGTATTTTCATCTTCACCATCTGCAAATACTACTTTTTTTTGATTTTTTTTAACTTTTGAATTTATCCCTTGAAGAACAGTAACAGATGGATCTAATCTCTGTTTCAATTGCTCTGCATAAAGATTAAAATTTTCAATTTTTATCCTAGCTACTCCACTTTTAATTGCCGCTTTTGCTACTGCTACTGGGATCACACTTATTAATCTAGGATCAAATGTTGATGGAATAATATAATCTTTACCATATTTAGGTCTATCTCCTCCCATTGCAGCTGTAACTTCGTCTGGTACCCTTTCTCTTGTTAATTTAGCAATTGCAGTAGCAGCAGCAATTTTCATTTCCTCATTAATTGTTTTTGCCCTTACATCTAATGCACCTCTAAATATATAGGGAAAACCAATTAAATTATTTACTTGATTTGGATAATCCGATCTTCCAGTTGCTACAATTGCATCTTTCCTTATTTTATAAACTTCCTCAGGTAAAATTTCTGGATCAGGGTTAGCACATGCAAAAATGATTGGATTTTTAGCCATTCGTTTAATCATTTCCTTTTTTAAAATACCAGCTGATGATAAACCTAAAAATACATCTGCATTCTTTAAGGCATCATTTAAATTTTTATCTTTTGTTTTTTTTGCAAACTTTAATTTCCATTTGTTTAATCCTTTTCTTTGAGAATTAATTACACCCTTGCTATCTATCATAGTTAAATTTTGTTTTTCTACTCCTAGCTTTATAAATAAATTTGAACATGCCATAGCAGATGCGCCTGCTCCATTTACTACGACTTTAATTTTTGAAATTTTCTTTTTTGTAATATGAATTGAATTAATTAATGCTGCTGAAGTAATAATTGCTGTTCCATGTTGGTCATCATGAAATATTGGTATTTCAAGTAATTTTTGAAGATTTTCCTCAATAATGAAACATTCTGGAGCAGCAATATCTTCAAGATTTATACCGCCAAAACTTACAGCAAAATTTTTTATACTATTTATAATTTCCTTTGGGTCTTTACTTTCAATTTCTAAATCGATAGCATCAATGTCTGCAAATCTTTTAAATAAAACTGCTTTGCCCTCCATTACAGGTTTGGAGGCAATTGCACCTAAATTTCCAAGACCTAAAATTGCTGATCCATTACTTATTACAGCGACCAAATTTCCCTTTGTCGTATAATCATATGCTTTCTCTGGATCTTTATAAATTTCTTTAACAGGGGCCGCAACTCCCGGAGAATAAGCTAAAGCAAGATCTCTTTTTGATGTCATAGTTTTAGACGAATTTATCTCGATCTTGCCAGGTTTACTCAAGTTATGAAACTCAAGAGCCTCTTTATCTGTATAATGTTCAATTTTTTTTTTCATTAGGTAAATTAAATATACTAATAAGGTAAATTTAGGAATAATATGATTTATGAACCTCATTAAGTCAACAAGCACCTTCGGTTTTTTTGTTCTATTAAGTAGGATCCTTGGTTATGTAAGAGACTTTTTTATAGCTATATACCTTGGATCTGGACCTTTGGCAGATGCCTTTTTTGTAGCTTTTAGAATTCCAAATACTTTTAGAAGATTATTTTCAGAAGGAACGTTTAATGCAGCATTTGTACCTTCTTATTCATCTGAACTACTAATAGGTAAAAGAAATGCAAACTCATTTGCTAATTCAATTTTTAATTTGTTGTTATTAATATTGTTCTTCACAATTCTAATAATTGAAATATTCATGCCAGCATTTATCAAAGTGATTGCTCCAGGATTTTCTAATGATTTAGAAAAATTAAATATTGCTATTGATTTGACTAGAATTACTTTCCCTTTTTTACTTTTTATAAGTCTTGCATCTTTTTTTTCTGCAATTTTAAACTCGTATAATAAATTTGCAGCTGCAGCAGCTGCACCTATTATACTAAATATACTATTAATAATTTGTTTGTTATTTGCTGAAAATTTTAATGATAATTTAGTTTATTATTTATCTTACACTGTTACTTTAGCTGGAATACTTCAATTTATTTTTTTATTAATATTTGTTAAAAAATATTTTGTAATTAAAATAAACTTTAATTTAAAACTAAACAAAAAAGTTAAAAACTTTTTCAGTAAACTTTTGCCAAGTATTTTCTCATCAGGTGTTACACAAATAAATATCTTAGTTGGAACAATTATTGCATCTTTTCAAGCAAGCGCTGTTTCATACCTTTATTATGCTGACAGAATTTATCAAATAAATTTAGCAATTGCAGGTATTGCTATTGGGACTGTAATACTTCCAAATCTTAGTCGACACATTAAAAATAATAATTCTTTAAAAACAATTGAACTTCAAAACAAAGCCTTAGAGTTGAGTTTATTTTTAAGCTTACCTGCATCACTAGCTCTAATGATTGGATCGGAACAAATAACCTCAGCATTGTTCGGATATGGTTCTTTTGATAAGATTAGTGTGAGAAATTCTGCAAAAGCTTTATTTTATTTTTCTCTTGGTCTCCCTGCATTTTCTTTAATTAAAATTTTTTCAACTTTTTTATTTGCAAGAAATGATACAAAAACCCCTTTTAAGTTTTCTTTGATATCTGTAATTTTGAACATCATAATAAGCTTAGTATTTTTTTCAAATGTAGGATTTATCATTATACCAATTGCGACAACTATTTCCTCATGGTTCAATGGTATTATTTTATTAATTTTCGTTATCAACAAAAATTATTTTAAATTTACCTTTAATTTTATAAATAAATTAATAAAAATTATCTTCTCAAATATAATTTCAATTTTTATATTTTATTTTTTAATAAATTTTTTGGCAAGTTCATTAGAATATTCAAATAATTTAAAATTTATTTTTATCTTATTGATTGTTTTTATAACCTTCATTTTATACATTGGAGTTTCAATTGTTATAAAAGCCTTTAAAATTTCAGATATTAATTTAAAGTATTGATTGATGTCCAAAAAAATATTTTCTGGTGTTCAACCTACTGGCAATCTTCATCTAGGTAACTATCTTGGTGCAATTAAGAATTTTGTTGAATTAAACAACGATGATGAAAATGAATGTATATTTTGTGTTGTAGATTTACACGCAATTACCGTTAAACAGGATAAAGAGCAATTGAAGAATAATATTCGAGAAACAACTGCGACTTTTATTGCTAGCGGTATTGACCCAAACAAAAGTATTATTTTTAATCAATCAAAGGTTCATGCTCATGCCGAAGGATCTTGGATATTAAGTTGTATGTCTCCAATGGGCTGGTTAAATAGGATGACTCAATTTAAAGAAAAAGCTGGAAAAGATAAGGAAAAAGCATCTGTTGGTCTTTATATTTATCCTATACTAATGGCAAGTGATATACTGCTTTATGACACTACCCACGTGCCTGTTGGAGAAGATCAAAAACAACATTTGGAGTTAACAAGAAACATAGCTCAAAAATTCAATAAAGATTTCAATAGTGAGGATTTTTTTAAAGTCCCAGAACCGTTAATTAAAAAAAATTTTTCAAGAATAATGAGTTTAAAAGATGGTTTAAAAAAAATGAGTAAATCAGATTTTTCAGACCTAAGTAGAATTAATTTAACAGATACAAAAGATGAAATTATTAATAAAATTAAAAAAGCAAAAACAGACTCTTTTCCAATTCCAAATGAAGAGTCTGAATTAAAAGATAGACCCGAGGCTACGAACCTTCTTGGAATTTATTCAAGTATTTTAAATCAAAAATTGGAAAAAACTTTGGTTGAATTTGGTGGTAAAAATTTTTCAGAATTCAAAATTCAATTATCTGAAATTTTATCAAATAAAATCGCCCCAATTTCAGATGAAATTAAAAGATTAATTAAAGATCGAGAGTATTTAGATAGGATTTTGCTTGAAGGAGCAAATAAAGCAGACGAAATTGCGAATAAAAAGATTAAAGAAATAAAGAAAATAGTAGGATTTTAAAATTCTTTAAATTTTAAATTTAATAACTATATAAGTAAATATGTTCATTCAAACTCAAGAAACACCAAATCCTAATTCACTTAAATTTATAACCGGAAAAACGGTATCAAATGATGGACCTCAAGAATTTTTAAACGAACAACAAACTGAAATTCCATTATTAAAAAATATTCTATCAATCAATGGTGTAACGGGAATATTTCTGAGTGAGGATTTTATTTCAATTAATAAATCTCAAGAAGAAAAGTGGGAAAATATTAAACATATAGTAATTTCACATCTTAATGAATATTATGAAAATGGTAATGATCTTATAATTAACAAAAATAGCACACAAGAAAAACCGGGAAGTTATGGAGAAATTGAAAAAAAAATAATTAAAATTTTAGAAACCAAAATTAGGCCAGCAGTTGCAAGAGATGGAGGAGACATAACTTTTAAAGAGTTTAAAAATGGAAAAGTTACAGTCATTTTAAAAGGTAGTTGCTCTGGTTGTCCTTCTTCAACTATGACTCTAAAACAAGGTGTACAAAATCTTCTTTGTCACTATATTCCTGAAGTAAAAGAAGTTTTAGCTGTATAAATCTATAGCGATAAATTATAATAAATATTTATATTGTGATGAAAAAAAAAAAAACTTTTAAAAAGATTAAAGATCATTCCACAATCAGTTTTTTTAAAACATTAATACTAAGTTTTATTTTAATTTCCATATTTGCAGCTTTGCCAAATTCGATATTTTTTGTCAAAAAAAATTTTAAATCAAATCAAATAGTAATTAACTCATCTAAGCAAAGTTTTGATGAAATTTTAGACAAACAAAAAAGCAATGAAACAATAAATGAAAAAATTAAAGATAGATATTCTTGGAATATTTTTGAAGATATCGATGTTTTTGGTAAAAATGAAGAAGATAAAGATCCTCAAAGATTAAGTGCTACAACTATAGAGGAATTATTCAAATATAATGGATACGATCTTGATAAAGTTAAAGAGACTAAATTAGTAAATTCTGGTAATCAACTTACTAGACTCCCAAAAGAACTTAAAAATATTGAAAGTCCAAGGAAAAGAAAAAAATTATTCATTCAAATAGTTTTACCTTTAATAATTGAAGAAAATTTAAAAATTAGGTTTGACAGGAAAAAACTTTTTCAGATATTAAATAAAAATAACACTACAAATCGTGATAAAGCGTGGCTTGATCTTAAGTTCAAGCAATATGGAATAAAAAATAAAGATTTTGCAAAACTTAAAATTAGAATGGACGAAATTCCCGTCTCACTAGCAATAGCACAGGCTGCAAAAGAAACTGGATGGGGAAGTTCAAGATTCGCTCAAGAAGGTAATGCTTTATTTGGTCAATGGACTTGGTCAGGCGAAGGTATAAGGCCTCTAGAAGTTGAAAAAGATAAAAAACACAAAGTTGCAAAATTTAAAATTCTTAAAGCCTCTGTTAGAGCTTATCAAAGAAATTTAAACACTCACTCAAGTTATAAAGAATTTAGAACTGAACGGGCAATTCAAAGGGATAATGAAGGAAAATTAGATAGTTTAAAACTAGTAAATTTTTTAGAAAAATATGCTGAAACTGGTAAAGAATATACACAAGTTCTTAAAAAGATAATTACACAGAACAATTTAATTGATTTTGATGAAGTAGAGATTTTACCTACAAGTTTAAAAATGAAAAATTTAATTTAATTAACCGTAAACTGTGTACCAAACCATTTCCAACCATCATTATCATTCATCGAACAGTTAATTCTACCCCTTCTTGGTAAAAACTTCTCTGAAAACATAACTTTAATTCTATTATCTAAATATTCTAATTTAGTATTTTTCCAATCACCACCTTCATTTGAAAAACAATTTATTAAATTAATATTTTTTTGTTCTTCAAAAAACTCAATTATCATAGATGGAGGATTATTATTGTCGATTAAAAATTTATCATTTGGTAGTAAATTTTTGTATTGAATAGGTAAAAGATTTATTAAAAAAGTAAATCTTTCAAAATCTCCATATTTTTCATTTATTGGAAATCTTGGTAGTTCATATTTATCTTTATTCAAATCTATTACTCCTGAATGTTGACCAAATGCATAGTCGAATTTTTTAGAAATATAATTTTTTTGTTCCAAACTATATTCACCAAAAGGATAAGAAAAAAAGATAGGATTATAATTTAGTTTTTTTTCAAATATTTCTATGGATTTATCAATATCTTGTTTAAACTTATCAAATTCATATTTAGTTAAATATTCATGAGAGTGAGAGTGATTACCAATATAAACAAAATCTTCTTTTGAAATTTTGATAATTTCTTCCCAACTCATATATCCTTTTTTCCCAACTGTCTCTGTTGAAACAAATAGAAGAAATGGAATTTTATTTTGTTTAAGTATTGGCCATGCATTTAAGTAAAATGAAGAAAAAGCATCATCAATGGTAAGTAAAATTTTTTTTTCTTTTTTCACTTTATTAAACTCATAATCAAAATTTTTTGGATTCAAAAAACTAAATTTACTATCTTTAATAATATTTATATGTTTCTTAAAAGCCTCTATTTTTATATTAGTTGAAGGATATTTATTTTCCTCAAATCTGTGGTACATTATTGCCAATATTCCTTTTTCTTCTAACTCATATTTCTTGTTTACAGTTTCAGCATAAGCATTTAAAAAAAATAAATAAAATATGATAAATTTTATAATAGATGCAGCTAGTGAAGAAATTATTTTTGTTATCATTGATAATAAACGATCATATACCACTAGCTATACAAACAGTAGAGAAAACTTTGATAATTTTATGAAACTACTTGATAATTTTTTAGTGAATAAAAAAATTAGCATAAAGGATATTGATAAGATTTTCATTAATTTAGGACCAGGAAAATTTACTAGTTTAAGAATTTCTTTATCAATTGCAAAAGCTATATCTTTGGCTAATAAAATTAGTTTGATTGGTTTTAAATCTACAGATTTAATTAATAAAAATTACAAAAATTTAATAAATTTAGATAAAAAAAAAATAATAATTAAAGATTTGATAAAACCCATATATTCGAGTTAAGATACAATATGATCGAAACAATAGAACAAATTTGTCAAAAAAAAGGTGTCAAACTTACAGATCAAAGAAAAGTAATAGCTAAAGTTTTATCTGAGTCCAAGGAAGTTTACGGTGAGTCAGATCATCCTGATGTTGACGAGCTATACAAAAGAGTTTCCAAACTCGACTCAAAAATAAGTATTGCTACAGTCTATAGAACAGTTAAGCTTTTTGAGGAATCTGGAATCTTAACAAAGCATGATTTTAAAGGTGGAAAAGCTAGATATGAAACTTTAGTCGAGAGTCATCATGATCATCTCATTGATATAAAAACTGGTGAAATTATTGAATTCG
This sequence comes from uncultured Pelagibacteraceae bacterium, assembly GCA_902558435.1. Classification (GTDB taxonomy): domain Bacteria; phylum Pseudomonadota; class Alphaproteobacteria; order Pelagibacterales; family Pelagibacteraceae; genus Pelagibacter. The sequence continues at coordinate 37,061 of CACEDU010000004.1, read as the reverse complement.
TAGATGAAGAGATCGAAAAATTACAAAAAAAGGTAGCTGAAAAGTTTGGCTATAAGTTAGTAGATCACAAATTAGAACTTTATGGGATTAAAAAAAAGTAAATGGAAAATTTCGAAGTTTTAAAACCTTTTGGCCCATCAATTGTAAAAATTAAAATGCCATATGAAATGATTGAAGAAATAAATAGTTATGTTGATAAAGTTGTTCAAGATGAAAAAAAAATAAAAGACTTGGATGAAGGAGATAAACTTATTGGTAAAGTTCAGCAGGAATTTTTGATGGAGATTGATTTCATGAAGCAAATTAAATGGGCTGAATTTTTAGCTTCAAGTGTATCTACCTGGGCAAAAGAAGATTTAAACAAAGAAATTAAAAACTTTCAGTTAATTAAATCTTGGGTTGTTAGACAATTTAAAAATGATTACAATCCTGTACATTGGCATTCTGGAGACATATCTGGGGTAGGATACTTAAAAGTTCCTTCACATTTAGGAAATACTTCACAACCTGATAAAAAAACAAATGAAAATGGGAAACTGCAATTAATTTTTGGATCACCAAATTTATTTTCTAAATCAACTTATATTGTAAAACCTGAAATTGGTGACTTTTACTTATTTCCAAATTACTTAATGCATACAGTATATCCATTTACAGGCACAGATGATGAAAGAAGATCAGTATCATTTAATGCTAAAGTTCAATTTTATAATTAAATTTATGAGGAAAAAAAATATATTTATTAAAACCTTTGGTTGTCAAATGAATGAATATGACTCAAACAGAATTTACGACAATGTTAGCGAGCTAGGTTTCAAAAAAACTCAAGATCAAGCAAATGCAGAATGTTATATTTTAAATACTTGTCACATTAGAGACAAAGCTAAAGAAAAAGTTTATCATGAAATTGGAAGAGTAAAAAAATTATACAGGGAAAAAAAAAAACCAATTATGGTCGTAGCTGGTTGTGTTGCACAAGCTGAAAATGATGAAATGTTAAAAAGGGAGCCTTACATAGATATTGTAATAGGACCACAGTCATATCATAAAATAAATGATTTGTTAAAAGAGCATGAAATAAATCTTAAACAAGAAGAAACTGAATTTGATACAATTTCAAAATTTGGATATTTTGATAAAATTAAAAATAATAATGATAAAATTTCTGCTTATCTAACTATACAAGAAGGATGTGATAAGTTTTGTCATTTTTGTGTTGTTCCATACACAAGAGGACCCGAATATTCTAGGCCTTTTGGAAATATTATTGATGAGGCAGAACAATTAATAGAAAATGGAGCTAAGGAAATAACATTGCTTGGACAGAATGTTAATGCATACTCATATGTTGAGAATTCAAAAGAATATAGAATTTCTAATTTAATTAATCATCTAAATCAATATTCAGAGCTTAAAAGAATAAGATATACAACATCACACCCAAGAGATATGACAGATGATTTAATTGATTGTTATTCTAATAACAAAAAATTGATGCCTTTTGTGCATTTACCTATACAAAGTGGCTCTGACAGAATGTTGAATTTAATGAACAGGAAACATACTGTTGATGACTACATAAAAGTCTATGAAAAATTAAAAAATATCAATAAAGATATTGAATTCTCGAGTGATTTCATAATTGGTTACCCTGGAGAAACAGAAAAAGATTTTCAATATACATTTGATCTTATAAAAAAAATAAAATTTATAAATTCCTTTTCATTTATTTTTAGTCCAAGACCTGGAACAAAAGCGTCAAATTTGAAAATGATAGACAAAAATATAGCAAAGGGTAGATTAATAACTATTCAAGAAAAATTATTCAATAATCAAATCGAGTTTAATAAATCTATGGAGAATACTTCCATAGAGGTGCTTGTTGAGAATAAACTTGAAAAACAAAATAAATATTTTGGAAGAAATAAGTTTCTTTCACCTGTAATTTTTGAGGCAAATGAAAATGACATTGGCAAAATTGTTAATGTAAAAATTGATTCAAGTAATCAGAATACTTTGTTTGGATTTTGTGATAAAAATATGAGAGCGGCTTAAATTGAGTATTTTAAATAAAAAAAAAATAACCACAGAATTAAAATTTGTATACTCAGAAAATAATACATTAAGTATAATATTTCAAAATAATGATTTGTTGCTTGGTGTTACTGGGGAATTCAATAATAATTTGAAGGAATTGGAAAAAATTACTGAAACTAACTTGTATTCTAGAGGAAATTCTATCCTAGTTAAAAGTGATGCTAAAAAGAATGATATAATTAAAAATGCTATTCAATTTTTGACTGAACAATATTTAAATAATGGAACAATTGAAAAAAAAGATATAATTTCTTCAATAAACAATTTTATGATTAAAGAAAACAACGATTTTAAAAAAAAAATAGAATATATTATTAAAACACCCAAAAAATCTGTAATACCAAGATCTGAAAGACAGAAGGAATATGTCAGAGCATTAAAAGAGTCAGATATAATTATTTCAGCAGGACCAGCTGGAACAGGTAAAACTTTTTTATCTGTTGCTGTAGCATTAACAATGTTGTTAGAAAAAAAAATTGAGAGAATAATTCTATCTAGACCAGCTGTTGAGGCAGGGGAAAGACTTGGATTTTTACCAGGTGATATGAGAGAAAAAGTAGATCCATATCTAAGACCATTGTACGACTCATTATATGATTTATTGGATTTTGAAAAAATACAAAAAAAAATCGAAATTGGTGATATTGAAATAGCTCCCCTAGCTTTTATGAGAGGCAGAACTTTAAAAAACTCATTTGCAATTCTTGATGAGGCACAAAATGCGACTGATACTCAAATAAAAATGTTCTTAACCAGAATAGGAGAGAACTCTAAGATTGTAATTAATGGAGATCCTTCGCAAATAGATTTACCTAACAAATCACTTTCAGGATTAAATAGATCAAAAAAATTACTGGGGCATTTAAATGAAATTTCAGTCGTTGATTTTGACCACAAAGATGTAGTTAGACATCCACTTGTATCAAAAATTGTCAAAGCATATTCAGATAAAAGTACAGAGGGATGATAAAGGCCAATGTAATATCAGGTCATCTAGATTGGAGAAAAAATATCAAAAACCCTAATATTTACTTGAATAAAAGACTTAAAATTTTATCTGAGGCACCCTCTTTTAAAAGAAAAAATCACGAATTTTCATTACTCCTTACTAATAATAAAAAAATGAAAAACCTAAATTTTAAATTCAGGAAAAAAAATAAAACAACAGATGTCTTATCTTTTCCTATTAAGATTAAAAATAAAAGTTCACTTTATCTAGGCGATATAGCAATTAGTTATGAGATAATTAAAAAAAGATCAAAAGAAACAAATTTTTTTTTAGAGTTTGATAAGGTATGGATACATGGCTATCTACATCTGTTAGGCTATGATCACAAAAGACAAGTTGATTTTAATAAAATGCTTAGAAAAGAAAAATCAATATTAAAATATTTTCATAAAGTAAATTGACTTTAATATACAGAAATCAAATTTTTTTATTTTCATTTGTGTTTTTAATGGGGGTAATTTCTTCATTTAGCCTTCCACCTTATAATTTGTTTTATCTAAACTTTTTTTCATACCCTACATTTTTATGGATATTATTAATTCACACTCAAAATAAAATTAAATCATTTAACTTTGGCTGGATGTTTGGTTTTGGATATTTTTTTTCTAATTTATATTGGATAACTAACGCTCTTACATTTGAAGATGTATTTAAACCTTTAATACCGTTTGCTCTAATTTTAATACCATTGTTTTTAGGTTTATTTTATGGTTTATCAGCTTTAACTTTTTCATTTGTAAATCCAAAAAAAAACATTTTATCTATTTTAATATTTGCCACTTCTTTTTCTATATTTGAATTTATAAGAAGTTTTATATTTGGAGGTTTTCCATGGAATTTAATTTCTTTTAGCTTTGTAAATTATCTAGAATTTATACAATTACTTTCCATAACAGGAACTTATGCGTTTAATTCAATAATAATTTTAATATTTTTATTACCAACTATTTTATTTTTTAATTACAAAAAAATTTTTAAATTCAATATATTTGTTTGTGCTTTATTTGTGATATTTGTTAATTATTATTTCGGTAATTCAAATTTAAAAAATCATGAATTGACTCAAAAAGAAGATTTAGGATTTACTGTTAAGATAATTTCTCCAAATGTAAATATTAATAGATATTTTCAAAATGAAGATTATAAAGAATTTATCTCTGAATTAATTAATATTTCTGAACCAAACCTACAAAATGAAACATTATTTATTTTTCCAGAAGGGATTCTTTCAAGCATATATTTTGACGATCTTAAAAAATTTAAAAATTTATTTTTAAATAATTTCTCTGATAAACATAAGATTATTTTAGGCATGAATATGTATGAAAACCAAAAAATTTACAATTCTCTTTTAGTTTTGGATAATGAACTTAATATTTTAGAAAAATATTATAAAAATAAGTTGGTTCCTTTTGGAGAATTTTTACCATTTGAAAAAATATTAAGTAATCTGGGTTTCAAAAAAATTACTCAAGGTTACCAATCATTTTCGGCAGACATAAATCGAGATCCAATAAAAATAAATGATTACGATTTTATCCCACTTATTTGTTACGAAATCATCTATTCAGGTAAAATTAATAAAAGTAATAAAAATTATGATTTTATTTTAAATATATCTGAGGATGGGTGGTTTGGAAAATCTATTGGTCCATATCAGCACTTCTCGCATTCAGTATTTAGATCGATTGAGGAAGGAAAACCCCTTATACGATCCTCAAACAATGGAATTTCAGTATTTATAAATCCTAAAGGTCAGGTAATTGATATGAATTTAACAACTGATAAGGGATTTATTGAAATTACTTCTTTTAAAAAGTCCAATAAAACTATCTTTAGTTCTAAAGGCAATAAGATCTTCTTTTATTTTCTATTCATTTATATTAGTTTAATTTTTTTTTTTAAAACACGGGAGAATTAATGAAAAAGAATTATTTATTTACTAGTGAGTCAGTGTCTGAAGGACACCCAGATAAAGTTTGTGATAGAATTTCAGATATGGTTGTAGATACCTATTTAGCTTCAGAGCCACAAGCAAGAGTTGCTTGTGAAACTTTAACCACAACAAATAAAGTTGTATTAGCAGGTGAAGTAAGAGGACCGGAACTCAAGCAAGATGATCTTATTTCAAAAGTCAGAAATTGTATCAAAGATATTGGATATGACCAGGATGGTTTTTCTTGGAGAGAACAAACAAAAATTGAAACTCATTTACATTCGCAATCAGCTGATATTGCAATGGGAGTAGACTCTGCAGGAAATAAAGACGAGGGTGCTGGAGACCAGGGAATTATGTTTGGTTATGCATGTAATGAAACAGACGTGTTGATGCCAGCCCCAATTCATTATTCACATAAAATTTTAAGATTAATGGCTGAAGATAGAAAATCTGGAAATTTAAATGGAATAGAACCTGACTCCAAAAGTCAAATTACAATTAAATATAAAGATGGTTTGCCTTTTGCTGTGACTTCGGTAGTTATTTCTACACAACATTCAAAAGACGTTAATCTTGCACAAGTTAAAGAACTTTGTATGCCTTATATAGAAAGATCTATACCTAAGAATTTATTAGGAAGTCTTGACGAAAAAGAGATATATATTAATCCAACTGGAAATTTTGTAATAGGTGGCCCAGATGGTGATAGTGGTTTGACTGGTAGAAAAATTATTGTAGATACTTATGGTGGAGCTGCTCCACATGGTGGGGGTGCATTTTCAGGAAAAGACCCAACAAAAGTAGATAGGTCAGCAGCGTACGCATCAAGATATTTAGCTAAAAATGTTGTTGCATCAAAAATTGCTGATAAATGTTTAATTCAACTAGCTTATGCTATTGGAGTATCCAAACCATTGTCTATTTATGTAGACCTGTTTGATAATGATGAGGAGAAGAACACTCATGTAGAAAAACTAATTAAAGAAAATTTTGATTTGAGTCCAAGAGGAATTAGAGAAATGTTAGGTTTAAACAAGCCTATATATGAAAAAACCTCAGCTTATGGACACTTCGGAAGAATACCAGAGGGCGATGGATCATTTTCATGGGAAAAAACAGACAAATCTGAAGTTTTTAGCAAGTAAATATTGTTGAAAAGTTATTAAAAATAACTATATTTCAAGCACATTATTGAAATTTCAAAATGGGCTTAGGCCCATTTTTTTTTGGTAAAAATGTATGTTAAATAGAAGAGCAGATAAACTTGAATTATTAAGAATTGCCGAAGCAGTTGCTTTGGAAAAATCAATCGATAAAGAACTTATAATTGGATCAATGGAAACTGGTATTGCTAAAGCAGCAAAATCAAAATTTGGTTCAGATAATGAAATTAAAGTTGAAATTGATAGAGATAACGGAGATATAGGAATATTCAGAAAATTATTAATTGTTGAGAAACCCGAAAATTCAAATATTGAAATTACATTAAATGATGCGATTAAGTTAAATTCAAGTAATAAAGATAAAAAAATTGGGGATGAAGTCTTACAACCATTGCCATCTTTTGATTTTGGAAGAATTGCAGCTCAAACAGCGAAACAAGTAATAAGTTTTAACGTGAGAGAAGCAGAAAGAGAAAGACAATATAATGATTTTGTTGACAAGAAAGATACGATTTTAAGCGGAATTGTAAAAAGACTTGAATTTGGAAATGTGATTGTTGACTTAGGAAGAACTGAGGCAATAATTCAAAAGAACGAAATGATACCAAGAGAAAATATTAAAGCAGGAGATAGAGTTAAAGCTTATTGCCTAGACGTGAGAAGAGAACCAAGAGGACAACAAATATTTTTATCTAGAGCTCATCCAAAATTTATGGATAAATTATTTGTTCAAGAAGTTCCAGAAATTTATGATGGACTAATCCAAATTAAATCTTCATCTAGAGACCCAGGAAGTAGAGCAAAAATTTGCGTCCAAGCTATAGATACCTCATTAGATCCAGTTGGTGCTTGTGTTGGTATGAGAGGAAGTAGAGTTCAAGCTGTAGTTAATGAGCTTCAGGGTGAAAAAATTGATATAGTAAATTGGTCAGAAGATCCTGCAATAGTTGTAGCAAACGCTCTTTCACCAGCCGAAGTACAAAGAGTAAACGTGGATAATGAGGCCAAAAAATTAGACGTAATATTAACAGAAGAAAACTTGAGTAAAGCTATAGGTAGACGAGGGCAAAATGTAAGATTAGCTACCAAATTATTAAATTATGAGATTAATATAATGACAGAACAAGAAGACTCAGAAAGGAGACAGTTAGAATTTAAAGAAAAGACGGATAATATTGTAAAAAATCTTGAATTGGACGAGACTTTAGGACAACTTTTAGTTGCTGAGGGATTTTCATCGATAGATGATATAAAAGACACTGTTCCAGAATCCCTAACAAAGATTGAGGGAATAGAAGAGGACACAGCAAAAGAATTAATTGAAAGAGCAAAAGAATTTCATGAAAAGGACCAAGAAGAAATATCAAAAAGAATTAAAGACCTTGGTTTGGAAAATAATTTAATAAATCATGAGGGATTAACACCTGGAATGTTGGTTACACTTGGAGAACAAAAAATTTTAACTTTAACTGATTTAGCTGATTTGGCATCTGATGAGTTAACTGGCACTTACGATGTAATTAAAGGTGAAAGAGTAAAAATAAAAGGATATTTAGAAGATTTTGCCTTATCAAAGCAAGAGGCTGATAACTTAATCATGTCAGCCAGAGAAAAAGTTTATAAAGATTGAGAGATGGAAAATGGAGAAAAAGAAATTAAAGTTATCAGTATCAGGAAGTTCAAAAAAAACATTTAATAGTATAGAGCAGGCTAAATCAAAATCTAAAAATACTGTTGTAATAGAGAAAAAAAATTTAAAATTTTCAGGAAAATCTCAATTTGCTAAACAGAATAAAGATAATTTTACATTAAATAAACCTATCTCCTCAAAACCAAATAATTTTATTAGACCATCAAATCCACCTTCATCAGATTTCGAAAAAAGAAAACTTGCTGAGCAGAGAGCAACAAGAAGATTAAAAGGCGAGAATACTCAAAAAGAGAGTAAACCAAATAAAATTATTGGAAAAAGAAGAGAGTTGAAGTTAACTATTTCAAGAGCCTTGAGTGAAGATCATTCAGAAATAAAATCTAGGAGTTTGGCAGCATTAAAAAGAGCAAAACAGAAAGAAAACCGAAACTTAAACCAAATTGATGAAAAAAATAATTTTAAGCAAATCAAGAGAGAAGTAAATCTTCCAGAGGTAATTACTATCAGAGAACTTGCAAATAGGATGGCTGAGCAGTCCAGTAATATTATTAAACATCTTTTGGGTATGGGAGTAACAGTAACTATTAATCATAATATAGATGCAGATACAGCCGAATATCTAGTAAAAGAATTTGGTCACAATCCAATTCGAGAGAAAAAAGCAGAAGAGTTAATAAAAAAAATTAAAGCTGTAAAATCTGAAAATTTAAAAAACCGAGCACCTATTGTTACAGTTATGGGTCATGTTGATCATGGTAAAACTTCGGTTTTAGATGTTTTAAGACATGCAAATGTTGTTTCTGGAGAGTTTGGTGGCATTACTCAGCACATAGGAGCATATCAAGTTAATCATCAAAATAATAAAATTACTTTTATTGATACTCCAGGTCATGCAGCATTTACAGAGATGAGAGCTAGAGGATCAAAATTAACTGATATAGTTGTCTTAGTTGTTGCAGCAGACGATGGTGTTAAACCACAAACCATAGAGTCGATAAAGCATGCAAAAGCAGCAAAAGTTCCAATAGTTGTAGCTATTAATAAATGTGATTTACCTGAGGCAGATCCTCAAAGAGTAAAGAATCAATTGCTAGAGTATGAATTAATAGCAGAAGATTTATCCGGAGATACTTTAATGGTAGAAATTTCAACAAAAACTAAAAAAAATTTAGACAAGTTAATTGAGTCAATTTTATTACAAGCAGAATTATTAGATTTAAAAACTGATTATGAGACTTATGCTAAAGGTATAGTTTTGGAGTCAAAAATTGATATTGGAAGAGGTCCTGTTGCAAATATAATTATTACTGCAGGAACTCTTAAAAAAGGAGATTATTTTGTTAGTGGACTTAAGTGGGGAAAAATTAGAGCGATAATTAATGATCATGGTAAAAATGTTGATAGCGCTGAACCTGCAACTCCAATTGAGATAATAGGAATCAATGGTGCTGCTAAGTCAGGGGATGACTTTATTGTTTTGTCTAATGAAAAAGAGGCTAAATCATTATGTGAAGCTAGAATACAGGAATCAAAAGATGAAAAAATACCACTTACTTTTGTCACTCAAGAATCAGCATTTCAAAACTCAGTTTCTGAGGAACTAAATATTATAATAAAATCAGATGTTCATGGTTCATCCGAAGCAATAAAAAATGCGATTGATAAAATTAAACATGATGAGGTTAAGCCGAAAATACTTCTATCTGACATAGGTATGGTAACAGAAACTGACGTAACTTTAGCAAAAGCATCCGAAGCAGTTATTATCGCATTTAACGTTAAACCAAGTAAAGAGGCAAAAAAAAGAGCTGAACAAGAAAAAATTTCAATATCATCATTTAACATAATTTATGAAGTCTTAGATTTTATAAAAGGTAAGATGGGAGGTCTTTTATCACCAGATGTTGAAGAAAAGGTAATTGGGAGTGCAGAAATACTAGAGATATTCAAAGTTTCTAAGGTTGGCAAGGTAGCAGGTTCTAAAGTAGTAGAGGGGGAAATAACTCAAGACTCCAGCGCGAGAGTTATAAGAGATGGAGCAATAATATTTAATGGTAAAATTGGCACTATTTTTAGGGAAAAAAATCAAACTAAACAGGTATCTGCTGGATTAGAATGTGGAATCACATTAAAAGATTTCGCAGATTATCAAAAAAAAGATATTATTGAAGTTTATAATGCAACAGTTACAGAGAGAACAATTTAAATGAAAAATTTAGGAAAACCTATATCACAAAGACAATTAAGGGTAGGTGAGATGATAAAACAAGCTCTAGGAATACTTTTTATAAGAGACGAGGCTAAAATATCAAATTTATCAACAAGGGAAATTACAGTTACTGAAGTACGTATGTCTCCAGATCTGAAAACTGCAAAAATTTTTGTAATACCTTTAGGAGGAAAAAATACTGAAGAAATTATAGAAAAATTAAAAATGTCATCATTTATAATTAGAAAAGTTCTATCAAAAAAAATTGTTATGAAATTTTTACCTAAGCTTTTTTTTGTAAAAGATGACTCTTTTGACTATGCTGAAAAAATTGAAAATTTAATTAAACAAACAAATAAATAAGGAAAAAAATGAAAGAAAAAGTCAAAGAACTTCAAAACCATGAAAAAGATACCGGATCTTCTGAAGTTCAAATTGCTCAATTAACAGGAAAAATTGAGAGTCTATCAAAACATGTAAAACAATTTAAAAAAGACAAACATTCTTCAGTTGGTCTATTAAGAGCAGTAAACAGAAGAAAAAAATTATTAGAATATTTAAAGAAAAACAATATTGAGTCTTATAAAGCAGTATTAACAAAATTAAATTTAAGGAAATAAATGTTTAAAGTAGTAAAAAAAGAAATAGAGTTAGGTGGAAAAAAGATAAGTTTAGAGACAGGCAAAATAGCTAGACAAGCAGATGGTGCTATTATCGCTCAATGTGGAGAAACGGTTGTATTAGCAACAGTTGTTGGTGCAAAAAAAGTAAATCCCGATATAGATTATTTCCCTTTGTCAGTAAATTACCAAGAAAAATATTATGCAGCTGGTAAAATACCTGGTGGTTATTTTAAAAGGGAGGCAAGGCCAACTGAAAGTGAAACTTTAATATCAAGATTAATAGATAGACCAATCAGGCCATTATTTCCTGATGAATTTAAAAATGAAGTTCAACTATTACCTACGGTAATATCATACGACAAAGAAAATGAAGCTGATATATTATCAATAATTGCATCCTCTGCAGCTCTATCAATTTCAGGAATGCCATTCATGGGACCTGTGGGTGCCTCTAGAGTTGGCTTTATTAAAGGAAAATATGTTCTCAATCCTTCAAAAAAAGAATTAGAGGAGTCTAAATTAGATTTAGTTGTAGCAGGAACGAAAGACGCAGTGTTAATGGTAGAGTCAGAAGCCAACGGTTTAACTGAGGAAGAAATGTTAAATGCTGTAAAATTTGGACATGATGGGTTTGTGCCTGTTATAGAAATGATAGAAGAACTTGCCAAAGAATGTAGAAAACCAGAATGGACAGTTGAGAAGAAAGATCTTTCTGAAGTAAAAAAGAAATTAGAAGAAGAATTTACTGAAGATTTAAAAAAAGCATTCTCTACAAGAGATAAACAAGATAGATCTAATCAAATTTCTGAGATTACAGAGAAAGCAAAAAAACTTTATGAAGAAAATGAAGATTATACAGATTTAGATGTAAATTCCCAATTAAAAAATTTAGAAAAATCTATTGTAAGAACTGACATACTAAAAAATAAAAATCGTATTGATGGACGAGGTCTTGCTGATGTAAGACCGATAATGTGTGAAGTTGGTATATTGCCAAGAGTGCATGGTTCTGCATTATTCACTAGAGGTGAGACACAAGCGATTGTAACAACAACTTTAGGTACATCAGATGATGAACAAAGAATTGAAAGTTTAGATGGTCTTCAAAAAGAAAGATTTATGTTACATTACAACTTTCCTCCATTCTCTGTAGGTGAGACTGGTAGAATCGGAACAGGAAGAAGAGAAATAGGTCATGGTAAGTTGGCATGGAGAGCAATTAATTCTTCACTTCCAAACAAAGAAAGTTTTCCATATACATTTAGGATAGTATCAGAAATAACAGAGTCTAATGGCTCATCTTCAATGGCAACTGTTTGTGGAACATCACTTGCTCTTATGGATGCAGGTGTCCCAATTAAAGAGCCTGTAGCTGGAATTGCAATGGGCTTAATTAAAGAGGGTGATGATTTTACTGTGTTATCAGATATTCTTGGTGACGAAGACCACCTAGGTGATATGGATTTTAAAGTTGCAGGTACCAAAGATGGTATTACATCTTTACAGATGGATATTAAGATTACTGGAATTACATTTGAGATTATGGAGCAAGCTTTAAATCAAGCAAAAGACGGAAGAATTCATATTTTGGGTGAGATGAACAAAGCACTTTCTAAATCAAGAGATAATGTCGGAAAACATACACCGAAAATGGAAAAAATTACAGTTGATAAAAAAGATATCGCTGCAGTAATCGGAAAAGGTGGTGCAACAATTAGAGAGATAGTAGAAAAATCAGGAGCAAAAGTTGATGTAAATGATGAAGGAGAAGTAACAGTTGCTGCTCCAGATGAGGAGTCTAGAAACTTAGCAATGCAGATGATTAAAGACATCACAGCTAAAGCTGAATTAAATAAAATTTATAATGGAAAAGTTATGAAAATTATGGAATTTGGAGCTTTTGTTAATTTTTTAGGAAAACAAGATGGACTTGTTCATATTTCAGAGCTTGCAGATAAAAGAGTTGCTAAAGTAACTGACATTGTCAAAGAAGGTGATGAAGTAAAAGTAAAAGTTATCGGATTTGATAGAGGTAAAGTTAAACTTTCCATAAAACAGGCAGTAATTTAACTTACAGAAAGGGTAAATATGAAGAAATTTGATGAGCTAATGTCAGTTAGTAATGAAATAGAAAACATTACAGCAGAGGAAGCAAAAAAAAAGCTTAATGATCCTAATGTTCAATTTATAGATGTTAGAGATAAAGATAGTTTTTCTAAAGGAACTATAGGAAACGCTATCCATATGGATAGAGGATTATTAGAATTTTATTTAGCTGAGGGTTCTCCAATTGAAAATGAAGTAATTAAAAATAACCCCGATAAAGAATATGTAGTATTCTGTGGTGTTGGTGGACAAGGTACCTTAGCTACAAAAACTATGAAAGATATGGGCGTAAAAAATGTTAAAAACATATCAGGCGGAATGGCTGAGTGGAGTAAAATTAAGGATTAACTCTCAGGGATAAAGAGCAAGCATAGACCATTGCTACAATATCTTTTTCCTCCATCAGGACCATCGTTGAAAACATGGCCATGATGAGCGCCGCAATTTGCACAACTATATTCAGTTCTTTTCATCCCAAATGAATAGTCAACTTTTGTTACAAAAACTCCTGGTATTGCCTCAGTGAATGAGGGCCAACCAGTTCCACTATCAAATTTTGCAGTGGACTCAAATAATTTTACACCACAGTTAGCACAATGATATGATCCTTTTCTTTTCTCATAATTTAACTCACTTGTACCAGCACGTTCAGTACCATCTTCAAACATTATTATTTTTTGCTCCTCAGTGAGGTCAGGATTGATTATGTTGTATTCACTTTCATCTTTCTTCAATTTTTTTTTAAACCCGACTAAGTTGTTAGCGAATGAAGTTAAAGGATAGAACAATAAACCCAATATAGATGAAGCTGCAATTTTTAAGAAATTTCTTCTCACAATTAATTGATATTATTTATTTTTTTTTCCTAATTTATTTATTAAGAATAAAGCTATCGCAGTCAATAGGGCAAAAACTTCTAATGCGTGACCAGAACCCTCAAGTATTAATTGTACTATAAAAAATATTATACAAACTACAAACCATACTAATATAAGCATATTAATTAATTTTAAGATATATTTTTAGGATCTGGCATTCCCACTTTATTATAGCCAGCATCCACATAATGAATTTCACCAGTTACTCCACCTGCCATGTCACTTAAAAGATATAAAGCAGAGTTTCCAACATCTAAATTATCTACGTTTCTTTTTAAAAATGAATGGTCTGCATTCCATTTATATAAAAATTTAGCATCACCAATTGCTGATGCTGCTAAAGTTTTAATTGGTCCTGCACTTATTGCATTAACTCTTATTCCTTTAGCTCCTAGATCACGTGCTAAATATTTTACACTAGACTCCAATGCTGCTTTGCAAACACCCATTACATTATAATTTGGAATAGCTTTATTAGCCTCATAACTTAGAGTGATCATACTACCACCCTCTTTCATAACTTTGGAAGCTTCCCTTGCAACTTCTGTAAAAGAAAAACATGAAATTAGCATACTTCTTTGGAAATTTTCTCTAGTAGTATTTAAATATTCTCCAGATAATTCAGATTTATCTGAAAATGCGATTGCATGCACAACAAAATCTATCTCACCCCATTGGGATTTAATATCTTCAAATAGTTTTACTACTTCTTCTTTTTTTTCTACATCACAACTAAAAGTAACATTAGACTCAAGTTTTTCTGCTAAAGGTACCACCCTTTTTTTAAGTGCATCACCAAGATATGTGAAAGCTAACTCTGCACCTGCCTCTGCAAGTTTTTGAGAAATGCCCCATGCTATAGAGCGTTCATTAGCAACACCCATTATCAGTCCTTTTTTTCCCTTCATCAAAGACATTGATTAAACTTTCTCAAAAATTAGAGTTGCATTGGTTCCACCAAAACCAAAACTATTAGACATAACTGTATTTAAATTTGTCTCTGGTACTGTTTTAGCAACGATTGGAAATTTTTTAGCTTCTTCATCCATTTCACTTATATTAGCTGATCCAGCAATAAAATTGTTTTTCATCATAATTAAACAATATATAGCTTCGTGAACTGAAGCAGCTCCTAATGGATGACCTGACAAAGATTTGGTTGAACTTATTTTTGGAATTTCATTTCCAAAAGTATCTTTTACTGCATTCAATTCTGTAATATCTCCAACTGGTGTAGATGTTCCATGAGTATTAATATAATCTATTTTATTTTTTGAAGTGGACATTGCCATTTGCATACATCTAACTGCTCCTTCGCCAGATGGTGCTACCATATCATAACCATCTGAGGTTGCTCCGTAACCAGTTAATTCTGCGTATATTTTAGCTCCTCGCGCTTTTGCATGTTCGTACTCTTCAAGAACTAGAACTCCTGCGCCTCCTGCAATTACAAAACCATCTCTGGTTTTATCGTAAGCTCTTGATGCTTTTTCAGGAGTATCATTATATTTTGAAGAAAGTGCAGTCATCGCATCAAACATAGCTGTCATAGCCCAGTGTATTTCTTCGCTACCACCTGCAAATACAATATCTTGTTTTCCCATTTGAATTAATTCCATTGAATTTCCTATACAGTGTCCACTAGTTGCACAAGCAGAACTCATCGTATAGTTGGTTCCTTTTATTTTAAATGGAACTGCAAGTGTGGCAGAGGCAGTACTTGCCATTGTTCTCGGAACAATGAATGGCCCCATTAATTTTGGAGTTTTAGCTCTTGTTTTATCAGCTGCTAAAATAACATTTTCTATTGAAGGTCCACCTGAACCCATCACTATTCCTGTTTTAAAATTACTCACTTCACTATCTTCCAATCCAGAGTCTTTAATTGCCTCTTTCATTGCAATATAATTATAAGCTGACCCTGAACCCATAAATCTAATGGTTTTTCTATCTATATGATCTTCAAGTTTTATATTTGGCTTTCCATGAATATGACTTTTTAAATTATGTTCTTTATATTCCTCTGAAAAAGAAATACCTGACTTAGAATTTAATAAAGATTGATGAACTTCTTCTTGATTATTACCTAAACAGGAAACAATTCCTAAACCTGTAATTACTACTCTTCTCATTATTTAAATAATCCTACTTTTAGACCGTCAGCCGAGTAAATTTTTTTATCATCCGCCATAAGAATTCCGTTTGCTAAACCAACAGTCGTCTCGCCTTTAATTAATATTCTTTTCATATCAATTACATATGTTGCCATTTTGACATTCTTTAAAACTTCTCCAGTAAATTTTACTGTGCTTACTCCTAAAGCTCTTCCTCTTCCTGGGTTTCCAAGCCAACCTAAGTAAAATCCAACCAATTGCCACATTGCATCTAATCCTAAACATCCTGGCATAACCGGATCTTCTTTAAAGTGGCAATCAAAAAACCATAAATCATCTTTAATATCAAGTTCAGCTTTCATCAATCCTTTGCCAAAAGCTCCTTTATTTTCGTCAATTTCAGTAATTCTGTCAAACATAAGCATTGGAGGAGATGGTAATTTTGCGTTACCAGGGCCAAAAAGTTCGCCATTTGCACAACCTATTAATTCGTCATAATTAAAGGAACTCTTTTTCATAAAATTCTAATCTTATTACTTGATTTAACGACATTATAATATAGATATTCTTTAGAATAATTATAATTAATAATGACTTACGCTGAGCAATATATAGAAAAATTAAGAAAATCTGGACTTAGACCCACAAAACAAAGAATAAAAATCTGTGAAGTCTTATTTGATTCTAAACAAACCTTTCATTTTACTATAAAAGAATTGGTAAAAATCATTGAAAATCAAGCAAATATTAAGGTTTCTTTAGCAACTGTTTACAATACTGTTCATGCATTTATGAAGAAGGGATATTTAAAAGAGATTCCACTCAATGCTTCACAAAGTTATTACGACACAAATGTAACTCATCATCACCATTTCTTTGACGAGGAAGAAAATAAATTGATAGATATTCATCAAGATGATGTTGATGAAGTTAATATTAAAAGAACAATCCCAGGAAAAAAAATAAGATCAGTAGAAGTTATTGCTAAAATTGTGAGTGATAATCAATCTCAAAAATAATACAATAATATCAATAGTTTAAATAATATATTATATTTATTCTAAACTGTTGACATATTATAATTCCTCTATATATAAACTACTTTAGAATCATTATTAATAGTAGGAGTAAATATGTCATTAAAAGGTAGTAAAACAGAGGAAAATTTAAAAGAAGCATTTGCTGGGGAAAGCCAAGCAAATAGAAGATATCTTTATTTTGCTCAAAAAGCGGATGTTGAAGGATTTAACGATGTAGCAGCGGTATTTAGATCAACAGCAGAAGGTGAAACTGGACATGCTCATGGACACTTAGAATATTTAGAAGAAGTAGGTGATCCAGCAACTGGTAAGCCAATTGGCGAAACAAAAGCCAATCTTGAGTCTGCAATTCAAGGTGAAACACACGAGTACACAGATATGTACCCTGGAATGGCTAAAACAGCTAGAGACGAAGGCTTTGATGAAATAGCTGATTGGTTTGAGACTTTGGCAAAAGCTGAAAAATCACACGCAGGTAAATTTCAAAAGACTTTAGAAAGCATCGCTTAAACAAAATTTGTGGACGAAGCCCCTCTCGTCCACAAAAACCACATTTAAAAAAACTATGAGTAAAGAAGGCAGCACACAAGCACCTACAAGACACCCATTAAAATTTAGAGACCCAGATTTTTTAAATCCTGAAAAAATTGATCAGGAAATGAGAAGAGTTTTTGATATCTGTCATGGATGTAGAAGATGCTTTAATTTGTGTGATAGTTTTCCAAAATTATTTGACTTTATCGATGAAACTGAAGGAGGCGAGGTATCAGATCTTTCAAGTGATAAGTTTAAACCTGTTGTAGATGCTTGTACTTTATGTGACATGTGTTTTATGACTAAATGTCCTTATGTACCACCACATGAATTTGATTTAGATTTTCCACATTTGATGTTGAGATATAGAACGGCTCAGAGAAAAAATGGTGATATTTCAAAAACTGCCAACCAATTAACTCAAATTGATCGAAATTCAAAAATAGGAATATTTTTTAGCTTTTTTATTAATTGGATTACAAATGTTAAAAATAAATTTGCTAGAAAAGTTTTAGAATTTTTTACTGGAATAGATAAAAGAGCCATTTTACCAAAATATAATAAAGAAACATTTGCAAATTATTTTCAAAAATTTAAAAAAAATATATTACCAAAACACAAAGAAAGAAAAGTTGTAATTTATTCCACTTGTTTTGTAAACTTTAATAAGAAAAAAACTGGAGAAGCTGCTTTGAAAGTACTCCATCATAATAATGTTGAGGTAGAACACTCTTATGCGGGCTGTTGTGGCATGCCTTATCTAGAGCAAGCAGATCTAGATCAAGTAACAAAGCAAGCAGAGTTAGTTTCTAGAGAATTAATCAAATATGTCGAAAAAGATTATAAAGTAGTAACCTTAACAGCAAGTTGTGGATTAATGTTAAAGTTCGAATGGCCTTTATTGATGCCAAATGATGGAATAATTAAAAAACTTTCTCAAAATACTCTCGATATTGATGAGTATGTTATGGATATTGCAAATAAAGAGGGTTTAGTTGATGGTTTGAAAGAAATTGATGGAGGAGTAACAGTACATAATGCTTGTCATGCTAGAGCACAAAATATGGGTAATAAGGCAAGAGATATGCTTAAATTAATTCCAAATATTAAATTAGATGTTGTTGAAAGGTGTGCTGGTCATGGTGGAACCTTTGGTATAATGAAAGAAACTCATGATATCGCAAATAAAGTGGGCAAAACTACCGCAAGCACTGTTAAAAGAAAAAATAATAAATATATGGCATCTGACTGTCCATTGGCTGGAAAGCATATCAAGCAGTTAGCTAATGACACAAACATTGTTAATGATGAAGCTGTGCACCCAATCGAGATAGTCTCAAAAAGTTATGGATTATAGAATGTCAAAAGAACAAAAAATTATTACAAAAGAAGATCTTTTACCTTTAGATGCATACATAAAAGTTAGAAGACAAATGAGAAAAGAATTAGTTGAATTTAAAAAGAATAGAAGAATTCTTCTAGGGCCTTATGCAACATTTTATTTTGAATGTTATGAAACAATGATAGCCCAAGTTCAAGAAATGCTTTATATTGAAAAGGGTGGAGACGAACAAGTTGCAGACGAACTTGCAGCTTATAATCCTTTAATCCCTAATGGAAAAGAATTAGTTGCCACTTTAATGTTTGAGATCGATAATCCAGTAATAAGGTCTGAATTCCTTGGAAAATTAGGTGGAGTAGAAAAAAATATTTTTATAAAAATTAATGACGAAAAAATATATGCAGTCCCAGAAATGGATGTAGACAGAACTTCAGATGATGGAAAGGCTTCGTCTGTACAATTTATACATTTTAACTTTTCAGATGATCATATTAATAAATTTAAAAGTCATAAAAATATAATTGAAGTTGGTATTGATCATAAGGTATATTCACATACGACTAAATTTTCAGAGGATAATATTAAAGCTCTCTCAGCAGACTTTAATTAACAATACCCCAAATTTTGTCATCTTTCAAAATCCAACCTGAGTAATTGCCAGTACTTATATTACACCATTTTTCTTCGCATTTAATAACTTTTAAAAGACGACCCTTATCCAACTTTGCCAATGGTTTTGAATATTTCGTAGGTTTTTTAAATAGAATTTTTTCAGATTCGGTGATTATAGAACGTGAATTCCTTAATTGTGAAATATGGATCCAACCACTATTTTTTTTATGATCAATAACTCTTCTGAAATTTTCTTTTTTATCGATCACTTTTAAAGGTAATTCTATCTTCCTATAAACATATTTAATTGGATAATCAAAGCTTGGACCGTATCTAACATTTACTTTTTTATTTTTTAACATCAGAAAATAATTATTTTCTTGAGCGAAAGATGAAAATGGTAAAATAAAAAAAAATGAAAGTATTAAATATTTTCGCATATACATCCTTTTCTTTTTCTGAATAATACTTTTCTAAATTTAAGATTTAATAAATCTATTATTAAAATATGTGAATTTAAATTTTTACCAACATTTAAAATTGCCTTCAGAACCTCATTGGCCTGTAGGCTACCTGTAATAACTGCCGTTGATCCTAATATACCATCTGTTTCACAATCCAAAACTCCTTCTGCTGGTTCCCCTTGGTAAAAACATTTTAAACAGGGACTTTTTTTTAAAGTAAAATCAAATGTAAAAATATGTCCTTCAAATTTACTTATAGCTCCAATAATAAGTTTTTTTTTATATTTTAACGAAAATTTATTTAAAAGAAATTTTGCTTTAAAATTATCAGTACCATCAACAATAACATCATACTCTTTCAGAATTTTTCCTAAATTTTTCTCGTCTGCTTTGTTCCTATAAATTTTAACTTTTACTTTTTTATTAATTTTGCTTATTTTTTTCTTTAAAATATTAACTTTATATTTTCCAATATCATCAGCAGTGAACATAATTTGTCGGTGTAAATTTGATAAACTAACTTTGTCATGATCCATCATCCCAATTATGCCAACACCCGCTCGTGAAAGTAAATCAATAACTGGTGATCCTAAACCACCGCATCCAACAACTAGAATTTTGGAATTTTGAATTTTTTTTTGACCTAAAATACCAACTTTTTTTAAAATAATCTGTCTTGAATATCGCTCTAGGTCTTTGTTACTAAACATTTACTATTTACCAGTCGATCCAAATCCTCCGGACCCTCTAATTGTATCTGGTAATTTATTTGTTTCTTCACTTTCTACTTTTAAAATAGGCATTAAAACCATTTGAGCAACTCTATCTTCATCATTTACAATGAATTCATCTTTACCATGGTTAAATAAAATAATTTTTAGCTCTCCTCTATAATCACTGTCAATTGTGCCTGGTGTATTTAGCACGGTAATACTTGATTTTGCAGCAAGGCCTGATCTTGGTCTAATTTGAACCTCTGTATCTTCAGGAATTGCAATTGCAATACCTGTTGGTACCAATTTCGACTCATTTGGTTTGATTGTAATAGGTTCATCTATACATGCCATCAAATCCATACCTGAGGATCCAGCAGTTTTATAACTTGGAAGTTTTGCTTTTTGGTTAAGTCTCTTAAATAAAACTTTTACCATCACTTAATTAAGCTCAGAGATAACTCTATCTACTATCTCAGATGCTATTAAAGATTTTCTCTTTTTTAATAATTTTTCACTTTCTTTATTTTTATAAAATATAGAAACTTCATTATCATCAGAATCAAAACCTATTGTTTTATCAGAAATATCATTTGCAATAATCCAATCACAATTTTTTTGGTCTAATTTTTTCTTTGAATTAAATTCAAGATTTTGTGACTCAGCTGCAAATCCAATTGTAATTTTTGGTCTTAGTGAATTATGATTTGATATGTTTGATAAAATATCAATATTTTTTTCTAATTTAAGATCTAAATTTTCTTTTTTTTTAATTTTTTCACTATTTATCTTTTTAACTTTAAAATCAGCTACTGCTGCATTAAAAATAGCAACATCTGTTGGTAGGTTGTTAAGAGTTTCCCTAAACATTTCTTCTGCAGTTTTAACAGAAATAAATTTTACTCCTTCAACTGGATCTAAATTTGTTTCCCCAGAAATAAGTGTTGTCTCAAAACCATTATCTCTTAACGACTTTGCTATTTCATAACCTTGTTTCCCGCTTGATTTATTAGATATAAATCTTACTGGATCTATAAATTCTTTAGTAGGTCCAGCTGTGACTAATGCCTTAAATTTTTTGTTTTTTTCAATATTTTTAAAATAATTTTCAATAGTCCCTAATATATGTGAAGGTTCTGACATTTTTCCTTTACCGTACTCACCGCAAGCCATATCTCCGATTTCAGGACCAATTATTCTATATCCATAATTTTTTAATTTTAATAAATTTTCTTTAGTTGATTTGTGTTCCCACATTCTGACATTCATAGCGGGCACTAAAAATACTTGTTTATTTGATGCTAAAACCACAGTGCTAGCGAGGTCGTCAGTTAAACCATAACTTAATTTTGAGATTGTATTTGCTGTTGCAGGTACAATTAAAATTAAATCTGCCCATCTAGAAAGTGAAATATGATCCATTTCGGCTTCATTTTCTGCACTGAATATGTCTTCATACACTTTTTCTTGCGAAAGCGATGAAATAGACAGAGGTGTTACAAAGTTTTTACCACTCTTTGTAAGTATTGTTTTAATACTTACATCTCTTTTTTTTAAACCTCTTATCACCTCTAAGCTTTTGTAAGCAGATATTCCACCACATATGATTAGAAGTATTTTTTTATTTTTCATGAAGAGAATTAAAATACCAATAGAGTTAAAATTACAAGAGATAATAAGCCAATAATAGATTGGTTTCTAAATGACTTCATTTCTTCTTTTTTAGTGTTTAATTCATTATACGAGTTTGAATTATGAGGTATTTGACCGCTTGCAAGGTAATTAAGCGCTTGGTTTGCTTTATCCATTACTTCAGGTAAATTTGGAAGACGTTTTAATACTTCCACAGAGTCTTTTAATGTCTCATTAATTGAATTTATAGGATCTTTAGTTTCTTTTAACCATTTTTCTAGAACAGGTTTTGATGTCTCCCATATATTTGTTTCCGGGTTTAATCTTCTAGCAACTCCTTCAACTACTACCATTGTTTTTTGCAACATAAGCAACTGAGGTTGGGTTTGCATATTAAACTTTTCCGTAACATCAAAAAGTTGTTTTAGCAACTTACCACCAGAAATATTTTTTATAGAGTGTCCAAAAATTGGCTCACCAATAGATCTTAGTGCCTGAGCAAGATCATTTACAGGTACATTGTTTGGAACTAATCCTGCTGCAAGATGTACCTCCGCAACTTTTTTATAATCTCTTTGTATAAAACCAAATAAAATCTCAGCTAGAAATCTTTTACTGACATTATCTAACCTTCCCATAATACCAAAATCTATGGGAACAATTTGACCACTCTCATTTACAAAAATATTTCCTTGATGCATATCTGCATGAAAAAAACCATCCCTTACTGCATGCCTTAAGAAATGTTGAATTATATCAGTGGCAATTTTTTTTGTATCAATTGATCTTTTCTCAAGCTCTTCTGTCTCTCTAATTGATACACCTTCAATCCAATCAAGTGTCATTATGTTTTCACTTGTATAATCCCAATAGATCTTGGGAACTTCAAAACCTGCATCATTTTTGGTATTTTCTGCATATTCGTTAGCTGCGGCGGCTTCAAATCTTAAATCCATCTCAAGACTGGTAATTTCTTTTAATAAAAATACCACCTCAACAAGCTTTAATCGTTTAGTTTTTTTGATAAATGACTCAATGATATAGGCAAAAAGCATCAAAGCATCTACTTCTTCGTTAAAAATTTTTTTAATATCTGGTCTTAGTATTTTTATTGCTACGTTTTTAATAACTCCATTATCGTTAATTTGAGCTTTATGTACTTGAGCAATTGAGGCAGCTGCAACTGGTTCACTTATATTAATTATTGAATTATATAGTTCATCACCTAAATCTTTTTTAATCATTTCTTTCGCTTTTGATTGTGAAAAAGGTGGAAGTTTATCTTGTAAATTTTCTAACTCCTTTGATAATTTATCTCCTATGATATCTGGCCTTGTTGCTAGAAACTGGCCGAGTTTAATGAAAGTTGTACCCATAGATGCTAATGAATTTGATAATTTTTCACCTTCACTTAAATTATTAAATGACACATCTTTTTTAGTAAAAGAAAAGGAAAGTAATTTAAATATTACATTTATTAGTAAAGGTGGTTTATTAAATTTTGATAAAATAGTTAAAACATCGGATTTAGCAAGTTTTCTACCGAGTTTAAATAATGTAACTAATCTTTTGAACATTATATTTTCCAACCAGAATGAATAGCTACTATTCCGCCAGATAAATTTCTATATGAACAGTTTTTAAAATTATTTTGTTTCATTAAATCTATCAATTCTTCCTGATTAACAAATTCTTCTATGCTTTTGGTTAAATATTCATAAGGTTCTTTATCACCAACAACTGCTTTTCCTATGTGAGGAATTAATTTCGAATAATTTTTGTATAAAAAATCTAAATTAGAATTCTGAATTTTTGAAAATTCTAAACACATATATCTTCCACCAGGTTTAAGAACTCTATAGGCTTCTGATAAAGATCTATCTAAATTTTTTGTATTTCGTAAACCAAAACTTATTGAATAAAAATCAAAAGTGTTATTTTTGAATGGCAATTTTTCTGCCTCTGCAACAACCCATTTTATATTTTTATACCTGCTCAGTCTTTTTTTGCCTTTTTCAATCATTTTGCCATTTGCATCTGAAGATGTAATTTCTCCATTCTTGTCTGTATAATCTAAAAATAATTTGCCTAAATCGCCAGTGCCACAAGCAACATCTAAATACTTTTTGTCTTTCGTTGGATTCATCCAATTCATAAGGTTTTTTTTCCAAAGTCTATGAATTCCAAATGACATAAAATCATTCATCAAATCATATTTATCATAGACTTTATTAAATACTCCTTCGACGAGTCCTGCTTTATTTTGAAGATTTTGTTGCATATAAATTATATTAAAACACTAATATAGTATGAAATGCCTGAATTACCAGAAGTAGAAATCGTCAAACAATCTTTGAATAAGAGTATTACAGGAAAGATTATCAAGGACATATTAATAAAAAATAGGAATTTAAGGTTTAAGATTCCAAAAAATTTTGAAAAAAATATAGTAAAAAAAAAAATTATTAAAGTAGATAGGTTTTCTAAACATTTAATACTTAAATTTGAGGATAGCTCTAATTTAATGATACATCTTGGAATGTCAGGGACTATTCATTTAATTAGTAAATATTTAAAAAAAAATTCCTTAACAAACACAAGTTTTTATCATTCTCCATTATTACCTAAAAAGCACAATCATGTAGAAATCAAAATTGATAACTTTAAATTAATTTATAATGACCCACGAAGATTTGGTTATTTTTCTTATTTTAAAAATGAAGAGCAAATAAATAATAACTTTAAAAAATATGGGCCAGAGCCTTTTGACCCATTATTTAATAAAAATTATATTTTTAATTATTTTAAAAATAAAAAAAAAAATATTAAAAATTTTTTAATTGATCAGAATTTTGTCTCTGGAATTGGTAATATTTATGCTAGTGAAATATTATTCTTATGTAAGATTTTACCATCAAAGCAAGTAAGTTTGCTCAGTTTGAATGATTGCCAAAAGATTTCTCATTTTTCAAAAGTGGTTTTAAAAAAAGCAATAGATAAAGGTGGCTCCAGCATAAGAGATTTTAAAAATATAAGTGGAAATCAGGGTTCTTTTCAAAAAAATTTTAATGTTTATCAAAGAGAAAATAAAAATTGTTTAAGATATGGTTGTAAAGGGACAATACAAAAAAAATTTATTTCAAATAGATCAAGTTTTTTTTGTAATTTATGTCAAAAATAAAAAATTATTGTATTGACCCAATCATTATCTGAAGATATACACTCACGCTTATGGCGAATACAAAATCAGCAATTAAACGAACTAGAAAAATAAAAAGACAAACAGCGGTTAATAGGTCTAGAAAAAGTCGTTTTAAGAATGCTTTAAAAAAAATGAACTCATTAATTGAAAAAAAGGATAAAAAAGAAGCTTTAGCCTTCCTTCCCAAGCTAAATTCGGAATTGATGTCAATTGCAAAAACAGGAGTCATTAAAAGACAAAACGCCTCAAGAAACGTATCGAGAATTACAAAAAAAATTAATTCTTTATAACAACCTCCAATAAGTAAAAACATTTTAACATACAACTTAAACGCACAATTGCCTTATTAATTACTACATCTAAAAGATTAATTTAAAAAATTACAAGATGTAGATTTAGTAAAATTTTAAATTTTAAATCTCTTACCCGAGTAGGTTGCAACAAAAATTTTTAAAATATTCAATCTAAAATTTATTCAATCATAAATTTTATTTTTTTTTATTTTTATAAATAAACTTATTGCAATAAATTTTTATAAGTCTTAAGTGGAATTTCTTCATGAAAAATAATTTACAAAACAATAAAGCACTCGAAAAGAAAATTGATTGGCAAAGTATTAAAAAAGAATTAAGAGAAAAACTTGGAAATGATATTTTTGAAAGTTGGATAAAAAAAATTGAATTAGTTGAAGAATTTCATAATTATATTTTATTTTCAGTCTCAACAAGATTTATAAGAGATTGGATAGTATCAAGATATTTAGACCAAATATTGCAAACAATTAAAGAATACAAAAAAGACTTGGTAAGAATTGAATTCATAATAAAAAACAATAACGAAACTGAAATTAGCGAGACAAACATCTCATCTCAAAATTCTTTTAAAACTAATAATGATAATGTATCGTTTATAAAAGACTCTTATCTTCAATATAATAGAATAGACCCAAATAAAAACTTCGAAAATTTCATAACTGGAGCAAGTAACAAGTTAGCATTTGAAGCATCAAAAAAAGTTTCCAATGATATAGCTCACTATAATCCTTTATATTTATATGGTGGTGTTGGAATGGGTAAAACACACTTACTAAACGCAATTGGTCTAGAATTGAAGGAAAAGAATAAAGTTATGTTTATATCAGCAGAAAGATTTATGTATCAATTTGTTAAATCTATAAAATCAAATGAGATGGTAAAGTTTAAAGAGTACTTTAGAAATACTGATATTTTATTAATCGATGATATACAGTTCATGAATGGTAAAGAAGCAATGCAAGAAGAATTCTTTCATACATTCAATGCTTTATTAGACAAAAATTCACAAATAATAATCTCAGCTGATCGGCCACCAAATAAACTAACTAGAATACAGGAAAGAATTAAATCCAGATTTTCTGGAGGTTTAGTTGTGGATATTCAAAATCCTGATTATGAACTTAGATATAAGATTATCAAATCTAAAACTGAAGAATTAAAATTATCTTACTCAAATAAAGTTATAATTTCTGAGGAAATTCAAAAATTTATAAGTACTGAAATTAAAACTAGCATTAGAGAGTTAGTAGGAGCATTAAATAGAATTGTTTCTTTTACTAGGATTTACAACAAAGTTCCAACTCTATCTGAGGTAAAAATAGTTTTAAAAGATTTACTTAATCTTACTGAAAATAAAGTTGATATTGACACAATTCAAACAATAGTCTGTAAATTTTATAAGATTAGTAAAAATGAGATGCTTTCTCCCAGAAGATCAAGATATCTTGTAAGACCAAGACAAACTGCAATTTATCTAGCAAAAATGTTAACATCTAAATCCCTACCAGAAATAGGGAGATCTTTTTCCAATAGAGATCATACAACTGTAATACACTCAGTTAAAACTATCGAGAGGTTAAGAAAAGAGGATAGTGAGTTAAATATTAATATAGATAGTTTAAAAAGTAAGATTTTGTATAATAAAGAAAATGAAGTTTAGTTTAAATCAACAAGACCTTCAAAAATCTTTAAATTATTGTCAAGGTGTAATTGAAAAAAGAAGTACTTTACCAATCCTTTCCAACGTATTGCTGGATGTAAGTAATGGAAAGTTAACAATGACAGCGACTGATCTTGATTTAATTTTTATTCATCAAATTCCAAACGTTGAAATATTTGAGGAGGGTAAAACTACTTCTTCCTCATCAATAATGTATGATATTGTAAGAAAATTTTCATCTGGCAGTAAAATAAACTTTTCTAAACTTAGCGAAAATAAATTACACTTAGAGTCTGACAAATCAGTTTTCAATTTAAATTGCATTAGCGCTTCTGAGTTTCCGTTAACAGATGAAAATTTTAATGAAAATGAGTTTTCAATTAAATCAAAAGAGTTATTAAAACTTTTAAATAAATGTAAATTTTCAGTATCTAATGATGAAACTAGACATTATTTAAGTGGAATTTTTTTACATCAGACAGAAGTTGAGGGCAAAAATTTTTTAACGGCAGCAGCTACCGATAGTCATAGAATGTCTATTTCAAAAATTAGACTTGAAAACAACGTTCAATTTGACCAAATAATTTTACCAAAGAAGACTATTTTCCAGCTTTGTTCATTACTCGAGGATTATGAAGGCGAAGTTAAAATATCAAATATTAAATCTAAAATTAAATTTGAAATTAATAATAGTATATTGATATCAAAACTTATTGATGGAAAATTTCCAAACTATGTTCAGGTAATACCTAAAGAAAACCAAAAGAAATTAGAAATTGATCTTAAATCATTTTTAAATTCAGTAGATAGAGTTGCATCTGTTTCATTAGATAAAAAGGACGGTGTAAAGTTTAATCTTTCTAAGGATAATCTTAATCTTTCTGTTAACAATACTAATAGTGGTGATGGTAAAGAAAGTTTAAATGTAAAGTTTGATCATGAATTAGATATAAGCTTTAATTCTAGGTACTTAATTGATGTCGCATCCCAACTTGATGGAGATAACATTGAAATTTATTTAAAAGATACTGGTTCGCCAGCTTTAATTAGAGATCCAGCTGATTATGACAGTATCTATGTTGTAATGCCTATGAAGGGTTAATTCATCAAATTTAATTCACTGTATATTTTATTTTCTATATAACTTGTAAAGTCTGTTGCATTCATTCCAGGTTTAACTGCTGGAAGAATTGAAACTATAATTGTTTGTTTCAAAGCTAATTTACCATTTTTTGGCCAAACGTTTCCAGAGTTTATAGCTACAGGCTGACAATTTATTTTTAATTCATCATAAATTCTTCCTACACCCTTTTTAAAAGGGACTACTTCTCCTGGTAAAACTCTTGTTCCTTGTGGAAATATAATTAAAGGTCTCTCAGATATTCTTACAGAATTCTTTATTTTATCAATAAGACCTAAATTATTCTTACTAATTTTATTTCTATTAATTGATAGTGAGCCTATTTTTTTTAAATACCATCCAAATATAGGTATTTTAATTAACTCATATTTTAAAATAAATATCGGAGAATTAAAAATGGTCTGTAAGTAGAAAGTCTCAAACATTGATTGGTGTGAGCAAGCAATAAAAAATTTTTCATTTTTAATTATATTATCTTTTCCTTTTATAATAATTTTTGTTTGTAAAATAATTTGAAGGCACAGTGCAGCCCACCTTCCCATCATTTTTCCACCAAATAAAACTACTTTGTTAGGCATTATTAATGATGGAAGGAATATTACTGAAATTATAGATATACCTAGAAAGAAAAAAAATAAAAATAGAAATTTTCTTATCATTTTTGTCAAAAACTAAATTATGTCTTGAAGTTTTTGTCTTTTTTTAATTATGTTTATTCTTGTACCCTTGATTAATATTTCAGCAGGTTTAGGTCTAATGTTATAATTTGAAGCTAAAGATGAGCCATATGCTCCTACGTCACAAATAATAATATAATCTTTCTCATTCAATTTTTGAAATTTATTTGTAGTTAAGAATTTATCTGTAGTTTCACATATAGGGCCAACAAAATCATAGGTTTTGTTAATCATTTTATTAGTTTTTTTTAATGGGATAATTTTATGTTCAGCTCCATACAATGCAGGTCTCATAAAATCATTCATAGCTGCATCTACAATAATAAAGTCTTTTTTAGAATTTTCTTTTATATAAATAATTTTTGAAATTAATATTGCAGTATCACCTATAATTGATCTTCCAGGTTCAAAAATAATTTTTGAATTATACTTATTTAAAAATTTTTTAATAATTTGATTATATTTTCTATAATTAAACTTCTTATCATCCTTGTTATAATCAATACCCATGCCACCACCAAGATCTATATACTCAAAATTTAAGTTAGTTTTTTTTATCAATTTATCTAAAACGTTTAGCATTTTTTGGTAAGGTTTATAATCTAGGATTTGACTTCCGATATGAACGCTTAAACATTTTAGATTTAAAAATTTTGAACTTTTTACGTATTTTGAAATTTCAATAAATGTCTTCTCATTGACACCAAATTTATTTTCTTTTTTACCAGTTGAGATTTGTTTAATTGTTTGTGCATCTGTATTTGGATTTAATCTAATTCCAATATCCACTTTTTTATTTTTAGATTTAGCTATACTTTCAATTTCTAATATTTCACTTTTTGACTCACAATTAATTAACAAAATATTTTTATCAATTGCATAAATCAATTCTGGTCTAGTTTTACCCACTCCAGAAAAAACAATTTTTTTTGAATTTATTCCAGCTTTAAGAGCAATCATCAATTCACCTTTAGAAACAACATCAGCTCCTAATCCACTTCGATTAATTAGTTTAAGTATCTCTAGATTACAGTTTGACTTTGTTGAAAAACATATGATTGGAGAAAACGATTTAAAACTTCTTTTAAAGTTACTTATATTTTCCTTAATTTTTTTCTCCGAATAGCAAAAAATTGGCGTTTCAAATTTTTTAATTACTTTAGTGAGTTTGGATTTTTCAACTGTAAAAATATTATTGATATATTTCATCTTCTTTTGGTATTTTAAATTCATTATTATAATTATAAAAATTCATAATATTGTAATTTAATGATGCCTCATATTTTGGCTCATTTTTTCTTCCACATGAAGTTAATAAAATTAGACACACGGTAATTAAAGTTATTTTTTTAATCATAATTATTTCCTTTTGTAACTCAATATCATTTTCTTAATGTTGTCGAAAGAAGTTCCACCATAAGAAACTTTAGAATTAACAGATTTTTTTAGTTCAAATATTTTCGTAACATCAGCGGTTAAACCTTTTTCAATTTTATTTATCTCTTTTATAGTGAGTTCTGCCAATTTTTTTTTATTTTTTTCGGCAAAATTTATGATTTTAGCTGTTTGTAAATAAGCTTTTCTAAATGGATAATTTAATTCTCTAACCATGTAATCTGCTAAATCAGTTGCTGTAATGTAGCCACTTTCTGCAAGTTCGATCATCCTTTTCTTATCTGGCGAAAAATTTTTAAGTACATCATTTAATATAATTAAGGAATTTTTTAATTGATCAAACGATTTAAAAACAATTTCTTTGTCATCTTGTAAATCTTTAAAATAAGAAAGGGGCAATCCTTTTAAGGTTGTAAGCATAGAAAATAGATTTCCAAATATAAAACCTGTTTTGCCTCTCAGATATTCTAATGGATCAGGATTTTTTTTTTGAGGCATAATGGATGATCCAGTTACAATTTTATCATTCAAATTAATTAGTTTAAAAGCATCTGAATTCCAGATTATAAATTCCTCAGCAATTCTAGAGATATGAACAGCACATGCAGAGCAAGAATACAGAAAATCAATTACAAAATCTCTATCAGAAACAGTATCAATTGAGTTTTTAGTTGGTCTGTCAAAACCTAATTTTTTTGATGTATAAAATCTATCAATTTTAAAAGAAGTACCTGTTAAAGCAGCTACACCAAGTGGATTTTCATTAAGAATCTCTAAATTATTTTTAAATCTATTTTTATCTCTATTAAACATTTCTAAGTACGCCATTAGATAATGAGCAAATGAAACTGGTTGTGCATTTTTAAGATGTGTGAAACCAGGCATAATTGTTTCAACATTTTTTTCTGCTTTGTTTAAAATATTTTTAATTGTTAAATCTATATTCTTAACAATTTCTTTATTAGCTTTTCTTAACCAAATTTTAAAATCTGTGACTACTTGATCATTTCTTGATCTTGCTGTGTGAATATATCCAGCATCCTCTCCAATTAGTTCAAAGAGTCTGTGTTCTATATTCATATGAATATCCTCAAGCTTATCGTCAAATACAAATTTTTTTTTTATAATTTCGTTCTTAATTCTATTTAAACCCCATACTATTTTATTTTTAATTTTAAAATTTATAATTTTTTGTTTAAACAGCATCTCAACATGTACAATTGAAGCTTCAATATCCTCTCTAAATAATCTTTTATCGACTGAAATTGATCCACCAACCTTTTTAAAAAGGTTTTTTGAGACCTTTTTTATTCTTGTATTCCAAATTGGCTGATTGTTTTTATTTTTACCCATGATATTTAATTATTAATAATTGTATGAAAATCATTTTTTTTAATTATCTTATAATAATATTTTACTTAATATCATCTAGCGTCTCATATTCAATAGAACGTCCAGAAATTAAGAATCTTATAGTACATAAAGACAAGAAAAAAATTAAAAATATAGAATTTATCAAATCTGAAGGTCAAAAAGTAAGTTTAAATAATTATAAATCAAACCCATTAATAATAAATTTTTGGGCTACTTGGTGTGCTCCTTGCAAAAAAGAAATGCCATCTTTGGATAAACTTAAAACCTTAAATGAATTTAAAAACATAAACATAATCCCAATTAATATTGGTGGTGAAAGTTATAAAAAATCTAAAGAGTTTTTTGACAAAATCAAAATTAAGAATTTAGATATATTCACAGGATCTGGACCAGAGTTTTCCCAGATATTTAAACTACGAGGATTACCCACAACAATTCTAATAGACCAAAATGGTTTTGAGGTTGGAAGAATTGTTGGTTACATTGACTTTAATGATCAGTCTTTACTTGATTGGTTACCAAAAATTTTATGAAATTTTCATTAAATACAACAATAATAAAACCAGAGAATAATGAGGAAATTAAAAGTGCTGTAATTTTACTTCATGGATATGGAGGTGATGGTAAAGATATCAGCATGTTAACTTTAAACTGGAAAAGATTTTTAAAAAATACAGTTTTTTTATGTCCCGATGCACATGAAGTATGCAGTATTAATCCAGTAGGGTTTCAATGGTTTGATTTAAATAACGAAGATCCAGAATATACTCTTCAAGAATCAAAAAAGGCAGAAAATGTTCTCAACAGTTATATTTCAGAAATAAGTAATTATTTTAATTTAAAATATTCACAAATTTGTGTTTCTGGTTTCAGTCAAGGATGTATGATGTCAATAAATGTTGGCCTGACATCCGAAAAAGAATTTAGTTGTATCGTAGGATTTTCTGGAAGAATTATAAACATGAAGGATCTGTCTCCAAGAATAAAAACTAAAACCGATATTTTAATGATACACGGTGAAAATGACCCAATTGTCCCACCAAATAATTTACTAGAAGCTAAGGACTTTTTTATTAGAAATAAAATTAAAATTGAAACTTTAATGATTAAAAATTGTGATCACCATATACCTATGGAAGCTTCGAGTGCGGCATTAAACTTTATAAAAAAAAAAATAATCAGTTAATAAATATTTAATATAATATTAGTTTTGTTGATAAAAAATATAGTTAATATATGTTTTAGGTATGATTGAACTTTCTGATCAAAGTATTTCTTTAGAAAAATGTCCCGCATTAGTTTTGAATGCAGATTATAGGCCTTTAAGTTATTATCCACTTTCATTGTGGAGTTGGCAGGACTCAATTAAATCTGTTTTCTTAGATAGAGTTTCTATTGTTAGTTATTATGATAGACAAATTAGAAGTCCTTCGTTTAGTATGAAACTTCCAAGTGTAATTGCTCTTAAATCATACATAAGACCTCAATCAAATCCTAACTTTACAAGGTTTAACGTATTTTTAAGAGATAAGTTTAGCTGCCAATATTGTGGAAGTAAAAATGAATTAACCTTTGATCACTTACTCCCAAGATCAAAAGGTGGGAAAACTAATTGGGATAATGTTGTAACAGCTTGTTCTTCCTGTAATGTTAAAAAGGGAGGAAGACTAATAAAGAACTCAGGCATGACACTAAACCAATGGCCTTTTCAACCTACTACAGAGGACCTCCATAAAAACGGTAAAAATTTTCCACCAAACTTTTTACATAAAAGTTGGATGGATTATTTATATTGGGATGTTGAACTTGAACCGTAATTAAATCTTTTCAGAAATTTTTATAGCAACCTTAGAACCAGTTTTAATTACTTTATCCATAATCGAATAAAGACCCTTCTTCGTAGCCCCTTCCTCGTATGCTATATCTTTATGGTCTAATTCATCTTGTCTAAATTTTATTATTTTTTCTTTTAAGTTCTTTTCGTCTACTTCAATTTGATCAATTTGATTTTTGTAATGTTCATCAATTACTTCTTCTACAGATGCAGTACACAACATTGCTGCCTTTTTTCCAAGTATTGTTGAGCCAAATCCAAGACCCAGTCCAAGCAAATCCCATAATGGTAAAAATTTTGTTGGTTTTATATTTCTTTTTTCTATTTCATTCTCAAAAAAATTTGAGTGTTCCTCCTCATGCTTTTTCATTTCACCAATTTTTTTTTTCAATTCGTCATTTCTCACAATAGTATTTAGAGCAAGTAGTTGACCTTCATAAATTTTAATTGCACCTCTTTCTCCAGCATGATCTACTCTTATAAATTCTTCTAATTTTTTTTTATTTGTTTGTTTCATACGCTAAAGTTCTAATAGAAATAATAACAATTAAAATTGATAAAATTGTATTAATTGCCGCTAGTGATACTCCAAGAATTTTAAAAGTAGCATCTTTGCAGTTAACTGGCATATTTTTATTGAGAGATTCAAGTAATTTTAACTTATTTAATGTATCTAGTGAGTTATTGGTACAACTAGAAATTTCCTGAATAAGATTATTTTCAATCCCGTAATGATATCCAGAAATTATAGCACTAATAGTAAATATCATTATTAAAATTATTATTATTTTATCATTATTTAAAAAATTAAATCCAATAAAACTTACAAATATTGCAGCTAAGTAAGGCAACCTTTGGTAAATACATAGCTTACATGGTTGATACTGAAGTATATATTCAATATACAAGGCTGAGACTATTGAAACTAATGAGATAAAAAAAATAATTAAATAAAAATTTTTTCTATTTGGAAATAGAACCATATTTAATTAATAAAATTATTTAAAAATTTATATATAAAAAAAGCAAAAATAATCAAAATCACTGATATCAAAATAGAGAATTTTAAAAGTTTTTTTTCAATAATTTTTTTCATTGTAGGACCGAAGTTTCCAACTAAAAATGCTATTAAAAAAAAACGTGATCCTCTTGTTAAAAGAGAAATGATAATAAAATAAAAAATATTAAAGTTTATAAAACCGCTCGTAATTGTAAGTAACTTAAATGGTACAGGTGAAAAACCAGCTATTGCTAAAAGAGTTATCCAAGCTATAACTCCTCCTTCAGAAGATACCTTATCTTTTAAAAATGAAGCATCGTCTACACCATAAATCTCAAAAATTTTTAGTCCAATTTCATTAAAGAATACATATCCAATAAAGTATCCAAGACATGCTCCCAAAACAGAACCTATAGTTGCGATGAAAGCAATTTTAATCCACTCGAACTTCCTAGCAATTGTCATTGGAATTATTAATACATCGGGAGGTATTGGAAATATAAAGCTTTCTATAAAAGATATAAATCCTAAAATAGATTTAGATCTTCTGTGACCCGCAAGTTTAATTGTTTTATTGTATAGCTCTTTAAACATATTTTCTTTTATTATAATAAGTGATTTAATACTATGAGTTAAAATATGTTAAGTTTCGGGCGAATGGCGGAACTGGTAGACGCGTTGGACTCAAAATCCAATAGTAGCAATACTGTGAGAGTTCGATTCTCTCTTTGCCCACCAGTAATTTATGAATATAGAAAAAATAAATAATCTTGTTGAACTTTTTTTTGTTAACTACCAAAAACAAAACAAAAACAATATATTTCTTACATCATTAAAAGATCAAACAAATCACTTTACTTGGAATGAAACATTTCATTCTTTAAAAAAAGTTTCTTCAGAAATAAAAAAATATGTAAAAAATGGAGATAGATGTTTATTAATATCTGAAAATAGACCAGAATGGTTTATTGCTGATCTTTCTACAATGTTATCAGGAGCTATTACTGTTCCAGCTTATACTACTTATGCAGAACGTGATTATGAATATATAATCAATGATTGCACTCCCAAACTAATTTTTGTTTCTAATCAAGAACAATTTAATAAAATAAAAAATATAATAAATAAAAATGAATTTATAGAAAAAATAATTTCATTCGAAGAATTAGATCTAGACAACAGTAAATATATTAATTTAAGTAATTTACTTTCTGACCTAGATTATGAAGATGAGAGTATACCAAAGTTAGAATTGGAAAGAAAAGATCCGGCATGTATAATTTATACTTCAGGCACTCAGGGTAATCCAAAAGGAGTAATTTTAAGTCATGGAGGTATTTTAAATAATTGTGAGGGGGCTTTGGATATCTTAAAACCTTTATTAACAAACCAAACTAGATTTCTAACTTGGTTACCTCTGTCTCATTCTTATGAACACACTGTGCAATTTGTGCAAATCAGTGTTGGGGCAAAAATATTCTACGCAGAAAGCATAGAAAAATTAATTAAAAACATGAACAATTGTAAGCCCCAAATTATGACTGCCGTACCTCGATTTTACCAAAATTTATATCAAAAAATTAATGCTAGTTTTAATAAAGCTACTGGACTCAGAAAAAAATTAATATCAAAAATGTTAGAACTTGGTAAAAAAAAAATTACTAAGCAAGATTTATCATTTGTAGAAAACATTATTGATAATTTGCTTGAAAAGATAGTTAGAAAAAAAATTAAATCTCAGTTTGGAGGTGAGTTAAAAACGTTTGTTTCAGGAGGTGGAGCTCTTGATAAAGACGTAGGAATCTTTTTAAATGCTATAGGTCTTCCTACATTGCAAGGTTATGGATTAACTGAAACATCACCGGTAGTTAGTTGTAATCCTTTTCACGATATAAGAGTTGAAACTGTTGGTCCACCTTTTAAGGGGAATAAAGTAAAAATTGCTGAAGATGGAGAGATTTTAGTTAAAGGTGAAAATGTAATGTTAGGATATTGGAATAATAATGAAGAAACAAAAAAAGTTTTAAAAGATGGTTGGTTGTATACTGGAGATATTGGAGTTTTTGAAAATGGCTATTTAAAAATTACTGATAGAAAAAAAGATATATTAATAACACCAGGTGGGGATAATATTTCACCTGTAAAAATAGAAAATGAATTAACTAATTCAAATTTAATTGATCAGTCAATTGTTTATGGAGACAACAAACCTTATTTAGTTGCGTTATTAGTTTTATCTGAAGAAAATATTGATGCTTCTCATGAAGAAATAGAAAAAGAAATAAATAAAGTAAATCAGAGCCTTTCAAAAATAGAACAAGTAAAAAAATTTTTTATA
>CACEDU010000003.1 GCA_902558435.1 uncultured Pelagibacteraceae bacterium | reverse complement strand
AAAGTATCTGATTATATTTGGGATTATTTATACAAAACAACAAAATCTAAACACGTTTTTTTGTTATCAGGCGGAGGTATGATGCATCTACTAGACTCGGTAGGTAAAAGTAAATTTAAAACTATACCAACGCACCACGAGCAAGGAGCATCAATTGCTGCCTACTCATATGGAAGAACTATAAACTCAATAGGAATTTGCTTAGTTACATCTGGTCCTGGTGCTACTAATGCGTTAACTGGAGTAGCTGCAGCATATATGGATAGCACCCCCATGATTGTGATTTCAGGTCAAGTATCTACTTTATTTTCCAAAAAAAATATGAAAATTAGACAACTTGGTTTTCAAGAATTCGATATAATAAGTTCTGTTAAATCAACAACAAAATATGCTAAATTTTTAAATAATAAAAATCAAGTTCAGTACGAATTAGATAAAGCATGTTTTTTGGCTAAAAATGGCAGACCTGGTCCAGTTTGGTTAGATGTACCACTTGATATTCAAAATTCTCAGATTGAAGTTAAAAAAGGTAAAAAATTTTTTTTTAATAAAAATATTTCTGCAAAATTAAACCCTGATGTAAGTGATAAAACAATAGACTCTATAATTCAAAAATTAAAAAAAGCAAAAAGACCATTGATTTTATTTGGTCATGGGGTTTTTCTATCGGGAGCAAAAATGGCTGCAAGAAAAACTATTAGTAGATATAAATTCCCGTGTCAGACAACTTGGAATTCTATAGATCTGATACCTGAAAAAAATTATTATTATTTTGGAAGAGCAAACTCTTACGGACCAAGATATCCTAATTTTATTATTCAAAATTCTGACTATATTTTATCTATAGGAGCTAGATTAGGGGTTCAACATACTGGATATAATGTCAAAGCTTTTGGTAGAAACGCATTTCTAGATATGGTTGATGTTGATATTAATGAGTCAAAAAAACCTGATCTCAAAATTGATAGATTTATCAAAGCTGATGCAAAAAAGTTTATTAATAAATTAAATCATAAACTTAATTTGATCAGATTTAATCAAAAATATCCTGATTGGATCAAGTACTGCAACAATATCAAGAAAAAATACCCAGTCGCACCAGATTATAAATCAATTAAGCAGAATAAGTATGTTGATCCATATTATTTTGTTAAGATTTTATCAGAAAAATTAAGAGACAATGAAACTGTTGCTTTAGGTGCATCAGGTTCTTGTTTCACTGTATCAGGACAAGTTTTTAGTCCTAAGAAAAATCAAAGAGTTTTTACAGCTAAAGGAATGGCTGCAATGGGTTTTGGGTTGCCAAGCACTATTGGAGCCGCTTTATCAATGAATAACAAAAGAGCAATTACAATCATTGGTGATGGAGGATTCCAATTAAATGTACAAGAACTTCAAACAATTTTTGTAAATAAAATAAAAGTTAAAATATTTGTTTTTCAAAACAAAGGTTATCATGCGATAAGAGTAACTCAAGATACTTATTTCAAAAAAAAATATGTAGGATCATCAAATAGCAGTGGTGTTTTGTTACCTAATATAGAAAAAATATCTAAATCCTATGGAATTAAATACAGTCAAATTTTAAATAATAGAGAATTAAACGTGAAATTAAAAAAGATTCTAAAAAATGATGTGGCTGAAATCATTGAGGTCAAAATTGATCCTAATAAACACTTGTACCCTAAATTAACATCTCAAATTAACAAAAATGGAAAAATGTCTACCTCACCACTTGAAGATCTTTATCCATTTATAGATAGAGATGAACTTAAAAAAATTATGATTTCAGAGGTTTAGTATCTGATCTAGAGATTTTATAATATTGAACCTATTAATTAAATTTAATTCTTTTTTAATTTTAGAAACTGAAGGGACATAGTAATCAATACTATCTTTTGAAATTTTTTTATTTTTAATTGAAATTTTTTTTTTAAATTTTTTGGAAATTAAATTTGCTAATTGTTTAATAGTAATGGCTTCATCTGATCCAACATTATAAATTTCACATTTTGAATTAGAATTTATAAGGATCTTAATAATCCATCTGATAAGGTCTTCAGAATGCATGTAGCCTCTATAAACATTTTTGGAAGAATTTAATAATAGGTATTTTGTTTTTGGATTTTGAGCTTGTTTTACTAAATTAGTTATTGCAAAATCATTCCTAGTTAAAATCCTTTTACCAACAAAAGTAAATAATCTGGCGATTGATACATTAAATCCATTTTCACCCAATTCTTTGAATTTTTTTTCAATGATTATTTTTGATTTTGCATATTCTTTTTTGTAACCTTTGAAAGTTGAAACTTTTTTAAAACTAACTAAATCTTTTTCTCTAAACTTCTTTTTATAATTTCTTGATCCGTATACAGCACCCGAGCTTGTAAACAGTATTTTTGATTTTTTATGTTTCTCAGTTAATAAACTAACAAAATTATTAATACCTTTTAAATTTTCTAAATTATTTTTAGAATTTGCGGCATAAATAACATAATCAGTAAGTGGAATTCTTTTAATATCTTTAATATTTTTTACAATGTAAGATATTTTAATACTTGACTTAATTTTTTTTCTTTTCCTAGAAATAATAATTATCTCAGATAGTCTTACTTTTTTTAATTTACCTGCGTTTATATAGTCAAAAAAAGATTGACCTAAATAACCTGAGCCACCAATTATCAATAATTTTTTTTTCATAAATATTTAAATTTGATTAATTAAGATTTAAATATATTTTCTAACAAATCTATAGTTTTTTTAGTTAATTTTAGTTAACTCAACCAACTAATGACTGATTTTAATCATTACAGCTTATCTTTTAAATAGATTGTGCAACAATTTATAAACGAGAGTGTGATATTTAATAAGTATTTATGATAATATTTATTTTAATGAGCCAAAAAAAAATTATAATTTTTTCTGATCTAGATGGGACTCTGCTTGATAAGAATACTTTCAAATTTGAGGCAGTTGAAGATTATTTTAGAGACTTAATTCAAAAAGGAATTACTATAATCCCCAACTCAAGCAAAACGGAGGCAGAATTATTAGATTTTAATAAACAGTATAATTTAAAATTAAGTTTTATTTCTGAAAATGGTTCTGCAATACATCAGCTTGACTTAATTAATAAAAAATTACCAAACAAAATTTCATTATGTAGATCTATTGATCAAATTTATAAAAAATTTAATGAAACTATCTCTTTAAATATAAGACAAAAAATTATTTTTATTTCAAGTTTAAATATAGAAGAACAAAGTAGAATTTTTGGTCTCCCAAAAGATAAAATGTTATTAGCTAAAGAAAGAAAACATTCAATCCCAATTCAATTTAAAGGAAATGAAATTGAAAAAAATGATTTCATTAAACTAATAAATGATGTTGGATTGAGTGTTCATTCTGGTGGAAGAATAATGAACATTTGTGACAATACTAATAAATCAATAGCAATGTCCAAAACGATAGAATTAATAGGTAAAAAAACAGATGATAAAATTATAACAATTGGTGTTGGTGATAATGAAAATGACATTGAGATGCTTAAAAATTGTGATTATGCTTGTTTAGTTAAAAATGAAAATTTTGATAGTTCGTTGATAAATATAGATAATTTGATCAAATCTGATGAGCCATCTCCTTTGGGATGGTCTGATGTGATCAAAACGGCTCTACAAAAAATATAAGTTAATTATAAATTCCAGTCATGAGTGATTTCTATCAAGATGGAACTATATCTACCCTTCATGACTTTGGAACTAAATCTACCAAGGATTTAGAGAGAGAATTATTAAAATTTTCCAAAGAAAGAAAGATGGAACTAATTTTACCATGTCTTTATTCTGAATTAAAAGGTGACGCACTTCCTAAAATTGTTACAGAGATTAGTAAAACAAATTATCTTAATCACATAATCATAGGCTTAGATAAGGCAACTGAGGCTGAAGCGAGAAAAGCTTGGACTTTCTTTGAAAAATTAGAAACACCTTTTACAATTCTCTGGAATGATGGACCAAGTCTTAAAAAACTAGATAAAGAATTAAAAAAATTAAAACTTGCGCCAAATGAACATGGGAAAGGTAGAAATGTTTGGTATTGCATTGGTATGTCTATTGCAAGAGATAGTGCAAGATCTGTTGCTTTGCATGATTGTGATATAAAAACATATGATAGAAGAATGTTGGCTAAATTGTTCTATCCTGTTGTAAATCCACTATTTAATTTTGAATTTTGTAAAGGCTATTATCCTAGAGTTGCAGATAATAAAATGAATGGAAGAGTTGCAAGACTCCTTGTTTTTCCATTACTAAATGCTCTAGAAAAAACTATTGGAAATAGTGATTACATAAATTTTATGAAATCTTTTAAGTATCCTTTGGCAGGAGAATTTTCATTTAGAAGGAATGTCTTGCCAGAACTAAGAATATCCTCAGATTGGGGAATCGAGATTGGAATTTTATCTGAAATGCAAAGAAATTTCTCTCCACAAAATATTTGTCAGGTAGATTTGGCTGATACATACGATCACAAACATCAAAATTTATCTATTAACAATGAGAAACAAGGTTTATCAAGGATGTCTATTGATATAATTAAAACATTTATAAAAAAATTGGCCACTCAAGGTCACTCGTTTAGCAAGGAACAGTTTAGATCACTTAAGGCGACTTATTATAGAGCTGCATTGGATTTAATAGATGCATATAGAAATGATGCTAAGATGAATGGATTGAAATTCGACTCACATACTGAGGAAAAAGCAGTTGAGTTATTTGCTGCAAATATCATGAAAGCAGGTGATGCATTTTATCAAAATCCCATGGATACACCTTTCATTCCAACATGGAGTAGAGTCAAAAGTGCTATACCTGATTTTTTGACAAGATTAGAAAAAGCGGTAAATGAAGATAATATGCGATATATTTAATTTAAATTAATATAATTACTAAAAAAATCATCTGAACAAAATTAATAACCACGGAAAAAAAATGAGAGTACTTAAATTTTTTATCTTGTTTTTCATCCCTATATTTATTTATTAAAGGCATTAAAAAATAGTTAGAGGTAGCAAATAGAAGAGTAACTACTAAAATTAAATAAAAATCTATTCCAAAATTACTCAAGACTAAAAATAAAATTAAAACAAGAAAACTAATACCTAAATTTACGTTGTAATAAAAAGGGAAAATTCTCCTTATAAATTTTCGAGCATTTTCCTCATCTAAAGTAGTAAAGACAACAGGAGCTATCACAAAAGAAAAGAACAGCATTATACCTAAAATCATCGATGTTAGATAGATGCTGACTTGTTCAAACATAATTTAATTTTCTATTGAGTTTTCTTCCTTCATTAATATTGGTCTGCCATCATGAGCAGTATTTAGGGGTATAATTTTTCCTTTATACTTTGCGCATAATGTAGGAGCACTTCTTACTTCGTCCCCTAACCTTACTTCTAGATCAACTATAACCAATTTAGCATCATCTAATTCTTTTAATATTTTCATTTATCTCCTTTGTTTTTGATTATTTAGTGGCAAGCCTGATTATGTTTTTTTAATCTCCAATAATTGTATGGCCAAGGGGTAACAAATCCAACTGCTAACATTATTGGCACTACCCACCACGTAAGTATTGCGCCTCCAGTTAATAAGTAGTCGGTCAGATTCATTGCTATTTCCATACTAACCATCGAAATAAAACTCATTCCCAATGCAGTCTTTAATGCCTTTTGAAAAGAAAAATCTTGTTTCATTAAAATAAAAGTTTCTAAAATAATACTTGTTATTAACCCGTTTATAATTGCTAAAATCATAATACTTAAAACTGGGAAAGGAATTTTTGTTATTTGAAAAAATAATATAGTACCAAAATCACCTATTGCACAACCTAACAAACACCAGGCTGTATTTTTGGCACTTCTTTTCCAAGTGTGTCTACATTTCCAATTAAAACTAATAGTTTCAGCGCTCATAGTTTCTTCATATCAAAATTAATTAAATTTTTTATGTACAAAAATGACGTATCTTAAAGAATGTATTTATCGCCTAAATACATTGCAAA
Source organism: uncultured Pelagibacteraceae bacterium (assembly GCA_902558435.1). Classification (GTDB taxonomy): domain Bacteria; phylum Pseudomonadota; class Alphaproteobacteria; order Pelagibacterales; family Pelagibacteraceae; genus Pelagibacter. The sequence continues at coordinate 139,760 of CACEDU010000003.1, read as the reverse complement.
TGCGATAGCAGCACCTAATAAAATATATTTCATTAATATACTTATAATAACTTAATTATTAATTTTTACACTTTTAATTATTAACAAATATCAAAAAAACTATAATTAGTGCAAATATAATCCATATTAAAGAAGAACTATTACTACTGTCATTATTTTCTATTTTAACAATTTCATCTTCAGGATTTACAAATTCAATTCCATTATTTGACAAATCAAATTTTATTTCTAATTTATGATTTCCAACCTTAACAGTTTCTGTCAGTGAGCCTGTTATTTCTTGATTTTCATTTGAGAATTTTAATAACACAGGCATTTTATCTTTTAAACCATTAATTATTTGTAATTTTTCTAATTCTTTAAAATGATTTAATAACTTTTCCTGAATTTTAACATCACCACTTGAAAGCCAGATAAATCTTTTTTTTAAATTTTCATCGACTTCCCAGTCTTTTATTGTTTTAAGTAAATATTTTGATGCCTCTAAATGAATTTGTTTAGCCGTTGAACCATTCCCTACTTTTAAAATTTTATTAGTTCTTGGTCCATACTTGTCCCATAAAATTTTAACCATTGAATATTTAGTCTCTAATGGCATAGAAGGAGGCAGCATTGAATATAATCTGGCAGCCACAAGGCCACTCATTTTCCTCTTTCCAGATTTCCAGTGAGGAAAAGTTTCAACTGCATATTCTTTTACATCTTGTCCATATTTATTTCCATATTCATTAAATATTTTTTTTAATTTATTTTTAGGTAAAGAAAAAAAATATTCTTTTACATCCTTATCGGTACCGCCAAGTTCATTTGATAATATTTTTGCATCTTCAATATGCTGAAGTGCTCTTTCTAAACCTATATTCCTATTATTGTAATAGCTTCTTTTTCTCATTTTTTAAAAAAACTCATCATTTTTGAGAGCAAACTCTCATTCTTTAAAAATTTAGCTTTTACAGTAATTGAAATATTTTCATGACTGATTATTCTTTCAAAAGTCATATTTCCACCTTGCTCATAAACATCATTTCCTTTTTTAATCAGTTCTTCTACCGATTTAATAAAAAAAATTCTTGCTTGAGCTATTTTATTTTGTTCTAGATTATTGTTTAAAAAAATATCAATTTTTTGATTAATTTTTTGAGTATTTGAGTCTTTTTTTAATTCTATGATTAAGTTATTTCTCAATTTAGTTACCGGAGAGAGCGAATATGGCAATAATTGCCACCACAACACCTCCGATGATAAGCCATTTTGAATTATCAGGTAATCCTTTGGCGCTTCTACTTAATTTTCCTTTAGCAGCTTCATCAGTATTTCCCATTATAACTTCTGTTCTTCCAATGCTATCGTCTTTGGCGTTAGTAATGGTAATCGAACCACCCTTGTCAATAACGTCGTAAACTTGATTTCCAAATGTATTTAATCTTGCTCTTAAAGAATCAACATCAATTGATTGTTCCATCCCTTTTTTAGTTAGCTCAACTTTTTGTTTAGCTATTAGTTTATGGATTTCTTTTTTCGACTCCTCATCTAAATGACTTAAATCTACTGATTTATTTTCTGTTAAATTTACTATGTCTTTACTATCAGCCATACTAAAACTTAACATGTAATTTAGACTTTTAGAAGGCAAATAAATTCTTTTTGAAGAGACTATTTTTTCTTAAAAAAACATTTTTAAACCCTATTTATAACCAAATTTTAACAAAACAATTTATTAAAAATAGAATCGTGAGATTATCATTATTCTTTTTCCTTCATTTAGTAGCGTTTGTTATCCTTTTAATAGTCCACCCTCATGCTAGAGCTCAGGATGATGGGTGGGCAATAATTGAGAAAGATAAAAATTTTATTTACATGTCTAAGAATGGTGAATTTATACATGGTGATAGAATTGTTTTATCTTTAAATTATAAGGATTGTGACACCGTTTATCATTTATTTACTTTTTTAACGACAAAAGGTGATGCAAATATTTATCAATTTGAAAATAAAAATATTCCAATAAAAATTAATAATTTTGATTTTTTTGCTGAAGTTACTCATATAGAAAAAATATTAGATCATAGAGCTCATTGGGTAGTATTTAAGTTAGGTTCATATGACTCGAAAGAGTATGCCAAAAAACTATCTGGCTTTATTGAAGAAAATGACAAATACGAAATATCATTAAATGACGGCTTAAATTTTGAAGTAGAGAATTATTTCGATATTAGAAAAAATAATTGGAAGCTAGATTATTTCTCAGAAAATTTTAAAGAGTTTTACAGACGTTGTAACCAAAAAAATAAGATTAAGGAAAGTTAATGTTTGTAGGTATGGAAGCTTTAATAATAATTAAATTAGCAGGATTATTTTTAGGTGTTTTTTAAAATATTTAGATATTTTTTATTAGTTTCAATTTTTTTTACAACGTTTTCTTATGCTAATGATGACGAATGGAATATTCATGATTTCGGGAGTTATGTTGTAGCAAGTGTACCTGGTGAGGTTGTTCATGGAGATAAAATGAGATTTGTTCTTGAAAAAAGAGACTGTAATAAAATTGGGATAATGTTTTCCTTTTTAACTTATAAAAGTTCAGACACACCTGAATTACAGGGAAGAAAGGTTCCTATAAGAATAAATGGATCTAATACATTAAATATTGCTGATGTTGTGCTTGTTAGACCAGCTTTTAGTAATATGGCCTTTTTTGTAATGTTTACAGCTCCTCAGTATTATCCTTTAAATGAGTTTACGGATGGCATTATGAACGATTATAGAAAAGATAATATATTTAGTATAACGCTTGCAAAGTCTGAGGATTTTGATCCAGAAAAATATTTTGATATTTTAGATAACAACTGGAAATTAGATAAATTTCCAGAAAAAATAACAGAGGCTCATTTAATGTGCAAAGGTAAACAAGATAAAATTTTCAAAGGCTGATAGTTATCTACTTTTTTGAAGTTGATAAATTGAAACATAGTGTTTCTTTTTAGGTAAAGGAATAATCACTGGAACATCTGTACATCTTGGAACTATTGATTTTTTTCCATAAATAATATTTGCATCATAATTTTCAAAATTTGTCTCTGGGTGTGGATTACCATCGTTTATAATTGGCCATGCATCACATGCTCTATAACCAAATAATATTAGAGGTCTTGATCCATTTGTATGGTTTAAGCCTGAGCCATGAATTGTTCGACAATGAAAGAAAGCGACTGAGCCTGCTTTTCCAGTTAAAGAAACAGATTTTTTTAAGTTAATTTTATTTTTTTTAGTATTAATTTTACCTACAAAATAATTATCATTACTATGATGGCTAAATAGTTCTTTTTTATGAGAACCTTTAATGACCTTTAGAGGACCATTTCTTTCGTGACAATCTTCAATATAAATTCCTACAGTAATCAAATCATCATTTGTATGTGGATAAAAAGCAAAATCCTGATGCCACTCAACAAGACTACCCTTTTTCTTATTAGGTAATTTAAAGTTTAATTTTCCAAGATGAAACCTTACTGTTCCTCCAATTAATTTTTTAACAATATCAATAATCTTTTTATTCCTTGATAAATCATAAAATAATTTATTATTATTTTGAGGATTATTTAATCTTAATATTTCTTTATTTTTTGATGAGTTGCTATTGAATACAAAATGGTAATTATCGTAACTTTGAGTTCCACCTTGGTCTTTAATCTTTCTTCTACTGTTCTTTTCTTTAGTTACAATCTTATTAATAAGAGTATTTAATTTATTAATATCTTTCTTTGAAATAAGCTCTTCTTTTAATAAATATCCATTTTTTTTATAGAAACTACTTTCAAATCTAGTGATGCTCATTAATAAATTTTATAATAAAAATATAATAATCCAATACGAAAATAATCCAGATAATATTGTGGCAATTACATTTCTAGAAAAATAACCAACTAATATAGCAACTATTGCTCCAAATATTTTAGGATCATTCATTTCTATAAATGTTCCATAATCATTAATAAATATTCCTGGAAATATAATTGCTGGAAAGACAGCTGACGGAACATATGCTAGCACTGCTTTAATTTTTTCTCCTAATAAATCTCTGTCTACTAGAGCGACCATAGTCATTCTGGTAAAATAAGTAATTATCCCAGCAATAATAATTGATGACCAAGTCATTTTTTTAACTTCAATACTAATGCAGCTACAAACAATGCTATGATTGGTGATATTATTATGTAAGATTTAAAAGGTGCATTAAAAAATAACAATGAACTTAATCCACATGTGATCATAACTATCACATGATCTAATTTTTTTAAATCTTGGACAACAATTGCTATAAAAGTTAATGGAACTGCAAATTTCAATCCTATCTCCTCTGGAACAAATGAACCAAGAATTATTCCTGACAATGTAGATAGTTGCCAAAAAATCCAAAGAGTGCCTCCTGAACCTAGCAAATGATAATGTAGATATGGCTCATTTTTATTTTTTTGAAAAAACTTATTAGACTCTGCAAATCCCTGATCTACCACTAAATAAGAAATCAATAATTTTTTTACAAAAGAGAGTTTATCTAAGTATTCAGATAAAACAGCACCATACAATAAGTGTCTTGAATTAATTACCCCAACTGACGTTACGGCTATTAACGTTGACGCTCCCCCAGAAAGCAGTTGTAAGAAGACAATTTGCGATGCGCCACCAAAAATGATTATAGACATTGCATAAACTAATATAGGGCTAAAACCGAGCTCAATACCAATTGCACCACAAACAATTCCAAATGGAATTACAGAAAACATATGAGGTGCTACAGATAATAAACCTTTAGTTAATAATTGTTTTTTTGTAAACATTACTTGACCGGCTGTAACGCAATTTTTAAATATTTCATATTGAGTTTACAATCTTTGTATCCTCGCTTTACCACATTTAAGTATCTTTCAGTTGGATATCTAAACTTTGTTTTATTAACCATTATGTAAGTCATAACTTTTTTGTTGTAGTAAAGAAAATATAGTTTTTTATATAAAACTGGATAATCCTCATAAACATCCAATTTTTTTTCATCACTTTTAGAAATTTCAAACAAAGCTCCAGGAACTAATGAGTTTTTACTTTTCTCAATATCTGCTGCCCTATATTTGCTTCTAAAATTTAATCGATAGCCTTTAAGTTCATATTTTTTTAGAAAAACTGAGTCCTTACATCTTCGTTTCATTTGGAAAAGATTAAGATTACTTCCGTAAGCAAAATATAACATTACTCTAATTCAACTACTTTAATATTTTTTGCTTTAACAAATTCAAGAATTAATGAACTGCATAAATCTATTTTTTCTTTATCCTTTGATCTTAGTACAATTGAAACACCCAATTTTCCTTGTCTAAAAAACGGGTAACTTCCAATCTCTACATCTTTATTATTATCTTGAACATCAGTTAAAGAACTAGCTATTTCACTTTCATAGGTCATTAAATTTATGGTTTTGCTTAAAATAGGATCTCCTCCAACTAAAACATTACTTAATCCACCAATCATTGCTTTTAAAATTGATGGAACTCCTGGAAGAGAAAAAACATTTTCAACGTAAAAGCCAGGGGCGCCACTCGTTGGGTTTAAAATTAAATTTGCTGTAATGGGCATCTTCGCCATTTTTTGTCTACCATCATTAAAATTTTTTGGCTCATAATATTTCTCTAAAATAGCAAAGGCTTCTTTGTGAAAACCATATTCAATATTAAATGCTTTTGAAATTGATTCTGCGGTAATATCATCATGTGTTGGACCTATGCCACCTGTAGTAAACACATAGTTGTATTTGACTCTTAATTCGTGAACTGTATCAATTATTGTTTTTTCAACATCGGGAATAACACGCACTTCTCCGACAGAAATACCTAGTGAATTAAGCCATGTAGCAAGTGTGCTAGTATTTAAATCTTTTGTTCTACCAGACAATACTTCATTCCCAATAATGATAATTGATGCAGATATTTCTTTTTTATTATTCATTTCTAAATATAAATAAAATTCTATGAAATTTACCAACACTTTATTAAAAGGCAAATTACACCGGAGATATAAGAGATTTTTCGTAGATATAGAAGTAAATAATAAAACAGTAGTAGCGCACTGTCCTAATACAGGCTCTATGATGGGTTTATTAGATCAAGGAAATGAGGCTTGGATAAGTGAACATAACGATCCAAAGCGTAGATTAAAATTTACCCTTGAGATGATAAAAGTAAAAAAAAGAATAATTGGGGTTAATACTCATAGAGCAAATAGAATTGTTGAGCATGCTTTAGAAAATAAATTAATAAAAGAATTTAGCTCTATAAAAAATATCAGAGCAGAATTTAAGTACTCTGATGACACAAGATTTGATTTTTTGTGTGATAAAAAAATATTAGAGGTAAAAAATACAACATTAATGAGGGAGGATGACATTGCAGAATTTCCAGATGCAGTAACATCTAGAGGTGCAAAACACCTTCAAAAGTTAAAAGAATCAATCAAAAAAGGATATAAACCTTATGTCTTATTTTTAACGCAAATTCAGGGTATAAATAATTTTAGAATAGCAAAAGATATAGACTCTACTTATTATAAAGAATATTTAGATGCTAAAAAATCTGGTGTAAACTTTCTTGCTTACAGATGCAGTTTAAATTCTAAAGAAATAAAAATTGAAAAGAAAATAAAAATTTTAGATGAGTAATTATTCAGAAAAATTTGAGAAAATGAGAATTGCTGGGAAACTAGCATCTAAGACTTTAGATATGTTAACTGATGAAGTTAAGGAAGGTGTTTCTACAGATCGAATTGATCAACTTGGTTATGAATTTATAAGAGATAACGGTGGCCATTCTGCTCCACTATATTATCGTGGCTTTAAAAAATCATTGTGTACATCATTAAACCATGTTGTTTGCCATGGTATTCCCTCTGATAGAGTTTTAAATGAAGGAGATGCAGTAAATATAGATGTTACAGCAATAGTTAATGAGTATTATGGGGACACAAGTAGAATGTTCACTATTGGAGATATCCCAGTTAAAGCAAAAAATTTAATTGAAACAACTTACGAGTCGATGATGAAAGGAATAGCAATTTTAAAACCAGGTGTAAAATTAGGAGACATTGGCCATGAAATTCAATCCTTTGTTGAAGAAAGAGGTTTTTCAGTAGTAAGAGATTTTTGTGGACATGGTATTAGTAATACTTTTCATGAACCTCCTAATATTCTTCATTATGGTAAGAAAAATACTGGTCATGAATTAACACCTGGCATGACATTTACAATAGAGCCAATGATAAATGTGGGTAAATTAGATGTTAAAGTGCTAAATGATGGATGGACCGCAGTAACAAAGGATAAGTCTTTATCAGCACAATTTGAGCATACAATAGGGATTACAGAAGACTCTTATGAAATTTTTACAGAATCTGTTAAAGGTTATAAGAGGCCTCCATATAATTAATGATAACACGATACTCTAGAAAAGAACTTACTGACATTTGGTCTGAATATAACAAATATCAAATTTGGTTAGATGTGGAGATAGCTGCAGCTGAAGCTATGGAAAAATTAGGGAATATTCCAAAAGGAGTTGCAAGTGCAGTAAGAAAAAATGCTAAAATTAATGTTAAAAGAATTCATAATATTGAAGCTAAAGTAAAACACGATGTTATAGCATTTCTCACATCTGTCACTGAAAAAGTTGGAATTAAGGCAAGATATTTACACCAAGGAATGACATCATCAGATGTGGTAGATACAAGTTTTAATATTCAATTAGCTCAATCTGGTAAGATTTTGTTAAAAGATATCGATCAAATTTTGAAAGTTTTAAAATCTAAAGCTAAAAAATATAAATTTACACCATGTATGGGTAGAAGCCATGGTATTCATGCAGAACCAATTACATTTGGTCTTAAATTAGCTTCATATTATGAGGAATTTAAAAGAAATAGAAAAAGATTAATTGATGCAATAGATGAAATATCAACGTGTGCAATATCTGGTGCTGTTGGTACTTTTGCAAATATTAATCCTAATGTAGAAAAACACGTTGCTAAAAAACTAGGGTTAAAAGTTGAACCTATATCTACTCAAGTTATTCCAAGAGATAGACATGCACATTATTTTTCAGTTTTAGGTATTATAGCTGGATCAATTGAGAGAGTTTCAACAGAAATTAGACACTTACAAAGAACTGAAGTTTATGAATTGCAGGAATTTTTCTCTAAAAAACAAAAAGGTTCAAGTGCGATGCCACATAAAAAAAATCCAATATTAAGTGAAAACCTAACTGGACTTGCTAGAATGGTTAGAAGTTATACTATTCCAGCATTAGAAAATATAGCTCTTTGGCATGAAAGAGATATTTCACATTCAAGTGTAGAAAGAAATATTGGTCCAGATGCAAATATAACATTAGATTTTGCTTTAGTAAGATTAGCGAGCGTATTAGATAAAATGATTGTTTATCCAGAGAAAATGCTTAACAATCTTAATATCACCAAGGGTACAATTTTCTCTCAAGAATTGATGTTAGAACTAACAAAATCAGGTTTAAGTAGAGAAATCTCATATAGATTAGTACAAGCACATGCTAAAAAATGCATAGCAGATAATCTCAATCTTTTAGATGTTGTGATGAGTGATAAAAACATTACATCTAGAATATCCAGCAAAAAAATGAAAAAAATATTTGATTATTCCTCACACTTTAAGAATATTAATTTAATTTTTAATAGGGTTTTTAAATAATGAAAAAAGGTAAAAAATTATACGAAGGAAAAGCTAAAATTATTTATGCAACTACTGATAAGAATTTAGTAATTCAACATTTTAAAGATGATGCTACAGCTTTTAATAATCAAAAAAAAGATATCATTGAAGGAAAAGGAATTTTAAATAATAGAATTTCAGAACATATTCTTACTCAGTTAAGCAATATTGGAATAAAAAATCATTTAGTAAAAAGACTTAATATGAGAGAACAACTGGTAAAGTTAGTTGAAATTATTCCAATTGAATTTGTTGTAAGAAATATTGCTACAGGATCCTTAACAAAAAGATTAGGAATAGAAGATGGAACAGTGCTTGATTATCCTTTAGTTGAATATTGCTTAAAAAATGATGATCTAGGTGATCCTCTCGTAAGTAGAGAGCATATTTTAGCTTTTAAGTGGATGGATGTTTTCGAATTAGATTTTATTTACGAAGAAGTAAGAAGAATAAATGATTTTCTTCAAGGTATGTTCAGGGGCGTTGGAATTAAATTAGTAGATTTTAAAGTTGAATTTGGAAGATTTGAAGCTGGAGGTAAAAGAGAAATTATGTTAGCTGATGAAATTAGTCCTGATACGTGCAGACTTTGGGATATGAGGACAGATAAAAAATTAGACAAAGATAGATTTAGAAATAACCTTGGTAATTTGCTAGAAGCTTATCAAGAAGTGGCCATTAGGCTTAATATATTACACGAACAATCAAATATAAGACCATTAACTTATCCTAAACCTAAAGCAGTAAAAATAAAGAAAAAATGAAAGTAAAAGTAATTGTTACTTTAAAAAATGGAGTGCTTGATCCTCAAGGCAAAGCGATACAACAAACTCTAAATGGAATGACTTTTGATAATGTTTCAGAAGTTAGACAAGGTAAATATTTTGACATCGAATTAAATGAGAATGATGAAGGTAAAGCTAAATCTCAAGTCGAAGATATGTGTAAAAAGCTTTTAGCAAATCTAGTTATTGAGAATTATAAAATCTTGTAACTATTTAATGAAATCATCTGTAATTATATTCCCCGGCTCAAATTGTGATAGAGACATGGATGTTGCTCTAAAGAAATTTGGCTTTAAAAACCAGATGGTTTGGCATAACGACGCTGAAATTCCAAAAAGTGATTTAATTGTTTTGCCTGGAGGTTTCTCCTATGGAGATTACCTTCGATGTGGGAGCATTGCAGGTAAATCAAGAATTATTAAATCTGTAATTGATTTTGCGAATTCTGGAGGATTGGTACTTGGAATTTGTAATGGTTTTCAAATACTAACTGAAACAGGTTTATTACCTGGTATACTTCAACAAAATAAATACTTAAATTTTATTTGTAAAAATGTTTTTGTGAAAATTAAAAATAAAGAAAATAAATATTTTAAAAATATTAAGAAAGAAGTTTTAGAACTTCATATTGCTCATAACGAGGGAAATTACTTTTGCTCAAATGATGAATTACAATCAATAGAAGATAATGGTCAAATAGCTGTTACTTATTGTGATGATAAAGGAAATGATGATGAAAATAATAATCCTAACGGAGCTATTAAAAATATAGCTGGGATATTTAATAAAAATAAAAATATTTTAGGAATGATGCCTCATCCAGAAAGAATGATTGATCCTTTTCTTTCGGGTGAAGACGGATCACTTATCTTCGAAAATTTAATAGGTAGCATGTAATGAGTGAAGTAAATGAACAAATAGCTATCGATCATGGACTGAAGAAAGATGAATATAAAAAAATTTGCGATCTATTAAAGAGAACTCCAAATATTACAGAATTAGGTATTTTTTCAGCAATGTGGAATGAACACTGTTCTTATAAATCATCTAGAAGACATCTTAAAAAATTACATACTAAAGGTGATCAAGTTATTCAAGGTCCAGGAGAAAATGCTGGTGTTGTCGACATTGAAGATGATGATGCAATTGTATTTAAGATAGAAAGTCATAACCATCCTTCATTTATTGAGCCCTATCAAGGTGCAGCAACAGGTGTTGGTGGAATTATGCGAGATGTATTTACTATGGGAGCAAGACCTATTGCCAATTTAAACTCAATTCATTTTGGGTCAATTGATCATGAAAAAACTAGAAATCTATTAAGAGGTGTTGTTAAAGGTATTGGTGGATATGGGAATTGTATTGGCGTTCCAACTATCGCTGGCCAAACTTGCTTTGATGAGTCTTATAATGGAAACATTCTAGTCAATGCAATGACACTAGGCTTAGTAAATAAAAATAAAATATTTTACTCTAAAGCTGCTGGAGTTGACAAGCCTGTTATATATGTAGGATCAAAAACAGGTAGAGACGGAATTCATGGTGCAAGTATGGCATCAACTATTTTCGATGATAAGATAGAAGAAAAGAAACCAACAGTTCAGGTTGGTGATCCATTTACTGAAAAACTACTTTTAGAGGCTTGCTTAGAATTAATGGCAGGTAAGTCAATAATATCAATTCAGGATATGGGAGCTGCTGGACTAACTTCATCAAGTATTGAAATGGCATCAAAAGGTGATCTAGGTATTGAAATAGATTTAACAAAAGTACCTTGCAGAGAAGAAAATATGACACCTTATGAAATCATGCTTTCAGAAAGCCAAGAGCGTATGTTGATTGTGTTAGAGGCAGGAAAAGAAAATGAGGCAAAAAAAATATTTGATAAGTGGAACTTAGATTTTGCAGTTATTGGAAAGACAACCAATAGTAAAAATATAGAATTATTTTTTGAAAATAAAAAAGTTGCTGAAATTCCGATAGATTTTTTGGCTGAAAATGCTCCTATGTACGATCGTAAATGGACAAAAGCTAAATTACCTAAAGAGATTAAATTTTCAAAAAATAATTTTAAGTCTTTGAAACTAAGTGAATGTTTAAATAAAATTCTAACTGATCCAAACATTGCAGATAAAGAATGGATATGGAACCAATATGATCATACGGTCATGGGTGATACAATTCAAAAGCCCGGTGGGAATGCTGGAGTAGTAAGAGTTCATGGAACAAACAAAGCTGTAGCTGCAGCAGTGGACTCATCTGCAACTTATTGTCATGCTCATCCATTAACAGGAGGAAAGCAAGTTGTTTGTGAAAGTTGGAGAAATATGATTTCCGTTGGCGCGAAACCAATAGCTATTACAAATTGTCTTAATTTTGGAAACCCAGAAAAAGAAAAAAATATGGGAGAATTTGTTGAATGTGTTGAAGGAATCACAGAAGCTTCAAAATATTTAAATTACCCTGTAGTTTCAGGAAATGTTTCTTTCTATAATGAGACAAAAGATAAGGGAATTAAGCCTACTCCATCTATTGGAGGTATTGGTTTACTATCTGATTATAAGAAGATGATTACAATGGAATTAAAAAATAATGGTAACTATATATTTGTAATTGGTAAGACTGAAGGTCATTTAGATCAATCAATATTTGCAAAAAATATTTTGTCTAATCATAATGGTCCTCCTCCAGAAATAAATTTATTTAATGAAAAACAAAATGGGATGAGTATTTTAAATTTAAAAAATAAGAATTTAATTGAGACATGTCATGATGTTTCCTTAGGAGGAATTTTAACAGCTATATCAAAAATGAGCATAAAAGGAGATAGAGGAGTAAAGTTATTTCCAATTGAAGGTTTAGTAAATAAATTTGAATATTTTTTTGGAGAGGACCAAGGAAGGTATATAATTGAAATAAAACCTGAGAATTTAGAAAATGTTGAAAAAATACTTAAAAAAGATTCAATCCATTTTGATAAATTGGGTATAGTGGAAAGCAATCAGATTACTTATGGGAGTGATCTAAAAATATCAATTGACGATATCAAAGAAGGCTATAAAAATTGGCTAAAGGAATATATGGTTAACTAATGGCAATGGATTTAAAAGAAATAGAAAGCTTAATAAAAGAAGCTCTTCCTGATGCAAAAATAGAAATTCAAGATCTTGCAGGTGATGGCAATCATTATTCGGCGACAGTAATTTCGTCGCAATTTGCTGGAAAAAGTAAAATTCAGCAGCACAAAATGGTATACAGTTCACTCAAAGGCAAGATGGGGAATGAATTACACGCATTAGCCGTTAAAACAAAGGAGAAGTAAATGGATAGTCAAACAAATGAATTAATTAAAAATGAAATTAAAAATAATGAAGTATGTTTGTTTATGAAGGGAACACCTGATGCTCCTCAGTGTGGGTTTTCTATGGCTGTAACCAATATTTTAAAAATGCTTGAGGTTAATTTTAAGGGTGTAAATGTTTTAGCGGACCAAAATCTTAGAGAAGGAATTAAAGTTTTTAGTGACTGGCCAACTATTCCTCAATTATATGTTAAAAATGAATTCATCGGTGGTTGTGATATAGTTAAGGAAATGTACGAAAGTGGTGAATTGGCAAAACTTTTTGAAGATAATGGAATTGATTTTAAAAAGAAGAACTAATCTTATTTAAATAATAACCTAATTTTTTTTGAGAAATATTTTTTTAACAAATTAAAAATTGATATTTGAGCTTGAGTTTTTAAATTATCATCATCCATTTTAAATTGAATACTATCTTCCCAACTTAACTCGATTACTAAACTTTCACGAAAATATTCATTAAATTTTTTTATTGAGGATACGGTTAAAACTGGCTCAAAGTATTGTTGTTTTTTTGAAATATTAATTTGATTATTAACATCATCAAATACTAAGTGCCAAATATGATCATTTTTATTTTCAAAAACTAAATTGTCTTCAAGTCTTGTGGGTACTTCGATATATCCTCTTTTTCCTACTCTAGATAATTCATTTAAAAAATAGGAAATATCCTCAACATGTTCGACTACATGAGAGGCGATAATATAATCAAATTCGTTATCTTTAAATGGCAATTTTTTTTCAGTTATTTTTACAAATGTTTTATCATTGTAATGATCAGAATAGTCGACAATATCACTTATTGTAGTTGCATATTTATTAGCTCCATAGCCACAACCAATATCGAGAACTTTCCAGTCCGGATTTTCTGAAAGTATTTTTTCTATATGATTTTTTGATGTTCTTTTAATCAGAAAAATTATCTTGAGTAATATTCAATTACTAAATTTGGCTCCATTACAACAGGGTAAGGAACTTCTTCAAATTTAGGAATTCTTACAAATTTAACTTTTTTATTTTTTTCATCTAATTGTAAATACTCAGGCACTTCTCTTTCTTTATTCGCAAGAGCAATATCTATTAAAGCTAATTGTTTTGATTTATCTCTTATCTCAATACTATCCTCCTCTTTTACTTGATAACTTGAAATATTAACTTTTTTTCCATTTACTCTAACATGACCATGATTAATCAATTGTCTTGAGGAAAAAATTGTGTTTGACAATTTTGACCTATAGATAACTGCATCTAATCTCCTTTCTAATAGACCAATTAAATTTTCAGCAGTATCACCTTTCTTCATAATAGCTCTTTTATACATGTTTCTAAATTGTCTTTCATTCATGTTACCGTAATAACATTTTAATTTTTGCTTTGCTTGTAATTGAATTCCATAATCTGAGGGTTTTGCAGATTTCGTTTGACCATGTTGCCCAGGGGGATATGCTCTGGTGTTAAAAGGGCTTTTGGGTCTACCCCATAAATTAACTTTAAGCCTTCTATCAACTTTATGTTTTGAGTTTAATCGTTTTGTCATATTTCAATTATGAGTTTTATAGACTTCAAAATATTTTTGTCAATCAAGGTTTTTTGCTTAAACCTGCGAATACACTGGATAAAATACGTATTTCTTTTTGGGAAAGTTCCATTTTATAAAAAATGCTTCTTAAATTTTCAAGCATAATAGGTTTTTTTGCATTTTGTTTAAAAAAATTTTTGTTTTCAAGATTTGATAAACAAAAATGTAACATTGCTGATATTTCTTTCTTTGTTGCTTTTTTTATTTTTTGAGATTTTTGAAAATGAATTTTATTTTTTGAAATTAATCTTGAAACTGTTTCAGCAACAATAACTAAACTATGAGAAAGATTTAATGATCTAAATTTAACATTGCTCGGAATTTGCAATGTATAATCAGCATAACTTACTTCGTTGTTTGATAATCCTGATGCTTCTGAGCCAAATAAAAAAGTTACTTTTTTTGTAAAATCAATTTTTTTTAAATCTTCTAATGAAATATGTTTAATATTTTTATTTCTAAATCTTGCAGATGTAGCAATTAAAATGTCGGTATTATTTAATGATTTTTCTAAATTTGAAAAAACTTTAGTTTTTTTTATTATATCTTTAGCACCGACAGAAGTTGCAAAGATTTTATCATTTGGAAATAAAGGTTTAGGTTCGATTAATGATAAATTTTTAAAGCCAAAATTTTTCATGCCTCTTGCGCATAATCCAATATTTTCAGATAGCTGTGGCTTATGTAATATATATGATATATTATTTAAATTCATTAAGCACTTGCTGGTGCATTATCTTTAAACAATTTATAATCAAGACTGTCTATTAAGGCTTTAAAAGATGCATCAATAATGTTGGGTGAAACTCCAATTGTGAACCAGTTTTTTCCTTTGGAGTCTGTGCTTTCAATTGAAACTCTAGTTACAGCTTCTGTTCCAGTATTTAAAATTCTTACCTTATAGTCAACTAGTCTCAAATCTTTAAGATAATCTGAGTATTTAGAAATTTTATCAATATTGTTTCGAATCGCATTATCTAATGCATTAACCGGTCCGTTTCCTTCTCCCTCACAAACAATTGTTTCACCATCAACTTCTAGTTCAGCTTTTGCTGATGAAATAATTTCACCTGAAGAATTTTTTTTTACAGATACATCGTAAGCTTTGATAATTAAATATCTGGGTATTTCTCCGACTATTCTTCTTGCTAATAATTCAAATGAAGCATCAGCCCCGTCATAACTATATCCAATAAACTCTCTTCCTTTTACTTCATTTAAAAGTTCTTTTATTTTAGGATCATTTTTTTTTATGTTAATCCCTATGGTTTCCAATCTTGATAGTATATTCGATTGACCAGCCTGATCTGAAACAACAATATTTCTCACATTGCCAACTTCTTTTGGATCAATATGTTCATATGTTTTTGGGTCTTTTTGAACTGCAGAGACATGCATTCCACCTTTGTGTGAAAAAGCTGCAGCACCAACATAAGGTAAATGTTTATTAGGCTTTCTGTTTAAAATTTCATCCAATAATCTAGAACATTGTGTTAAGTGTTTAATATTCTCATCTTTTATATTTATTTCGAAATTCTTTGAAAATTCATCCTTTAAATACAAAGAAGGAATTAGAGACATCAAATTAGCATTTCCACATCTTTCACCTAAACCATTGATTGTACCCTGCACCTGTCTTACGCCTGCTTGAATTGCAACTAAAGAATTTGCAACTGCATTTTCTGTATCATTGTGTGCATGAATACCTAAGTTTTTTCCTGGGATATGTTTTGAAACATCGGTTACTATTTTTGAAATTTCATGAGGTAAAGTTCCTCCATTAGTGTCACACAAAACAATCCATCTTGCACCATGATCAAACGCAGACTTAATGCAACTTAAAGCGTATTCTTTATTTGATTTATATCCATCAAAAAAATGTTCAGCATCAAACATAAATTCCTTTCCAGAATTAATAATATGTTTAGCACTTTCACTTATATTTTTTAAATTTTGTTCTTTAGATATACCTAAAGCAACATCAACATGAAAATCCCAAGATTTTCCAAATAAACAAATTGAATTTGCCTTTGAATTTATTAAAGATGATATCATTGGATCATTCTCAGCGCTATGATCTGATTTTTTTGTCATTCCAAAGGCAGTTAGTATTGAATGATTAAATGAGTGTTTTTTATTAAAAAATTCTGTATCCGTAGGATTAGCTCCTGGCCACCCGCCTTCAATATAATCAACACCAAGATTGTCTAATGCAGTAGATATTTTTTCTTTATCGTCTAACGAAAAGTCAACACCTTGTGTTTGTGCACCATCTCGTAAGGTAGTGTCAAATATGTATATTTTGTCTGACATTTATTTAAATTTCCACGAGGTTTTACCATCTTTATCCTCTATTTGAACTCCTTTTTCTAAAAGTTCATCACGAATTTTATCTGCTAATTCATAATTTTTACTATCTCTAGCCTGATTTCGTTCTTTAATTTTATTTTCAATGTAATCATCACTTAAAATAGATTTATTTTTTTTAAAATTATCCCATTCATCTTTAGTTTCTGTTAATAAACCAATAAAATTACAAGCTGACACAAATTCTTTTTTATCCTCAATATTACCAGATTGAGATTTTTCAAATAATTTATGAAGATTAGCAATATACTTAGGGGTATTTAAATCATCATACAAAGGTAAAAGATCGTCATCTGATATTAGTTTGGGCTTGTCTAATGCAACATAACTTTTGTACCATTTATCAATTGTCTTTTGACTCTCCTGCAAAAGTTTATCGTTCCAATCCAAAGGCTGTCTATAGTGAGTGCTAATTAAAGCTAATCTTAAAGCTTGACCGTTAACATTCTTTTTAAAATCACTTATTTTTAAAATATTTCCTTGCGATTTAGCCATTTTTTCATTTGATAAGGTAATGAATCCATTATGTACCCAATAATTTGAAAAAACGTCTGTTTCATTAGCGCATCTTGACTGTGCAATTTCATTTTCATGATGAGGAAAGATTAGATCTCTACCACCTCCATGGATATCGAACTTATCGCCAAGATATTTTTTGGACATTACTGAACATTCTAAGTGCCAACCAGGTCTACCATTTCCCCAGGGAGATTGCCAACTAGGCTCATCTTCACTAGACGGTTTCCATAAAACAAAATCTTCAGGATTTTTCTTATTACTTGATACTTCTACTCTAGATCCAGATATCAAGTCTTCAATTTTTTTATTTGATAATTTTCCATAGTCTTTAAACTTTTTTACTTCAAAATAAATATGTTTATTGCTTTCATAGGCAAAACCTTTTTTAATTAAACCACTAATCATTTCAATCATTTCATTTATATTTTCTGTGGCTTTAGGTTGGAAATTAGGTCTTTCACAATTAAGGTAATTACAATCTTCTTGAAAATTTGTATTAATTTTGTTTGTTAATTCAGTTATTGAAATTTTTTTGTCTTTTGCAGACTGGATTATTTTATCGTCAATATCAGTTATATTTCTGACATAAGTAACTCTATCTTTGCCATATTTACATTTTAAAACTTTATAAAGAATATCAAATACAACTAATGGTCTTGCATTACCTATATGTGGATCATCATAGACTGTTGGGCCACAAACATACATTTTAATATTATTTTCATCTATCGGCTTAAAATGTTCTTTTTTGCCACCATAGCTATTTGTCAAAAAAATATCTTTGTTCATTAATGTAGGAATATACTTTAATTATAGATTTGTGAATCTATTTGATTAGCTTGGAATCTTGCATACTGGAATTGGATCCATTTTATGCAGGTTTGCATTTCTTATTTTAATATATTTTTCTCTATTTTTTGAACTTTCATTCTCCATGGCCTCTTCTAGTTCTTTATAACTAAGACCTAGTTGGCCCTCATCTGTTCTCCCATCATCCCATAGTCCATCTGTTGGAGGAGCATCAATAATTTCTTGTAAAATTTTTAATTCTTTTCCTAATTCCCAAACCTCAGTTTTGTTACAATCAGCTATAGGTGATATATCAACTCCGCCATCGCCGTACTTTGTGTAAAAACCTACTCCAAAATCTTCAACTTTATTTCCTGTGCCAACAACTATTCCATTATTGGCTGCGGCTACTTGATAAAGTGTAGTCATTCTCAACCTAGCTCTTGAGTTTGCCATTCCGTGTAAGTTACTAAAATCCTTCAAAGTATTTTCAAATGTGGAAAAGAGATTATCCAGCTCTACAGTAATTCCCTTCACATTTTTAAAATTTTGTTTAAGCCAATCTTGGTGTTTTAAACTTAAATCATGCTGGGCACTTTTTTGTTTTATAGGCATAGACAATACAATGGTTTTTAATCCAGTCATCGCGCTTAAAGTGCTTGAAACGGATGAGTCAATTCCCCCAGAGATTCCTATTACTAATGAATCAGCTTTTTTGGGCATTGAATTTACATAATTCAATATCCAATCTTTAATAAATATTACTTTTTTGCTCGGTTCCATAATGAAAATATAATAATTAATTTAAAAAATTAAATGATTAAGATGCCGCTCTAATACCATTTTTAGCATACAAGGTATTCTTTTTAATCTCATCCGAAATTAAAAAAGCTAACTCTAAAGCTTGATTTGCATTTAATCTTGGATCACAATGAGTATGGTATCTACTTGATAAATCAGTATCTGATATTTTTTGAGCTCCACCCGTACATTCTGTCACATTTTGACCAGTCATCTCAATATGAAGGCCACCAGCATATGACCCCTCACTCTGATGAACTGCAAACACATTTTTAACTTCATTTAATACGTTATTAAATGGTCTTGTTTTAAATCCTGTTGTTGATTTAATCGTATTTCCATGCATAGGGTCACAGGACCATATAACGTTTAAACCTTCTTTTTTAATTCCTCTAATTAACTTAGGTAGATATTTTTCTACTTGATCATGTCCAAATCTAGAAATTAAAGTAATTTTTCCCTTTTCATTTTTTGGATTTATCTTTTCACAAATTTTTGCAATTTCTTCTGGTTTTGATGTTGGACCACATTTAATCCCTATTGGATTTTCAATTCCTCTACAAAATTCTACATGACCTCCATCAATTTGTCTTGTTCTGTCACCTATCCAAACAAAGTGTGCTGAGGTATCGTGATGCTCACCAGTTGTTGAGTCTATTCTTGTCATGGCTTCTTCAAATGGTAAATGTAAAGCCTCATGTGATGTCCAGAAATTGACAGTATACAATCTTCTGTTGAAATCAGATGTAATTCCACAAGCTTCCATGAAGGCTAGAGAATCAGCTATTTTATCTTCTAATTCCTTAAATTTTTTGGCTTGAGATGCGGATTTTATGTATCCTAAATTCCACATATGAACATTTTTTAAATCAGCAAAACCACCGTTGGAAAATGCTCTTAATAAATTTAAGGTTGAGGCAGATTGTGAATAGGCTCTAAACAATCTCTTTGGATCATAAGCTCTTCCTTTTTCAGTAAACTCTATAGAATTAATATTGTCTCCTAAATAACTCGGTAGCTCTACATCTCCAATTTTTTCTGTAGGTGCACTTCTTGGTTTTGAAAATTGACCAGCAATTCTTCCTAGCTTAACTACAGGTAAAGAAGCTGAGTAAGTTAATACTAATGACATTTGAAGCATAAGTTTAAAGTAATCTCTGATATTATCTGGATGAAATTCCGCAAAACTTTCAGCACAATCTCCTCCTTGTAACAAGAAAGCTTTTCCATCAACTACATTTGCTAATTGATCTTTAAGATGTCTTGTTTCTCCAGCAAAAACTAAAGGAGGAAAATTATTTAATTTGTTTAAAACAATATTAAGTTCTTTTTCATCCTTATAATCAGGAATGTGTTTTACAGGATAATTTCTCCAACTATTTGGTTTCCATTTCTTCATAATTCAATCTATAAGTGTATATATATCTGATTTAAATAAAAAAAAGTAAATTTTTTATTAATTTAAATTTATATAAAAAATTTAAGTTTAGCTTGTAATTTTGAAAGCAATTATTCCAAGAATTTCCCTAAAAAAAGTATTAAAATTTGAAAGATTGTTAGTTACATCAAAAACCTGGTAACTATTAAGTAAATGTGTTGTTGATCTTGAAATTGGATTAACAGGATAAGGTATTACCTCTAATCCTTGCCTTTTAGCAATCATCATAGATCTTTTCATGTGATAAGCAGAGGTAATTAAGATAGTCTCAGAGTATTTTAAATCTAAATCTTTAATTTCTTTAAAATTTTCTATTGTGTTCCTTGACTTTCCAATAAAGTTTATACGATCCATATCAAAATTAAGTTTATTATAAAATTTTTTAGCTATAGTTGGATCATCGTTTTCATTATTTTTGACTAAGTAAGCATTTCCACCAACATAAAAAACTTTTGCTTCTGGATATTGATAGGCTAAACTAACTGAAGCTATTATTCTTTCATCTGCTCCAGATAAAACTAAAATATTTTTTATATTTTTGTATTCTTTTTTAATTATGAAGTCTTTTTCAAGATACTTTAAACCTAAAGATCCTGCTGGAAAAAAAGCAACGATTATTATTAAAAATATATTTAAACTAAATATTTTTAATATAATTTTTCTTTTACTAATTAGGTAAAAAATAAATAAAATTATAAAAAGTATAAATAAAAAATTTGTTGGGTTTAAAAGGGGGCCTAAAAATTTTGACAAGTAATAATACAAGTTATTCTACTGTTACTGATTTAGCTAAGTTTCTTGGTTTATCAATATCATAGCCCTTTTCCAGTGCCGAATAGAAAGCCAATTTTTGCAAAGGAATAGTTGTTAAAAAAGGAATAAGTTCATCATTTAATTTATCAACTTCTATTTGCTCCCAAATATTTTCAGAAATTATTTCATCTTTATTTTTATTTGTAATAAGGAGAACTTTTGCTCCTCTAGCAATCACTTCCTGCATATTAGACATAGTTTTTAAATAGTGTTCGTCTCTTGGAGCTATAACGACTACTGGCATACCTTCTTCTATCAAAGCTAATGGTCCATGTTTCATTTCACCTGCTGGATAACCTTCTGCATGTACATAGGCTAATTCTTTTAGCTTTAATGCTCCCTCCAAAGCAATAGGGAAAGAGTAACCCCTTCCCAAAAACATACATCCTTTAGCTTCTGCAAAAACTTTACCAATCTTTAAAAGTTTATCATCTAATTTAAGCGTTTTTTTTGCAGAATTAGACAATGTTAATAAACTTTTAATTTTTGACTCATATGTTTTTTTTGTAATTACTTCCTGATCAAAAGAAATTTTTAGAGACAGTATATAAAGCACTAACATTTGCCCAAGGAAAGCCTTTGTAGATGCTACTCCTATTTCTTGTCCGCAATATATAGGTAAAACCAAATCAGCGTCTCTTGCTATTGAGCTTTCTACAACATTTACAATTGCACAAGTTTTCATTTTATTTTTCTTACACAATTCTAAAGCAGCATATGTATCAGCAGTTTCTCCAGATTGGGATACAAATACATAAAGACAATCTTTTTTAAATCTAACTTTTCGGTACCTAAACTCTGAGGCTATATCTATGCTAACATCTAAATTTGTGTTTTGCTCTAACCAATATTTTGCTACCAAGCATGAATGGTATGCTGTTCCACAACCAATCAATACAATTGATTTTAAAGAACTTATCTTCCATGGAAAATTGTATATATTTATTTGATTATTATATTTATCCACGTATTCGTTTATGCAGTCATTGATAGTCGAAGGCTGTTCATCTATCTCTTTTTCCATAAAATATTTATACTCGCCTTTGTCATAACTAAGTTCTTCTTTAGAAAGATTCATCACTTCTTTATTTATTTTTATTCCATCTCCCTCAAAAAATTCAATTTGATCTCTTTTAACAATGCAAAACTCACCATCATCTAAATAAGTAATTTTATTAGTCATAGATTTAAGAGCGTAAGAGTCTGAACCAAGATAATTTTCATTTGGACCATATCCAACAGCTAAAGGAGAGCCCCTTCTAGCTCCAATCATTAAATCATTTCTATCTTTAAAAATTATACCTAATGCAAAACTCCCATGAAGTTTTTTCAAAACTTTTATAATAGTATCTTTCAGTGAATTTTTTTTTAAGTAATCAGTTACTAGATGAGCTATTACCTCAGTATCAGTTTGTGATTTAAATATATAACCTTTTTTTTCTAAGAATTTTTTTAAAATTGTTGAATTTTCAATAATTCCATTATGAACAACTGAAACCTGTTCTGATGAGTGAGGATGAGCATTAACTTTGCTAGGCTTACCGTGTGTTGCCCATCTAACATGACCTATACCAATCTCTGCTTTAAGATTTAATTTTGATATATCTTTTTCTAAAGCATCAACCCTACCCTCACACTTTACTTCGTTTATATTTCCGTCAACTAGGGTGGCTATTCCGGCAGAATCATATCCTCTATATTCAAGCTTTTTAAGTGAATTAACTATTCTATTTGAAACTTCTTTAGAACTTATTATTCCAATTATTCCACACATTTATTTTTTTCTTTTATAATTTTTAATTTCAATTTGTTCAGCTCTTGTTAAAGCTAATGAATTTTTTAAAACTTTTTTAGTAATAACTGATCCTGCACCAATTGTACTTTTTTTTTCAAGCTTAATTGGGGCAACCAGTGATGAATTTGAACCTACAAACACTTCATCACCAATTGATGTTTTGCTTTTTTTAATACCATTATAATTACATGTAATTGTACCTGCACCAATATTTACTTTTTTACCTAAATTTGAATCACCTATATATGAAAGATGATTTAATTTAGATTCTTTGCCTATAATACTTTTTTTCACCTCAACAAAATTTCCAACCTTAGATCCTGATTTAAGAATTGTGCCTGGTCTTAATCTTGCATAAGGTCCAATATTTACATTATTTTCAATTTTTACTCCCTCCAAATGAGAGAAAGATAAAATTCTTACATTATTTCCTACTGAGACATTGTCAGCAATAACTACGTATGGTTCTATAGTTACGTTTTTTCCTATTTTTGTGTTTTTAGAAAAAAAGACTGTATCTGGAGCGATCATTTTGACACCTTTTTTTAAAAATTTGTCTCTTAATTTTAATTGGATATTAATTAATTTTTTTTGTTTCATTTGATATTTTTATATATTTGGTTATTAGTTTAATTAATTCACAATATATTTCTTAATAATACTTTTAAATGACACAAAAATTTACCATTCTTTTTGATCTAGATGGTACTTTAATTGATACTGCGCCAGATTTAATTCGTGCTCACAATCATGTAATGAAAAAATTTGGATATCCAACAAAAACTTTGGGTGAATTGAAAAATGCTGTTGGTAGAGGTGCAAAAGCAATGATGGCAAAAGCAAACGGACAATGGAAATGGTTTGATGAAAAGATTCAAAACGAAATGACTAACGAATTCTTATCTTACTACGGAGAAAATATTTTACATGAAAGCAAGTTAATAAATGGAGTAAAGGAATTTCTAAATTGGTGTAAAAAAGAAAATATTTCTATGGCTGTATGCACTAACAAAACTGAGCATTTGGCAGTTGATCTTTTAAAAAAAATTGGAATTTATGATTATTTTGAATATGTAGCTGGATACAATACTTTTGAATATTGCAAACCTGATCCTAGACATTTAACCACCACTATTGAAATTTTAGATGGTGATAAAAACAAAACAATTATGATTGGAGATAGTGAAACAGATGCAAATGCAGCCAAAGCAGCAGAAATTCCAATAATTTTGCTAAAATACGGATATACTGAAAAAAAATCAGATGAAATATATCACAATCACTTGATTAAAGATTTTGTAGGAATTGAGAAAATTATAACTAAATATCTTTAATATTGATTAATTTATTTTAACTATTAAAACAAAATCATAAGCTAGGAGTTATTTTGTTGTTAAACAGTGTTAAAGTATACCCGTCAAAAATTAACCTTCCAAAGAAGAAACAGCTTGCCTGGAAAATAGCAGAAATAGCAAGTGATAATGCCAAGTTAAATAAAAACTCAATAGAGATGGTTATCAATAGAATAATTGATAATGCTTCAGTTGCTATTGCCTCATTAAATAGAAAACCAGTTATATCTGCTAGAGAAATGGCCAAAGGTCATATAAGGAAATCAGGCTCAACCTTATTTGGTATTAATTCAAAAATGAAATTTGATACTGAATGGGCAGCATGGGCAAATGGAACTGCTGTTAGAGAATTAGATTTTCATGATACTTTTTTGGCAGCTGATTATAGCCATCCAGGTGATAACATTCCTCCTATACTGGCTGTTGGTGAAAAGCTAAAAAAAAGTGGTGTTGACCTTTTAAGAGGAATTATTACAGCTTATGAAGTTCAAGTTAATTTGGTTAAAGGAATTTGTCTCCATAAACATAAAATAGATCACATCGCACATTTAGGACCAAGTGTTGCTGCTGGAATTGGCTCAATGCTAAGATTAAATACTGAAACCATATATCAAGCAGTCCAACAAGCGCTCCATGTTACTATTTCAACACGTCAATCCAGAAAAGGGGAAATATCAAGCTGGAAAGCATACGCACCAGCTCATGCAGGTAAATTAGCAATAGAGGCTGTTGATAGAGCAATGAGAGGCGAAGGTGCACCTAGCCCAATTTACGAGGGAGAAGATAGTGTTATTGCAAGAATACTAGATGGAAAAAACGCAAAATATAATGTTCCATTGCCAAAAAAGAATGAAGCTAAAAAAGCTATTCTAGAGACATATACAAAAGAATATTCAGCAGAATACCAGGCTCAAGCTCTTATAGATATTGGTAAAAAATTAAATAAGAAAATTCAAGATTTAAAAAGTATAAAAAAAATTGATATTTACACTAGCCATCACACACATTTTGTAATTGGAACTGGAGCAAATGATCCCCAAAAAATGGATCCAAATGCCTCAAGAGAAACATTAGATCACTCAATTATGTATATATTTGCTGTTGCTTTAGAGGATGCTGATTGGCATCATGTAAAATCTTATACAAAAGCAAGAGCTAATAGAAAAAGTACAATTAAATTATGGAAATCCATAACAACTCATGAAGATAAAAAATGGACAAAAAAATATCATCATCCTGATCCAAAAAAGAAGTCATTCGGTGCAAGAATTGTTGTAACTTTAAATAATGGTAAAAAGATATCTGAAGAATTAGAAAGAGCCGATGCACATCCTTATGGTGCACGACCTTTTAAAAGGAAAGATTATATTAAAAAATTTACAACTTTGACTGAAAATATTATTTCCAAAAAAGAAAGTGATAGATTTTTAAAATCTGTTCAAAATTTAAATAAATTAAAAAAAGGTCATCTTGATAAATTAAATATTGAAGTAAGTAAAAAATATATAAAAAAAAATAATAAAAAAGGGATATTTTAAATGCATTTTGTTGAAAAGGATTTGACGCAAAAAAGGATAGATTTAGATACTAAGTTAAAATCTAAAAAAATTCTCAGAGTTCCTGGAGCTTATAATCCTTTAACAGCTAAGTTAATTGAAGAAATTGGCTACGATGCAGTCTATGTATCAGGTGGTGTTATGGCAAATGATTTAGGGTTTCCTGATATAGGTTTAACTACTTTACAAGATGTGAGTACTAGATCTTACTTAATATCACGTGTTACAAATCTTCCAACAATTGTTGACATTGATACTGGATTTAAATCATGTAAGGAAACTATTGAAACATTCGAAGAATTTGGCGTTGCAGCAGTTCATTTAGAAGATCAAATTGAACAAAAAAGATGTGGTCATTTAGATAACAAGGAACTAATAACTAAAGAAAAAATGGTCTCCAAAATAAAAGAATGTGTAAGCGCCAGAAAAGATAAAAATTTCAAAATTATAGCTAGATCAGATGCAAAAAGTGTTGAAGGAATAGACAGCATGATCGATAGATGTAAAGCATATGCTGATGCTGGTGCTGAAATAATATTTCCTGAGGCTTTAAAGGATGAAAATGAGTTTGAATTAGTTAGAAAATCTCTTGATTGTTATCTTTTAGCCAATATGACAGAGTTTGGAAAATCTAAATTACTTAATTATAAACAGTTAGAGGATCTAGGATACAATATTGTTATTTATCCAGTTTCTACTCAAAGATTGGCAATGAAAAATGTAGAGGATGGTTTGCGTGCCATTTTTGCTGATGGACATCAAAACAATATTATTGATAAAATGCAAACGCGGAAAAGGTTGTATGATTTAGTAGAGTATGAAAAATATAATGCTTTAGATGAAAAAATTTATAATTTTAATACAGATGGGCATGAATAATGAGTGACGAAATCAAAAAAGGATTACTTGGTATAGTCGTTGATGAAACAGAAGTTTCAAAAGTAATGCCAGAGATTAATTCTTTGACTTATAGAGGATATGCTGCTCAAGATTTATGTGCGAAATGTAAATTTGAAGAAGTTGCTTATCTTATACTTAATGGGGAACTACCAACCAAAAAACAATTAAAAAAATTTGAAAAAGAAGAGAGAAAAGAAAGAAAGTTATCTAAAACTTTGATAGACGACATAAGAAAATTTCCAAAAAAAGCTCATCCTATGGATGTTGCAAGAACAGCTGTTAGTATTATGGGTCTTGAAGATAAAGAGACTAAGGATAACTCTCCTAAGGCCAACATGAGAAAAGTTATGAGAATTTTTGCAAAAATGCCAGTTGCACTAGCTGCATTTTATAGAGCAAGAAAAGGAAAAAAAATTATACCACCAAAAAGCAAACTTTCATTTTCTGAAAACTTTTTTCATATGTGTTTTGGAAAAGTCCCAAACAAAGAGATTGTAAAAGCATTTGATGTATCTCTTATTCTGTATGCAGAACATAGTTTTAATGTTTCTACATTTACTGCTAGAACAATTACAAGCAGTTTATCAGATATTCATGGTGCAATAACTGGCGCAATTGCTAGTTTAAAAGGACCCCTTCATGGCGGTGCTAACGAGGAAGTAATGCATATGATGAATAAAATTAAAAAACCTGAGAACGCGCTTAAATGGATAAATAAAGCTTTAGATAATAAAGATGTAGTTATGGGTTTTGGTCACAGAGTTTATAAAAGTGGAGACTCTAGAGTTCCAACCATGAGGGAATATTTTGGTAAAGTTGCTAAAATTAAAAAAGACAAAAAATTTGAAAAAATTTACGATATTGTAGAAAAGGTAATGATAGACAGGAAAAATATTCATCCAAATGTAGACTACCCTACTGGACCAACTTACCATTTGATGGGATTTGATACAGATTTTTTCACTCCGATTTTTGTTATTTCAAGAATTACTGGCTGGTCAGCACATATTATTGAGCAGCATGCTGCAAATAAGTTAATTAGACCACTAGCTAGCTATAAAGGTAGCAAACATCGTAGGGTTCTTCAATTAAATCAAAGATAATCTCAAGAAAAAGCTTCTGTCCAAGACCCTCTTGTAGATGCTTTAGAATATTCAGTTGCTCTACCTTCAAAGAAGTTCATATGTTCCACTGCATTCAACATGGTATCAAGCCAAGTTAATGGATTTTTTTGAACGTCATAAATAGGTTCTAAGCCTAACTGATCTAATCTTCTGTTTGCAATAAACCTTATATATTCTTTAACTTCTTTTGCTGTTAAACCTTCCATAGGTCCCATTTCAAAAGCTAAATCAATAAAAGAGTCTTCATGCTCAACAATAGTTCTGCATGCCTCATAAAGTTCTTTTTTAAGTTTTGGTGTCCATATTTCAGGGTTTTCTTTAATAAACTCCTTAAAAACTCTAATCATTGAATTGCAATGAAGTGTTTCGTCTCTTACTGACCAAGTTACAATTTGGCCCATACCTTTCATTTTATTATGTCTTGGGAAGTTAAGTAAGATTGCAAAACTTGCAAATAATTGTAAACCTTCTGTAAATGCGCTAAATACTGCAACCGTTTTTGCAATATCTTCTTTCGAGTTTACATTGAAGCCTTGCATGTAATCATATTTATCCTTCATTTCTTTGTACTTCATGAAAGCCGAATATTCTGACTCTGGCATTCCAATAGTATCTAAAAGATGTGAGTAAGCTGCAACGTGAACCGTTTCCATAGATGCAAACGCAGTCATCATCATTAGTACTTCTGTGGGTTTAAATACTGTTGTGTAGTGTCGTAAGTAACAATTGTTAACTTCAACATCAGCTTGAGTAAAAAATCTAAAAATTTGAGTTAATAAATTTTTTTCTGGTTGTGATAAGTTTTTTTGCCAATCTCTTACATCATCTCCTAATGGAACTTCTTCAGGCAACCAATGAATTCTCTGTTGAGTTAGCCAAGCATCATAACACCATGGATATCTAAAAGGTTTGTAAACTGGGTTCTCAACTAATAAACCCATTTTTTTTGGTTGAATTATTTCTTTATTTATTTTTTCTGCTACTGACACGATAAACACTCCTCATAATCTTGTTGGTTATTATTTTCTTCTTTGGATTTATAGACGTTTGCTGCAATGTCTGTTGAGTTTGCATCATTAACATTTTCAGCACGCTGTATTGATTTAGACCTGCAGTAATAAAGACTCTTCAAACCTTTCTTCCAAGCTTGGAAGTGAATTTGATGCAAATCCCTTTTATGTACGTCTGCAGGTAAAAATAAGTTAATAGATTGAGCTTGAGAAATGTGAGGTGTTCTATCCGCACTTAAATCTACGAGCCATCTTTGATCTAACTCAAAAGCTGTTTTAAAAACGTCTTTTTCATCTTGAGTTAAGAAATCTAAATGTGAAACAGACCCTTGGTTAGTTGTAATGCTTGACCAAACTTCATCTGTGTCCTTTCCATGTTTTTCCAATAATTTTCTTAAATATTTATTACGTACATTGAATGATCCTGAAAGTGTTTTATGTGTGAAACTATTTGCAGCAATTGGCTCAACACCAGGCGAAGTTCCACCACATATAATAGATATAGATGCTGTAGGAGCTATTGCAGTTTTGTTAGAAAACCTCTCCATAATTCCGTAATCTGCAGCATCTGGGCATGGTCCTCTTTCCTCTGCCAAATCTTTAGATGCTTTATCAACATTTTTATGAATATGCTCAAAGATCTTTTTGTTCCAAGCTTTACTCATAACAGACTCGATAGGGATCATTTTCTTTTGATAATAAGAATGAAGTCCCATCACACCCAATCCAACACTTCGTTCTCTCATTGCTGAATAGGTTGCATCACTAAATTGCTCAGGTGCATTTTCTATAAAGTCAGTCATAACATTGTCTAAAAATTTCATAACATCTTGAATAAAGTTTTCATCATCTTTCCACTCATCATATTTTTCAACATTTAAAGATGACAAGCAGCATACAGCAGTTCTATCTCTTCCATCTTTATCAATTCCTGTTGGAAGTGTAATCTCACTACAAAGATTTGAAGTTTTAACATTAAGACCAGCAAGTTTATGGTGTTGAGGAATTTGTCTGTTAACAGTATCAATGAAGACAATATATGGTTCTCCTGTTTCAATTCTTGCTGTCAATAATCTTATCCATAAATTTCTTGCAGAAACTGTTGCTTGAACCGCTCCATCTTTTGGGCTTTTTAGCCCCCATTGTTCATCAAGCTCAACAGCTCTCATAAATGCATCTGAAACTAAAACACCGTGGTGTAAATTTAATGATTTTCTATTTGGATCTCCTCCAGTTGGTCTTCTCATTTCAATGAATTCTTCAATCTCTGGATGATCTATTGGAATATAACAAGCTGCAGAGCCTCTTCTTAATGAGCCTTGGCTAATTGCCATAGTCAAAGAGTCCATCACTTTAATAAATGGAATTATGCCTGAGGTTTTACCAACTCTTCCAATTTTCTCACCTATTGATCTAAGATTTCCCCAGTAGCTTCCGATACCTCCACCACGTGCTGCAAGCCAAACGTTCTCACTCCATAGATCAAGAATACCGTTAAGGCTATCGCTAGCTTCATTTAGAAAACAAGATATTGGCAATCCTCTTGTAGTTCCTCCATTTGATAAAACTGGTGTTGCTGGCATGAACCAAAGATTGCTAATGTAATTATATAATCTTTGAGCGTGTAAGTTATCATCAGCATAATGACTTGCAACTCTAGCAAACAAGTCTTGAAAAGATTCGTTAGCACCCAAATATCTATCTTTAAGAGTAGCTTTTCCAAAGTCAGTTAAATTATCATCTCTACTTCTATCAATTTTAATTGTTATGCCTTTTGAATTTTGAAATAGTTCTGTTTCGCTGTTGAGAGAAAATAAATCTAATCTTTTATCTTTAGGATCTTGATTCACATTTGGTGTATAATCAGAGACAGCTTTCCTAATAGCTTGTGATAAAATCTTGTTCATTTAGCTCCTTTTTTGTACTATACTTAATTAAGTAAAACAACTAGATGTTGTATGATGGTTTGGTAAATACACTATATGACCAACAAATCAATAGAACATTTATAGAACTTAAGAAAAAATTATCAATAAAAAAATAAACAAAATATAAAAATATTAACATGAATAATTCAATAAAAATTGATCCTTTTGGCTTTAGAGAGTACGACGCGCGATGGTTGTACCCTGATAATATCAATTTAGAAGGTGTGACAAATTTGGGAAAAGGTTTAGGAACACAAATTATTAATCATACAAATAAAAGTAATCCAAGAATCATAGTTGGTCATGATTACAGATCTTATAGTGAAGAAATAAAATCAGCTTTGAAAACAGGACTGATATCAACCGGTTGTTATGTTGAAGATGTGGGATTAGCGTTATCACCGATGGTTTATTTTGCACAATTCAATTTAGAAAGTGATGCTGTTGCAATGGTGACAGCAAGTCATAATGAAAATGGTTGGACAGGTGTAAAGATGGGAATAAAGAAAGGATTAACCCATGCACCGGAAGAGATGAAAGAATTAAAAGATATAACCTTAAATAATAAATTTATTGAAGGTCAAGGAAATGAAAAAGAAATTAGTGATTTTCAAAGTGTTTATAAAGATGATCTTATAAATAAAAATAAAATTAAGAAAAAAATTAAAGCTGTAGTTGCCTGTGGAAATGGAACAGCAGGAATATTTGCACCAGATATTTTAAGAGGAATAGGATGTGATGTAATAGAGCTAGATTGCAATTTGGACTATACTTTTCCAAAGTACAATCCTAATCCTGAAGATCTTGAAATGTTACATGCAATAAGTGAATCTGTAAAAGATAATAATGCTGATATCGGATTTGGATTTGATGGAGATGGAGATCGTGTAGGTGTAATTGATAACAATGGTAATGAAATTTTTTCAGATAAAATTGGATTATTGATTGCAAGGAACTTATCTTCAAACCATAAGGGGTCTAAATTTATTGTAGATGTTAAGTCAACTGGACTGTATTCAACAGATGAAGTTTTGAAAAATAACTTGTGTGAAACATTGTATTGGAAAACTGGACATTCCCATATCAAAAGAAAAGTAAATAATGAAAAAGCACTTGCAGGCTTTGAAAAAAGTGGTCATTTCTTTTTTAACAAACCTTTAGGTTACGGATATGATGATGGTATAAATTCAGCTATTCAAGTTTGCCATTTACTAAATAATAATCATAAAAAAATGAGTGAGATCATGAGTGAATTACCTAATACCTATCAATCACCTACCATGGCTCCTTTTTGTGAGGATAATGAAAAATATCAAGTTGTTGAAGAAATAATTAAACAAATTGAGAATTTAAAAACAAATAATGTTCAAATTGATAATCAGGAAATTGAGGACATACTTACAGTAAATGGTATCAGATTTTCTTTTAAAGACGGCTCTTGGGGTTTAATAAGGGCCTCATCTAATAAACCTTCGCTAGTAGTCGTTACCGAAAGTCCAACTTCTGATGAAAGAAAGAAAAAAATATTCGATTTTATTGACGATTTGCTTCAAAAAACTGGTAAAATAGGTGAATACGATCAAAAGATTTAATTAAAGATCTAAGAATCTAATCAAAAAGAGAGTCCCTATTACATATAAAAATACCCCAAACATTCTTTGAGTTTTATTTTTATCTGTGGTGTGAACCATATTTGCTCCAACTCTAGCCATAAAAGATGTAATTGGAATAAATATTAAAAAAGCAGGAATATTTACAAAACCTAAGCTTAAAGGAAGATTTGCATTTAGTAAAAAACCAGATGTCAAAAAACCAATTGAGCCAATAGATGCTATTATAAATCCTATTGCAGCAGAACTTCCAATTGCTCTACTTATAGGATATCCAAAATATCTTAGGATTGGAACATTCATCATAGCTCCTGTAATACCCATAGGTGCAGATATAAAGCCAGATATGAAACCAAACGTTGCTTTAGGCAGAAACTTAAACTTTTTATTTTTTTTTAATTCCTGTTTTACTAGTAATAAATATCCACCAAAAAAATATACAACTACAGTAAAAAATAAAACCAAAGATTTTGTATTTAACAATGCTGCCATGTATGTACCAAGCAAAACTCCAAATATAACAAATAGACCATAAGTTTTTAAAATATTTGTATCTACAGCTTTATGTTTTCTATGAGTCATAACTGATACAAAAGCAGTAAAAATTGTAATAGAAAAAGCGGTTCCTACTGAAAGATGCATCAAATAAGATTCATCGACATCTGCTGTTTCAAAAATAAAAAAAAGTACAGGCACAGAAATTAGGCCTCCACCTATCCCAAAGTAACCTGCAAAAAATCCTACAGGAAAAGCAGTTATTATCATTAATAAAATTAAAAGATAATACTGATTAGAAAGAATAGTATTAATCAATTCGACCTGCCGAATGTAATTTAGGAGAAAGTCTAACTTTATCCATAATATGATCGATTTTTTTTACATCCGCATCTCTTACACACATATTTTCACTCAAATATCTTTTCCAATGGCTTGAACCTGTTTGTCCATGGAATAAACCTAGTGTATGTCTCATAACTTGATTTACTCTTGTACCCATTTGTACCTGAACCTTAACATAGTCAATTAACTCCTCAACAATTTCTTCTCGCTCTTTAACATCACTATTATTAAAAATCTCTTTTTCAATATCAGCTAAAAGGTAAGGAGAATGATAAACAGATCTTCCAATCATTGCTCCATCTACTTTATCTAAATGATCTTTTACTTCTTCAACTGAAGTGACACCACCATTAATAATTATTTCAAGATCTTTGAAATCTTGCTTTAGTTTATACACATAATCATATTTTAATGGAGGTATATTAAGATTTTGCTTAGGCGTAAATTTACCTAACATGGCTTTTCTTGCATGAATTATAAAAGTTTTAACCCCAGTCTCCTTTAAAGTTTTTATGAAATTAAAAAAATGTTCGTAATCCTCAACATCGTCATATCCAATTCTTGTCTTAACTGTAACTGGCAAAGATGTTGCGTTAATCATTTCTGACAAACAATCAGCCACTAAATTTGGTTCCTTGATTAAACATGCGCCAAATCTATTTTTTTGGACTTTTTTACTTGGACAACCTAAGTTTAAATTAATTTCATCATAACCATAATCTTCGCCAATTTTGGCAGCATTTGCTAATAATTTTGGCGTAGAGCCACCTAATTGTAAAGCAACTGGTTTTTCTCTTAGATCAAAGGATAATAATTTATCTTTATCTCCTCTATCAATTGCTTCTGAAACCACCATTTCTGTATAAAGAAGCACATGTTTACTTATCAATCTTAAAAAGTATCTTTCATGCCTATCAGTGCAATCCATCATAGGAGCAACTGATACCAATCTATTAATCTTAGACATGTTTTTTAACTTTGTTGGATATATTAACTTTCTTCTCGTTTACATACTCTTGGTGATTTTTTTCAATTTTTGCCAATTCATATCGATAATTAACCATTACACCAAAAGATCTTTTAAATCCTACCTCTGAAACATTTGCATTTACTGCTATATCGTCAATATCTGCTCCATTTTTTAAATGAAATCTACAAACATCATTTATTGGAAAACCAAAATCATTTTTCTGTTTTGCTAAATAATTTACCGCTAGTTTACAAATCAAGGCTTTATTATCAGCAATTCTTTTATCTCCAATTTTTAAATCAGAAGACTTTAAAAAATCTAAACTATTTTTGTTTGCCTCTCCTAATATCCCAGTAGCTTGAGTACTGTCCATTTTTTTAAACCAATCAGCAAATCCCACCATTGGTGATAGGGTTCCAAAATATTTAACATCTGGAAGTTCTTCTTGAAGTTCATAAACAACTCTTTTAATTAAAAAATTTCCTAAAGTTACTCTTGATAAACCATCTTGACAGTTGCTTATTGAATAGAAAGTTGCTGTATCATAGTTCTTTACTTTTTCGTCTGAAGGTCTTGTTAACTCTTGTATCGATTGACTTAATCCTTTGGTTAAAGCTATTTCAACAAATATAATAGGCTCATCCTCCAAAGCAGGATGAAAATAAGCAAAAAACCTTCTATCTTTTCCGAGTCTTCTTTTTAATTCGTTCATATCTTTCATTGAATGAACTTTTTCGTATTTCAATAATTTTTCTAAAATTGCAGCTTTAGTATCCCAAGTTATTTTTCTTAGTTTTAAAAATCCTGGGTTGAACCAATTTTTAAATATATCAATTAAATCATAGTCTAGGCTTTTTAACTCGGGTTTATCCTTCATTAATTTTAATAGGTCTTCCCTTAAAGATACAATTTCTGAAGTTCCGTTAGGGGCCATGTTTAGTCTAACAAATAGTTCTTTTCTAATGCCAGAGGTTACTTTTGATAAATTTAGAATTGAATAGTCATCTTGCTTGTCACTATATCTCTTAATAGCTTCATCAATTTTTGATGGATCTGGTTTATATTTTTCATTAACGTCGATTAAAAATTTGTTTTTTTCTTCTTCAGATAAGTTTTGATATCTAAATAATATATCTCTTGCGAGGGTAATTCCAAAAGCTGCGCCTTTTGTGGACAATAGGTCATCACAAAGATCTAATAAATCTCTTTTTTTTGTAATACTTTTAAAGGATTTTTTTTCTAAAATCTTTTGTCCAGCATCAGCAATAGTCTCAAAAATTCTTTTTATATTTAACATTGTTTTTTTTATATATTAAAAACCTAAACTTTTGCCCATTATTTTATCAGGAAGCCAAGTAACAATTTCAGGAAAAATACACAAAATTAATATAGCTAAAGCCATAATTATCATAAAAGGTATAGATCCTTTTAATATTTCTGACAGACTAACATCTGGTGTAATGCCTTTAATTATATAGAGGTTTAACCCAACAGGTGGGGTAATAAGACCAATTTCCATATTTATCGTAAATACAATTGCAAACCAATAAGGGTCAAATCCAAGAGTAGTTATAACTGGCAGTAATATCGCTGAAGTCATAACAATAACTGCTACTGGTGGTAAAAAGAAACCTGCAATTAAAAGAAAAATATTAATTAAAATAAATACAACCCATTTATTTGAACTTAATTCTACCATACTCTGTGCTAATGATTGAGTTACATAAAGTTGCGAAAGAGTGAATGCGAATAGATAAGATGCAGCAATGATAAACATTATCATCACACTTTCTTTCATAGATACTTTAACAATGTTCCAGATTTTTTTTGGTTGATAAATTTTGTAAACTACAGCGATTAATACGAAAACTAAAAAGGCTCCAACACCTGAAGCCTCTGATGGCGTTGCAACACCACCATATAAAACATAAAGGACACCAGCTATAATTGCTAAGAAAGGTAAAATTCTTGGCAACACCTCAATTTTTTCTTTAAAAGTCGGAGGTGTTCTGTTCTTTAAGGCTTTTGCTGAAGCTTTATCAATAAAATAACTATGTATAAGAGCCCATATAGCAAACATACCTGCTAACATAAATCCAGGTATCAAACCACTTAAGAATAATCTTCCAATTGATGTTCCTGTAGCAATTCCATAAACAATTAAAACAATGCTTGGAGGAATTAAAACTCCAAGTGTACCACCAGCTGCTATTGTTCCTGTTGCAATTTGATCAGAATATCCTCTTTTTCTCATCTCAGGTATTCCCATAGTTCCAATTGCTGCACATGTAGCAGGACTTGATCCACTTAAGGCAGCAAATATTGAGCAAGCACCTATGTTAGAAATTACTAATCCACCTGGTACTCTCCAAAGCCATCTATCTAACCCTGTATATAAATCTTTTCCTGCTGGTGAATTGGCAACTGCCATTCCCATTAAAATAAACATTGGAATTGAAAGCAAAACAAATGAGTTTAGTCCTGCATAAAATGTTTCTGCAAAAACATCTAACATTTGAAAACCTTCAAATGCAACTAACAATGTTATAGAGACAAAGCTCAAACCAAATGCAATTGGTATTCCAGAAAATAAAACCACTAAAGTGAAAACCGCAACGATTATTGCTATTATTAACGGATCCATTAGTAACTACCTTCCTCGTCGATAAGTTTAATTATTTCAGCAATATATTGAAGGATCATTAAGGCTGCCCCAATCATCATTGATGAATAAGGTATCCATAAAGGAGGATCCCAAACAGTTCCTGTTGAATAGTTTTTTGTAAACGCTTCCTCTACCATTAAATATCCAAAATAAAATAAAATTAAAAAAAATAATAAACTAATTAGAGATGTAAAAATTTTGAGTCTAAGAATATTTTTCTTTGATAAAAAATCATAAATCCACTCCATACTCACATGAGCTTTTTCGCTTAAAACATAAGCACTTCCAATAAAAGTTGAAGCAACTAAAAGCATTGTCACTAGCTCTGTTTGCCATGTAATTGCCCTTTGAAAGAAATATCTTTCAAAAACTAACTCGACAATAACCAAGATTGACAGGAGCAGAGCTAAAACAGCAAAAGCACCACATGCTTGTGAACTGTAATTACAGAATTTTAAATATTTTTGTTTCATAAAAAAAACCCCTATTTAATATTTTAAATAGGGGTTCTTTATATATCTTTTTATTTAACTGCTAAAGCCATTTCCATTAGCTTATCGCCACCTGGAACTTTTTCAGCAAATGCTTTGTGTGAAGATTGTTTAGCAATCTCAACCCAAGCCGCATGGTCGTTTGCATCCATATATACTAATTTTACTCCTGCTGCTTTATAAGCGTCCTCAAATTTTTTATCTAAATTTTCAACTTGTGCAGTCATATATTTTTCAGCAACTTTACCAGCTTTCATTAAAGCATCTTGTTGTTTTGAATTTAATTTATCAAAGCTCATTTTTGACATCAAAATTGGCTCATACATAAACCACAATCCGAATTTTCCTGGAGGTGTAGCGCATGTTACTTGCTCATATATTTTGTAACTAACAAAACTTCCTGAACTAGTATTTGCACCTGTTAATACTCCAGTTTGTAATCCAGTATAAATTTCTGATGAAGGCATACTTTGAATACCAGCGCCTGCTGCCTCTAACATTTGGTTAAAAGCTTTACCAGCTGCTCTCATTACTTGTCCTTTAGCATCTGATGGATTTTTAATACATTTTGACTTAGATGCAAAACCGCCACCAAGCCAAGCATCAGATAGAACAACAACACCAGCATCATTTATAATTCTCTTAATTTCAGTCATCATTGGACCTTTGTTAAATCTTAGTGCATGGTCATGATTTTTAACTGTTCCTGGCATCAATGTTGCATCAAATTCTGGATGGAATTTTGATGCATAGGCTAATGGAAATGCTGAAATATCCAACTGACCAGTTGTCATTGGTTTCCACTGCTCTTTAGGTTTATATAATGATTTAGCTGGATAAATTCTAATATCTAAATCTACTCCTGCTTTTTTAACTTCATCTGCAATTATTTGAACCATTTCATGTCTTGGATCATAAGAACCATCAGCTCTAGGAGTTCCAGGCCATTGGTGACTTGCTTTTAGTGTCACAGCGTATGCTGATCCAATTAATGAGAAAGCTAAAAATAATGTTGTGAAATAAAAACTTATTTTTTTTAACATGTTTTCCCCTCTTTAAATTAATTTAATAATGATATTAAATTGAACTTATTAATAAGAGTCAATATAAGGAAATGTCGTATATTATATTATGGATGGACCACTAAAAAATTTATTAGTTGTTGATTTAACAAGGGTTTTAGTAGGACCCTATTGCACTATGATACTCTCAGATTTAGGTGCGAGAGTTATAAAAATTGAAGCACCTAAATCAGGTGATGACTCTCGAAAATTTGGACCTTTTGTTAAAGATTATTCTGCATACTTTATGTCATTAAATAGAGGAAAAGAAAGTATCGCTTTAAATTTAAAGAATAATGAAGATAAAAAAATTTTTGACAAAATTTTATCTAAGGCAGATATTTTAGTAGAAAACTTTAAACCTGGCACATTAGAAAAGTGGGGTTTTGGCTGGAAAGATGTAAGTAAAAAATATCCCAAATTAATTTATGCATCGGCATCAGGGTTTGGTCAAACTGGACCTTTAAAAGAATTGCCTGCATATGACATGGTGGTTCAAGGTATGGGAGGCTTAATGAGTGTAACTGGTCATCCTAATTCTGAACCAACAAGAGTTGGAACCTCTATTGGTGATATAACAGCAGGTCTGTTTACAGCAATTGGAATTAATGCAGCTTTATACGATAGACAAAAAACTGGAAAAGGAACTTTTATAGACGTCTCAATGTTAGATTGCCAAATAGCAATTTTAGAAAATGCAATTGCAAGATATCTTTCCAAAAATGAGAT
This sequence comes from uncultured Pelagibacteraceae bacterium, assembly GCA_902558435.1. Lineage (GTDB taxonomy): Bacteria > Pseudomonadota > Alphaproteobacteria > Pelagibacterales > Pelagibacteraceae > Pelagibacter. The sequence continues at coordinate 100,495 of CACEDU010000003.1, read as the reverse complement.
TCCAGGACCAATGGGTTCAAGACATCCATCTATTGCTCCCTTTGAAGCTTTTAAAACGAAAGATAGTTATATAATTATTGCTGCGGGAAATGATAAACTTTTTACAAAACTTTGTGACGTACTAAAAATTCCTGAAACTGCAAATGATGAAAGATTTAATTCTAATTCATTAAGATGTGAAAACATGGATCATTTAAAAGAAATTTTTGAAAAACAATTGAGCTCCAAATCTACAGATAAATGGGTTAAAGAAATGGAAGAATTGAAAATTCCATGTGGGCCAATTTTTAATATAAAACAAGCTGTAGAAAATCCTCAAATTCAAGAAAGAAATATGATTGTTAAATCATACCATAAAATTATTGGTGAATTTAAATCTGCAGGAAATCCAATTAAAATGTCTACCTATAAAGATGAAAGCACTAGGGGTAATATTCCTGATTTAGATGAACATAGAGAAAAAATAATAAAGGAATTTAGTTAATCTATTCTTGGTTTTCTGTTTCACTTGATACAGTTTCTTCTTGATCTTTCATTTCGTCTAATGAAACATCAGCTTCATCTTGTATCTCCTCTACAGGGTCTGATGACGGTTGTTCAGCTGTATTTTGTAACTCAGCCAAATCGTCTTTTGAAACTTGGATTTTTTCTGGAATTTTTCTAGCTCTTTTAGAAGGAAGTATTGGAACGCCACTTTTAGAAATTTCGCCTTTATAAAGATTTTCAAAATCATCGCCGATGTCATCCTCATCCTCTGTGGTGTCATCAACTTGTTCAACATTTTTTCTAAGCTTGTAAATGGCTGCTTCGGTTAAATCTGATGGTTTTATTTTCTCTTCAGCTATTTCTCTTAGTGCAATAACTGTATTCTTATCATTATCTCTGTCTAAGGTTGGTTCTAATCCTGAGTTTAATTGAGTTGCACGCTCTTTTGCTACCAATACCAATTCATATGGACTATCAACTTTATCTATACAATCTTCTACTGTAACTCTTGCCATGGTCGGTTAGATACACCTCGATCATAAAAAAATCAAGCAGTATTAGAGATAAACTGGATTTAATTTTTTTCGTATGGTGAAAAGTAGCGCTATAGAGCATGCAATAGCAATTGCTGCAATAAATGCGATTTTTTCAATTGAAAATCCAGCATCTATAAAAAAGCCAAATAATGCTGTACCAAAAGCAGTTGCAAATACCATTAAAGCAGTAGTCAAAGCTTTTATTGATCCAATATATTTTACCCCATAAATTTCTGCCCATGTAGATGATCCTAATAAGTTAGCAAGACCATTTGATATTCCTACCAATCCAAGAAATAAAAAAGCAGTTTGCGGAGCATCAAAATATATGATGACTAAAGTTCCTAAGAGTAATGGAATATTCATATAGATTAGTAATTTTCTACTTGTAAACTTATCAATTAAATAACCAGCAACAATTAAAGTAATTACAGAAAAAACTGAGTAAGACATAAAAGATTGAGCAATTGTATAGTCACTCCACCCTTTTGAATTAGTGACGAATGATTGATACACAAATACTCCTGTAGCTATCCAGGGCATTGCCAACATGTTTAATGAGACAATGTAAAATCTATAATCTCCAAGAACCTCTATTCTTTTCCAGTTTTTAATATTTTCTTCTTTCAAATTTTTGTTTTGACTACCTTCTCTAGTATCTAATTTGACATCTTTAACTAAAATATAAGATGCCAAAGTTAGGCAAATTAAAACTATTAAAGAAAAGATTACCCATAAATCCTGCCAAACAATTAGTGTTAAAAGATAAACGATTAATACAGGCATTATGAACTCTGCAGAGGATAAACCAAACCAAATAATGCTTAATGCTTTGCCTCTAGATTTTGTAAAATATCTTGAAATGGTAGTTGAGGCTGTATGAGACATTAATCCTTGTCCAGAAAACCTCATTAAAAAAATTGCAACAAATAGAAAAGCTACTGATGATGTTTTGGAAAAGAAAAAAGAAGAAAATGATAAAAGTATAGTAACAAAAATTGCAAATTTAAGTACGTTTACATCATCAATTTTTTTTCCAATCCATATTAGAAGTAAACTACTAAATAGAGTTGCTGTTGCATAAATCGTGCCAAATTGTCCATGTGTTATAGAAAGAGTTTCTCTTATACTGGAATTAAACAGTCCTATAAAAAAACTCTGTCCAAAACACGAAAAAAATGTAAAAATAAAACCAAAAATAATTACTTTTAAACTTAAACTTTTAAACATATAAATAATTTATGACTTGTAATGTTGCTTTCATAGGTCTCGGGGTAATGGGTTATCCGATGGCTGGTTATATATCAAAAGCTGGGCACAATGTAACTGTTTTTAATAGAACAACTGCTAAAGCTGAAAAATGGATTACTGAATATAAAGGTAAAATGGCTTCAACACCAAAAGAAGCTGCAAAAGGTGCTGATTTTATTTTTACTTGTGTGGGTAACGATGAAGATTTGAAACAGGTTACTTTAGGTGAAAACGGATTATTTCATAGTGCTAAAGAGGGTTCAATCTACGTAGATAATTCAACTGTATCAGCAGAAGTATCAAGGGAACTTTATGGTAAAGCAAAAGAAAAAGGATTTGCTTTTTTAGATGCACCAATTTCTGGAGGTCAATCTGGAGCTGAAGGTGGAATTTTAACAGTTATGGTCGGTGGTGATGAAGAAGCTTTTAAAAAAGCTGAACCAGTAATTGATTGTTATAGCAAAAAAGTAAAATTAATTGGTCCATCAGGAAGTGGTCAACTTACGAAAATGATGAATCAAATGTGTATTGCAGGAGTTGTTCAAGGTTTATCAGAGGCTATTAATTTTGGAATAAATGCTGGTTTAGACATTGATAAAGTAATGGAAACAATATCAAAAGGAGCAGCACAATCTTGGCAAATGGAAAACAGATATAAAACTATGGTTGAGGATAAATTTGATTATGGTTTTGCAGTTGATTGGATGAGAAAAGATTTGAAAATTGTAATTGAAGAAGCAAAAAGAAATGGTTCACCTGTTCCAATTACTGAAATAGTTGACGAATATTATGCTGATGTTCAAAAAATGGGTGGTAACCGTTGGGATAGCTCTAGTTTAATTGCTAGACTCAAGAAAAAGAAGTAATCCAATGTCAAATGACGTCCCATACTATGAGGACTTTTCTGAAATAAAGAAAAAAATATGGTCAATGCTTAATAATGCAGTGACTAATAGATCATCACCTTTTCGAATTCCAGTTTTTGTTTGTGGAGATCAATCAGACTTTGATGGAAGGATAGTAGTTCTTAGAAAATCTGACCAATCAAATAATCTTCTTCAGTTTCATAGCGATATACGATCTGATAAAATTCCAAAATTAAAAAAAAATAGCAGTGCAGTATTAATATTCTATGACAAAGAAGAAAAGATTCAGCTTAGAGTTAAAGTGAATTGTGTTGTTAATCATAATAATGAAATTACAGAACTATCATGGTCAAAAACAGCCCATGTAAGTAGAAAATGCTATTTAGTAAATAATGGTCCTGGCACTGAAATTGATGAGCCTAGTTCTGGTTTAAGTGAGGAAATTGAAAAATCTGGTTTTACAATGGAACAAAGTGAAGAAGGCTATAAAAACTTTACTGTAATTCAATGCAATATTGAGAGTATAGAATGGTTATATCTTGCAGCAAAAGGTCATAGAAGAGCAAGATTTGATATCTCAAATAATAAACAAAACTGGCTTGTCCCATAAAATGCTAAGTGGATTTATTATTGCTGTAGCACTTGTTTTAGGTGGATTGGCTGTTATGAGGTTTGGAATATTTCAAATCAGAAAATTTAAAAAAGGTGAAACCAAAGTTACTAAAAAAATTAGTGAGCAAATAGCTTTTATAATATTTTTTCTAATTATTTTAGGATTAATTATTTACTCAGTTAACGACCTTCTTTTCTGAAGATCAGTTAAGGATTAACTAAAAATATCTTGAATTTTTAAATTCTTACTCGGTAAGATTTTTTTTACGACTCTTTTATATTTACTTAATCTTTCATAAAATTCTTCAGCACTCATTTTAAAAGTCTGCTCAAATGCTTTTTCCCATTTTCTATGCTTTGCTCTCTCAATCCAAAAATCTCTAAAAACTAATTGAAAAGCTTGTTGTTCAGAAATATTATTTTTCTTCAGTTCATTTACTAATACTAGCACCATGAAGGCAGAACCTGTATAATTGCCATCCATTCCTCTTTTATTTGATGTTTTGTGTTTTTCGTAAAGGCTAGGTTCTTTTAAAACCTTTTTACTCCACATTTCTTTTCTTTGAAGATCATTTTTTAAACTGTCTTTTCCATAATATTGTTTCACGTACATTTCTTCAAAAACTTTTGCTCCTCCCTCGGTTAACCATTTTGGTGAGTCTCTATCTGATAATTTATTTTCTGAAAGTGATATTTGATAAACATGAAAATATTCATGAGCAATTACAGAATAACGGTGTATATATTTTTTTGCTAATTCTTTACTTGGTATTTCTATCTGCATCCATCTAGTTGAACCATCACCGCAAATACATGAACCTTGCATATTATTCTTAACTTCTGGAAAAGGATTTTTTGTACTTTTCCAAGCATAGATATCCATTCCTGGACTTTTGAGATAATCATTCATATTATTTTGAATAGGTAGAACTTCTTGTAAAACATCCATTATATTCTTGAATTCAGTTACCCATTTTTTTGGTAAATTTTCATGAATATTGTATCTAAACTCAAATTTTTCATTAGCTACTGCAGTATTCAGAGATATTAATAAAGCAGTAAAAATTATAAATATTTTTCTCATTTAGATATATTTTTGTCATTTAATTCTATCATCGCTTTTTCTGGAGCAAAAGTATAATCGTTATCATCCATTAATTTTCCATTTTTCATATTATATAATTTCCAATTAAATTTAAGATTGCTATTTTGTTTTTTTCCTAATTTTAAAATTGTTAATTCAATTTTTCTAGGTTTACCTCCAGAAGACCCTACAAAAGACCTGGTTTCCCCCTCTTTCCAAATTCCCAAGGGAAATTTACATCCATTTTCAATTATTCTACCACCACGTCTACTATCCCAAATTCTTCCTATGCATTGTCCATCATTTGTTATGGTGAATAGCTGAGTTTTAAGTCCACTTTGTCCTTTTCTTGTTCTTTTATAAACTTTTATTATTTCTCCAGTTTCTGGATGATTCCAATCCTCAGGACCTATAATTTCCTTTTTTTTCTTTTCGCCAAATACCAAATTAGCTTTTGTAAATTTAATTTCTGTATCATTTCTAATTTTTCCACCTGTGAAAAGCTCTAAAGGTATAAATCTTTCAAAAGCTTGGGAGAATTGGGTTAATAAAACTAATATTAAAAAACTATAAAAAAGTTTTTTCATTAAAATATAGACTTTGAATATTTTTTCCAATTTTCTTGGTATCTAATAGCATTTTGTTTTACTGCTTCAATTTCATCATCAGTTAACTGACGAATAATCTTTCCAGGTGAACCCATTACTAAAGAATTATCAGGAATTTCTTTTCTCTCTGTTACTAATGATTTAGCACCAATTATACAATTCTTTCCAATTTTTGCTCTATTAAGAACAACTGCTCCAATCCCAATTAAAGAATTATCGTCAATTGTGCAACCATGAAGCATAACCATATGACCAATGGTTACATTTTTTCCAATTTTCAAAGGATAACCAGGGTCTGTATGTAAAACACTTCCATCTTGTACATTTGAACCTTCTCCAATGTGTATATTTTCGATATCACCTCTAAGAGTTGCATTAAACCAGACACTGGAGTTTTTTTCTAATGTTACATCTCCAATTATAACAGCGTTGGGTGCTACCCAATTTTCGCCAAGGTTTTTTGGTTTTTTATCTTTTAAATCGTAAAACATAAATTATATAGTCTTTTATCATGGCATTAACAAAAACACCAATTTGTGACTTCGGTAAAAAAGCTGATTACTTTGAACTTAAATCAATAGACAATAAAATAATTTCATTGAATGATGCAAAGGGTGAAAATGGAACATTAATAATGTTTATCTGTAATCACTGTCCTTATGTTTTGGCAGTGATCAAAAATGTGGTCGAAGACTGTAAGGATTTAGAGAATGATGGTATTAAATCTATAGCAATAATGTCAAATGACCCAAAAAGATACGAGGAAGACTCATTTGATAATATGGTTAAATTTTCAAAAAATCATAACTTTAATTTTCCATATGTAATGGATGAAACCCAAGAAGTAGCAAAAACTTATGGTGCAGTCTGTACTCCTGATTTTTTTGGGTACAATAAAGATCTTGAACTTCAATACAGAGGAAGAATAAGAGAGTTACAAAATTTAAAACCTACTGAAAATGGAGACAGTGAGCTAAAAAAAGCTATGAAAATGATTGCAAAATCCAACAAAGGTCCAAATGAACAGTTTCCAAGTATGGGCTGCAGTATTAAGTGGTTTTAATAAATAATGTATTTATTGATTACTAGAACTTTTCCACCAGAGTTAGGAGGCATGCAAAATCTCATGTGGGGATTGGCGAGATCTCTTGCAAAACTTAATTTAATAAAAGTATTTGCAGATTACCATGAAAATCACGAAGAATTTGATAGTTCTGTTTCATTTTCAATTGAAAGAGTTAGTGGAATGAAGCTAATTAGAAAATATCGAAAATCTTATTTGATAAATGATTATCTTGAAAATAATAAAAATGTAGAATGTTTGATTGCTGATCATTGGAAAAGTTTAGAACTAATTAAAACAAATAAAAAGAAAATCTGTCTAATTCATTCAAAAGAAATAAATCACCCTAAAGGCTCTGGATTAAATAAGAAAGTAATATCTGTTCTAAATAATGTAGATCATATTGTTGCTAATTCAAATTATACAAAAAACTTAGCTATAGACCTAGGCGTAGATGAAAAAAAAATAGTTGTTATAAATCCTGGAATTGATCCAGTAATTGAAGTTCCAAAAAAATATTTAGATGAAGCTGAAGAAATATTAAAGGGTAAGAAAAATAGACTAATTACAGTTTCAAGATTTGATAAAAGAAAAAATCATGAAAAGGTAATTATGGCTGTTAGAAACCTAAAAGAAATTTATCCAGATATAATTTATACATGCATCGGGTATGGAGATGAGGAAGAAAAATTAAAAAAATTAGTTGTTGAGCTAAAATTAGAAAATCAAGTAACTTTTTTAAAAGATATACCAACCGATTTAAAAAATGCTCTTATTTTAAAATCAAACATTTTTGTAATGCCATCCATAATTTATAAAAAATCAGTTGAAGGTTTTGGTATAGCCTATGTTGAAGCTGCCCAATATGGTATTCCGTCTATTGGAGGTAAAGATGGAGGAGCTTCAGATGCAATAATTCATGAAAAAACTGGTTTAATATGCGATGGTAACAAACTAGAAGACATTTACGCAAGTATAGATACTCTTTTTAAAGAAAATAAATATCTAGAGTATGGCAATGAAGCAAAAATTTATTCTACAAACTTTCTATGGAATAAGATAATTGAAAAATATAAGAGAATCTTATAAAATAGAAATATGATCGCAAAGTTTAATAACATTTTTTACTTAATTATCTTTCTTGCACATTTTATAGGAATAGCCGCATATTGTTTTCAAACAATTGTTGGAACCAAAAAATTTATGGATAAGTTTGGTATAGATCATAGTGCAGCTGTAATGGTTAGATTTGTTGGAGCACTAATGCTTGGTTGGGTAATAATGGCTATTTATATAATGTTTGTAAGACCAAATGGAGTTGAAGGTACTTGGGCATTTTTTAATTTAATATTTATTATACATGCATGTGTTTTAGGAACAAATTTCTACTCGCTTAAAATTGATAAAACTGGTCTTAATGAAAAAGTTACGAATGAAGGTATTATAGCGCCTACAGTCTTTTTAATTATGATGGCTATACTTTGTTACGGTTTATCAGATAAAATTTATATTACTTAAATAAAATTTAAAACTTGTTTAGCAGCTCTTTCACCACTTAGATCTGCTCCATGACATGTTGCATAAACTCCTGTGGTTGCTTCACCAGCAAAGAATAATTTATTTGCAACTGGTATTTTTAATATTTTTCTTAAATGAGATTTTCCAGGTATGGCGCTTGAATAAGATCCAAGTGTAAATGGGTTTTTTCCCCATGCTGTTACATGAGCTTTTATAAAATATTTATCAATTTTAGAGCCAAATGCTGAACGAAGCCTATTTAATACAAAATCAACAGAGGCATCTTTACCCTCAGCCTCTAAATGTTGAGCAAATTTTCCTCCTACATCAAAATATGAAATATTAGTTCCTGATATTTTTAGCGTAGCACAAGAACCAGCAGGAGATCCGTTTATTGTATTTTCAATTCTATTTACAAAATATGTATCATCTTTCACTTTGTATTTTTTATAAAAATCATCTTTTAACTGGAATGTAATGTGATTGTAAGTTCCTAATCTTATTCCATCAAATGCTTCATATTTCTCTAGGGGTAGTGCGGGACTAAATTTTATTTTTCCAGCATTTAATACTGCTACAGAAACCGTTATCACACATGTTTTTGCACTTATAGTTCCTTGATTAGTCTCTATTTGTACACCTTTACCACCCCATTTAATTTCGTTTACCACAGTTTTTAATTTAACTGGTACATCTCTTCTGTAATAGGCAAGTAAAGTTCCATAACCCTCTTTTACATATCCATCTCCCTCACCTTTATGTGTCGAATTAGTATGATCATCGTTTAAAGTATAATCATCAAAGTCCACAGCTGGCTGACACGGACCAAGCAATTGATGGACAGAATGAAACCATTTATTTTTTTTCCATTTTTCTGGAATTTGGCTCATAAATGGCTCATCTTTTGATGGAATATCATTTTTTTTCCATTGTTTCTTTTCAACCTTTGAATACAGTTTTCCAAGCTTAAAGCCCTTAATTTTCTTTTCTCCATCATAAATCATCAAAGGCTCTTTGGCTTTGTAGATATTAAATTTATCTTTATGTTTTTTGCCAAATTCTGCTATTTGGTTTTTACTGTATTGATGTAACCAGTGAGCGCCCATATCATATGGAACGCCAAAAATAGAATTATCAGTGTGGCATCTTCCACCTTTTCTACTCATTGCTTCAATACATAGTACAGATTTGCCCGATGCCATTAAATTTGAAGTTGCAGCTAATCCAGATGCTCCAGCACCAATCACTACAACATCGTAATTATTTTGAGCGAGGGATATTTTAGGTAGGCTTAATAATGCTAATGACGATAAAGATGTTTTTAGAAATTTTCTTCTATTTATCATTTCCTTATTATAGATTTATAGAAATGCCAGACAACTATTAAAATTGTCGTTAAAAGAATACACAATGTAAGTGTTCTGTCCCATAGAAACTCCCATGATCCGTTGCTTAATAGCAAAGATCGTCTTAAATTTTCCTCCATTAGACCTCCTAATACAAAGGCAAGTATTAGAGGTGGCATAGGAAAATCATATAGTCTTAAAAATGTTGCAACAACTGCAATTCCAATCATTAAATAAATATCGAAGTTATTGAAAGACATTACATAAATTCCTGTAACTGAAAAAAATAAAATTAAAGGTATTAAATAATTTTTTGGAACAGCAAGAATTCTTGCAATGTATGGAATGAGAGGAAGATTTAATATTAATAATATTACCATTCCAATATACATTGACATAATTATGGACCAAAAAATTTCAGGATTTGTCATATACAATCTTGGTCCAGGCTGAACTCCAAAACCTAATAGTGCCCCTAACATAACCGCTGTAGTTCCGCTTCCTGGTATACCTAGTGTCAACATGGGCACAAATGAACCAGAACAAGCTGCATTATTTGCAGTTTCAGGAGCTGACAAACCATTTACACTTCCTTTACCAAATTTTTCTTTTTCCTCGTCGTTAACTACATTTCTTTCCATTCCATAGGCTAAAAAAGATGCAATTGTTGCACCAGCACCTGGTAATACACCTATTAAAAAACCTATTATTGATGATCTGGGGATTGTTTTATACATTTTGGTTCTTTCCTCTTTATTGATTTTAATGGAACCAAGTTCTGTCAATGAAACTTGTTTAGCAGCACTAGTTGGATCATTTCTTTTTAAAATAATTGTAAGCGCTTCACTCATTGCAAATGTAGCCATTACAACAAGAACAAAGCTAATTCCATCTGTTAAGTTCATATTGTCAAATGTAAATCTTGTAATATCCGATAAGCTATCTTGACCAACTGAAGCTAACATTAAACCTAATACTACCATCATCATTGCTTTTAAAAATTGACCTTTAGAAGAAAAAGCAGCAATAGCGGTTAGACCTAGAATCATTAAAGCGAAATAATCTGGCGATCTGAATGACAAACTTACTTTAGACAAACTGGGTGCCATAAATAAAAGATAAATTGCAGACAATGTCCCTCCTGCAAAAGAACTCCAAGCAGCAATTGCTAAAGCCTTGCCTGCCTTTCCTTGTTGTGCCATTGGGTAACCATCAAATGATGTGGCAACTGTCCCTGGAACACCCGGTGCGTTAAGCAAAATTGAGGAAGTCGAGCCACCAAATACAGCACCATAATAAACTCCAGCCATGAGAATCAATCCTGTAGCAGGATCAAAACCATAGGTAATTGGTATCATTAAAGCAATGGCTGTCATTGGACCAAGTCCAGGCAACATTCCAATAATAGTTCCAAAAAAACAACCTACCATTACCATTAAAATATTTTGGAGTGTAAGAGCTGTGGTTAATCCAATTAAAATTCCTTCGATCATCCCATAACTCCAATTGATTGTAAAAATGGATCTCTTAAATAAATATCAAGAATACCATGAAGAAGGTACATAAAAGCTGCCACGAAGGGAAATGATAAAAAAAACATCAAGACCCATCTTCTCTCACCTAAAAAATAATAAGATGAAAACAAAAATAAAGAAGTGGTTAAAAAATATCCAACTTTTAAAATTGTAGCTCCATAAATAATTGCAATTACTATAAGTATCGCTGTTTTTTTATATTCTAGATTTTTATGGTCTACTTTTATGGTGTTAGGCTCAGGTAGAACAAGTTTTAACCCAGAAAAAAATAATCCTGCATAGCCTAAATAAATTGGAAATGTTCTAGCATTAAATGGTGCATTTTCATCAAATGCAAAAACCTGAATTTGATAAGCGGTGTATAGATAGAATGCTGAGAAAATAAAAAAGAGCAGTGATATAATTTTTGTTGTATTTATATTCACTGCTCTATTTTAAATAATCTTAAAGATTAAATTACTCCTAGTTTTTTCATAAGAGCTGTCATTTCTTCAGTTTGTTTTTCTAAGAAAGAAACAAACTTTCCTTCTGGGTTATAAATATTAACCCATGCATTTCTTGCTCTTACAGTTTCCCATTCAGGAGTTTTTTGTACGTCGCCTAACATTTTAGCAATTTTTGATTTATCAGAATTGCTCATTCCTGGAGGTCCAAAAAAACCTCTCCAGTTAACGAATTGTACATCATATCCTTGTTCTTTTAATGTCGGTGCATCTGGAGCATCAGATACTCTTGAAGGAGCAGTAATACCAATAATTCTTACTTGGTCTCTTGCACCCATCAATTCACCTAAGCCTGTTGATATAATTTGAGTCTCCCCAGATAAAAGTCCAGCTAATGCTTTTCCTCCAGCATCATATGGTATATATGCAACTGCATTCGGGTCAGCTCCTGCTGCTTGAAAAGCTAAAGCGCCAATTAAATGGTCCATGCTTCCTCTGACAGAACCACCAGCCATCTTAACTGAATTTGGATCTTTATTGTAAGCATCAACTACATCTTTAAAATTTTTAAACGGTGAACTTTTTGCTACTGCAATAGCTCCATAATCACCAATAACTCCAGCAATTGGCACAACATCTTTGTAAGATAAAGTACCATTACCTTTTACATAACCTTTGTGTCTTGTGATTGATCTTAAGACCAATGGTGTTGATTGAACTAGAATTGTATTAGCGGGTTTTGTATTGATCATGTAAGCTAAAGCTTTTCCACCTCCACCACCTGACATATTTTCAAATGATGCACTTTTTAACATTCCAGCTTTTGTTAAAGCTTCTCCTGTTCCTCTAGCAGTTCCATCCCAACCACCTCCAGCACCACCACCGATTACAAAGTGCAATTTATCCATTGCTACTGAGCTTGAAGTTGTTGCTGAAATTAAAAGTAAAGTTGAGAATAAAACTGTAATTAAAGATTTAATTAGTTTCATTATTACCTCTCTTATTATAATTATAATACCTGATATTAAACATAGATTTATATTTAGTGTCAATAATGATTACGTAAATGTTAAATACTTTATCATTTCAAAATTTTTTTAAAGATTTGGGTGCCAGCTATAAAGCTCTAGCTATTGGTATTATAGGTGGTTATATTGGAACTATAATTGGGCTGCCTTTGCCATGGTTATTAGGTTCTCTTGGTTTGAATCTTTGTGTGGCTTTTACAAAATTTGACATAAAGTTTCCCACAAAATTATTAAATCCTATTTTTTTAATGGTTGGAATAATTCTTGGCGGGACACTAAATGTATCTTTATTATACAAAATACATTTGTGGGTATTTTCATCTGTAGCAATGTTGGTATGTACCATTGTAAGTACAATATTTGCTGGTTTATATTTTGTTAAAGTTTGTAAATTTGATAAATTTATTGCTACTTTAGCAGCTCTGCCAGGTGCATTTGTTCCAATTGCAGCAGCACTTTTAGAATATGGTAAAAAAGATAATCATAAGCAAGTATTAATACCACAAGCAACAAGAGTAATTTTTATCGTTAGTTTTGTGCCAATTTTATTTATAAGTAATTTAGGTTTTTCGGAAATCGAAGGATATAATTACGATAACATCTACAATCTTAGATATTATTTTGAAATAATATTTTTAATTTTTATTTGCTATTTATTTTCACTATTTTTAAAGAAACTTAAAATTCCCTCTCCTATTCTTGTGGGTGCAATGGCTTTATCTGGATTATTTTATACTTTTGAAATTGTTAATGCTAGATTTCCTGATTTTGTAATAAATATAGCTTTTATTTTTTTAGGAACAGCGCTTGGAAGTAGATTGAATGGTTTAAAATTGAAAGAATTATTTTTTTATATATTTCACGGAGTTATAGTCAGTTCTATACTTGTAATTGTTGCAATGGTAACTGCATATTTTTTACAATTTCTTGGCTTTGATTTCATTCCAACATTTTTAAGTTTTGCTCCAGGTGGCATACATGAGATGGTAGTAATAAGTGTAGCTTATAATATTGATCCAATTTTTGTGAGCTATCACCATTTTTTGAGAATATTAATAATTGTAGCTTTTCTTCCAATTATACTTAAAAAATTTAGTGATAATTCTTAAAGTATTTAAATAAAGTCTATTATAAGTTTAGTGCTGCTTAAAAGAATTAATGCATAAAGAATATTATAAAATAAATTTTCTTCTATAATTTTTAATAATTTATACCCAATAAATATTCCAATTATAGCTAAAGGGAAAAGGGAGATAGATTGATACAATGTATCAAAATTCATCATTGATAAATAAATGTATAGTGGAAGTTTTATTAGATTAACACAGCCAAAAAAAATTATTCTAGTTCCAACGTAAACTTCTTTTTTTAATCTTAATGGTAATAAATAAAGACTCGTAGGAGTTCCACCTGCGTGTACACAAAAACTTGAAAATCCTGCTATTGACGAGCATATAGCTCCCTTTAAAAAATTTTGCTTAGCTGGAATTGTTTTTTCTTTTTTAAACAAAAAATAATGTCCAGCAAATAAAAAACCCATTATTCCAACAATAAATTTTAATAAATTTTCGGAAAAATAACTAAAAGTAAGTGAACCAATTATAATTCCAACAGCTGCAAAGGGTACTATTACTTTAAGAATACTAAAATTAAATTCTCTTCTAAATCTATATACAGCTATGATATCTGAAAATATTAGAATAGGTAGAATGATTGCAAGTGCTTGTTGTAATGGCATAACAACAGTCATCAAAGGAACAGATATCAATGATATAGAGCCACCTAAACCAGACTTTGCAATCCCATATAAAATAATAGCAGGAACAACACTTATAAAAAAAAGGAAATTTATTTCCATTAATTTAAAGATTGTAAAAAATATTCAAAAACTTTTTCTGGAGAAAGTTTATTAAGATCTGTTACTTGGATTGCTTTAAAATTTTCTCTTTCTATGCTTACTTTGTGTGCTGTCGTATGTGATCCGAATAATGCCACTCCTTTAACACCAAGATGTGAAGCCATGTGAGCTGGTCCTGTATCATTTGATATTACAAAAGTACTGTCTTTTATTAAAGATGACAGTTCCTGTATATTTAATGATTTATTTTCGTTTAAAATTGAAATTGCATTTAACTCTTTTGTCATATCAATCTCTTTGGGACCTGGAGCAACTACAATTTTATAATCATCATCAAATTTTTTTTTTATTAAATCTATGAGTTCATTGTAATAAGGCCATTTTTTAATTGTCAAATGTGGTGAACAGAAAGGAAATAAAACTATGTATTTATTTAAATCAAATTTTTTTTTAATTTTTTCTATATTAGAGCAAGCCCATTTAAAATCAGGATACATAGTATGTTGAATTTTGACACCAGATGTTTTTAATTGATGTTTAAATCTATCTAGAACAGGGTTTTTATCAAATTCATCTTTAGATTTATCATTCGGTAATGTTGTTTCAGAGGATGACCAAATTAGATTACCAGCATTAGGAAATAATATTTTTTTGTAGAAACTTGAACGAGAGGAATTTTGTAAATCAAAAACTTTTATAAATTTATATTTTTTTAATTTACGCATAAGATTAAATAAATAAATCAAATTAAATCTTGATAACCTCTTATCTAAAATTGTTCCTGTTAGATGGGGGTTTTGCTTAAAAAGATCAATATAAGGCTTGGATGTTAATAAATAAATTTTTTCATCTTTATGAAAATCAGAAATATCTTGAATTGCACCACTTGCCTGGGCTATATCACCTAAAGAACCATGTTTAATTATAAGAATATTAGACATATTTTAAACAACTTAACACACTATCTTTATTTATGAATAAAATTTTAATTGAGGTATCCGTTGGTGAACTTCTAGATAAAATTTCAATTTTAGAAATCAAAAAAGAGAAAATTAAAGACACTGATAAATTAAAATTTATTAATGATGAATATTTGATACTTAAAAAACAATTGGATGAAAACATAACTTTAAGTGACTCATTAAAAAAACTTTATGAAGAATTAAAGGCGATTAATACAAAACTTTGGGATATAGAAGATAATAAAAGAATGTGTGAAAAAAATAATGATTTTGGTGAAAATTTTATAAAATTATCTAGAGATGTTCATTTTCTAAATGATGATAGAGCAAAAATAAAATTAGCGATAAACAATCAAACTGGTTCAAAAATAAAAGAAATTAAGCAATACACAAGTTATTAAAGCATACTAGGAATTACTTTTCTTAAATCCATAGCTATTTCAGGTTTTATATTTGAATATATAATTCCTTTTCCAATTTTCTTGAGAGCCATTATTTTACCATCGGGTGAGATGATGACCGTGTGTCCAAAAGTTTCTCTTTTAATCGTATTTTTTCCAGTTTGATTAGGAGCGAAAATATAACAAAAGTTTTCAATAGCTCTTGCTTTTAACAAAGCTAACCAATGTCTTTGACCTGTTGTTTTGGTAAATGCCGACGGAACCGTTATAAAACTTAAATTTCTTTTTGATAAGTTTCTGTAAAGTTCAGGAAATCTTAAATCATAACAAATTGAAAGGCCTATTTTCCCCCATGGCAATGTAGCTGATACTAATTTTTTACCTGCCTTAAATACTTTACTTTCTTTGTGTTGTTCTTTTTTTGAAACTTTAACATCAAACATATTTATTTTATCGTAATAGGTATTTATTTTACCATTTGGTCCAATAAGAATAGATCTATTTCTTAATTTGCTTTTTTCTTTAATACACATTGAGCCAAGAAGTATCCACTTCTTCTTTGATTTAGCTATAAGTTTTACTTTCTTTATTATTGGATCATTTTTCATTTCATATGAATATTTAAATAAATTATTTTTATCAGCTGACATTAATGAAGAGGTTTCTGGTGTAATTATTAGGTCTGCTTTATTCTTTATTGCTTGATTTATATATTTTATAATATTCTTAAAATTTTTATTATAATTTTCACCGCTAGATAACTGAATACAAGCTACTTTCATGTTTGAAATCCATATTTTTTTTCTAAGTACTTTACAATATTATGTATAATAAAGGTTAAAAATAAATATATTATTCCTGCAGTAATGAAAGCTTCAAATGGTTTAAAAGTTAAAACATTTACTTTCCTTGCCTCACCCATTAAATCCATAATTGTAATAACGCTAGCGAGTGATGTCCCCTTAAGCATTAAAATTATTTCATTTCCATAAGCTGGCAATGACTGTTTTATTGCAATTGGAATTTGTATTTTAAAAAAGGTAATTTTTTTTGTAACACCAAGACTTTGTGCAGCTTCTATGTAGCCTTCTTTTATTGTTTGGAACGCTGATCTTAAAATTTCAGATGTGTATGCTCCAGTATTTAATGAAAATGCAATAATTGCACACCAATAAGGCTCTCTGATAATTACCCACAAGAATGAATTCCTTAGAAACTCAATGTTTGCTAACCCATAATATATTAAATATAACTGAACTAATAATGGTGTCCCTCTAAAGAAGTAAGAGTATCCATAAGCAAATTTATTTATTATTGGATTTTTATTTATCCTTAAAATTGCAAAAAGCAAACCTATTAACAATCCAAAAAACATTGAAGATGCAAGAAGTTTTAAAGTTATGACTGCCCCATTTAACAGGCTAGGAAAAATACTGATCATTAAATTTATATCCATTAAAAACCTTTGTTGTATCTAACTTCTAATTTGTTAATTATTTTCATACTTAAGAATGTAAGAATTAAATACAGAACTGCTGCTACAGAATAAAAAAATAATGGGTCTCTTGTTGAGCCTGCAGCAATGTAAGACTGTCTCATTATTTCTACTAATCCAGTTACAGATATTAATGATGTATCTTTGAGTGTTATTTGCCATACGTTACTTAGATTCGGAATAGATAATCTCAACATTTGGGGTAAAATAACTTTATAAAATTGAATATTTTTCTTTAATCCCAAAACTTTAGATGCTTCGAATTGGCCTTTATCAATTGATAAAATTGCTCCTCTAAAAACCTCCGTAGAGTATGCTCCAGATATAATGCCTATGGCAAGAGCACCAGTTATAAAAGCGTTTATCTCAATATATCCATCATATCCAAAAATTGAGGCAACATACATTGCAGCTCCCGTACCACCAAAAAATAATAAATATATTACTAATAGTTCTGGAACACCTCTAATAATCGTAGTGTAACAATTTCCAATAATATTTAATGTTTTGTTTTTAGATAATTTTAAAGGAGTAAATATTAAAGCAAATACAAATCCTATTACCATTGCAGCGATAGATACAGCAATAGTCATTAAGGTTGCAAAAAAAAGTTCGTCTCCCCAACCAGTATCTCCAAATGAAAGAAGTTCCATATAGATTGGCGACTATATAATATAGTCGCCATATCTAAAATTAATTACATAGAAGCGTCAAAACCGAACCATTTAATGGCTATTCTGCTGATATGACCATCTTTTCTTGCTTTATCAATGGCTTTGTTAAAAGCTTTTAAAAGTTTGGTATCATCTTTTCTAATACCTACCCCTACACCATTACCAAATGCACCACCTGAAAAAGTTGGTCCCACAAGTACAACAGCTTCTCCAGATTTTTCAGCGTAGTCAGTAAATGCTACCGCAGCAGCTAATGCTACATCACATCTGCCATTAGATAAATCAAGATTAACTTCATCCTGTGTCTTGTAAGTTTTTAAGTTTATTTTTCCTACATCTCCAGACTCAAGAAAATTTTGGTGGATTGTACCAATTTGAGTACAAACTGTTTTTCCCGATAAAGCAGATGTTAATGTTTTCATTGCTTTATTTACAGCTGATCCGCCAAGGTTTAAGTTTACAGCATCAGGAGTATCTATTCCCTCTAGATCTGAACCCTTCATAACTGCTAAAGATGCAACTTCATCAGCGTATCCTTGAGAAAAATTTATTGTTTTCATTCTTTCCTCAGTAATTGACATTCCAGCCATAATTGCATCAAATTTTTTTGAAGTTAAAGCTGGTATCATACCATCCCAGTCTTGTTCAACTATTTCACATTGTTGACCAATATATCTACATAATTGCCAAGCTAATTCTACCTCAAAACCGATTAATTTCCCTGAAGCATCTTTTGAATTCCAGGGAGGATAAGCACCTTCAGTTCCAATCCTAATTTTATCAGCACTTGAAGCACTAATTAAAAATAAAGATAGAAGAACAGTTAAAAATATATTTTTAATTACATTCATTATTTCCTCCATAAAAAAATAATTATTTCATAATTTTTGAGATTAAAAAAGAAAATTTTAATGATTTATTGATGAAGAAAAATTCCAAGAGCAGTCAAAACTAGGTATGTAAACTCTAGATAATTTGGTATTACCGAAATTTTGGTTAAATATATTTAACCAATATTCTACTTGCTTAGGCTTTTTATCTTGGCTTCCAACTTGAGCAGTAATTACACCTTT
The DNA here is from genome assembly GCA_902558435.1 of uncultured Pelagibacteraceae bacterium. Taxonomy (GTDB): domain Bacteria; phylum Pseudomonadota; class Alphaproteobacteria; order Pelagibacterales; family Pelagibacteraceae; genus Pelagibacter. The sequence continues at coordinate 81,656 of CACEDU010000003.1, read as the reverse complement.
AGGTTTTAATATTCTTACAAGAGAGTTCATATTTTTAGCAGCTAAATCAATACAATATTGATCGTCGTTTAGATCAACATATATTTGATCATATGTATCATCTTTAACAGCTTTTATACTTTCAAAAGCATCACCCCATACACACTTAACTGAATTTTTTTCAGTAGCCTTATCTCCAATTTTTCCAATATGTTTATCACATACCTCTACTACTTCGGGATCTAATTCGTACCAATCTATAAATCCAAAATTTTTTGATATACATTCTCTAGCAACTCCTCCATCTCCTCCACCGATAATAGCAGCTTTTTCTTTATTAGAGTTTAAACTTAGTCCAGAGTTTACAAATGTAGAACTATAAAGATGCTCATCTTTTTCTGCTACTTGAATTTCATTATCTATAAATAATGCTTTTCCAAATTGTTCTAATTCTAATATCTCAATATGTTGGCCAACTTTTGACTTAAAATTTTCGAACACTTTATTTACAACATATGATTTTTTTAAACCTGGTGAGCTATAATTGTCATGATAGAGGTCTACGGTATCTCGATTAAACTGTTTTTTAATTATATGAGTATGTTCAATTTCATCTTTAATAACATCTAAAGCAACAGAGGGAGAAATTTTTGCACATGTAAAAAAATCGAAACTAATAATTCCTTTTTCAGGAAATGTATGAAAACTAATGTGACTTTCTGCCAATAATGCAACTAAAGTAAATCCTTGAGGCTCAAACTTATACTTAGATATTTGAAGAACAGTAACTTTTGCTATTTTAGCAATTTTATAAACTAATTTTTCATAAAAAGCTGGATCGTATTCTTTTTTTGTTCCTAAGATATCAAGTGTAATATGTTCTCCAACTTTTGTTATCATTTTAATTTTTTTTGTATGTTTTGCTCTTATTTAAAACTTTTTTCATTTCATTTAAACTTAAAAGTTTAGGTCGTCCCAATAAGAGAGCTTTGATATATTGTTTAGCAAGATTATCGACTTCCTCTGCTAATTCAAATGCTTCTGAGAGACTAGATCCAAACGCAATCTGTCCATGATTTGCAATTAAACATGCAAATCTATTTTTTAAAGCTTTAAGAATATTTTTTGATAATTCTCTTGTTCCATAAGTTGCATATTTTGCACATTTAATATCTGATCCACCTGCTAATGCTACCATGTAATGAAATGAAGGTATTTTTTTATTATGTGTTGATAGAGCTGTTGCATTAGTAGAATGAGAATGAACTATTGCTTTCGCTTTTGTCTTTGAAATATAAATATCTTGATGAAATCTCCATTCAGAGGAAGGTTTCTGTTTTTTATTAAACTCACCTTTAAGATTTACAAAAACAATATCTTTTACTTTTAATGACGAATATTTTTTTCCAGAAGGAGTTATTAAAAATCCATTTTTATGTCTTAATGATATATTACCAGATCTTAGAGCTGATAATTTTCTGTGGTTTAACAGTTTAGCAAATTTAATAACCTCTTTTTTTTGAGTTAACATTTTATGTATCCAGATTATTTTTATTTTTATTAATTTGACTTAAATAATAAAAATACAAATAACCAAACACAATACCAACTAAGACCAAAATATATTGATAAAACTTAAGTAATACAAAAACAATTGGCAGTTCTTTATTTGGGTTCTGATTAAAAAAATTTTCTGTTCCATCCTTGTACAAATCAATTGGTCCAAATATTAAATAGCATCCATAAATAACTAAATAAACACAAGGTAATATTGATAATTGAAGCAAAATTTTACTCTTCTTTATTAATTTAATTAAATTTGCTGTAATTCCTACTGTAACTAAGCATACTAAAGATAGAATAAGAGGATTCATAATTTACTGAACATTTGTTTTAAACCATTTATAGATGCTTTGCATATACCTTTTTCTGTTATTAAACCAGTCACATATTTTGCGGGAGTTATATCGAAAGCCAAATTGATTGATTTACTTTTTTTAGGATAAATTAAAACTCTCTTAATGTTATTTTGCTCATCTATTCCTTCAATGTGCGATAGTTCCATAGAATCTCTCTCCTCAATTGGTATTTTTTTATAATCTTTAATGTCCCAATCGATTGTAGAACTAGGTAATGCTACATAAAAAGGTATATTATTGTCAAAAGCAGCTAAAGCCTTAAGATAAGTACCAATTTTATTACAAACGTCTCCGGTTGATAAAGTTCTATCTGTTCCAACAATACACATATCAACCTCCCCTCGTTGCATTAATATTCCACCAGTATTATCTGCAATTATAGTATTTGGAATATTTTCTTCATTCAACTCATATGAAGTTAAGTTTGCTCCTTGATTTCTTGGTCTCGTTTCATCAACCCAAACATGAATTGGAATGCCCTTTTTATGTGCGTGATATATTGGCGAGGTTGCTGTTCCCCAATCTATAGTTGCTAACCACCCTGCGTTACAATGAGTTAAGATGTTAACAGTTTTATTATTTTTATTATAAATTTCTTCAATTATTTTTAGTCCATTAAATCCTATGTTCTCACAAAATTTTACATCCTCATCACATATTAATTTTGCTTCTTTTAATGCTACATCCAACAACTCATCAGACTTCACAAATGATAATCTATTATTCATTCTATGAACTGCCCATTGCAAGTTTATAGCTGTAGGTCTTGAATTAACTAATTCCTCTGAACTTTTTTTAATGAAATCTAAATTTTTATTTTCTTTTATTGCCAATACTATTCCGTAGGCAGCAGTTCCACCAATAAGAGGTGCTCCTCTTACCTCCATAGTTTTTATTGCTTTTACTGCATCTTTTATTGTCTTCAAATCTTTAATAATAAACTGATGTGGAAGTTTGGTTTGATCAATTATTTTTACTACATCATCTTCATACCAAATCGTTCTATATTTTTTTCCATTTATTCTCATTTAATTACTCCAAACCACAGGAAACCAATCATTTCTCATTTCATCTCCTGGTTTTAAATCTATTCCAGCAAAAGGTGGAGAGGTTTCTCCTTTTCTATCAATGTATCTTACATCGTCTCCAATAAATCTTGCAGAAAAAGCTTTACGACTTTTTTTGTCACTATTTCCTGAAGATGAATGTAAAGCTTTAAAATTAAATAATATTGCATCTCCTATATTCATCTCTGTACTAAAAATATTATTTTTATCTATATTTGGCATGTCCATAAAGTTCTTGTTATTTCTATACCAAGAAGTGTCATTTGACCATTTCGTAGGCTTTACTAGCATTGGTAACTTATGGGATCCTTTCAAAACTTTCAGGCAGTTATCTTTTGATATATTATCTAATGGTATCCAAAAACTTCCTGTATCATTTCCATCTACACAATAATATGGAAGATCTTGATGCCATGGAGTTTCCTTTTTTGTTCCAGGTTCCTTTAAGAAAATGTGTTCATGAAACACTTGAATTTTTTTAGATTGAGTAGATTGAGCGACAATTTCTGCTGCTGGAGAATTAAAAATAAAATCTTTAAATTCTTCTATTCTTTGCCAATTACAATAGTCCTCAAAAAATCTTCCATGTTGTTTTGAAACATTTTCTCTTCCATGTGAACTTGGTTTATTTAATACTTTTTGAAATCCCTTACTAAGTTTTTCAATCCAAGGCAAAAAAACTTTCTTGATTAAAATTACGCCGTCTTTTTTATAATCTAAAATTTGCTTATCAGTTAATTTTGCAGTCACGTGTTTAAAACTCTACCGGCTACTGTTTTAAGTTTATCTTTTGTTTTTTGTGATCTTTTTTCTGGAGCAGTAATTATAGCAACATCTAAACAATTATTTGTTGGATCATTCGGATCAATATGATTTTCAAAATTTTCAATTAAATTTTTAATCATACTTTTTGCTTTAGAAGCATTATTTAATAATACTTTAATTACTTGTTGAACATCAACATTTTCATGATCTGGATGCCAACAATCATAATCCGTTACCATTGAAACAGAGGCATATCTGATCTCTGCTTCTCTTGCCAATTTTGCTTCAGGCATATTTGTCATTCCAATCACATCAGCTTTCCATGATCGGTAAAGATTTGATTCAGCCAAAGTTGAAAATTGAGGACCTTCCATTACTACGTAAGTACCTCCTTTTTGATAATCTATTCCCTCTTTTTTAATTGCATCCTCACATGCATTCATTAAACCCTTTGATGTTGGGTGTGCCATTGATACGTGAGCAACTATTTCATCATCAAAAAAAGTTTTATTACGTGCAAAAGTTCTATCTATAAATTGATCAATAATAACAAATTTACCAGGAGGCAAATCTTCTTTTAGTGAGCCAACTGCAGAGACAGAGACAATATCTGTTACACCCAGTTGTTTTAATGAGTCTATGTTTGCTCTAAAATTTATGTTTGATGGTGAAATAAAATGACCTCTTCCATGCCTTGGTAAAAAAATAACTTCTTTGTTGTTATAAGTTGTTTTTAAAATATTATCTGATGGTTTTCCCCAAGGAGTATCTAAATCTATTAATTCTCTGTCTTTAAATTCTTCAACATCATAAAGACCACTTCCACCAATGATTGCTAATTTATTATTTACCATTTAAAAAACTAATTATAATGTATTTATAAATAACTATTATGGATTTAAAAGATTATATTCGTTCGATTAAGGATTATCCTAAAAAAGGCATCTTATTTAGAGACATAACTACTTTAATAAAGAATGAGACTGCCTTTGAGGAGACAATTAATCAAATTGTTGAAAGATCTAAAAAATTTAAGGTAGATAAAGTAGCTGCAATTGAATCACGTGGTTTTGTCTTTGCATCAGCAGTTTCCTATATATTAAGGAAACCATTTATAATGCTAAGAAAAAAAAATAAACTTCCTGCTGATGTTCACTCAGTTGATTTTGAGCTTGAATATGGAACAGCAACAATAGAGGTTCATAAAGACTCTATTTCAGAAAATGACTCAGTGCTTATAATTGATGACTTAATTGCAACAGGAGGTACAGCAGAAGCTGCAGCAAAACTTATTGAAATTTCTAAGGGAAATATTGCAGCTTTCATATTTGTAATAAATCTTTTTGATTTAGGTGGTTGTGATAATCTTCTAAAAAAAGGTTATAAAGTTGAAAATTTGATGGACTTTCCAGGCCATTAATGAATAAGATCTTAAATGAAAAAATTAATAACAATATTAATTTTAATTACATTTTATCAAACAAATTTACTGGCTGGACAATATTCGGATAAATTTGCAAATTGTCTAATGCAAAAAACTACAGAAAGAGACAAAATAGTTCTTGTGAGATGGGCATTTTCTGCAATGGCCCACCACTCAGCTTTGAAAGAAGAATTTAATATTCCCAAAAGTAAATTTACAAAACATGAAATTGCAGTTGCTGATTACGTTCAATATATTTTGGGAACAGTTTGTTTTAAAGAAACAAAAAATGTTTTACAATACGAAGGTGATGAAGCTTTCTTGAAAGCTTTTGAGTTACTTGGAGAAATTGCTTTTCTATCATTAATGGAAGAGGCAGCTGTTTCAAATGCATTAGAAAATTACGTTATACATATTGATCCTAATTTTTTAAAGAAATTTAATTAATGGTAGCGGGAAGTGGGATCGAACCACTGACCTCGGGCTTATGAGTCCCGCGCTCTAACCAACTGAGCTACCCCGCCATAAAATAATTGATGTTTTATACTACTTTTAATTTTTAGTTCAAACAACTTTTACTTATAGATATATATTATTTAAAAAATCTAAGCCTTAATATAGAAAATAAATATGCAACAACAATAAAGAAGTTTCTTTTTGTTTTTCCATATTTTCTCTGTTTGAAATGATATGGAATTTCAACAATTTTTAAATTTTTAAAATTTAATTTAAGCTTAAAAATAATTTCCTCAATTATATCAAAATGATTACAAACAAGTTTCAATTTTTTTAATTTATATGTTTCATAAAGTTTAAAACTATTAGACACATCTTTTAGATTTAAATTAAGAACAATACTATAAAAAAGATTTAATATTTTGCTTAAAAATTCTGAAAAAAAAAGATTATCAGTCTTACCACCAGATACATACCTAGAGGCAATTACCACATCATTATTTTTCAATTTATAAAGATTCAATATAAATCTTGGTTCATGAGAGTAGTCACCATCCATAAATAATGTTGACACTCCAGATGACTTCTGGATGCCTATACGTACAGCATTACCATAATCATTATTAGGTGATCGATTAAAATATTTGACTTTATTTTCTTTTGCTATTTTAAAAGTTGCTTCATCAATATCAACTCCATCGATTATTATTATTTCAAAATTTAATTTATCATAAACTATATTTTTAATTTCAGGAATTAAGCTTTTTAAATTTTCACTCTCATTCAATGTAGGTATTACAATAGATAAATCTAATTTAGACATCTTTATAAATTTTACTTTTTTTGATCCAGTGAAGTATTTGATTTAAACCTTTATTATAATTTATAACTGGTCGCCATTTTAAATCTTTGTATATTTTATTATTATCTGAAATAAAAATTTTTTGATCATATGGTCTATTTTCTATATTATAATAACTTAATTTAATTTTTAGTTTTCTTTCTAAAAAATTTATTAATTCGATAACTGATAAACTATTGGTTATACCACCACCTATATTGTAAGCTTTTCCCTTTATATTTTTAAAATTTTTAATTGAGTCTTTATATAATTTAGTAATATCATCAATGTGGACAATATCTCTTACTTGTTTTCCATTACCTGTTACTGAAAACTTTGATTTAAAAAAAATTTTGTTTTTTATTGCTTGTGCACAAAACCAACCTACCCAACCCTGATCATAAGTAAAAAATTGTCTTCCTCCATATACAGAGGAGTGTCTAAAAACAACAGTATTGAGATTATAAACTCTTGAATAGTCTAAAACATATTGATCAGCGCTTCCTTTGGAGCAAGCATATGGACTTTTAAAGTCTAAATCATTTTTTTCTGTAAAACCTTTGAAATCATTTTTTATGATATATCTAGTTTTTTTTTCAGTGTATTTATAATTTTCTAAATCACCATAAACTTTGTTGGTTGATGAATAAATTAAAATAGTCTTATTAGAAAATTTTCTTATTGCTTCTAGAATATTTAAAGTTGAGATTACATTTCCATCAAAGTCATTTATAGGATTATGAATTGAAGAAGACATTGCAACTTGGCCAGCTAAATGAAAAATAGCTTTAGGTTTATATTTTCTTATTAATTTCTCTACTTTTAATTTAGATTTTGCGATGTCAATTTTTTTAAATGAGATTTTTTTTTTCTTCAAAAATATCAAATTTTTTTTTGCCGTTGGTTTTGACAAATTGTCTAAAATTAGAAGATTTTTATAGTGATTTTTATTAAAACTTATTGCGATATTAGTTCCAATAAATCCACATCCACCAGTTATAAAATATTTCATAAATTTTTTTTATAATATTTAATAGTTTTTTCTAAAGAGCTATTAAGATTATATTTAGGTTTCCAATTAAGCTTGTAAATTTTATTTAAATTCAAACTAACACTAAGAGCATCATTTTTTCTCATATTTAATTTTCCAAATTCAGTCTTGGTTATTTTATTTTTACACAATTTTTTAATCAACAAAACTATATTTTTTATAGAAATATTTTTTCCGGAACCAATTTCAAATGTTTCAAATCCCCCTTTTTTTGTAAGAGAGTAATTAAGTATTTTATTAATTGCTGACACTACATCATCAATATATACAAAATCCCTTTTTTGAATTCCCTTAGTTAATTGTATAGAAGGCGAATTATTTAAAAAAGATTTGATTATATAAATTACAAATTTAGTATCATCATCTTTTGGTCCAAAAAAATGCTCAATCTTTATATTGGTACAATAAAATTCTTTTGAAAATAATTTAAGCCATTCAGTAAAATGATACTTGGATAATGAATAATTAGAAATATTTTTATTAAGTATTGTGTCAGTGTTTAAAAATGCTTTAACATTATAATTTTTACATAAATCAAGTAGTCTCATTGGTAATATTAAATTTGGCTGAATTATTTCTGAGATATCTTGTTGTCTTAAGCCATAATTAGTTGCACAGTGAATAACTGCATCAAATTTATTTTTTATAAAAATATTTTCAAGATTTGCATGTTCCAATTTGTAAATTTTTATTTTTTTTAAATTTTTCTTATTTATTCTGACAAATTTGGAAGAATTTCTACATAATACATGTACATCATATTTTTTTTGATTCAATAATTTATTAATTATATTTGATCCTAAAAAACCAGTTCCACCTGTAATAAAAATTTTATATTTTTCTTTCATATTAAATTAAAAATTAAAAAATTATTTGTTTATTAAACACAACTCTATTTCATAAATTCTGCTTTTGGCAAAACAATAATATGAGTATCTATAAATCTATATGTGAACTTCGAAAAATTTACAATTTCAGTCATTAAATTAGAATTTCTGTAATTTATTCCACCCGGATATTTTGTATTTGATCCTGAAATTTTTTGCCAGCCAACAGCGTGTGGCATAGTCCAAAAAAAACAATAAAAAAAAATAAAAACAACAAATATTGAATTTAATAAAAATTTATTTTTTTTAGTTAATGATTTTAATGAAATTGCATCTGAATTTACCGGGAATATCAAAAAAAAAGCTAAAAGGTGTGTTGAAATTAGATTAAATGCGCGTCCAAAATCTGTTGTCACAGTAATTACAATTAAACATGGTAACATTAAATACCAATAACTAAACTTAATACTATTGTTAAATTCTTTTAATTTATCGTAAAGAAAATAATTAAATAAAATAAATATTAATCCAACAGACAATATAAAAGCGACAATAAGATTTATTGCATTTGTATGATTAAAATAAATAAATATTTTCATCATACCGCCAATTTTTAGATTTAGATTTCCAGCGAGTTCTTTATATGACCAAAATTCTTTTTCCATGGGAAATCTTTCATAAATAGTTGGAAAATTCTCTAATAGAGAACTTTTAATATTTTCTATTTTTTGTATTAAAGATAAAGGAGTATCCAGTGAGACAAATAATAAAGAAACAAAAATACTAAAATATAATAAAGCATATTTTGATTTTAGAAAAAAAGTATTTGTTAGTTTATCATAAACATATAGGCTTAATAATATATGTATACCAACAAAAAAAAGTTGGTTTTCATGAAGTAAAAAATTAAAATTAATAAGTGGAATTATTATAAATATTAAAAATAGATTATAACTTTTTAAAGATTTTTTGTCATTTACTGTCTTAAAAGCTATAAAAGCATGGAGTAAAATTAAAGCATTAATAAATTTATCTTTTATCATATATGCTCCAATGTCATAAATTGAAAAAAGTACTATTACTGGTCCAACTAGAATTAAAATTAATACTATTAAGTTGTTTCTATATTTTTCTAGTAGTTTGTATAAAAAAAATATTTGAATTAAGTATAAAATTAAAAAAATAGTTGATAGAAAAATTAAAGGATCAATTTTAAAAACTTGATAAGTTTTGAGAATAATTTCTCCCAAAATTCCCCTTCTAATAAAACCTCCTTGATAGTTCGTAAGAAGTTCTGATAAATTAAAGTGATAAGGAAAATTTACAAACGAGTTTATAAAATGAGGTAAAGATATAATAATTAAAAACGAAATTATTAAATTTAGAAAATAGTGTTTAATTTGAAATTTCTTATCCATTAAATGATCAGGATGCAATAAATTTTATTAAGTAGTAGAGAATGCCTGTTATTATCGTTGCATAAATAAATCCGAAAACAAATAAAATTACGATTCTTTTATTTTCTTTATGCTTCGATTTTAAATAAACATAAATTAATGTATATATTCCAACAATAGCAATACTTAATAATATATCAGTTGGATTCATTTGATTTGTTCAAAAAAAAGTTCTTTTATTTGATAAGTAAATTCATATTCTTTTCCAATTGGCTGAAATTTTGGCTTAATTACAATTATATTTTCTTTACCTAACTTTATTTTCCAAGTTAATTTCACATCTCCGTTGAAAACTCTCAAAGCGCCAAGTTTAGAAAATCTCCATCCATCTTCAGATATTACCTCTTTACCTTTATATCTTTTATAGCTTTCACTGCTGAAAACATATGTAACTTCACCATCAGTTCTTTCGTCTTTAAGCGTTATCGCATAATTATTTAAGAATTCTGCTGTTTGATTTTTTGTTAAACCTCTTTTTGATACAGATTTCAGAAAATCTGTAGTTTGATCAACTGCTTTATCAATTTTACTATCTGCTAAAGAATAATTAAAAAAAAATAGAACAGCGAAAAATATGCTAACAAACTTTAGTGTTTTTAATTGCATAAATGTCAATTTATATCATTTTTATATTATATTCAATTTATAATAGAATTCTTTTAGATTGTCTTATCTGATTACATTAATAAGATTAATATTATAAAAATAAAAAAGAGAGGTAAAATGATTAAATTAAAATCTATTAATAAAGTATTTATAAGTTTAGTATTTATTTTTTCAATTTTAGCATCTTCAACAGCAGTATATGCAGAAATAGTAGGAAGACTTTCAGTACACTGGAGTCCGAAACATCATAGCGCGAAGCACGCTCAAATATTTGCTGATGAAGTTAATAAAAGAGCAAATGGAAAATTAAAAATTGAAGTTTATCCATCTAAGCAACTTTTTGGAATTAGAGAAGTCATGGGGGCTGTAACATCAGGTGCAGTAGAATTAGGTGGAATTGTTGGTGTAGTAAGTTTTCCACCAATTAATAAAAACTTTAATGTAGCATCTTTTCCAGGTCTATTTAATTCTTGGGAACAGCAAAGAGGTTTTTTTCAAAACTCTGCTAAAGGAAAAGAAATATGGGGAGAGTTAACTAAAAAAACAAATTCGACTTTAGTAATGTACAATCCAGTTGGTCCTGTAATGTCAATTTCTAGTGCAAGAGAATTGACAGGCATAGATGCGATGAAAGGATTAAAAGCTAGAAGATTGCTTAAAAGTGAGGAACCAATGTGGGATGCTCTTGGTGCAAATCGAGTTTCACTAAAAACTGGTGAAGTTTATAATGCTTTACAATCTGGTATGATTGATACAATAAATAGTCCCCCAGGAAGTATAAAAGCTTATAGTTGGTGGGAATTTTTAAAATACGCTCAAAAACCTTACCAATATTACGCAGATGCATACATAATGGCTAATTCTACTTGGTTTAATAGTTTGCCTGCTGATTTACAAAAAATAATAATGGATGTTGGTAAAGAGGTGGGAACACTTTCAACAGACAGAATTATGGATCATGGTGAAACTGTTCTTAAAGAATTCCAGGACAGAGGCGGTGTAGTAACAACTCTTTCAGGAGCTGAGAAAGCAAAATTTGACAAGTTAATGAGAGATAAAGTTATGCCTGCTATGGCTAAAATGATTGATGCTGATGCTTTAAAGGCAGCACAAGAGTACGCAAAAAATAATTAGAATAAGTTATTTGCTTAGTCTAACAAAATGAAAGCGTTGCGAGCAGTTAATAATTATTTAGCCTCGGCTTCTTTAGCTCTCGCAATGTTTATCATTTTTATAATGGTGGCAGCCTTATTTTTAAGTGCAGCTACTCGTTTCATAACTGGTACAGGATTTGCTTGGTTTATTGAGTTACCACCTGTTTTAGTTAGTTGGTTAGTCTTTCCATTATTAGGACCATTATTAAAAAAAGGACAACATATCAAAGTTGATTTTTTAACACCTTTGCTCTCAAAAAAAAATAAGGAAATATTATTTCTAATTGTAAATATAATTGCTTTCATTTCAGCTTGTATTTTCTTTAAAGCAGGTCTTGATGCAACAATAATGTATTTCAATTTAGGACAAGTAATGGAAATTGAAATCAGTATTCCAATTTGGTGGATGTTTTTAGCTTTCCCTGTTGGTTTTTTAATTTTAGCTCTAACTTCATTAGAGTTAATATTTGAAAACATTATAAATTTAATAAAGAATTAATGTTCGGATTAGCATCTATATTATCTTTGGTAGCTCTAATAATTTCTGTTCCTATTTTTTTAGTATTTGGTTTAGGTAGTTCTATTGCTGCTATTGGTGGACTTAATCTACCTTGGTCTGTTTTAATTCAAGTATCTTTTGGAGCTTTAACAAAGCATGTGCTAATAGCTGTACCATTATTTATTTTTAGTGGGATGGCAATGCTTAAAGGTGGAGCAGCACTAAGGCTTGTAAGATTTGCGACAACTTTGGTTGGACATTGGCCAGGAGGTCTAGGTGTTGCGATGGTAATTGCTATGGGTTTCTTTGCAGCGTTCTGTGGATCAATCTTAGCCGCAATCACTGCGGTTGGAACAATTATGATGCCCAAAATGATTGAACAAGGATACCCTACTCCATTTGTTGTTGTTCTAGCTGCATCAGCAGCTTTGTTAGAGGCTTTAATACCTCCATCAAACGCTGCTATTTTATTTAGCGCACTTACTTATGTCCCAGTTTCTAAAACATTTGCTGCGGGTGTTATTCCAGGAGTTATTCTTCTAATTTTAATGGTTCTGTTAGTTTTATTTAAGTGCCGACATATAAGAGCTGAGAAAAAAGCAACATTTAAAGAGAGATTAAGTTCTTTTATTGCAGCTCTTCCAGCACTTATAACTCCAGCTATTATATTAGGTGGTATTTATGCAGGTTTTTTAACTCCGTCTGAATCAGCAGCAATTGCAGGAGTTTATGCAGTTGCAATTGGTTTTTTAATTTACAGAGAATTAACTTTTTCATCTCTTTTAAGTTGTTTGAAAGATACGGCTATCATTACTGCTGTTATCTTTTCAATTATTGCGACAGCGACTTTTCTAAGTGTTGTGCTTACTTATACTCAAGCTCCTCAAAAGATTATAACTTATTTTACAGATATGGGAGTAAGTGTAAATTTATTTTGGATAATGTTGGGAACTATATGTTTAATTTTGGGAACATTTATAGAAATAGTTCCGGTATTCTATTTAACTGTTCCAATATTTGCAGCTCTAACATTATCTTTTGATCAAAGCTTACTTCACTTATATGTAGTATTCGTTGCTTTTGCTGGAATAGGAATGATAACTCCACCTGTTTGTGTTGGCATATATACTGCTGCTGGAGTAATAAAAGAAAATCCTGCTAATGCATTTAAAGAAGTTCCATTGTTTACAATAGTAGGAATAATTTATGGAATATTGATGATATTATTTCCTATATTTTCTACTTGGTTACCTAGTTTTCTTTAACATGCATCACCTGCAATTGCCCTGCATGCGTTCATAGCTTCTTGCTCTGTACCACCTCTCTCAAATACCTCCATTACTGCTCTAATTGCAGCTTCTGCTGTGGCTGCAGAAATTCCATCATTTATAGCTTCTTGGACAGCTTCATCAACTATAGATGCAAACTCATCCTCCATTCCTTCAACTATTATTGCATCAAATTCTTTAGCTATTTCCCTTCCTATTGTATCTCCTATTTCTTTTTCAATTTGTTGACTCAATGAAGCCTGCATTGTTTGATCTAATGTACTTTTTACCGTATCATCCAAAGACTTTTCTAAAGCCCTCTTTTTTTCATCAATTATATTTTCAACTTTTTTGTCAATTGCAATCTGCCTTCTCTTTAATATTAAATCTATTTTTTCAGGTGTCATATTGTAATTTGCTGCAATTCTTATCTTTGCTTTGCTAATAGCTTTAGCTATTTTGTTGTCAAATTTGTTTATATTTAAAGCTATAGGAGCTTTCCCACCTTTGAGTTTAATATAATAATGAAATGGTTGGTTATCGTATGAAATAAGTTGGAAAAAATATGCTTGATATTTTGGGACGTGCTTACCAATCCAAGTAAATAATTCTATTCCTTGATATTGAACTGAAACTTCATTTTTTTTTTCGTCTAAAATGAAGTTAAATAATTTTTCTCCATCATTATAATATTTTACTTTAAATTTATCTGAAAAAACCACAAGTTGTTTGTTATCAGAAATTCTTCTTATCTTTATAGCTCCTTGCCTATGGTTGTATATTCTGTAATCATCGAAAGTCATTTCCATAATTTCGAATTTAGATGTTTTGCTTGAAATTTTTTTTATTTCAATATTGGTAGAATTTCCGAGACTGAATAATATTAAATAAATTTTAAAAATTAAAATAAATAACCTCATTTTCTAATTTCTTTTTCACATATTAATCTGGCTTCTTCTGGCTTTAATTCTTTTTGTAGTTTACTCTTAGCAATTGTGCATGCAGATATGGATTTCTCAATACTGAATTCCTCATATTTTCCTACACTTAGATAAAGAAAAATAATTGCTGCTCCTAAAAATATCAACAATTTATAATTTTTATACATTAAGAAATATGCTGTCCTGGTAAGGAGATGTCTAAATGATATTCGGGCTCATCTCTTTGCTTTATTAATGCAGGTATTATTTCTTTATAAGTATCAAATAATCCATTTTTAATCTCAGGTAGTTGATCTTTTAAATGAGAATGTAATTTTTCTAAATTATAAGCTGGAACCGTTGGAAACATATGATGCACACAATGATACTCCATTTTCCAATATAGAAAACTAAGAATTGGGTTCAATTTCATATCCCTTGCTGACAATCTGTGATCTTTTACATCTCTAGCTAAACCAGCGTGTTGTGTAAAAGCAACAAATTTGTGTAAACCTTTTCCGTAATAATGAGGCAACAAAAGATACAACGCTGGTAACCACGAAGATATTAGTAAAGACCAGATAATTATAGATAACCAGATACCAACATAAATTCTTGATATCATAATAACTCTAGGTCTTGCATTTTCTGGGATACTATCAATCATAACTTTAGTTTGTATACCAAAAGCATGTTTTATAACTTCAAAAGCAATACTTTTTTTAAAAAATAATAATTCACCAAAAGGTATTATGTTCATTAATAGTTTTTTTGGGGTATCCTTTAAATTATTGTCATATTCAATTTCATGATCATAAGGATCTTTTGTTGAATAAGTATTTCCATGATGAACAAAATGAGTAAATCTCCATCTAGTTGGCTCAAAGAATGCCATAAAACTAGCTACATAATAAAAAAATTCATTTAAAGCTTTTGTATTAAATGCAGTTTTATGTCCTGTCTCATGCCATATAGGGTTGCAAAAACAATAAATGTTTCCATAAACATAAAACCAAAATACTGACCACCATGTACCCCAAGTAAAATAAGCAAATAGACCTGTTATTATTAAAAAACAAAAATAAATACCTACATGAAGTATTCCTTTAAAGTCAGATTTTTTTGAAAGTTTTTTTAAGACTTCTTTGTCAATTTTTGGTCTAAACCATTTATCTAATTTTACATCCATAAGTATATACTAATAATATATAAGTTTATTTGCCTATGGAATATATTTATTCTTAACTAACTAGTGATTTTTGAGGCTTCATATCGGATTTTTCGATGCCAGCTACTTTAACAGGTTTTTTCATTGCATCTCTTCTAAAAGGCTCTCCTAATTCTTGATTTAAAATTACTTCAATAAATGTTGTGATACCTTTTTTTTGATCTTCACAAGATTGTTTAATAGCTTTTGTAGTTTCCTCCATCGTTTTTACTGTTACTCCTTTTAAGCCACAAGCATTTGCAACTTTTGCGTAACTTAATTCTGGATCTAATTCAGTACCTATAAAATTATCATCAAACCACAATATTGAATTTCTTTTTTCTGCTCCCCACTGATAATTTCTGAATATTACCATTGTAATCGCTGGCCATTCTTCTCTCGCACAAGAGCTCATCTCATTCATACTAATTCCAAAAGCTCCATCTCCGGCAAAACCTATTACTGGGGTATCTGGACATCCAATTTTAGCTCCTAAAATTGATGGAAATCCGTAACCACATGGTCCAAATAAACCAGGTGCTAAATACTTTCTTGGTTTTTCAAATGTTGGATAAGCATTACCAATTGCACAATTATTTCCTATGTCGCTTGAAATAATCACATCTTCAGGCATTCCTGCTTGAATAGCTCTCCATGCTTGCCTTGGTGACATTCTGTCTGCGTCTCTTTCTCTTGCTTCTTTGTTCCAAACCGTTCCTGGATCATCATCTTCATGATCTAAACTTGTTAAGGTTTGTAACCATGCAGATTTTGTTTGGTGAATTAAATTTTTTCTATCCTCTCTACCATTGTCTCCAGCGGTAGGTGATAATTTTTCTAAAATTTGTTGTGATACCATTTTTGCATCTCCACAAATTCCAACTGTTACTTTCTTTGTGAGACCAATTCTATCTGGGTTCATATCTACTTGAATTATTTTTGCATTTTTTGGCCAGTAATCAATTCCATAACCAGGCAATGTAGAAAATGGATTAAGTCTTGTTCCTAATGCTAGAACAACATCTGCTTTAGAAATTAATTCCATACCAGCCTTCGAACCATTATATCCTAACGGTCCAACTGCTAGTGGATGACTACCAGGAAAACTATCATTATGTTGATATCCATTACAAACTGGTGCATCTAGTTTTTCTGCCAATTTTTTACAATTCTCTATTGCATCGCCTATTACAACACCTGCTCCAGATAAAATAACTGGGAATTTTGCATCTGATAATAGTTTTGCGGCTTTATCTACTGCCTCTTTTCCTCCCCCTTGTCTCTCAAATCTAACAATTGGTGGTAATTCTATATCAATAACTTGTGTCCAGTAGTCTCTTGGCACATTTATTTGTGCTGGAGCTGATCCTCTAAAAGCTTTTTCAATTACCCTGTTTAATACCTCAGCCATTCTTGATGGATCTCTGACTTCTTCTTGGTAGCAAACCATATCTTTGAATAAATTCATTTGTTCAACTTCTTGAAAACCGCCTTGACCCATAGTTTTGTTAGCTGCTTGTGGTGTCACTAAAAGCAATGGGGTATGGTTCCAATAAGCTGTTTTAATTGGTGTAACTAATCCAGTTATTCCTGGCCCATTTTGAGCAATGACCATTGACATTTTGCCAGTGGCTCTCGTGTACCCATCTGCGATTAAACCACCATTAGTTTCATGCGCTACATCCCAAAAAGTAATTCCTGCTTTAGGAAACAAATCAGATATTGCCATAAAAGCTGAACCTATAATTCCAAACGAGTGTTCAATGCCATGCATTTGAAGAACTTTTATGAATGCTTCTTCTGTAGTCATTTTGGTCATAGTGCAGCCTTTCTTAATTTTTTTTTTATTTGTTAAAGCTATCGATTAATATATAAGATTGTTCAAAATTCAAATAAAGAAATCGTCACAATGTCTAATACAGATATAATAATTCACGATGAGAAAGACAATGTAGGTGTTGTAGTTATTGAAAAAATAACTCCAAATCAAGACTGTAACTGCTGGATTATGGAGAACGACAAATCTGTCTCAATTCAATCAAAAGACGAAATACCTTTAGGGCATAAAATTGCGATGGTTGACTTAAATGAAGGGGATACGATTTTAAAATACGGACATGATATTGGAAAAGTAGTAAAAAATATTAAAAAAGGTGAACATGTTCATGTTCATAATGTAAAAACAAAAAAGTGGTAATTTATGGAAATTCCAAAAAGTTTTTTAGGTTACAAAAGAGAAAATGGTCGAGCAGGAACACGAAACCATGTTATAATTCTTCCTGTAGATGATATTTCTAATGCATGTGCTGAAGCAGTCGCAAATAATATCAAAGGTACGATAGCTTTACCACATTCTTATGGTAGGCTACAATTTGGTGCAGATCTAGAACTTCATTTTAGAACAATGATCGGTACAGGAAAAAACCCAAATGTTGCTGCTGTTATAGTTATAGGTATAGAACCTAAATGGACAAAAAGAATTGTTGATGCGATTGCAACTACAGGAAAACCAGTTGAAGGTTTTAGTATAGAAGGTGTGGGTGATATTGATACAATTGCAAAAGTATCAAAAAAAGCACAAGAATTTTCAATGTGGGCATCTGAGAAACAAAGAGAAGAATGTCCAATGAGCGATTTATGGATTTCAGTTAAGTGTGGTGAGTCTGATACGACATCTGGATTAGCTTCTAATCCAACGGTTGGTAACCTTATGGATAAATTAGAGCCGCTAGGTGTTCATTTATGTTTTGGGGAAACTTCTGAACTAACAGGTGCTGAGACAGTTTGTGAGAAAAGAGGAAAAACACCTGAGGCACAAGCAAAATTCAAAAAAACGTGGAACGATTACAATGATTTTATTCTTAAAGAAGCAACTGATGACCTTTCCGAAAGTCAACCTACAGCAGGAAATATAGCTGGTGGATTAACAACTATTGAGGAAAAAGCTTTTGGAAACTTTCAAAAGATTGGTGGATGTCAATTTATTGATGTTTTAGAACCTGCAGAAGAACCAACAAAAGGAGCTGGCTTATACTTTATGGACACTTCATCAGCGGCAGCTGAATGTGTTACTTTACAAGCTGCAGGTGGCTTTAATATACACTTATTTCCAACCGGGCAAGGAAATATCATTGGAAATCCAATTGAACCTGTAATTAAATTGACTGCAAATCCGCTTACAGCCAAAACTATGAGTGAACATATTGATGTTGATGTATCAAAAATTCTG
This sequence comes from uncultured Pelagibacteraceae bacterium, assembly GCA_902558435.1. Classification (GTDB taxonomy): domain Bacteria; phylum Pseudomonadota; class Alphaproteobacteria; order Pelagibacterales; family Pelagibacteraceae; genus Pelagibacter. The sequence goes on along the minus strand of CACEDU010000003.1, from coordinate 62,988 downwards.
TCTAGAGAGATGAATTTAAGCCAAGCAGGAGATGAGTTAATTAAATCAACCTTAAGAGTTGCAAATGGAAGATTAACTTGTGCAGAAGCTTTGGGTCATAAAGAATTTGTTATGACTAAACTGTATAGAAGCGCCTAGTTACTTTTTTAGTTTAACTAATCTTGCATCATTCCAATTAGAGTAAACTCTTCTAATCATTGCAGCACCAACTCCTAACACTATTGCTAGTAATACCGATGTAAGACCATAAAATATTGGCATATCTTCAGAAAAGTTTAATATAAATTGACTCAATTTTCCTAAATTATCACTTGTGTTTACAACTGTATTTATTGCGTTTTCATCTTTAATAAAAGTATCATAAGCAATCGCTATACCTACTAAAAGCAAAAGAATTGCTAAAATAGTTTTGAATTCTGAACTGTCAATTTTTTCACCTATTTTTTGTCCAAACTGCACTCCAATTATTGATCCTAAGATTAAAACAAAAACTAAAATTAAGTCTATAGTTCCATAGTTTAAAGCATGAAGAATTGTTACAATTGCACTTACAAAGATAGTTACAAAGAGAGATGTGCCTGGTATCAACTTTGTCGGCATTCCAATTAAATAAATCATTGCAGGTACAAGTATAAAAGCTCCTCCAATTCCCATAATTGCTGCTATGAAACCAACAATTAAACCAATTATAATTGGGGTGAAAGCACTTTCATAAAGTTTAGATTTTTTAAAACGCATCCTCAAAGGTAATCCATGTATCCAATAGTGTTTATGTAATTTTTTTCTCTCAGTAATTTTTTTTCTAGCTTTATCAATTTCTGAAACACCTTGAATTAACATAAAAGTTCCTAAAATTGCGAGGATGTACATATAAGCAAGAGAAATAACTACATTTATTTTCCCAATATCTTTAAAATATGAAAAAGTTATAATACCTAGAATGGTTCCTACTATCCCACCAATTACAATCATGAACCCCATTTTATAATCAAGTGTCCCCTTAAGATAATGCGTAGTAGAACCTGAAACAGAGGTTCCAAGAATATTGCTTGCTTCATTTGGAACAGCATAAATTGGTGGTACACCCATAAAAATTAAAAATGGCGTCATTAAAAACCCACCTCCTACTCCAAATAATCCTGATAAAATTCCTACAACTAAACTTAAACCAAAAATATATAAAATATTAATTTCAACTTGTGCAATTGGAAGAAAATACTCCATAAATACTAACTATTCTTCTAATAGTTCAAAGTCAATAAATATGAATATTTTATATAAAGTTTTGAGCCGTACTTAAGATTATAATACCCCAAGCAAAGAATATAAAAAGATATAAAAATGATTTGATTATTTTGCTTAATTGATTTTCAAAGAATAAAGGTAATTTTTTTAAATTTTGATTTATTATTTGAAACATACTCGCGGGATATCACAAGTTGTGTTAAATGCAAAGAATATTTTAATTTTTTAAAAGATTGTTGCTCCAAAAACCTTAACCTCATCCCCTTCATCTCCAAGGACGAGTCTACCAAGAAAGTCCCCTGGTATTTCAGTGCTAGTTTGTTTATAAAGTATAGTAATATAAAGTCCTCTTCTTAAGCAGCCTATAGCTTTACATCCTTCTGCTAAACTTGAGATAAGTTTATTACTTGCCCATTGTTTACCTAACTCAACTTCATTGGCTCCATACATCATTTGTGAAGACAGATCTCTTGTAAATCCACCATAATCTTTGATGTTTGATGATTTAACTAGGTTTGCCCAGATAGGTTCGGCTATTTTAATAATTTCCTCATCGGATTTATCTAATAAAGCCATTTTATGATCTATTGAATTTAAGAAGCTTCTTTTTTCTCTTTTTCATCAACTATGTGATAAACAGGTGCCTTTTCCATAGTAAACTTACCTGTTTTAGGGTCTCTTCTTGATAGGGTGAGACAATGCCAATTTTCATCGTCTAATTTCATATAATCACCTCTATAATAATAACCTGGCCAACGAGTTTCTTGTCTGAATAACGTATGTTCTGTTACACATTGAGATGTAATTGTTCTATGTTTTAGCTCCCAAGCTCTCATAAGTTGGTGATAATCTTCAGCTCCGACATTTTCTAAATCCTCTTCAAGCCACGCAAGTAACTCTAAACCTTTTTTGAGAGTATTTTCATTCGTCATGTAATTATAGCTAATTCCACCTACATATTCGTCCATAATTTTTTGAAGTCTTTGTAACCCTTGGATCGGGGAAATATAACTTGGTGATACTGTTCCACCCGTTATTTCATTTCTTCCTACTGTATAATTTTCTAACGGTTTATAAATCACTTCCTTGTAATCATCACATTGCTTGTTACTTACTTTAATATCGTTTGCCTTTTGATCTTCTATATATTTAACAGCAGCTTTTGCAGCTAATCTTCCCTCAGTAAAAGATCCAGATGAGAATTTATGGGCGCTTCCACCTACAGTATCTCCAGCTCCAAATAAACCTTGAATTGTTGTCATTCTATTATATCCCCAAAAATATTCAGGTGGAGATAAATCCTCTGGGCCACTTACCCACGCTCCTGAGCACGTCGCGTGAGAACCCATAACATAGGGCTCTGATGTTGTAAGTTCAGGGTTAGTGTATTTTGGATCAATATTTTGAGAAGCCCATACAACTGCCTGTCCAACTGTCATACCTAAGAAATTTTCCCAACCAACTGTTTCTAAGTGTGGGTCTTGAAATGCTTCTTTCGTTACCATATGAATTGGTCCACCACCTGCCATTGTTTCTTGTATAAAAGCGTGATTACGTAAACATGTAGGAGTAGGATGATGATCAATATACTCTCCAACTAATTCTTTTGTTTTTTCGTACCATTTTTTCTCATAATTTTCACCGTTTGCATTTTGTGTGTATGTTTTTAAATGTAAGAAGTACGCGCCAACTGGACCATAACCATCCTTAAATCTGCAAAGAACAATTCTATTCTCCATTTGGGTCATTTTAGCTCCAGCAGCAATAGGCAATGCATATGCTGATCCATTACTCCATGGAGCATACCAAGTTCTTCCCATTCCTTCACCAACAGCTCTAGGTTTGAAAATATGTGAAGCCCCTCCGGCAGCAACAATAACTGTTTTTGATTTAAACACGTGGTAGTCACCTGTTCTCATATTAAATCCAACTGCCCCACCAACTCTGTTTTCATTATTTTCGTCCATTAATAGATGGGTAATCATTATTCTGTTATAAATTTTATCTGCTGATTTTTTTGCTGCTTCTGCAACAATTGGTTTATAACTTTCACCATGTATCATTATTTGCCATTTACCTTCTCTTTGGTATCGACCTGTCTCTTTATTTTTCATCATTGGCAAACCCCATTCATCAAACATATGAACAGTTGAATCTACATGACGAGCCATGTCATATCCTAAATCTTCTCTGACCAATCCCATTAAATCATTTCTTGCATATCTTACATGGTCCTCAGGTTGGTTTTCACCCCACTGCATTCCCATGTAGCAGTTGATTGCATATAAACCTTGAGCAACTGCACCGCTTCTATCTATATTTGCTTTTTCAACACAAACTATTTTTAGATCTCTACCCCAATGTCTAGCCTCAAAAGTTGCACCAGTTCCAGCCATTCCTCCACCAACAACTAAAATATCGCAATTTTCTACTATAGTTTTTCTAGCCATTAATAATAAACTCCTTTTTTAAAAGCACTCTTATCTACTTTTGGTAATTCTTTATTTGTATTTAATCCCTCTGGCTCTGAGTATAATATTTGAGAATTAATTTCTCCTTGATTGGGCTTATCTCCGTCAGCTAATTTTGGAATAAATTTACCCCAAGGCTTAGTAGTTATCGGCGACACAAAATTCTTTTCAGTTCCATTTCTAAATTTTATTCTCCAAGAAATAGTTCCTTTTTCCTCTTCTCTTCTAACTCTTACACTATGTCCCATAGGAGCAAAATCTGCATAACCTCTTACATCGATCGCATGGTTCGGACATGCTTTTACACATGAGTAACATTCCCAACAAAAGTTTGGTTCAATATTTTTCGCTCTTCTTATCGTCTCATCGATATGCATAATATCTGATGGACAAATATCCACACAGTGACCACAGCCATCGCATCTAGTCATGTACACAAAAGTTGACATAATTTATATTTTCTCCTTTAAGTTCTGTATCATATTAATAATGTTTTGGCTCTTCTCTTTTTATACCTAGGCCAAATTGCTCTGGAGCGTCAGCTTCAGGTGGAAGATTATCTCTAGATCCATCAGCTTCAGCTAAATTTTTTTGTAAAGCGGCACCAGGTTTGTAAAACATATGAGCAAATTTAGACCAATATACACCACCAAATAAAACTAAATTTGCAACTATAAATAATCCTAAAAATACAAAATCATCCCATCTACCTTGTAAGTTTAAAGATTGAAGATATGACCAAATTAATCCAAATAGTGAGGATGCAATCAATGCCAGTACAAATAAGTCTGCTTGGATTATTCTGTACCATGGTTGAGCTTCGGAATAAACATCAACTCTTAAAAAAAACCAAAACCAACCTCCGCCTAGAACTGTTAAAGCCGCACCAACATGCCAAATGATTGGCCAAAAAGCAGGCGTTACTGAATTTGGAGAGGTATAAAAAAATATCATTACGACTGATCCAACCCAAAACAAAATTGTTCCATACATTCCCATTACATGTGCCAATCTTCTTTTACCTGCCCCTAGCTCAGAAGTAGTTGCTATGTCGCTTGCAATAGTTTTTGATATTACTGATATTCTTTCAGAAGTAGTTAATTCTTTTTTAGCTGATAATTTTGCTTTTTTTGCATTTTGGAAAAAGTATTTAACATTTTTTTTATGGATTATATCCATAACAGTTCCAACTAGTATTAAAATACCCATAAGTATAACGAACGATTGTATTAAAATAGCTGGTACACTCTGTGATAAAATAAAAAATGGGTTTGTTGAAATCATTATGATGTTCCTTCCGCCAATGGATTCTTAGTATACTTATTAAAATAGATCAACTACGATAAAGTGACATTTTAGCACTGGTATATTGTTAAAAATTTATTTTTTTCGCTGATAATGCTGTTTTGAAGGTATAACTCCTCTAACACCTCCTTGTGGGTTATCCACATCATTTTTTCTTCTAGGAATTAAATGTATATGACAATGCATTATTGATTGTCCTGCTATTTTACCGGAATTTGTGCCAATATTAAAACCATCTACAGTCGGATCAATTTCTTTAATTTTATACCTCATTTTTTTTATTAGCTTATTACAGGATATAACTTCTTCCTCTGACATATCAAAATAGTTTTCAACATGTCTCTTTGGAATTATAAGCGCATGATGTTTTGAAACTGGATAGGAGTCAAAAGTAGAAAAGGTTAAATTATTCTCAAATATATAATCACTTGGTGGAACATTACAAAAAAGACATGGGTTATTTGGATCCCTCATTGATTATAATTATATATATTTTTTTTGAACTCACTTTTAAAGATTTTAAAAATTTTATTAAACATTTCTTTGCTTTTTCTTCTCCAATTATAACCATCTATAAAATTGACAGATACAACACCTTTTCCCGATCCAACTAATATAATTTCCTCAAACTGCTCAATATCCTTTAGATAAATATCCTTTTTAATAATACGAAATTTTTTTTCATAAAACTTAATATTCGTTCCTTTGTAATAATTTGATTTTGGTGAATATATTTTTTTTTTATAAACAAACAAAAGATTAGAGGTTCCAGTTTCAAGAATTTTATTATTTACACATAGAGCGATATCCTGTTTTGATGTATTCATTTTTGACAAAAATTCTAATATTTTTTTATATTTCAGATTTTTATACTCAGGTTTTACTCTCTCATAATTTACTAATTTTAAACTAAATTTACTTTTTGGTATTACTCTTTCCCTAATAGAAACAGATATAATTTTTTTATTTAAAGCAACTCTGAGTAAATGATTGTAAGAAATTTTTTTATTAACATTTTTTTTAATTAAATTTAAAATAATGTTTTTAATATTAACCTCGCTTATATTATAAGCTTTTAAAGATTTGATTAAATTTTGAATATGTGATTTAAAAAAAAGAATTTTAGGCGGTCTGCTGTATATCCACATTGTAGTAAAGACACCATTTTTATTCCAAAGATCATTAAATTTAATCTCCTTAAGTGTGTTACGCTGATAGGATTTTTTTAATAAGTAGTTTACCATTTTTTGTTAAAAAAGATTCTGGGTGAAATTGAAATCCATATATATCATCTTTAATGTTTTCAAAACCCATTGCAATACCAGTGTTTGAACATCTGATTGTTATCTCAAAATTTTTAGCTGAAAATGGCTCTTTCAGTTTTAATGAGTGATATCTGCCAACTTTAAATTTTGAATTTTTCTCAAAGATTGACTTGTTACTTGTTACTTTTACTTCTGATTGGTATCCATGGAAGATATTTTTTTGTTGAATAATTTTTGCTTTTTCAGAAAATAAAATTTGTTGATATCCTAGGCATATTCCTATTATTTTTTTTCTTCCCTTGAATTTTTTATAAAGTTTTGACGTATTTGGGTAATCTTTAGGAGATCCAGGACCTGGTGATAGCACTATTGTTTCAGATTTTTCAAGTAAGTTATTGTTTAATTCAAAATAATTTGTGCAGATTACTTCATCAAATTGGGAAAATTGATGAACAACATTCCAAGTAAATGAGTCTTGATGGTCAATTATATATATCATTTAAATAATTCTAATAGTGATTTTGCTTTTATAAAATTCTCATTAAATTCTTTTTTTGCTGCACTGTCTAAAACTACACCTGAAGCAGCGGAAATCTCTGATTGTTTTTTAAAATTTAGAATAGATCTTATTATTATATTAAACCTCATATCTTCATTGAATTTGATAAAACCAAAACTTCCAGTAAAAATATTTCTGTCTTCTTTTTCCTGAGAGTTTAATAATTGTAATGTCTTAATTTTTGGACATCCAATTACAGATCCACCAGGCATCATAGCAGTTATTATTTCTTTTACAGAAATATTTTTTTTTATCCTACCTGCTATACTTGTTACATAATGATAAAGATGCTTATATTCTTCAACATACTTTTCCTTTTTAATCTCTACGGTTCCAGGTTTGCAAATTCTTGATAAATCATTTCTTTCAAGATCAACAATCATATTATGTTCTTTGGTTTCCTTATTATTGTTTCTAAAATATTTTAGAGCCTTTAATTTATTATAAAATTTATTCTTTTTTAGGGTTCCAGCTATTGGTTTAGTGAAGATTGTGTTACCTTTTCTATCAATCAATGTTTCTGGAGAACAACTAACTATTGAATAATCTTTATCTCTAATCATAAATGACTCTGGAGATGAATTGATTTTCATAAGTTTCCAAAAGAAATTAACAGGATTTATCTCAGATTTATTTTTATATTTAGTGCATATTTTGATTTGATAAGTTTGTCCTTCACGTATTTTCTTTGAAAAAATATCAAATATTTTTTTGTACTTTTTATAGCTAATATTTAACTTAAAGGGGCTCGAAATATTAGTTTTTTGGAACTGATAACTAAAATTATGATTTTTTTTTGTTGAATATATTTTAATTTTATCTCTAATTTTTATAATTGTTTCTGGTTTATAAAACACACCTTTATAGAATTTGATATTTTTTTGATTTTTAATTTTTATTTTTAGTAAATTACAAAGTATTTCATAACCAAAAAAGCCAATAAAAATATCTGTTTCTTTTCTATATTTTTTTGTTGAAAAAGAATTTAAGAAATTTTCTATATTTCTATTGTTTAGTATTATTTTTTTTGAAAAATCAGTAAATAAATCGTAACCACCTTCAACTTTATATATTATCAACGGCTTATTAGACTGATAAAGATTTTCTAAAAATGGACTAAATTTAAGTTTATGCTGTTTGAACTCTTTCAATTGATTTCTCTTTAATTGGTAAGTGTATCAAACCTGCAAAGATTGATAATGCGATAGAAACGTACCATGCATAATCAAAATTTCCATGCATTTCATAAAAAACCCCTCCTAAATATGCACCAAGAAAAGATCCAATCTGGTGACTTACAAAAACTATTCCATAAAGAAGACCAATGTGTTTAGTTCCAAATATATGACCTACTAAACCATTTGTTGGTGGCACAGTTGACAGCCATAGAAGTCCAAAAGTAACTCCAAATACAACCGAATTAAATATACTTGGTGGTAAATATAAAAAATATATTAGAGACACACCTCTTAATAAATATATTGCACTCAGTACTTTCTTTTTACTAAACTTTGTTGCAAGATAACCACTCCCCATAGTTCCTATCATATTGAATACACCTACTAATGCTAAAATCATAGCTGCTGTCCAGTCTGGCATACCTCTATCCATCATGTATGTTGGTATATGTGTAGCAACTAAAGCTATATGCCAACCGCAAACAAAAAATCCTAAAGTTAAAAATATAAAACTTTTATTATTAAATGCCTCTATTAAGGCTTCCTTAGCTGTTTGGTGATTATTGTCGTTATTTCCAACTGGAGTTTTAGGTGTACTTATAAATAAAGCTGTTATTAGACCAATTCCTAAAAGAAAACAAAAATATAAAATCGTTATTTCCCATCCAATTTCAATTAGTGAATATCTTACAAGTAAAGGCGACACAAAAAAACCAAATGATCCTGCACAAGTTACAATGCCAGTAGCAATTGTTCTATTAGATGATGGAAAATGCTTTGCAACTACTGAAACTGGAATGCTTATAGCAGTTCCACCTAATCCAATTCCAATCAGAAGTCCTATGGTCAAAGTAAAAAGATAACCTGTATTTAGGCCTGAATAAAACAAGAAAAGTCCTGCTAAGTAAAATAAAAATCCTATGAATATTGCGGTTGCACCTCCGTACCTATCAGTAATGAAACCAAATATTGGACTAAAGACTCCCCACATCAATAATTGTAATCCAATAACAAACCCAAAATGAGAAATTGAAATATTTAGATCAGCATTAAAATCAAAAAAAAATAATCCGAATGTCTGTCTTATACCAAGAGATACAATAACAACTAACGAAGCTGCAATTAGTGTAATTAATGCTTTTTTTGTAGTAAAAAATTTTTCTGAACTCATTTAATGAATTTAAGCGATTTTCGCAAATCTTCAATTAAATCTTTTGGATCCTCTAGACCTATATGTAATCTTACAATTTTTTCGTCTTCTTTTATGTCTGAATAAATTCTATTTCCTCTCTCAGCTTTACTTTGATGAAGTGCTAAACTTTCAAAACCTCCCCAACTATATCCATAACCAAATAATTTAAGAGAGTTAACAAATTTGATTACAGATTTTCTGTCCTTAGTTTTTATTTTTAGACCCATTAAACCAGATGCTCCTGAATAATATTTTTTCCATAACCTGTAATTTAGAGATCCTTTTTTATAAGGATACAGAAGTTTAACTTTTTTATTTTTTGATAAAAATTCTGCAACCTTTCTAGCATTTTCTTGATGTTTATCTAATCTAACATCTAATGTTCTCAATCCTCGAGTTATCAAGTAAGCATCATCAGGACCTAATCTTAAACCAATAATTTTTTGTGCTTTCTCAACGTGTTTAAAAACTTTTCTATTCACTGCTAGACTTCCTCCCATTACATCCGAGTGTCCTGAGTAATATTTGGTCGCTGAAACTATCGACATATCAAATCCTAGTTTCATCGGTTTAAAAAAATATGGTGTTGCCCAAGTATTATCAATTGCAGTAAATATTTTCCTTTTTTTAGCAATAGATATTATTTTTGATAGATCTTGAAATTCAAATGAATTGCTACCAGGATTTTCTACGAAAATTAATTTTGTTTTTTTGTTAATTATTTTATTGAGAGATTTTAAATCATGAGGATTGTAAAAACTTGTTTTAATATTAAATTCTTTTAAAAAGTCTTGGGTTAAAACTCTTGTTGGATTGTAAACAGGGTCAGCAACAACTATTTCATCTCCAGGTCTTACAACACTAAAAATTGCTAAGAAAACAGATCCAAAACCCGTGGGTGTTAAAAAAACATGATAAGAGTCCTCAAGCTTGGTTAAAATTTTTTGCAAAATATGTGTTGTTGATGTTCCTTGTCTCCCATAATCAAAATGGCCACCTCTTGGATCTTTCTTATATTTAGACTGAGTTCGTCTTATGTCGTTCATTGATTTGAATATTATGGTAGATGCGCGTACTACTGGCGGATTAACTGAATGATTATGGAAATCTTTGGCAGTATGTTTTAAAAAAGTCTTAAACGATTTGCTCATAAAAAAATTGCTATGTTCATTGGACAATGCTATATCCACCAAATAAGTCAATAAAATAGTAAAACTAAGGAGATTATGGGATACCCAAAAAAACACAGAGGCCGTAGAAAAATGGGCTCTAAAAAGAGAAGAGCTAGAAAAAAAAATAAAAAGAAATAAAATTTTTAATCTTTAATCCAACCACCACCTAATACTTTATGACCAAATTGGTCTTTCTTGTAAAATACACAAGCTTGGCCAGGTGAAATTCCATACTCAGGACTAAAAAGATTAACTTTTGCATCATTATTGTTCTGAAAATTTACATTTGCCTCTAAAAGTTTACCAGTGGATCTTACTTTAACTAAAATTTTTTGATTAAATTCTTGATTGTCTGCCAAAATATTTAAGTTTTTTAAATTAATTTCTGTCTTTGCTAATTTTTCTTTAGGTCCTATAAATATTTCATTTTTTTCAGCATCAATTTTAATTACATAAAATGGTTCCTCGTTGGAAACTTTAATTCCTTTTCTTTGACCAATTGTGAAATTGACTATTCCATCATGTACGCCAACAACTTTTCCATCTAAATTTTTAATATTTCCTTTTTTATAGGACTCTGGTTTAAATTTTTTTATTACTGATGCATAGTCTCCATTAGGAACAAAGCATATGTCTTGGCTATCTGGTTTATCTGCAACATTTAAATTTAACTCTTTTGCAATTTCTCTTGTTTTATCTTTTAATAATCCTCCTAATGGAAATCTAATATAGTTTAATTGTTCTCTTGTGGTATTGAATAAAAAATAGCTTTGATCTCTATTCTCATCTATTGCTCTATACATGTTTGTTTTATTATTTTGCGTCAAACTCTTAACATAGTGACCTGTAATTAAAGCATCCGCATTTAAATCTTTTGAAAATTCAAATAAATCTTTAAATTTGACTGTTTGATTGCATTGCACACAAGGTATTGGCGTTTCCCCTTTTAAATAACTCTCAACAAAATTATCAACAACACCTTGTTTAAATTTACTTTGGTAATATAGTATCTTGTGTTCTATATCTAATTTATGTGCTACCCTCTTAGCATCCATTATATCCTGACCTGAACAACATTGTTTTGAAGCAGCAACCTCTTTACCGTCATCGTATAATTTCAAAGTTATACCAATTACTTTATAACCTTCTTTTTTCATCATTCCTGCAACAGTCGAGGAGTCTACACCTCCAGACATTGCAACAACAACTGTTGTTTCTGATGGTTTTTTATTAAATCCTAAAGAGTTAGTTTCTAAATTCATTTGATGGTATTTATACTTATTTCTATTATAAGTTAAATTAAATGATTTTAGATTTTGAGCCAGGTGACAAAGTTATTAATCCTGCCAACAAAAGTTGGGGTATTGGTCAAGTTCAGTCGATAATTAAAGACAAAGTAACTGTGAACTTTGAAAATGTTGGTAAAAAAGTGATAAATGCAAATAATATTGAGCTAGAGAGAATTGAAAGTAATGGATGAAACTAAATTAAAAAATATTATCGAAAATTTAATTGACACTTTCTTAATTGCAGGAGATCTCTCTATTAAACTTAGAAATCAAGGTTTAATAAAAGAAATTAAATCTGATAATACGCCAGTTAGTAATGGTGATATTGAAGTAAATAAGCTCCTTACAAAAAAAATATTAGAATTAACACCTGAAATTCCAATTGTCTCTGAAGAAACTTCGCACAACAAATCTAAAACAGATCTAAAAGACTTTTGGCTTATCGATCCTATTGATGGAACATATGATTATATTAACAACAAAGAGGAATTTACTTTAAATGCTGGTTTGATATTAAATGGAAAAGCTGTTGCAGGATTAATCAATGCACCAGCGAAAAAAAGGATGTTTTATTCTTATGGAAAAGATAAATCATTTGAATTATCTAATAATAAAAAAACTAAATTAGATTGTAAAAAATTAACTTCATTAAATTCGGTAAAAGTTGTTTCATACTCAAATATATTAAAACCTGAAATTGAGATAATTCATAAAAAAATTGGCGTAACAGAATACGTTAAAATGAAGAGCTCACTCAAATTTTGCGTTATCGCAACAGGAGAATTTGATGGTTATGTTGCTGAACCTAGAGCGTGTGAGTGGGATATTGCTGCAGGACATGCCATATTAGAAAACTCAGGTGGTATAATTAGAGATTTTGATGGTAATGAAATTAGATATGGAAAAAAAGATTTTAAAAATCCAAGTTTAATTATTAAAAGAAGCGATAAATTAAAATGAGCGAGCAATTAAGAATAATTTTAATAATCATTGTATCCGTTTCAATATTTGGCTTAATAGTTTTTGTAATGGTCAAAAATTATATAAAAAACAAAATTCAATATTATTTAGAAGAAAAAAATAAAAAAACTAAAGAAGATTTATAATCTTTAAATATTCATCTTTATCTAAATCCATTACTCTTCTTGAAACTTCAAAATCAAAACCTGAGCGTGCTAATACTCCGATGTCTTTTTTATAAAATAAAGGTCTATTGTCCTCCTGTCTTGATGGTCCAATTCTTTTTTTTTTACAAATTTTTATAGCTGAAAAAAAATCTTGGTCTTCATTTATATCTTTGATTCGTTTGATAGTATTTTTTATATATTTTTCACCTACGCCTTTGGTGATTAAATAATTTCTTATCTTATTTATTGAAGATCCTCTTTGTATTAAACTTTTTGCTTTAGATTCTGAGTAAAATTTGTCATTAATAAATTTTGATTTTTCAAGATCTTCAAGAACAATATCGATTAAATTTGATACATCATTTTTTTTTATATTTGGAGTTCTTGACGTAAGATATTTTTTTAACAAATACGTTCTCAATTGTTGTTTTGATGGAGCAAATTTTTCTACATAATTAAGTGCGAAATTAGTCATTTCAGTTACCGTGACTTCTAATGTCTTTTTTTTATTTTTTATAGGAATCATGCGCCTATATAATATAATATAAAAATATTATGATTGAACAAATAGCAGCTTTTTTTACCATAGAAATGATCTATTTGTGGTTAAATATTGGCGTAATACCTTTTTGGCTGATTTTGATTGTTTTTCCACAATCTAAAGTTTGTGGTTTGCTAGTAACATCTGTTGTTCCTTTTTTAATATTGTCTGCTGTGTATTGCTATCTGGGTTACTTCTTTTTTGTTTCTGGATACGATTTTGATTATAATTTTACACTGTATCTTGGTTTATACGATTTAAAAAACCTCTTTGAGGCAGAAGCTTTTTTAATAATGTTTTGGACACACTTTTTAGCTGTAAATTTATTTTGCGGGGCCTGGATTATGAAAGATAGTCAAAAATTATTTATGTCAAAATATTTAGTTTTTATTCCATTAATTATAACTTACTTTATTGGTCCAATTGGTTTGGTAATTTATTGGATTGCTAGGATGTTTTACGCAAAGAGAATAAATTTATTAGACTAACTTCAGGATTATTTTATAATTTTAAATCCAGAATTTTGCATTGAACCAAATCCACCATCCACATGAGAAATGTTAGTAAAACCCATATTTTGTAAAGTTTTAGTGGCCAAAGCTGATCTAAGTCCTCCGGCACAGAATAAAACTATTTCTTTATTCATATCGATTTTTCCTTCCTTAAAATATTGACTATCTGGATCCATCCAAAATTCCAACATTCCTCTTGGTATATGAGAAGAGTTTTCTATTCTACCTAATCTTTCTAATTCTCTTACATCTCTTATATCAATAAGATTACAGATATTATTATTAACTTTTTCTAAAGCTTCACTGGGTGATATGGTTTTTATTTCTTTTAGAGCTTCTGCGACTAATGTTGATGCTGATTTTATTGTCATAAAGGTTTAATACACTAAATAAAATATATTACTATAAAAAATAAAGATCACAATATGAAGGCTCCAAACTTTAAATTATCATCTACATCTGGAAAAACTGTTGAATTAAATAAAATAAAATCAAAATTTATTATTATCTATTTTTATCCAAAGGACAATACAAGTGGATGTACGATTGAAACAAATGATTTTAATAAACTTCTAAGTAAATTTGAAAATCTTGGATGTACAATTTATGGAATTTCAAAAGATAGTTTAGTGAGTCATCAAAAATGGAGCAAAAAACTTAATCTAAAGTTTGAGTTACTAGCTGATGAAGATAAGACCTCTCTTAAAGCATACAAAACATGGGCTAAAAAGAAATTTATGGGCAGGGAAATTATGGGCACGGTTAGAAGTACTTTTGTAATTAAAAAAAATAAAATTATAAAAGAGTGGAGAAACATTAGAGCAGTAGGCCATGCTCAAGAGGTTTTAGATTTTATTAATAGTATTAAATAAAAAAGGCCCCAAATAGGGGCCTTTTCTAACTATAGAGAGAGAGATAGTTATTCTTTAGTCTCTTATTGCGTATGCAATTACACCAGACTCTGAAACGTCAGTTCCAAGTCTTTCTGCTTCTTTACTCAATCTTATACCCATTGTACCTTTCATAATTCCCCAAACTATTAGTGAAACTATAAAAACAAACGCATTGATTGATATTACTCCAAGAAGCTGCGCACCGAATGATGCATCACCATTTGTAAGTGGAACAGCTAATGTTCCCCATACTCCAGCGAATAAGTGAGCTGGAATTGCTCCAACTACATCATCGATTTTAAGTGAGAATAATAATTTAGTTCCGAACACAACTATTAGTCCACCAATTGCACCTATAAGAATTGCTGCTAGCGGTGAAGGCATTAATGGTTCAGCTGTAATTGCTACTAGACCACCAATTGCTCCGTTAAGCATTTGTATAACGTCAGTTTTACCTGCCATTAATCTAGTTACTGCTCCAGCTGCTAATACACCACCACAGGCTGCTAAATTTGTGTTAATGAAAATATTTGATACAGCAACTGCATCATCAAATGTTCCCATTGCTAATTGTGATCCACCATTAAATCCGAACCAACCTAGCCATAAAATAAATACTCCAACTGTTACCAATGGTACAGATGACGCCGCAAACGGCTTCATAGGTTTAGCTGCTCCAGATTTATCAAATCTACCTGTTCTAGCTCCTAATAGAATTGCTCCAGCTAATGCTGCTGCACCTCCAGTTGAGTGAACGAGAGTAGAGCCAGCAAAGTCTGAGAAACCAGCAGCTGCTAACCAGCCACCTCCCCACTGCCAACCCATAACGATTGGATAAATGATACCTGAAAGAATAGCTGCAAATAAAAAGAACGGCCATAACTTAATTCTTTCAGCTAATGTTCCAGATACAATTGAAACTGTTGTTGCACAGAAAACCATTTGGAAGTACCAATCAGATCCATCTGCATATCCAGTATCTACTGAACTTGCATCAGACCATGGAGTAAAGCTTCCAATGTATCCACCTTCTGGAATTCCGTATGCTAAATTATATCCAACCATCCAGAACATAATTCCAGCTATTGAAAATAATCCAATATTTTTGGCACATATTACTGATACACTTTTTGATGTTACCATTCCTGATTCAAGCATGGCGAATCCAGCTGCCATAAACATTACTAGAAAACCACAGACCAAGAAAAGAAATGTATTGAATATGAAACCTACTTCAGCTGAAACTGTAGTTTCAGCATAACCGGCACTAGTCATATTTAGTAAGAAAAATAAACTTACTAATGGACCAACCAGTTTTTTTAAAAGTTTAACCATTTCACCTCCGTTTAATTAAAGGTGTTCTTATAAATTTAATAAAATTAAAAAACTATTGATAGTTAGGAAAAATAGGTATGCAGTAAGTGCATGTAGTAACAGCCTTTTTCAAGTTTTTAAGCTTAAAAAAGGCTGTTAAAAAAAGTTTATTTGTTGAAAACTTCTTTAAGTGCTTTTGCAGGTAAAAATTTTACCTTTTGAGAAGCTGCGATTTGGATTTGTTCTCCAGTTCTTGGATTACGGCCAATTCGGGCTTTTCTTTTAGCCACTTTATATGTACCAAAACCAGCAATTTTCACATTATCGTCGCCTTTTAAAGCATCCAAAATAGTGTTGGTAATTGTATCAAAAGTACGCTCAGCATCAGCTTTACTTTGATTTAACGACCCAGCTAGTTTCGCTATTAGTTGTTTTTTGTTCATTTTAGCTCCGGTTTTAAAGGTTATATTTATATACTTAACAAAATCATTGATAATTCAAGCTTTTTTTTTGTGTCTAAAATATTTTTTGGCACAACATATAGTTGTAAAAAAACGTTGATTTATATAGCTTTTTTAACTGTCAAAAATGCCTTTAAAATAAGCCTAAATCTTTAAGGTCGTTGAAAGTGGCAAAAAACATCAAAGTTAATAATAAAAACATTCCGATTCGAAAAAAACCTTCTTGAGTTTTTTGGCTTAACGGCTTTCCTAATACTTTTTCGAAAGCGTAAAACATTAAGTGACCACCATCTAAAAGTGGGATGGGAAATAGATTTATTAAACCTAGACTAATCGAAATATAAGCCATCATGCTAATAAATGGGAGTATTCCAAACTCTGCAACTTGACCTGAAATTTTAGCTATTCTAATAGGCCCTCCTAATTGAGAGCTGTCTCCAGAGCCAATAATCATTGAGCCCATATATTTAAGAGAAGAAGTGGTAACAAAGTAAACTTCTTTAAAAGACTCAATTAATGCCCTAGCTGGTCCTAATTTTTTATGATTTATTTCATTGTTATAAGGACTAAGTTTTATGCCAATAATTCTTTTGTTAATTTTGTTTCCTAGATTATCAACTCCGGCGACAATTTTTGGTTTTACTTTTAATAATAATTCTTGATCATATCTAGAAACTTTAAAATCAACTATTTCAGATGTTGACATTAAAATTAGTTTAGAAACGTCAAGAATACTCTCTACTTTGCTATTATCTATCTCAAGTATTATGTCATTTTTTTTCATTCCAGCAATTTCTGCAGGGCTGTCTTTTTGAACCTCATCGATAATTGCTGGGGTAAAGTCTTTTCCAGCAAACATATATATGAATAAAAAAATAAATATTGCTAAAACAAAGTTTGCAATTGGACCACCTGCAACAATCAATGATCTTTGATACAACGGTTTTGTGACAAAAAGCTTTTC
Source organism: uncultured Pelagibacteraceae bacterium (assembly GCA_902558435.1). GTDB lineage: Bacteria > Pseudomonadota > Alphaproteobacteria > Pelagibacterales > Pelagibacteraceae > Pelagibacter. Next base: position 45,500 of record CACEDU010000003.1, on the reverse strand, counting down.
TTGATCTTCTTTATTGTATTTTTTTAAAAGTTCTTCTTGATCAGCCTGGGAAAAAACATTTCGATCTCCAAAAAATTTAACATAACCGCCAAGGGGTATCCAGCAAATTTTCCATCTTGTTCCAGATTTGTCATTCCAACCAAATAATTCTTTTCCAAAACCTATAGAAAAGTCAGTTACTCCAACACCATATTTCTTTGCAAAATAGTAATGTCCATATTCATGAATAAAAACAACTACAATGATCAATATAATAAATGGCAAAATAAAACTCATAATTTTTATAATATATTTATATAAACAGGATGTAAATGATGGTTTATTTTAGTCTCCAAGTTAAAATAGGTAAAAATGTTGCAACAATAAATGAGCAAAAAAGCAAGGATTGAGAGACAAATATAGGTAAAAAGTCTAAAGGCAATATTATTCCGACCAGAATTGATTTTGAAAAGTCAGGACTTGGGAATAAAAGAATTCCTCCAATTAATCCAACAATAATAGCAACATATGCATTTTTTTCAGTAAATTTTTTGGAGTAAAAACTATAAAATACACTTAGTACAGCCGCACAACAAAATAAATCAGCTAATAAAAATAAATATAAAATACTTATTCCTTTTGATGCAACGAAAAAAGAAATTAAAGAGATTAATATTATTATTTGCTTAGATAATTTTAAATAATCACCTTTAAATTTGATAACTTTATTTCCATCAACAATGATTAAACTAGAAATAGCATTTACCAAAGTATCTACGCTGCTTACTGTTAATGAAATAGCTAAAATTATTATTATAATTGATAGAAAAAGAGCATTTTCTTTAAGTAACAAAGAAAAAAATGCTAGATCAGGAATAAGATTTGAATTTTGAGAAGTTGCAATTAACCCTGTAAATCCCACCAAAAATACAATTGGTATTATGATTAAAAATGAAAAAATTAGACTACTTTTTAAAACTTTATTGTCTTTAGCTGCATAAACTCTTTGCCAATTACCTTGATGAAAAAGATTTGTTGCTGCAACAGCTATAAAAAAAGTTAGACCTGCAGTAAAATTTGGCAAATAGTTAAAGCTTAATAAATTAGGTTTATTTTGTTTGATAAATTCAAAGCTAAACTCATTAGAGTTTAAAGATATCAAATACGAAAATGATATTATTAAAAGTAAACCAAAAACTATAAACTGAATATTATCTGTAAATATTGAAGCTCTTAATCCACCATACAAAGTATATAAAAGAGAACTAATTATCACTATAGATGATGTTATCCACAGATCTGTTCCAGATATATAATTGATTAATATAGAAACAGCTGTCACCTCTGCTATTAAAAAAATGGACATATAAAAAATGGATAAAAATAAAATCAGTTTAAATAATTGTGAACCAAATCTATGTCTTACAACTTCAATTAAAGATTTGCTTCTTGGGTATTTATCTCTAAATTTTTTTCCTAAGTATATAAGGGTGAAAAGAGGAAATGCTGTTCCTAAAGAATATCCGATAACTGCCCCTACACCTCCCCATGTAGCAGCAGATGCAGGACCAAATAATATCCATGCACCCAAAGCAGATGCGACCAAACTTGCAGTTAAAGAAAAAGTACCAACAGATCTACTTGCAACTAAATAATTATTAATCCCTTGATACTTTTTAGAGTAAAGGATTCCAATTATTACAAAAATAATACTAATTGCTAAAGTTAATATTATCGCTGAGGATTGACTAATGATATTTATTTGTTCCATTATTCCCTTTCTGAATTACCGGACAGGTTCGTTGGGTTTTTCTCAGCCTACATTGGCACCCCATGTGTCAATATAAAGTATTTTTTTTATTTTAAAAATAGATATTTTCAATAAAGAAATGTTTAAAAGAATTTTAATACTTACAATTTGTATATTTGCATTTAGTGCGAATGCAATGGAAAAGAAAACAACATTTGACCAAGAATTGTTTAATAAAGCTCAATCAGAGGGGAAAGTTATAGTGATTAGTTCTTGGATAGAATATTGTTCATCTTGTGCAAAACAAATGAAAATATTGCAAACTGCGAAAAAAGAAGGTGAATTATCAGATATTAAATTTGATAATATTGAATATTTTTCATTTGATGTAACGAATAGTGATATTGCTGACGCTTTTAATGTGCTTTATCAGACTACTTTGTTAATTTTCAAGGATGGCAAAGAAGTCTACAGAAGCATCGGCGAAACTACAGAAGATTTAATTTATGAGGCATTAAAAGCTTCAATTTAAAAAAATAATCAAAATTATCAAATATTATTCGTTTCTGACAAGTGGATAAACTTTTGGATTTAAGTATTTAAAGTTTGTCAATATTATAAGAGCAAGTGTTGTTAAACCTACACCAATTATAACATATAAAAATATATCAAATTCGAATAACCAATTGAGTTGAAATATATTTTCAATAATAAACTTTGATGCTATTGCAGAAAAAATAGTAGAAAATAATATTATAGACAAAAAAGATATTATGAATTCAATAATTGAAGAAATAATAATTTCTTTCTTTGAAAAGCCTAAAATTTTGAAAATAAGATTTTGAAATGTTTTAATTTTTCCTTGAACAATAATTGCACTTGAAATTACAACTAAGCCAATAATAACAGTGACAGCTGAAATTATACTTACTGCAATAAATACTTTATTAAGAACATCAGTCACTTTTGTCAAATAATCTGAAATTTTTATTATTGATACACTTGGGAATTGATCTAAAAAATTTACTTCATTGAAATTTTCAGCTTTTTTAAATTTTATTGTAGAAAGGTACTCATATGGAATATTTTTTGCGAATTGCGGATTAAGTAACATTGCAAAGTTAATACTTAAATCTTGATAATTCACCAATCTTAAATTAACTACTTCACCTTCAATTTCTCTACCATAAATTCTTAGTGTAAACTTGTCACCAATTTTAACTCCAAAATCTTTTGCGACTTTGCTATCTAATGAAATTTGTAATTTGTTAGGTTGTGAAGTGTCCCACCAACTACCCTCTAAAATTGGATTATCTTTTGGAATTGTGTCGACCCAAGAAACTCGTCTATCGTTCATAATTACCCAATAGCTGTCATTAGAATTTGATATATAGGTGATTGGGTCTATTCCATTAATTTTAACAATTCCAGCTGACACCATAGGAACAATTTCTATTACAGCATCTTCATCTGTTTCATTAATGACTTTTTGAAATAAATCTTTCTGATTATTTTGAATACCTAAAAAGAAATAATCAGGAGCAATATCTGGAATTGATTTTGCTATTTCTCTTTTAAAATTAGAGCCCACAAATGCTAAAGTAAGCAACAATGTCATTCCTAATCCAAGAGACATAACAGTTATTGGAGTAATACTTTTTGATTGTGTAATATTTTTAACCGCTATTTTTGACGAAATTCCAAGATTAGTTAGATTGTTCCTAAGTAATAATATTATTAAACGGGAAACATAAAAAAACATAGCTAGGCATACAAAAAAAGACGCAAAATAAATCAAGCTGTAATAAGGAAGAGAGGACCTATATGCAAATAAAATAATTAAAATAGCTAGTAGAAATAAACTTAATATTATTGATTTTTTTGAATACTTAAACTGCAAACTTTGAAAAACATTTCTAAACAAACTAGAGGCTTTAATTTGGTCAATAGAATTAACAGTTGGGATTGAAAATATAATTATTACCAATAATCCGACTAAAAAAACTATTGATAAATTTGTTAATGAAAAAGAGGCCTCAATATTTAATCCAAATCCATCTGATATATATTTATCTACAATTGGCACCAATAAAAAACTTAACCCATAGGCAATCAGTGAAATAAAAAATAAAATTATAAATAATTGTAAATAATAAATAGTCTTAATATTCATAGAATTAATTCCTATTGCTTTTTGAACTGCAATTGATGAATTCTTTTGATTAATAAATGAAAGAAGAGTATTTGCAATTCCTATTCCAGCAATAAGCATAGCGCTAATTGATACCAATGATAAAAATTGTGAAAAATTATCTATAATTCTTTTAATGCCTCCAGCAGAGTTTTCTGGATATCGTATTTTTACTTTACTGTCATTTTTAAAAATATTAACAATTTTATTTATTTTATTATCTTTATTTTCGTTACTATCAAATCGGATTTTGTATTCGTAATTCAAGAAGCTTCCTAAAGTATTTAATTCCAAATTATCTAATGTTTTTTTTCCCGTTAGGGCAAAATCACCAAAAACAAATGCTCCACCAATATCTGGTAGAACTTTCACGGTACCAATAACTTTGAATTCTTTATTTTGAACTTTTACGATATCATTAATTTTGAGTTCTAAGTTCTTAAATATATTTTCGTTTACAATTATAGTGTTATCAATTTTGTTCAAATTTTCTAATGACCCAATTGGTTCATAAATTACTTCTCCATACAAAGGGTAATTTTGATCAACTGCTTTTATTCTTGTAAATGATGTTTTATTATTTTTATTTTTTGTTGTTGAAATCATTGTGCTGAATTCAACCATTTGTGATACTGTAGAAAAACTTTCGACCTGATTGATTAAACTTCTATCACCTTCTTTATTATTATAATCAATTTCTAAATCGCCTCCTAAAAGAACTTTTGAATTTTCGTTAAGTTCATTTTCTAAACTGTCCTCGATAGTTAAGATAGCACTAAGTATAAATAGGCTTATTAATAAAGTAATTATGATGCTTAATATTTTTGAGTAACTTCTAGTTAAATCACGAAATGCATATCTAGAGTAAAGACTTAAATCATTTATTTTCACTTATTACTCCATCTTTAATAGTGATTTTCCTTTTTGTTAAATTGGCCAAATTATTATCGTGTGTAACCATTATTAAACTAGCGTTTTCATCTTCAATATAATTAAAAAGTAAATTAGAAATTTTGTGTGTATTTTCACTATCTAGGTTACCAGTTGGCTCATCTGCTAAAATAATCTCTGGTTTCATTGCAACAGATCTTGCAATGGCAACCCTCTGTTGTTCTCCTCCTGAAAGTTGACTTGGAAAATTATTAAATCTATTACTTAAACCAAACCTATCTAAAATTTCTTTTGCCTTCGCTTTTGGATTATCAAATTTATTTATTTCTAAAGATAGGCTTACATTCTCAAGAGCAGTGTAATTTGGTATTAAATAAAAGGATTGAAATACTATTCCAATATTTTTTCTTCTAATTTCAGAAATTTCATCCTCATTCATTTTAGACAACTCTGAATCTCTAAAAAAAATATTTCCTGACGATACTTTTTCAAGTCCTCCAATTAACATGATTAAACTTGTTTTGCCTGAACCACTTTCTCCAACTACTGAAATGGTTTCTTTATAATCTACATCGAAACTAATATTTTTTAAAATATTTATAGACTTATTGTCTATGGTATAATTTAAACTAACATTAGATAATTTTAAAAGTTTACTCATGATAAAAAAATTAATAATTAAAATAATTGTTTTATTAATACCAGCATTTGTAGCCAAAGCCGATTACAAAGTTGTCTTATTTGGTGATAGCCTTATGGCAGGTTATGGGTTGGATAAAAAATATCATTTATCAAACTTACTCGAGAAAAATTTAAATAAAAAAGGCTTAAAAGTAAATGTCATCAATGCAAGTGTCTCAGGAGATACATCTGCCGGAGGTCTAAATAGAATAGATTGGACAATTAGTGAAAAGAATATTGATATAATTTTATTAGGCCTTGGCGCAAATGATATGTTGCGAGGAATTAGTCCAAATGAAACTGAAAAAAACTTGGAAGAAATTATAATAAAAATATTAAATAAAAAAATTCAAATAGTTATTGCTGGAATGATAGCACCTGATAGTCATGGAGATGATTATAAAAATGAATTTGATAAAATTTTTAAAAGACTATCCATCAAATATGAATTAGATTTTATACCTTTTTTGCTAGATGGAGTTGCTTTAAATCCCGATTTAAATTTAGATGATGGTATGCATCCTAATGAAAAAGGTGTCATTGTAATAAGTAAAAATATAGAGAAAAAATTACTAAATATACTTAATTAATTTAATGCTTCTTTAGCAGTTAAATAATCATAGCCAAAAACATCTGCAACTGCTTTATAGGTAACTTGTCCTTTATGAACATTTAGTCCAGCTAAAAAATTGTGATCGTCTTTTAGTGCTTTATGATAACCATCATTCGCAAGTTTTGTTAAGAAAGGTAAAGTTGCTTTATTTAATGCTAAAGTTGAAGTTCTAGGTACTCCACCTGGCATGTTCGCTACACAATAATGTACAATATCATCAACAATGTAAGTTGGTTCTGCGTGTGTTGTAGGTTTACTTGTTTCAACACATCCTCCTTGATCAATTGCGACATCAACTATTACGGACCCACGTTTCATATTTTTTATCATTTTTTTAGTAACTAATTTAGGAGCTTCCGCACCTGGAATTAAAACTCCTCCAACTAAAAGATCACATTGGGAAATTAATTTTTCCAAGTCTGTCTTATCACTTAATTGAGGAATAATTTTATCGCCAAACATTTCAGTCAATTGTTTTAATCTTGCCTCTGATTTATCAACAACATGCACTTTTGCTCTCATTCCAGTTGCAATGATTGCAGCATTTTCACCAACTACACCTCCACCAAGTATAACAACCTCTGCTGGATCGCCTCCAGGAGCGCCACCTAATAATATCCCTCTACCTTTTTGATTTTTTTCTAAACAATGTGCACCTGCTTGTACTGACATTCTACCAGCAACGGCACTCATTGGTGCCAATAAAGGAAGTCTTCCATTATTATCTGTAACAGTTTCATAAGCTATACAAACTGCTTTTGAATCTACCAATCCTTTAGTTAATTCTTTTGCTGCTGCTAAATGTAGGTAGGTAAAAACTATTTGATTTTCCTTAATCATTTTTACTTCATTTGAAAGGGGTTCTTTAACTTTCACAATTACATCCGCATCATTAAATATATCCTCTGCTTGATTAACTATTTTTGCTCCAGCAGACTTATATTGATCATTTTCAAAACCTGCTTCATATCCCCCATTATTTTCAACTAAGACTTCATGACCATTGGCAGTTAATGTTTTAACGCTTTCAGGAGTTAGGCCGATTCTATTTTCTTGAGGTTTAATTTCCTTTGGAACACCTATTTTCATATAAGTGAGTTAGTTTTTTTTACTTTTAGAGTAATTCGTAATTCCTGTTCTAAGTTTATCGATTATTTCATCAATATGTTTCTTTTCACAAATGAACATAGGAGCAATGATTAAACAGTCCCCAGTTGCTTTAAAATTGACACCTGATTCATAACAATGTTTAAAACAAGTAAATCCTGCTGCTCCAGGTTTTTTATCCATTTTAATATCAATTCCACCCATCATTCCATATCCTCTTATATTATCTACTACATCAATATCTTTTAAAGACATTAAACCTTCTTGGAAATAAGGAGCTAAGTTTTTAGCTCTATTAAATATATCTTCTTTCTCAAAAATATCCTGAACTGCTAATCCTGCTGCAACAGAAACAGGTATCCCAGAATAAGTATAACCATGAAATAGTTCAATTGAACCTTTTGGTGATCCATCCATTACTGTATCATAAATTTCTTCTTTGCAAGCAACTGCTCCCAAAGGACTAATTCCATTTGTTGTAGCCTTAGCCATAGTAATTATGTCAGGTGTTACTCCGTATTCTTGAGATGCAAATGGAGAACCTGTTCTTCCCCACCCTGTAATTACTTCATCAAAAATTAAAAGAATGCCATGTTTATCACATATCTCTCTTAGTCTTTGTAAGTATCCTTTTGGAGGAACAAGTGTTCCAGTTGACCCTGCAATCGGTTCAACAATACATGCAGCAATGTTTTCAGATCCAAAGTTAGTACAAATTCTCTCAAGATCTTCAGCTATCTCAGCTCCAGTTTCTGGTTGACCAGAAACAAATTTATGTTCAGGTAAATGCGTGTGTCTCATGTGAACAACTCCTGGCATTAAAACACTTGCAAAAGTTTTTACATTATTAATCATTCCGCCAACTGAGGTAGCTCCAATATTCATACCATGGTAAGCTCTTTCTCTTCCCACAAATCTAAATCTTTGCCCTTCACCTCTAGCCTTATGATAAGCAACTGAAATTTTAATTGCCGTTTCAACAGCAGTTGAACCACAAATAGTATAAAAAATTCTATTTAAATTTCCTGGTGTATGTTTTGAAATTCTTGTAGCAAGTTCAAATGAACCTCCGAAGCCCTGTTGAAAGGGTTGAGCGTAATCAACTGTTCTTAATTGTTTTGTTATAGCCTCAATTATTTCCTCTCTACCATGGCCTAATGGGTTACAAAATAAACCCGAACTTGCATCTATTTGAGTTTGTCCTTGATGATTTTTTAAATAAACTCCTTTTGCTTCTACAATTAATCTTGGATTTGCTTTAAAGTCTCTATTTGAAGAGAATGGCATCCAATGTTCATTTAATGAATTTGGTATTTGTGGTTTTTCAGAACTCATAAATATTTTAAAATTGTTAACTATACTCTCTCATAGACTAATTTAAAAAAATAGAAAATAATTAATGCGCACATTTAATATGTAATAAGGTGATATGAGATACAACCTACAATTGAACCCATTTTAGACATCTTTATTTACCTGTACTAATGATGACTACAAAATTCATTTACTTATATTCAAAATTGAACTTAAATGACGCTAATTAAATTTAATTAAGGAGATAAAATGAAGAAAATAATTAGTTTTATTTTAGGAAGTTTATTTGCTCTCAATCTATCAATTTCAGCTGCTAATGCTGCTGCAAATGAAGTTAGGGTTGCATACTTTCTAGAATGGCCTAGTCCAAATCTAGAGGACATGCAAAAAAAGAATTTTGCTAAAGCTCTTGGAGTTCCAGTAAAATGGACAAACTTCACAAATGGTGGAGCAATGACAGATGCAATGCTAGCAGGAGACATTGATATATCTTATTCACAAGGTCTAGTGCCTTTTATTAATGCTGTAAAATCTAATGCACCTATCAAGTTAGTTGATATTGCTATGGAATACGGAATGGGCGGAACTACTTGTGTTACATCTAACGCTTCTGGAATTACAAAAGCTAATGCAACTGAATTAGAAGGTAAAAAAGTTGCAGTTCCATTAGGAACAATGGCTGAATATGTATTTGATGAAAGTATGAAAGTAGTTGGAGCTGACAGAAGTAAAATGGATATAATTCAGATGGATCCTGAAGAAGGAGCTGCTGCATTAGTAAGTGGTGATGTTGTAATGGCATGTTTATTTGGTGGTAACTCTATTAAAGCAGCAGTCGCTGTAGGTTCAAGACTACTAACAGTAGATGAAGCAAGAGCAGCTGGAATTCTAGGAATAGATATTACTTCAGTAACTGATAAATTTATGAAGGAAAATCCTGGAATGTTAAGAACTTTTATAGAAGTAACTCATGAAGCAAATGACAGATACAGAGCAGGTAAGAGTGATATGAATGCTATGTCTAAAGCTTCTGAAATGAAAGTTGCAGATATGAAAGAAACTTTAAGTGGATTTAAATTCTTAACTCCAGAAGAAACTAAACAATCTATGGAAAGTGGAAACCTTGATGCATTCTTAAAAGGAATGGGAACTCCAGGTGGAAATGTAGATACAAGTTTCTTACCTTTATAATTTAAAGAGTAAAAATATTTAATAGGCGCTAACCAAAATTAGCGCCTATTTTTTTTAATAAAATTTTTATATAAAGTTATCTTATGAGTGATTTAGTTTCTCAAGATCTAAATATGATCTTTAAAACACCTAAGGGAGAAACTGTTCATGCATTAAAAGATGTAAGTTTCACTCTTAAAAAAGGCGAACTACTTACAGTCCTAGGACCTTCAGGATGTGGGAAAACTACACTTTTAAATATAGCAGCAGGATTTTTAAGACCAACATCTGGCTCTATTGTTCTTGGTGGAAATGAAATTAATGGTCCTGGTGTAGAAAGAGGAATGGTATTTCAACAAGGAGCTTTATTTGAATGGTTAACGGTTGCTGAAAATGTTGATTTTGGACTTAGAATGAAAAAAGAAGATCCAATTAAAACAGCTAAAAAAGTTGATGAATGGTTAGAAATAGTTGGATTAAAAGGTTTTGGCAATACTCCTACATATCAATTATCAGGAGGAATGCAGCAGAGAGTTGCACTTGCAAGATGTCTTATAAATGATCCAGATTTAATATTAATGGACGAGCCGTTGGGTGCTCTTGATGCTCTAACAAGAGAAAAAATGCAATCTTTAGTTCTTAAGATTTGGAAAGAAACAGGAAAAACAATTATTTTAATTACTCACTCAGTAGAGGAAGCCTTACTGCTTGGTGAAAGATTATATGTAATGGCGCCAAGACCAGGCAGGATACATAAAGAGTACAATCTTCCTTTTGCAGAAATGGGTTTAAAAGAGGATTTAAGAGAAATTAAAAAGAATAAAGAATTTTCATCTAAGCGTGAAGAAATATTATCCATGATTTGGAACATGGAAGAAGAAATAATGGGGAAAGAAAATTAAATGTTAACCCAAATAGTAACAATACTAATTTTTGTATCTATTATTGGATGTATACTTTATGGGAGAAGACTTATTCAAACTGAAAAAGTTGATGCAGTATTTGGTAATCCAGAAAGAGCAAAAGGAGGAACACACTGGGTTATTGTTGGTAGTGCTGCAATATTATTAGTTTGGCTTTATTATTCATGGGATATTGCAAAAGGTTTTTATCCAAAATCTGCAAATGAATTATGTCAAGTTGCAAAAATTAATGAATCGTTATTAGGATTAAAATATCAATTTCCTATAGAAGAAAGAGAATTTAAAAGTACCTCAATTATTAAAATCGAGAACAAAAATCTAAAAAAAATTACATCTGAAATACAGAATTCTAAAGATTTAAATAATCAACAAAAAACAATTTTAATTGGTTTTATAAATAAGACTAAACAATTAATACCTCTTTTAACAAATGAAGATTTAATTGAAATGGATACAAAAATAAAAATTGATGAGATGACTAAAGAAATAAGACTTTTAAGTTCTAATTTTAAAAAGCAAGATTATCCATTTGAAACTAATGATCAAAAAAATGATAGACTTAAAGCAATTTCAGAACAGGGTGAATGGGGTATAATTACAGTAAGATCTGGAACAGGATCAATAGAAAATACTATAGAAGTTCCATTTGTTGCTGAAACAGCAAAAGGATTGAAATTTCAAGCAGCAGCTGAAGAACTTAAAATCATAAATGATAAATTTTTCAAATTAAGAAATCACAATCCACAATTCAAAAATTCTATTAAACAACTAAAAGATGAAGTCAAAGCTTATAGAAAAAATCTAAATGACACTGAAGAAATTGCATCTGATTATGCAAAAAATATTGTCAAAATTGCAAGAAGAATAGAGTTTGCAAGTATTTATCCACCGAATGCTCTAAATGAAATGCAAAAGGCAATTGTAGAATTTGATAAACTTCAGGAAAGTGAGCAAGCCGGTCTAAGATTGATTGATATTCTTTTATTTCCAGCTGGAACAATTGTTGCTAGTGGACCAAGTTGTTCTGAACAAGGATCAGGAAGATGGTTACCTAAACCTTCAGATACTTTTAATAAATTTATATTAATGTCTAAACCAAGCGTAGGTTACAAAAATATCCCTCTTCTTTGGATAGAAATGATAGATGTCAGCTCAATTATTGGATTTATTTTACCAGATTGGATTGCTGATATTTTACCAGGTGAATATCCTGTTCACACAAGTGAAGGTATTGTTAAAGAAAACTTTAAAGGAAAAGTATTAAAAATTGTAACAGGTGATTTTAAATTATTTAAAATACCTGTTCCTTATGGTCATATCTGGGACTCTTTCTTAAGAGTATTTTTAGGATTAGTGTTTGGAATAATTATTGGGGTGCCATTGGGTTTATTCATGGGACTAAATAGATTTGCCAAAGGTTTCTTTGATCCTTTAATCGAACTATACAGACCTGTACCACCATTAGCTTGGGCACCTTTAATCATTTCTGTTCTTGGAATTGATAATACAGGTAAAGTATTTTTATTATTTATGGTTTCATTATCAATTATGATTATATCAGCTAGAGCTGGAGCATCTGGAACACAACTTTCTAAAATTCATGCTGCACATTCACTTGGGGCATCAAAAAGACAAATACTTAGACATGTTATATTTCCAAATTCTTTACCTGAAATTCTTACTGGAATAAGAGTCGCTGTTGGAATGTGTTGGGGAACTTTAGTTGCAGCAGAATTTTTAGCTGGAACAACAGGTATTGGTTTTGTTGAAAATGTTGCGAAAAAATATTTTCAATATGAAGTAATTTGGATAACAATATTTATAATGGGTATGCTTGGTCTATTGTTTGATGTAACTTTAAGAAAAATAATAGATAAAACAATACCTTGGAGAGGCAAAGGCTAAAATTAAAACTGTTTGAACTAGACCTTTTTAAAAAAACCAATAGCAGCACCAATGGTCGTCAAAAATCCAGCTAATGGTAGGATAGCAACTGCATATTTTTTAGGCATGTAATTTGGTTTGAACTCAATACCTTGCATACTAATCTCAAAATACCACATTTCCCAGTACTTCCCTCGCATACCCTCTACAAGTTCAATTCCATAAATAATTAAGACAACACCAATTATCATAATCATAATTTTCCAGAACTGGCGGATGTATAAAGAAATTCTTTCTGGTAATTTTTCATAAATTAAGTTTAAAGCTACATGTTCATTGTCTCGTGCTGTTAAAGAAAGTGCTATAAACATTAACCAAATATTACTTAACACTGTTAGCAAATCCCCCCAAACAGGAGGGTTGTTAAAAACATATCGCATTGTTACATTATAAAGAGTGAAAGCAACCATAGCAGCTAACAAGAGTGAGCACATAGCTTCCAACATCCAATGGATAAAACGATCTATGCTGTTCAAAAATTTTAACATTTCATTAATTACTCAATAGGTTTGGAAGAAACATAGTTAATTCTGGTACAATAAGAATAAAAAATAAAAGTAAAAACAATCCAATCAGATAAGGAATTAAAGCGATAGCAACCTTTTCAAGACGGACTTGTGCTATTGTTGCAGATGTAAAGTAGGCAACACCAACTGGTGGCGTTACTGATCCTATTAAGAACCCAACTATTACAACCATAGCTGCTTGCACCTCTGGAAAGCCGGCTTGAGACATAACATTCACTAATACTGGACCAACAATTATAATGTTAACCGCTGAGTCCATTACCGTTCCAAGAAGAAAGATGAATAATATCAAAGCCAAAATAAATAATATAGGAGAGTCTGCTAACCCTAAAAGCCAAGTTTCGAGATCACCAATTGCACCAAGTGAAGTGAGTAACCAACTAAAAGGTCCTGAAGCAGCTATTATAATAAAAACCATTGCTGAATTACGGAATGCCCGACGAAAAGCACTGGTACAATCTTTCCATTTGATAGTTCGATAAACAAATACGCCTGTAAATAAAGCAACCAAAGCAGTGATAGCTCCAGCCTCAACAACTGATGCCACACCTCCCATGACTGAACCTACCAATACTAAAGGTATTAAAAGAGCAAATGAAGAGCGATATAATTCTTTACCAGCTCTACGAACTGAGAATGGTTCATCGCTACGCTCAAAGTTATATTTAACTGCAAAGTAATGATTGATTACCATTATCACAACACCAATCAAAATACCTGGAACAATCCCGGCTGCAAATAAAGACGCAATTGAAATCTCGGTTGCGTTTGCGAGCACAATCATCATGATGCTAGGTGGAATAATCCCTCCTATAGTGGAACTTACACCTGTAACCGCAGCTGAAAATGCAGCAGGATAACCTGCTCTCTTCATTGCAGGTAAAACTAATGCTCCTACTGTAGCTGTATCTGCTACGACAGAACCATTCATGCCAGCAAAAAACATACTCACAAGTACATTTACTTGAGCCAACCCCCCTCGTATACGCCCAATTAACGCTCTACTTAAAGCAACTAAACGGTCAGTAATAGTTGCACTTGTCATTAATTCACCCGTCAACATAAAGAATGCAATTGCGGTCAATGGAACTGAATCTATAGCGGTAAACATTTGACTAGGAATTAAAACAAGAGGAACTGCATCTGTGAGAAGAATATAAACAAATGGTATCAGTATTAAAATAAAACCAATAGGAGCTCCTAATAAAATTAGAAAAAGGAGTACTACGAGTAAAATAATACTTTCCATAGATATTTATAAGTTATGATTTTTTTTGAGTAAAGACCATCTAATTCTAAAACAGAACTAAATGGTCTTCACATTGTTTTCTTTGAAGATTTATAGAGCTCCAGCTGCTTCTAACTGAGCTACAAATCCATCCATACCTTGTTCTAAAAGTACTCTTTTAGCTACTTCTGGTTCAAAAGTACCCTTAGCGTCTAACCAAGCACCGATTGCACCTGCTCTCCACTTAGTCATTTCCGCTTCTGTTGGCACATACCACTCTTTAGCAGATGCTTTAATTGCATCTTCACCATTTTTAATCCAAGCGTTATCCAACTCGTTTACTTTTTCTCCATACGCATCTGCTGCTTCGTGTAACCATTTTCTTTGTTGGTCAGACAATGCATTGTACTGTTTAGCATCCATTGCTAAAATATTTCCAGACCACATTCCTCCGATCTCAGTGAAATATTTTGCAACTTCATGAAGTTTTGCAACGTGCTGCCATGGACTTGCAACATACTGACCTTCAACTACACCTGATTGAAGACCTTGATATAATTGACTCCAGTCATAAGGTGTTGGTGTTGCGCCCCAATTTTTAACTAGCATGAACTCAACTGGACTTTTAGTAGTTCTCCATTTAAGTCCTTTCATATCATCTGGTTCATGAACAGGTTTAGTTGCATTTCCAAGCTGTCTAAATCCACCACTTGAATATACAGAAAGGCAAATATGACCAGCATTTTCAAGAGCAAGTTTACACTGTCTTTCAGCTAACCATTCATCTGAGATTCTTTTCGCATCTTCAAGTGATTTGAATATAAATGGTAAATCGAAAATTGCTAACTCTGGTCCAAAATTACCATAGTTTGCAGTAGAACTAGTCCATAAAGCAATAAGTCCTTGGTTGGCTTGTTCACCACATTTTTGCTCTGCACACAAGCTTCTTTGATAATGAGGTTCAATTTTCATTTTACCTCCAGATGCTTTCTCCATTGCTGGTATTAACGCCTGGTCTATTGCGTCACCAATTGGCATACCCAATCTACCAGTAGTACCAAGCTTTAGAGTTATCTCTGCATAAGCAGCTTGGGCAAAAAATGCAATCGCAAAACCTGTGAGTAATGTCTTACAAATTTTTTTAGTAAACATATAATTTATCTCCTATAATTTAATTAAATTATTGATATTTAAATTCAAATCGAGTGCGAAGTAAAACAAAAAAGAAAAATTTTATTATCAAAATGGGTTTGCAATTAAAAGTTGTATTAATTATTGTTGGTTAATCTATTTATTTTAGTCTAAAGGTGCCTTAGATTTAAAAATAAAATATAAAATAAAATTAAATTTATAGAAAAAAATTTATGAGCTCAGGTAATAAATATAAATCAATAGCCAATAAACTCAAGTTTGAAGGAAGAGCATTCATTAATGGAAGATATGTAAACGCAATCGATGGAAATAAGTTCGAAACTATCAATCCTGCAACGGGTAAAAAACTTTGCGCTGTTGCAAAATGTAATCATAAAGATGTTGATTTAGCAGTTAAAGTTTCAAGAAAAGCTTTCAATAGTGGAGTTTGGTCTAAGAGTTCGCCTGAACATAGAAAAGAAGTTTTATTAAAATTTGCTGAATTGCTTAGAAAACATGGTGATGAAAATTCAGTTTTAGAATGTATAGATACTGGTAAACTTATCGCAGACTGCATTAATGAAGTTGCAAATGACGCACCAATGCATTTTCAATGGTATGGAGAATTAATTGATAAAGTATTTGGGAAAGTTGGTCCAACTGAACCATCCATTACAAGTTTAATTGTTAAAGAGCCAATAGGAGTTGTTGCTGGAATTGTTCCTTGGAACTTTCCTTTAATGATGGCTGTATGGAAGATGGCGCCAGCTCTTGCAGCAGGTTGCTCGGTTATAATTAAGCCAGCAGAAGATACACCACTTACAGCAATTAGAGTTGCTCAAATTGGAAAAGAAGCTGGAATACCAGATGGTGTTTTAAATGTACTTCCAGGTTATGGTGATGTTGGAGAGGCCTTAGGTAGACACAAAGATGTTGATGCAGTTTCTTTTACAGGATCTACCGAAGTAGGTGGTTATTTTTTAAAATACTCAAGTGAAAGTAATTTAAAACCTGTTGCATTAGAGATGGGAGGAAAAAGTCCATTTATAGTTTTAGAAGATGCTAAAATTACAGATGATTTAATTGATAATGCAATGAATTCTGCATTTTGGAACGGTGGACAAAACTGTTCAGCAAATATGAGACAGATAATACATAAAAAAGTTAAAGACGAATTTTTAGATAAAGTTATAAAAAAAGTTAAAAAACTTAAAGTAGGAGATCCGTTAGATTTAAAATCAAATATGGGGTCTATGATTTCAAAAGGACATTTACAAACTGTTGATGGATATATTCAAAAAGGGATAGATGAAGGAGCAAAACTTTTATCTGGAGGAGTTTCAAGCAAAAAGCAAAAAGGTTTTTATGCAAAACCAACCCTATTTGATGGATTAAAAGAAAATATGACCATCGCTCAAGAAGAAATATTTGGACCAGTGTTAGGTGTTTTAACAGTAAAAAATGATGAGGAAGCTTTGAAAATTGCTAGTAATTCTAAATACGGATTACATGCTAGTGTATTTACACAAGACATAAATAGAGCGTTTCATTTAGCTAAAAGTTTGCCTTGTGGAACTATATCAGTAAATACATTTTCAGAAGGAGATATTAAAACTCCATTTGGAGGCTATAAGCAATCAGGTTCATTAAGTAGAGATCAAGGTACTGAAGCTCTAAATTCGTTTCTTCAAACAAAAACAATTTGGATAAGTCATAGTTAATTGATGATTAAACAATACAAAATAAGTGTGCCTAAAAGCACACTTAATGAGATCTATAAAAAAGTAAGAAACTTTCCTTGGAGTGCTGCTCAAAATATGAATGGTTGGGAGTATGGAACCAACTTAAAATATCTAAAAAATATATCTAAATACTGGATAAAAAAGTATAATTGGAAAAAATTTGAAAACAAAATCAATTCATTTAAAAATTATAAAACGAAAGTTGAAGATATAAACTTACATTTTATTTTTGAAAAAAGTAAAAATCCTAATTCTAGACCATTATTACTTTTGCATGGATGGCCAGGAAGTATATCTGAATTTTTAAATATCATTCCAAAACTTGCTCACCCAGAAAAATTTGGGGGGAAAATTGAAGATGGATTTGATGTAATTGTTCCCTCATTGCCAGGATTTGGATTTTCATCTCAAATCAACAAAGCATTGGGTCCAAGAAAAATAGGAAAAATTTTAAATAAATTTATGATTAAAAACTTGGGCTACAAAAACTATTTTGTACAAGGTGGTGACTGGGGAGCTACTATTGCTGGATGGATAGGTCTTGATAGTTCAAAATATTGTAAAGGAATACATATTAATTGTTTACCGCTTAGACATCCAAAAGGACCAAAAAATAGTAAAGAGAGAAAATGGGAAAAAAAATTTAATTTTGATCAAATAACACAAGAGGGATATAGAACACAACAAGCCACAAAACCTCAAACTTTATCTTATGCAATGATAGATAGTCCTGTAGGTACAGCAGCCTGGATTTTGGAAAAATTTCATGGTTGGTCAGATCTAAAAATGGGTAAGATAGAAAAAACTTTCTCAAAGGATGAATTATTATCAAATATAATGATTTATATAATAACCAAAACTTTTAATACTGCTAGTTGGATATATTTTGGCAGAAGAAAAGAAGGTGGAAGATCTTTTCCAAAAAATTTTAAAAAAATAAAAGTACCTACTGCAATAGCAATTTTTCCTAAAGAAATGTTAGAATGGCCTCCAAAATCATATGTTAATAGAATTTTTAATGTAAAAAGATGGAATAAATTTCTGAACGGTGGTCATTTTGCAGCTTTGGAAGAACCAGATATTTTGGTTGGTGATATCCTTTCATTTTTTAATAAAGATTTAAAAAATATTAAATGGAAAAAAATAAACTAAAAAAAATTATAGTCGAAATATTTAGAAAATATAAACTCTCAAAAAGTCATTCAATAATCTGCGCTGATGCAATAATTAATGCTGAATTAGTTGGTGCTCCAACACATGGTTTATCAAGGCTAAAAATGTACTGTGATCGCATAAATCATCAATTAATTAACCCTAAACCTAAAATAAAAATTAAAAATATTTCTCAATCTGTAGCCCATATAAATGCTGATGATAGCATTGGTTTTGTTGCTGCCGATACAGCAATAAAAAAAGCTATACAAAATGCAAAAAAAACTGGAATAGGATTAGTGGCTGTTAAAAATAGTGGTCATTATGGAATGTCAGGATATTACGCAGAGCGAGCAGTTAAGAAAAACATGATTGTTTTAGTTTTTACTAATGCACCACCAGCAATTGCTCCACATGGTGCTATTAAATCATTATTTGGCACCAATCCTATTTGCTTTGGATCACCAACAGGATCTAAAACACCTTTCATTTTAGATACATCTGTTTCTATGATTAATAGAGGAAAAATTAGAGTAGCATCAATAACTAATTCAAAAATACCTAAAGGTGTAGCTCTAGATAAATTTGGTAACCCTACTACCAATGCCATGAGGGCTCTTGAAGGTGTTCAGCTCCCTATTGCAGGTTTTAGAGGTTCTGGTCTTGCATGGATGGTCGATATTTTAAGTGGAGTTTATACTGGAGGTAATCACGGTGGAAAAGTAAAAGATCCATTTGATGATTTTTCTGGACCGCAAAATATTGGACATTTATTTATAGTAATGAAAGCAAATTTATTTCAATCAAATTTTAAAACCAGAATTAGAGAAAATATTAAAAGAATCAAAAAACTTCCTAAACTAAAAGGTCTAGAAGAAATATTATACCCTGGAGAAAATAAATTAAGAAGATATAAAAAAAATTTTAAATCTGGAATTAAAATACCAGAAAATATAAAAAAAGATATTCGAAGTCTTTTAAAATAGTAAAAAATTTTTAGCCAGCTCGCCCTAAATAATTTACCATTATAACACCTGTCACGATTAAACAAATTCCAACAAAACCATAAACATTAGGAACTTGATTATATTTTAACATACCAAAGATTACTACTCCTGCTACTGTTAAACCACTATAAGTAGAGTAACTAAAAGCAACAGGTATTACAGACATCGCTTTTGCTAAAGAAAACATTGTTACAGTCATTAAAAGTAAGCAAGCAATTGTAGGAGTTAGTTTAGTAAATCCTTCAGAAATTTTTGCAAAACTATTTGCTGCTATTCCTGTGGATATTCCTAAAGCTAATATTAGATATCCAGTAAATGGTTTCATTACTTTATTATTTACTAATTATTATTTATTACAACAGTTGATATGCCTTTAAGTACTTGAATTTAATTTAAATTATGAACCTAAAAAGACTTAATTAGACACAAAGTACCCAATAGTGCCTAGGATTAAAAAAAACATTAAAATGAAAACTCTATTCTTTAAAATTTCTTTTTTTTCTTTTTGAATAATTCTGAGTTTGAGAGCACTGATATTTACTTTATGAGGGGTATCAATATTTACGTCACCTGTTAATTGAGAAGAAATTTCAATATCAGATGCTCTACTATTCTTATTATAACTCATATGGTTTTATTTAAACACATGTTTAATTTGTAAAAATTAATTCTGTGTCCAAAATGGGTTATGCACAATTAATTTTATGTCCATTTTGGGTTTAAAATAATAGAATAGTTATCTGCAAAAAATGACTAAAATCCTTAATAATCTCATAAAAAAAAATATTCAAAAATTAATCACAGGAAATTTTGAAAAACTTGCCCCAACATACTACAGATTAATATCTGAATGGATGAATTCTTCATATGAAGTTTTTAACGATATAGATAAGTACAGGATAATTCTTTATCTAATAAACAAAGATTTTGAGCGCTACATACAAATTAAAAAAATAGAGAGCTATGATAATTTTTTTATGTTTGATAAATCTTTGGAATTAGATCGAATTAATATAATTGAAATATCAAAAAGTTTAAATATTCCAAAGGAAAGTACTAGAAGAAAAATTCTCGACCTTGAAAAATTAAACGTTCTTCAAAAAATTGGAAAAAAAATTTATATAGATAGGTCGGCTTATAGACTGGTACAGCCGAAAAATACTCTTAAAAATTTGAGCGCATTATTATCAAAAATTTCTGAAATATTGAAAATAGAAAATTTAATAGACAAATCTTTAAATGTCAACGAAGTATCAGAGCATTTAAAGGATAACTTTTCATATTGTTGGTACTATTTTTATATATTTATTTTTACTTTAACCTTAAGATGGAAAAAGCAATTAGGGGATCTTGAAATTTATTCAGTAGGCATGGTTATAACATGTCACTCAATAGTAAATAAATCTTATGAGGGTGTTGGTTTAAATTTTTCAGAATGGGAGAAAGATATGGTCAATGTTGAAGAAGGCGGGGTAAATACTATGTCAATTTCTGAGATAACTCATATTCCAAGACCTACAGTTGTAAGAAAATTGAATTATTTATTAAAAAATAAATATATTAGTGTTAATAAAAAAAAACAATTCACTATAAATATGAAGGATCAAGCATTAAGCGATACTATTAGAATTCAAGAACAAAATATCTCTTCTTTGTCGGATTTGGTTTGTAAAATATTTTGAAAAAGTAAAAATTAATTAGCTCTTCGAAGTATAAAGATTAAAGCGAAGCCAGTTAAGTACATTATAAGAGCATATGCTGCTGTTGGTATCATATAAGCAATATCATTAAACATTTGTGTTGCTACAAACACTGCCAAAGTTCCATTTTGTAAACCACATTCTATCGAAATACATTTTCTTTGTTTCATTCCGGTTGCAAAGAATTTGGCTATGTAATAAGCAAGTATCATCATCACAACATTCAATACTAATACTGCAAAGCCTGCTTGTTTTAAGTAATTAAAAATATTTTCTCTTTCTTCAATCCAAATGGCAGCAAATACAATAACGAACAAAGCTGTTGTTATTTTATTAACAATCGAAAGATTTGAGGAAATTAAATTATCTGCAAATTTTCTAATAATCATGCCTAAAATTACTGGCACAGTAACAACCAATGCCATTTTAAGTGTAATTGCTGTCATAGTAATATCTGCTGAGATATTAGTAACTCCAAGTAAATCAGCTGATTTTAAAACAATAAATGGAACTGAAATTATACTAATTAAACTAATTATTGCAGTTAATGAAATGGACAAAGCCACATCACCATTTGCAAATTTGGTCATAACATTTGTTGTAACGCCCCCTGGTGCAGCAGCAATAATCATAATGCCTAATGCAATCTCAACAGGCAAATTTAATATTAATATTAAAATATACGCAACTATCGGCAAAAGTAACAGTTGGCAGAAAAATCCAATTACAAAGTCTTTAGGATTATTTATCACCCTTAAAAAGTCTCTTCCAGTTAGACCTAACCCTAGACCTAACATTATAAGTGCTAAAGCGATTGGAGCTATTTTTGTAACTATTTCCACTTTTTGTCCTTATACTATATTTGTTATATTAGTTTTTTAATCATTTTAGTATATATAAATTTAATGCTTTCAGATAAATCAACAGTTTGTCCGCTTAATTTATTAGATATTGCTCATCAAAAGAGAGGAATTAAAGCTGCAATTGTGAATGCTGGTAAGGAACTGCCAATGCTCTCCGTTATGGATGCCGTTAAAGAAAAATTAATAGTTCCTGTTTTGATCGGTGATGAGGGGGAAATTAAAAAGATAGCTGAAGAATTAAAATTTGATATTTCTGATTATGAAATTGTTCATGAACCAATTGAAAATAATACTGCTAAAGTTGCTGCTAAACTAGCAGGCGATGGTGATGTAAAGATTATAGTCAAAGGTCATATACATACTGATGTGTTAATGAAAGAAGTTTTGTTAAGAAAATATAACTTAATCAGAAAAACAAGATTAAGCCATATTTGGCATATGACATTGGATAAAGAAGACGATCCTCTAATTATTACTGATGGTGCATTAAATGTTAATCCTAATGTCAAAACAAAAATGCATATTTTAAAAAATGTTATAGATTTTTGTCACAGAATAAAAATTGCAAGACCTAAAGTTTCTATTTTGTCAGCCACAGAGGAAGTTTTAGATAGTATGCAAAGTTCTGTTGATGCTAAGGAAATTTGTAGATTGGCTAGCAAAGAAAATTTTAATGCAGATATTTTTGGTCCCCTAGCGTTTGATAATAGTGTTTCTAAAAAATCGGCAACTATAAAAGGAATTAAAAATGAAGTTGCAGGAGATGCAGATGTTTTATTAGTTCCAAATGTAGAGGCTGGAAACGCTTTAGTAAAGATGATGATATATTTTATGGGAGCTTGTGCAGCTGGTGTAGTTGTTGGTGGTAAAGTCCCTGTTGTAATAACTAGTAGATCAGATGATGCGACAGCAAGACTAGCCTCAATTGCTGCAGCTGTGGTAGCTTTAGATTAAATGAATATTGAAAAAAAATAATAATTAAATTAGGATTTAAATATGGCAATAACTTACTTAAAAAAATCACCAAAAACTTCATCAACTGATGATACAAAGACCAGAGAGATTGTTGAAAATATTCTTAAAGATATTGAAAAAACTAAAGAAGAAGGATGTATCGAACTATCAAAAAAATTTGATAAATATGAAGGTGAAGTAATTGTTACGAGAGAAAAAATTGAAGAAATCAAAAAAAATCTAGATCCTAAGACTAAAGATGATATTCAATTTTCTCATGAAAGAGTAAGAAAATTTGCTGAAGCGCAATTAAAAAACTATGGTCAGGATTTTGAAGTAGAGTTATCAGATGGCTTATATGCTGGGCAAAAATTAATTCCAGTTAATACTGCAGGTTGTTATGTTCCTGCAGGTAGATACGCTCACATAGCATCAGCAGTGATGAGCGTAACAACAGCAAAGGTAGCTGGTGTAAAAAATATTATTGTTTGTAGTTCTCCAAAACCAGGTGTGGGTGTTCATCCTGCGATAGTCTATACTGCGGATTTATGTGGCGCAGATGTAATAATGAACTTAGGTGGTGTGCAAGCTATAGCGGCAATGACTTATGGTCTTTTTGGAAACGCGCCTGCGGATATGCTTGTAGGCCCAGGTAATCAATTTGTTGCAGAGTCAAAAAGAATTCTGTTTGGAAAAGTTGGGATTGATTTATTTGCAGGTCCTACAGAAATCGCAGTTATAGCCGACGATACAGCTGATCCAGAATTGGTAGCTTTTGATTTAGTTGGACAAGCAGAGCATGGATATAATTCTCCAGCTTGGTTATTTACAACTTCCAAAAAACTTGCTGATTATGTAATACAAAGAGTTCCAGAGCTTATTGCAGATCTGCCAGATTTACCAAGAGAAAACTCCAGTGCTGCTTGGAGAGACTATGGTGAAGTTATTCTTTGTGACACAGACGAGGAAATGGCTAAAATAAGTGATGAATATGCCCCTGAGCATTTAGAAATTCAAACTAAAAATCTTAAATGGTTCCATGACAGATTAAAAAATTATGGATCATTATTTATTGGAGAAGAGACTACAGTTGCTTATGGTGATAAATGTTCTGGTACAAACCACATTTTACCTACTAAGGGTGCAGGAAAATATACTGGTGGTTTGTTTGTTGGAAAATTTATTAAAACATTAAGTTTTCAAAGAATGACTAAAGAGTCTACAAAAGAAGTAGGAGCGGCATGTGCTAGAATTTCAAGATATGAAGGTATGGAGGCTCATGCAAGAACTGGGGATGTAAGGCTTAGAAAATATGGATTTTCTAATTAGTTTTAAACTCTAGATAGTAATAAAATTGTAACGCCAATTACAAAAACAACAATACCTAGGATTTCAGTTAACTTTACTTTTTCTTTAAATAAATATTTTGAAGAAAAATAACTAAATAATAATTCAATTTGACCAACCGCTCTTACAAATGATGCTTGAATTAAAGTAAATGCATAAAACCATGAGAGAGATGCGAAAAAACCTCCAATGCCAATTAACATACAGTCGTATTTATCATTATATAATTTTCTAAATTCTTTTTTTTCAAAAACTAAAAGGTATATCGTTAAAATAATTGTCGGAATTAATAATCCAAAAAGTAAGGTTGATATTACTTTTTCAAAATTTGAGCTAAAATTCTCTAAAGATAATGCTGCAGATCTAAAATAAACAATACTCAGCGCTAAGAATAAACCAGATATTAGTCCAATTAGTGTTGTTTTTGAAAATAAATTTTGAATAAATAATTTTAAATCTTTTATCGATAAAATTATTACACCAAGAGTTGATATTACAATTCCACTAATTCCTAATTTACTTAATTTTTCGTTTAATATTAAATATTCAAATATAGCAACTTGGACAACTTCTGTTTTACTTAGTGAGGTTCCAACAACAAAATTTGAGAACTTAAATAAGTATAATAATACAAAGGTAAATATTACTTGAAAAATTGATGCTAGAGTTACATTTATTAAAAAACCTGGTTGATTAAGTATTTCATTAATCACAGAAACTTCTCTAAAATATATAAAGAACAATACTAATGCTAAAGGTAGAGCAAAGGAAAACCTTACATAAGTTGAAGCTATAGTCGAGACATCTTTATTAATTTTTTTTTGAAATGAAGACCTTAAATTCTGAAAAAATGCTGCAATAACTGTAACAACTATCCAATTCACGTGAAATTATTTATTTAAGAGTTTGTTTAGAAAACTAAATTCTATTTCCATCTTCATCAAATATAAAAATATCTTTCGAGTTAAAATTTATTTCATTTTGAAAATCTTCTTGGCTCGAAATTTTTGCACTTAATTCTAGATTATCATTGCTAATATAAACAATCTTCTCATTTCCTAAATTCTCAACTAAATCAATTTTAGGCTTAATTTTAAATTGTGAACTACTTGATAAATTAAAATGCTCAGGTCTTATTCCCAAAAAATATTTTTTTTTATCAAATTTAATTTTTTCAAAAATTATTTCATTACCTAAAAAATTAATTTTATTATCTGAAACAATATTTTCATTGTTTAAGGGTAAAATATTCATTTTTGGTGTTCCTATAAATTGAGCAACAAATATATTAGCAGGATTGTTATATATTTCATCTGGTGTTCCAACTTGTTCAATGTTACCAAGATTTAATATCACAATCCTATCAGCAAGTGTCATTGCCTCTACTTGATCGTGTGTGACATAAATCATATTTGTTTTAATTTGATTATGTAACTTTGAAATCTCAACTCTCATTTCAGATCTTAAGGCAGCATCTAAATTCGATAAAGGTTCATCAAATAAAAAAATTTTAGGATTTCTTGTAATTGCACGTCCGATTGCAACTCTTTGTCTTTGTCCTCCTGACAATTGTTTGGGTCTTCTTTCCAACAACTCCTCAATTTTTAAAATCTTAGCTGCTTCCATTACTTTTGTTTGAATTTCTTCTTTGGATCTTTTTTCAATCTTTAGTCCAAAAGACATATTTTCATAAACATTCATATGTGGGTAAAGAGCGTATGACTGAAATACCATCGCTGTTTGTCTTTTAGAAGGATGTAAGTCATTTATTTTTTGATCATTTATAAAAATTTCACCTTCATCAATCTTTTCTAATCCAGCAATCATTCTCAATAATGTTGATTTACCACATCCAGAGGGACCAACTAAAACTAAGAATTCATCTTCTTTACCTAATAAACTAAAGTCAGTTATTATTTTATTTGATCCAAATGATTTGTTTACACCATTGAATTTTATATTA
This sequence comes from uncultured Pelagibacteraceae bacterium, assembly GCA_902558435.1. Taxonomy (GTDB): domain Bacteria; phylum Pseudomonadota; class Alphaproteobacteria; order Pelagibacterales; family Pelagibacteraceae; genus Pelagibacter. Next base: position 19,323 of record CACEDU010000003.1, on the reverse strand, counting down.
GACATTAACTTCTATACTCCCCCCAACAAAACTATGAGTAGTTTTATTATAAGAAGTATACCAATTAGAAACTATTTTACGATATTTCGTAATCAGAAAATTTTGATTAAAATATCTAGATTTATAATGAATTTATTAAATCTGGGGCCATTTTCTTAGATTTAGATGAAAATCTAAGTTTTTTTATTGCTTCTAAATTTGATTTATCGTCACCCACAACTACAAAACCAATCATACCCATATTTTTATGGGGTGTGCACCAGTATGCGTAAATTCCAGGAACTTCAAATTTGTATTCAACATCCTTGTTGAATTTTGATTTAAATTTACCAACACCTTCTGGAACTCCTTTTTTGATAAATTCAACGTTGTGACCTTTGTCTTTAGCTTTCCAAAGAACTGTATCTCCAACGTTTACTCTTACTATCTTTGGCTCAAAAACATTTGACTGTTTATCCAGTCTATTTAACATTTCTACTGTTACATCTGCAGCTAAACCAATATTAGCAAATAGTGTTGATATTAAAAAGGTAGTGATAATTAAAAATTTATTGTGTGATTTCATGAGATGCATATATGCTTTTAAAATAATCTTACAATAATCAATATCTGTTACAAGTTGACACGGCCTGTAAGAATTAAACTTTTCTTGATAATCTATCTGCTCTTAATGTTGTAAAAATAATTATAATTAAAAAAGGTATGCAAAGCATATTCATTGTTTTCCAGCTAGTATAACTTAAAACAACACCTGCTGTTAAACTTGCAGTAGCTTGAATCGAAAAAACTATAAAATCATTAAAACCTTGAGCTCTAAACCTTTCTTCTTCTCTATAATTTAATACAAGTAAGCTTGTCCCTGATATAAATAGAAAATTCCATCCAAGACCTAAAAATATTAATGAAAATAAATAGTTTGTAACTGTTTGATCAAGATAACTCAGAAATATTGTGATTATAAAAAATAATACGCCACAATACATAATTTTGCTGTGTCCGAATTTTTTAATTAGATTTCCAGTAACTAATGCTGGCAGGAACATGCTAATTATATGTAATTGAATTACAAAACTGGTGCTGTTTAAAGACATATTATCATTAATATGCATGCTTATTGGAGTAGCGGTCATTAAAAAAGACATTACTGCATAAGCAAAAGATGAGGAGACTAAAGCCTGAAGAAACCTTGGTTGAGAAATTAATTCTAAAATTGATCTTCCTCTTGAAATTTTTTTTTTCTCAGTAACTTTCTTTTCATTATAAAAAACTAAAAAAATAATTGATGATAAAGTTAATAATGACAAACATAGATAAGAGCCGACATATAAACCCTCTGAAATTATATTCTTTCCAAGATTTGCTAGATTAGGACCTAATAGAGCTGATAAAATTCCTGCAAAAAGTAATAAGGAAATAGCCTTTGGAGCCTGTTTTTTATCTACACTTTCAGCAGCAGCAAAACGATATTGATGAGCAAATGCCATCCCAAATCCAAGTGAAAAGCATGAGAATGAATAAAGAATAAAATTTTGTTTCATCACTGCATAGGCTGCCAGTAAAGCAAACAATGAGCTTGTTATCGATGATAATATAAATCCTTTTTTTCTGCCAGTGATACTCATTATTTTGGAAGCAGCTATTATAAAAAGAGCTGTGCCTACAATTGATAACGACATTGGTAAAGTCGACAAAGATTTAATTGGGCTTATGCTAGATCCAATTATTCCACTTAAAAACACTGTTACAGGTGCAACAGAAAATGCAAATGCATTACTTGCAAATAGTAACCATACATTTTTATTCATTTAATTAAAAATTCTTTCACTGCTTGATTAAATTTCTCTGGTTCCTCCAAGTGTACGTTATGGCAACACCCTTCAAATATTTTTAAATAACTTTCTTGTATAAATTTTTTTAATAAAGAGATCTGCTCATAATTGTATGACTTGTCTCTATCTCCCCATATAATAAGGGTTTTATTTTTAATATTTTTCAAATTTTCAAGTCCATTCCAATCTCTCATTGCTATTAATGCATTTTGAGCAGTTTCTTTTGATGTATTCTTAACAGCATTTTCACACAAAGAATAATTTTTTGAATTTTTGCCTTCTACAAACCAGTTAGGCGGTATTCTTTCAACATGATTTTTAATTCCCTCAACTTGAAGTCTTTCAATTGATTTATCTATTGGTTCAAACCTTCCAGGAATATCTCCAATAGGACCTGTAGCAAAACAGATTAATTTATTAATTCTATCTCCACTTATTCTTGCAATTTCTTGAACTATCATGCCCCCCATTGAGTGTCCCAATAAATTAAATTTATCTATTTTTTTCTTATCAACTAATTTCAAAATATTTTTTGCCATTAAGTTTATGGAATTTAAAGATTTAATATCATGACTTTCTCCAAATCCAGGTAGAGCTGGAGTAATAACTCTGAAGTATTTGCTTAAATAATCTTTTTGAAATTTCCACATCTCTGAAGATCCTAGATATCCATGAACTAAAACTAGTGGAAAGCCGTCACCAAAATCATCTACATAAATTTCTTGCATAAATTTAGATAAAATATAGTTGTATAAGCTAGTTTTTAATACAAAATTCAAAAAAATTTATGATTGGTATTCTTGGAGGAATGGGAACACAAGCAGGTCTGGATTTCTGCAATAAACTTGCAAAACTTAATAGAGGTAAGCTTGATCAAAAATATCCTTTATTTGTTTTGTATAACAAATCAAACATACCAAGGCGTCCTGAAAATATAAGAAAATATTCTAACGTTTTAAAGTCTCTTGTTGAAGGTTGTAAAATGTTGGAAAAGAATGGCTGCAAATTTATTGTGATGCCTTGTAACACTGCACATTACTGGTATGACGATCTTCAAAAAAAAATTAAAATACCAATCTTAAGTATGCCTAAAGAAGTTTATGTGAATATAAAAAAAACATCCAAAAAAAATTCTAGAATAGGAATTCTTTCGACTGAAGCAACTCTTAATACTAAAATTTATCATAAATATTTCCAAAAAAGTTTTGATTTACTGAGCCCTAGTAAAATTTTGCAGAAAAGTTCGGTTAATAAATCTATAAAATTTGTAAAAATGGGTAAAATTCGAGAAGCTGAAAAAGCAATTCGACCAGCAGTAAATTATCTTATAAAAATCAAGTGTAAGAAAATTATCTTAGGATGTACGGAGTTACCTATAGCAATATTTGCTTATAAATCTTTTAAAAAAATTAAAGAATCTAAAGTTTTTGTTGATCCAAATCTTCTCATTGCTAACGTATCAATGATAAAATATAAAAAATTTAAATAACAATAACCCAGTCCTAGTATTTATTAACTAAAACTGAGTTTATTGTATATTTTTTTAACCGTTTATTTTGAAGGGTCAGGTACTTTTCTTAGATATGGTTTAACTGTTTCCCATCCATCTGGATAAATTTTCTTAGCCTCTTCATCTTTAACTGCTGGAAGAATAACTACGTCTTCACCTTTTTTCCAGTTAGCAGGTGTTGCAACTTTATGTTTTGCAGTCAGTTGCATTGAGTCTATGGCTCTCAAAATTTCATGGAAATTTCTACCTGTAGCCATTGGGTAAGTTAAATAAAGACCAATTCTTTTATCTGGTCTTACAACAAAAATAGTTCTTACAGTCTCATTATCAACTGCAGTACGACCCATTGATGTTGTCCCTGCATCGGCCTCTAACATATTGAAAAGTTTTGCAACTTTTAAATCTTCATCAGCGATAATAGGATAATCAGGCATCGTTCCAGATACATCTTTGATATCTTCTAACCATTTTTTGTGATCCTCAACTCCATCTACACTTAGTCCGATTACTTTTACATTTCTTGCATCAAACTCAGCTTTCATTTGTCCTAATGAACCTAATTCTGTAGTACAAACTGGTGTAAAATCTTTTGGGTGAGAAAATAATACGCCCCAGCTATCTCCAAGCCACTCATGAAAAGAGATATCTCCTTCAGTAGTTTTGCATTGAAAGTCAGGACACATACTGTTTATTTTTAACATTCTTCACTCTCCTTTTAATTAATTAGAACCATTATAAATTATTGATTAGGTTTATCAACGATATTTAAGTTTGAAAAAACAACTTATAAGACGTGTATCTTAAGCAAATTATAAGTGTTAGGTTTTTTGATATGAATAACTCTAATCACTCAAACATTTTGATTATCGGTGGCGGATGCGCTGGTATATCAGTTGCCACAAGACTAAAAAGTTTAAAGTCTGACTTATCAATATCAATTATAGAACCTTCGGAAAAATCATTATATCAAGCAGCATGGACTTTAGTAGGTGCAGGTGCTTATGATGTAAACAGCACTATAAAACCAATGTCATCTGTAATGCCTAGTTATGTTAATTGGATTAAAGAATATGCTGAAAGTTTTTCTCCAGAGTCTAATTCTGTAAAGACTTCAGGTGGTGAATATTCTTATGATTATTTAGTAGTTTGTCCTGGTCTAAAAATTAACTTTGATGGAGTGGCAGGGTTAAAAGAAACTTTAGGAAAAAATAATGTTTGTACCAATTACAGTTCAGATATGGCTGTTTATACTTGGGAATGTTTAAAGAATTTGCAGGGAGGAACTTTACTATTTACTGAGCCTCCAATGCCAATTAAATGTGCTGGTGCTCCGCAAAAAATTGCTTATTTAGCTGCAGATCACATGAAAAAAAAAGGTGCTCTTAAAGATAGTAATTTAGAATTTTTGTGTGCAAAGCCTGTAATATTTGGTGTGCCTCATTTTCAAGGGCCACTAAATGAAATTTGTGACTCATATAGAATTAAAAGAAGTTTTCAACATAATTTAATTTCAATTAATGGTGAAGCAAAAGAAGCTGTATTCAAACAATCAGATAAAGATGGAAATACAAAAGAAGTAACAAGAAAATTTGATTTTATACATGTTACACCACCTCAAACTGCACCTGACTTTATAAAAAATAGTCCATTAGCTGATGCTGGTGGATGGGTTGATGTAGATCATAAAGAAGGGACATTAAGACATACTAAATATGAAAATATTTACAGTTTAGGAGATGTAATGAATGCACCTAATGCAAAAACAGGTGCAGCAGTAAGAAAACAAGCACCGATAGTTGCTCATAACATTGTAAAAGATATTAATAAATCATCTGAAGCATATAGACTTTACGATGGATACGGAGCTTGTCCTCTAACAGTTGCATATGGAAAAGTAATGTTAGCTGAATTTTGTTATGGAGGAAAAGTTACTCCAAGCTTTCCTTTTGATCCTACAAAACCAAGTTCAATGTACTGGCAAATGAAATCTAGACTTTTTCCTTGGTTGCAATGGAATGTGATGTTTAAAGGAAAAGAATGGAGCAAGCCTAATCATAAAGCTATTGAAAATTAATCTTAATTTTATAAAATTTTAATTATTTTATAATTATGATTTTTGAACAACTTTTTGATACTAAGTCCTCAACATACACTTATATCATTTCTAGTGGAAAAGGTCGCGAAGCTCTAATCATAGATCCAGTAATTGAACATACCGATGAATATATAAAAGTTTTAGAAAGTTTAGAATTAAAACTTGTAAAAGTAATTGATACTCATATTCATGCAGATCATGTAACTGGATTAAACGAGTTAAACAAAAGAACAAATTGTACTCGTATAATGGGTGAAAATTCTAAATCTGAAGTTATTGATATTAAATTAAAAGATGAAGAAAATGTAGGCATTGAAAATATTAACCTTAAAGCTATTTATACACCTGGTCATACTGACTGTTCTTATAGCTATCTGATGAAAGATAGAGTTTTTACAGGGGATACTCTTTTAATTAATGGAACAGGCAGAACCGACTTTCAAAATGGCAGTGCTCATGAGGCTTATGAGTCATTATTTGGAAAATTGTTAAAACTTCCTGAAGAAACGCTTGTATACCCTGCCCATGATTATAATGGAAAAAAAAATTCAACAATAGGCAATGAAAAGAATTATAATCCTCGATTACAAGTTAGCTCAAAGGAGGAATATGCAGAAATTATGGATAATCTTAATCTAGCCAATCCAAAAATGATGGATATAGCAGTACCAGCAAATCTAAAGGGATTAACGCTTAAAGAACTCTAAAATCAGGGTTATTATTAGTATTGTTTTTAAAAAATATACAATTATATAACTCTTATGTCATGCAATAATACACACTGTAAATGTAAAAAATGTTCTTGTGACAGATGTGTTTGTAAAAACTGTGATTGCAAACCATCATCAGAAAACTGCTGTTGTAACAAGTAGTTAAATTTTAATAACTAATCTTAAATAAACATGAATGATTTTTTAGAGTCGATAATTAAAAGAGATCCTGCTGCAAGATCAAAGTTAAGTTTAATACTAACTTATCCTGGTGTTAAAGCTGTATTTTTTCATAGAATTGCAAATTTTTTTTCAATTGCAAAATTTCATCTTGTTGCAAGAATAATTTCTCAATTCTCAAGATTTTTAACAGGTATAGAAATTCATCCAAATGCTAAAATTGGAAAAAATCTTTTCATAGATCATGGAATGGGAGTAGTTATTGGAGAAACATCTGATATTGGGGATAACGTTACTATCTATCACATGGCAACATTAGGCGGAATTGCTCCAAGCATAAATTCAGATAATCAAAGAAATGTTAAGAGACATCCAACATTAAAAGAAAATGTTGTTGTTGGATCAGGGGCACAAATACTTGGGCCAGTTGTAGTTGGTAAAAATGCAAAAATTGGTGCTAACGCTGTTGTTACAAAAGATGTTTCAGAAAATGCAGTGATGGTTGGAATTCCTGCAAAAAATGTTGGAACTGCATCTGAAGAATTTAAACCCTATGGTGTTGCACCAGGGAGTGATACAAAGCTTGATGTATGAAAACTTTACAAAATAATTTTGTCGAAGCAATAGGAAACACTCCATTATTTAAATTAAAAGCTGCATCAGAAATTACTGGTTGTAATATTTATGGAAAAGCAGAGTATCTTAATCCAGGAGGCTCAGTAAAAGATAGAGCGGCTTTAGCATTAATAAGAGATGCTGAAGAAAAAAAATTAATTTCAAAAGGTGGAACAATTGTTGAGGGAACAGCCGGTAATACTGGAATTGGGTTATGTCTATTAGGAAATTCTATTGGTTATAAAACTATTATCGTAATGAATGATAATCAAACACAAGAAAAAAAAGATTTATTAAGAAATATTGGAGCTGATTTAAGATTGGTTCCACCAAAACCATATAAAGATGAAAATAACTTTGTTAAATATGCAGGAAGATTAGCTGATGAATTGAAAAGTAGTAACAATCATGGTGTAGTTTGGGCTAATCAATTTGACAATACTGCTAATTCTAAAGGTCATTATGAAACAACTGGGCCAGAAATATGGGAACAAACAAACGGCAAAATTGATGGATTTGTATGTTCGTCTGGTACTGGTGGTACAATCGCAGGAGTAAGTAGTTTTTTAAAAGAAAAGAATAAAGATATTAAAATATATTTATCGGATCCAACAGGTTCCTCTCTTTATAGTTACATTGAAAATGGTGAATTAAAGAGTGAAGGTGGTTCAATAACTGAAGGTATTGGATCTAGTAGAGTTACTGCAAATTTTGCAAAAGCAAACATTGATGGGGCATTTTCAATAAGTGATCATGAGTCATTGCCCGTTTTATTTGATTTAATTGAAAAGGAAGGTTTAAGTTTAGGTACAAGTTGTGGAGTAAACATTGCTGGAGCAATAAGATTGGGTAAACTTTTAGGTCCAGGTAAAACAATTGTGACAATTCTCTGTGATAAATCTGATAAATACAACTCAAAGATGTTTAATAAATCTTTTTTACAAGAAAAAGGTCTTCCCTATCCTCACTGGATATAATCACGCATAGCAGTACTGTAATAAATTCATTACATTTCTATCTTATAATAAACTCTAATATGACAATTAATTTAAAGGAGAAACTATGGACGTAAAAGAACAAATGAAAAAAGCATATGAGCTTTTTAACACGGGTGATATGGAAACATTTTTTAACGATATGATAGATGACGATATTGTGTGGACATTTCCAGGCAAAGAAGGAGTTCACCCATTATCAGGAGTTCATAAAGGAAAACAAGCTATGATGGCAACAATGTCTAAAATTCCAGCAACATGGCCAAATTTTAATTTAAAAATTATGGATATGATCAGTGAAGGAAATAAGATTTTTGTAAGAGTTCATGCAAAAGCTGATAACATGGATACTATGTTTGGACATTATTTTGAAATGAATGATCAAGGAAAAACTGTAACCATGATGACATTTGATGACACGCTTAGCATGTTCAACGCTATGAAGAAATAAGGAACAATATGTCAATTTTAGAAAAATTAAATAAAGTCATCATGGAAAAAGATGGTGCAGCAGCAGCTGAGATTATTCATGATGATTATAAGAGATATTCTCATCTTCAGGGAGCCTATACTGAAAGTGGAAAAACAGGTATGATTGAAGCAATTAACAAAGGTTTCATGAAAGTTGATAAATATAGAATTTTATATGAAAACGATGAAATAGGTTTTGATCATTCTATTGTTACTTATGCCGAAGATGGAAATAAAGAGGCTTTAATGTGTTATTGGAAATTTAAAGATGGTAAAATCATTGAACTCGAAACAGGCGCAACCAAAATACCAAAATAATTATAAACTAACAGAAGGAGTTTAATATGAGTAGTATTGAAGTTAAAACCTTTGATAAAGCAGATGAGGTAGTTGATAAGTTTAATAATGCTAAAATAGAAGCAGTTAAAGTAGGCGGTCAAAGAGTAGTTAGATTACATTTAAAACCAGGATGGAAATGGTCTACAGATGTTAAGCCACATATTGGAACTGACAGTTGTCAGGCAAACCATATTGGAATTATCACAAAGGGATCTGTTTGTGCAAAACACGATGATGGAACAGAGGTTACATATAAAGCAGGAGATTCTTACTCCGTAACACCAGGTCATGACGCTTGGGTAGTTGGCAATGAACCTGTTGAAGCATATGAGTTTGCCGGGGTTTGGGGAGAATAAAATGGTAAAAATGGTTGGTAACTTTGAAGTAAAAGACTGGGCTCACTGGAAAAAAATGTTTGATGAGCACTCTGGTCCTAGGGAAGCAGCAGGTATTAAAACTATTTACGTAGGTAATGAAATAGAAAATCCAAATAAAGTACATATTGTGATGGAAACACCAGCAGCAGACACTATGCAAAAATTTATGCAGAATCCAGAGAATGCTAAAGTAATTGCGGAATCTGGTCATAAACAAGAGACAACAGTAATGAGCGTTTGCTCAGATTAAATTAGCAAAAAAAAGGAGATATATTATGTTTGTAAAAATAGAACAAAAACTCTCAAAAGGTTTTAATTCTTGGAAGGAAATGATGCTTGCAAATAGTGAGAAACTTAAAAAGTATGGAATGACTATAGCTTTTGCAGGTGCAGATAAAGAAGATGATAATGCTATGACTGTAGTTATTCATTTTGAATCACCTGAGGGCTTAAAAGGTTTTGGTGGAGATGCAGAACTAACTCAAGCAAGAATAGATTCTGGAGTAATAATGGACCAATCTAAAATGACCATGATGACTGATGAATCTGTGATGAACCACAAAGGATAATTCTAATGATGAAAAAAATATATGTAATTATGTTGTTTTTAATATTTACAACATCAAGTTTTGCAGACGGTCATAAAGGAAAAATTGATCTTAAAGGTTTTATTGTTGGAGATAACAAATTTCTTACTGATAACGAGGGTAACTTTTTAACTTTTACTTACGATGGAGTTGGAGGATTAATGGCAGTCGAAGGTACAACATTCATGGATAATGCTTCACAATATTGTCTTGGCGCAGGCACAATCCCAGGAAAGGGATTTGAAATGGGACACTGTAAAATAAATCAAATGGATGGGGATACTATTTTTACATACTACGAAATTCCACTTGGAGACTCAATGAATGGTACATTTAAATGTTTAGGGGGAACAGGAAAATATAAAGGAATAGAATGTAGTGGCTCAACAGGGTACACACCAATTAACTCAGCCCAAGAAAATAAATTTGCCTCATCAATTTATTTTAAAGGTGAATATTCTTTAATGAAATAATTGAATAATCATTAGATTGATTTAAAATACTAAATAAAAAAAGGAGAAACAATATGGAAAAAGAAGTGTTAGTGATCGTAGATTTGAAAGAGGGAAAACTTGAAAAATTTATGGGATGGATGCAATCAGATGAGGGTATGAGTGTGAGAAAATCTGCAGCTCATCCAGAAAAAACTATAGGAGCAGTAAAGCCAGATAAAAGTGGAGTAATGTTTAAGGTGTTTGTTCATAATATGGAAAAAATGAAAGAATTAGTATCTGGTACACATCCAGTTGGAAAGCCAATTTACGATGAGTGTGTTGAGAAAATGACTGCTTGGGATTTAACAAAAGTTGAAATGTAATATGGCAAGATTTTATTTGATTGGCAAAATAAGTGCAGAGTTAATGAAAAGAATGCAAAATGATCCTTCTGCCGATAGATATGCATCGACTAAGAAAGTTACTGAGGCGGCTGGTTTAAAATTGATCAGCTATGAATGGGTAAGAGGTAGATTTGATGTTATCTCATGTGTCGAGGGAGATTATGAACAAGCACTTTCCTTGAAGATTGCATTTAAAAATTCAGGTCTTATGGATGATTTGATGGTACATGAAGTTATTGACTACAATAAAGCTTTTCAAAATGCTGCAGATGCCACAAAGTCTGTTATTAAACCAGGAGAATAATTATGAGTGGTTATGCGATCTTTAACCTTAATGTTAACAATCCAGAAAATTATAAGGAATACATAGACAAAGTTAAACCCACTGCAGAAAAATTTGGTGGAGAGTATCTTGTGAGAGGTGGTACTAGCGAGACTATTGAAGGGTCATGGCAACATCCAAGGACAGTTGTGATAAAATTTCCAAGTTACGAGAAAGCAAAAGAATGGTATAATTCTGAGGAATATAAACCAATAAAACAAATTCGGTTAGATAACGCAGATTCTAATGGAATGATAATTGAAGGAGTTTAAAGGAGATAAAATGTCAATATTAGAAAAATACAGTGCTGCATTAAAAAATAAAGATGAAGCAGCTATGAATGAACTTTTGCATGATGATTTCAAATTTACAATGCATAAATCAGGTAATACTTTAAGCAAATCTGAAGTGATCAAATGGGCGATGAGCGGTGATATTAATCAAAGAGATACTAGAGTTGTATATGAAAATGATGAAGTTGGTGTACACCACGCATTTGTAACATTTGATGATGGAAATACTGAAGCAGTAATGGCAGTCTACAAATATGATAATGGAAAAATCATGAGTTTAGAGACTGGCGCAACACCAATGCCTAAATAATGAAAAAACTTATACTTTTATTTATTTTTATCGCCTTTAATTCTAATGCAGCTTCTATGAAGATGATTGGATCTAAAGGTGATCCAAATGATGTTACAAGAGTTATAGAAGTTAAGATGTATGACAATTATTATGAACCGAGTTCAATTAAAGTAAAAAAAGGCGAAACAGTAAAGATAATTGTTAAAAATTTAGGTGAACTGGTGCATGAATATAATATTGCCACAAAAGAGATGCATATAAAACATCAGCCTGAAATGGCAAGATTAATAGAGCATGATATTCTATTAGGAGATAGTATCGATCATGCTAAGATGAAAGAAATGTCTAAAAAAGATCACTCGCTTGGACATAAGCATGCTAATAGCGTGATGTTAGAACCTAATAAAAATGGAGAGATAATTTGGAAATTTTCCAAAGATATAGCTTTAGAAATGGCATGCAATATTCCTGGTCATTACGAAAGTGGAATGGTTGGGCCAATAATTATTGAGTAACATCAAAATTTTGTAGATATTAATTTTATATAATATTATTCTTTTCTAATGAGTAATATAACATCTTACATAATTTTAATTATTGCAGTAGTTTTAGGAACTACTGCAAATGGATTTGCTAAAGCGGCGAATGGTTTTACAATTTTTTTACCAAGTGTTTTTACCGCGATAACTATAATTGCTTGTATGTACACATTGTCCTTAGTTATGAAAACTATACCTGTTGGAATAACTTATGCTTCATTTGCTGGATTATGTATAATTGCAACTTCTATAGTTGGAATTTACAAGTTTAATCAAATTCCAGACTTATTTACAATCATTGGTCTAATACTAATCATTTCAGGAGTATTGATTGTAAATTTAGTTGGTAAGTCAGGTTAATTTATTTAATTTCACTTGGTATTTTATGATTGCCATCTTCTTTTAAATCCAAAGAATATTCTTTAACTACACAATCTATATCAAAATCAGAGTATAGATGAGGAAACATGTCTCCAGAGGATGATTGTTCCCAAACTAATTTCTGAAGTTTTAGCGCATCTACTTTTAAAAGTACTAAATTAGATTGATTTAAATAAAATTTATTAAGTGTCTGTTTTACCTGATTTATATCAGAAAAATGGATGAAACCGTCTTTTAAATCAAGGGGTGTGCCTTTGAAAATTTTATTTTCTTTTGCATAATTCCATTCAGATTTTGTACAAATTTTGTAAACAAAATCAAAATTCATTTTATTTTAAAAAATCATCGACTTCTACTTGGTATCCCTCAACTAGTCGATTTGTTTCATTTGCCATTCCAACTATTGCAATCATTTCATTTATCATCTCATCAGTGGCTCCCTTTTTTTTTGCAGCCAATGTGTGAGATTTAATACAATATTCGCAAGCATTTGTTATTGATACAGCAACATAAATTAATTCTTTAATCTCTGGCGCTAAAGCTCCTTTTTTCATTACTTGTTGTAATGATCTCCAAGTCCTTTCTAGCGTTTCTGGACTGTTTGCCATAGTTTTCCAGAAATTTGGAATTTCAGTAATTTGTCTTGCTTCTTTTATTTCATCAAAAATTTCTTTTACTTTTCCAGATGCTTCTTTATCTGAAATTTTATTAAACACTGTCATAATTTTCTCCTTTTAGTTATAAATTGACTCAATTTTTGGCATTAATTTTAGTAGTTCCTTTGTATAATTATGTTTTGGGTTTTTAAACAATTCCTCCGTTTCAGAAACTTCACATAATTTTCCATCTTTAAGTACAGCTATTTTATCACACATTTGTCGGACAACAGGTAAATCGTGACTAATAAACAAAATAGTTAAATTTAACTGTTCTTGTAAATCTTTTAATAAATTTAAGATTTGAGCCTGAATACTAACATCAAGGGCTGAAGTTGGTTCATCACAAACAAGAAGTCTAGGCTGTGTAGCTAATGCTCTTGCAATTGATATTCTTTGTCTTTGACCACCAGAAAACTCATGAGGATATCTTATCGCCGATTGTTGACTTAATTCTACAGACTCTAACAAATCGTAAATATAATTGTCTAAATCCATAGATTTTATATTTGGGTTATGAAGTTTAATAGGTTCTGCAATAATTTCTTTTACTTTTAACCTACCATTTAAAGAGGAAAATGGGTCTTGAAATATCATTTGAATTTGTCTTCTAAATTTTAATAAATCTTTATTTTTTTTGATCTTAGTAACATTTACATTATCAAAAAATATATCCCCAGAACTTGGTTTAAATAAATTCACAACCATTTTTGCTATAGTAGTTTTACCACTACCGCTCTCACCAACTAGACCAAATGATTTACCTTCCTTGATATCAAAAGAAACATCGTCTACTGCCATTACTGAATTTTTTGTATTTTCTGTGAAAAAACTATCATCAAAAGATTTGCTCAAATTTTGGATTTTAACTAAGTTTTGATCTACAATACTTTTTTTAGACCATCTGTTTAATATTTTGATATTATTATTTTGATTATTTAAATTCTCTTTTTCAATAATTGTAAACCTTGATATTTTTTTATTTGTTGGTGGCACTGAGCTAACTAGACTTTTTGTATATTTTTCTTTTGGTTCTACTAAAACTTGCTTTGTTGGACCAATCTCCACCAGATCTCCATTTTTCATTACAGCTACTCTATCTGTAGTTTCTGCAATTACACCCATATCATGAGTTATAAGTATAACTGCTAAATTTCTCTCCTTTGTTAACTTTTTTATCAATTCAAGAATTTGAGATTGTATTGAAACATCTAGTGCTGTGGTTGGTTCGTCTGCAATTAATAATTCTGGTTCACAACACAAAGCTAAAGAAATAACAACTCTTTGTCTCATACCTCCAGAAAATTGATGAGGATAATTGCTAAATCTTTTCTCTGCTTCTTTTATACCCACCTCCTTTAATAAATTGATTGCTCTATTTTTTGCTTCACCTGTATTTATATTTAAATGAGTTTGTATTGTTTCAATGAGCTGTTCTCCAACGGTAAGAATTGGATTTAAAGAAGTTTGTGGATCTTGAAATATCAATCCTATTTTTTTTCCTCTGTATTGAACGATAGTTTCTTGATTTTCACTTATATTTGTTTCACCCATAAATATTGATCCATTTGAAATTTTACCTGGTTCATCAATCAAATTTACTATAGCGTTAGCAACAGTACTTTTACCCGACCCAGACTCCCCAACTAATCCGACTATTTCACCTTTATTAATATCTATATTTATATTTTTTGCTGCATTAACTGTTTCTTTCCTCATTTTATAGTCAATGCTTAAGTTATTTATTTTTAAAAAGGTCATTTTTTAAGCTTTGGATTAAGTGTGTCTCTCATCCAATCTCCTAATAAATTAATTGAGAATGCAAGGATAACTAAAAATATTGCTGGAAAAAAAGTTATCCACCACTCACCTGAAAATAAAAAGTCATTTCCTAATCTAATTAATGTACCTAATGATGGTGTTGTTGGAGGAACTCCTACTCCTAAAAAACTCAATGTTGACTCAGCTATTATTGCAAGTGCCAGACCAATAGTTCCTATAACTAGAACAGGTCTCATAATATTTGGTAAAATATGTTTAAACATAATCAGTAAATTAGAAACTCCTATAATGGATGAAGCTGAAACATAATCTTTATTTTTTTCTACTAAGGTTGCTGCACGAGAAACTCTAGCAAATTGAGGCCACTCTGAAATTCCTATAGCAAAAATTAAAACATAAATTGCCATCTCATCGTGCATTTCTCTTGAAATGATACCCCTTGCAATTCCATCTACTAATAGAGCCATCAATATACTAGGAACAGTTAATTGAACATCGGTTAATCTCATAACTATCATTTCATATTTTCCACCAAAGTATCCTGCAGTTAGACCAAGTGAGACACCTAGAATTAGACTGAAAATAATTGCTGAAAATCCAACTATTAATGAAATTCGTGAACCATAAAGTATAGTAGAGAGCATATCTCTTCCTTGTCCATCTGTACCTAAAATAAACTTTGCCATACCTTCTTCTGTCCATGATGGAGGTGTGAATGCTTCCATTAATGATAGTGATGCTGGATCAAATGGATTATGTGGGGTAACAAATTCAACAAAAAAAGAGCAGAAGAAGATTATTAATAGTATTATCGAAGATACAATTGCAGTTGGGGATTTTATAAAACTAAAGTAAATATCACTATCCTTGAATTTTTCCCAAGAATTTAAGGTTCTATTATCCACTTGTAACATCTCCTTTAACTCTTATTCTTGGATCAATAAAATAATACAAAATATCTACTATAAAATTTATCATCACAAAAACAAAAGCAATAAAAACCAAGTAAGCTGACATTATTGGAATATCTACAAATTGGACTGCTTGAATAAAAAGAAAACCCATACCAGGCCATTGAAATACTGTTTCAGTGATAATTGAGAAAGCCACTAAAGTTCCAATATTTATTCCAGCAATAGTAATTACAGGAATTAATCCATTTTTTAATGCATGTTTATAATTTATACTTTTTTCACTTATTCCCCTTGCTCTTGCAAATTTTATATAATCAGTTTGTAAGATTTCCATCATCTCTGCTCTTACCAATCTAATTATATAGGTCATTTGAAAAAGGCTTAGCGTTACAGATGGGAGTATGATTGCTTTCAATCCAGAAATTGTTAGAAGTCCTGTTGACCAAAAACCTAGATCTATCACATCTCCTCTTCCAAAAGATGGAAGAACTCCTAATATCACTGCAAAAAGATAAATGAATAATATTCCAATCACAAATGTTGGAAGAGATACCCCTAGAAGAGATACTGCTAATATAAAATCACTCAAAAAACCTTTTCTGTTAATACCTGTATAAACTCCTAATAAAGTACCGGAAACTAGTGCAATTAGTGCAGAAATTAGAACTAGCTCAATAGTTGCTGGCAGTCTTTCAATTATTAATTCTGAAACCGGTCTTCTAAGTTGGTATGAAATTCCAAACTCTCCCTTAGAAGCGTTAACTACAAATCTTGAAAATTGAATATGTATGGGGTCGGTTAATCCAAGTGTTTCTCTTAATTCAGCTCTTTCTTCATCTGAAGTTTCTTCACCAACCATGTTGTTAATTGGATCTCCCACAAAATTAAATAAAGAAAAAGAAACAAATGATACGACAAGCATCACTATTACAGACTGAATCAGACGTTTGAAAAAATAATTAATCAATTTAAGAAATTTTTATAATTACAAGCCCTTTATTAAATTAAAGGGCTTGTAAAGAAAGTTATTTATTTAAAACTTGCAAAACGGAATAATGGTTCATTATTCGGTCTAATTGGAACATCTACATTTTTTTTAGTTGCCCAAGAAATTACTTGGTGATGTAGAGGAAGATACGAGATATCGTCTTTTACAATTTTCCAAGCATTTGCAATAGCAGCATTTCTTTTATCCAAGTCAACTTCGCCTTCCATAACTCTAATTGCAGCGTCAACTTCGCTGTTACTAAAGTTTACTTTATTCCAGCTAGCACCAGACTCGTATAAGTAATGGAATACGTAGTGACTATCCAAAGTTGGAACTCCCCAACCTAACATATAGAAATCACCTTTATCTTCTTTTAATTCCTTAAAGTGCTTACTTTTTGTTTGAGCAAATAAATTAACATTGACGCCGATTTTGCCTAACATACCCACAACAGCTGTACAAATTGCTTCGTCATTAACATACCTATCGTTAGGGCATCTTAACTCAACATCAAAACCTTTAGGATATCCTGCATCCGCTAATAATTTTTTAGCTGCATCAACATCATAAGGTAATCTTTTATCTAACTCTTTTGTATATCCATTTACACCAGGAAAAGTTATAATTCCTGCAGGTTCACTAAGACCTCTCATTACTTTTTTCTTTATTGCCTCAATATCTATTGCTTGATAAAGAGCTTGTCTTACCTCTTTTTTCTTAAATGGATTGTCTCCAGTATTTCCAGATCTTAGTTTATCTGCTGCTTGGTCCATACCTAAAAAGATTGTACGCATTTGAGCAGTGCTAACTACTTCATGATCTGAAGAATTTCCAATTCTAGCCAAGTCTTGAACCGGTGCATCAGTAACTAAATCAACTTCACCAGATAACAATGCTGCAACTCTTGTAGCTGAGTTTTTAATTGGTAATAAGTGTATTTCAGTAACACTGTTATCTTTCATCGAACCCCACCAATTACTATTTCTCTCAAATACTGTCTTAGTATTTGGCTCTCTTAAAGTAATTTTGAATGGTCCAGTTCCCATTGCATTAGTCGCTGAGAATGTTTCTTCTCCACCATCCCAGTTTTGTGACACTGTAGCCCCAAAATCAATAGACCATTTTTTAGACATTATAAATATATTTGATAACTGGTTTAAAAGAATTGGATTTGGTTTGCTGGTACTAATCTGCACAGTATAATTATCAATTTCTTTAACATCTGAAATTGTACTAATGTACTCTTTAAAATCTGATGTAGGTTGTTTTGCTCTTAATATACTAAATACAACATCTTTCGCTGTCATATTACTACCATCAGAAAATTTTACGTCTTTTCTTAAATTAAATATCCATGTATTTGGATCTGTTGTTTTCCAATCGGTGGCAAGTTGAGGTTCAATACTCATATCTAAACCTCTTGTTACAAGCGCCTCATAAACTTGTCTTGAAACTTGAGTGGTAGGACCTTCATTTTGTGCATGAGGATCCAAAGTTAAACTATCACCCTGCATAGACCATTTAATTGTTTTCGCGTATAAATTTGTTGATACAAAAACAAATAAAATTGCAAAGAAAATTTTAATAAAATTTTTAAATTTCATTTTTCCTCCTAATTATTACAAATAAAATTAAACCTGATTAATGGGACAACTACAAGTGCAAAATAATTGCTTTAGTTGTTAAGAATGATCTCATTTTTGAACTTGGTATACAAAATTTCTGAATAATTATTCATTTTTTGCATATTTTTTCTCGCCTCAAGATCAAACTTTTCGAGCGCTCCTTTACCTAATTGCTTTTCCAAAGCCATTTTATACTCTGGCACACACCCCCAATCATTTACAGTTGTATCCTTTATTTCAATATGAAATTGGATACCATAAGCATGATTTTTGTACCTAAATATTTGGTATTTCGTTTCATCCGAAGATGCAATATGTGTAACATCCTTATTATTTTCTAAATTTTGAACCTCATAAGAATGCCATTGTAATGATGTTAACTTTTTTGGAAATTCCGAAAAAAGAGTATCGTTCTCTTTTTCTTCTGAGAAATTTATATTTAACATTCCTATTTCGGGATTTTTTGTTCTAACAATACTCCCGCCTACTACTTCTCCGAGTAATTGACACCCAAGACAAAAGCCTAAATAAGGTTTTTCTAAATTAACAACAAATTCTTTAATTTTATTTTTTTCTTCAACTAACCATGGATATTCTTGCTCCATCCATGTATCCATTGGACCTCCCATACAAAACATTGCATCAAATTTATTTAGATCATTTGGTATTTTTTCTCCCTCATCTAGTTCAATGGTGGTTAAGTTTACCCCATCTTTAATCATCAAATCTTTTATATAACCGGGATCTTCAATTTTAATGTGTTGAAGAACAATAATTTCCATCTTTAGGCTATTGGTTTTAATAAACTCTGAATTTTAATATGAATATTTTTATTTGATGATGCAAGAATATTACCTGCATATTTTGCATCTCTATTATCAATTGTAGAAACAATTCCACCTGATGCTTTGATAATAGGTATTAAGGGATGAATATCCCAAATTTTATTACTGCATTGGAATACAACATCAAGCTTACCTTCGCA
>CACEDU010000002.1 GCA_902558435.1 uncultured Pelagibacteraceae bacterium | reverse complement strand
TGGAGAACTGGTTCTGATCAATATGGTGACCCTATCCCCAATAGTATGTATAGATATTTATGGTCAAATGGACCAAAAGAATGTTTAGAGTTTGCAGATTATTCATTTGATGAGCATTTTGGAAAACCAATTCCATCATTTCCACCAAGAGAAGTATTATATAACTATATAATTGGAAGAGTGAGCAAAGGAAATATTAAAAGCAAAATAAAATTTAGTACAAGTGTAAAGAGTGTAAATTATAATTCGGATAAATTTGAAGTTAGCTATCAAGATAAAACTAATAATAAAATATTACACGACAAATTTGATTACGTTGTTGTTTCAACTGGACATTTTTCAGTTCCATTCATACCTGAATACAAAGGCATGAGTTCTTTTCCAGGAAGAATAATGCATTCTCATGATTTTAGAGATGCTGAAGAATTTAGAGATAAAAATGTTATAGTTCTTGGAAGTAGTTATTCAGCTGAAGATGTTGCACTACAATGTAATAAATATGGAGCTAAAAGTGTAACTATTGGTTATAGACACAACGCTATGGGTTTTAAATGGCCTTCGGGTATGAAGGAAGTTTATTATTTAGACAGATTAGAGGGTAGCAAAGCAATTTTCAAAGATGGTACAGAACAAGAAGCGGACGTAATTATATTATGCACAGGATACCTGCATCATTTTCCTTTTTTAAATGAAAAACTGAGTTTAAAAACTCATAATAGATTATATCCACCAAAATTATACAAAGGAGTTGTGTGGCAAGATAATCATAAGCTAATGTACCTAGGTATGCAGGATCAATTTCATACTTTTAATATGTTTGATTGCCAAGCATGGTTTGCGAGAGATGTGATAATGAATAAAATAAAAATTCCAAATGATAGTGAAATAGAAAAAGATATTTCTAAATGGGTTTCTATGGAAGAAAAATTAGAAAACCCAGATCAAATGATAGATTTTCAAACTGAATATACTAAAGAACTTCACGAAATGTCAGATTATCCAAAAATTGATTTTGAATTAATAAGAAAACATTTCAAGGATTGGGAACATCATAAAATGGATGATATTTCTACTTACAGAAATAAATCTTTTTCATCACCTGTAACTGGATCCATTGCCCCTATTCACCACACTCCTTGGGCATCTGCGATGGATGACTCAATGGATACGTTTTTAAAATAATAAATTTTCTATAATAAAGTTTTCTTTACGGATAACTTCCACCCATTCAACAATTTGTTTCTGACAATATAACTTAATTTAGGTTTGAAAATTTTATCTTTTTTCCATACTCTCTTTATTTGATCTAATGATTTAAATACACCAATTTGGTATCCCGCAAATAATGCAACCCCAAGAGCTGTGGTCTCCAATACTTTGGGTCTTTCTGTTTTAACATTGATAATATTTGCTAAAAATTGAGAAAACCAATTATTTTCAACCATTCCGCCATCAATTTTAATTTTATTTGGCTTTAAGCCATCTTTTCTCATTGCATTAAAAAGATCATAACTTTGATATGCTACAGACTCTATAACTGCCCTTACTAAAGTTTTCCAATCACTGTCTCTGGTTAAACCTGTAATTATTCCTCTTGCATCAGGTCTCCAATATGGGGCTCCCATCCCACTAAAAGCTGGCACAACATAGACACCTTCATTGTTTTTTTTTGATTTAGCAATTTGTTCAGTATCATAAGCATAATTTATAAGCTTTAACTTATCTCTTAACCATTGAACTCCTGCCCCAGCAATAAAAATAGAGCCTTCGAGAGCAAAAGTATTTTTTCCATTTAATCTATAGCAAATTGTAGTTAATAATTTATTTTTTGAAGAAATTTTTTTAGATCCTGTATTCATTATGGCAAACGCTCCTGTTCCATAAGTACTTTTTATCGAGCCTTTTTCAAAACAAGATTGACCAACAGCTGCAGCTTGTTGATCACCTAAAACTGCAGATATAGGAATTTCATATCCAACTATTTTTTTATTTGTTATTCCAAAATTATCTGCTGAATTTTTTACATCGGGTAGAATACTTTCTGGGATATTCAGTTTTTTTAAAATTTCTTTGTCCCAATTATTGTTATTAATATTAAATAACATTGTCCTACTTGCATTTGTTGCATCAGTTAAATGATGCTTTCCATTAGTTAACTTCCAAATTAAATAAGTGTCTACTGTTCCAAAGAGTAAATTACTAGATTTTAAAAGTTTCTTTGAAATTTTTACATTCTCTAAGATCCATTTAACTTTTGTAGCCGAAAAATATGGATCAATAAATAATCCAGTTTTTTTTCTAAAAGTATTCTCATATTTTTTTTTTTTTAGTTTTTCACAATATTCTTGTGTTCTTCTATCTTGCCAAACAATTGCATTATAAACTGCTTTACCAGTTTTTTTATTCCACAGGATGGTTGTTTCTCTTTGATTTGTGATTCCAATACTTAATATTTTACCTTTTAAAGTTGAAGCTTTTCTAATTACATTTTTTAAAGCTTTAATAGTAGAAGCCCAAATTTCGTTTGGATTATGCTCAACCCATCCATTTTTTGGAAAATATTGAGTAAACTCGAATTGAGATGTGAATTTTATATTACCTTTTAAATCAAATAAAATTGCTCTTGAAGATGTTGTGCCTTGATCAATAGCAACAAGAAACTTTTTCACAAGTTTAATCTATACCTAAATGTTTTTTTCTTTTATCAACCCAAGTTCTTATTAAATTATCAAAAATTAAACCTATGAAAGCAACACATATTCCTAATGTTAATCCAATACCCGCACCTTTTTTGTCAGACAAAGCTTTTAAAATGTATTGTCCTAAATCCTCAGTGCCTATAAATGCCCCTATAATCACCATAAATAAAGCAAAAACTATAGTTTGATTAAGTCCCAACATCATATGTGGGAATGCTAAAGGAAACTCTATCTTAAATAATCTTTGAAATTTTGTTACCCCTGACATCGTTGCAGCATCATGTAAACCAGACGGAACACTTCTAAGTCCTTCTATTGTATATCTCGTTGCAGGTATAGTCGCATAAACTATTACTGCTATAAGAACAGAAGTATCAGTTATACCAAATAGCATCATTACAGGAATTAAATATACAAATGATGGAAAGGTTTGAAAAATATCACATACGTTTAACATAAAATTTGTAGAGTGTTTATTTTGAAAACATAAAGTTCCAACTGTAAATCCAATAATACATGATACAATCACTCCAAATGTTGCCATATAAGTTGTTACTAAAGCTCTATCCCACCAAGGACTTAATGCTATAAATAAAGTCAAACCACAAACTACTAAAGCTGATCTTATGCCACCAATCAAATATCCCGCTCCAACTACTAACACTATTGTGGCTATCGCTGGCATTCTTAAATATAAAGCTCTCATTGGCTGAAGTACTTCAACAATTAACCACGTATTAAATGCTTTTATGTAAACAAAAAATGTATCAAATATCCAGTCAACTCCTTTGTTCCAAAAATCAGCAGTTGATATCCCTTTATTATGTGGAACTTCAAATAAATAATTATATCCACCTTTAAAATAAATAGATCCAAAATACGCTAACGCAATTCCTACAATCATTATTAGTGCAAAAAATAACGAGTTTTTATTCCTTTGGAAAAAATTTAGATTCCCAAAATAATCAACTTGTTTATTTGCCCAAGCTAAGGACATTTTATCTAATAGAATTGCAATCAAACTAATACAAAGTCCTGCTTCCAAAGCTAATCCAATATTTAACTGATTTAAAGCTAACAATAAATTAAACCCTAAACCTTTTGCTCCAATAAAAGCGGAGATAACAGCCATAGAAAAACAAACCATTATAACTTGGTTAACTCCAATCAAAATATCTCTTCTTGCTGTTGGAATTAAAACTTTGAACATTAGTTGCCAATTATTGCATCCACTCATTCTACCAGCTTCAATAACCTCTGGTGGAACAGCTCTTAATCCTAATAAGGTCAATAATATCATAGGAGGTACGGCTACAATCATTGTTATAATTACTGCTGCATGATCCCCAACTCCAAAAAGTACAAGAGCAGGAACTAATACAGCGTACTGAGGCATTGTTTGCATGACTAAAAGTATTGGATATAAAGCTTTTTCAACTCTTTTACTCTTAAAGGCAGCAATACCAAGACTTAATCCAAATATAAAAGATAGTGGTGCTGCAACTAAAATAAAAGATAATGTCTGCATTGATGGTTTCCACTGACCAAAAATAGAAATATAAGTCATTGCTAAACCTGCAAAAATAGCCAACCCTCTACCACCTAACTTATAAGCGAGTATTGCAGAGCCTGCAGCAACAATAGTCCACGGTAAGCCAGGTAATTCTGCCCAAGGATTAGCATCAATCCAATCCCAACTTGTAAATGCTACAATAGTTTCAAGCCCACCAAGTAAAATCTCTCTAATTAATTCTATTAGAAAAGTCATAAAGGCAGTTAAGTTTCTAGTAATTTGTAAAACTAAAGGTCTAGTTTTATATTCTTGAGTATCTTCGTTCCAAAACTCCATTGGCATCCAATCATTCATTAAGAAGAATAATGAATCATTTATCCAAATTGGTAACCAACCAAGTAAAGGAGGCAGTCTCCAAAAAACATCAAAAGCGTAATACCTCACTTCTTTTCCTAAAAAAACAAAGGTGCTTTGATTGGGGTCTTTTACAAATTCAGCTTGCCCTCTAATAAATTTATAAGTTTCAGGTACATCAATTGCAAAACATAAAGCGAAAAATACTATTAATAAAAATAACCATTGAAATAATTTTGGATATTTTTTTAGAATTTCCATAATTTAATTATTATTTTTTCTTCCTCCAAAAACTGTATTAATAATTTTTGTTGGATTAATAGATCCTACAATATTATTGTTGTTATCTATTACAGCTACAGTCTTCTCTTGTGTTAATATTTTTTCTGCCACATTTTCAATTATTTCGTCTCTTAAAACTTTTAAATCACCTATATTTTCTGTAGTTGAAGAGTCCATTACATCTTCAATTAATAAAACTTTTTCTCTAGGAACTTCTTCAGTAAATTTTCTTACATATTCTGTTGCAGGATTTAAAACTATATTTGCAGGAGTATCTAATTGTTCAATAACCCCATCTTTCATAATTGCAATTCGATCGGCAAGTTTAAGAGCTTCATCAAAATCATGGGTTATAAACATAATTGTTTTTTGTAGCTTTTCTTGTAGTCTTAAGAATTCATCTTGCATCTCTTTTCGGATTAACGGATCCAGCGCTGAAAAAGGTTCATCTAAAAACCAAATATCTGGCTCAACTGCCAATGATCTAGCAATACCTACTCTCTGTTGTTGTCCTCCAGACAATTCTCGCGGAAAATAGTTTTCTCTTCCATCAAGACCAACTAGTTTGACCATATCCATTGCTTTATTGATGCTCTCCCCCGTATTAATACCCTTAATTTGCAAAGGAAAAGCTATATTTTCGACAACTGTTTTATGGGGAAGAAGCGCAAAACTTTGAAAAACCATTCCCATCTTATTTCTTCTTAGATCGATCAATTCTTTATTATTTAAATTTAATAGATCTTGACCTTCAATGAAGATTTTTCCACCTGTTGCATCTGTTAATCTCGATATACATCTTAACAGTGTAGACTTACCTGAACCAGAAAGTCCCATTACGACCAACATTTCTCCTTTGGATACCTCAAATGAGGCATTATTAACCCCAACTATACATCCATTTTCCTGAAAAGTTTTTGCGTCTACATTGCCATTCGCTTCCTTTAGCATAGTTTCAGCATTTTCGCCAAATATCTTATAAACAGACTCACATTTAATTACTGGTTCAGACATAAATTATAATAAGGTTATACGAAATTAAGATAAAATAAAATCTCTTAAATTTGTTAAATTTCCTCCCTAAAAATTTTTTATAAAATAAACTCTTGTATCAATTCCTGTGCTTAAAAAACTTAAAGCCTCTCCACTTACAGAAATAGTTTCATCTACGCCAACATTATTTCCACTAACCACAAAACCTGCAAAGCACTTATTTTTTTCTTTATCCCATTTAACGAACGTTTCATCTATCTTGTTGCCATTAATGGTGTAAATTTCGTGTGCTCTAAAGTTTAAGAAATTTGCTCCCATAATTGCACGTTGAGGAATAAGTTTTGTTGCTTTACAAACCGCCTCGTATAATTCATCTGATAATTTAAAATGATCTGTACCATCAAAAGAAACTAAAATTCCTGATGGAAGACTTGAGATTAATTTATTTAATTTTCTCTCTTGAGCAATTCTTTCTTCTTCTATTTTCATTTTAGCAACCAACTCATCACCTTCGCCAAATATTTTATTTAAGATAAAAAAAGTTATAAATATAATAACTATAATTCCTATTAGCCCACCAAACTGTTTGATAGGTTCTGGTAATTCCTTAAAATTACTCTTGTAGTTTTCCATTTTTCCAAATACCAGTTTTTTGTTTTCCATCAGACCAAGTAAAAGTTCCTTTTCCATTCATAAATCCCTTGGCCCATTCCCCTTCATAAGTTGAGCCATCGGGAAAAAATAAAGTTCCAACACCGCTCCATTCACTATTTTTAAATTCGCCTTTGTAAATATATCCGTTTGGCCAGGTTTCTACTCCTTGACCATGTTTTTTGGTTGCAACCCACTCACCTTCATAGGTTGTTTTGTCTGTATAAATCCATTTACCATAACCATTTTCACAGTTTCCTTCTTTACAACCTGTGCTTCTTGCCTGGGCAATTGACACTGCTAAAAGGTAAAAAAGGATGCAAAATAATAGTCTTTTCATCATTTCATTTTACACATTATTTATGAAAAAAAAATTAGGCATTTTTTGTTTTATTTTTGCAATAATAAATAGTTATATATTTTTCTGAATTTTCGCTGTTAATGTTCTTAGTTATTTCGTGAATTAATTCTCCAGTTTTTCTAGTAATTATTGCAGATTCTGAATAACTTTTTTCTTTATTAAATGCTTTAAATAAAACCACATCTTTGTTTACTATTTTCACATCAAAATTTGAATTTTGTGAGAAAAAATCTGACAATCCATTAACCATCAAAGTACTTGGTTGATTAGTATATAATTTTAAAGAATTTAAATTCTGTTCATCAACTTCTTCCGCTAAAAACGTTTTGTAATTATATTCAGAGTTTTTGATTATTTTTTTTTCTAATTTACAATTAAATTCCAAATTAAGATCTTCATTTATATTAATATTTTTTGCAAAAACATTATTAATGGCAATAAAGCTAAAAAATATAAAATAAAATAATTTGATCATCACATTTTAGTTTTTGTTAAAAAAAATCTCCCCCAACATAGTTGGGAGAGATTTAATTTTTGGTTTTTAAAATTTATTTTGTAAACGCTTGCCAAACACTCTTGTTGTCAGCTAACCATTTTTTAGCTGCATCTTCATGAGTCATTTTGTCAACGTCAACTAAAGCTGCCATTGCACCAATTTGACTTGTAGAGAAAGAAAGTTTTTGAAACGCCTTAGCTGCTGCAGGATGAGTTTTTGGAAAATCTTCATGCGCTGCTTTTTTCAAATATCCGTCTGGAGAACCACATTTTCCATCTCCACCATCCTCTGGTCTACAACCAGCTGTGTATGGAGGAAAGTCGATGAAAGTAAAACCAGCACCATCTGTAAAGTTTGGTGTCCAGTTAAATATTATAGTTCCTCTTCCTTCTTTTTTAGCTGCTGCTAATTCAGCCCATAATGCATCTGCACTACCGGCAAATTTAACCCACCATAGATCTCCTAAACCAAGAGCATCAACTCTTTGAGGTATTAAATCTCCATGCCAAGTTTGTGGTCCTTCCAACATTCTTCCTTTTCCATCTGGAGAGTCAGGTGTTGTAAAGTTTTTTGCACAATCTGGATTTTTTAAAGCAGTCCAATCAGGTAGACCTGGGCATAAGCCTTTTTCTACAACCCAGTTTGGATAACCCATATCTTCAAGAGTTCTTGCTTCGTGATCACCCATATCTAATAAACCACCTTTATCCAAAGCAGTTGTGAATGATTTACCAAAAGCAGATTCCCACACTTCGTGAGATATAGTTACGTCTCCAATTCTAATTGACTCGTATACTGCCTGTGAGTCAGCATTTACATATTTTACATTGTTTCCCATGCTTTCAAAAATTCCACCAATAACATATGCCATTACAATTTGGCTTGACCAGTTATGAGTTGGGATAACAATCGGTTTTTTACTATCCGCTGCGTTAGAAATTCCTGCAAAACTTACAAGAGAAATCACTAAAGCTGATAGTAGAGATATTATTTTTCTCATTATTTCCCCTTTCCTTAATATTAAGAAGCAAATTATCTGCTCTATTAAAGAGACAGTCAACAAGCAAAATAGATACAAATGTATATATAAAATTTATATATAAATTTATTGATACTTTAATATAATTTAGGCATATTTAAATTATATATGCAAACTAGTTTAGCTATAAAAGAACCAGGTTTAAATGTACTACCACCTGGAGTTGAAAGATATATTGTAAATGCAGGTGGAATTACTGGAATTCAAATTTTTCCTGATGACGAAATTCAAATAATTAATAATGAAGGAAATCAAATCTGTGAAATCAATTCTTTTGATAAAGACGGAAACTCAGAATTAGCTCTTTTAAATTTAAAAGAAAATAAAAATTCTTCTGAAATAAAAAAAATACTTTTTAAAAAAGATGAAAGCTCTATGCAGGCTTTACTTCAATTAAACAAAAGGAATTTAAAAATTGAAAAAGCTAAGTCAGCTATATTATTTGACAAAAATACTAAAACTGGTGAAAAGATAAATTTGAAATCTAAAGATAAATGTTATTGCATATTTGCAGCACCTGCAGATGACATGCTTGTTCATGATCAAAATCCACCATCAGATTTAACAATAATCATAAAAAGAGCTAAAATTATAAATAATGACAAGGAATTTTCATTAATACCAGATCCAATTTATGATCCAGATCATGAAGTAAATATTGATAGAAAAACTGCAACTGGCTATCAAGTCAAAGCTGGTGATTATATTCAAATTATAACACCAACAGGGCGACAGTGTTCAGACTTTGTGGCATATGATACAGCTAAATTAGAAAAAGGTTTAGAGAGAGGTCTTGATTGGCAAACAACTAGAACTTTTATGGGTCACACTTTTCCTGGTCCAGGCCTATATTCAAAATTTTATGACACTGATCATGAACCTTTAATAGAGGTGATAAGAGATACTGTTGGTATACACGATACGTTCAATTTAGCTTGTACTTCAAAATACTATGAAGACTCGGGATATTTTGGGCATGCAAATTGTTCTGATAATTTAAATGGCTCTATGGTAAAATATGGAGTAGAGAAAAAAAAAGGTTGGCAAGCGATAAATCTTTTCTTTAATACATCTGCTGGTGGTCTTAATTCAGTAACCTCTGACGAGTCATATGCAAGACCAGGCGATTATGTAATTTTTAAAGCACTTAAAGATTTAACATGTGGGACAACAGCTTGTCCCAGTGATATAGATAGCTGTAATGGATGGAACCCTACTGATATTTTTGTTAGAACTTATGAAAAAAGTAAAGAATTTACAAAGTCTTATGGATTTAGAATGAAAACAGACTCAGAAAATAAACTTACAAGGAACACAGGGTTTTATGAGAGAACTTCAAAACTAACTAGAAACTTTGTTGATGCTAGAGGTTTTTGGTTACCAAATGATTACACAAAACATGGAGTTATTAACGAATATAATGCTTGTAGAGAAAAAGCTGTTTTAATTGATTTATCTTCTTTAAGAAAGTTTGAAATTCTTGGTCCTGATGCTGAAGAATTAATGAATTACACTTTGACTCGAAATATTAAAAAACTTTCAGTAGGCCAAATTGTTTATTCAGCAATGTGCTATGAAAATGGTACTATGTTTGATGATGGCACTTTATTAAAACTTAGTGATCATGGTTTTAGATGGGTTTGTGGAGATGAGTATGGCGGGGAATGGCTTAAAGAACAAGCAAAAAAGAAAAATTATAAAGTACATATAAAAAATTCTACAGACCAAATAAATAACCTATCTTTACAAGGACCAAAAAGTAGAAAAATTTTAGAAAAAATAATTTTTACACCTCCTACACAGCCCTCTATATCTGAATTGGAATGGTTTAGATTTAGTATTTGTAGATTAGAAGAGTTAAATGGAATACCATTAATTGTTTCACGAACAGGTTATACAGGTGAACTTGGTTTCGAAATTTGGTGTCACCCAAGCGATGCACCAACTGTTTGGGATAAAGTAATGGAAGCAGGTAAAGACGAAGATTTGATACCTGCTGGTTTTGCTGCTTTAGATCTTTTAAGAATTGAAGCAGGTTTAATATTATTTGGTAATGAATTTGACGGACAACAAGATCCCTTTGAAGCAGGAATTGGTTTTTCGGTGCCTTTAAAATCTAAAACAGAAGATTTTATAGGAAGAGAAAACCTTGTTAAGAGAAAAGAAAATCCTCAAAAAAAATTAGTCGGGTTAGAATTGATTGGTAAAGAACAAGCAAACCATGGTGATTGTGTACACATTGGAAGATCTCAAGTTGGAGTGATTACAAGTGGGTGTATTTCACCAACACTAAATAAAAATATTGCCTTGTGCAGAATAGATGTAGGTCATTCAGAAATAGGAAATGAAGTTGAAATTGGAAAAATAGATGGTCATCAAAAAAGAATTCCAGCTAAAATTGTAGGATTTCCTCATTACGATCCTAAGAAAACTAAAGTTAGATCATAATGCCTAAATCAACAAAAGATCTATTAGAATTTTGGGAAGATCAAATGAAGCTTTCTCATACTTCTAGTAACTACTTTTTTAGAAAATCACCTTCACACTATCATATGATGCTGCTTGTAATGTCTGCATTTAAATTAAAACAAAATTTATCTGTAGAGGAATTAAAAACAAAATTATTTAAAACTTCACGACCAAAATCTGCTTTAATTATTAATGAGGCATGTGAAAAAGGGTTTTTTTATTTAGAGAAAACTTCAGAGGATCAAAGGAAAAAACATATTAAACCAAGCGCCTCATTTATTGAGGAATTTAACGATTATTTGTCCACTCTTAAAAATTTAAGTTTTTAATAGTTTGTAAATTTAAGGTTGTATAATTTTTTATTTCTAAATTTTATATATAAAAAAAATTATATATTTAACCTCTACCAAAAAATAGTGTTTTAGTATGTCATTACCGACAAAAGCAAAAGTAGTAATAGTTGGTGGAGGAATTCACGGACTAAGCACTGCCTGGAAATTATCTGAAACATATAAAAATCCAGGTGATATTGTAGTCTTAGAAAAAAAAGATACTGCAGCGGGTGCAAGTGGTATTGCTTGTGGAGTTGTAAGAAATAATTATTTTCAACCTGCCATGAGAGAATTAATGGCTCATTCAGTCTCAGTTTGGGAGAGTGATCCTAAAGCTTTTAAATACAATGCAGTAGGTTATTTACAAATTTCTCCTGAAGTAATGCACGCAGATGTTGCTACAATCTATGAACAGCAAAAAGCAATTGGTTATGACTCAGAATTTATAGAAGGTGAAAAAGATTGCATGAACTACATGAAAGGTATGTTTGATGATTGGCAGGCAAAAGGCATAACATCTGTTCTTCATGAAAAAAAAGGTGGATATGCTTTTAATAAAGATTCAATTAAAGCGCTTGAAAATAAATCTACCTCAAATGGTGTTGAAGTTATCAAAGGTATTAAGGTAACAGGTTTTAAAAGAGGAAGTAACAGTAAAGCTGTAACGGGTGTTGAAACAGACAAAGGAACAATTGAATGCGAACAAGTAGTCGTAGGAGCAGGTCCTTGGGCAAGAGATTTTTGGAATATGTTAGAACTTCCAAAAACTGCTCACATTAAAGGTAAAGATGGCAAGATGCATGAAACTGACATGTGGAAATATTGGATGCTTCAAGAAGGTGTAATTGGTGTCGAAGCTGATTTTTTAAAAATGAATAATGGTGAGCAGCCACCAGTAATTCATGTTGACTCTACTGCTCCTTTATATTCAGACAAAACTAAAAAATTAATTACAGAAAAAATTTGGGGAATATATTACAAACCTGATATTGACGGTCTTGGTGTACAGGGTGGAACATCACCTTACATTGTAGATAAACATTTTGACGAAGTGAATGTTGATCCTTACGGAATAGAGTCACCTGAATATCAAACAACCGAAGCTTTTAATGACATGTGGTGTTCAGCTTTAGCTCACTGTCAAAAAAGGTTTGAAGGAAAATCAGATTTATATAGGAAAGGACCTTCGGGTGGTCTTGGATGTATGACACCAGACTCATTTCCAATATTTGATAGATTTTTAGAAAACGTTTACATGATTGCAGACTCTAACCATGGTTACAAAATGATTGGAGTTGGAGAACTAGTTGCAAAAGAAATTCTTGGAACAGAAAGTGATTTATTAAAACCTTTTAGATTCAACCGTTACGAGAAAGGGGAATTACACCCAACATCTAATAGTCCGTTTCCTTGGAGCTAATTTATCTAAGTAGACAGATGTTTTATTTTCAGTTAACTTTTTGGTCTAAAAATTCTTAAGGGGGAATATGACTGATCTAGAAAAGCATGTTAATCAACCAGGCAGAGCCAAACTGGTTAAACAAGTAAGAGCGAAAATAAACGAACTTAAAATTGATTATATTTTTTTTCAATTCATATCAGTAACAGGAAGAGTTGTTGGTAAAGGAATTCCTGCAGATCATTGGGAAAGAACTTGTGAAAAAGGATTTCAATTAGTTTATGGAGCAACTGCAAATTTATTTTTAGATCGTCACAATAACTATATTGGATATGGTCCTGAAGCAAAAGAACTTGTAGGTATTCCAGATCCAGAGACTTTTTGTCAATTACCTTGGGATAAAAAAGTAGCTCGTGTATTTGTTACTTGTTTTAGAAATAGAGAAGAGAGAGAAAATCCAGGTGGACATCTTACATCTGATTGCAGAGGAAATTTAAGAATAATCGCTAAAGAATTTAAGAAAAAACATGGTTACCAACTAAGAGTAGGAACGGAGCCAGAAATGATGTGGTTAACTAGAAATGAGGATGGAACTCCAACAGGGAAAGGGTTCTCTAAACCTTATTGTTATCACATAGATCAATTTGAATCTTTAAGACCTGTATTTATGAGAGTTATGGAGTACGCGAGAGCTATGGGTTTTGACATGATACAGGGTGATCATGAGGATGCACCAGGACAATTAGAATTAAACTGGACGTATGATGATGTTTTAAGAAATGCAGACAGATTATCTACTTATAGACAAATTTGTGCACAGGTTGCGAGAGAGTTTAATTTGATTGCTTGCTTTATGACTAAACCGTTTATGGGAGTCTCTGCAAGTGGTTGTCATACAAATATGTCTTTATGGACTGGTGGAAAAGATAAAGTAAATAAATTAGGCCATAAATCTTTACCAGGTATGGATGAAGTGTTTACTTATGTTGAAGGAGGAACAAATACTTTTATGCCTGATACAAAAGATGTTCAGCTGCCAGGTAAAATCGGCTTAAAATCAATTGGTGGTGTAATGAAACACCTTCCAGCATTAACTGCTATTGGATCATCAACTGTAAATTCTTATAGAAGATTATGGGACCAAGGTTTTTGGGCACCAGTTTATGCTGACTGGGGATATCAAAATAGAACTTGTGGACTAAGAGTTTCAGCTCCAGGAAGATTTGAGTACAGATCAGTAGACTCAATGCATAACCCTTACTTAATGGGAGCAGGTTTATTAAAAGCTTTTGATGATGGAATTAAAAATAATATTGATCCTGGAAAACCAGAGTCTAGAAATATTTATGAAGCTCAGAAGGCTGGAAAAAACGTTAAAAAATTACCATTAAGTCTTGGTGAAGCATTGGATCGTTTAGCTGAAGATAAAGTTATTCAATCGGCAATGCCAGATGAAATGTATAAAATATTTCATTGGTATAAAAATGATGAGTGGGAGAGATTTCTTGGCGCAACAACTCAATGGGATCTTGATACTTATCTGGATTGTTTACCATAAGGAAAAATTATAGGAGAGAAAAACAATGTGCGGAATTGCGGGACTAATTCATAGAGGAAAATCTTCAAACGTAGGTCAAGAACTTCAAGGAATGCTTCAAGCATTAAAGCATAGAGGTGAAGATTCTACTGGTTATGCTCTTTATGGAGATACAGATGGTCAAAACTTTATTATGCGATTTAAGGTTGGTGAAAATGTTGGTGAAGGTAGTTCATCAGTAATGGAAGATGTATCAGTTTATGATGAAAGAAAAAAAATTGTTGATAGTTATCTTTCTCAAATGGGAGCAAAGATTGTTAAAGAAGAAAGAATACTGCCCTATTCACTAAGATATGAAATTGACTATGATAAAGGAGATTTGCTTGAATTTTCCCAAAAAATAGAGAGCATTCCTGGAGTTGAAATCCTATCAATGGGAAAATCTTTGGAGGTTATTAAAGATTTAGGTAACGCAAAAACTGTTTGTGATAGATACAATCTAGGAGATCTTGTTGGTACTCACGCAATTGGACATGCTAGAATGGCAACAGAGTCTGGCGTAGACATTAAATCTGCTCACCCATTTTGGGGCTACCCTTTTAGCGATGTTTCAGTTGTGCATAATGGTCAATTAACTAACTATTGGAATAATAGAAGAATTTTAGAAAACAAAGGAATGCGATTTATGTCAGAGTGTGACTCTGAATTGATTGCAGTATACTTAGCAGAAAAAATGAGAAATGGAGCTACACTTGAAGAGGGTATGAAAGATAGTTTATCTGGACTTGATGGAGTATTCACTTACTTTGTTGCAACAAAAAATTCACTTGGGATGGCTAAAGACACTATGGCAGCAAAACCGTTAGTTTTATATGAGTCAGATGATTTAGTTGCAATGGGATCAGAAGAAATAGCAATCAGATCTGTTCTTCCTCAAGAAATTGATACTTATGATCCATTTGATGGAGAGGTTAAGGTATGGCAAATTTAAAAACAACTGAAAAAAAAACAAAAGCCCAATCTATGGGGCTTCACACTGAAGTTCTTACAGGAAAAACACAACAAAAGTTTTTTAATCCAGATGAAGCAGAAAACTTTTATTATTGGGGAACATATGATGTAGATTTTAATAAAAGAACTGAGCTTGATGTAAATGATATGGATTGCAAAGAGGCGAATAAAAAAATTGATGAATTAATGAGTCAGGGCTATGGAACAATTGTAATAAAAAACCCACAAGGAAAACATAGTTTGGGCGTTGGAATTTTAAATAAATTAAACTTAATATTTGAAGGAAGTTTAGGTTATTTTGGAGTTGGTTCTATAGATGGCCCTACCGTAAGAGTTAACGGAAGAGTTGGATGGTCATGTGCAGAAAATATGATGGCTGGCAAAGTTGTAATAGAAAAAAATGCAGGATCGTGTTTTGGTGCAGCAGTAAGAGGTGGAGATTTAATTTGCAAAGGAAGTGTTGGTGCAAGAACAGGTATTGACCAAAAAGGTGGTACAATAATAATTGGTGGTGATGCTGGGGCTTTTACTGGATTTATGATGCAAAGAGGAAGAATAGTAGTTTTAGGTAATGTAGGTATAAACCTTGGAGACTCTATGTATGATGGAACAATCTATGTTGGGGGAAAAATTGGATCATATGGAAGTGATGCGATTGAGTCACCTATGACAAAAAGTGATATAGATTGGTTAAAAAGAAAACTTAAAGTAGCTGAAATTGGCGAAAATTTTGATGTTTCTAAAATGACTAAAGTAGTTGCGGGTAAAAAACTTTGGAATTATGACGCTTTAGAACCAACTGAGAAAAAAGGAGCTATATAATGGCAAAAAAGAAAAATGGAAAAACGAATGGTCATTCTAATGGCAATGGTCAAAGTGAATTTTCAAAAAGAAATAAAAGTTTATTAGGTTATAATTCAATATTTACTCCAGAAGTAATCGACGACATACATATAAAAGCGCAATTAGGTAGATACAGAATGCGTGGTATGGCATTGATGAAAAAAATTCCTACGTTCGACGATTTAGTATTTTTACCAGGAACATTGACAAGATTTGTAATCGAAGGTTACAGAGAAAAGTGTGAAACTAAAACTGTTATAGGACCAAGATGTGAAAACCCAGTTGAACTTGATATTCCAGTTTACATTACGGGTATGAGTTTTGGAGCTTTATCTTATGAAGCTAAGACTGCGTTAGCTAGAGGTGCTACAATGGCAGGAAGTGCAACATGTTCTGGTGAAGGTGGAATGATTCCAGATGAAAGAAGATATTCTGAAAAATGGTATTACCAATGTATTCAATCAAGATATGGTTTTAATCCACATCATGCACAACTTGCAGATGGGATAGAAGTATTTATTGGACAAGGTCAAAAAGTTGGAATGGGTGGTCACTTAATGGGTCAAAAAGTTACTGACCAAGTAGCAGAAATGAGATCATTGCCTGCTGGTATTGATCAAAGATCTCCAGCTAGACACCCTGATTGGTTAGGTCCTGATGATTTAGCATTAAAAGTTCAAGAACTAAGAGAACTAACAAAAAATAAAGTTCCAATTCAATTAAAGCTTGGTGCTGCAAAAGTTTATGATGATGTGCGTATGGCAGCAAAGTGTGATCCTGACTCAATTTATTTAGATGGTATGGAAGGATCAACTGGTGCAGGCCCTCACATAGCTGCAGCTAATACAGGAATTCCAGGGATAGCTGCTATTAGAGAAGCAAGAAGAGCAATTGATGATGTTGGCAAAACTGGAAAAGTAACATTGATATATGCAGGTGGTGTAAGAGATGGTGCTGACATGGCTAAAGCCTTAGCTTTAGGTGCTGATGCGATCGCAATTGGAACTGGAGCAATGATAGCTTTGAATTGTAATAAAGAAATTCCTGAGTCTAATTTTGAGAAAGAGATGGGAGTTCCTGCAGGTCATTGTTATCACTGTCACACAGGTCGTTGTCCAGTTGGTGTTGCTACGCAAGACCCTAAACTTAGAAAAAGATTAAATCCTGATGATGCTGCTCTAAGAGTGTATAATTACCTACATACAATGACTTTAGAAGCTCAATTATTAGCTAGAGCGTGTGGTAAAACTAATATTCACTCACTAGAACCTGAAGATTTAGCCGCTTTAACAATGGAAGCTTCTGCTTTAGCAAAAGTGCCCCTTTCGGGAACAAATCATACTGTAGGAGTTGATGATTTTCATAAAATTTAATTATGCCTAAAAAGAAAAACAAAAAAGCAAAAAAAGAAACTAAAGGTCAATTAGGTAAGAAAAAAGAGACTGCTAGAGAAAAAATGATAGGTCAAACTATTGGCTATCGTTATGATGTTAACCTGCTTCCAGACTATTCAAGAATTACACCATTCTTAAAAAAATACATAGAAGCAATGGGATGGGATGATTTAAATTGGTTAGAAGATGTTCACATGGGATATGAAGAAGATAGACCTGCAGTTTTTGACAGAAATGCTAATGGGTGGGTTACAATTCCAAAGAAGATTAAACTTCCAAATAATCAACAAGATAGGGATATGATTGCTAGAGAATTGTTAGTAAAATTCCAAATGTCTCCAAATCATCCACTAGTAGATCTTAAAAAAGCTTACAGAAAATTCTAGAATCACTGAAAATTTATATATACCAGAGGTTGTTCTCTACAAAATAAACAACATTTATCATATATAATTTAAGATTGATCATGTTGTGCCATTTATTAATATTTACTTAATTTGTTTAAACAATTGGAGGTTAAATGACTGACGAACTAGGTGCATTGACAACCATATTCACAGAATTTTACTATTGGATAACAGTAGTACTTATGTTTCTGATCCACGTAGGATTCTGTATGTATGAAGTTGGAGCTTCCCGATACAAACATCATCAACATACTTTAATGAAAAACACAATGCTGATACCGTTGGTAACAGTTACTTGGTTTTTATTTGGTTGGTGGATTTATTGGGCATTTCCAACTGGACCAGGTCTTGCACCATCAATAATGACTGAGAGTACAGCTCTGATTACGGATGACTCAGCTTTTAGTGCTAAATGGTATTTACCAAATAGTGAACTTATGGCTATTAATTTAGGTGATCATATAAGCGGAGTATTTTGGGCTGCATTTTTATTATTCTCTTGGACAGCTGCTTCAATAGTATCAGGTGCTGTAATTGAAAGAATTACAACTTTTGCATTTGGAATTCTAGCGATTGCAATTGGATCTGTATTTTGGAGTATAGATGCTGCATGGGGATGGCACTTTGACGGATGGATGTTAAAGTTACTTGGATATCATGATGCTTATGCATCTGGAGTAATTCACGCCGTAGCAGGTGGATTTGCATTAGGTGTTTTAGCAGTATTGGGTCCAAGAATTGGAAAATTTTCATCAAGCGGAGAACCTAGAAATATCGGACCAAGAAATCCTTGGTTGGTAACTGTTGGATTATTCTTAATTTATACAGGTTTCTGGGGTTTTTACGCAGCATGTAATATTCCAATTTATGACTTAGGACCAGAGTATGGCATGGAAGGTGTAACTTACTTTACGGCAACAAACATATATGTAACTCCTACAACACTTAGTGGTATTACAATGAATTTCTTAATGTCACTTTCTGGAGGATTGCTAGCAGGATACGTAATATCTAAAGGTGATCCTTTCTGGACTTACTCAAGTGGACTTGCTGGAATAATATGTGCTTCTGCAGGAAACGACTTATATCATCCAATTCAATCATTAATTATTGGAATGATAGGAGTAGTTATTGCTTACAAATTGCATTACTGGGTTGAACGAAGGTTCAAAATTGATGATGCAGTTGGCGCAGTAGCTGTACATGGTTATGCTGGATTTGCTGGACTTGTAATATGTGGGTTTGTACTAAATGGATACCCTTCTTCAGGATATAGCGTAGGTGCAATGTGGGATGGAAGCAACTATGCTGCGATAAATCCTTTAGGAATGTTTATTGGTGCAATAATCATGTTCTTTGTTCTGGGTATGATACCAGGTTACATAATTGCTAAAGTGTTAAATGGAATGGGCAAACTTAGAATCCCTAGGGAGGTTGAGTTGGCCGGTTTAGACTACCAAATAATGGAGGAGGCAAAAGAAGATGAAAAAGCTGTTGCTTCTTCGAGTAGTTAAAGGAGGGTAATATGGCTACAGTATCAAATTGGATAGATCATCTAAATAAACCTGCTGAAGAAGTTGCAGGCGCAGTTTATCCAGGAGTTGGATCAGAAGGTATATTAGTTCTTATACTTGCTGTTATTTGGATTGGTTGGACAGTTGTGAGCGCTAAACAAGAAAGTGATAAACTTTCTGAGCTTGCAAGAAGGAAGCCGAGTTCCAATGCATGGAAAAACAATATGACTGACGGATAAAAATATAATCTTGAGGGCGCATTTTAATAAATGCGCCCTCGAATAATCATGGAAGAGCAAAATAAAAATCACATAAATAAAACACCGAGTAAAATGGCAAGATTAGCTTGGCCAAAGGCAAAGTATGGATTGGTCATAGCTATCTTGATAATTATTTTTGGTAATATTGTTTACTACAAAGATTTCTTTTTATCATTTTTATAAAAAATATGATAAGAATTTAATGTGGCAAAAAACTTATATAAAATTGCAAAAACAAAAAAAATAAAATATTTCCTAATAAGTTTTGTAGATTTGTTCGGAGTTTTAAGATCAAAATTAGTACCAACTAGAGCTATAAAAGAGATGCAAACTAATGGTGCTGGATTTGCAGGGTTTGCTGCTTGGCTAGACATGTCTCCGGCAGACTCAGATATGTTTGCAATTCCAGATCCAAATAGTTTAATTCAACTACCTTGGAATAAAGAGGTAGGATGGTTAGCGTCTGATTTGTGGATGAATGGCAAACCAGTGGATGCATCTCCAAGAATAATGTTAAAAAAACAAATAAAACTGCTGCAAAATGAAGGATTCATTATGAAATCTGGTGTGGAATGTGAGTATTTTTTAATCTCCGCTGACGGCAACACAATTGCAGACTCAAAAGATACTCAATCTAAACCATGCTACGATCAATCTTCACTAATGAGAAGATACGAATTAATTAAAGAGATATGCGATTGTATGATCGAAATGGGATGGAATCCTTATCAAAATGACCATGAAGATGCTAATGGTCAGTTTGAAATGAATTGGGATTACTCAGACTGCCTAACTACAGCAGATAGACATACTTTTTTTAAATTTATGGTTAAAACGATTGCTGAAAAACATGGACTTAGAGCTACGTTTATGCCCAAGCCTTTTGAAAATCTAACTGGTAACGGGTGTCATACTCATGTTTCTCTTTGGGATAAAAGAAAAAATAAATTTTTGGATAAAAATGATAAACTCGGACTTAGCAGTCTAGCTTACAATTTTTTAGGTGGTATAATTAAAAACGCAGGATCTTTATCTGCATTTTTTAATCCTACGCTAAATAGTTATAGAAGGATAAACGCACCTCCTACTAAATCAGGAGCAACTTGGTCTCCAAGTAGCATCTCTTACACGGGAAATAACCGAACACACATGATAAGAGTTCCTGACCCTGGAAGGTTTGAATTGAGACTTATGGATGGATCAGCTAATCCATATTTGGTACAAGCTGGAATTCTAGCAGCAGGTATAAACGGTATCAGAAAAAAAATAAATCCAGGCAAACCATTGTTTTGTAATATGTATACAGATCATGAAAAATATCCAAATCTAAAAAAATTACCAAATACTCTAGAAGACTCGCTTGATATGTTAAATTCAAATTCAGTATTAAAAAATGCTTTTGGCAAAGATGTTTTAAACAGTTATATGAAACTTAAAAAGTCTGAAATTGAAAGTTTCAAATCAAAAGAAAATTTTAATAAACTCAAGCCTATTACAATGTGGGAAAGATCGAATACCTTAGATTGTTAAAATATGCCTATTGACTATAGTCATATTAAAAAATTTTCATCTTTTATCAAAAATAATAATTATTCATTTAGTAGAGAGAAAATATTAAATGTATTAGATAAAAGTGCAATAGATAAAGCATACAATACAATTTCTAATTGGGAAACTTATAAACCCACCCCTCTCCTTAATTTAGATAAGCTCTCAAAAAATCTTGGACTTAAAAATATTTTTTACAAGGATGAGTCAAAAAGGTTTGGTCTCAAATCTTTTAAAGCTCTTGGTGGCGCTTATGCTGTAGAGCAAGTCTCTACTGGTAAGAAAAATGTAGTCGTAGCAACTGCAACCGCAGGAAATCATGGCAAATCTGTTGCATGGGGAGCAAATAGATTAGGAATTTCTTGTAAAATCTTCATTAGTGAATTTGTTAGCGATACACGTGCTGATGAGATGAGAAAACTTGGCGCTGATGTCGTTCAAGTTAAAGGAAACTATGAAAACTCTCTAAATGAATGCATTAAACAATCTAAAAAAAATGGCTGGGAAATAGTACAAGATGTGGCTTGGGAAAATTATCTTACGGTTCCAAAACTAACAATGGCTGGATATTCTGTGATGATTGAAGAAATATCAAAGCAAACTGATCAATATATTACACACATTTTTTTACAGGCAGGTGTTGGAGGTATGGCATCTGGGGTAATAGCAGGTGTTGCTAGATATTTTAAAAGAATTCCAAAAATTATTGTTATTGAGCCAGAAAATGCAGATTGTGTTTTAAAAAGCGTCGATGCTGGTGAACTCACCAAAGTCGAAATTGAAAAAGAAAGTATCATGGGTGGAATGTCTTGTGGAGATGTATCATTGGTCCCATGGCAAATTCTTAAGAATTCAGTAAATAATTGTTTAAGTATTCCTGATGATGACATTCCGTTATCAGTTGCAATGTTGGCTAAAGGATACTTTGGAGATGACAGAATTATTGCAGGCGAATGTTCAGCGCCTGCTGTAATAAGTCTAAACGTAAGTTGCAATAACGAACAAATTAAGAAAGATCTTGAATTAGACATGAATGCAAATGTTTTATTGATTGGATGTGAAGGTGATACAGACATAAAATTATATAACGAACTTCTGTCCAGAGGATTAGAAAAGTTGTCAAATGTCTGATAAAGCTCTTGTTTGGATAAGAGATGATTTTCGCATTAACAATAATGATGCATTAACTTATGCTACAAATAATCATGACCTTGTAACTGCAGTTTTCATTTTTAATAATAATATTTTTGATAATAAAAGAGAGGCACAAAAATGGTGGCTATGTAAATCTTTGGAAAATTTTAGATCTGATTTAAAAAAATTCAATATTGGATTAGAAATAATTAAAGATGATGAAATTAATTTTTTTTCTAAGTTAAAATCTAATAATAAAATTTCTATTTATTGGAATAAAGTTTATGAACCTGCTGAACTGGATAAAGATAAAAAAATTGGAAAAGATTTAAATAATAAAAAAATTGATTTTAAATTTTTTAAAGGGAATGTGCTAAATGAATATAATAAAATTACGAAAAATGACGGAACACCTTTTAAAGTTTATAGTCCTTTTTGGAGAAATGCAGAGAAATATTATTTAGAGAGAATTCCAGATAAATTAAACAAAGTCAAAAAATGTAAAAAGATAGAAGTACTATTTAAAAAACAAATAAAATCCGAAGAGATTTTACCTAAGTCAAAATGGTATATGAAGTTTGAGAAATACTGGATACCTTCAGAAAAAAAAGCTCATGAGTATCTAAATAACTTTATAAATAAAAACATATTAAATTATGGTGTAGATCGTGACTTTCCATCTATTGATGGAACATCAAAACTTTCCCCATATATTAGAAATGGACAGATTAATGTTGGTGATATCTGGGAAAAATGTAAAAAATTAAATTCTAAAAATATAAGTGTAAAAAAATATACTAATGAAATTGGTTGGAGAGAGTTTTCACATAGTCTTATTAATTACTTTCCAGAAATGCTGAAGGGAAATTTAAGAAAAGAATTTGATAATTTCCCGTGGGTTAATAATGCTAAATTTTTAAATGCATGGAAAAAAGGAATGACTGGCTATCCAATTGTTGATGCTGGAATGAGAGAATTATATGAAACTGGTTGGATGCATAATCGAATTAGAATGGTTGTTGGCTCCTTTTTAGTTAAACATTTAAGAATTAATTGGAAAGAAGGAGAAAAATATTTCAGAAATTGTCTACTTGATTTTAATGAAGCAAATAATATTGCTCAATGGCAATGGGTAGCAGGATGTGGTGCTGACGCAGCTCCATATTTTAGAATTTTTAACCCTATTTTACAGGGGGAAAAATTCGATAAACAAGGAGAGTATGTAAAAAAATGGGTTCCTGAATTAAATAAAGTGCCTACAAAATTTATTCATAAACCTTGGGAAATGGAAAAAAAATATCAAGAAGCAATAAATACTATTATTGGTTCCGATTATCCAATGCCAATTGTTATCCATGAAAAAGCTAGGAATGATGCTTTGAGTGCTTTCCAATCTATTAAGAAAAAAAACTAATCTCCTATAAAATGATGTATTACGGTTCTTGTAGTTGGATCTAATCTATGCTCAAATAGGTAAATACCTTGCCAAGTCCCTAATAGAATTTCATTTTTTCTAATGCTGAAAGAAATTTGATTATTAGTTAATGCTGATTTTATATGAGCAGGCATATCATCTTTACCCTCTGCAGTATGAATATATAACGAATTGTCCATAGGCACCAACTTATTAAAATAATTTATTAAATCAGTTTGGACATCCGGATCTGCATTTTCTTGAACGATTATAGATGCACTAGTATGTTGAATTGACAAATTCAAAATCCCATTTTTAAAATTATTTTTTTTTACC
This sequence comes from uncultured Pelagibacteraceae bacterium, assembly GCA_902558435.1. Taxonomy (GTDB): domain Bacteria; phylum Pseudomonadota; class Alphaproteobacteria; order Pelagibacterales; family Pelagibacteraceae; genus Pelagibacter. Next base: position 126,649 of record CACEDU010000002.1, on the reverse strand, counting down.
CACTCTATTGTTTTATCTGTAAATTCATAAAGTTTTTGTCCATTTGTGTTAATTTTTAAGTTATAAAAATCTTGTATCATGAGTTAATTTAGCTTTTGCGTTGTCATTTCGTACAATCGACTTACAGTTCTTTTGAATGGTTCTTTCAGACTGCTTGCTGAGCAAAGTGAATTTAAATCTACTTCAGATTTAATCATTAATGGTATTTTTTTTTCATAAATTATATCTATGAAAGTTATAAATCTTTGTTGTTGATTAGAGTTACCCTCATTAAAATTTGGTAAATTTTCAATAAAAATTAAATCACTTTCTTTTCCGATCTCAATATAATCTTCGGATCCTAAGTTTTTGTTAAATATTTCATCAAAAGTGAATTTAATAACTCTGTCATAATAGTTATCAATTGTTAGTTTGCGACCTTTAATATTTAATATTTTAGATGTTTTATTTTTACCCTTTGTCATTTTTCTAAAAAACTTATTAAATCTAAAGTTCGAGGATTTATCTATGGGAGATAAAAATCTATCCAAGGTTATATTTTTATTAGCTCTATAATCTTCATCAATATTAAGTTCTATTTCTGAACAATTACTCTCTAAAATTTTTATAAATGGTAAAAATTGGTCCCTTTGAAGTCCATTTTTATACAAATCTTTCACATTTGTATTTGAGGAAAAAATTACTCTTAACTTATTTTCGAATATCTTTTCAAATAATTTACCTAATATCATTGCATCTACGATATTAGTGACTTGAAATTCATCAAAATAAATTAATTTTGTTTTTTTTGACAAATCTTTTACGAATTTTTCTAAGCCATTATTCTTTCTATTTTTTTTGTTTTTATGCACATATTCATGAAATTTGATCATAAACTCATTGAAATGTAATCTTATTTTTTTTTCTTTAAATGAATTAAAAAAAAAATTTAAAATCATAGTTTTACCTACACCAACATCTCCAACTAAGTAAAAACCTAATTTAATATTTTTTTCTATAAATATTTTTTTAAAAAAAGACTGTTTGAAGTTCAGATTATAAAATTCACTTAATTTTTTGATAATATTAATTTGATTTTCATTAATTTCATATTCTTTATCTTCACAAAATTTAAGGAACGAATTATTTAAATTCATTTTTTAGTCTTAAAATCTATTCCATATTCTGATCTTGGTCCTTTTCTCAAACCATATGGACCAGCTATAAAAATTGTTAATGGTCTAGTCCCTGGTTCTAAATCTACCCTGTGAAAATCATTGGCAGATCTAAACCCTATATAACCTGGAGGTCTCCAAACTTTACCGGTTTGTAATGTTTCCCAGTACCCACCTCTAATAATTATCGTAATGAAAGGGAATAAATGATTATGAACACCGTCTCCATGATCATCGTCTAACATTTCGTGAATTAAAATATTAAATGGAAACCACTTAGGTCTATGTCTAAACAATATATAATACCTGTTCATCCATGGTTTTGCTTTATCATACTCAGGATGTGATGGTCCTCTATCTAATACAATTTTTTTTCTACCTAGTTTTTCTAAAATTTTTAAAAACATTAATTAATTTTAACAATGGCATTGTTTTTAATCAAATACATGCTGTTTTTGAATATATATGGTCTGGAAATTTTTGATCCATGCAACTTTCTAATACTTTCTTGCGTACCTGATATTGCGTTAACAGTTACTAATTTTCCATTACTCAACGATATAAAAATTTTGTTCTTGCCGTGAATAAATCCAGTTGGTTTTATTTCCATTTTATTTTTAAAATTTTTGAGGACATCAGTAATCTTGATTATATTCCCTGTTATGTCGTCTATAATAAAAAGATATCCCTCATTAGATAAAGTGAAAATTAGATTATCAATTATAGTTGGCCTTAAACTTGAATTAATTGACTGTGCCCATTTGATAGTTCCAGATCTCGCATTTATTGAAAAAAATTCATTTTTGTTGTTTGAAAGGTAAATACTGTTATTTTCAAAAACTATATCAGAGTTTTCAAGGCTAAAAGCATTTTGGTATATTGTATTTTTTTGTGTGGGTGTTTGCCATACAAGACTCCCGCTATTTACATCAAGTGCAGTTACATCTCCAAGATTATTTACAAAAAATACAATTTCATCTTTAACAACAATTGATAATTTTTTTTCTGATTTAATAAAAGAATTTTCTGTTTGAAAATTCCATAACTCATCACCACTTTCATAAGAAAAAGCTCTAATTACATTGTCGAAATCAATTGTGAAAAATTTGTCTTTAAATGTTTTAATATCTGAATTAAATGAAGAGTTACTATATTTTGTCCACAAAATTTCTCCACTACTTAAATCTATAGCATACATTTTTGACAAATTATCATTAACTATCAATTTGTTATCTATTTGAGTAAAGTACAATATTGGATTAAGTTTTTTTTCTTTTTTACTATAATTATTAATTTCCCAGATTTCTTTTAAGTCTTTACTTAATTTAAAAATTCTACCCTTTCCATCAAAAAAAATTATTTCATCTTCATTGGTAAATAGTAATTCTGGTTGATTTGAATCAAATTTTTTAATTTTTGTAAATTTATAATTTGATACTTTTTCAAAATTGGTATCGAAATTTATTTTACCATTATTATTACTATTATTATTTAAAAATGGATTTTGTTTAAAATTATTTTTAGTATTTATTTTTAAATCAATATTAAATTCTTTTTTTATTGGCTGAATTTTTTTAAAAATTTCTATTGATTTATCCTCTTTTTTAAAATCTTTTTTAGATAAACTACAGCTGGCAAGAAATAAGAAAATTATTGTGTATAAAAACTTTTTATTCACTGAAATTTGAACGCAGCCTTCTTTGAACCTCTAATTTTATCTTTGGGCTTATATTTTCTATATCAAGAATCTGATTAAAAAACTCTTTAGATTTCTGCTTTTGATTTTTTGACAAATAGTACTCTGCCATTAAATATAAGGCTTGAGGTTTCCACATACTTTCTGATTTTATTAATGGATTTAGAATATTAAGCAATTCATTTTCTTCTATAAAATCTGAATTAAAAAGACCTTTTTTATAAATAGTTAAGTTTTTAATCTCTTTTTCAAGTGCAATTTCATTTATAAGAAAGTCAAAATATGAGTTTATTTCTTCATTTGAGGATATTAAATTATTATCCAACATAAAGAAGAAGGCTAGTGGTGAATAAGTTTTATCTTTAGCGTTTATAATTTCTACTAAATTATTACTTACATCTTTTTGCCCGTTCTCAAAATTTATTACTAAATTATTAAATTTTTCTGCTAGCTGCTTTTTATTTCTTGAATCAAACTCTTGATAACCAAAAAAAGTAACAAGTATTAAAACAACTAACAATAACAAAGAGATTAATTGTTTTCTTTTTGAAATGAGAAAATTCTTTATTTTCTCTATTCTTCTATTTGTGTTTATGATTTCAATTTCTTCATCCATTAATCATATTCCTTAGCACATACTGCAAAATACCACCGTTCTTGTAGTATTCTAGCTCATTTTTAGTATCAATTCTGCATAGCATTTTAATTTTTTTAATTTCGCCAGTTGCATATTTTATTTCAACATGCAAATGATCTGCTGGGTTTACTCCTTTTTCAAGATCTAAAATTGAAATTAATTCAGATCCTTTTAAGCCTAAATTCTGTCTATTCATATTTTCTATAAATTGTAAGGGCAAAACACCCATTCCTATAAGATTTGATCTATGAATTCTCTCAAAACTTTCAGCTATTACAGCCTTTATACCCAATAACTTTGTTCCTTTTGCGGCCCAATCTCTTGAGGAGCCAGTACCATATTCCTTGCCACCAAAAACCACTAAATCGACACCTCTTTTTTTATATTCAACAACAGCATCATAAATAGGCATAACTTTTTCTTCAGGATATAGTTTTGTGAAACCTCCCTCTGTACCAGGTGCCATTTCATTTTTAATTCTTATATTAGCAAAAGTTCCTCTCATCATCACTTCATGATTTCCTCTTCTTGAACCATAAGAATTATAATCCTTTGGTAAAATTTGATGCTTCATAAAATAATTTCCTGTAGGACTTTCTTTTTGAATAGTTCCAGCTGGAGAAATATGATCTGTTGTTACCATATCACCCAATATTAACAAAGGTCTTGCGTCTTTTATCTCTTTAAATCCCTCTGGTTCATCCGTTAAATTTTCAAAAAAAGGAGGTTTTTTTACATAAGTGGAATTTTCTTCCCATTTATAAATACTACCTGTATCAACTTTGATTTTTTGCCATTGTTCAGGTCCCTCAGAGACATTTGAATATCTATTTATAAACATTTCTGGATTTAATGAGTCTTTAAGAGTATCTTCTATTTCTTTATTTGTAGGCCAAATATCTTTTAAGTAAATATCCAGTCCATTATTATCTTTGCCTAAAGAATCTTTGTACAAATCTATTCTCATTGATCCAGCAATTGCATAAGCAACAACCAAAGGAGGAGATGCTAGGTAATTAGCTTTTACTAATGGTGAAATTCTACCTTCAAAATTTCTATTTCCAGATAAAATTGAAACAGCATACAAATTATTTTCTTTAACAGCATTGGAAATATTATCTTGCAAAGGTCCTGAGTTTCCAATGCAAGTTGTACAGCCATACCCAACTAAATTAAAACCCAATTGATCTAGATATTTGCTTAAACCAGCTTTATCTAAATAATCGGTGACTACTTGTGATCCAGGTGCTAGTGAAGTTTTTACCCAAGGTTTTACTTTTAAACCTTTCTCAATAGCATTTTTAGCTAGCAAACCTGCTCCAATTAACACATTTGGATTTGAAGTATTTGTACATGACGTGATAGCAGCTATTAATATATCACCATCTTTTATTTGAAAGTCTGCATCTTCAACTTTTGCAATAGTAGGTTCTCTTTTTTTAAAAATATCCTCATACACTTTAATAAAGTTCTTAGAAGCATCTGTTAAAAGGACTTTGTCTTGAGGTCTTTTAGGTCCTGAAATTGTTGGAACCACAGTAGACATATCTAAAGATAACGTATCAGTAAATATAATATCGTTACTTGCCCATAAATTTTGTTCTTTTGCATATTTTTCTACAATCTGAATATTTTCTTTTGATCTACCTGAAAACTCTAAGTATTTTAAAGTTTCTTCATCTATTGGAAAGAAACCACATGTAGCTCCATATTCAGGAGCCATGTTTGCAATAGTCGCTCTATCTGCAAGTGTCAAATTTTTAAGACCTTCTCCATAAAATTCTACAAATTTACCAACAACTCCCTTGTCTCTTAGCATTTTAACTACTGTTAAAACCAGATCTGTAGCAGTTGTGCCTTCAGGTAATTTATTTTTCATTTCAAATCCGATTACCTCGGGTATTAACATTGATATTGGTTGCCCTAACATGCCAGCCTCTGCCTCAATCCCTCCTACACCCCAGCCAAGAACTGATAAACCATTTACCATTGTTGTATGACTATCGGTTCCAACAAGAGTATCTGGGAATAAATATTCTTTGTCTTCAAATTTTTCATTCCATACTACTTTCGATAAGTATTCTAAATTTACTTGATGGCAAATTCCAGTCCCAGGAGGAACAATTCTAAAGTTATCAAATGCTTGTTGTCCCCATTTTAAAAAAGAATATCTTTCAAAGTTTCTATCAAATTCAATATCAACATTTTCTTTTAATGAATTTTTGGTTGCAAACTTGTCAACTTGAACTGAATGATCGATGACTAGATCTACAGATGAAAGAGGATTTATTTTGTTTGGGTCTTTATTTTTTTCTTTAACTGTATCTCTCATTGCTGCAAGATCAGCTACAGCAGGTATACCTGTATAGTCCTGCAGAAGAACTCTTGCGGGTCTATATGCTATTTCAGTTTTAGATTTTTTTGAATTTAACCACTCTTTAATTGATAATATTTGCTCTTTGTTAACTGTAGACCCATCTTCATATCTTAGTAAATTTTCAAGTAAAACTTTTACTGATTTTGGCAGTCTATTAATTCCATCTAAGCCGTTTTTTTCAGCTTCATTTAATGAATAAAAAAAATAATTTTTTCCATTAACTGATAGTTCTTTTAAACAATTAAATGAATTTTTATTTCCAGGTTTCATAATTTTAGTAATAAAATGTTGCTATACAGCTTAATAAAAGTGTCGACATAACATAATTAAACCATTTTATAAATTTCTCATTTGTCGCGAATTTCCTCATATATTTTCCGATTAATGTCCAAAAAATTATACTTATTACCGCAAATAAAAAGGCAATTGCCAATAGCCAAATTGAGTAAATTATAAATTTGTTACCAGACTCTATATAAGTAGAGACAGCAATAATTGCAACAATTACTCCTTTGGGATTTAAAAATTGATATAAAAAAGTCTCAATAAAATTGACTGGTTTTAAACTTCCATTTTCACTCGAAGATTTAGAAAATGAGATTTTATAAGATAAATAAATTAAAAAAATTGTTCCTGTGAATATTAGAATTTTTTGAATTATTGGATATAGATTAAAAATTTTTATTAATCCAAAATTTACTACTGCAAGCATAAATGTAAAACCAAATATTACACCTAGCATTAATGGAATTGTTTTTTTAAAACCATGATTAAACCCTGAGTGTGAGGCAACAATATTATTTGGACCAGGAGAGCAGCTTGTAACAAACATAAACAAGCAAAGAGACAGTAACTCTGGGTGCATTACTAGGCTACAGGCAATCCATTATCTACTTTTTGAGAAGGATGAACAAGTACAACTTTTCCTTCCTTATCAATAGATCCAAGTATTAGAACTTGAGAAACAACACCAGCTATATTTTTTTCTGCAAAGTTACATACTCCAATAACTTGTTTTCCAACTAAATTCTCTTCATTATAATAATGAGTGATTTGTGCTGATGATTGCTTAACTCCAATTTCATTGCCAAAATCTACTTCGACAACAAGTGATGGCTTTCTAGCTTTTTCATTTTTTTTAACCGATATTACTGTTCCCACTCTAATATCTACTTTGTCATATATCTCGTAGGTTATTTGTTCTTTCATAAATTTAATATATAATTAAAAAATAATGAGTACAGGAAATAATTTAGAAAATATTTATGTCAATTCAATTGAAATACTGAAAGATTTAATTGCATTTAAGACAGTCTCTGGAGAAGATAATAACCAACTGATTGACTATTGTGATAAGATTTTGAGTTCATTGGGTGCTATATCATTCAGAACTTATGATGAAGAAAAAAAAAGAGTTAATCTTTTTTCAACATTAAAAGCAAAAAAAGATAGCAATAAAAAACCAATTATTTTATCTGGACATACAGATGTTGTTCCAGTTTCTAAGGGTTGGAGTACAGACCCTTTTGATGCAACAATCAAAGAGGATAAATTATTTGGAAGAGGATCATGTGATATGAAAGGTTTTATTGCATGTGTTTTGGCTTATGCACCAATTTTCTCAAAATCAAATCTTGATAGAGATATTCATTTTTCATTTACCTTTGATGAAGAAACAGCATGTAAAGGAGCTCCAATTTTAATTGAAGAGTTAAAAAAAAGAAAAATTAAAGATTGTATTTGTATTGTAGGTGAACCTACAAATATGAAAATCATAGATGCACATAAAGGATGTTATGAGTATACCACTTATTTTGAGGGCCTTGCTGGACATAGTTCAGAACCGGATAAAGGTGTTAGCGCTGTTGAATTTGCTGCAAGATATGTAAATAAACTTCTAGAATTAAAAACAAAACTTAAAGAAAGACAACTAAAAGACTCTATATTCGATCCTCCATATTCTACTTTACAGGTTGGTGGAATTTTTGGAGGAATTGCACATAATGTTATTGCTGATAAATGTCACGTAAACTGGGAAACAAGACCTGTTATCAAAGAGGATGGAATTTTTTTAAATAAAGAAATAGATAAATTCACCAATGAAACTCTATTACCTGAAATGAAAAAAATTTACCCTAAATCCTCAATAAAAAAACATATTATTGGTGAAATAACTGGTTTTGATAGAATTTCAAATTCTGAAGCATGTGAGTTTGTTTCAAGCATAACTGGAGATAATTCAAGAGAGGTGGTTTCGTTTGGTACTGAAGCAGGGTTATTTCAAGAAATAGGAATAAGCACAGTTGTATGTGGACCAGGATCAATAAAACAAGCTCATAAAATTGATGAATTTATAAAACTTTCTGAAATAAAAAAATGTATTAGTTTTTTAGATGGCGTAAAAAATAAATCTTTGAATTAATTCCAGCCACCTACAGATTTAACTTCAAGAAATTCAAGCAATCCTTCTTTTCCCGCTTCTCTACCTATCCCAGAATGTTTAAATCCTCCAAATGGAGCATCTACTGCAATACCAGCTCCATTAACGTCTACCATTCCAGATCTAAGTTTTCGTGCAACTCTTTGAACTTTTTCTGTATCTTGAGTTTGAATATAATTTGTTAACCCATAATCAGTATCATTTGCAATCTGAATAGCCTCCTCTTCAGTTTCAAATGGAATTACAGATAAAACTGGTCCAAAAATCTCTGTTCTTGCAATCTCCATATTATTATTAACATCCGCAAATACAGTTGGTTTTACATAATAACCATCTTTTAATCCCTCAGGTTTTCCTGGTCCACCTGCTACTAATTTTGCACCTTCGTCTATTCCCTTTTGAATTAAGCCTTGAATTTTATTAAATTGTACATCTGAAATTACAGGACCTATATGCTCACCCTCTTTACTTGGATCATCTACTTTAAATTCACTTGCATATTTTTTAAGTCTTTCAATAGCTTCATCATAAATTGGTCTTTCAACCAGCATTCTTGTAGGAGCATTACAAGATTGCCCTGAATTTCTAAAACATCTAAAAGCACCTCTTTCAATTGCTTCAGCATCAGCATCTTTAAATATAATATTTGCTCCTTTTCCACCGAGTTCTAAACTGACTCTTTTAAAATCTTTAGCTGCATTTTGAGAAATCAAAGCTCCTGCTCTTGTGGAACCAGTGAATGAAATCATATTCACGTCAGGATGACTAGTTAATGCATCGCCAGTAGTTGCTCCATCTCCGTTTACTAAGTTAAATACTCCTTTTGGAAATTTTGCTTCATCAATTAGTTCAGCAATAATAATTGCCGATAAAGGAGCTAACTCTGAAGGTTTTAAAATCATGGTACATCCGGAAGCTAAAGCTGGAATAACTTTTAAAGTAACTTGGTTTATTGGCCAGTTCCATGGCGTAATTAATGCACAAACACCTTTTGGTTCATATATTAATCTTTGATTTTTAGCATGTTCTCCAAGTGGTTTTTCAAACTCAAATTCTTTTAAATAACGAATAAATGATTTTGTATGACTTGCACCAGTTCCTGTTTGAAGTTTTGACGCAAAATCTTTTGGCGCACCCATTTCTTGAACAATTGCGTCTGTAATATCATTCCATCTTTTTTTATAAAGTGCGTAAAAATTTTCTAATAAACTAAGTCTCTCCTCTTTTGATGAAAAACCCCAAGTTTTGAATGCCTCTTTCGCAGCTAATACAGCATCGTTAATATCTTCCTTACCTCCTAATGAGATTACTGCACAATCTTTTTCAGTTGCAGGATTAATAACTTTAATATCTATTGGATTTTTTGGTGCAACCCATGAACCATTAATATAAAAATTCTTCTTTTCAATCATTCGCGCAAATTATCCTTTCCTTATGATTTTGCAAATAAATTAGTTAATTCGTAAACAATTGTAGCAGCTGCAAGAGAAGTAACTTCAGCATGATCATATGCTGGTGCAACCTCCACCACGTCTGCTGAGATTAAATTTAGACCTGACAACCCTCTAAGAACATTTACCATTTCTCTTGTGGTCATACCTGCAATTTCAGGTGTTCCTGTTCCTGGTGCAAATGCAGGATCTAAAACATCAATATCAATAGATAAGTACAAAGCATTATCTCCAACTCTTTTTTTAATTCTTTCGGCAATTTTATCAGTTCCCTCAGTTTGAAATTCATCACAATGAATTATTTTAAAACCAAAACTTTCATCATTCTTTATATCATCTCTACTGTACAATGGACCTCTAATACCAACATGCATAGATGCATCGTCTAAAAATAAATTTTCTTCACGCGCTCTTCTAAAAGGCGTTCCATGTGTGTATGGTGCTCCAAAATAAGTATCCCAAGTGTCTAAATGAGCATCAAAATGCACTAATGATACAGGTCCATTATTTTTTTTATTTGCTGCTCTAAGTAAAGGTACTGCAATGGTATGGTCTCCTCCAAGACTAATAATTCCTCCTACTTTATTTAGTAAATTAGTTGCGCCAACTTCAATTTGTTTTATTGCTTCGTCAATATTAAAAGGATTACAAGCAATATCTCCTGCATCTGCAACTTGTTGTATTTTAAATGGTTCAACATCATAACTTGGGTGATAATTTGTTCTTAAATGCCTTGAAGCTTGTCTAATACTTTGTGGTCCAAATCTTGCACCGGGTCTGTAACTAGTTCCTGAATCAAAAGGTACTCCAACAATGGCAACATCACAACTATCTACATCTCTGAGTTCAGGCAACCTAGCAAATGTTGAGGGTCCAGCATATCTAGGAACTTTAGTACCGCTCACTGGCTGTTTTGGGTTTTTATTTTTTTCTTTTTTCATTTTTAATTTTCTAAAGTAATATTATTTTAGCATATAGTTCTATATTTATTTAATGAGAATTTTGTTTATTTTATTGCTGATATTTCAATTTAATTTACTCAAAGCTGATGAGATTAATTATCTATTAAAGATTCCAAACCTAAAAACTTTTAGTTTAAATAATAAAAACGGTCTTAAGTACTTAACAGCTAAAAAAAATTTTAAAATTGGCGTTCAGAGTAATATTAGTTGTAATAAACTAGGAGAAAAAAACTTAGACAATAAATTTTCATTGATAAAGAGAAATTTAGATATTTACGATTATGAATTTTTAAAAAAAATAAATTTAAGATTTATAGTTCTTTGTCAAAATCTATACATATCAAAAATAAATACAGCTGGGATACCTGATTTAAATAAAAGAACATTAATATTGGATCTAGAGTTTAATGAAAAACATTTTGAAAGAGTTATACATCATGAAGTGTTTCATCTAATACATGATAGTTTTCCAGAAATATTTAATGAAGAAGCTTGGTCAAATTTAAATAAAAAAGGTTTTAAATATGCAGATTGTTCTACATGTACAGATAAATTAGGCTTAGATATTTACAAAAATACAGATGGTTTTTTAACCGAATACTCTAAGACAATACCATCAGAGGATATGGCTGAAGTCTATTCTTTTTTAATTACAGATAATAAAAATTTAGAAAAAATTAAAAAAATCGATCCAATAATATTTAAAAAAGCTGAATTCATAGAGTCCAAAATAAAAAAGATAAATAATTTATAATCATTTATGATAAAAAAAATAAAAGCATCAACAGGAGAGAAAATATTATTTATTTTTTTAATTTTACTTGCAATTACTTCGTTTGTATTTTTTTACACAATTAAAAATAAGTGCCTTTTTGTCGATAAAATAGATTTAAAAAAAATCAATTTCCCAAATAAAAATAATATTGCAATTATGAATGTAGAATGCGGTATGGTTATTATTGAGCTTTTACCAAATTTATCTCCAAATTCTGTAGAAAGGTTTAAATTTTTTATATCAAATGGAGATTATGATGGATCAGCTTTTTATAGAGTTATCAAAAACACATTATTGCAAGCAGGGGATTTAGAATTTGGTAACATAGAAAATATAGATTATTTCAGAGTGGGTAGTGGTAAATCAAAACTTGGTCCAATTAACTCTGAAATAAATATTACATTTGAGTTTAATGCTGGTAGCGTAGGTTTAGTTAGAGGTGATGAATTCAATACTGAGGATAGTGAATTTTTTATTTTATTAAAAGATGTACCATTATTTAAAGGAGAATATACACCAATTGGTAAAGTTATTTATGGATTGGATGCATTAACTAAAATTAAATCCTCAGATAAGACAGAATATGTTTTAAGACCAGATTTCTTAAGTGATTTAAAATTATTGGAACAATACAATTAAAAAAACTATTATTATTGCAGTTGCGTAATAATATGGCATTTTCTTTTTCCAAGAAATTAGAATTTTTGTAGCTGTATCTACTTGTTTTTTTGTTGGTTTTTTCGACATAATAAATTTAATTAACTAGTGGTTTTCCAGTGGCTAAAGTGTGTTTTATTCTATCTTGAGTTTTTTCTGTTTCAATTAATTTCATAAACGCATCTAGCTCAAGCTTATACAAGTCATCCTCTGATAAAGTATGTTCCAAAGTAGTATCTCCACCACTCAAAACTTTTGCCAATTCTTTTCCAACTTCCATACCATGATCAAGTATAATTTTATCATTATATAATTTCTCTAACATTTGTATCATTTTTTCATAAACTTTTTTTCCAGATAGATTGAAAGAAACTTCATTTGGTGGAGTAAAATCTTTATTTTGTTGAATAATTTCTTTTGAAACTGATAATAAACTATTTCTACTCATTATTTTTTTATCCTCAGGTCTTAAGTATTTTAATGGCTCAGCTTCAATTGGAGAGGTTGCAGTTTTTGCGTAACCAATAATATCAAATACTTTAAGAGGTGCATAATCAGGATCATTCTTGGCTTCCTCTGTTTGAGACCATCTCCAAAGCATTTCTTTACATCCACCACCAGCTGGAATTAATCCAACCATTGTTTCTACAAGACCAACAACAATATTTGTATGAGAAGCGACAAAATTACTTTGACATAAAACTTCAAAACCACCACCTAATGCTAAGCCAGATGGAGCTGAAACAACCGGAAATTTTGAATACTTTAAATGTTTACAAGTTTCTTGAAAATATTTAACAAACTTTTCAATAGATTTAAAATCACCCTTGCCTGCAAAATTCATTGTATAAGATAAGTTTACTCCAGCAGAAAACTGCATTGCTTCATTTATAATTATAAGTGGTTTATCAGTTGCATTTTTTAGACTATCCATTGAGTCATAATCTAATGCATTAGCTTTTGTGGTGAATTCAACAATATTAAAATCATTGAATCGATAAATTTCAGCTGAGTTGTTTTTATCTAATTTGAGTGCTTTAGGTTTAATTTTTCCAAGAGTTTCTAAATCAGTATATTGTTGTCTTTCCCCATAAAAGTTTTCATCTTTACTTTTCGATAAATCTTCGAGAAACTTATTATTTTCGAAATTATCTAATCTTTCAAAAAAATTCTTTACTCCAATTTCTTTTAACATTTCGAAAGGTCCTTTAGACCAATTAAAACCTAGTCTCATTGCTTCATCAATATCATTAAATTTATCAGTTATCCCTGGAACCAATGAAGATGCATATTTAATAATTTTTGATAATACAGACCAGGCATATTCACCATATTTATCTTTTCTATTGATTAAGTTAACTATATCCATCTTTTCTGATCCTAGATTAAACTTATGTGATATTGAATATTCACCAGTTTCTAAATTGATACCTTCGAGAACTTTTTTACCATCAGTTTTATTCATTCTATAAAATCCACCTTTGCCTTTTCTTCCTGTATAACCAGTTTCGATAAGTTTTTTTACAAGTGGTATTTCTTTAGCAACAACTTGAAAATCATCTGACTCGGGAAGTTCTTTTATAAAACTTTTTAAAACATCAGCCATTAAATCAATACCGATCAAATCATAGAGTCCAAAAACACCAGTTTTTGGTATTCCCATTGGTCGACCAAAAACTGCATCAGCTTCTTCAATTGTTAGTTTCATTTTGAATGCTTCTGTCATTGCTACTTGCATGGCATAGACACCTATTCTATTTCCTAAGAAGCCTGGCGTATCGTTACAGATTAAAGTTCCTTTTCCTAAATCTTTTTCACAAAAATTTTTAAGTGAATTTATCTGTTCTAAATCATTATTTTCATTTTTCACAATTTCTAATAAATCCATATATCTAACTGGATTAAAAAAGTGAGTTATACAAAAGTCTTTTTTTTCTTCATTTGAAAGTTTTTCCGAAAGTACTTTGATTGGAATAGAAGATGTATTTGAGGACACAATTGACCCTTTTTTTCTTTCTTTAAAAATTTTTTCATAAATATTATGTTTGATATCAATTCTTTCTACAACAGCTTCAACAATCCAGTCAGCCTCACCAACTTCATTAAAGTTATCATTTATGTTACCAACATTAATATTATTGATTTTAGATTTATCGACCAATAAAGGAGGTCTTGATTTTAGAATTCTTTCTCTAGCTTTCTCAGATATTTCTGTTGTTAAATCTAGTAATGTAACTGGAACATTTGCATTACATAGTTGAGCAGCTATTCCGCTCCCCATCGTCCCTGAACCTATTACAACAACTTTATTAATTTTCATAATGAGAATAAATGCTTATAGTAAAAAACTTCTTTAAGAGCAACTTAAAGCCATTAAATAGCTCTAAAATACTATCTAATAAATTTTGTAATTGAAGGAATAATTGCAACAGCTAGTGCAATTTTAAACAATTCACTTGGTAAAAAAGGATATAAACCACCAGCAAGTGCCTTGTCATATCCAATAACTGAGCCTAAATAGCCCACCCCAACTATAAAAATAATTGAAGTTGCAATTAGTAGTGAAATTAAACTTTTAAAGTATGAGTCGTTAAAATTTCTTTCAGCTAAATAACCGATAATCCCTGCTGCGATTGTCATTCCATAAAGATATCCTGCAGTAGGTCCAGTTAAATAAAGCAATCCTCCTCCTTTAGCAAAAACTGGCAGTCCAATGGCTCCCTCGAATAAGTAAAGTAAAAGTGTAAAGAAAGCTAATTTAGAACCATATGTCATTCCAATTATAAATACCGCAAATGTTTGCATAGTCATTGGCACTGGCCAGAATGGTACTTGTACTTTTGATGAAAATGCTAAAATTAATGTTCCAATCAACATTAAAGAAATATTTTGAAAAAAGGCATTTATTCTATAATCTGAAAGTAAATTTTTTATTAATGTAGAATTATTTTTCATACATTATTATTTAAGCACAAATAAATAAATTTTAAAATAATAAATTTAATCTTTTAAAATTGTTCTTTTTGTAATTCTTTAATAGGTATATGACATCTGATAGCGTTACCACTATCTGTTAATTGCCATGGTGGTATTTCTTTCTTACAAATATCTCCAACAATTCTGGAGCATCTGCCTTGAAAACTGCAGCCTTTTTCAGGAGGTCTTTCTTCAACAATATCCTCTGCAACTAATTTAGGTTTTATATCTGGATCTGGTTCTAAGACGGCACCCAACAAAACCTCTGTATAAGGGTGAGACGGAAACTTATAAACATCATTTGAAGGCCCAACTTCACATAACCTTCCTTGATATAGGACTGCTACTCTATCACTAATTGCTCTTACAACTGCTAAATCATGTGATACAAAGATATATGTAGTTCCAAAATCTTCTTTTAGTTGTTGTAACAAATTTAATACAGCGGCTTGTACAGAAACATCTAAAGCAGATGTTACCTCATCACATAAAATAATATCTGGTTTTGCGGCAAAAGCTCTTGCAACCGCTACTCTTTGTTTTTCACCTCCAGATAGTTGTCTTGGATATCTAGAAGTATAAAATTCTCCAAGTCTTACTTTTTGTAATAGGTCAACAATATTTTTTTTTAATTCTTCACCTTTTAATCCAAAATATAGTTTTAATGGTTGAGCAATAATTTCTTCTACTGTGTGGTTTGGATTCAAAGACTCATCTGGATTTTGAAATATTAATTGAATAATTCTTAAATCATTGGGATCTCTTTCTTTCAAATCAGATGATAAGTTTCTATTTTCATCAAACCTTATTAGACCATCTTTAGTTCTAAGTAGTCCAGCAATTGATTTGAGAATTGTTGATTTTCCACTTCCTGACTCTCCTACTAAAGCTATTGTCTCTCCCTTTTTAATATTAATATTAATATCTTTAACAGTAGGGTTATCATCAGAAATTCTATTGAAAATTTGATCTAAAAGTTTTTGTTTAGCGTAACTTATAGATACTTCTGATAAATTTAATATTTCTTTATCTTGTGATTTATTCTTAATTTTATTAACAGTTTGACTAGCCTGACTCTCGTTCACAAGTTTTTCATAATTAAAACATCTAACACTAGTATTTAAATCTTTTAAAAATTCTAATTTAGGAGAATTATTTTTACAATTTTCATCTGAAAAGTTACATCTATCAAAAAAACTACAACCACTTTGAATTGTACCCGGTTGAGGTTGACTACCAGGCATCGACTCTGGAAGACCAGCTAAAGATAATTTTGGTATAGATTTAAGCAATCCGTGGGTATAAGGATGAATTGGTCTTTTAAGGATATCTCTTGATGGACCTTCTAAAACGATTTCTCCTGAATACATAACAATAATTCTGTCACTCACTTGAGCAATAGCTCCTAGGTCATGGCTCACATAAACCATTGATGTTCCAGTATCTTTTGCAATAAAATTGAGAAGTTCTAATACATGTGCTTGGGTTGTTACATCGAGTCCAGTTGTTGGTTCATCTAAAAGAAGTAAATCCGGAGTTCCAGCTAAAGCCATAGCTACAGCAACTCTTTGCTGTTGTCCTCCTGAAAGTTCATGAGGATATCTAAGAGCAATTGTTTCAGGTGAAGGAAGTCTAACTTTATTCAATAGTTCTGAAATTTTTTTTTCTCTCTCTTTTTCATTTAAATCAGAGTGTAATTGCAAAGCTTCATCAATTTGATAACCTATTTTTAAGTTTGGTGTCAATGCTTGACCTGCATTTTGTGGTATCATTGCTATCTTTCTACCTCTAATTTTTTCTAAATCTTTACTTTTCATTTTTAGTAGATTTGATGAATTAAACTGACATTCTCCTTCAATGGTATAAAGTCCATGTTTAACATATCCCATCATTGCTAATGCTAATGTGCTTTTTCCTGAACCAGATTCCCCTACTATTCCAACTGTTTCACCCTTTTTAATATTTGTGCTTATATTTTTTAAAATTAAGATTTCTTCACCTTTTTTACTTCTAAATCCAATAGATAAGTTTTTTACTTTTTGAATTATATCAGTCATTATTAAACTGGAGCTTTAGTTGATCTATCTATACCTAAAGCTTTAGCAAAAGCGTCTGCTGTTAAATTAATACCTATAATTAAACTACTTAATCCAACAATTGGTGCTATTACTGCCCAATAAGCGAAAGACATCAACCCTCTTGCATTTGATATCATTAATCCCCAGTCTGGAGTTGGAGGACTAACCCCAAAACCTAAAAAAGATAGAGAACTAAAACCAAGCAACATCCATGACCATCGCATTGCACCTTCAACTAATATTGCATCTCTTACATTAGGAATTATTTCATTCCAAATAATTGAAAAATTGCTATGTCCCCTCGCTTTTGCAGAGACTATAAAGTCTTTTGCGATAACATCATGTGTTGCTGCTCTTGCAACTCTTACAATTCCTTTACCATAAAAAAATCCTAAAGCAGGTATCAATACTTCAGTAGATGTCCCTAACAAAGATACAATTAATAACATTGCTAATATCCATGGAATAGATAAGAACGCATCTACAATTCTCATAACTACATCATCAATTTTTCCTCCAACCAATCCACAAAATATTCCTAAAAGACCACCCCAAAGTAATGCTATTAAAGATCCAAAGAAAGTTATTGTGAGAGCTGTTCTTCCTCCTAAAATCGTTCTTGTAAAAACATCTCTTCCAAGGTCATCAGTTCCAAACCAATACTCGGCTGAAGGAGCCTGAAGCATTAAGGTTGGATCTATAGCTTTAAAATCATGAGGAGCAATATAAGGGCTTATAAATGCAAGAATTATATGAAAAATTAAGATACTTAGACCGATAAGTCCAGATGGTCTTGAAGCCATTGTAATTATAATTTCAGATAATTTTGCAACAGCGCTTTTCTTTTCCTCTTTGTAAATATTATCCAATTTCATATTATTTTCTTATCTGTAACGTTTTTAATCTAGGGTTAAGCATTAGTGTCAATAGATCAGCTAATAAATTTATACTTACGTAGATAGATGCAAGAATTATTGCTAATGCTTGAACTGTTGGTAAATCTCTGTTTGAAATTGACTCAATTACTAGTCTTCCAAGACCAGGGTAATTAAATACAACTTCGGTTACTACAACTCCGCCTAAAAGCCATGCAATAGTCAAAGCTACTACATTAATAGCAGGTAATAATGCGTTTGGTAAAACATGTTTGAAAACCATTTTCCAATAAGGAACTCCTTTAAGAATTGCCATTTGAACATATTCACTTGCCATTACTTGAATTACACTTGACCTTACCATTCGAGCCATATGAGCTGTCATAATCATAGCTATAGCAACCACTGGTAAAATTATATTTGGTAGCAACTCTAAGAAAGAGACATCTGTTGGAACTATTACTATACCAGGTAACCACTCTAACCATATTGCAATTATTAAGATTAACAATGTAGCACTTATAAATTCTGGAATAGTCATAGCAAATATTGTTACGGTCGATATTGCAACATCAGGTAACTTGTCTCTCCACAGAGCAGTAATAATTCCTAAAATTAAGGCTATTGGTATACCTATAAAAATTGCAGCTGATGCCAATACAAGTGAATTTTTAATTCTAGGTCCCAAAACTTCTTTGATTGGCATCTCTCCACTTAAAGAATAACCGAAGTCTCCTTGAATAGCATTTAATGCCCACGATACATATCTCTCATATGCTGGAATATTTAAACCAAGTCTTCTGTAACAAGCTTCTAATTGCTCACCAAAAGCTTGTCTTTCTAAATAAGTAGTGCATGCATCCCCTGGTAAAACTTCTGTACCTACAAACGTAATTATAGATACAATAAATAAGGTAATAAAACCTAACAAAATTCTTTTTATAATTAAAAAAAGCATAAGAATTTTTAAATTTTAAATTATTTATTTAGAAATGAAAGAGGTTTTACAGGCCTACTTAAAGGCCTGTAAAACAAAATTTATTATTGAACACTTAGTGTGTGCCATCTAATTGAAAAATACTCAACTTCGTCAAGATTTTTCACTCTAGAAGACGTCACAACAAGTCTAGACACATGGTAAGGAATCATTGTTCCAGACTCTTCCCATAATGTTTTTTGAGCATTAATATATGCTGCTTTTCTTTTGCTAAAATTTAACTCACCTCTTGCTTCAGCTAAATTCTTATCAAAAGATGCACTTTTATAATATGACTCATTCCATTTCGCTTCGCTATGATATGCTTCATGCAAAATACTATCTGCTGGTCTTTCATTCCAACGAGTCATTGCTACAGCCTTTTTCATCCAAGTTTCATTCCAATAACTTTTTGAAGGTGTCATTTGAATATCTGCTCTTATATTAGCTTTTGCAAGCTGTTGTTGTAAAACCTCGGCAATAGTTGGCCATGTTGGTTCTTTTGTTGATACGTGAATTGTCATATCAATACCATCAGGATATCCAGCCTCTTTTAGTAATTTTTTTGCTGTAGCTGGTTGTGGTGGACAATTCTTTTTCATTCTATATTGATCTGATGGCGCAACAGGAGTATCACAAGATACAGTTGCTGCTCCAGCCATAACTAAATCAACTAGTTCTTGTCTATCAACAGCTATTCTTACTGCTTTTCTTACTCTAGGGTCATCAAAAGGTGCAACGTCAGTTCTCATTACCATACCTCTCCAGTTACCTGTAGGTATAACTGAAACGTTAAATTTTGAATTACCATCAAATATTTTTTTCTGATTGAATGGAACATATCTATTCATATCTATTTGACCCGTTAGTAAAGCTTGAATTCTAGCTTGACCATCTGGTATAGCTATTACATGAACTTCAGCAAGTTTAGGTGCTCCTTCCCAATAATCTGGGTTTGCTTTAAGAATTGTTGTTCCCTCTGCATCAAACTTTTCTACTATAAAAGGTCCAGTTCCAATACCTGTTTTTCCAATAGTATCACCTGATCCATTAGGTATCATTCTTAATCTATAATCAGTTAATAAAAGTGGAAAATCTGCGAAAGATGTATTCAACTTTATTTTTACTGTATGTGAGTCGACAACCTCAATATCTGTAACTGCACTCATACTTTTCTTTGCAGGCGAACCAATTTCAGGATCTTTAACTCTCATCAAAGAGTATTTTACATCCTCTGCATCGAAATCAGATCCATCATGGAATTTGACACCTTTTCTTAAATTAAAAGTCCATTCTGTTGCATCTGCGTTACCAGACCAGTCAGTAGCTAACTCGGGAGAAGTAACTCCCTTAAGATCTTTCCTAACAAGACGATTTTGAGTCATTATCACTACTTGAAATAGTCTTCCTTTAGTAATTGCATCTAAATTTGTATCTTTTCCAAAACCAAGATCATGAGACAGCTTGAAAACCCCACTTGATGCATTAGCAAATGAAAATGTTACAAATAGTGATACCAATGAAATTGATATCAATTTTAAAATGTTTTTCATAATTTCCTCTCTTTAAAAAAATAAAAGGTAACAATTAGCTACTTATATAGCAACAGTCAAAATGGACATTTTTTATTTGTTTTATTGGTGTATTCTGATTATCTAAAAAATAATGAATGATTTAATCAATAAATATAGGTTTACTGTAAAGCCTGTTAGCCTTGAAAATTCTAATTCATTAGAGCTTGCAAGATCAATTCAAGTTCACCCCCTAACTTATCAGGAATTGCCGTATGACCCAGAATATTCAAATTATGCAGGAAGATTAACCCTCGAAAAATTATCTAATATTAGTTCTGAGGAAATGTATTGGAAGGCAAGAAGAGAAATTATTTTTAGGCATACGGGAGAACATCCATTTGAAATATCAGGACCAGATGCTCTTAAATTTTTACAAAAAATATTTCCTAGAGATATTTCAAAAATCACTGTGGGAAGATGTTCGTATCAGTTTGCTTGCTATCATGATGGCGGGATGATTACGGATGGGATACTTTTAAGAATTGATAAAGATAAATATTGGTTTGCGCAAGCGGATGGTGACCTATTTTCTTGGTATAAAGCGCATTCTAAAAATTTTAATGTAGAAATTCATGATCCAAATGTTTGGGTAAGCCAGGTTCAAGGTCCATTGTCCATGAAACTACTTGAAAATTTAAGTAATGGTTTTTCAGAAAATGATTGGAAATATTTTGATTGGAAAGAGTTACAAATTTTAGATCAAAAAGTAATAGTAAGCAGAAGTGGTTTTACTAATGAACTTGGTTGGGAAATTTATTTTAGGCCTGAAAATGAAACAGAGAAAATTGGAGATTATATTCTTGAGCAAGGAAAAAAATTAGGTATGACTTTGGTAGCTACACCAGGATTTAGATGTCGAAGAATTGAAGCTGGACTTTTGTCTGCTGGGCAAGATTTTTCAAAAAATACTAATCCTTTTTCAGTTGGACTTGGAAGATTTATAAATTTTGATAAAGAGAATTTTATTGGAAAAGAGGCACTTATGTCATCAGAGAAAAAATGTAAGACTTGGGGAATTCGGGTTGTGTCTGGAACTGCAATTAAAGGAGAGAGTATTAAATTAAATGGAGAAGAGATTGGTAAAATAACTTCTAGCACATGGTCACCTTATCAAGTTTGTGGTGTTGGTATAGTACACCTTAACAATAACGAAAATGGACCGGGCGATATAGTTGATGTCAAATGTACTGATGGGAAATTACATAAAGGTCAAATTTGTAAATTACCAATGTATGATGAACAGGGAGAAATAGTAAGAGGTATAGACAGAAATATACCCCATGAACCTAAACCTTGGCCTGGTATTTAAACTTAAATTGTTAAAAATATAATTAGTGAAGATCGAAAAAAAAATAATTACTATTGGAGGTGGAGGGTTTACTCACAACCAAGATAATGATCAAGACCAATTTATTTTGAATCATATAAAAAAAAAAAATTCCTCATTAGGATTTTTACCGATTGCAAGTAACGATGACTCAAATAAGACCAAACTATTTTACAAAAGATTTGAAGATTTAGATTTAAACATATCTCACTTTAATCTTATCTCTAGTGTAAAAGGTTTTGAAAATTGGCTTTCAAATCTTGATGCAGTTTATGTAGGTGGTGGAAATACAAAATTCATGCTCAAATATTGGAAAGCAAATAATTTAATTGGGCTTTTTAAAGAAATTTATAATTCAGGTATAATTCTATCAGGTGTAAGTGCTGGTGCCGCGTGTTGGTTTGATTGCTTTCTAACTGACTCAGATGGACCTGGATTTAAATCTATGAATGGCATTGGATTATTATCTGGAAGTTTTACACCACATTATTCGGACTCAAAAAGAGCGGAAAAATATAGAGAAAATATTAAAAACAAAACTTTGCCTGATGGTATTGCTGTTGATGATGGTGTTGCAGTACTTTTTATTGACGGAAAACCAACAGAGGTTTATTCTTCTAGAAAAGGTCATAATGCTTATTTTGTTAATCAAAATAAACAATTTAACTTAAAAGAATATATTAAAATTAACAATGAGTGATAATATTTTACCAAGTCAAAAAATCTTTAGTATAAAAGATGCAAGAGAACTATCACGTAAACGTCTTCCCAAATTAGTTTTTGATTTTATTGACGGAGCATCAGGAGATGAGAAGCTTGCTGAAATCAACAGTATAGCTCTAGACCAAATTAGATTAGAGCCCAAAGTTTTAAGAAATGTTGAAAAAAGATCTCTTAAAAAAAAGGTATTAGGATACGAATTTAATTTTCCTTTTGGTTTTGCTCCTATGGGAATGACTAATTTGTCCTGGCCAGGAGCAGACTCTATGTTAGCTGCTGAAAGTGCAAGAAATAATATTCCAACATGTGTTTCTATGGCATCAACCACAACATTAGAAAAGATGTATGAACTCTCAGAGGGTCATTCGTGGATGCAGCTATATATTTTCCAAGATGAGAATTTCGTGATGGAACTTTTGGAAAGAGCAAAAAATACCGGTTATGAGGTAGCAATTTTAACTGTAGATGTACCAGTTTTATCTAGAAGAACTAGAGATGATAAAAATGGTTTCTCTTATCCTTTTAAGATAGGTCCAAAACAATTTTTTGATTTTGCAACTCATCCGACTTGGTCTCTATCAACTTTGATGAGTGGAATTCCTAAGCCTATGAATTATGTAACATCAAAAAGTGGAGATGGAGTCTTTAAAAGAAAAGAAAGTAGAGGTTCTACTGATTGGAACACACTTAAGAGAGTAAGGGATAAATGGAAAGGCAAACTTATTGTTAAAGGAGTAATGTCTCCTGATGACGCAATAAAAATAAAAGATGCTGGTGCGGATGCTATTCAAGTTTCAAATCATGGAGGTAGGCAATTAGACAGTGCCACAGCAGCAATAAATATGCTCCCTTTGATTAGAAAATCAGTTGGAAGTAATTTTCCTTTAATCTTTGATAGTGGAATAAGAAGTGGAAGCGATATAGTAAGAGCGCTAGCATTTGGTGCAGATTATGCGATGATTGGAAGACCCGTTATGTATGCAATGGGAGCTGATGGAAAAAAAGGATTAAGAAGAATAGTTGAGATTATAAAAGAAGAAGTTAGCACAACACTAGGGTTAGTTGGATTAAATGATGTTAATGAAGTAACTTCTGAGATAGTAATAGAGAATACTATTAATAAGGTTGATTACTAAATGAGTGAGAATAAAATTAGAGGCGGAGCGTTATTAGCTAGAGCTTTAAAAGATAAGGGAATTAGTAAAGTTTTTACTCTAGCAGGAGGTTTTTGTAATCCAGCAATTGAGGGATTTGCTGAGTGTCAAATTGAAGTGATAAATACACCTCATGAACAAATAGCAGGTCATTTAGCAGATGGTAATACAAGAATAACTCGTAAACCATCAGTATGCTTAGTTGGACCAGAGGGATTTACTAACGCAGTTCCCTCTATGATGGAAGCTTGGGGTGAGAGAAGTCCTGTTATTTATATCACTGGTTCCAGCAGTCTCAAAAGACAAGGTTCAGGTGGTTTTAAAGAAATAGATGATGTTTCAATAGCAGGTCCTTTAACAAAATACAGTGCAAGCATTACTGATGGTACTAGAATAAGAGAATTCGTCGACAAGGCATATCATATAGCTACCAACGGTTATCCTGGCGCTGTTCATCTTAGTCTGCCAGTAGATATTATGTTTTCATCTTTTGCAGAGGAAGTAGGATTAGAGGAGAGGCCATTTTCTCACAAAGCTAAACCTTTAGCTAAAGCTTGGCCAGATCCAAATTCTCTATCAGAAGTTTTAGAACTTGCTTGCAATGCTCAAAAACCAATTATAATAGGTGGCCACGGAATTTGGTGGTCACATTCAGAAAAAAATCTTGAAGCAGCTGGTAATAATTTAAATATACCAATTTTTAATGTTCCATATCATCAAAAATTATTAGGTGAGGAAGCAAATGCCTATATGGGATTGGCTGATATACATCAATATCCTCCCTCAGAATATGCGTTACAAAATTCTGATTTAGTGCTTGTTGTTGGAGCACGTTTAGACAATCAATTGAATTTTGGAAATCCACCATTTATTCCAAAATCAACAAAATTGGTTTGTATTAATGGCTCCCATGAGGAAATAGAACTTAATAGAGCAGCTGATTTTTGTTTACTAAGCGATCCTGGTGTTTTTTTAGATACATTATCTAATTTAAAGAAAAATAATAAATGGAATTTAGATACATCTTGGTTCGAAGAAAATAAAAAAAAGAAAAGAGAATGGGTAGATAAATCTTTGAAAGATTTAGCAATTGAGGCTGAAGCATCAAAAAAAAATGGTGGTAAAATTCATCCTCTACAACTTTCATTAGATGTCCAAGAAGCAATGAGTGAAAATGACTGGCTTGTTATAGATGGAGGAAATACCCATTTCTGGTCAGAGATTGCAATTAATATTGCTGGCGCAAAAGGTAAAAAATTAAAAGGTATCTTACATCCTGGAACATTTAGTATGTTAGGTGTTGGGGTTTCGTTTGCTTTATCTGCTAAAAATCACAATCCAGACTCAAATGTTGTTCTTATAAGTGGAGATGGTGCGTTTTTATCAGGAGGTATGTCTATTGAAAGTGTATTTTATGAAAAAAAACCTATTACTGTTGTAATTGATAACAATGGTGGATTAGCCTCAATAGGGCAACAACAAGAGAGATTATTTAAAAGTGGGAAAAGCGTTGCAACTGATTTTCGAGACATCCCATTTCATAAGATATTTGAGGGTTTTGGAGGGTATGGAGAATTAGTTAATAAAAGAGAAGAGTTAGCACCTGCGCTTAAAAGGGCGATGGAAAGTGGAAAACCTGCATGTGTAAATGTCAAAGCAAAACCAGTACTAAGTCCAATAGTCTCTGCAGTTGCAAGTAAAAGAGAGAAGTCATCAATAGAATAAAATGGCAATATTTTCATCACATTTATTAGACGCTACTAATGGATCTCATGCTGGAAATATTGATGTAATAATTTATCAAATAAAAAAAAATGGTGATAAAGAAATTTTCTTTGAAACTAAATCTGATGATGGAGGTAGAATACATAAAGAATTTGATCTAAGTGATGATGATACAAAGTGCGTATATGAAATGATTTGCAAAACTGGGGATTATTTCTCTGAGAAAAAAATTATTTCTGAAATAAATATTAAATTCAAAATGAAAGATAATAATAAAAAATATCATATACCAATTATAATTTCTAAAAATAGCTACACTGTATGGTGGTCCAAATAAATGAGTGGTGAAAATTTAATACATCAAAAAAATATTAAATTAAATATGTCAAGACGTATAAGGCGTACTCCATTCACAAACAAAGTTGAAGCATGTGGTGTATCAGATTTTACTGTTGTAAACCACATGTTGTTGCCAAAAGGATTTAAGAATACAGTTGAGGAAGATTACTGGCATTTAAGAGAGCAGGTTCAAGTTTGGGATGTATCTTGTCAAAGACAAGTACAAATTACAGGTCCTGACTCAGCAAAGCTTGTGCAAAAAATGACACCTCGCTCTATAAAAAAAATGGAAACTGGAAAATGTTTTTATATCCCAATAATAGATGAGACCGCAGGAATGATTAATGATCCAGTTTTACTAAAACTAGATGATGACATGTTTTGGATTTCTATTGCTGACTCGGATATTCTGCTTTGGGCAAAAGGTATTGCATTAGGATCTGGATATAATGTTGAAATAATAGAACCAGATGTTTATCCATTAGCTATCCAAGGTCCTAAATCTGAAGATCTTCTGGTTTCAATATTTGGGGAAGACATAAAAAAATTAAAATTTTTCAATTTTAAAGTCTTTGACTTTTTAGGTACAAAACAAATAATTGCTAGGTCTGGATATAGTAAGCAAGATGGTTTTGAAATTTATTTTAAAGGATTTGAAACTCATTTTAATGAAATTGAACTTGGTGAAAAACTTTGGGATATTATTTGGGATCATGGTCAAAAATTTAATATATCTCCTGGATGTCCAAACTTAATTGATAGAATTGAGGCAGGACTTATGTCCTATGGTAATGATTTCACCAGAGAAAATAATCCACTAGAATGCAATCTTGAAAAATATTGTAAACAAGAAGATGATCATGATTTTATTGGAAAAGATGCTTTGAGAAAGATTCAATCTGAAGGAATAACACAACAGATGAGAGGTATAATTTTTGATGGCGATCCCTGTAAACCAACAGGAGTTCCTTTGCCGGTATACTCAAAAAACAATAAAAAAATTGGTCAAATTGCTTCTGGAATTTACTCCCCAAGAATTAAGAAAAATATTGGTTTATCAATGATAAATAGAGATTTTTGGGATTTGGGGAATGAAGTTTTTATAAACACTTTTAATGGAAAAAACAGAAAAGGCATTATAACTTCTTTACCATTTCCTGATTAACCTTATATTTAAGTTATGTTTAAACCAGTAATAGCAGGATTTTCAAGATCACCTTTTACTATGGCAAGAAAAGGAGCTTTAATTGACTCAAAACCAGTTAATCTATTAGCAGAAGTGATAAAAGATTTAGTATCAAAATCAAATGTTAAAAAAGATGACATTGAGGATATTGTGGTTGGTTGTGCATTTCAAACAGGTGAACAAAGTTTTAATATTGGAAAGTTGACTACTTTTCTCAGTGGTATGAATGTTAAAACCTCAGGAATGACAGTAGATAGATGGTGTGGTTCATCAATGGAGGCTATTCATATTGCAGCTGGTAAAATTTCACTAGGTGCTGGAAAAGTATTTGTCTGTGGAGGAGTAGAAAGCATGACAAGAGTAAATACTGGTTTTGAACCAATCCCCTATCCTGAAAGTAAGACAGATAATCCACATGTTTATTTTTCAATGGGAACAACTGCAGAAAACGTTGCAAAAAAATATAACATTTCGAGAAATGAACAACAGGAGTTTGCTATATCAAGTCATCAAAAAGCACACAAAGCTCAGACCAAAGGAAATTTTAAGAATGAAATCGTATCAATTGGTGATTGTGATACAGATGGAAACATTAGACCAAATAGTACAATGGAAAAATTAGATGGATTAAAACTTGCTTTTGATGAAAATGGAACAGTTACAGCTGCAACTTCATCACCTTTAACAGACGGTGCTGCGGCAACTTTAATTTGTGAGGAAAATTATGCAAAAGAAAATAATTTAAATATTTTAGGAAGAATAATATCTACTGCTGTTGAGGGCTGTGACCCTGATTACATGGGATTAGGTCCAATTGGCGCTTCAAAAAAAGCATTGAAGAGAGCTAACTTGTCAGCTGAACAAATTGATATTGTTGAATTGAATGAAGCTTTTGCTTCTCAATCATTAGCGTGTATTAAAGACTTAGGTATAGATAAGGATAAGGTCAATTTAGATGGTGGAGCTCTTGCTCTTGGTCATCCACTTGGTGCAACAGGTGCAAGAATTACTGGTAAAGCAGCTGATTTGTTGAAAAGAGAAAATAAAAAATATGCTCTTTCTACTCAGTGCATTGGTTTAGGAATGGGAATTGCGACAGTAATCGAGTCTGTCAATTAAACTATCTATTTATTCCTCTTAATCTTTCAGATCTTCTTCTTAAAAGTTCAGCAGTTAATAAGATTAATACTGACAATATAATTAAACAAGTTGCTACTGCTAAAATTGTCGGACTTAATTGTTCTCTTAGTCCAGTCCACATTTGAATTGGTATTGTGGTATTATCTAAGCCAGCCAAGAATAATACAACGACGACTTCATCAAAAGAGGTTACAAAAGCAAAAAGACCACCAGAAATAACTCCAGGTAATATCAAAGGTAAAGTAATTTTCATAAATGTATTATATGGACTACTTCCAAGACTTGAGGCCGCACGTGTAATACTATGGTCAAAACCTGAAAGTGTTGCAGTTACAGTTATTACTACAAAAGGTGTTCCTAGAATAATGTGTGCCAGTATAATACCTAAATGAGTAGCAGCCAAACCTACCTTTGCCATAAAAAAGAAAATCGCTACTCCAGAAATAATTAGCGGGACTATCATTGGTGAAATTAAAATTGCCATTATCAAACCTTTGTAAGGCATATGTCTGCTGCTTAAACCTAATGCGGCAAGAGTACCTAAAATAATTGATCCTAATGTTGCAAATATTGCAATTATAAAACTATTTCTTGCAGCTAAACCCCATGGATTTTTTGTTCCATAAATCATATCCTTATACCATCTCAATGAGAATGCATCAGGGTCTAATCTTTTCATTCCATCAGAAAAAACCAAAAACTCTTCTGCATTGAAAGATAATGGAAAAATTACAAATAAAGGAGCTATCAAAAAGAAAAAGACACAACCACAAATTAATAAATAAAAGTAATGCCAAATTCTATAATGTGGTTCTGTATATTTTGGTAAAGCCATAATTAACCTAATTTGATGTTATCAACTCCAACAAGTTTATTATAAATCCAATATATTGCTAACACACCCGTTAAAAGCATCAGACCCATTGCAGATGCAAAACTCCAATCTAAAGTACTCTTCATATGATATGCTATTTGATTACTAATAAGTGTTCCAGATGCACCTCCAACAAGTGCTGGCGTAATATAATATCCAATTGCTAAGATAAATACTAATAAGCAACCTGCACCTATTCCTGGAATTGTAAGTGGAAAATAAACTTTAAAAAAAGCAACCGCTGGAGTTGCGCCTAAAGACTTACCAGCCCTCATAAGACTTGGAGAGATCGTTTTCATAACACTATACAAAGGTAAAACCATAAAAGGTAAAAGTATTTGAGTCATTGCCACGTAAGTTCCAGTTTTATTGTACATCATCTCAGGTCTGTTATCGTCTGCAACAAGACCTGTCCAAACAAAGAAATCATTCACAATTCCTTGTTGCTGTAACAAAATCATCCAACTTGCAGTTCTTACAAGTAAAGATGTCCAGAAAGGAAGAAGAACGCAGATCATAAGCAAATTACTATATTTCATTGGTAGAGTTGCCAACAAATGTGCAATTGGGTAAGCCATCAAAAAACAAAATAAAGTAACAAAAAAAGCTACCTCCACTGTCCTTATCCATAATATTCTATGAATTCTTCTATCCTCAGAAACTTGAACAATTTTTCCATCTTCATTGGAGTACATGTCTACACCTTTAAGGTATTTTGAATATGTATAAGATGGAGCTCTTCTTTTAATTGCTCTCCAATATTCAACATTTCTCCATCTTTTATGAACTTTCATTATTTGTTCTTTGTAGTTTCCCTCCTCAAATTTCTTTTGTTTTCTTGCTAGTTTTTTTAAAACACTCTTAAATCCATTTTTTTCATAATTTAATTGTGTCTGTAATTTTCCTGCTGTTTTATTCTTAACAAGAATTTTATAGTCTAAGTAAAATGCTTCAAAAACTTCCTCTGGCGGTAATTCTTTTCCATCCCAATTTTCCATTGCTTTATAAGTTTTAGGAAGCATATTGGTAACCATCTTATCATCTATGCTTCTAGAGAACATGTCTCCGATAGGAATCATGTATGTAATAATTAAAAATAATAATAATGGTGCTACTAGTAAAAAAGCTTTAATTTTATTTTTCTTTTCTGCCTGTTTTAGACTTTCCTCTAGGGGAATTCCATCTGTTGTTAAAATTTTTCCTGTTTCTGAGCTCATAAAAAAAGGGCGGTCAATGCGACCGCCCTTAATATAATATAAAATTAAAGTGATTAAAACTTTAATTATTTAATACTAGCTTTCATAGCTTCCCATTTTTCACCAAGCTCTGTGCCGTTATCAGCCCAGTATTCAGCGTTTACTAAGAAGTATCTTTTAAGGTTAGCTGGTGCTGTTGGCATATGTGGAACCATGTTTGTTTTTCCATCTTTATACCAAGGCTCGCCTGCTTCCATAACTGCAATTGATGATTTTCTCCATGGTGCATATGCAATGTATTTTGCACTTCCTGCTAACATCTCAGTACTTGTCATCATTGCTAAAGCCTTCATAGCATCTTCTTGATTTGGTCCACCTTTAACTAATGCAAAATATTCATAGTCAAGACCTTGTCCGTCCCAAACTTGAACTATTGGAGCACCTTCTCCAACAGCTGCATTGAAAAATCTACCATTCCAACCAGTTGCCATTACAACTTCACCACTCATTAATAATTCTGGTGGTTGAGCTCCAGCTGACCAAAATACACATCCGCCATTTGGATCCTCACACAGTGCTTTGATTTTATTCATTGCTCTGTCAACATATCCTGGCTCTTCTAATTTTTTGTAGATAAATTCTCCACCTTTACCCATTTTTACACCATCTGCTGCTAATGCAATTTCTAAGTTAGTTAATGCACTTTTGTAAATAGCTCTTTTTCCTGGAAATCTTTTTGTGTTAAAGAAATCTTTTAAAGTCGTTGGAGTGCTTTTTAACAAATCACTGTTGTAAGCATAGTTCCAAGAATATAAAATATTTCCTACCGCACATTTACTTGGCATATCAGTGAAGAAGTCTTCACTTGCAGGCGTACCATCTGGTGCTGGTGGGAAGTCTTTATCAAAATCAAATTCAACAAAAATTCCTTCATCACAACCATTGATAGTATCATAAGCGAATACGTCTATAATATCCCATGTGATTGCTCCTGCTTCTATTTGCGCTTTAATTTCTGAAAGTCCGCCTGAATAGTCAACCCACTCGATTGGTACACCTAATGCCTTCGATGTTGGATCACCATATCCTAACTTTTGACTTTCTGTGTATGCTCCACCCCATGATGCAACAACTACTGCAAAAGCGGATGTAGATACAGAAACTGCAAATGTTAAAGCAAGTAATAATTTACTTAATTTTTTCATTTATCCTCCGTTTAAACGTTTTTTTATAAAAAATGAGTACAGCAACATAGAATATAAGAGTCAACAGGTGATTTTGGCGAAAATCTAATAATTTAGCTTATTTTGGGTCTAAAGCTCTAGCGTCATGACTATTCCAGCCAATATTAATTTCATTACCAAGTTTTATATCTAAATTTTGAGAACTATTTGGAACTTTCAATATAAATTCTGAATTACCAAGTAAATTTAATCTAACTCTAGTATGATCCCCATGATAAATTACCTCTTCGATTTTCCCTTTTTGATTATTATCCATTTTATCTTTAGGGTTTATTAAAGCTCGTTCTGGTCTAATTGATACTGTAGTTTTTTCTCCGACAGATTTAACTGAAATTGGATTAGCAATTATTTCACCCTTTTCTAATTTCACTTTACATGTTCCATTTGAAATTTCAGAAACTTCTCCACCAAAAGTATTATTTTCTCCAATAAATTCTGCAACAAAAGAGTTAACTGGTTCTTCATATAGTTTATCAGGACTTGATAGTTGTTGAACTTTACCATCATTAAATACCGCAATCCTATTCGACATTGTTAAAGCTTCACCTTGGTCATGAGTTACATAAACTACTGTTACACCAATACTTTCATGAATGTGTTTAATTTCGTACTGCATGCTTTCTCTTAAATTTTTATCTAAAGCACCTAAAGGCTCATCCATTAAAACAACAGCAGGATCAAAAACTAACGCTCTTGCAACTGCAACTCTTTGTTGTTGACCACCAGATAGTTGTCCTGGCATTCTGTTTGCAAATCCATCTAGCGAAACCATTGCTAAAGCTTTGTCCACTTTTTTTTCTATATCCTCTTGAGATATTTTTCTTACCTTTAATGGAAATGCTAAATTTTCAAAAACAGTCATGTGAGGAAATAAAGCATAATTTTGAAAAACCATTCCAATTCCTCTTTTATGCGGAGGTATATTAGAAATTGGATTGTTGTCTAAAAATATTTCTCCATTAGTTGGAGTTTCAAAACCAGCCAGCATCATTAGACATGTAGTTTTTCCTGAACCAGAAGGTCCAAGCATTGTTACAAACTCACCTTCTTCAATATCTAAATTCAAATCTTTTACTACTAATACTTTTCCGTCGTAACTTTTGTCTACTTTATCAAATTTTACGAAATCAGTTTTTTTTGACATAAGTTAGTTTTTAAAACATTTAGTTATCTTATTTGCAACAGTTAATTAGCTTTTTATATGTAGCTCTTTTGGATAATTGCAAAATAATTCACATCCATTGTCAGTAACTCTTATAGACTCTGATGCTTCAACTCCCCAATCACCAAATTGCATTACAGCTATCATATGAAAGCAAGAATTTGGAACTAATTCTGTCATTTCTTCTTTATATATATTTAAAGTATGTTCTCCCCAATCTGGTGGGTAACCGATACCAATTGAGTAACCAGTTCTTGATTTTTTCTCTATTCCATATTTGTCTAAAACTCCCCAAAATGCTTGAGCTACATCATTCGCAGTATTTCCAGCTTTTGTTACTTTAATTCCAGCTTCTAGAGCTTCAATAGTCTTTTTCATCGTATCAATTTTTAGTTGATCGGGTTTTCCTAACAAAACAGTTCTTGCCATTGGAGCATGATATCTTTTGTAAACTCCAGATAACTCTACAATTGTTGCTTCTCCCTCCACAAACTTATCTTGGGTAGCAGTTAAATGTGAAGCTGAAGTTCCCTTTCCTGTTGGAAGAAGTGTTGCAATACTCGAATATTCTCCTCCAAACTCTGGTGTTCCATAAAATAAAGTTTTTTGTATCTCTCCAACAGCATCGCATTGTCTTACACCAGGCTGAATTACTTCCATTGCAGTTTTCATCCCTTTTTCTGAAATCAATGCAGCATTTTTCATATATTTTATTTCTGCATCAGATTTTGCAAATCTCGCCCAGTTGACCAAACGTTCTGAGTCTTTAATTTTTGCGTTAGGTAAACCTTGTTTTATCTTTACATAGCAAAAAGCTGTGAAGTAATGAGCATCCATTTCAACACCAATCGAAAGTTTATCCCATTTTCTATCTTTAATTATTTTTACTAAATAATCGTAAGGATGTTTCGGCCATGTATGAATATAATTTTCATCATAAACAATTATATTTTCATCTTTTAGATAAGTTTTTATATATGCGCCACCAGCATCTTGCGCTCTTACAAAACAAAGTGGTTCATCTGAATTGACATGCACTATTGCACATTGTGCATAATAAAAGGACCAAGCATCATAACCGGTCAAATAATTCATATTATTAGTGTCGTGAGAAATTAAAAGTTCAATACCTTTTTTTTCCATCATTGACTGGACTTTTTTTAATCTTTGTTTGTATTCCTCTTTAGTAAATGACATAAATTTCTATTTGAATAATTTTCCAAAACCTTCAACTAGATTATTTTTATTTATTTGGACTAGAGTGTCCCAGATCAAAGCCTGATTACTTGATAAAACAATTGTATTCAGTTTTTTTTCAAGTTTATCAATTATTGGTAGCACGGGTAAAGCCGTACAAGATACAAATAATGCATCTGCGCCATTTAAATCTATTTTAGATAATACATCATACAAATAATTTTGATCTACTTTACCGATATCGTAGTCTGCCTCTATATCAAAATAAGAATTGGAGGTTATTTCAAATCCCTCAGACTTAAAATATTCTACAACATCATCATTAAGTTTTTTGCTGTATGGAGTAAATAAACAAAGCTTGCGTATATTTAATTTATTTAAAGCTTTTATAGCAGCGGTGCTTGGTGTTGTAACCTCAGCCATTGGTTTTGCAGCTTTTACCTTTTGTTCTATAGAATTGTAACCCGCAGCTATAGTACCTGAAGTACATCCATAAACAACACAGTCTATATCCTGGTCTGGAAGAATATCTTTTGCAACATCAGTTACTTTATCTGACATTTTAATCAAATTTTCTTTAGTTAAAGGATTATAACACTCTATTCTATTAACAAAAAAATCAATTTCTCTATCCTTAATTACGTTAATAAAGTCTCTTTCAATCATAAAATCGCTTGCAAGTGCAATAAGGCCAACTCGTGGATTTGATTTACTTATATATTTTGGTTCTATTTTTGTTGAATTCATATTTTAAAAAGGTGAATATATCATAAGTTCTCGAATAATCATTAATATTAAATTAATTGAATGAATTTTAAAGATACTCTGGTTGCATCACTTGTTCCTATTTTTTTAGGGTTTGGTTTTGTAATTGCCAAACCTGCTTTTGAGTCTTTTCCACCAATACTTCTAATGGGATTAAGATTTATATTTGCAGCATCAATTTTAATTTGGTGGTTTCCTATCCCAAAAGGATTCTTAAAAAAAATTTTTATTGCTTCATTTATAGCAAACACTTTACAATACAGTATTACTTATACTGGTTTAAATTTTATTGATGCATCTGCAGCAGTATTATTAGTGCAAACAGAAGTTCCTTTTGGAGTAATTTTTGCTTTTTTTATGTTGAAAGAAAAACCAACCTTAAGAGCTTTAATTGGAATAGGAGTTGCATTTATAGGAGTATATATTTTAACTGGCTCGCCTAATTTAGATGGAAAAATATTTGGGATTGCTCTTACAATTTTAGGTTCAGCAATATGGGCACTTGGTCAAGTAATTGTAAAACCTTTGAGTAAAGAAATTAATCCTTTAGCCCTAGTTGCATGGCTTGCATTATTTTCTGGACCTACTTTAATTTTAATTTCAACTGTTATTGAGGGTGATACCATTTCATATTTATCAACTGCTAAATTTAATCATTGGTTAATAGCATTTTACATAGGATTTATTATGCAACCAATAACTTATGGTTGTTTTTATTATGTTCTAAAAAATAATCCACTGTACAAAGTCTTACCTATAGTAACTATGGGCATACCACCCACTGGATTACTTGCAGCAATATTTTTATTAGGTGAAAAACCAACAAGTGAATTATTTATTGGAGGAGTAGTAATAATAGTCGGTGTCGTAATGATATTATATAAAAAGAAAGAGGAGGTAAATTAATGAATATAGGATTTATTGGTTTAGGAAATGTTGGAGGCAAACTAGCTGGGAGTTTATTGAGGAATAAATTTAATTTAACAGTTAGAGATTTAAATAAAAGTTTAACAAAAAAATTTAAAGACTCTGGGGCAAAAATTGCAAACTCTGCCAAAGAAATGGCTGAGGAAGTTGATTTAATAATAACTTGTCTTCCCTCTCCTGAAATTTGTGCAGAAGTGATGGAGGGTCAAAACGGGATACTGGAAGGTCTTTCTGAAAATAAAATATGGTTGGAAATGAGCACTACTGATGAGGCAGAGGTAAAAAGGATGGGAAAAAAAGTAATAGAAAAAAAAGCAATACCCTTAGATGGTCCAGTAAGCGGTGGATGCCATAGGGCAGCTTCAGGAAATATAGCAATATTTGTTGGTGGAGACAGAGATGCATTCGAAAAGATTTTACCTGCTTTAACAGTAATGGGGCGAAAAATATTACATACAGGAGGATTAGGTACTGCTTCAGTTCTAAAAGTAATTACAAATTATTTAGCTTCTACACATTTGGTTGCCCTTGGAGAGGCATGGACAATAGCTAAAAAATCAAATCTAGATCTTGCAAAAGCTTATAAAGGAATTGCCGTATCATCAGGAAATTCATTTGTTCATGAAACTGAGAGCCAAGTCATTTTAAATGGCTCTTATAATATAAATTTTACAATGGATCTTGTTTTAAAAGATACAGGACTATTCGATGAACTCGCAAAAAAATTAAATGCGCCTTTGGAAATTTCTCCAAAGATAGTTGAAATTTTTAAAGATGGCCAAAAAAAATACGGCTCAAGAGCCTGGTCATCAATGATAGTAAAAAGAATGGAAGATCTAAATAAAATTGATTTTAGAGCTAAAGGTTTTCCAGAGGAGTTGATTGATAATCAGCCTGAAGAAAAAGGTTATGAAATTTAAATTTTATGTTAAAGTACAATTATGATTGAAAAAAAAAATTTTTATATAAACGGAAAATGGGTTGCACCAGTTAAACCTAATGACTTTGATGTAATTGATCCATCAACTGAGGAGGCTTTTGCAGTAATATCTTTGGGATCTATAGAGGATACTGATAAAGCTATAAGTGCTGCTAAAGTTGCATTTGAAACTTGGAGAGAAACTACAAAAGAAGAGAGAGTAAAATTATTAGAAAAATTTGATAAAATTTATAATAGAAGGTGGAATGAAATGGTTGAAGCACAATCAATGGAAATGGGTGCACCATTAGATTTTGCATCAGATATTCATACTAAAATGGGTGCAGATATATCTAAAAATACAATAGATATTTTAAAAAGTTTTAATTTTGAACATCAGTTTGATCCAAAATCAAACAACCAAATTAGATATGAGCCAATTGGAGTTTGTGGACTAATAACCCCTTGGAATTTTCCAATGAACCAAATCGTACTTAAAGTTATTCCTGCACTAGCAGCTGGTTGTACAATGATTTTAAAACCATCTGAAATTGCTCCGGTATCAGGAGTTTTGTTTGCAGAAATGATTGATGAAGCTGGTTTTCCCCCAGGAGTATTTAATTTAGTTAATGGTAATGGAGAAGTAGTTGGAAACCATATATCTGGCCACCCCGATATTGATATGGTCTCATTTACAGGATCTACTAGAGCAGGAAAACTAATACAAAAAAATGCAGCTGATACAATTAAAAAGGTAACTCTTGAGCTTGGTGGTAAAGGTGGAAATATAGTTTTTGAGGATTCTTATCCAGATGCAGTGAGAGATGGAGTAAGAAGTATAATGAGTAACACTGGACAGTCTTGTGATGCTCCAACACGAATGCTAGTTCAAAGATCAATTTATGATAGAGCAGTAAAAGAAGCTGTAGATGAAGCAAATAAAATTAAAGTAGATGTGGCATCTAAAAAGGGTGATCACATTGGACCTTTAGTATCCAAAGTTCAATATGATAAAGTTGTAAATCTCATAAATGAGGGAATTAAAGAAGGTGCAACTTTAGCTGCAGGAGGGCCCGATCTGCCAAATGGTCTTAATAAGGGGTATTTTGTCAAACCTACAATATTTGTAGATGTTAACAACGATATGAAAATCGCTAGAGAAGAAATATTTGGTCCAGTCCTCTCAATTATTCCATTTGATACAGAAGAAGAAGCAATTAAAATAACTAACGATACGTCTTACGGATTAGGTAACTATTTACAAACTGAGGATAAAGAAAAAGCAAAAAGAGTGGCAAGAAAAGTAAGAGCAGGGACAGTTTATATTAATGGCCAAGGAGCAGACACTGGAGCACCTTTTGGAGGATTTAAGCAATCAGGTAACGGTCGAGAAGGTGGACTTTGGGGGTTTACTGAATACCTAGAGGTTAAGGCAATTACTGGCTGGAATTAAAAAAATATATTCAAGATATTTGAGGTTGAGATGATTGGTTATGTAATGGTGGGAACAAATAATTTAGATGCTGCAATTAAGTTTTATGATGAAGTTTTGAAAGTCATTGGACTATCAAGAAACGAAACTGTTGAGAACGATTATGCAGCATATGGAAAAAAAGATACAAACGAAATAGAATTTTACATTACAAAACCCTTTAATAAAAAAGAAGCAACTTTTGGAAATGGAACACAAATATCATTTATAACATCTTCAAGAGTTCTTGTTGATAGATTTCACGAAATAGGTTTAAAAGCTGGAGGTACTAGCGAAGGATCAGGAGGTGAACGACCAGAAGGATCAGGAGTTTATTATTCTTACGTACGTGATCTTGATGGAAATAAAATTTGCACCTTCACAAATAGCAAAGAATAATAATATGTCTTATTCATCAATTCATGAAAAATTAGAAAATAAAAAAACTATTATTTTAGATGGTGGAATGGGTGCTGAATTAGAAAAGAATGGCGCTAAAATGGATGAAAAAATGTGGTGTGGAAAATGCTCAGTAGATAATCCAGAATTAGTAAGAAAAATTCATGAAGATTATATAAATGCGGGTGCTGATGTAATAACTACAAATACATATAGTACTACACCTATATCAATGAGACAGTATGGTTATGAAGACTTAATAGAGGAATTTAATAAAAAAAGTGTTCAAATTGCAAAAGATGCAATTAAAAATTCAAACAAAGATGTTGCTCTTGCTGGAAGCGTTTCAACTTTTGGTAATTTTTACAAACTAGGAGTTAAAGCAATGATACCTGGCTTTGATGAACAACTTAAAATTTTATCAGGTGAAGGAGTAGATTTAATTATTTTAGAGGCTATGTCTTCTCAAGCAGATATTGTGGAAACAATGTTAAACTGTTCTACAAAGATAAGTATACCAGTTTGGTTGTCGGTATCGTGTGTAACGAATGATCAAAATCAAATAATGCTCGGGTACAACGATACAATTGACTCTGATACGCACGTCTATGAAAATTTTGAAAAATCTATAAATAATTTTAAAAAAATTCATAACGGTCCAATTTTAGTAGCCCACTCTGATATTAAAACTACAGGCAAGGCAATAAAAACTGCGAGAGAAAATTTTGATGGAGCCATAGGAGCGTATCCAAATAAAGGATATTATGAAAAACCACATTGGAGATTTATAGATGACATGACTCCAAATGATTATTTAAATGAAGTAAAAACATGGATTAAAGATGGAGCTCAAATTATAGGTGGCTGTTGTGGAATAGGAGTTGATGAAATTAAAGCCATTTCAATTTTAAAAAACTAAAGTATAAGTTAAGAAATAATGAAGACATTTATTGGCGGTATTGGTTGTTTTTGGGATGAAACTAAGTACGAAGGCATTAGCGGCATCATCTCTACTGAATGTGGTTACTGTGGAGGGGATGATCCTAATGTAACCTATAAAGCTGTGTGCGGGGGTGACACTGGCCATATTGAAGTTGTAAAAGTTCAATATGATGAAAAAGAAAAATCATATGAGGACATGGTTAATCTATTTTTTGAATTGCACGACTCTACACAAGTAAATAGGCAAGGTACTTATGTTGGAATTCAATATAGATCAGAAATATTTTATAATACTGATGAAGAAAAAAAGATTGCTGAAAAAGTATTAAATGAAGTGAACAAAAAATTAAATGGTAAGGTATCAACAAAAATATCCAAGGAAAAAAATTATTGTAAAGCAGAAGGATATCATCAGAAATACGAACAAAAAAAATCTTTAAAATATTGAAAATAAAAAAATTAGCCTCTGTTAAAAATCCTGAAATAAATACAATTAGAGATAATAAGGCTTTATGGAATCTTCCAAAAACTAGAAGATTTGGTTACAGAAATTTACATAAAATAAATAGGTACAGTCTTTATCTAAGATCTGATCTAGTATTAAAACTAAAGTCAAAACCCAATAATAAAATTGGTAAAATACCTTTGGTAAAAAAAATGATCAAAAATAAATCTTTTTGTTCAATAATCGTTGGCAGAGGTCAAAATATATTATTTGAAAAATACGCTAAAGATTTCAAAAAAAATCAACCACAGACAATTATGTCAATAACTAAAATGTTTGTTAACTTTTTTGTAGGTGAACTTGTGAAAAATAATTCAATAAATTTGAATAAAAAAGTTTCACATTATTTGCCTAAAATTGGAAGCGGTTATGCTGATGCAAAAGTACAAGATGTTTTGAATATGAATATTATAAATTCCTATACCGAAGATTATACTAAAGCATATTCTTCCTCCTTTTTACATGAGCCTGTTGGAGGTTGGAGGTTACCAAAAAATTTAAAAAATCATTTAAGCCAAGAAGAATATTTAAATACAATTAAAAAAATTAAAAACAAAAGTTTAATAAATAGATCTCAATATGCATTTTACAAATCTGCAAATACTGATGTAGTTGGATTAATTGTAGAAAAGGTAAGTGGAAGAACTTTAAGAGATTGGGTTTTATCGGCAGTTGAAGCTGCTGGCTTTGAAGAAGGTTTATATATTGCCTCTGATAGATATGGGATGCCATGGATGTCTGGTGGTGGTTGTTTAATTACAAGAGATTTTTTAAGAATGGGTTTACTTTTTGCAAGAAAAGGTATGGGGGTTGGAAATAGAAAAGTTGGATCACCTTCTTTTTTAGACAAAACTATTAAAAATTTAGGACCTAAATACATGGAATTATCAAAAAATAAATATTTGTATTACTCAAATTCAACAATGGTATCAGGTAACATGATTGGACACTCTGGATATGGAGGTCAGTTTTTGGCAACAAATTTTAAAACCGGCAAAGTCGCAGCATTTTTTTCAGTATTAGAAACAAAATCTGCAACAAAAGAGAGTTATAAAGTTGATATGATTAATATGTTGATAAACTTAGTTAACAATTAATATTAAAATTAAGAATACCTTGAAATTAATTTTTTGAGATGATTATCTGTGACACCACAACACCCTCCGATTATTTGAATTTGGTCATCAATTAGTTTTCCACATTCATCAGCAAATTCATCCTCAGCGTATGTCACTGTTGCCTTATGTGTTTTTGTATCAAACTTATGTATCTCTGGATAAAACATAATTGGACCCTGCCAATTATTTTTAATCACCTTCAATCCATCAAAGGCATCAACAAGCCAAGTATGCATAATACCATAAACATCTCCGCCGATATTTGTTAGAGATTTCATAATATCATCTAAAAGAACAATCTTATCATCAGGAATAAATTTTGGTTGCTCTTTGTATATACTTTCATCATAAATGAGTGATTTTTCTTTTTCAGCTCTAAAATTTCTTCCAATAACCTTATTATCAAACTTGCTTATACAGCAACTAAGTCCAACCCAAACAGGTAAACCAGTTTCTAATGCAGAGTTAAGTAAGATTTTTGAGTGATCTATATCTAATATCATTTCTAGAATTAAAATATCAACTCCCTCTTCTTTTAAGATTTTAGCAGCCTCTTTATAGTTTCTCTCTTCCTCTCTGAATGAAGGTATGTACTTTGGATCTGGAACAAATTCATTCTCCTTCAGTGAGAAAAAATTCGACATACTCCCTGCTATTCCAACTATATTTTCTTTCCCCTTATTCTTTATTGCCTTTTTGGCTATATCGACAGATCTAATAATAAAATCTTTTGTTTCATTACCTTTGTTAATACTATTCATATTGTGTCTTGTAGTGCTAAAAGTATTTGCTGTAATAAGATCACAGCCTGCATCCATAAAATTTTCATGAACTTGTCTTACAATTTCTGGTGCTGTGATTGTTGCTAATGCAGAAAAAGCTGGTGTCATCTCACCTCCTAAGTTTGCAATCTCAGAACCATTTCCACCATCTAAGAATATTTTTGAATTTGATTTAAACTTTTCTTTAAACAGCATCTATTTTTCTTCTTTTGGTGCTAGAACAACAGCTAATACTCCTCCTACAACAATCATTGTACTTCCAACGATTTCTCTCCAACCAAATGTTTCATCTGTTAAAATACCAGCTGATATAACTCCAACTACTATTTCGCTTAAATATAATATTGCACAAAGGCCTGCACCT
This sequence comes from uncultured Pelagibacteraceae bacterium, assembly GCA_902558435.1. Taxonomy (GTDB): domain Bacteria; phylum Pseudomonadota; class Alphaproteobacteria; order Pelagibacterales; family Pelagibacteraceae; genus Pelagibacter. Next base: position 84,565 of record CACEDU010000002.1, on the reverse strand, counting down.
AAAACAGATGGAGACCACATTATAACTACTCCAGTAGGAATAAAATAAAATACTGAAATAAGAACTAAAAAAGTAAACATTGATGTAAAAGCTTCAATCGGCGGCATAGGTCCTAAGTAATCTTTTAAAATAAAGCCAGCAAAAATATTAAATATTGTCCCATAAACAAAGAAAGAAAAAATTACTGGAAAGACACCATCTGTTTTGGAAATTTCTAAACGTACCAACCCAGCCCCAAATAGCACACCACCTACCAATGCCAACCAATCTCCTGCATTTTGTGGTAACGGTATAATGTTAGATTGACTAAAAACTACCCACAAACCCCCTAGTGCTAAGCTTAAAGTTAAAACTCTTTCTAAACCTGGTCTTTTTTTTAAAAAATATATTTCAAAAATAGTCGTCCAGACAGGTATCATGTAAAACATGATTAATGCTCGCACAACATCTGTAAGCAAGAAACTTAATGCGTAACATATAAAACCACTGCCCGTTAAAAAACCAACAAAAGGAATTTCTAAACCAGATGTACGACCTTTATACTTTCTCCACAAAGAGATGGGTGTAAGTAATAAAATTCCGATCATCATTTGAGAAATTGTTCCCCAACCTCCAGTGAGTCCCCCATCTTCTAAAATTCTTTGAGGTAGCCAATAAACTCCCCATGACCCAGCAGCTATTGCTAACGCAAAAGCTATTTTAAAATGATGTTTGTGTCTGACCATTAGTTTAATTTTGGTTTAATTTTAGAAAAATTAAAAATTTCTTCATATCTTTTTGCAAAAGATATTACTTTTAAATCTTCTTTTTCTTTTGCTATAATTTGAATACCTATTGGAAATCCATCTTTATTAAAACCAATAGGTAAAGAAATTGATGGCAAGTAAAAAAGACTAGCGAATATATGTATTTCAATCCATCTATGATACGTGTCCATTAATTTTTCATTTATTTTTTCTGGGTGTCTTAAATTTTTATCAAAAGGAAATGATTGTTGAGATGGTAAAGCTAAAAAATCAAAATCACCAAACAAACTATTTACATCATTTGATAATTCAATTCTTAAGTTAAGAGCAGATTTTACATCTTCCTCTGTGAGCTCGATACCTTTATTGTATTCCCATAACGCCTGTGGAGTCATTTCGTTAACATCTTTGATATTCATTGTAATAATATCCTCATAAATACTTTTTGCTCTTAATGTGCCCCAGCAATTCCATAATTTATTAGCATCTATTTTTGGTTTTAAGTTTTCAATTATAACTTTATGCTTTTCAAGATTGTTAAGTTGTTTGTTACATATTTCAACTATCTCAGGATCATATTGATAGTTACCATTCATGTCAGATAACCATCCAATTTTTATTTTTGAAAATTCATGGTCACTTAAATTAACCTCACTAAAAGAATTATCTAAACTGAAAGAAATTGGATCTTCTTTATGTTCTCCAACTATGACATCTAAAAGAATAGACATATCATCAGGTGTTCTTGCAAGACATCCTGGTGTTGAAATAACCGGAAGATTTTTCTTTTTTTCATTTGTTCTATAATCGGGAAGTAATCCTGGTGTTGGTCTAAAACCATAGACATTTGCATAAGCAGCAGGTGTTCTACAAGAACCCATCATATCTGTACCATCAGCAAATGGCAGTAAATTTGCTGCAACTGCAACACCAGCTCCACCACTTGATCCACCAGATGATTGACTATTTCCATATATGTTTGGTGTTATTCCAAATAATCTATTCGCTGTATGAGCGCCCACACCTAATTCAGCAGTGTTTGTTTTTCCAATTATTATTCCACCGGCATCTATTTGACGATCAACAATTATAGAATTTTTTTTTGGAAAATAATCTTTATATCCAGGAAAACCATAAGTGGTTGGAAAACCAACTACATCTAGCAAATCTTTAGAGGCAAGAGGTAAGCCAAATAACGGCTTATTCTCGTCAAAATTTTTGTCCTTAATCTCAGCTTCTTTAATAATTTCTTCTTCATCCTTAATTGAAACAATAGCATTCAAAGATGGATTAAATTTTTTTATTCTTTCAAAATATAAGCCAACTATTTCTTTTACTGAAACATCCTTTTTCTTAATTAAAGAAATAATTTCTTTAACTGATTTATTTTCAAGCATGAGATTTTACTGTTACCTAGCTTTTTTAATGGATGCTAGAGTAATTTCCTTTATTTCTTCTAAAGTTGCTTTTTTAGGATTTTGTCCGTAGGCTTGATCTTTCATTGATTTTTCAGCAATTCTATCAACACAATCCTCGGGGACTCCAATTTCGCTTAAACTTTTTGGAATTTTAATTCTATCAAGAATGTTTTCAATGTTTGATATAAATGCATCTACAGAATGATCTTTAAATTGCATAGCCTCTGACATTCTTTTAACTTTTTCTTCCATACCTGGTAGATTATATTTTAAAACTACAGGTAATATTATTGCGTTCGTTAGTCCGTGATGAGTATTGTATTCGGCTCCAACCATATGAGCAATAGCATGTACTAATCCTAAACCTTTTAAAAAAGAAATTCCTGCTAAACAAGATCCAACATGCATTCCACCTCTTGCAACTATATTTGTGGGATCTTCTACAGCTGTGACTAAAGATTTTGATATTAATGACAATCCCTCTAACGCTGCACCATCACACATTGGATTGAAACCAGGAACACAATAACCCTCTATACTATGGATTAAAGCATCTGCACCAGTCCATGCCGTTAAATTTGCTGGCAATCCAATAGTTAGTTCTGGATCTAACAATGCTAAGGAAGGTCTAACATCTGGATGCCACATACAAAATTTCATGCCTTCTTTTAAATAAGTAACCATAGCTGAAATTTCTGTTTCAGCTCCAGTTCCGGCAGTTGTTGGAATAGTTATAATTTTTGGGAATGGGTTATCCTTGCTAATTTTAGGTGGAGTTAATTCAAACTCAAAATCTCTTAATGGAACGTCATTGTTTGCTGTGAGGCAAATTAATTTTCCTCCATCCATGGCACTGCCTCCACCGATTGCAATTATAGCATCATGGTTTCCATCTTTAAATTTACTAACGCCATTTGAAACCTCATCTTCTCTTGGATTTGGAGATATATCAAAAAATAAATCGGATTTTACATCAGAACTTTTTAAATAATTTTGTAAATTAATTATAAATGGTAATTTTGTGCTACCTTTATCTGTAACAATTAAAGGGTTTTTAATATTTAAATTATTACAGATACCACCTATTTCTTTCAATCTACCTGGACCGTATGCAATATTAGTCGGAAACGTCCAATCTTGATTGGATAGAATATCAGTTTCGTTAAGTTTAAAACTTTGCATTTCTTTTATAAAGTATACAATTTTAAAAAATTATAAATGAATATTTCTTCAGAAAAAACAGATTTAAAAAAAACATATTTAGCGATATTTACCATGCTCTTAGCAATACTATGTGTGGATATGTATATGGTTGTAATAAAGTTTTTGGGTAATGAATATACTGTAATTCAGTTAGCAGTATTCAGAAATATTGCGGGGGTAATCCCTTTATTTATACTTATTTTATTTACTAAAGAGCACATTTCAGTTTTTAGGAACCTAAACAATAAATTCATTATCTTAAGCTTTTTTAGAGGTTTGGCTTTCTTATCAATGAATATATTTATATTTATTTCTGTTATTAACTTAGAATTTGCTACTGCTATGGTTCTTACATTTTCTTCACCATTTTTCATTGTAATTTTATCGATAATTTTTTTAAAGGATAAAGTTGGTATTTATAGATGGTCTGCAATTTTTATAGGTTTTTTTGGCGTTGTTTTAATTGTTCAGCCAGGAAGTGATATATTTAGTTTTTACTCAATATTTCCAATTCTAACTGCTATTGCTTGGGCATTAAGTGTGATAATTTTAAAATTTATACCGGATGGTCACTCAACAGCAAAAATTCAATTATACACTTTAATATTTAATGTAATTGGTGGTGTTGTACTGTTTTTATTAACTACCGGACATGTAGAAATAAAAAGTACCCAAGATTTTTTTCTTATGACATTGACTGGTATTCTTGGAGGTACTGCAGCAATACTTTTTATCTATTCTTATAGATTAATCTCTGCAAGTAAGATGGCTTCGTTTGAATATTTTGGTATTCCTTCATCATTTGTTTTAGGTTGGTTATTTTTTAATGAGGCTCCTTGGGAACAATTATTTCCAGGAGTTTTCGTAATTGTGTTTGCTGGAATGATTATAATTTGGAGAGATAAAGTAAAACAAAAAAAAACTAAGGTGAGTAGAGAAATTAACTAGCAGATTTCATTGATTTCATAACTATTGCTCTATCAATTTCACCAATAAGCTCACCTGTCTCACTATTAACCACTGGAAATTTCTGATCTGTATCTACAAGCTTATCAATTAAAGTTTCTATTTTTGAATTGTGAGGAATATTATTTGATCCGTTTTCAAACATTTTTTTTGTATCGTCACAACATTCTTCCCTCATTACTTTGCTTGCACTAAGGACTTTGTATTTTGGCACATCTTCGCAAAAATCTTTTACATATTGATCTTTGGGGTTAGCAACTATTTCCTCTGGTGTCCCTACTTGAGAAACTTCTCCATCTTTCATAATTGCAATATGATCACCCATTTTAATTGCCTCTAAGAAATCATGAGTAATAAATACCATAGTCTTCTGTAACTTTTCTTGAATCTTTAAAAGTTCATCCTGCATTTCTCTTCTAATTAATGGATCTAATGCTGAAAAGGGTTCATCAAAAATTAAAATTTCTGGATCTACAGCTAATGCACGAGCTAAACCCACCCTTTGTTGCATTCCTCCTGATAGTTCTCTTGGATAATTATTGTGCCAACCTTCTAAACCAACCATTTTTAAAACTTCCATTGATTTTTCTACTCTATCATTTTTTTTATTTCCTCTAATCTCTAAACCATATCCAATATTCTCCACAACTGTTCTATGTGGAAATAAACCAAAATGTTGAAAAACCATGCTCATTTTATTTCTTCTTAAATCTAATAGTTCTCTGCCACTCATTTTCGTTACGTCAACATCATCCATTTTTACTGTTCCAGACGTTGGTTCAATTAATCTTGAAATACATCTAACTAAGGTTGATTTTCCGCTTCCCGATAAACCCATTACAACAAATGTCTCACCTTTCTCAATTGAAAAGCTAACATCTTTTACTGCAACCACATGTCCGGTTTTTTCTTGAACTTCTTTTATTGATAAACTTTTATCTAAATCTTTAATTATTCTTTGTTCGTCAGAACCAAATAATTTCCAAACATTTGAACACGTTATTTTTGGTTGATTATTCATATTTTGTTATTTTAATAACACAAAAATAGACAATATTTTTCTTTAAAAGTAAAATTATTTATTTTAAATTTTAGATAATATGTCTTCTGAAGTAGCAAGTATCCAAGGAAAGCCAAATTCATCAAAAAATATTATTACATATTCTGTAATCTTAATAACATTTTTAGTTGCACTGTGGTTATCTTTTCAAAGCGATGGTCCTTCAAAAATGCCAAAGGTCGTCACTGATCAATTTACATTTACAGCATGGGTTAATGAAGGTGAAGATTATTTAAAGAAAAATTATAGATGGATTACCAAAATAATAGCCAGTTATATTAAAAATGTATATTACTTTGTTGAAGATTTCCTTATCGACTCACCTTGGCTATTAATTGCAGCATTAATATTTTTGCCTTGCTTAATTGCAGGTGGTTTAAGATTAGGATTGTACTCTTTATTTGTCATTTATTTTTGGGGTGCAACAGGAATGTGGGAACCATCTCTGCAAACGGTAGCATTGATGGGTTTATCGGTTTTACTATGTGTCGTAGTTGGAGTGACTCTAGGTGTGCTTTGTTCACAAAGTGACAGGTTTGAAAATTTTATGAAGCCTATTTTAGATACAATGCAAGTAATGCCTGCGTTTGTTTATCTTTTTCCAGCTCTTTTCTTTTTTGGAATTGGAGGAGCGCCAGCAATATTAGCCACTATGATTTACTCAATGCCTCCAATAATAAGATTAACAAATACTGGTATAAGACAAGTTTCAGCAGAAACAATTGAGTCTGCTACCTCATTTGGATCAAGTAAGTTACAACTACTATTTAAAATTAAAATTCCACTCTCGCTACCAAGTATAATGATGGGAATTAATCAGGTGATAATGATGGCTTTAGCACTTGTAGTTTTGGCATGTTTCATTGGAGCTGAAGGAATTGGTGGTCAAGTATGGCAAGCAATTAGAAGACTTGATGTTGGGTGGGCAATGGAAGGAGGACTTTGTATTCTTTTCATGGCAATAATGTTTGATAGATTTAGTATGTCATTTAGCAAAACAAAACAAATACTTCCATCGAATGTTCAAAAATTTTATTTACTCCCACAATCTTGGGAAAAATTTGCAATAGTAAGAATTATAGAAAAGCCTTTAGAATTTTTAGCTGGTTTAATTAATTTTGTTTGTACAAATTTAACAAAATTTATTGCGTATGTATTTGAATTTTGTGTTTCTTTAGCAAATAAAGAAACAGCAAGAGATATTGGTGAAATAATTTCTAGAAGATATTATATAATACCTTCTTTTTTACTTGTTCTGACTATTTCATTCGTTGACTCTTATATGGTAAGTATAGGATCATTTCCTGAAGAGTGGAGATTGTCAATTAGGCAGCCGATTTCTAGTAGTGTAGAATCTTTAACTGTTAATCCTAGTTTTATTGCATTTACAAAAGCTCTTAGGGGATTTGTATATCTTAAACTCTTAAGACCACTTGATATATTCTTAACTCATGTGCCATGGTGGTATACATTAGGGGTATTTGCAGCAATTGGATATTTTACTGTCGGTATTAGATTTGCAATTATTACAGCAATATTATTACTTTTCATTGGTGCTTGTGGGATATGGCCACAATCAATGATAACACTATCATCTGTTTTAGTGTCTGTAGCTTTATGCTTTATAATTGGAGTTCCTCTTGGAATAATTGCCTCTTATAATGAGAGATTTAGAAATGTTCAAAACGTGGTTTTGGATGCCATGCAGACTTTACCTTACTTCTGTTATTTAATTCCTGTTTTAATGTTTTTTGGAGGAGGAATAGTATCTGCAGTACTTGCAACAGTTATATACTCTATACCACCCATCATTCGATTAACATCTTTAGGTTTAACTCAAGTATCTGGGACTTACTCAGAGGTTTCACGTTCATTTGGTGGTACTTTATTACAAACTCTAAATAAAATTAAATTTCCATTAGCTATTCCAAGTTTAGTTATTGGATTTAATCAAACAGTAATTATGGCTTTCGCAATGCAGATTGTTACACCTTTAATTGGTGGAAAAGGATTAGGTTTGGAAGTATTTAATGGATTAGCAAGATCTGATACCGGTAGAGGGTTGGCAGCAGGTATAGGAATTGTATTATTAGCAATAATTATAGACAGAATTTCACTTGCTTGGACTAAAAAACAGAGAGAAGCTCTAGGTTTATAAGTCAAGTAAAAGCATCATTATTCACAGTTTACAAACTAGTAATTTTTGTTTTAAAATAAGACTTTAATTAATTAAAAGAGAGGAAATAAATGAGTTTATCAAAAACAATATCAGCTCTATTTTTATCTTTCGTAATTTTACTTGCTAGTCTTACTCAGGCAAATGCAAAAAGATTACATGCTGCTATTGCTGACTGGACAGGTGGAATAATCACTTGTGAAGTTGCAGTAGCAATTCTTGAACGAGAAATGGGCTATAAAATTAAACAAACAGTTTTCCCGTCTGGTACTGGATTATGGGAAGCAATTGCAGCTGGAGAACTTGATTTCGCTTGCGAGAGTTGGCCAAGTTATGCAGAGGCAGACGATGTAATGTTTAATGAAGATTTAATTTATGACGGCAAAGTAGTAAAGTCTTATAAAGGAGATGGAACAGTTGATCTTTTAGGAACTACTGGAATCATCGGTATGTCAGATTACTGGATACCTAGATATGCTGCAGAAGAAATGGGCATTAAAACTTGGAGAGACCTAAACAAACATAAAGCTAAATTTGCAACTATTGAAACCGGCGGTAAAGGAAGATTAATTGGATGTCCTGTAGCTGGTTGGAACTGTCATGACCAAAAAAGACTTGATCTTTTAGGAATTGATTTCCAAGCAGATGAGCTAGGTACTGAAGCGGCTGCAATTGCAGAAGCAAAAGCTGCTTACATGAGAAAAGAGCCGTTCTTGTTATACTTATGGTCACCACACTGGTTCTTTGGTGAGTTTGACATGGTAGGAGTTCAACTTCCTGAATACAAAACTTGTGAAGGAGACACATTTACTGAAGCAAACAACTGGAAAACTTGCGGTACAGATGGATGGCCAGCAACTGGTTGGGATAAAGATTACACTATGAATTATGGAAATCCTGACACATTTGCTAAACCAGAACATGCTAAAGCAAAAGCTTTTTTTGAAAGAATGAAATTAGAAAACTTAGACCAAGCTAAGATGCTTGTTGAAGTTGACATCAAAAAAAGAGACGTTAAAGAAGTTGTAAATGAGTGGTTAGACAACAATCCAGATAAATGGAAAAGTTGGTTACCTAACTAATAATTAAACTTCAAAAAAATAATTAAGGGCTTTGTGGAAACAGAGCCCTTTTTTTTTACATGCATATAATACATAGAGGAATTGTAAATAAGAGTTACAAAGAAAACTGCTTAGAGTCTTTTCGAGCATCATTTAAAAAAAGATTTGGGATTGAAACAGATATTCATTCAACCAAAGATAAAAAGTTTGTATGCTTTCATGATTTTACTTTAAAGAGAATTTTTAAAATAAGCAAAAGTATCAAAAATATTAATTATGAAGATCTAAAAAAAATTAAAAATAAAAACTTTCAAATACCACCATTAAAAGAGGTTCTAAAAATTTCAAAAAAAAAATTTCCTATCTTTATTGAAATAAAGCCATTATTTAATAAAGAACTTTTATCTAATTTGATTAAAGAAACTAGAAGTTTTAAAAAATGTACTTTTATCTCTTTTAAGCATGAAAATATCTATAATCTTCTTAAACTTAACTCAAAACTATCAGTAGGTTTATCTTTTTCCAACAAATCTAGCATAAAATCTATTTTAAAAAGTAGCCTAAACAAAAAAATAAAATATCTAATATTAGATAAAAAGTTTTTAAATAGTCGAAGAATACAAATAATTAATAAAGAGAAATATTATTACACGATTAAAAACAAAAAGGAATTTTTGAAATATGAAAAAGATAACAATCTTATATTTGAAAACTTATGATTTATATTTTTTAAGATATTCCAATCTTCCAAGTATTTCATCTCTATCTAAATAATATCCTTGAAGATGACGATGACCTGAATTTGGGTCAAAAGCAGTTCTGCCGTGTAAAACACGCCTATTATTAAAAGAAAATATGTCTCCAGGTCCTAATCTAAATTTAATCTGAAACTTATCATCGTGTAGAAGATTTCCAAATCTATGGTGGGCTTTATAAACTTTATCCATTTTATCTGGATGACAATCTAAAGCATCCATCGTTGCAACACTAAATCTAATATCATGAAAATCTTTATCTTTTGTTAAACTAATTGCGGGTGCATGATAGCTTCTGTGAGATTCTTGAGTATAATCTTTATCTCTAAATTTAAGAGGCACTGAAACCAGTGTCTCAAATATATCTTTTTCATTTTGTCTAAGATAATCGGCTACAGCAAACCCATCGATTGCTGAAGAGTCTCCACCATTTGCATCATTTACTAAACAATGCAAAAACTGATAACCAGGTGGTAATTCAAACCAAGGTAAATCCATATGATTTCTTAAAGCATGCGCCGTGTATGCAGAATTATTTGGTTTTGGAATATTTATTACCTCAAAAGGGGTTTTAAAAAATGTTTCTCTGACATGGCTTATTCGATGAAGAATTTTAAAGCCTGATTTTTTTTCTGTTGGTGAGTTTTTAACTATGGCAATACCTTTATGATGTAATAGTTCAAGCCATTTTATTAAACCTTCATCAGAGTCAATTACTTCATCATGCTCAATGCATATACTTTCAAAATTATTTTTTAAATTATTATCCCAAAGTTGATAAGGTGATTTATATTTTTGTTTATTTTTGATTGTATAGCAATTTTCTCTTAACCATTTTGGGTCATAATAACTTGTATGTTCTCCTTCACTCCACACAATTTCTAATTTTCCATCCTCATTAAGAGAATATTTTTTAGGGTTTATATCTTTAGAAACTTCTAAAATATTAAACATTCTATGTCGTGAGTCCTTGTCATGTGCTGTTGGACAATTATCTCTTAGCCACATATAATTGAATTTACTCTCCTCCCCATCATTCCAAATAATTTGAAGGTAAGTGCTATTTTTTGAGATTTTAGAAATTGAATTCATTATAAATAATTATATAAAATGGTAAAAATTTCAATTCAATTAATGGTTGAAAGCTTTTTATTTATTTAATTGTAGGTTTGCTTTGATGCATTAAAAGAATTAGACTTTTAGAAATGTCAAAAATTGAAATCAATAATGTATATAAAATTTTCGGACCTAAGCCATCCAGCGTTCTCAAAATGGTTCAGGATGGTGCTACAAAAGAGGATGTTTTAGAGCAAACAGGACATACAGTTGGATTAGACAATGTTTCTTTAAAAATTGAGGAGGGAGAGACCTTTGTGTGCATGGGTTTATCTGGATCAGGAAAATCTACATTAATCAGACACTTAAATAGATTGATAGATCCCACTTCTGGGGAAATTTTAGTTGAAGGCAAGGATGTAACCACTCTCAATAAAGAGCAACTAATTGAATTTAGAAGGCAAAAAATGAGTATGGTATTTCAAAGGTTTGGATTATTTCCTCATAAGACAGTTTTACAAAATGTTGGGTACGGACTTGAAATGCAAGGTGTAGAAATTGAAAAAAGAAATACTACTGCAATGGAGAAAATTGAGTCTGTAGGTTTATCTGGATTTGAAAATCAATATCCAGCTCAACTATCTGGGGGAATGCAGCAACGAGTAGGACTTGCAAGAGCTTTAGCCACTGATACTGACATTATGCTTATGGACGAAGCTTTTTCAGCATTAGATCCATTGATAAGAAGTGACATGCAAAAACAATTGATAGATCTCCAAGCAGAATTAAAAAAAACCATAGTGTTTATTACTCATGATCTTGATGAGTCACTTCGATTAGGGGATCATATTGGAATTTTAAATGCTGGAAAACTTGTGCAAGTAGGAACGCCAGTAGAAATTATAATGAACCCAGCAGATGAATATGTTGAGGCTTTTGTAAAAGATGTAAACAGAACAAAAGTTATAAAAGCAAAAATTATAATGAAACCTATTAATCAATCAGATGATATTGATAAATCAAACTTGATTAAAGTCGAAGAAGATCAATTTATCGAGGAATTTCTACCTCAAGTTGTTTGTAGTAATTCCAATTGCGAAGTAGTCGATAAACAAGGAAACGCTAAAGGTTATATCTCAAATAAAGAATTACAAGAATCGCTGAGAAGCTCATAATTTATATTGTGCAGTTATGGAAAAAAACTTAAGCAAAATTGTTGATTTAGAAAAATATCCTATTCACGACTTACAATCTCACAAAATAAAAAAAATAATTGAAAAATGTAAAGCAGAATTAGAAAATGATAGTTGTTCAGTAATTCCAAACTTTATTTTACCAAATTCTTTAGCAGTTATGAGAAAAGAATTAGAGCAACAGCTAGATGAAGTTTACATGTCCAAGGAAAGTATTAATGCATATCTTTATGCAAAAGATGACCCCTCTCTTCCTAAGGATCATCCAAAAAGAATATTTATGAACAGATACAATGGATATCTAAACTCTGATTGTTTTGCAAAAAACTCCGAAATGAAATTTCTTTACGAAACTGAGGAGCTACTTAAATTCGTGTCCGCTTGTCTAGGAATTTCTCCAATTTATAGATGGGCTGATCCCTTAGCTTGTCATGCTTATAATGTAATGGAGCCTGATGGTATATTGCCTTGGCATTTTGATAGTTGTGAATTTACTTTAAGTCTTATGATACAAAAACCAGAGCAAGGTGGGTTATTTGAGTATTGTCCAAATATAAGAGAACCAGGAAATGAAAGATTTGATGAAGTAAAAAAAGTGTTAGATGGAGATCGCTCAAAAGTTAAACAACTTGAACTAAAACCTGGTGATTTACAAATATTTAAAGGACGATTTACTATGCATAGAGTAACCAAAATAATAGGAAAAACCTCACGTTACATGTGTATACCAGCATATGTATTAGATCCATGGAGAGTAAATACACCTGAACATTCTAAAGCAATTTACGGAAAGGTGTTGCCCATACATATAGAAAGAAATAAAGTTAGATCTGATGGTTTAACCGACTAAATTTATTAATGTCATACAATTTTAAAAGTAAAAAAATAATTATTTCTGCTGGTGCTACAGGAATTGGTTGGGCGACAGCAAAAGAGTGTCTTGAAAAAGGTGCAAAAGTATTTTTGTGTGACATAGATCAAAAATCAATAAATAAATTAAAAAAACATCCATTAAATAATAAAAGATTGTTTAGTTTTCATTGCGATGCTTCAAATGAAAACGATGTGACTAATTTTTTTAAAGAAATTAAAAAAAAAACACAAAAAATTGATGCTCTAATTAATAATGTAGGAGTAGCAGGTCCAACTGGAACTATGGAAAAACTTAAGACAAAAGATTGGGAACAAACATTAAAAATAAATGTAATTAGCCATTTTATTTTCTCAAAATTAGCAATTCCAATGTTAAAAAAAAATAAAGGTGGATCTGTGGTTAATCTATCTTCTACTGCAGGTATATTTGGTTTTCCATTAAGATCTCCTTATTCAGCAAGTAAATGGGCAGTAGTGGGTATGACAAAAACCTTAGCAATGGAATTAGGAAAGTTTAAAATTAGAGTAAATGCAATATGTCCAGGAACTGTCAAAGGAGACAGAATGGGTAGAGTAATCAGAGATAAAGCAAAATTTTTAAAAATTTCTAAGAAAGCTGTGGAAAGTGAATTTGTTTCTATGACTTCTCTTAATACTTGGGTTTACGAGAAAGATATTGGTAAAATGTGTTGCTATTTAATTTCTGATGAGTCTTCTAGAATTTCTGGTCAAGTAGTTGGTGTTGATGGTAACACTTTAAGAATGCATTAAGTTTTTATAAATTTTCAATAAATTCTAATAAGTGATTTGTTATTTGCTCAGGAGCCTCTATCAAAAAAGAGTGTTTTACATTTGGTATTATAACCAATTTAGAAATTTCAATCTCATTTGACATTCTTTCATTGTGAGAAGGTGTACAACCTCCATCATTTTCTCCTGTCATAAATAAACATGGCTTCTTAATTTCTTTTAACCATGAAATCATCTCAGTTTCTGCATATATTTTAAATACATTAATAAAAACATCCTTGTCGGTATCTAAAACCTGTTTTAATCTTCTTGAAACAAGATCAGGATTTTTTTCAATAAAGTCATCTGTAAACCACCTCGTGGTTAAATTTTTTAAAGTTTGTTCAACACCTTTATTTTTTAAATCAGAAATAACATTCCACACTTTTTGTTTATCTTCATCCGATCTTCCTGCCACCGTTGATAATAAACCTACTGAAATTACTCTTTCTGGAAATTTTCTTGCATAAGCAGGAGCAATCATACCTCCTAAAGAATGCCCCATAAAATGGGCTTTTTCTAAACCTGTTCTTTCTCTAACTCTCTCAAGATCTAAAACAAGATCATCTAGATTAAAATCTTTATTACTTACGGGTGATTTTCCGTGGCCTCTTAAATCATAAGTTACAACTGTGAACTTATCTTTGAGTTTTGGAACTATGAACCTCCATGCATCCTCTGCTCCTCCTACTCCATGTGTAAAAAAAATTGCAGGTCCTGATCCTGTTACTGAAAAATTACAATCTATGATACTCATAGATATTTATGCTACTTGTATGTTTGATTTTTTAAAATATGGAATTACATTTTCACCAATTCTATGCATTGAATCTATTAAATCTTTTTGTGATTGACCAAAACTTGAACTAAGAATAATTTCATCAACCCCAGCTTCGGCATAGACACTTAACTTATCAATCATTTCATTCAAAGGACAAATCAAAAGATTTTCTTTTAATTCATCTAAAGTTTGTTTTCTAGGCAAAGCTTCAACATTTCCTTCATTTACTTTACCAGGACCAGTAAACATATTATCAAATCGTTTGTAATATTCGTAAGCAAGTTTTGTTTTTTCTCTAGCTTCATTTTCATCTTTAGCTAAATAAGCCATACGTTGCATAGAAAGTTTTAGTAGTTTTCCCTCTTCTCCTAACTTCGTACAACCTTCTTTAAACGCATTCACTCTACTTAATAAAAGATCTTTAGTACCTGACAATACTGTTGATTGAACATGAAAACCTCTTGATGCTGCATCTTTAATACTTTCTAAATTCATAGCAGCTATCATCATTTGTACAGGATTACTTATCGGTCGAGGCATAATAGTAATTGGTTCAAAATCATAGAATTTACCTTTATATGAAACTTCTTTATTTTTTAACAATAATTGTAAAACCTCGAGTGACTCTATAAATTTTTCTTTTGACTTTTCTATGGGAGTTCCTAATCTTTGCATCTCCCAAGCAAAAGCACCTCTTCCAACGCCTAAAATTAATCTGCCATCAGTTAAAATATCTGCTGTTGCGACTTCACCAGCATATGTTCTCATATCGTGAAGAGGTAAAACAACTATTCCAGTTGTGATTTTAATATTTTTTGTTATAGATGCAATTTTTACAGCCATCTGCAAAGGTGATGGCATCATAAGTAAATTTATTAAATGATGTTCAGGAATTGATACTGTTGCATAACCAAGTTTCTCTGCAACAACACATTCTTCCAACATATTTTTAAAATGTTGTTTTGAACCTACATTTGTATCCGGCATATAGCTAGTTAAGAAGTGATTGAAGTCCATGTATTTAATTTACCATTATAATTTTTCTTTAGATATCTATTTTCTAATTTTATTTTCATATTTTTTTCTAAATAGTTGTAAGTTGACTAAATACTCGTCTCTTATATTTGACAGTTGATTTATTGATTTTCCCTTAGCTTGTTTTTTTGTACCTGAAATCAGCCTTTCTGAGAGTTTTTTTGACAATTTTGGCGCTTTAAGCTTAGTCCATGGAAGTTTTAATGCCGGCCCAAATTGTTCTAACATATGCTTCATTCCAGCCTTTCCTCCTGCTAAATGGAAAGTTAAAAATGTTCCCATTAAAGAGTATCTTAGACCAGGACCATCCTCTATGGCTCTATCTAAATCCTCTGTTGTAGCGTATCCTTCATTAATAATATGAAGCGCCTCTCTCCATAAGGCTTCTTGAAGTCTATCAGATAAATAACCTGGTAATTCTTTTTTAAGAACTATCGGTTTCATTGAAATTGACTTATAAAATTTATTTGCAATTTTTAAAGATTTTTCACTAGTTTTTTTACCAGGAACTATTTCTACCAAAGGTAACAAATATACTGGATTGAATGGATGGCCAATAATACCTCTCTGAATATTTTTACATTTTGAAAAAATCTTTGATGGCAACAATCCTGATGAACTTGATGAAATTAAAACATTTTTTTTGCAACTTTTAGAAATTTCCCTCATTAAAACAGTTTTTAAATTATAATTTTCTGGTGCACATTCTTGAATAAAATCAGCATCTTTAACTGCTTCTTCTAAAGATAGGAAAAATTTTAAATTATTTAAATTTATTTTTTTTTTGTTAAAAAGTTTTTTTACATATGGAAGTGCTCTTTTTATTTCGTTAATCAAAATTTTTTTTTGCTTAAGATTTTTATCGTAAGCATAAACGATTTTATTATGAGCTAAAAATCTTATAATCCACCCTATTCCGATTACACCTGTTCCAACTACAGCAACTTTTTTAAGTTTTAACATTACTTGTGTTTAACAAGCTTAAGTTTTGTCCTAGTTTCCTCTGCTGTCATTATTGATGCTCCAAGATCTGTAACTATTCTTATTGCTTTCTCTACTAATTGAGCATTTGTTGCTAGTTTGCCCTTTGATAAATATAAGTTATCCTCCAAACCTACTCTTGGGTTTCCTCCCATTACAACTGTTTGAGCTACAAATGGCATTTCGTTTTTTGAAATTGCAAAACCTGACCACACTCCTTCTTTAGGCATTATGTCTTTCATGGCTTGCATTGCTAATGGGGTAGCGGGAGCTCCCCAAGGAATACCTAAACACATTTGAAACATTGGCGGATCATCAAGCAAACCTTCTTTGTACAATTGTGATCCAAACCACATATTTCCTAAATCAAATGCCTCTATTTCTGGTTTAACTTTAATCTCTTGTAATTTTTTTGCAGCCTTCCTTAAATCATTTGGTGTATTAACTGTAATTACTGAACCGTCTCCAAAATTTAATGTACCTGCGTCTAGAGTACAAATTTCAGGCAAAAATTGTTCTGCATTAGCAATTCTTTCCATTACATTTGCCATATCGGTCATTGGCCCAAACTCTAATGGATTTTTACCTTGACCAATGTCTAAATCTCCACCCATCCCAGTTGTTAAATTTAAAATAACATCTGTTTCACTTGATCTAATTCTATCTACTACTTCTTTATATAATTCTAGCCTTCTGCTTGGCGTTCCATCCTCTTCT
The DNA here is from genome assembly GCA_902558435.1 of uncultured Pelagibacteraceae bacterium. Taxonomy (GTDB): domain Bacteria; phylum Pseudomonadota; class Alphaproteobacteria; order Pelagibacterales; family Pelagibacteraceae; genus Pelagibacter. The sequence goes on along the minus strand of CACEDU010000002.1, from coordinate 67,755 downwards.
CTTACATGAATATGAGCAATTGCAGCTCCTGCTTTTGCTGCTTCTATTGCTGATTTAGCTATTTGCTCAGGAGTTTTTGGTAAATCAGGATGTTTGCTTGCAGTATCTCCAGACCCAGTAACCGCACATGAGATAAAAACGTTATTGTTCATAATTTATTTTTCAACTATATTTTAAAATCATACAAATGGAAATATCTGAATTACAGAAAGAATTAGCTGCAACTTTTAGATGGACAGCAAGACTAAATATGCATGAGGGTGTTGCAAACCATTTTAGTGCATGCGTCCCTGACTCTTCTGATTTTTACGTAAATAAGGCAGGAATTCATTTTAGTAATATGAAGGCAAGTGATTTAATCTTGGTGACTAAAGAAAATAAGGAAGAACTAAAAAATAAACCAGACATAATTGATCCAACAGCTCTGTATATACATAGCGCGATACATGAAAAAGCACCACATGCAAGATGCATTTTTCATGTTCACTCAAAATATGCAACTGCCCTCTCCACTCTTAAAGATCCTGTTATGAAACCTATCGATCAAAATACAATGATGTTTTACAATAGAGTATCTGCATTCAAAGAATTTGGAGGTCTAGGACTAGAGGAAGAATCTATTAAAATGGCAAATGCTTTAGGAAACAAACAACACATGTTGCTTGCAAATCATGGAATTTTAACCACAGGAAGAACAGTGGCTGAAGGTTTTAACTCTCTTTATTATTTTGAGAGAGCAGCAGAAACATATCTTACAGCTCTATCAACAAACCAGGAACTTAATGTTGTAAGCCATGAAATTGCAGAAAAAACTGCAGAGGAGCACGAAAATTTTCCTACAGATTTCGCAAATTTATTTTTATCTCAAATTAGGATTATTTTAGATAAAGAAGAGCCAGATTATAAAAATTAAGATGGATTTAGATAAATTAAAAGTAAGAAGAAGTTTTATTTTTACACCAGGTCTTCACCCTGAAATGTTTCCGAAAGCGATTGCATCAGGGGCTGATATGGTTTGTATTGAATTAGAAGATGGGATAGCAATAAATGACAAAGAACAGGCACGAAAAAATACTATAGAAGCTCTTAAAACGCTCGAAGTTAAAAATGATGTAGAACTAGTTGTAAGGTTTAATAATCAAAGAACTAAATTTGGTCTTTTAGATCTAGAAGCTTTTATCTCAAGTAAAGTAAATCTAAAGGCTATTATGTTACCAAAAGTTAAAACACCAGATGAAATAACATTCATAGACGATCTTCTTACAGACTGTAATTTAGAAACAGATCTTCATGTTATAATGGAAACAAATGAAGCTTTAGAAAATATTTATAATATTGCTCATGCTAGTAAGAGAATTGTAGCTTTATATTTTGGTGGGGTTGATATGGCAGCAGAGCTTAGAGTTGATAATAAATGGGAAAATCTAGTTCACGCAAGATCAAAATTGGTTCATGCAGGAGCTAGTGTCGGTGTAGATGTTATAGATGTGCCTTATTTAGATTTAGAAAACATGGATGGTATGAGAAAAGAAGCTGAACAAGTGAGAAATCTTGGATTTACTGGAAAAGGCTCTATTCATCCCAAACAAATTCAAATTTTAAATGATGTATTTACACCTCCAAAAGATGAAATTACTAAGGCAAAAAAAATATTAGAGGAATTTAACAACTCAAATACAGGTTTAGTAGTTATAGATGGAAAACTAATTGAAAAACCTGTCCTAAGAGAAATGAAAAGAAAAATACTCATAGCTGATAAAATTAATAAAGGATAAAAAATGTCGTATCATCTTGCAACTAGAAAAATAATCAAAGAGTGGACAGATTACAATGAACATATGAATATGGCTTATTATATCTTAATCTTTGATCAAGCATGGGAAACAATGCTTAATAAATTTCAAATGGGTGGTGAAAATGCAAAATCAAATCTGAGAAGTACTATGGTTGTTGAAACTAGAACCACTTACAATAATGAGGTTAAAGAAAATCAAGAAGTAGAAGTATTTTGCACTCATTTTGATCACGATAAAAAAAGATTACATTTAAAATGTGAAATGTACGAAAAAGAAACTAAAACTCTTGCTGCTACTATGGAGAGTTTGTCCCTTTATATTGACTTGGGGAAAAGAAAGGTCACAGAATTTGAGGAAGATAAGCTAAAAATTATGGGTGAATTTATTGATGAAAATAAATCAAGTTTTAAGTCTGAAAATTTAGAATTATCTGATAGGTTAAAAAAATAAACTATGGAAATTAAATTAGTATCAGGTGCATTAGGTGCAGAAGTAAGGGGTATCGATTTAAAAGATAGCTCTTTAGAAAATTGGAAGAAGATAAATAATCTATTATTAGAACACAAAGCTCTTTTCTTTAGAGATCAAGATATTACATCGCAAGAACAGATAAATTTAGCAAAACATTTTGGTCCATTAGAAAGACACATTTATGTTAAAGGAAGAAAAGATTATCCTGAAATATTAAGAATAATTAAAGCTCCAGAAGAAAAAAGACAATGGGGTGAAACTTGGCATACTGATGTAAGTTATAATCCTAAACCAACAAAAGTAATTATCTTAAGATCAATTAAAGTTCCACCAGTTGGTGGAGATACAATGTTTTCTAATATGGAAATCGCTTACGACACATTAAGCGATAAAATTAAAGATAGGGTTAATGATAAGAGAGCCATTCATAGCTCTCTAGGGGCAGCAGCATTTGTTGATGCATATAAGGAAATGGAAGGGAATGGTAATCTAGATGAATATTCAAATTCCCATCCAGTAGTTAGAACTCATCCTGAAACAGGAAAAAAAATTTTGTATGTAAATTCAATGTACACTAAAAGAATTTTAGATTTAGATGAAAATGAAAGTTCAGATATTTTAAATGAAATATTTTTACATCAAGAAAGACTTGATTTTACATGCAGATTTAAATGGACTGAAAATGCTGTAGCAATTTGGGACAATAGAAGCACCCTTCACCAAGGTCTGACTGATTTTTTTCCTGGCAGAGGATTGGGCCATGAAAGAGTTATGGACAGGATTGCAGTCGAGGGTGATCATCCAAATTAAATGCAAGCTTTTGATTATCTCATAGTTGGTGCTGGTTCAGCTGGATGTGTAGTTGCAAACAGATTATCGGAAGATATAAATAATTCTGTTGCAATTTTTGAGGCAGGTGGATCTAGCGATATTTGGAAGGTTAAAATGCCTTTAGCTCTTCTATATACAATGCATGATCCAAAATATAACTGGAAATATTATTCGGAACCTGAGCCATATTTGAACAATAGACGTGTTTTTTGCCCAAGAGGAAAGATGATTGGAGGATGCTCATCTCATAATGGAATGGTCTTTGTAAGAGGTAATAGAGATGACTATACTAGATGGGAAAATTTTGGTTTGAATAATTGGTCCTATGATAAAGTTCTTCCATATTTTAAGAAGATTGAAACTTGGTCTGAAGGTGAAAATCAATATAGAGGTTCATTGGGACCCCTTCCAGTAAATTTATCTAAAAATTCAAATCCATTATTTAAAGCATTTATTGATGCTGCAGCTGAAGCAGGTCACAAAACAAATATAGATATGAATGGTGAGGAACAAGAAGGTTTTGGCATGTTTGATACTACAATGCATCAAGGCGAAAGAGCTGGAGTTGCCAAGTATTATTTAAACCCTGTTAAAAATAGAAAAAATTTAAATATTTTAAAAAACTCATTTGTTGAAAAGATACTATTTGAGGGAAAAAAAGCAGTTGGTCTTCAAGTAAAAATAAATAACAAAGTTGAAAAGATTTATGCAAATAAGGAAGTCATTTTGAGTGGAGGGTCTATAAATTCTCCACAATTATTAATGTTATCTGGTATAGGCGACGAAACCCATCTTAGAGATAATGGTATTGAAGTTGTTCATCACTCAAAGGGTGTTGGAAAGAATTTACAAGATCATCTTGAAACTTACATACAGCAAAAATGTAAAACTCCTAATACACTTTACACATACACAAAATTAATTCCTAAAATTTTAGCAGGTATGCAATGGTTTATGTTTAAATCTGGACCCTGCTCAAAATCATTTTTAGAGGCTGGTGGTTTTGCAAAATCATCGCCTGATAGAAAAGTTGCTAATATTCAATTTCATTTTTTTCCATCATTTGTGATAAATCATGGCCTAGAAGAACCTGATACACATGGTTATCAATTACATGCAAGTCCAAATCATCCAAAAAGTAGAGGTGAAATAACACTTAATTCTTCAGACCCATACGATTACCCTAAAATTTTATTTAATTATTTAAAAGAAGAAGAAGATCTTAAACAAACAAGAGAGTGTATTCATGTTGCAAGAAAAATTCTATCACAGCCAGCTTTAGCAGAGCATGCTGGTGATGAAGTTGGGCCAGGTTTTGATGCACATTCAGATGATGAATTAAATGAATATATTAGATCGAAAGCAGACACTGCATATCATCCTTGTGGAACATGCAAAATGGGAGTTGATGATATGGCAGTAGTGGATCAAGATTTGAAAGTAAATGGGATTGGAAATTTAAGAGTGATTGATGCATCAGTGATACCTGAAATACCAAGTGCAAACCTAAATGCTCCTACACTTATGATTGCTGAAAAAGGCTCAGAGACAATTTTAAATAATTAATATTATTATCACCACTGATTTGATATAGGTGTCTCATGGATACAAACCAAAATACCAGAGGTATTTTTTTTATAATGACTGGTATGGCTTTTTTTTCAATACAAGACTCTTTAATTAAATTTATTTTTGAGGATATTGCTTTATTCGAGCTTTATTTTGGAAGAACCCTTATACAATCAGTATTTTTGCTATCCTTTGTTTTAATAACTAAAAAAACAATATCTTTAAAAACCCATTACCCATTATTAACATTAATAAGAGTTGTATGTTTTTTCTTTGGTTTTAGTTTTTTTTATATTTCACTGACTTTTATGACGCTTGCGATGACAAGTGCACTATTTTTCTCCTGCCCGTTCTTTATGTCTATGTTTGCTAAATTTTTCTTAAAAGAAAAAATTGGAATTAGAAGATGGAGTGCAATTGTAGTTGGATTTATTGGAGTATTAATTGTTTTAAATCCATCTTTAGATGATTTTAATTTCTTTAAATTAGCACCTGTAGCATGTGCGCTTTGCTATTCAATCTCGATGACAATAACAAAATATACATCCGATAAAGATAGTATTTATACTCAAATGACTTGGCTTTATATTTTTGCATTATTTGCAAGTTTGGTAATATTTTTTGTTAGCGGAGATGGAAAATTTAACACTTTTACAGATCCAACTTTACAATTTATTGTTAGAGAATGGTTTACTAACCCAGGAGAGGCATGGCCCTATGTTTTAATTATGGGAATAGTTGCTTCGATTTCATTTTTTTGTGTATTTACTGCCTATAGTATTGCCTCACCTTCTGTGGTTTCATTATTTGAGTATTCATACATAGTGTTTGCAATGGTAGCTGGTTATATATTATTTGAAACAATACCAGTGCCAAGAACTTTTCTAGGTGCATCAATAATTATTGGTGCTGGCGTGTATATTTATTTTAGAGAAAAAGTCCGAGGACAAATGATTGCTACAGATACACCAGCAAATAGATGATAAGAAAAAATTATATTCCAACAATAAATATAAATCCTATTCTAAATAATAACTTCAATTCAAAAGCAACATTAAAAATTACTAGGGAAATTGAAAAAGCTTGTGTTGAGGTTGGTTTTTTTCAAATAATTGGTCATGGAATTAAATTAAAACAAATAAATAAAGTATGCAAAATTGGAGAAAATTTTTTTAAATCAAATAAAAATATTAAATTTAAATTAGCTCCAAAAAAATGGAATAAAAAGAATAAAAATATTTATCGAGGATATTTTCCAAATGATGTTAATGGAAAAGAAGGATTAGACTTAGGTGACTTAAAGGTGACAAGGGGTTTTTCAAAAAAAACTAGAAATCAATACATCGAGCATTTAAGTATAGAGAGGTCATTTAATAAGCAATCTATTGAAAAACTAGATGATTATTATAAAAATTTATTTAATTTAAGCGAAACTCTGTTCAAAAGTATTATAAAGATTTATAAAAAAGATCCCAATTTATCTAAAAAAGTTTTTTCAAGATTAAAAACACTCAGCACTTTAAGATTTAATTATTACCCTAATCAATCAAAACCAGTTGAAATATCCAAACAAGATGGGGTCGCACTTGGATGTGAAACACATGTTGATAGTGGTATTTTCACAGTTTTATATCAAAATAAAAAAGGTGGTCTCCAAGTTCAAAACCGAAAAACAAAAAAATGGCATGATGTTCCTTTCAATAAAAATGCCTTGGTGGTAAATACAGGTAGAGCGCTAGAATATTTAAGCAAAGGAAAGTTTAAAGCAACAAATCACAGGGTATTGTGGAATAAGCAAAAAAGGCTTTCTATTCCTTTCTTTTTTGAGCCCTCATATGACTTTAAAATGAATGTTTCATTTTTAAATCAGAAAAAATTAACAAATGGTGGGCTGAGATATGATAAATTTTTAAATAAATCCTTAAAAAAATTTATTGAATATCAACGTTAATTTATTTTATATAACTTAATTTTATTGTTAGAGAACTAAATTAAATGTTTTTTTTGAATAAAAAAGTATAGTGATTAATTGAGTTTAAATAGCTGTTCATTTGATCTAGATGTTTTATATCAGAAACATAGGTATTACCTAATTCTATTTGCAATTTATTAAAATAGTCAATATTTGAAATTTCTTCAAACTTAGACTGAAAAGAAATTATTCCATAAGTACAATTTTTTATTAAGTGTTCTAATTTTAATCTTAGTTTAATAGGCATTTCTGATAGAGACCAGTTTGCAATTAATAGAGTATTTTTATTTTCATTTTGATGCATATCAAATTTTTTTTGGATTAATTTTATGTCTGACAACAAGTTGATATTTTTATTAACACTATTTATACCACAATCTATATTTAACGACTCTAAATAGTAGTAAGCAAGTAAATTGACCTCAGGTAAATCAAAAATTGTATAATCAATATTTTTATCTATTTTATTGAAAATTGAAGCCATACACCCGTACCCACCTCCTATTTCAATTACTGAGTCTAAATTTTTTATATGTCCAAAATCGTAAATTTCTTTGGCTAAATATACATGTCTGATTCTATTTCCACTTGTTTTTTTATTCATAAAAAAGGGAACTGGATTCCCGATTTCATTTTCATCTAAAAGTTTAATCCAATTTTCTTGTTTTGAATTAAGGATTTTTTTTAAAAATTTAAAATTATAGAATCTATTATGAACAAAAAACATCTTTTGAATAAATCCTTTTCTTAAAAAATTTTCTAATTTTCCCTCCTGAATTAATGACATTACTGAATTACTAAAATGTTGATGAGTTAATAATTTATCATCACTCACCCGAGTAAGATTTTTTAAATTATCTTGAATCTTTTTAATAATTAATTGTTGATTTTTTGTAAGTTTTTCTCTCTTTAAATTATTAGGAAAAGATAAAAAAGTTAAAAAAAACCTTATTAAATCGTTTATATATTTCATGTGTGATTTCTCACAAATATTTGAGTATTTAATTTTGCACTATATTTTTTAATATATTTATGTCTATTTTTTTTTGCTTTTTGTTTATATTTACTATTGTTTAATATTTTTAATATTGAATTTACAAAAGACAGATCAGTATTGCATTCAAACGGTGGTGGAAATTTACGATCGTATGATATTCCCTCTATTCCAATTCTAGAGGAAACAACAACTGTGCCGTTGCATAAAGCCTCAATAATTTTTACTCTTGTTCCGTACCCTTCTCTAGTTGGTACTATTAAACAAAGAGAATTTTTTAATATATTAAAATATTTATCTTTTGAAATCATACCTAAATTTTTTAACCAATTATAATTGTAAGGAATTTTTTTGCTCCCAGTAAGAACTAATGACAAATTTGGTTTTTTTTTAATTATTATCGGCATAATTTTTTTTACAAGCCTATCTATAGCTTTTTTATTAGGTAAATAATCATATGATCCAGAATAGAAAATATATCTTTTATTAAATTTTAAAAAATTTTTATTTGTTTTTGTAATTTCAATAATATTAGGAAATACTTCAGTTTGAATATTATATAATTTTTTAATTTTTTTTTGCTCTAAAGAGGAAACTGAGGTTGACACATGAGAGTTTTGATAAACAAATTTTTCAAAAATAAAGCTTAAATATGAAATTATAAAGTTACTATTTCTTTTTCTAATTTCATATTCAATGCTGTGACCTCTATAAATTATCTTAACCTTTTTAAAAAAAAATTTAACTAAAAATAATAAAAGAAAAGAGTAACCAACCCAACTCGCTCCCTCTATAATTAATACATTTTTGTGATTTGAATGTTTGATCTCAAATAGTATTTTTCTGATAAGTAATAGAACTGAAAACAATTTAAAAATCTTAACATCACTTTGATTTATTATATTCTTAGTTTTGCTTTTTTTGATATTTTTTTTTGATATATGAAATAGTACTTTATTTTTATTTGGTATATTTTCGAAAAAACTACTTATTACAACAGAGGAGCCAAAAGTTACTGGATAAATTGAAAAAAAACTAGCAACTATTATTTTTGTACTCATAAATGCTTATTTATAGATAATTTTTAAGTGGAAAAAATATAAATTTATTATCACTTATAAAATTAATATTCACAATTTCATATGTAAATGCTATAATAATAATATAAAGCGATACATAACTCGTCGTAAAATCTTATACGAAAGTGGGATCGGTCGTCTTTAAATTAATTTTTAAAGGAGGCTTTAATGAAGTTTGGTTATTTTTGTAATACCACAAATTGGACTCACAAACCATATCACCAGCTATTAGATGAGACTAAAGAAATCACAGAATTTTGTGATCAAAATAATTGGAATTCAATATGGTTTACAGAACATCATTTTAATCATGAGGGAATGGAGTCGTGTACTAATCCCTTAATGTTAGGAGCAGATGCTGCAGCAAGAACAAAAAATATAAGAATAGGACAAGCTGCAAACGTGATTACTTTTCATAACCCAATTAGATTGGCAGAAGATATTGCTACACTTGATCAACTTTCTAAAGGAAGAGTAGAAGTTGGTGTTGCCAGAGGAGTTTATGGTCGAGAAGCAATAAATCTAAATAAAGAAGCAGATTTAAAAGATCAGGCAAAAAACTTTAGATTGTTTGCAGAGACATTAGAAATTTTAAAGAAAGCTTGGTCAGAAAAATTTTTTAATCACGAAGGAGAATTTTATACTTATCCATCGCCTAACTATGTATGGCAACACGATATGAGTCCACCTAGTGAAGAATTTATGAATATGGAAGATAGCACTATGAAAAAAATTAGTGTTTTGCCTAAGCCATATCAAAATCCACATCCTCCAATACACCAAGTTGTTGATGGTATAAGATCTATTGAGTGGGCTGCAGAAAATAATATTAATGTAATTATGTGGATACCTACTGTTAAAGCACTCAAAATAAGATTTGAAGCATACAAAAATAAAAGATCAGAGGTTACAAAAAAAAACGTTCCTTTAGGAGAGGGGGTAACTCTTGTTAGAGATATGTTTGTTGCAGATACAATGGAAGAAGCCAAAGAGAAAGCTGGTGAACACATGGTAAATTATATGAGGTGGGTTTGTCATTGGAGAGGTCTAGGAAATCATATGGACCCAGGTGAAGAACTCCCACAAACAGAAGGAAAATTAGATCTTCTTAACTATGAGTTTTTACACAAGAGAAATATGTTGTTTGGTACTCCTGAATACGTAACAGATAAGATAAAAGAACTTCAATCAGAGCTAAATCTTCAAAATCTTCAAGTCTGGTCTAACTTTCCGGGTGTTAAGCATGAAGATTGTATGAAAAGTATCAAATTATTCACTGAAAAAGTAATGCCTAACTTTAAAGATGATCTAGATACTGAAGTTAAAAAAGTATCGTGATTAAGTCCAAGAATACCTTGACCGGTGGTCAAGCGGCAGTGAAATCCCTAAAAAAGGAAAAAGTTAAACACGTCTTTGGTTTAATTGGTTCTGCTACAATGGAAATGTTTGATGCGTTGTATCATGAAAAAAAAATTAAATTTATAGGTGTAAGAGATGAAAGAACAGGAACACACATGGCCGATGGCTATGCAAGAGTTTCCAATCAACCTGGTGTTATTATTGCTGGACAAAATGGCCCAGGAGCAACTAATCTGGTTACAGGAATTGCTCAAGCAAAAGCAGCATTTTCGCCCGTTGTTTCTATTGCGGGTTTATATTCTACCAAGGATAAAATGGAAGATGCATTTCAAGGACTTGATCAACAGTCACTATTTAATCCAATAACCAAAAAGACTTGGACTGTAAAAAAGGCAAGTCATATTCCAAAAGCTTTTAGCGATGCCTTCAATCTTGCAATGTCACCACGGAGAGGTCCAGTTTGTATTAATCTACCAAGAAATGTACTTTCAGATACTTCAAAATTTAAAATCAATGTAAATAAAAAGTCTTTTAAAAGTGAAAGTAATTTAAAAAGCAAAAAAGATTTAATTCAGAAAACAACAAAACTTATTCTTAATTCTAAGAAAACTGTAATTGTTGCTGGTGGAGGGATAAAATATAATTCAAAATTTAAATCTGTAACTGATCTTGCTGAATTTTTAAACGTTCCAATAGTAACAGCTGCTGGACACGGAGATGCGATACCATTTAGTCACAAACTAAATGCTGGACAAATGGGGCCAAGAGGCAATTTAGTTGCTTCAAGACTGGTTAAAGAAGCAGAACTTATTATTGCATTAGGAACAAGACTTGGTTTTAATTCTACTTTCTATTCTTACGATAATATAAACAAGAAAGCTAAAATTATTCAAGTTGAACTAGAAAAAAAAATGTTAGGAAAATATTTTCCTATTAATATTGGTATTCATGGTGATGCTGCAAATGTTGCAAATCAAATGTTGAATGATTTAAAAAAACAAAAAAAAATTTTAAGTTATAAAGAATGGACAAATAATTTTTTATTAGAAAGATCAAAGTTTTTAATAAATAGGGATAATATAAAATCTAAAAATTATCCAATACAACCAAATGGACTATTTAAAGAGTTAAGAAAAGTTCTTCCTAAAAATTCAGCTATTACACTTGATGCTGGCACACTTTGCCTTCAAGCTACTGATGCTTTAGAGTATTACAATCCTCCTTCTCTTTTTACTCCGTTAGATTTTGGATTAGTAGGTTTTTCATTTGCTTGTGGTTTAGGCATTAAGGTTGCAAAACCTAATAAAACTGTAGTTAGTTTAATGGGCGATGGTGGATTTGGTATGACCATTTCAGAATTAAGCACTGCTGTAGAGCATCGAATAAATACAATTACAATAGTTATGAATAATAAAAGTTGGGGTGCCGAAAAGGCTTACCAAAAAGATTTTTACGGTGAAAGGTATTTGGGTGCAGATATTCAAAGTCCTCCTTTTGATGAGGTTGCTAAACTTTACGGTGCAAAAGGAATTAAAGTGAAAAAATTATCAGAGGTAAATCAAGCAGTTAAAAGTGCACTTAAAGCAAACAAACCAGTTGTTATAGATGTTGATGTAGATCCAAAAGCATTATACAGTTTTAGAAGAGATAGCTTTACACATCGAATTAAAAAATGAAATTAGAATTAAGAAAATTTAATAAATTTGTAGATAAAACTTTTATTGAGGGTGGAAAAGAAGCTAAAGATCCAGTTTTAATGGTTTCTGTAGCAGCAGTTTTTAAAAATCCTTGGGACGGGAAAGGTTTTGTAGAAGATTTAAAACCCATAATTTTAGATCTAGCTCCAAAACTTGGAGATTTACTTGTCCCAGAATTAATTAAAGAAATAGGTTCTCCTGATAAAATATTAGCTTATGGAAAAGCCGGTGTAGTTGGATTAAATGGAGAAATTGAGCATGCATCTGCTTTCATTCATACGTTGAGATTTGGTAATAAATTTAGAGATGCGGTCGGTGGTACTTCTTACCTAAGTTTTACGAACACAAGGGGTCCTGCCGGATCAAAAATATCAATCCCAATGATGCATAAAACTGACTCAGGTTTAAGACCTTATTATTTAACACATGAGTTTACAATACATGATGCTCCTTTTGATGACGAAATTGTAATTGCCATTGGAGGTGCTTCAACTGGAAGAGCACATGCAAGAACAGGTGATAGGTACCAAGACATGAAGGAAATGGGCATTGAACCAAAGTAATAATGATCAATGCAACAGACTCTAAAGGTACATTTTATATATTAAATAAAAAAGATAGAACTCCAATCATATTTATCCACGGTGTAGGACTTGATCACTCTATATGGGATCCGCAGATAAATGAATTTGATAATACTGTTTTAATTTATGATATTCTAGGTCATGGCAAAACACCTTTAAACAAAAATGATTTAAGTTTTGATGACTTTTCGGATCAAATAATAAACTTAATTGATGAATTAAAATTTAACAAAGTTCACTTAGTTGGTTTTTCTATAGGTTCATTAATTGCAAGAAATTTTGCCACAAGATTTAATAATAGATTGGCCTCTCTTACACTTTTATGCTCTATATTTAATCGATCTGATAAAGAGCAGAAAATAGTAAATGATAGATTTGAACAAACCAAAAAAGATCATAAACTTACTAAAGACGCTCTTAAAAGATGGTTTACAGAAGATTTTTTAAATAAAAATCCAGATATTTCAGATAAAATTTTCACTATTCTTCAAAACAATAATATGAATAATTTTATAAAGATCTATTCCTTATTTGTGAAACACCAAGACAATGAAAAATTTGAAAACATTAATACTAAAACTTTGGTGATAACGGGTGAAGGTGATGTAGGATCAACTCCAGAAATGTCAATTAATTTGGGTAAAAAAATTAAAAATTCTGTTGTAAAAATTATTCCTAAAGGAAAACATCTCTGTAGTATTGAATGCTCAGATGATGTAAATAATACAATAAAAGACCATATACAAAATGCCTAAATTAAAAAAATATAAAATGTTTATTGGAGGAGAATGGGTTGAATCTGATACTAAAAAAACTTTTGAAACATTAAACCCAGAAGATAACAAACCATGGGCTGTTGTTCCAGAGGCAAGTGCCAATGATGTAGATAAAGCAGTTAAAGCTGCTCAAAAAGCTTTTGAAGGGGATTGGCCAAAAATATTGCCAAGAGAAAGAGCTAAATTTTTAAGAGCTATTGGAAACAAACTTAGAGACAATGCAGAGTTACTTGGTAAGATTGAAACAATTGATACTGGAAAACTATTTAGAGAAACAAACAAACAAGCAAACTATATTGCAGAGTATTATGACTATTACGCTGGTATGGCTGATAAAGTTGAAGGTACTGTTCTTCCAATAGATAAACCAAACATTCAAGCCATAACCTCAAGAATACCTATAGGTGTTATTGCTGCAATTGTGCCATGGAACTCTCAAATGTTTTTAACAGCAACAAAACTCGCTCCAGCTCTTGCTATGGGAAATACCGTTGTAATTAAATCCTCTGAGCTTGCTCCTGCTGTGATGTTTGAATTTGCAAAACTTATAGAGGAAACTGGTATTCCAAAAGGAGTAGTAAATGTGATTACAGGGTTTGGAGATCCATGCGGTAAAGCTTTAACCACACATGATTTAGTTGAGAAAGTTGCTTTTACAGGAGGGCCTGAAACTGCAAGGCATATTATTAGAAACTCTGCAGAAAACTTATCTGAGGTTAGTTTAGAATTAGGTGGAAAAAGCCCAGTTGCAGTATTTGATGATGCACACCAAGAAAATGCTATTAATGGTATAACCGCAGGTATATTTGGTGCTAGTGGACAAAGTTGTATTGCAGGTTCTAGGCTATATTTGCAAAAAAGAATTTATGATGAGTTTCTTGATAAACTAATAAAAAGAGCTGAAAAAATAAAAATAGGTGCACCTATGGATCCTGAGACTGAAATGGGTCCTTTAAGTAACTTTAAACAACTTGAAATTATTGAAAAAAACATAAAAAAAACAATTGAACAAGGTGGACTAGTAAGATGTGGTGGTAAAAGACATCCTTTTTCTAATGAAGGATATTATTTTCCTCCAACTATAATTGAATGTGATAATCATAACCTTCCAACTGCTGAAAACGAATTATTTGGTCCAGTTTTATCTGTCATGAAATTTGATAATGAAAAAGAAGTAATAGAAAAAATGAATGATAATCAATATGGGTTATCTTCTGGTGTCTACACAAGTGACTTTGCTAGAGGTTTAAGAGTATCGAATGCAATTAGAGCTGGAATAACATTTGTTAACACTTACAGATTAATTTCACCATCAGCACCTTTTGGTGGAATTAAAGATAGTGGATATGGAAAGGAAGCGGGAATGGATTCAATTAAAGATTATACTAGAGTAAAAACTACATGGTATTACACTTCTGATGAACCAACTTTAGATCCTTTCTCTATAAGATAATATTTGTCGACAAAACACACATTGCTTATTTTGTTTGTAGTTTTTCTATTGGGAAGTGCTTATCCAACGGGGAAACTTGGATTAAATGATTCAATTCCTCCAATTCTTTTTGGAGCTTTAAGAATGGCAGTTGTATTTATTTGCTTAGTTCCTTTCTTTAAATTTTATATTCCTGAAAAAAAATTTATTATTCCTTTAGTTGGATTTTCAATCTGTTTTGGCGTTGCAGTAAATATGTTTTTATATTTATCTATCAATGCGTCAAGCATACTAGCTCCAATAACAATAGGTGCTCAGCTTTCAATTCCTTTTGGAATTATATTAAGTTCTGTATTTTTAAAAGAAAAAATAAGTTACAAAAAATGGCTACTTATTATCACATCATTCTTTGGAATTGTAATTCTTGCTTTTGATCCAAAAGTTGTTGATGAAATTATAGGATCACTATTTATTTGTGGAATGGCCTTTTTTTATGGGCTGTCACAAGTCTTTTCAAGATATTTAAAAGATTTAGATGTTAAATATACAAATACAATAATGAGTTTCATAGGATTTATAATTTTAATTATATTATCATCTGTATTTGAGGGTAACGCTATACAAACTATAACAAATATTAGTTTAGGGAGTTGGTTTACAGTTTTGTATGCTGGGGCAATTATTTCCCTTCTTGGACATTTAATGATGTTTTATTTGTATAAATTTTATCCTCTTGATATGGTTTTGCCTTTCTATGCTTTATTTCCTGTGTTTGGTTTAATACTCACTTTTTTCATTTTCGGTGAGATTCCATCATTCATCACAATAATTGGTGGAATAATTGTTATAACTTCTGTGTTTTTTGCACAAAAAATGAGATAATTTTCTCATTGAAAATTAAAACTAATAGGATTTAATTTTAATTATATAAATTGTTAACAATTAGAGGGAATATATGAAAAAACTAGTATTAGCGATGTTTGTATTTGTTTCTTGCTTTGCATCAAAAGCATATTCAGATGGACATGGCATTAAAATGGGAATTATTTTAGGATTTACAGGTCCTATTGAGTCCCTAACTCCAGCAATGGCTGCTTCAGCTGAGCTTGCTTTCAAAGAAGCTTCAGACTCAGGTTCGCTACTTGGTGGAAAGAAAATTTCTGTTGAAAGAGCAGACTCAACTTGTGTTGACTCAGCTGCTGCAACAGCTGCTGCTGAAGGCTTAATATCTGGCGGTGTAGTAGCAATTATGGGTGCTGATTGTTCTGGTGTAACTGGGGCTATAGCAACTAACGTTGCTGTTCCAAATGGTGTTGTAATGATTTCACCATCAGCTACTTCTCCAGGATTAACTGATCTTAAAGATAATGGATATTTCTTTAGAACTGCTCCATCTGACGCAAGAGGTGGTCAAGTATTAGCAGATATAACTAAGGATAGAAAAGTTAAAAGTATTGCAGTTACACATACGAATAACGACTACGGAAAAGGTTTAGCAGATGTATACGTTGCAGCTGTTAAAGCTCATGGAATAAACGTAACTGTTGTAACAGCTCATGAAGAAGGTAAAGGTGACTACGGTGCAGAAGTTGCTACATTAGCAGCTGCAGGTGGAGATGCTTTAGCTGTATTAGGTTACTTAGACCAAGCTGGTGGAAGTATCATTGATGGTTCATTAGACTCAGGTGCATTTGATGTGTTTGTATTATCTGATGGTATGATCGGTGACTCTTTAACAGAGAGATTTGGTAATGATTTAAATAAATCTTTTGGATCACTTCCAGGATCAATGGGTAAAGGTGCAACAATATTCAAAGATGTTGCTGGTGCTGCAGGAATTGATTCTTCGGGTCCTTACACCTCAGAATCTTACGATGCTGCGGCTTTGATAGTATTAGCTATGCAAGCTGGTGGCAAAGCTGACAGAGCAACTGTACAAGCAAATGTAATGTCTGTTGCGAATGCTCCAGGAACAAAAATTTATCCTGGTGAATTGAAAAAAGCTTTAGATTTATTAGCTAGTGGAAAAGCTGTAAATTATGAAGGAGCATCAAGTGTAGAACTTACAGATGTTGGAGAAGCGTCTGGAGCCTTTATTGAGAAAGAAATCAAAGGTGGTAAGTTTAAAGACAAAAAACAAAGATAATACTTAATTATTTAACTCCAGCGGTGAAAATCGCTGGAGTTTTTTTTATCCTAAAATATTGATTAATACAAAAATACTAAGTGCTGACATAAATAAAATTATTAGCATATTTATAATTTTCCAAACTTTATTGCTATTTAAGTAACTAGATAAAAACTTAGATAAGTATCCCAATGTGAAAAAAAATATAATTGAGGAAAGAGTTGCACCAAATCCAAATAATAGTTTTTGATTAATTAAAAAACTTTTAGAAAAATTTCCTAAAAAAAATACAGTATCAGAATAAACATGGGGATTTAAATAAGTAAAACCAAGAGTTTTAATTATTACAGAACCTAGACCTTTGGTTTCATTTTTTTGATTTATTTCAAAATTTGTATTTATATTTTTAAGTTTTTTCCAAATAAAATGAACTAAAAATAAAAATAGAAGGATATTTAAAATTAACTCAACTGAAGGCGAAAAAAAACTTTCAAAATAATGAAATAAGAAAATTCCTAAAAAAATAAGAAGGAAATCTGAAAATGTACAAATTACACATACAATAAAAATAAATTGTTTTTTTAAACCTTGCTCAATTACAAATATATTTTGAGCACCAATAGCTAATATTAAGCTCAGTCCTGTAAAGAACCCTAAAATGAAAAAACTCATCGTAAATTATTGTTTTATAATTTTTTCTGGAATTATTCCCTGGGGCCTAAATCTCATAATCAAAAGAAGTCCAATACCAACAAGCAAAAATCTAAAATATGGAGCACTATTAATTAAATGAACTTTGATTTCATTTGTTTCAGGTAAATGAGCTGTAAATAAATTTATAAAAAATAAAGCAATTGGTGCTGCTTCTACCCATAAAAACCATACAACAAACCCTCCTAGAATTGCTCCAAAGTTATTTCCTGTACCACCAACAATTACCATAACCCAAATTACAAATGTATATCTCATTGGTCTATAACTGCCTGGGGTAAACAGGCCATCATTAGTTACCATCATAGCTCCAGCAATACCAACTATTGCTGATCCTAGAATAAATATAAACAAATGTTGTTTAACAACATTCTTACCCATTGCACTTGCAGCTTCTTCATTATCTCTTATTGCTCTCATCATTCTACCCCAAGGTGAGTAAAGAGCTTTTTGTGTAATTATTAATAAAATTATAACTACAACTAAAAACATACCTGCAAAGCATAGTTTTACATAAACAGATGATGCATCAATCACTAACTGATTTAAAATATCTTGTCTTTCCGATAATGAATTTGCTAGATCTAATTTTGTTGAGTGAAATTTTTCTACTAAATTTATAAACCAAGGGGAAGTTTGTAGGTCAATTTCATAAGGCGCTGGTCTTTTTAACCCAATAACGTTCTTCACACCTCTTGCCAACCAATCTTCATGTTTAATAATAGAAACAACAATTTCAGCTATCAATAAAGTTGCAATAGCTAAATAATCTGCTCTTAATCCTAGAGCAACTTTCCCTACTATAAAAGCTAGTCCAGCAGCAAAAAGTCCTCCAACTATCCATGAGAATAAAACTGGTAACCCAAGTCCTCCTAGAAACCCTGTCTTTGCAGGGTCAACAGCTTCTATTTGTTCAATTGCAGGTCCAGCAATTATTTTTATTAGAATTAATCCAACTATAATTATTCCAGCTATTAAATAATTTCTTTTGTTAGATTTTGGAATATTTTTTAAAATATACCTTGTAGAAAAAATCATTAATATGATTATTCCTAGGCATGTCATCATATTTACTCCACCCACACTCCAAGCTTCTGGTACAGGAGCTACAGATACTAACACAACTGCCAAACCACCTAATGCAGTATACCCCATGATTCCAAAGTTTATTAGGCCAGCATAACCCCATTGAATATTTGCTCCCAGAGTCATTACTGCCGAAATCATACAATAATTAAAAATTGTTAATGCTATAGACCAAGACTGAAAGATGCCAACTAAAATAATTAAAAGCATCATTATCGAATACGCTATAATTATATTTAAATAATTCCTCATATGCGTTTTCCTTCAAATATACCTGATGGCCTAAATATCAAAACAATTACTAGTATAGAAAATGAAATCGCAAATTTATAATCAGTTGATAATAATTGCATCAATGAATTTGGTTCTAAAGACTCTGGCAAAATATAAACTAAAAATCTTTTATATGCATAAGTCAAAAATATTTCAGCAAATGCTATAACATAACCTCCAAAGAATGCACCGTATGGATTTCCTATTCCACCTACTATCGCAGCAGCAAAAATGGGTAACATGTTATTAAAATACACAAATGGTCTATAACTTTTATCTAAACCATAAAGAATTCCACCAATTGTTGCTAATATTCCAGCTATAATCCAGGTAATTAGAACTACTTTTTTTGGATCTATTCCTGAGAGGAGAGCTAAATCTTCATTATCTGAATAGGCTCTCATGCTAGTTCCAGTTTTAGTTTTATTTAAAAACCAAAACATAATAGCAACAACAATTATTGTAACTACGATTGTTATCATTTGTGTAGATTTAATTGTTAAACCTTCTGCAAGACCTGTCATTTCTTTAAACTCAGTTGCTTTTAAAATAAATTTTTCACCATCTAAGAATCTACGATCAGTAGGCCCAATTATAATTCTTATGATCGCCTGTGTTACAAACATTACACCAACGCTAACCATTGCAAGCATTACTGGTGGACTTTTCTTAATTCTATAATATTTAAATACTGTCTGATCAATTATCAGCATGTAGAAAATCATCATAAAAATTGCAAAAGGTATAGTGAGTAAAGCTGTAGGCAGAAAACCAAAGTTAATTCCGATTGATTGAAAGTAATAAGTCAAAAGCACCGCAAACATTGTACCAAATGACATCATGTCTCCAGTTGCAAAGTTAGCAAATCTTAAAATACCGTATATTAATGTTACAAAAATTGCTCCAAGTGCTAATTGAGAACCATAAGTTAAGGCCGGAATAATTGTATAATTCAATAAAACTATTACTGCATTAATTAAATCCATACTAAGCTCCTAAGAAAGATCTCCTAACTTCTGGATCATTTAATAATTCCTTACCAGACCCCTCAAATTTATTTTCACCAGTTACAAGCACATATCCACGATCGGAAATACTTAAAGCCTGTTTTGCATTTTGTTCGACCATAATGATTGCTACTTTTGTATTTTTAACTCTAATAATGTGTTCGAATAATTCATCCATAACTATTGGTGAAACTCCTGCTGTAGGCTCATCCAACATAAGAACAGACGGTTTTATCATTAGAGCTCGTCCCAAAGCTACTTGTTGTCTTTGCCCTCCTGATAATTGTCCAACAACTTGATCTTTTTTTTCTCTTAAGATTGGAAATAGATCATATATTTCTTCGATAACATTGTTTACATTATCCGTTCTTAAAAAAGCACCAACCTCTAAATTTTCTTTAACAGTAAGTTCTGCAAAAACATTTCTAGTTTGTGGTACAAATGATATTCCCTTTTTAACTCTTTCTTGAGGAGATAGTTTAGAAATATCTTCTCCATCAATTGATATATTGCCTGATTTTAGATTTAACAAGCCAAGCATTGCCTTCATTGCTGTAGATTTGCCAGCTCCATTTGGTCCAAGGATCGCAACTATCTCACCCCTATTAACATTAATAGTGCACGAGCTGATAATATCAGGACCATCACCGTATCCGCCTGTCATTTTATTTCCTTCAAAAAATGCCATTTACTTCTTTCTACCTAAATAACTATCTATAACTTTTTCGTTTTTTTTAACTTCATCTGAAGTTCCCTCAAAAAGAACAGAACCTTCAGACATTACAATGACTGGATCACACATTCTGCTTATAAAATCCATATCATGCTCAATCATACAAAAAGTATAGTTTTTTTCTTTGTTAAGTCTTAATATTGCTGTTCCTAAGTCTTTTAATAATGTTCTATTAACCCCTGCTCCAACTTCATCCAATAAAACAAGCTTTGCATCCACCATCATTGTTCTTCCAAGTTCTAGCAACTTTTTTTGCCCTCCGGATAAATTACCAGCACGTTCATTTGCTAGATGTTTAAGATTTAAAAATTCAGTTACTTCGTATGCTTTTGCTCTAATTATATCTTCCTCTTTTTTAATTAAATTTGGTTTTAAAAGGGCATTTATTAAAATTTCCCCTGTTTGGTTACCTGGTACCATCATTAAATTTTCAAGGACAGTCATATTTGAAAACTCGTGAGCTATTTGAAAGGTTCTAAGTAAACCTTTTGAGAAAAGCTCATGAGATGGAACGTTTGTTATATCTTCTTTATTAAATAATACTTTTCCATCTGATGATTTGAGATTGCCTGCTATAAGATTAAATAGAGTGGTTTTGCCTGATCCATTCGGACCAATTATTCCTGTAATTGAACCTTCTTTTATTTTTAATGAGCAATTTGATACAGCTGCCAAACCACCAAAATATTTTGATAAGTTATCAATTTGCAGAATGTTTGAAGCTTGCTGCATATAAAATTATACTTTATTTAATCTTTTAAGAATACTATTTAAGGTTTTGTTAGTAGCTTTATAGAAACCAGCTTTTTTTAATTCATTTACACCTTGCTCATTTAATCCTTTTGGTGTTTGGGAGTCTTTAACAAGTATTTTTAAATCTCTGTTAGAATTAACTACAGCATCTTCAGAAAGTGCCAAAAAAAGAGATGTTATATATCTCTGAGCTTGGTCTTTTTGAATTCCCTTTTCATTTAACCATTCAGACATTGTTCTTAATAATTCATAAAAAGGTGCCATCATTCCAGATGTTGACCAAAAATTTTTAGATAATTTTTCATTTTTAATTTCAACAACTGTCCCTAGATGTTTAAAAAAGTTTTTAACTTTCCTGTTTGGTGGAAAAATAGGAATTGGTCCTTTTTTAAGAGAGATAGGTGGTAAAGGAATTACTCTCGAAATATTTGCTTTTACTTTTACAGCTTTCTTAACATTTTGAAGATTCATTGTTGATATAAAACTTACAATTACCTGACTTTTTTTAAATTTTAGCTTATGTATAATTTGATTTGCAACAGTAGGTGTTACTGCTAGAAAAATCCAGTTACACTCATTAACAATATCTTGATTATTTTTTGCAATATAAATTTTTTTGAAACTTTTTTTTAATTGTTTTGAAATTTTTTTATTTCTTTCGGATACAATAATTTTAGAATACTTGATTTTAGAATTACATATACCTGTCACTACTGCTGAAGTAATTTTGCCGGTTCCTATAAATCCAAGTTTCATTAGTGTATTTTCTACACTTAATTGTTAAAAAAGGAACCTCTTATTCTTAGTAATTCTCTTGATAAATTTTTATTTTCTTTAAAAGGTTTTCGACCATGTAACCAAAAATAATTATTCGCCACAACAGCACTTCCAACTGGTAAAGATGTGATTATCTTATTTTTACTACCCTCAAGAGCATCAGATAATCTTTGTAAAAACAATCCTTGATCCATGTTTTTTGGTTCAGGAAATTGATCGATGTAGGAAATAATAGGTTTTCCATCACTATCTTTAGAAAACACAGGGTGTTCAACTTTGTAATCAATATTTTTACTTTTTGGAGATCCCCAAATAAAATTTTGCTGTCCAATTTTATCATCTGAGAGATCAGACAAATGTTCCCAATCATCAAGATGTAGCAAAGCAGTCTCTCCACCAATCACATTCTCCTCCTCAAGCTTTGACATTAATATCCAATCAGTTATTTCTCGTACATATGTTCCATCAGTATGTAAATCCATATTTATATATGCCTTACGCAGATATGAGTCGCTATTATCTTCATGTTTAACATGAAACCTTGCATAGTATTTTCCAGCCATTGAGTCGTGATTTGGATTTCCAATTAAGTGAGTTATTGCGGTTGATAGTTTAACTAAAAATGTTTGATCTATTTTAGAAGACTTATTTTTTGGACCAATTACAAAACAACCAGTATCTCTATCTTTAATAATTTCGTTTAAAAAATTACTTAATTTATTAGATGCAGTTTCATCTAAACTTTTTGCAATAGTGAACCTTGTAAACGGTTTATACTCTAATGCTGTAATATTAAATTTTTTAAATGGAAACACTAATCGATCAATAATTTGATCCTCAATTTTTATATTTATAATCCTTTTAGATTTTTCATGAAAGGAAATTTCAAATCCATCTAATTTAAGAAGGTTATTCACGAGTTTATTTATTACAAGTACCTATAGACTCTGGTCCACAAATTTCTCCCATTGTCCAAGTAGCGCCAATTAGATTAGCTCCATCAAAATTTGCATTTAAAATATTAGATGACGTAAAGTTTGCCTCCATTAAATTGGAATTCTGAAAATTTGCATCTATAAGAGTAGAACCTGTAAAATCTACTCTAGTTAAGTTAGCACTTGTAAAATTTGATTGCTCAAAATTTCCACCGCCTAAATTTGACTCATATAAATTAGCTCTTATGAAAGATGACTCTGAAAAAGTTCCAAATGTTAAATCTGAATTCATCATTATACTTTTGTCAAAATTTACTTGAATAAAACTAGCAAATGAGAGATTAGAGTTAGGAAGAAAAGTTCCTTGTAAATCCTGACCATCTGAAAATTTACATTTAGAATAGTCTACTCCATCAGCTATTGGATCATCACATCCAGCATTTGCATTACTAGAAAGTATTAGAAAAAATATAATAAAAAAAAGTTTTCTCATACAGCAAAACTATTTAATGTAGCCAAAATTATAGCAGATAATATGGTCGGATAAACTAAATTTCTTTTAGTGACATAAAAAATTAATATTGATAATAAAATGACAATTATCCTTAAAATATAATGTACATCTGAAAGATCTCCAGATGGGAAAATTAACATTCTTGAGATTAAAGCTGCAAGAGTTGAATATGCTACACAATTAAACCATTTATAAATTTTAGATGTCTCCCCTATCTTTTCTGAAGTTAAAGCACCAAGAAATCTTGAAATATAAGTTGCAAGAGAAGTTACTAAAATTACTAAAACAATATTAGCTGTCATAAACTTCTCCTATAAAGTAAGCAATTGAACCAGCTACCAATCCACCAAGTAAAACACTCCATTCTGGTGAAAAAAAATAAAAAATTGGTCCTAAAAAAGCACCCAGAATAATTGCAGAGGAAAGTTGTATAGTTTTCATTATTCCTATCATTGCACACATAAAATAAATTGGATTTACTATTGCAAGTCCAATAATCATATCTTTGCTTAAAAAGTCGGCAGCATAGAATCCTAATACTGTTGAAAAAATGGCAATCAGCCAAGTAGCTGTTCCTATACCAATCCAAAAATCTATTCTATATTTCCTATCAATCTCCTCATAATTATTTTTTAAAATCAACCACGACGAAACAGCTACAAAGTGACATGATAGATAATATTTCCATCTTGGTTGGCTATCATGTTTAAGTAATGGCATAATTGAAACTGTCATTGGAAATAGTCTAGAATTTACCAACCATACTGCTAAAAAAATATTTACTAGTGAAGCGCCAATAAGCATTGACTCTGCCATCACTAATGATCCTGGAAGAGCATAAGTTAAAAATGTTGAGAAAATACTTTCTTGTATATTAAAACCTAAATTTTTTAATAAGGCACCTATAGCAATGAAACTAGCTCCTAATGCAATTGCTGGACTATCAAATTTTTTTGAGCAGATTATTCCTTTGATAAAGTATTTTAAGTTTATCATTAACCGCCTAAAAATAGACGGCCGACATCTGGATTATTTAAAAGATCATCTCCTTTACCTGCAATAGCTGTTTCTCCTGAAACTAAAACATAACCAATATCAGCAAACTCTAAACCTTTTTTGGCATTCTGCTCAACCAATATAATTGTTTTTTTCTCATTTTTTTGAAGATCATCTAAAATTTCAAAAACCATTTGAATATATCTAGGCTCAAGCCCAATTGATGGTTCATCAACAAGCAAGATAGAAGGTTTCATAACTAAGGCTCGAGAAATTTCTAATAGTCGTCTTTCTCCACCAGATAATACTTTTGCAGGTTGATTTCTTCTGTTTCTTAATCTTTCATATTTTTGAAGAACTCTCTCTGCTTCTTCAAAAGACTCTTCTGTTTTATCTTTAATGTATCCACCCATTAGAAGATTTTCTTCTACAGTCATATCTGGAAAAACCGAATTATCCTGTAGAATATATGCTATCCCCTCAGACTTAAGTTTTTCTGCAGGACTGAGGTTAGTTATTTCTTTTCCATCAATTTCTATTTTTCCTGAAAAGATATTTGTAAAACCATATATTGAATGAAGTATAGTTGATTTTCCTGCACCATTTGGACCAATCAAACAAAGAGATTGTGCTTTACTTACAAACAAATCAAAATTGTGTAAAATTTCCATCTTGCCATAACCTGCTGATAAACCCTTGATAGTTAAGTGAACATTTTCAGACGATAGTTTTTTTAAATCCTCTGCTCCAGGAGCTTTACCAAGAACTTCGTATTGATTTGCCATTATTGAGCTCCTAAATAAGCGTCAATAACACGCTTGTCATTTTTAATTTCGTCAGGTGTTCCATTTGCAAGCATTTTTCCATGTGCAAGACAAAAGATGCTTTCAGCTAATTGCATTATTACTCTCATATTATGTTCAATAACAAGTAGAGTAATTCCAAAATCTTGATTTACTTTTATCAATCTATCAATAATTCCATTTATTAATGTAGGGTTGATACCTGCAGTCGGTTCGTCCAGTAATAACATTTCAGGCTCATTCATTAATGCCATTGCTAATTCTAATAATTTCTGCTGACCAAATGATAAATCTCCAGCTCTTAGTTTTCTTTTTTGATACAATCCAACAAAATTCAATAAATTTTCTGCTTTTTCCGTAAGATTTTGAGGTATCTGTGAAAATATAGAAACTAAACTTTCATCACTTGCTTTGTGACTTATAAGCATATTATCTACGCAATTCAATTTTCCATAAATTCTTGTTTGCTGGAAAGTTCTAAGTAAACCAAGTTTAGCTATAACTGGAACTGGTAATTCAGATACTTCTTTACCATTAAACTTAATTGACCCTTGGTCTATAGGATATGTTCCAACTATAGAATTAAACAATGTAGTTTTTCCTGATCCATTTGGTCCAATTAAACCTACGATTTTTCCTTTTTCAACTGACATGGATATGTCAACATTCGCTTTTACCCCGCCAAATGACTTACTGACATTGTTAACCTCTAAAATACTCATTTAAGTGTAACCTGTGCTTTCCGATCTGCTTCATCCACAACTTCACCAAATCTCTCTGGATACTTTTCTCTCAACCAACCCATAATCCCCTCTGGGAAATAGATAACAATTACAACAATCAAAACCCCAAGAGCAACATACTGCCAACCCAAGAAGAAAGTCCAAAAACCTTCTTTAAAAATATGAAATAAAGTTGCACCAATCACTGGGCCCCACAAAGTTCCTTTTCCTCCGAGTATAGCCATCAAGACCATGAATACTCCCATTTCTCTTCCATCAAATGCAACATCAGTTGAGTCGATATATCCAACTAGTCCGCCCATGATACCTCCGGCCAATCCACAGAAAAATGCAGAGATCATCCAACCAATAATTTTATATTTCATTGTTTGAATGCCCATTGCTTCAGCTTTATCCTCATTATCTCTAATTGCATTTAGAACCAGTTTAAACCTTGTTGAATATATTGCTTTAACTGCGAGAAACGTAAGAACTAAAACTATAAAACTACAAAAATAGAAAAATTCTCCCCTAGCCTCTAATCTATCAACATTAGGAAATGGAGGTGTTGTAAAACCTTGTCCTGCTCCGATGATTTCTATTCCACCAGAAATTTCTCCAGCTGCGACTCCTAAGCCTAATGTACAAATTGCAAAGTAATGTCCTCTTAAACCTAAAATTGAATAACCAATTAAACCAGCTATAATTGCTGGGACTACTGCTGCTACTGCTAAGCCTACTGCAAATCCTTGAAAGAATTGAGCAGGAGTATGAACAAAAGTTTTTTCTCCACCGCCCTCAGTCCACTCTCCTAGAGGAAAAAACATTCCTACTTGAACTGATGCACATAAATACATTCCCAGTCCATAAAACAAAATATTTCCAAAAGTATTATAACCCATTTCACCGCCTTGGACGTTCCAAGTGATAGCTAGAATTATTAATATACAAAGAATTGACAATTGAACCTTAAATGCTGGAAAAATAAAAGGTGCGGCAATACCAAATATTAAAATAGCACCATATAAAATAATATTTTTGTTCATTATTTTAGATATTCTCTTTTTCTTGAAAGTTTAAATCTTCTATAAACAAGTATTAAAACTAATAGTAAAAATACTGATCCAATTCTAAATTCTGTTCCTAAAATGTAATCTGCAAACTCCTCAAATACACCTAAACCCATACCTGACATTGCAACACCAGGTAAATTTCCAAGTCCAGCGACAATTACAATCATAAAAGATCTAATTGTGTAAGGTAAACCCATATAAGGGTGTATAGTAAATGTTATAGAAATAAGTGCTCCAGCTACTCCACAAAGAGCAGCATTTATTCCAAAAGTTGCCGCATAAACTTTTTCAGTGTCTACGCCTAATATTTTTGCAGCTCTAGCATTTTGGGCTGTAGCTCTAATAGCCCTTCCAAGCTTAGATTTTTTCATATAAATCACAAGTCCGATAGCAAACACAATACTTATAAATGCTGAAAAAATCTTTGAGTTTGGCAATGTAACAGAGTTATCAAACAGCATTGTTGTACCATATCCTGAGTTTGCAAGGACGACATCTGCTCCAAATGCAAAGTTCATTAGTTGCATGAATAAGATACTAATTCCGAAAGTTGCTAAAATCGAAATGAATAGATCTCTATCAACCACTTTATTAATTACTAATTTATAAATTATTACACCAACAAAATACATTATTATTGGTGAAACTATTACTCCCCATGCGGGATGAATTCCATACAGATACATAAAGTATGCAATGTATCCTCCTAATATAACTAAATCACCTTGAGCAATATTAATTATATTCATTACTCCCCATTGGAGAGCCATTCCATAAGCGATTAACGCAAATAAAATTCCAAGTAACAAACCATCTAACACGGCTTGTAAAGTTAACATCGGAACTTGGAAAATTAAAAAATCCATATTTTCTAAATGCTATATAAAAAAAAGCCCCCTATTGCTAGGGGGCTAATATTATTTTTAATTATCTTTCAGACCACTTAGGAATTGGGTGAATTAATTCTGCTGAAGCCCATTTCAATGGAGCTACAACTTTATTTTCACATTTTCCTGCGTCATCACACATTACTTGGAAAAGTACCATTGGTTTGTCAACGTTCTGACCACCCTCGGCAAACTTAATGTTTCCATAGAATGTTTGCATATTAGTAGCTGCAAGAGCATCTCTTACTTTCTTTTGATCAAAAGTATTTGCTCTTTCAAATGCATCTTTGAATACTAATAAAGCAGCTGATGATTCTGCTGATTGATATGGTGGATCATAACCAAATAATTTCTCAAAGTCTGCAGCATATGTCATACCGTCTTTGAAGAAATCATCTTTGTAAGTTAATGTTTTATGCCACTGAGATGCACATAAAGCGTACTGTGAGTTTTTACCGTGTTGCTTAGATAATTTTGCAGCATCACAGTGTGTCATTGCTAACATTGGAACATCAACTTTCATTTCAGCTATCTGTCTGATTGCAGTTAGTGCACCTTTTGTATGACCTGATACAACTAGCACATCTGGCTTAACAGCTTTAACTTTTGCTAAAGTTGCAGCCATATCATTTAGCTCTTTAGGTAGTTTGTCATCAATTATGATTTTAGATCCAGTTCTCTCTGCTGCATCTAGAATTCCTAATCTAACGTCCTGTGAGAATGCATCTTGCTCGAAAGCTTGAGCAATTCTAACACCTTTTCCACCATTCAGCGCTACGGCTGTTTCAATTGCAACATCTAAATATAAGTTTGCTGGCGCAAGCACTGCAAATAAATATTTATAACCTTTAGTAAATAAAGATCGTGATGCACCATTAGCTTCAACCATTGGAACACCATATTTCTCTGTTACAGGCGCAATTGCTTTTGTTAAACCTGAACTGTATGGACCAAGCATAAACTCAACACCATCCTGTGAAATTAATCTTTCTGCAAGTTGTGCTGCTCTTTTTGGATTTGACTCATCATCGTAATAGATAATGTCAAACATATAAGTTTTTCCTCCAACTTTAACACCACCCATCTCGTTAATTCTATCAACGGCCATATTATAACCGTTTTGAGTGTGAACTCCGTTAGATGAATATTTTCCAGTTAAAGAAATTGCGGCACCTAGGATAATTTTATCACCAACAACTTTTGCAAATGAAACAACTGAAGTTGAAAATAAAATTGCTATTGCAGAAACAAATGTAATTATAATGTTTTTAATTTTCATTTATCTCCTCTTATTAATTAATTAATTTAAACCTTATTAAACTAAGAATTTAGTTTTTTTTCAAGTAACAGTAGTATCGCATTAATGGTCAATATTGTTGCATAAATGCAATTATAAGAGCTATAACAACTAGGACGCACGCAGAAATTGTGTTTATGACCTTTGCTTTTGCTTTAACCCATGTAATCATTTTATTTGCTAAGACTGCATAACCAACCAAAGATAAAAAATCTAATATTACATAAGTTGTTATTAAAATTAAAAATTGTGCAACGTAATTTGAATTAAAATCAATGAACTGAGGAAAAATAAAAGGAAAAAACATCCAAGCTTTAGGACTTGTGCCCGCAACTAAAAAACCATCTTTAAAAAATGACAACGAACTTTTTTGTAAAGTTTCAGTTGAGTTAATATCTTTAGGTTTAGATTTATAAATGTCGAATGCTAGGTAAAGTATATAAATTACACCAAACCATTTAAAAATATTTAATAAAGTTGGGTTATCAGAGATAAAAGATCCAATTACAAAAATTACAAGACATGCTTGAACAATATTTGCAGTAACATCTCCTAGTGCAGTCCAAACACAATTTCTAACACCATAATTCATAGAATATGAAATGATTACAATTCTAGGAGTTCCAGGAGTGATAAACATGAATAGGATAATTTGAAGAAATAGAAAATAATTTAACGGAAGCATGATGGATAGCCCTAAAAAACCGGGAGCTAAAGATGGCTAGATAGGACTATCTAAAAATGATAATATCATAAGCATATAAATTTGCATTATTTATTTATTTCAAGATTACAGGAATTTTATGAAAAAAAGTCACAGGCCCACAACCAGAGTTAAAAATCCTGAGCCAAAACCTGGCAGTCCAGACTGGGTCATTTGGGCAGCATGGGCAGATAGAATTACATTTGAAGATATAGAAAAAAAAACTGGAAAAACAGAATCTGACGTAATTAAGATTATGAGAAGAAGTTTAAAACCTTCTTCTTTTAGGCTATGGAGAAAAAGAGTAAATTCACAGAGCATTAAACATAGAAAAAAGTTTGAATATTCAAGAAAACAAATAAGAGTTAAGATAAAGAAAAATGAAATTCATAACTGGTAAAATCAAGAAATATAATTATATCTAAAGTATGAAAAATATAACAATGTATTCAGGACCAATGTGTGCATTCTGTGATGCTGCAAAAAGATTATTAAAAAGAAATAATCTTGAATACAAAGTTATTGACGTATCTACAGGTCCAGAGCTTAGAGATGAGATGATTCAAAAAGCTAATGGAAGAAGAACAGTTCCCCAAATTTTTTTTAACGATGAACATATTGGGGGTTATGAAGAACTTAGAGACCTTGAAAAAAATGGTCAATTAGAAGCATCTTTAAAATAAATTAATTCCAATCAACTAATCCTAATTGTTTTTTTGCTAATTCAGTTAAGTCATTTACTGTGACTCTACCTTTATAATTTACTTCATAATCTTCAGCAGCAAAATCTGGAGGACTTTTTCCTTCTAAAAACTTTTTTGATTGCTTATTAATGTAATCCAAATTTTTCTTACAATATGGTGTTGATCCTACATAAATAACATTAGAAAAATTTTTTCCTAAATGCTTATCCTCTACTGCATGTATAACATCGGGATGCCACCAAATAGTATCCCCTGGATACATTTTGGGAATAGAAATTAATCCTTCTAAGAGTAAGCTATGATAAGTTTCATTTACTGATAAAGCCTTTCCTACTTTTGATCCACATAATTCATTTTCTGGAACATCTTCTAATAATGCTCTAGTTAAAACATATGCCATGGCTTTTGTGATTGGAATCAACTGTAATGTTCCATCTTTAGGGCCTTGTTCAGTTAAGGCTGTCCATCCTTGAAAGGTTCTAAAAACATGGGCAACTGCTGGAGACTCAAATTCTATTGTCCTATCTCTGAATTTTGCATCAAATGGATTAAAATTTTTAAATCTATCAGCAAATATATCATTGTAAATTTTTTGATATGAAGGATCGATCCACCTTTCAACTGATCCTGCATCACAATGTGGAGATAAACCTAAACTGTCATCACCTGGTTCCCTTCTTCTGATCCTGTCAGCGTATGAAAGTTCTCGATTTGGATCAAACACCTTATATTCCTCATTTTTAAAAACCCATAGATTATTTAAAAATTTTTTAATTTTGGCCATTTTCTGTGAGTGCCTAATTTTAATTTGAGCTTTTGACCAATACAATCCATAAATTTGAGGCTTACCAGATTTTAAATCACTAAAGTAATTATCTAGTCCCTCTTTCTTTTTTTGATCATTGTAATATCCATTATGTTCAATATATTTTTCTAGATCATTGTTAAGTTTACCTATTTTTTTTTGGTCAAATACATCTCTAATAATAATACATCCTCTTTTTTTTATTTGATCAATTATTCGTAAATTGGGTGATAAAAGTTCTTTATACTTTATTTCAGGAATAATATTATTAGATAACTTCTTTAACCTCTTTATTTCATAAATCTCTTTTTTAATATAATTCTCAATATTTTTAAAATTTTGCTTATAATTTTTAGATAATTTTCTAAGCTTTTTTTTTGCTAGAATAATTTTATGATCAACTTTTCTATTCATAAATATAGTCTAAATTAAATTATGAAGATTATGAAGTTTTATTGAATAGTTATTGTAACTACTGGTTCTTGTGGGTCAAACATACAAAAATCTGTTCCTACTTCTGTAGCTTTAATTGCTGCTGAAGTACCAAAACTAATATCTATAATTGGGGGTGTTAAAGATACAGT
This sequence comes from uncultured Pelagibacteraceae bacterium, assembly GCA_902558435.1. Lineage (GTDB taxonomy): Bacteria > Pseudomonadota > Alphaproteobacteria > Pelagibacterales > Pelagibacteraceae > Pelagibacter. Next base: position 35,704 of record CACEDU010000002.1, on the reverse strand, counting down.
ATAAGGCGATGTAAGAGTATAGACCATTACATGATCGTCCGAGGTGCTCCCATCCGCATGCTGAGTTTGGTAAGTAGACGATCCACTACCTTGAGCATAAGTGATTGTATTTGCATCACCCACTCCAGTACAAGCAGCATTTCCACAAACTTTCATTTGATCATTTTTTAAATATAATTCTGCTTCAGCAGCAGTACCCCCGTCAGCAATAATTGGTGTTCTATCATATTTTTCATTACTACTTAAAGATCCACCAGGGTAACCAGAGCCAGAGAGTGCTGCAGTCGTCGTGCAATTATCTGTAACACCTGAAACTTCTAAATCAGCTTGAATGGTAAATTTTCTATCTATAGTAACTCTCATATGAGTATAAGTTTCTCCTAAAGGTAAAAGTGCTGGATCTCCATATGAAGCAGCTGCAGCACCTGCATTTACGGATGCAATATCCACAACTTTTTCGGTATTTCCTATTACGACTGCACCAACACAACTTGAAACACTTGTACTCGCTGTACATAATTCTACTTTTTTCATTGTTACTTTGTATACACTTGCAAGGCCAGTTGTGCTTGCAGCATGCAAAGTTGAAAATGAAAAGAACATTATGATTTTTACAAAAATTAATATTCTAAAAGTCATTTTCATTAATCAGCTCTTGATATTGTTGATTTACCGTTAAATTCTACAAAAATTTTATTATTACGTTTTACTTTTGTTAACAATTGACCAGACATATCTTTTTGATCTCTCCATGTATTTGCACTTATGAAACCATCTTGTAATGAATTTTTATTTCTTGGAGGATGAACAAACATTATTTTTGCATACCACTCATCTTCTAATCCCTTTTTGTCTTTATCATCAAACGCAATTTCTAGATTTAATGTTGGACTTAATAATAATTCTGATCCAATTTTTGTGCCTTTTACATTGTCTCTAGAAACACCTTCCCATTCATAAGTATTAATAAATACATCTGCCCAATGTAGATAAGGAATTTGTGATGCCAAACCTAATTCGTATCCATCTAAAACTTTTTCATCTGACGCATCATCTAATCCAAAATAATAATTGTACATAAATTCTAAAACTGAACTTCTTGCTTCTAAACCAAAACTAGATCTTAAGTTTCCAGCATCATCATAATCGAGAAAAACATTGAAACCAGTCATTAGCGTATTATCTTGGCTTAATGATCTTTTACCTAAGCCAATATTTGCTACAATTCTTTCATCATTATCTTTTTCTGTATTAAATAAAGATAACTGCGAAAAAAAATTTCCATTTTCAGTTTTTTCAATCTCTCTTACTGTAAGAATACTATAATCGGGTTTATTATTTTCTCTTAAATCAATACTAACCTCTGTATCACCCTCACCTGGGATTAAATTAGATATATATTGTGAAATATTATTGGATACATCTGCGCTCAAATTACTTGTAAATAAAACGAGAAATGAGACCAAAAGTATTTTTTTCATAACTTGTATTTATATAAAAACCTATATTGGACGAGAAAATTTAACAAGATAATTTTAAGTTTGTATTATTTTTTTGGTTTAAAAACCAAGCAAACACCGTTATTGCAGTATCTTTTGCCCGTGGGTTGTGGACCGTCGTCAAATATATGACCATGATGACCTCCACAATTCTTGCAATGGTACTCGGTTCTGGCATAACCAATATGATAGTCTGTTGTAGTTTCAAATGCATCAGGTAGAGATTCGTAAAATGATGGCCAGCCAGAGCCACTTTCATACTTTGTGTTAGACTCAAACAATTTCACGCCACAGTTTGCACAATGATAACTACCCTCTCTCTTTTCAAAATTAAGTTCACTTGAACCTGGAGGTTCTGTTGCTTCTTCAAATAAAACTTTTTTTTGTTGATCTGATAAATTTGGGTTATTTTTTGTCATTTAAATATTTTGCACAATTTTTATGTAAACTTGCGTGCAATTCAATAAGTTTTTCAAAGTCTTTATTATAACCACCCCCTAAAACACCACAAATAGGAATTCTTCTTTCAAAAAAGTTTCTAATAACCATTTCATCTCTTTTATTAATGCCAATATCAGTAATTTTTAACTTGCCTAACCTATCGCCTAAATGAATATCAACACCTGCAATATAAAATACAAAATCAAAATTGAAATCGTTCAAGAAAATTAAATTCTTTTTTAAAATATCCAAGTATTGCTCGTCTTTCATGTCTTGTTCAAGCTCAACATCTAAATCACCTTTTGATTTTATCGGAGGGTAATTAACTTTTGAGTGCATGCTAAATGTAAAAACATTATTTTCGTTTTTAAATATTTCTGCATTTCCATTTCCTTGATGAACATCAAGATCTAAAATGAGAATTTTATTAGCTAGTCCTCTATTTAAAAGATATTTTGCAGCAACAGCTACATCATTAAAAACACAAAATCCTGCACCCTCATCATATATTGCATGATGGCTTCCACCAGCAGTATTACAAGCTATTCCGTAATTAATGGCCAATTTAGAAGCTAACACGGTTCCACCTGTTGCAACTAAAGATCTTCTTACGACACTATCAACTAAAGGAAAGCCTATTTTTTTAACTAGTGTTTCTTCTAATGTTTTATTTTTAATTTTTAAAATATACTCCTCCGAGTGGACCTCTTTAAGTGTATCGAATGAACATGGCTCAGGTTTATAAAATTTTTTAACTACTTTTTCTTTTTTAAGAAAATTTGCTAATTCACCAAATTTTTTAATTGGAAATTTATTATCATCACCAATCTTTGCTTCATAATCAGGATGATTTACAACTGGTAATTCCACTTTACTTTATTTCTCTTATAGGCTTACCAGCAACACAAGCTTCTAAATTTTCAATCATTTGTGTATAAAAAATAGAATAATTTTCTGCCGTTACATAGCCTAAGTGTGGAAGCAAAAGTGCATTAGGTACAAATCTTAGTTTGTGACCAGCAGGCAAAGGTTCTTTATCATAAACATCAATTCCTGCACCAGCGATTACATTAGTTGAAAGTGCTATAATCAAATCATCTTCATTTACAATCGGACCTCTTGAGGTATTAATCAAAAAGGCAGTTTTTTTCATTTTATCAAACTCATCAAGTTTAAAACAATCTTTATATCTTTCTCCTCCTTGTACATGAATTGATATGAAATCAGAATTTTGGATTATATCTTCTTTGCTTGAAGGCAAAACATCAAGCTCTTTACATTTATCTAGACTGAGATTTTCACTCCATGCCATTACTTGCATACCAAACGCTTTTCCAATTTTAGCAACTTGAGATCCAACTTTTCCTAAACCAATAAGACCAAGAATTTTTCCTTTTAATTCAACACCCACTGTTGTCTGCCAATAGCCTTGGTACATATTATCAACTTCCACTTTGATATTTCTTGCTAGTCCTAAAATTAAGGCCCATGTTAATTCACATGTTGGATTTGAATTAATTTCTGTGCCTGTAACAATAATTTTAGCTTTTTTTGTTGCTTCAAGATCTATGGCTTTATTTCTCATTCCGCTTGTAGAGATGTATTTTAGTTTTTTTAAACTTTTAATAATATTTGAATTAATTGACGTTCTTTCTCTCATAATAAGCAGAGCTTCAAATTCTTTTAATTTTTCTATGGCATCGTCCTCGTTTTCAAAAGTTTCACTAAAAATCTCAATATCAAATTTTGATGAAAGATTTTTCAAATCAATAAATTCTTGTGCGATGTTTTGATAATCGTCTAAAATAGCAACTTTAAGCATTTTGAGTTTTTTTATTCGAAATTGTAATACCAGCAATAATAAAAATTGCACCTAAGAAATGATAAAATAATATTTTCTCATTAAAAATTATCATAGCCATTATAGCGCCAAGTATGGGCATCAAATGTAAAAAAACTCCAGATCTATTTGCACCAATTAATTTTACACCCTTTATCCAAAATAAAAATGAGATTAGACCAGGAAAAAAAACAACATAAAACAAAACTAAATAAAAAGAAGATTGTAATTTGATTGTACTTCCTAAACTGTAGTCGATAAAATACATAGGAATTAAAAAAATAACTCCAAAGGTTATAACGACCTGTAATAGAGAAATTGGAGATATATTAAATTCCTTTTTTTTTAAGAGAGATGAATATAGTGACCAAGCAAACATGGCAATCAATGCAAAAATATCTCCCTTATTAAACGATAAATTTAATAGATTATTTAAATTTGCTTTAGTTATTATAAACAAAACACCTGTAAGTGAGAGAAATACACCAGTTATTTGAAAGAAATTTGTTTTCTCAATTTTAAGTAAAGATGAAAATAATATTATCATAACTGGTACTGTAGATATCATAAGCACTCCAGTTATTACTTGGGTATGTCTCAAAGAATAAAAAAGTGCAGAATTAAATACACTCACGGCCAATATTCCTAAAATTGAAAATAAGAAAATATTTTCCAATATAATTTTTTTCTTAATTAATAATTCCTTATAAGTAAATGGGAGTAAAACTAACCAAGCTAAAAACCATCTATAAAAATTTAATGATATTGGAGGTATATCAATAATGCTTGCTGCTTTACCGACTATAAAATTACCAGCCCAAAATAAACATGCGAGCACCAAGTATAGAGAGGCTAGATATATTGGACTAAGAGTTTTCATGAAAAGAATTAAGTAAATCTGTTCTATTATTTATAGCTTCTTTTATATTCTTTTCTTTGACGTGTCCAAATCCTCTTATTTGATCAGGTATTGACGCTATTTTGACAGCTGTTTCATAGTTTGATTTATTTATTTTTGATCCAATATTAACGATGGTTTGTTTGTAATCTCTTATTAATTCTCTCTCTTTTTTTCTTTCACTTAAATAACCAAATGGATCAAGCTTTGTCCCCCTTAAAAATTTAAATTTTGAGATTAATTTAAATACATTAAACAACCAACCACCAAATTTAATCTTTAGTAATTTACCATCTACTTTACTTTTTTTACTAAAAATTGGTGGAGCTAAATAAAAATTGTAACTAAAGTTACCTTCAAAATTTTTATTTATATCATCTGAGAATTTTTTATTTGTCATTAATCTTGATACTTCATACTCATCTTTGTAAGCCATTAATTTAAAGTAATTTTTTAATACTGCTGTGGAAAATTGACTTCCATTTCCCACTTCTTTATCAACTTTTTTCGCATAACTCACCAGGTCTTCATAATTTTGAGCATATTTTGTATTTTGATAGTCTTCTAAGAATTTAAATCTATTCTGATATTTTGCATCAAAATCCTCTAGTATTTCAGGTTCATCTTCTAGTATATTAATTACTTCTTCTTTTAAATTTTCATAATGTCGACCAAATCGGAAAGCATCGATATTATCTTTCACACTGGCGCCATTTAATTCAATTGCTTTTTCTATTGATGAGGCTGAAATTGGTATCAGCCCTGATTGATATGCAATCCCAACATTAAACATATTTGATAATATTGAATTTCCTAATATCTTAGATGTAATTTTATTTGATGATATAAATTTTATATTCTCTAATCCTACAGTATTAAGTAAATTGTTTCGCATTTCATCAAATGGTAAATAAAAATCTTTATCCCTCGTAAAATCTCCTGGCATTACTTCATCTGTATTAATTATTAGTTTTGAAATTTTTTTATCCAAAGTTTTTATTATTTCTAAATCATTTGATACTAGTAAATCAAATCCTAAGAGTAAGTTTGTATCCCCGTAGGATAATCTGATTGCTCCAACATTTTCTGGTTTTTCAAAAATTCTTAAGAAGCTTTTAACAGCTCCACCTTTTTGAGCTAGTCCAGTCATATCAAGAACACCGGATCCTCTACCATCTATTTGGGCAGCTGTTGCAAGTACTGCTCCAATAGTAACAACACCAGTTCCACCAATACCAGCAATCATTATTCCATAAGATTTATTTATTTTGGGTAATATTGGCTCTTCAATTTTTGCATTTATTTTACTTAGAAGGTTTTCATCATAATTTTTTTTAATTCTTATCTCTCCCTCAAGACTTACAAAGCTTGGACAAAATCCATCTACACATGTGTAATCTTTGTTACATGATGATTGATCAATTTGTCTTTTTCTTCCATACTCAGTCTCAACTGGTGCAATTGAAACACAATTAGATTGTATTCCACAATCTCCACACCCTTCACATAAATCTTTATTAATAAAAATTTTTTTCTTTGGTTCCTCTAATATACCTTTTTTTCGTCTTCTTCTTTTCTCTGCTGCACAAGTCTGATCATAAATTATGACAGTCGTTCCATTAATTTTGCTTAATTCAATTTGAACATCTATAATATTCTTTCTGTCATAAACTTTTGAATTTTTGGCAAAACCTCCTGTGTCACTATACTTTTTAATTTCATCTGTAATTATTGCTATTTCTTTAACTCCTTCTGCTTCAAGCTGTTTGGACATTTGGGCAACAGTTGGTAAGCCATCTAATGCTTGTCCTCCGGTTAAGGCAACAGCATCATTGTATAATATCTTAAATGTCATTTTAGTTTTTGCTGCAACTGCATGTCTAATCGAGAGAATTCCGGAGTGAATATAAGTTCCATCTCCCATATTTTGAAAAACATGGTCAGTATTACTAAAAACCGACTCTCCTACCCAAGTAGCTCCCTCAGATCCCATTTGTGAAAAACCCTCGTTATCTCTTTCCATATGTTCGACAAGATAAGCACAACTAATACCTGTTATTGCTCTACTACCTTCTGGAATTCTAGTTGAGGTATTATGAGGGCAACCTGAACAAAAATGTGGGATTCTTTTTAAGGAAATATTTGAATTAGTTGACTCAGTTAAAGATTTCAATTCCATTGAAAAATTAGTCACATCCTTAGGTAATTTTAGATATTTTATTGTTTCATAAATTTTTAAGCCAATCTCTCCCGGATCTAAAGCTCCAGACGAAACAAACAGATCGTTACTTTTCTCGTCTTTTTTTCCAATTACTTTTACTTTTAGGTTTTTATTAAATAAAATTTCTTTTACTTGTGTCTCAATAATTGATCTTTTTTCCTCAACTACAATAATCTTATCTAAATTTTCTGCAAATTTTTCAATTACTGTTTCTTCTAATGGCCAAGGCATAGCAATTTTAAGAAATTTAATTCCTATATCATTCGCCATTTTTTTATTTATTCCAATTTTTTCAAGTCCTAGTTTGGTGTCTAAGAAAGATTTTCCAGTACTAATTATTCCAATTCTAGGTTTTTCCGTGTCAAAAATTAATTTATTTAGATTATTTAATTTACAATATTCTTTTACGTATTTTAATTTATGATGATGTAAGCGATATTCTTTTTCTTGAGCTGTATCTTTCAATCTAATATTTAATCCATCGGATGGATAATTTTCTTCAGAAATATCTTTAAGAACAACTCTGTTTTCATCTAAATCAACTGTTGCACCTGAACTGACATTGTCATGAACACACTTAATACCAACCCAACAACCACTTTTTCTTGATAATTCAATTCCTATTATCCCATAATCTAATATTTCTTGAACACCACTTGGATTAAAAAAAGGTATCATTGCATCTATCATCGCAAATTCACTTTGGTGCGAAGTTGTAGAAGACTCGCAGATGTGATCATCTCCCATTAGAGCTATAACACCACCAAACTTCGAGGTACCTGCTAAGTTTACATGCTTTAATGCATCCCCCGCTCTATCGACGCCTGGTCCTTTACCATACCAAATGCCAAATACACCATCATATTTATCTTTTTTTCTGAGATTAACTTGTTGTGTACCCCATAAGGAAGTTGCTGCGAGTTCCTCATTAATTCCAGGTTGAAAGAAAATATTATTTTCATTTAAATATTTTTTATTTTTTATTATTTGTTGATCGTAACCACCAAGGGGTGAACCTCTGTAACCAGAAATATAGCACGCAGTGTATAGATCCTTTTTTTTATCTCTTCTAGCTTGAACGATAGGAACTCTGACTAATGCTTGGGCACCAGTTAAAAATCTAGTACCTTCACTTAATTTATATTTATCCTCAAGTTTAATATCCACACTATATAACTTTACTATGCAAATCTGACTGAACTATATGGTTTTAAATCCATATTAGTATTTTCATTTGCAATCATCCCTGAAACTATTTTTCCAGATATTGCACCTAAAGTCCATCCTAAATGGTGATGACCAAATGAATAATATACATTTTCATAATTTTTAGATGGCCCAATTACTGGCAAAAAGTCAGGCAAAGTTGGCCTAAAACCAAGCCACTCATCTTTATGTTCTGGTAATCCATCCAGCATTTCTTTTGCATTTAAAATTAAATTTTTAATTCTATTTTTTGATAGTGCATTTTCTAAACCACCAAATTCAACTGTACCGACTACCCTTAATCCTTGGTCCATTGGAGACATTCCAAAACCTCTATTAGAATTTACAACTGGTCTAGAAATTAAATGATCAAAATCTTTGAAATGTACGTGATATCCTCTTTCAGTATCTAGTGGAATACTTTCATGTAGTTTATCTGTAAGTTTTTTTGAAAATGCTCCACAAGCAATTACTAATTTATCAAATACAAATCTTTGAGTTTCAGACCTTAATACTGGTTTACTTTCATCAAAGTTTAAGTCTTGAATATTTAATTTTATAAATTTACCACCTTTTTTAATAAAATTTTCAAATAACTTAACTAAAATTTTCTTCGGATTCCTTGCATGCCTTGCATAATCATAAAATACTCCACCAGAATAAATAGGTTTTAAGTTAGGCTCTAAGTCATGAATTTCTTTTTTAGTTACTATTTTCTGTTTTACTCCTAAATCTTCTCTAATTTTTATTTCTAACTCTCTACTTTTTAAATTTTTCTCGTTCCAAATATAAAGTATTCCATTATTTTCAACTAACCCCTCTAAATCTATTTCATCAAAAAGTTCGTCATATGCAATTAAAGACTGATCTAAAATTTGATGCATATATTTTGCAGTGTGCATCATTTTGTTTTTTGTGCAATTCACAACAAATCTTGTAAACCATGGGATCATTTTTGGAACATAGTTCCATTTTAAAGCGAGTGGTCCTCTAGAACTCATTAACATTGCTGGGACATCAGATAAAATATCTGGTCTGTTTAGTGGGACTGAAGCATAAGGCGAGAAATGACCTGCATTCCCATAAGATGCCGCATTACCTGGCTCGTCTCTATCAAAGAGTACTACTTGATATCCTTTTTTCTGAAGAAAAAGAGCGTTACATACTCCTTGAATGCCTGCACCAACTATACCAATTTTTAAATTTTTATCAGACATTTACTGAAATATAGATGGTGTTGAATTAAATTATATATGATATTTGATCGCGGCTGATATCAAGATATGTAATAAGTTTAATTTGATATTATTTCCTGACTATAAATTTTACAACTCATCACAATACTTAGACCAATCATAATTGAAAGCATAGATGACCCTCCATAAGACATAATTGGTAGAGGTGCACCTACAATTGGCAGTAACCCTACAACCATAGCTATATTAACGAATACATATAGGAAAAGGGCTGATGAAAAGCCAAAACAGTAAAGTTTTGCAAAAAAACTTCTACAAGAAAATCCTATTTTAATAATCCTAAAAATCAATAAGACATACAAAAAAATAAGTAAGATTGATCCTAAAAATCCAAATTCCTCTGAAAAAAGAGTAAATATAAAATCTGTATGTTTTTCAGGTAAAAACTCCAAATAACTTTGAGTACCTTTTAAAAATCCTTTTCCATACATGCCTCCAGATCCTATGGCTATTTTAGATTGAATAATCTGATAACCGGCGCCCAAAGGATCTCTTTCTGGATTGAAAAAAGTCAAAATTCTTGATTTTTGATATGGTTTTAAAATTGAAATTATAAATGGCATAGAGACAAGGGCTATTAATCCTGAATAAATAAAATATTTAATATTTAAACCCGCTAGCCAAATAATGGCTATTCCGCTACCTGCTATCAAAATAGCAGTTCCTAAATCAGGTTGAGCAATCACTAAATAACAAGGTATCAACAAAAGTATTATAGGTTGCAGTAAATATTTATAACTTTCGATATCTGCACTTTGTATCCTATGGTAATATCTTGCAAAACTAACAATTACTGCAATTTTCATAAGCTCAGATGGTTGAAGATTAAATACAACTAGATTAATCCAACGTTTAGAACCTGAAGCTGAAATTCCAAAAAAAATAACTGACAATAAAAGTAGGAGTCCTAATAAATAAAATGTATATGCTTGCCTATACCAAGTTGAGACTCTTACAAATGATAAAGCTAAGAACAATAAAAAAAAAGCAACTAATCTTATTAAATGATTTTTTGTATAAAAAGAAAAGTCTCCACTTTCTGTAGAATAAATTGAAAAAACACTAATAGCTCCAATTAATAAAACTAATAAAATTAAAAAATAGTCAACAGATTTTAATTTTTCCAAAAAGGAGTAATTTAAAGAATTTAAAGACGAAGATATCATCAAATAATCTTAAGCTCCTTTCTTTTTATTTCTCTTTCCTTATCTCTATCAATTATTTTTTTTATCAACTTATTAGCCAAAGGTGCTGCGGCTTTACTTCCAGATCCACCGTGCTCAACTAAAACACTTATTGCATATTTTGGTTTATCATAAGGAGCAAATGCTACGAACAATGCATGATCTCTATTTTTGTACTCGATTTCAGATGTATCTAAATCTAGTTCTCTGTCCTTATCTGTAATTCTTCTTACCTGTGAGGTTCCTGTTTTTCCGGCATATCTATATTTTTTATCTTTATGTCTTGATCTGAATGATGTTCCAGATTGCTCATTTGTTGATCCATACATTGCATCAAGAACAATTTGTATATTTTTAGAATTTTTATATAGTTTTTCATAAAGATTTATATCTTTTTCGTGTAATATATTTGCTTCTATAGGTTTATTTTTCTCTGATTGGATCTTTGATAAAATTTCTTCGTAATTAAAATTATTATTATAAATTAAATTTGGTTTTATTTTAAATCCACCATTTGCTAATTGTGCAGTCATCAAACAAAGCTGCAAAGGGGTCGTTTGAATATAACCTTGGCCAATTCCTGTTATTACAGTCTCTCCAAGATACCAAGATTGCTCAAGAACTTGTTTTTTCCACTTTGTCGATGGGACAAGTCCTTTTTTTTCCTCTGGGAATATATCCTCTAATACTTTTGATCCTAGACCGTATCTTTTTGCAATAATTGATAATCTATCAACTCCAAGCAATCTTGCTACTTCGTAGAAATAAATATCACATGATTGCTTAATTGCATTTCTTAAACTCATTATTCCATGGCCATCTTTTTTCCAACAATGATATTTTTGTCCATACAATTCATATGGATGATCATGTCCCTTACATTTGACTTTTAGTTTTGGGTTTATAATGCCATACTCTAAAGCTGCGAGAGCCACCAATGGTTTTATTGTAGATCCAGGAGAGTATAAACCAGCTATTGATTTATTAACCAAAGGTCTCAATTTGTTGTTTTTAATCTCATTCCAATCTTTTTTGTTTATGCCATATGTAAATTTGTTTGGATCGTAAGTTGGCGAAGATGCAAGCGCAATTATTTCACCGCTGTAAATATCCATAGCACAAATTGAGCCCGCTTTATTCTCAAGAAGTTTTTGTGCAAGTCTTTGAACTTCTAAATCAATAGTAGTTCTAAGATTTTCACCTTGAGTTTCTTTTTTATAGCTGATTTCTTTAATTTTTTTTCCCGAAGAGTTTACTTCAAATCTTTTTAAACCGTAATTTCCGATTAATATTTGGTCAGTTGAATTTTCAATTCCTATTTTTCCAACCTTTAAGCCTGGAACAAAATTTTCCTCAATTTTTTTATTCTTGGTGATATCATCTGCACTTGCTTCTCCCACATACCCAATAATATGAACTAAATCGTTTGAGTAAGGATAGTATCTAGAAGTAGATAAAACGGGCTTAGCTCCTTCGATTTCATGAAGATACAAATTTAATTTTGAAAATTTTTCCCAAGATAAATTTTCAGATACTAAGATAGTATCCCAAGGTTTAATTTTTTGTTTTTTTTCATAAATTTTACTTAGTTCATCATCACTTAATCCAATTATATTTTTTAATTTAAATATAGAATTATTAAAATCTTTTGTTTCATCTAAAGACAAATACACTTGATAAACTCTTTTATTGTCTGCAATTATATTGTTGTAAAAATCTGTAATTACCCCACGTTTTGGTGGTGTTTTCCATTCTCTAAACCTATTTTTATCAGACAAAATTTCATATTTTTTTTTTTCAGATATCTGAAGATTATATAATCTTGAAGTTATTAATCCTAATAATCCAACTTTGGCTGACCCAAGAATAAAAAGTCTTCTATTGATAGTTTTATTTTTATCTAAATTACTAGTTCTTTTTATCATAGATACTTTCTTGAAGAATATTATCTATCCAACTTAATATTTTGGCAATTATAGGATATATTATAAAGGTTGCAAACAATCCTAATAACAAGCTGTTATATACGATTGGAATGTTAAATATGTATACTAATATAATATAATTAATCGATCCTACAATTAGAATTGAAATTAAAAAAAATACCCAATCATAAATTAAATTTTGTAATATTATCCTCCTACTAACAAATGCTGTTAACACGCAAATTGATAAATACTCAATTGAGGAAATTCCTAAAGGATTATTTTGAATTACATCATTCAATATACCTGCTAAAAAAATATATCCATATCCAAAATATTCAGGTCTTTTTAAGCTCCAAAAAAAAACTATTATATAACTTATGTTAAAACTAAAATAATTTTCATCATAAATGAAATTATATTTTGAATTTGCAAGAATAGATACAAATAAAATTACAACTGGAAAAATTGCTAGAAACTTTGAATAAGTTTTTTTTATAATACTCACTTTTTGTAATAAACCTTTACAAAATTAATTTGGGTAAAATCTGTAAAGTAGTCTACTTTAATCAGATTGTTTTCCAAAATAATTTTTCCAACAGGTATACCTGATGATATTACTCCATCAGATCCAGACGTATAAACTATACTACCTTCTTTAATATTTATATTTTCAGGCAAGTATTCAATTTCACCTAATTCATTATTTCCAGTACCTGATAAAATTGCACTTATAGAACCAGGTTCAATTATAACAGGAACTTTACTATTTAAATCACTTATGAGTAATATTCTTGAAGTAAGATAGTTTGAGTCTACAATTTTACCTATAAAGTATGAATCACTTCTGACCGCAGCACCTAATTTTATTCCATGTTTAAAACCTTTATTTATTAGTAAAGATCTTAAATATGGACTTTTCTGATCTAATAACACTTTAGTTATATAGAATTCATCATTATAAAGATTTTTTTCATTTATTAATTTTTTTAATCTTTGATTTTCCTCCTTAAAAAAATTGTTTTCTAAAATTAAGTTTTGTTTTTTTATTTCTATTGCTTTTAACTTTTCATATTCATCATACATTTTAAAATGATCGATTACTGTGGAATATGTTTTTGAAATTGATTTGAAAGGAAATGAAGCAACATACGAAGATTTTATAATAATATCTTTGGTAATCATCCTTATCTTGTTTACAGGACCAGATTTAAAGTACTCTAAAGACAGAACAACTATTGAAATTATAAGAAGAGTTAATAAAGAAAATTTTTGCCTATTCCCTTTATTTAAAAATACAGAGCGAGCAGATATAACAAAATCGTCTCTGCCCATTTCTCTAGACATTTTAATTAATACTCAGATAAGACTGATGAAAATGTTTCCTCTTGGTCTAACGCTTTGCCAGTTCCAATTGCAACACAAGATAGAGGATCATCAGCAACATTTACGGGTAAACCTGTTTCCTTAGAAAATCTTTTATCAATATTGTTTAATAGAGATCCACCACCTGTCAAAGTTAACCCCATATCTACTAAATCTGCAGATAGTTCAGGTGGAGTATTTTCTAAAGCTTTTTTTATTGCAGACACAATATCTTTTAAGATTGGGTTAAGTGCTTCGGCTGTATCTTCTTCTGAAATATTTACTTCCTTAGGTGTCCCAGATCTTAGATCCCTTCCTTTGACTGGATAAGTATTATTATTTGTTGGTATTGCTGTACCAATATCTTTTTTAATTTTTTCTGCTGTACTATCTCCAATCATCAAATTGTATTCTTCTCTCATATATTCTTTTAAAGAATTATCCATTGCATCACCTGCAACTCTCAAAGACTCTGAATACACAACTCCTCCTAAAGATAAGACTGCAATTTCTGTCGTACCACCACCAATATCAACAACCATTGAGCCTGTTGCTTCTGATATTGGAAGACCAGCACCTACTGCTGCCGCAATTGGTTCTTCGATTAAGTTGACTTTACGTGCACCTGCTGCAAGAGCACTATCTTGAATAGCTTTTCTTTCAACTGGCGTTGAGCCTGTTGGAACACAAATTAAAATTCTTGGATTGGCTAACGTTTTTTTATGAACTTTTTTAATAAAATGTTTAATCATTTCTTCAGTAACAACAAAGTCTGCGATAACTCCATCTCTTAATGGTCTGATTGCTTGAATATTTCCTGGAGTTCTTCCAAGCATAGTTTTTGCCTCATCGCCAACTGCTAAAACTGATTTTTTTCCCTTATTTTCAACTACGGCAACCACCGATGGTTCATTCAACACTACACCCTTGCCCTTAAGCACTACTAATGTATTTGCTGTACCAAGATCTATTGCCATATCTTGACTCCATAGTTTCTTTAAGTTGCTAAACATTGCCATTTTTAGATACCTTTCATTTTTTGATTTTCATAATTTTGATTTTCAAAATTTTGTTCCGGTGCTGTTTTGTCTCTTTTTATAATCATTTTATTTAGAGAATTTATATAAGCATTAGCAGATGCAACTAAAGTATCTGTATCTGCTGCTTGTCCTACAGTAGTTTTTCCATTTTCTTCAATTTTAACACTTACTGTAGCTTGAGCATCTGTTCCCTCTGTTACAGCATGTACTTGGTAAAGTTGTAAATTAACCTCATGAGGATATAGTTTCTTAATACATTTAAAAATTGCATCTACTGGTCCATCGCCAGTCTCAGATGCTTGCTTAATTTCACCAAAAACATCTAATGTCATTTCAGCCCTTTGAGGTTCTCCTGTTCCAGCAAATACTTTTAAAGATTTTAGATTAATTGCATTCACTTTATTGTCTATAATTAAGCTATCATCAATTAAAGCAATTATATCTTCATCATAAACATGTTTCTTTTTATCGGCTAAGATTTTAAATTTTGCAAATGCGTTATCAACGATATCATCAGTAAGATTTGGATAACCTAAACTAGTTAATTTATCTTTAAATGCATGTCTTCCTGAGTGTTTACCCATTACTAAAGAGGTTTGTTGAACACCGACACTTTCTGGTGTCATGATTTCATAAGTTTGTCTATTTTTTAACATTCCATCTTGATGAATTCCTGCCTCATGAGCAAAAGCATTCTTTCCAACAATAGCTTTATTATATTGAACAGGAAATCCTGTAGCATTTGATACTATTTTTGAAGCTTTACTTAATAGAGTAGTTTCAATTCCTGTTTCAAAAGGCATCAAGTCTGGTCTTGTTTTCATAGCCATAACAACTTCTTCAAGTGCTGCGTTACCTGCCCTTTCTCCTAAACCGTTTATTGTGCATTCTATTTGTCTGGCACCAGCTTGTACTCCTGCTAAAGAGTTTGCAACTGCTAATCCTAAATCATTATGACAATGTGTTGAAAGAATTGCTTTATCAATATTTGGCACTTTATTTAATAAAGTTTCAATAATTTTTGTAAATTCCGATGGAATTGTATATCCAACTGTATCTGGAATATTGATCGTTTTTGCACCACATTTTATAGCAAGCTCAACAGTCTTACACATATAATCCATATCTGTCCTAGTGCCATCTTCGCATGACCACTCCACATCATCAGTAAATTTTCTTGCATAAGTTACATTTTGTTTAATAGCCTCATAAACTTCATCTGGTGATTTGTTAAGCTTATGCTTCATGTGTAAAGGACTAGTTGAAATAAATGTATGAATTCTAAATCTAGGAGCATGCTTGAGTGCCTCATAGCATCTATCAATATCTTTTTTTGAATGTCTTGCTAAACCAGCAGGTATCGATTTCTTTAAAATTTTACTTACCTCTGTTACTGCCTCAAAATCCCCTGGAGATGCTATTGGAAATCCAGCTTCAATAATATCAATTCCAAGTTCATCAAAAACTCTAGCTATTTGAATTTTCTCTTCTAAACTCATTGATGCGCCGGGAGATTGCTCTCCATCTCGCATAGTAGTATCAAAAATGTAAACTCTATTTTTATCAGTCATTTTATTAATTTAAGCGTAGGCATCATACATGCTCACGCTCAGATTGCAAAATAAATTGGCTAATTTATGCCAAAAAATAGTAATCGATCTACTTCTTATCGCTATCAACTAATTTCTTTTTAGAAATCCATGGCATCATAGCTCTTAATTCGGCCCCTACTTTCTCAACTGGATGTTCAGCTAACTTAGCTCTTGTCGCAAGAAAATTTTTCTGGCCTTTTTTACATTCATCCATCCATTCTTTTGTGAATTTACCTGACTGTATCTCTGCTAAAACTTCCTTCATTCTTTGCTTGGTTTCTTCCTTTTTAATTATTCTTGGACCCGATTGATATTCTCCATATTCAGCAGTATTTGAAATAGAGTAGTTCATATTTGCAATTCCACCTTCATATATTAAATCTACTATTAATTTAACTTCATGGACTGTTTCGAAATATGCCATTTCAGGTTCATAACCAGCTTCAACTAAAGTTTCATAACCATTTTTAATTAATTCTACTAATCCACCACACAAAACAGTCTGTTCACCAAATAAATCTGTTTCTACCTCGTCCTTGAATGTAGTTTCAATAATACCAGATCTACCACCTCCAACTGCAGATGCATAAGACATAGCAAGATCCCTTGCTTTACCTGATCCATCTTGATGAACAGCAAATAAACAAGGTACCCCTCCTCCTTTTTCATACTCACTTCTAACTAAATGTCCTGGCCCTTTAGGCGCTACCATAAAAACATCAAGGTCTTTTCTAGCTTTAATTAAATCGTAATGAATATTTAGACCATGTGCAAATGCAATTGATGTTCCTTCTTTTACTCTTTGTTCAATATGATTTTTGTAAATAGCAGCTTGCAGTTCATCTGGTGTCAATATCATTACTACATCTGCCCATTCTGCTGCATCTGACAAATTCATAACTTTTAAGCCTTTTGACTCTGCTTTTGCAATACTGGATGAACCCTCTCTTAGAGCAACCACTACTTCTTTAACTCCACTGTCTCTTAAATTAAGAGCATGAGCATGTCCTTGACTTCCGTATCCAAAAATTGCAATTTTTTTGTCTTTTATTAAATTTACATCTGTATCTTTTTCATAAAACATTTTCATAACTATCTCCTTTAATTATTTAAATACATCTGATCCTCTAGTCATGGCAACAGCACCCGTTCTAGAAACACTTACTAAACCAAATTTTGTTAAATTCTTAGACATTTTATCTATTTCCCTTCTTAAAGCTGTGATTTGAATAACTTTTGATTTTTTTGTTTCATCCAATATAACAGGATTGAAGTTTTTGCACGCTTTAAAAGCTTTAATTAATTTTTCACTGTCAGCAACAAATTTAAATAAAGCCATTTCTTTAAAAATAACATTTTTATCTTCTCTTTTAAAATCTGCAACTTTATGGACAGGTATTAATTTTTTTAGTTGAAGTTTAATTTGATCAATAACCTGGGGGGTTCCAGTTGTAACTATTGTAATTCTTGAGATATTTTCCTTTTGGTCAACCTCAGCAACAGCTAAAGATTCTATATTATAACCTCTTCCAGAAAAGAGCCCTACTACTCTTGCTAAAACTCCAGCTTCATTGTCTACCCAAACTACTATTATGTGAGTATCGTTTTTCTGTTTTTTTCCAGCTACACTGTAAGCTGATTTTGAATTAGCCATTTTAAACTAAAGTTCGTCCTTTTCCTGTAATTTTTTTCTCTTTTTGATCTTTTGGACCCAGTAACATTTGATTATGTGGTTTTCCTGAAGGAATCATGGGAAAACAATTTTCTTGTTTGTCTACAAGACAGTCAAATATTACAGGTCGATCAGTATTTAACATTTCATTAATTTTGTCGTCTAACTCTTCAGGCGTTTTTGCTCTTATGCCAACACAACCATAAGCTTCAGCCATTTTAACAAAATCTGGCAACGCAGCAGTATAGCTCTCGGAATAATTTTTATCATGCAGTAACTCTTGCCACTGCCTTACCATCCCCATGTACTCATTATTTAAGATAAATATTTTTATTGGTAAATTATACTGAACTGCAGTAGACATTTCCTGCATCGTCATTAAAACTGAGGCTTCTCCAGCAATATCAATAACTAATTTTTTAGGATGTGCTATTTGAACTCCGACTGCTGCAGGCAAACCATATCCCATTGTTCCAAGACCACCTGAGGTCATCCACCTATTAGGTTTATTGAACTTGTAGTGTTGAGCAGCCCACATTTGATGTTGTCCAACCTCAGTTGTAATATACGTATCTTTATCTTTAGTTAATTCATATAATCTCTCAATAGCATACTGAGGTTTAATTGTCTCTTCACTACCAATATAATCTAAAGAACGTTTAGATCTCCATTTTTGTATTTTTTCCCACCAATTAGATATTTGATGTTTATTTGATTTAGAAAAATTCTTTTTAGATTTTTTTAAAGTTTTTAGTGCTGATGTTAATACTGATTTAATATCTCCTACTATTGGTAAGTCCACCTTAACATTTTTATTTATAGACGATGGATCAATATCAATATGAACTTTTTTTGATTTAGGTGAGAATTCATCAATTTTACCAGTAATCCTATCATCAAATCTTGCACCAATATTAATCATTAAATCACAACTATACATTGCATTATTAGCTTCGTAAGTTCCGTGCATTCCCAACATTCCTAAAAATTGATTATCATCAGCAGGGAAACAACCAAGGCCTTGCAAAGTTGAAGTTATAGGGAAACCAGTTGCATACACAAGTTCTCTTAAAAGTTCACTCGCCTTTGGTCCTGAATTAATTACACCTCCTCCTGTGTAAAAAATTGGCTTTTTTGCTTTGCTTATTAATTTAATAAGTTCGTCAATATTTTTTTGAGAAAAATTATCATGAGATTTGCCATTCAACTTTTTTACTTTTCGATAATTTTTATATTTTGTCTTTTGAAATTGTATATCCTTTGGAATATCAACTAACACTGGTCCTGGTCTACCAGTGGTTGCCACTTCGAAAGCTTTATGCATTATTTCTGATAGATCATTAATATCTTTAACTAGCCAATTATGTTTAGTGCAAGGTCTAGTAATTCCAGTTGTGTCACACTCTTGAAATGCATCAGTTCCAATTAGATGAGTTGGAACTTGTCCTGTAATACAAACTAACGGAACAGAGTCCATATATGCATCTGTCAATGCAGTAACGGCATTTGTTGCGCCAGGTCCAGATGTTACCAATAAAACACCTGGTTTACCTGTTGATCTTGCATAACCTTCCGCAGCATGTCCGGCACCTTGTTCGTGCCTTACTAAAATATGTTTGATAAAATTAAAATTTTTTAATTCATCATAAATTGGAAGAACTGCTCCTCCAGGATATCCAAAAATATGACTGACGCCCTGATCCTCTAAACATTTAAATACAATCTCAGCTCCTGAATATAATTTTGGCATTCAGACAATCTAGCTGAAGTTGTACTCATTGGTCAAGTTATTGTAGAGATAAATTATAATTTTTTTATAAATTTAAGCAGCCCCTTAGGATCAAATTTTTGCCAATCACTCATCTGACCTCTAGACCAAGTTCTTTGTCTTTTAGCGTATTGCCTCGTTTTTATTACAATATTTAGTTTCATTTCTTTAAATGAAGTTTTTTTTTCAATAAAATCTTTGATCTCTCTGATGCCAATAACTTTATTAAGATTATTATCATTGTTTAAATTCAACTTTTCAAAGTTCTTAACCTCTTCGACAGCCCCATCTTTTATCATTTGATCTACTCTTTTTGTAATTTTATTTACCAATTGCTCTTTAGGATAATCAATATAAATACTTAAAAATTCGTCTTTTTTATATTGTGATTTTGTTTTTTTATACCACTCAAAGATTGATTTTTTTGTAAAGTAAATCACCTCATAAGCCCTTAAAGATCTTTGGACATCTGTAGAGTCTATTTTATTTTTTACAAATTTATCTAGTTTCAAAAGTTTTAAATAAAATTTCTTTTGACCCATTTGTTTTTGTATAGATCTTATTTTATTTCTAATAGTGTTAGGAATTTTAGGTATCTTAACTAAACCATCTGTTAGAGCTTTAAAGTAAAGACCAGTGCCACCAACCAGAATAGGTATTTTGTTTTTATTTCTTATTTCTTTTATTTTTTTTTTAACTAACTTTAACCATTGACCAGTAGAAAATTCATTTTTAACACTTTGAAAGCCATATAAATGATGTTTGATTTTATTGGTATTTTCTTTAATGGGTCTAGCTGTTAATATTTTTAATTCTTTATAGACCTGCATACTATCTGCATTAATTATTTCTCCATTAATTTTTTTAGCAAATTTAATTGCTAATTCAGATTTTCCTGAAGCGGTAGGTCCTGATATTAAAATTATTTTGGACTTAAGGTCCATTTGACTATTTAAGCTTAACGCCTACGTATGTTCTCTGATTTTGATTATTATATATTGCAATCAATAAATTATTTTCGTCACTTCTTAATTTCAACTTAACAACATTATCAAGATCGCCAATAGTATTAATTTTTTTTCTATTAGCCTCTACTATTATATTGTCAACTTGTAAGTAATTTATTGGACTTTCTTTATCTATTTTTGTGATTACCACACCACTTGTTCCTTTTGGTAAGTTCCTTGACTCAATATCATCTTTATTCAATAAACGAACTTCTATTTTTAAACCATCAATTCTTGATACTTTAGGTTTTTCTATTACTGGTTTTTGTGCTTTGAAATCTTCAGATGTTTCTAATCTACCAAGAATTATTTCTTTAGTTATTTCTCTTTTATTTCTCCAAACTTTCACGACAACTTTTTTTCCAACATCTGTCTCTGCTACAATCTTTGGTAATTCTTTCATTTCATTTATAGGTTTCCCATCAAACTCTAAAATGATATCACCTGGTTTAATACCACCTTTGTCTGAAGGACTATTTTGTGCAACACTTGCAACAAGTGCTCCTCTTGGTTTATCTAAATTTTCTGCATCAGCAATTCCTTGATCAACAACTTGAATTCTAACTCCAAGCCAACCTCTTTTAGTTTCTCCAAATTCTATAAGTTGTTTAATTACTTTTTGAGCGCTATTAGAAGGAATTGCAAAACCAATACCTATTGAACCTGATTGACCTAGAATAGCAGTATTTATTCCAATAACATCACCCGCCATGTTGAATAATGGGCCTCCAGAATTTCCTTGATTAATTGATGCATCGGTTTGAATGTAATCTTCGTATCTTGATAAACCTATGCTTCTATTTCTTGCAGATATTATTCCTGCAGTTACTGTACCGCCAAGACCAAAAGGATTTCCTATAGCTATTACCCAATCACCTATTCTTGATTTATCTGAATTGCCAAAATTTACAGGTTTAAATTTCTCATCGGACTCTATTTTTAAAACTGCTAGATCCATTCCAGCATCAGCACCAAGAACTTTTGCTTTATAATCTTTATCACCATTTACTCTAACCACTATATCTTGTGCACCTTGAATAACGTGGTTATTAGTAATCACTATACCTTCCTCATCAATAATAAAGCCAGAACCCAATGCACTAGTCTGTCTTTGTTGTGGTGTACCAAACATATCTTCAAAAGGAGACCCAGGAGGAAATTCAAATGGAAGAGGGTTTGATCTTGTAGTAACCGTAGTTGTTGTTGATATATTTACAACTGAAGGCATCAATTTTTCTGCAAGATCAGCAAAAGATGATGGTATCGAATTTGCAAATGAGATAGAAAAATAATTAATTGAAACTAATAAAACAGTAAAAATTTTTACCAAATATTTCATACTTTTAAATACCAAATAATCGCAAAACCAATTATAGCAAAAATTAAACCACCTATTCTTAATTGTCTGTCTGCAATTAAATCTAATTTTTTTAACATATTTTTCATTTTTGATGGAAATAAGGCATACAAAACACCTTCAATAAATAAGAAAAGACCAAAAGCTATGATCAATTCTCTCATTTAAAATAATTTTAATTAGTTTTCTTTATTTCCAAAAAATTTAAAAAACTCACTATCAGGTGATAAAATCATAGATGTTTCTCCACCGATTAGGGCTTTTTGATAGGCTTGCATTGCTCTATAAAATCCGAAAAACTCAGGATCTTGTCCAAATGCATCTGCAAAAATTTTATTCTTTAGACCGTCACCTTCCCCTTTCATTATCTCAGATTTTTTTTGAGCATCTGCAAGAATAACTGTGACTTCTTTGTCTGCAGTAGACGTTATTGTTACAGCCATTTCTGCTCCTTTTGCTCTAAATTCTTTTGCTTCTCTTTCCCTCTCAGTTTGCATTCTTCTAAAAATTGCATCGCTGTTAGCTTGAGGTAGGTCTGCTCTTTTAATTCTGACATCAACAATGTTTATTCCAAAATTTTCCGCCTCATTATTTACACCCTGTTGAATTAAGGCCATCTGTTTAGATCTATCCTCAGATAGTAATGTTTGTAACTTTTGTTGACCTAATACGTTTCTTATTCTTGAATTTATAATCGTTGCTAATCTTGATCTGGCAACTCTTTCATTACCCACTGAAATATAAAATTTTAATGGATCAACAATTTGAAATCTTGCAAAAGCATCAACAATCAGTCGTTTTTGATCTGAAGCAATTACTTCTTCCGGAGGTGTATCTAAATTTAAAACTCTCTTATCTAAAAAAACCACATTTTGGATAAAAGGAATTTTAAAATTAAGACCAGGTTTTAAAATTATTTTTTTTGGATCTCCAAACTGAAGAACGATAGCTTGATTGACTTCTTTGACAATAAATATTGAAAAAAATAGCGTTGCAGCTATTAAAATAATTATTGGCAGTATAAATTTTCCAGCTTTCATTAATTTGCCCCCGACTTTAATTCTTGTAATGGAAGATAAGGAACTACACCAGACCCAGAATCTTTGTCTATAATAATCTTGTTAATATCTGCAAGGACTTGTTCCATTGTTTCTAAATACATTCTCTCTTGAGTTACATCTTTTGCTTTTGCATACTCTGCATAAATGGACAAAAATCTGCTAGCTTCACCTTCTGCTTTTGCTACAACTTCTTTTTTGTAAGCCTCTGCGGCTTGTAAAATTTTAGCAGCTTCTCCTCGTGCTCTTGGTATTACATCATTAGCATAAGCCTCTGCTTCGTTTTTAGATCTCTCCATATCAGCTCTAGCAGCCTGGACATCTCTAAAAGCATCAATTACCTGATCAGGTGGGTCAGCTTTTTGAGTCTGAACTTGGGTAATTTGTACTCCACTTTCATATTCATCAAGTATACCCTGTATAATATCTTGTGTGTCTCTTTCTATAACTGCTCTACCTTCTGTAAGAATTGGTTGAATATCTGATCTTGCTATTACTTCTCTCATCGCAGTTTCGGCTGCAGCTTTAACTGTTCCCTCTGGGTCTTGAATTTTAAATAAAAAGTTACCCGCATCTTTAATTACCCAAAATACTGAAAAATCAATATTAACAATATTTTCATCACCAGTTAACATTAGACTTTCTTCTGGTACATCTGCAACACCACCACCCTGTCCAAATCCACTGTCTCTCTCTGATCTAAAACCAATATCCATTCTGTTTACTTTTGTAACTTTAGGCGTTAGCACACTTTCAATCGGAAATGGCAAATGATAATTTAATCCCGGTTGAGTAGTATTAACAAATTTTCCAAATCTTAAGACCACACCTTGCTCATCAGGTAAAACTCTGTACAAACCACTTAATGCCCAAATAACAACTAGTATAATTAATCCAAGTATGATGGGTTTTTTTCCACCTGCGCTACTTCCTGTAAATTTATTTATTGTATCCTGTAATTTTTTAATTGCCTCATCTAAGTTAGGGGGAGTTGGGCCTCTTCTGAAACCTCCTCCGTTTCCACCACTTCCTGGCGGCGTGCCCCATGGGCTTTGATTTTTGTAAATCGTCATTATGACATTCTATATAGTGTCTTTATGGTCAAAAACAAGGTAAGTGTATTTTTATGAACGATAAAAAAGTAGGTCTTAGTGACACAATGAAGGCAAAAACAGAGCCAAAAACCTTCAAAAGAAACCCTATTCCAGGTACTAAATTTACAATTGCTATTTCAAGCGCAAAAGGTGGTGTTGGAAAATCAACTTTTGCAACAAATTTGGCTTTAGCACTAAAAAAAGTTGGTTGTAAAGTTGGAATTTTAGATGCTGATATCTATGGACCATCTTTGCCTAAATTATTTTCAATAAATGAAAAGCCTGAAAGTGATGGTCAAATTTTAAAACCAATTATAAAGTATGACATTCAGTGTATGTCTATTGGATTTTTGACAGATGAACAAACTCCAATGATTTGGCGGGGACCAATGGTAACAAGTGCGATAAAAACTTTTACTCAAAAAGTTGGATGGAAAGATTTAGATTTTATCATAATTGATATGCCTCCAGGAACTGGTGATACACAATTAACTTTTGCACAAGAAATAAATGTTGATGGTGCAATTATTGTTTCAACTCCCCAAGAGATAGCTCTTCAAGATGTTAAAAGAGGAATAAGGATGTTTGAAAAATTAAAAGTGAATATCATTGGCTTGATAGACAACATGAGTCATTTCATTGGTGATGACGGAAAAAAATATGCTATCTTTGGTGAGAATGGTGTTGAAAGAACAGCTAAAGAATTTGAAAAAAAATTTTTAGGTCAAATTCCAATTAATGCTGATGTAGGAAAATATGGAGATATGGGTATCCCTATTGTTGAAAAGGATCCGGGTCATAAAATAACAAAAATTTATTTAGAATTTGCTGAGAAAATTAAACAGTCTTATCTTTAATTTCAAAAGCCTCCATAAGCTCATTCCACTCTCTTTTTGAAAGTCCAGAATTATCAAGATTTATTTCCTCACCTTTTAATAAGCTCTGAATAACAATTTTCCCCTTAGCTGAAACTTCTGTGCCACCTACTCTATAGTCCATAAAAGCATCATAGGTAATTGGAACCCATCTCCTTAATGTATCCAACATTATATCTGCATAAACTCTTATTTCATATTGTGCGTGATGATCTGCACGCAATCTTAAAAAATTCATTAGATTAAGTAAATCTGTTTTCCAATACCATTGAGTATATGTATTTAATGTTAAGTTCATTCTTGCTAACTCCCTAGCCAGTCCTTTTTTATTTTCATCTATTGTACTTCCATCATATTTTTGATTTAGCATGGCCTCATAGTTCTGATATGTTCTTTCTGCATCATTTTTCAAAAGTTCTAGAACTTCTTTTGCCTGTTCTCCCTCTATCACATCACCCCGACCTTGTCTGTTTGCAATTGATTGAGCTGCTAAGTTTTTTGGATCAGGCAAATAAAATTCTTTATCTAAAATTGAATATCTTGCTGAGTATTCGTTTACATTTGCAGTTCTATGTCTGATCCATTGTCTAGCTATAAAAATAGGTAGTTTTACGTGGTATTTAATTTCACACATTTCAAATGGAGTACTATGCCAATGACGCATAAGATATTTTATTAATCCACTATCGGTTGAAACCTTTTTTGTTCCTTTTCCATAAGAGACTCTTGCTGATTGAACAATTGAACTATCGTCTCCCATGTAATCAATTACTCTTATAAAGCCATGGTCAAGAGCTGGCATAGCCTCATATAAAATTTTTTCCAGCTCTGGAGCAGTTACTCTTTTAGTTATACTCTCTTGACTTTGTTGCTCTTTTATATCGTTTATTTGATCTTTGGTAAGTTTCATGAATTAATTATTGAATCTCTTAATATTGGTTTTATATTAATCGTGTTGGTTTTCCAACTATGACGATAAACGAATTTCGTAATAAACATTACGGACGTGGGGGCAGTACCCACCACCTCCACCATTTTCAACTTATGGGGGTGAATTAGGATCGACGGGTGACTAAAAGTTGTTCTTTCGTTCGGTATTGTTCCGCCGCGATGGGCTAATTTATAAATGCTAACGAAAGTTACGCACTTGCAGCTTAATTAGTTTACTAATTAAGTTACGGGGTTTGGGGCACCTGGCAACAGAACGCCCCTTCCTACTCTTAAATAAGTTCTAATAATCAACGTTAATTTAAAAATACAACCTGATGACTCGTCCTCTACTCGTCATTATGATTAAATTTTACTCAATAACTTATAGAGATAAGTATCTTTAAAATTTATTCTAAACTTCTTTTTTGGATATTTTTTTAAAGTCTCTAATATAAATTTTTCCATTAAATCACTTCTCCTTTTTCATTTAAATGTGGAAAGTCATTAGTTATTCTTCTGATTTTATCTTTATATTTTTCTAAATCAACGCCTCTATAATACTTTATAAAAGTAGGCATTTCACAAACATAGTAAGTATCTAAGCGTTTAAAAAAATAATCTAAAAAACTTATAGCCCTTTCACTATAAAGTTCTTTGGCTTCAAGTAATTCATCATATTCTCTGTGATACATTTTTAATTGTTCTGGAAACCAATTAGCATCTAAATAACCATCTAAATCAAAAAGATCTGAAGGTTGCCAAATTACTTTCCTATTACCAAATCCCATCTCTTTTAAAATATTACCAAATTTTCCACCTCTATCTTCGTGGCGATAAGGGACTTGTGGATGGCTCAAAGTTCTATCGGTAAGGAATAAAAAAATGCCTTCTAAATGAAAGAATTTTTTGCCGATTAATATTCCATCGTATTGTCCATTTTTATCTAAATCTCTTTCTACAAATTTAAAGTCAGCATTCATAAATTGCTCAGCAAGCTCATAGTCAAGATTAGCAACAGAGTTATTAGTTCTCTTTTGGAAATACGTTTGAACAAAGTTCATATATTTACTTTAATCATAGTCGTAATTGTATTTACAAGCATAATACCTTTTTCCCAATATATCAGGATTTAAATTTCCTAAATAACCATAGCTAAACGTTACTTGCCTATAGCCAAACACAATAGTTGGAATATCGTTCCATTCTATGACTATATCCTTTGAATCTTTTGCATAGATACCTGTCTTAACAATTTCAATTGTATTTTTAGATTTATTTTTAAAAGTGAACTCCTGATATGGATATTTAACATCATACCATTTACTCTCAAAATCTAAATCGTCAAAGCAATCTGCATATACATTTCCACTTAATAACAAACTCAGAACTAGTATTCCTAAAAGCTTTTTCATAATCAAAGTTTATCAAATCCAACAATCTGTGACGAGTCGATTTTGACTCGTCCTCTACTCGTCCTAATACGTAAAATTTATATGATTTTGGAAAAATAATTGGCTATAATCAAATAAAGTTAAGGGCACCTGGCAACAGAACGCCCTATTTCAACCTTTACAATTGCTAGCACTTAAAACTTTTCTAAAGATAGACTTTAAATCGTAATTTATTTGAAGAAAAATATAGTATAAATTTAATTATCAAAATGAAAATAATTTTTGACATAGGCGCTAATAATGGGCAAAATTTAAATTATTTTTTACAGAAAGCAGATTTAGTTATTGCTATTGAAGCAGATACTAACCTAGTAAATCAAATAAAATCAAAATTTGATGATTTTGTACAATCCAAAAAATTAATAATTGATAATATTGCTGTTTCACATAAAGATAATATTGAATTTATAGATTTTTACGTCTCAAAAATTAATGACACTTACAGCACTCTATGCCCTGAAAACTTAGATTATTATCACAAAATAAAAGTTAAATGTGAAAAGGTAAGTTCTCTTATAAATAAATATTTACAAATTTATGATATATCTGAAATTGAATATATTAAGATTGATGTTGAGGGATATGATAAATTTATACTTCAAGATTTGTTTAAAAATAAAATTATCCCAAATAATTTAAGTGTTGAATGTTTTGATAGTGATATCATTGGATTAATCTTAAATTCACCTTATAAATCTTTTAAGTTTATTGATGGAGGAAATAAATTAAAAGATATTGAAATAGCAGATATTAATCATAAGAAAAAAAAAATAAATTTTGATTTTGACTCTTCAGGCCCTTATGGGGATGATATTCTAGGAAATTATTATGACAAAAAGTCTATACTTCCATATTTTTTAATTAATGGATTAGGTTGGAAAGATATTCATTGTTCTATCAAAGAATACAAGAACTTAAGTAAAATTAGGTATAACCCAATTATACATGCTCAAGGTTTTAGGTATCACTTAAAAAGAATTTTTCCATCCCTAATAAAAAGCTTAAAAAATCGATTTTACAACTTTTTAAAATAAAGATATTTCTTCAAAATTATTTGAGGTTTTTATAAACCAATACAATAAATTTTTGTTTTTATTATCTTTTTAAAATCTTGGTCCACTCGGAGAGACTTGAGTCCTCATGTGCGGCGTCCCCCACCTCTAACATTTTCAACTTATGGGGGTGAATTAGGATCGATGGGTGACTAAAAGTTGTTCTTTCATTCGGTATTGTTCCGCAGAAATGGACTAATTTATAAATACAAACGAAAGTTATGCAATTACAGCTTAATTGATATATAAATATATATATTAATAAGGTTACGAGGCTTGGGGCTCCTGGCAACAGAACTCCACCTAAAAGCGTTCAATATTAAAAATATGTTAACAAAACTAGATTACGAATGGAACAATGACAATCACCATACTCCCAAAATAGAGCATGATTTGTCAAAATTATTGAACAATCCTAATTACAAATCACTAAATCATATTGACGTTGGTTGTGGCAATGGAGCATTAACTATTAAATTTTGTAAATTTTTTAATAAATCTCTTGGCATAGACCTTTCAGAAGATGGTATAAAATTTGCAAAAAAATATGAAAATGAAAAAATAAAATTTAAAAATGAAAGTTTAGAAAATTTAATTAAAAATGAGGAAAAATTTGATTTTGTAACTGCAATTGAAGTAATAGAACATCAATATGACCCAATGGATTTTATTATAAAATTGTCTAAAATAACAAACAAAAATGGATACATAATTATATCAACACCTTATCATGGTTATTTTAAAAATTTACTTATAAGTTTACTTAATCTAAATGACAAACACTACACAGTTCTTTGGAAACATGGACACATAAAATTTTTTTCAGTTAAAACATTTAAAAAATTAATTTTTTCGTCAAAAGCACCTCTGGAAATATTGAAAATAAGGTATAGCGGAAGATTTTATCCTTTAAGCAATTCAATGATTTTTCTACTAAAAAAAACTAATTTTTAAACTTTGTTAAAAAATTTGCTGAAAAAACTTATTTTTTGGTGCGGCCAGAGAGATTTGAACTCTCATGGGTTAAACCCACACGGCCCTCAACCGTGCCTGTCTACCAATTTCAGCATGGCCGCAAATATGCGTCAGATTAAATGAATGACATTTCTTTTTCAAGTTGATAAGTTTTAGTATGGAATTTACTACTCAGATTAAAAAAGCTACAGATCCAATTTATCAGAAAGTCTCAAAATCTATCCCTGAAATAGAGTGGGCTACTCATGCACCTTATATTTATAAAATCAATAAGTTAAAAAAAGAAAAAAATGCTGTAATTCTTGCACATAATTATCAAACACCTGAAATATACCACGGTATCTCGGATTTTTCTGCAGACTCTTTAGCTTTAGCAATTGAAGCTTCAAAAACAGAGGCAGACATTATTGTTATGTGTGGAGTACATTTTATGGCAGAGACTGCTAAATTAATGAGCCCAAATAAAAAAGTTTTATTACCAGATATGAAAGCAGGATGTTCTTTATCCTCATCTATAACTGGAAAAGATGTAAGAAATTTAAAAAAGCAATATCCAGGAGTTCCTGTCGTTTCATATGTAAACACTTCTGCAGATGTCAAGGCTGAAACAGATGTTTGCTGTACATCAGCAAATGCTGTTAAAATTGTAAATTCTTTAGAAGTTAAAAAAGTAATTTTTCTGCCAGATGATTATCTAGCGAAATATGTTGCCTCACAAACCGATGTAGAAATTATTTCATGGAAAGGTACTTGCGAAGTACATGAACAGTTTAATGACGAGGAGATAAATGAAATAAGAAAAAATAATCCAGGAATTAAAATCATTGCACATCCAGAATGTCCTCCAGATGTAATACAGGCAAGTGATTTTGCAGGATCAACAAGTGGGATGATTAAATATGTAAAAGATAATCAACCTGAAAAGGTTATGATGGTCACTGAATGCTCAATGAGTGATAATGTTCAAATTGATAACCCTAATGTCGAGTTTATAAGACCATGTAATTTATGTCCTCACATGAAAAGAATCACACTACCTAAAATACTTGATTGTTTAGAAAATGAAACAAACGAATTAATAATGGAACACGAAACAATTGAGAGAGCTAGGAAATCGGTAGAAAGAATGGCTGAAATAGGCAGATAAATTCTGTGCCAAAAATTCAATTAAGTAAAAATTTTATTCGATCCGCCTGTAAATTAGCTCTTAATGAGGATCTATATCCTTCAGGAGATATTACAACAAATCTATTAAATAATAATTCAATTTCAAAAGTTAACCTAATAAGTAATGAAAAAGGTATTATAGGTGGATTGGAATTTGCTAAACAAACATTTAATTTATTAGATAGAAATATTAAATTTCATATAAAAAAAAAAGAAGGAGCAAAAGTTAATAAAGGTTCTAAAATTGCTGTAATTGAAGGTAAAATTAAAAACATATTAATCGGGGAAAGAGTTGCACTAAATTTTCTCTCTCATATCTCAGGTATAGCAACTAAAACCAACAAATTTGTAAAAAAGGTAAGCAAGAAAACAAAAATTTGTTGCACTAGAAAAACAATTCCCAATCTAAGAGTTATTCAAAAATATGCTGTAAAACTAGGAGGTGGGACAAACCACAGATTTAATTTAAGTGATGAATTTTTAATTAAAGACAATCATCTAGCCTCATCAAAGAAATTTGAAGAAATAATAAAAAAAGCAATTAAGAATAAAAATAAAAGAAAAATTACTGTTGAAGTAGACACTTTGAAACAATTTAAGAGAATTAATGGACTTAATTTTAATACAGTTCTATTTGATAATATGAGTCCAAAAAATCTTAAAGTTGCTATTAAATATGCAAAAAGGAAATATGAAACGGAAGCCTCTGGAGGAATAACTTTAAAGAATATAAAAAATTTTGCTGCAACAAACGTTGATAGAATATCAGTAGGTGAATTAACACATAGTATTCAAGCTTTAGATTTAAAATTAGAGATTTAATTTTTTTTTATTTGAGCTTGAGCTGCTGCTAATCTTGCAACAGGAACCCTATAGGGAGAACAAGATACATAATCTAATCCAGTTATTGCACAGAATTCTATACTTTTAGGATCTCCGCCATGCTCACCACAAATTCCAAGTTTAATTTTTTTGTTTTGTTTTCTTCCTTTATCAGTCGCCATTTTTATCAAGTCTCCAACTCCATCATCAATTGATATGAAAGGATCAATTTCAAAAATTTTGTTCTCGATATAATCATTAAGAAATTTACCACTATCATCTCTACTAATTCCAAATGTAGTCTGCGTTAAATCATTAGTACCAAAACTAAAAAATTCTGCATGTTTAGCGATATCTTTTGCTTTAATTGCTGCTCTTGGTAATTCAATCATTGTTCCAATTAAAAATTCAATTTTAATTTTATTCTCATCTTGAACTTTTTTTGCAACCTTAATGACTAAATCTTTCATAATTTTTATTTCTGCTTCTGTTGAAACTAAGGGAATCATAATTTCAGGCATGGTTGATTGAATTTTTTGCTTTTTACATTCCACTAAAGCCTCAAAAATTGCAGTGCACTGCATCTCATAAATTTCTGGAAACGATATTGCTAATCTACAACCTCTGTGACCCAACATGGGATTTTGTTCATGAAGTTCTGAAATTCTAACCTCAAGTTCTTTAACAGGAATATTTAGTGAAACTGCAACATCATTAATTTCGTTATTACTTTTTGGCAAAAATTCATGAAGTGGTGGGTCAAGTAATCTTACTGTAACTGGCAAACCTTCCATAATCTTAAATATTTCTATAAAATCCTTTTTTTGATGTGGTAGTAACTTTTTAAGTGCATTGGATCTATCTTCTATTGTTTTTGATAATATCATTTCTCTTACAGATAAAATTCTTTCTTCGTCAAAAAACATATGTTCAGTTCTACATAAACCAATACCCTCTGCACCAAATTCTCTAGCAGTTTTACTATCTAATGGCGTCTCGGAATTAGTTCTAATTTTTAATTTTCTAAAATCATCAGACCAACTCATTATTTTTGAGAAATCGCCTGATATTTCTGGTTTAACAGTTTTTACCTCTCCAATAATTATTCTACCTGTTGAACCATCAATTGTAATTATTTCTCCCTCTCTAATTATTTTGTTGTTAGTTTTGAATAATTTATTTTTATAATCGATTTCTATTTGACTAGAACCAGAAACACATGGTCGTCCCATCCCCCTAGCAACTACTGCAGCATGACTTGTCATACCTCCCCTTGAGGTAAGTATTCCTTTTGCTGCATGCATACCATGTATATCTTCTGGTGAAGTTTCTACACGAACTAATATTGTACTTTGCATCATACTATTTAGTCTTTCAGCCTCCTCGGACGTGAAAACAACTTTTCCGCTTGCAGCACCGGGTGATGCAGGTAAGCCTAACCCGATTACTTCTAAATTTGCTTTCTCATCTAAGGTTGGATGAAGTAAAGTGTCTAAAGAACTTGGTTCTATTCGCAATATTGCATCTTTTTTTGTAATCAGCTTTTCTTTAACCATATCTACAGCTATTTTTACAGCAGACTTGGCTGTTCGTTTTCCAGAGCGTGTTTGAAGCATCCACAGTTTTTTATTTTCGACAGTAAACTCTACATCCTGCATATCTTTGTAATGTTTTTCTAACTTATTTAGAATATTTTTTAGTTGCTTGTATGTCTCTGGCATTGCCTCTTCCATTGACTTAAGAGTTTCTTTTGATTCAACTCTGGCTTTTTTTGTAATATGTTGTGGTGTTCTGGTTCCAGCAACAACATCCTCTCCTTGTGCATTTATTAAATATTCTCCGTAAATATTTTTTGATCCATCTGATGGATTTCTAGTAAACACTACACCAGTTGCACAATCATCTCCCATATTTCCAAAAACCATTGATTGTACATTAACCGCTGTGCCCCAATGAGACGGTATTTGATTTAATTTTCTATAGACTTTTGCTCTGTTACTTTCCCAAGATAAAAAAACAGCACTTATAGCTCCCACCAGTTGTTCTTTAACATTTTGAGGAAAGTCTTTTTTTGTTTTTTCTTTTACTGTGTTTTTAAAATCTTTTATTAAGGCTTCCCAGTCATACTCATCTAATTCTGTGTCTAGTAATACTCCTTTAGTTAACTTATAATTCTCAATTATATCCTCAAAGTGATAAGCCTCAATTCCCAACACAACATTGGAATACATTTGAATAAAACGCCTATAACTATCATTTGCAAATCTTAAATTTGAAGTTTTTTTTGCAAGTGCTATTACCGTATTATCATTTAGGCCTAGATTTAAAATTGTATCCATCATACCAGGCATAGAAACCCTAGCTCCAGATCTTACAGAAACTAAGAGAGGATTTTTTATATCTCCAAATTTTTTTCCTGATTCTTTTTCAATTAATTTTAGTTCTTTATTTATTTCATTGAGTATTTTTTTATTTAATTTTTTTTCATTCTTGTAAAACAAATTACATACCTCAGTAGATATTGTAAAACCAGGGGGTACAGGTAGCCCCATTCTTCCCATCTCGGAAAGGTTTGCACCTTTGCCACCAAGAACATTTTTTGGAAGTTTAATTTTTTTTATTTCATTTGATTTAAAATTAAAAATAATTTTTTTCATACTAGGTTTCTATTTTTGAAAAATTAAAATAGTTATCAAAAGTTTTACACAACATATTTAACAATTCTAATCTATTTTTTTTAATTATAATATCTTCATCATTAACAATAACATTATCGAAAAAATCGTTTACCTCGTTCTTAATGCTTGATAAAATTTTAAGACTTTCTTCGTAATTTTCGTCTTTTCCAAAACTCAAAAAATATTTTCTTATATCATTTATTTTTTTATATAATTTTTTCTCATAATCATTTTTAAATAAGCCTGGATCTGCAAAACCAAGGGTTTCGATAGACATTTTTTCTTCAGTATTTAATATATTCGAAGCTCTTTTGTATGCTGCAATAGTTTCAAAACCAATTTCCTTTTTAATATTTTTATTTAAACATAAAGATTTTTTATAAGCCTTTAATAAATCATCCAATCCAAGCAAAAATGTTGAACTTTCAATTATATCTTGTCTTATTTTTTTTTCTTTTAAATAATTTTTTAATCTTTCAATTATGAAATCGCTCAATTCGTTTTGTATCTTTTTGGTGTCAAAATCATAGCCCTGATCTCTATATGCTGAACAGGTGTAAACAATTAAATCTTTAAGTTTGATTTTTATTTCATTTTCAACAATTATCCTGACAAGACTTATAGCCATTCTTCTTATGGCATATGGGTCTTTTGAACTAGTAGGTTTCAGATTTATTCCAAAAAAACCTACTAATGAATCTAGTTTATCACTTAAAGATAAAGCAACACTGTACATTTTTTTTGGTAGTTTGCTTTCCATACCGTTGGGCAAATATTGTTCAGATACAGCAAGACAAACTTCTTTATCAAACCCTTGAAATTTTGCAAAGTGACCACCAACAATACCTTGGAGCTCTGGAAACTCTCCAACAAGATCGGACATTAAATCAACTTTACAAATTGATGAGGCTATTTCAATTTTATCTTTACTAATTAAAAAATCATCAGAAATTAATGATGATAACTTTCTCATTCGTTGAATTTTGTCAAAGTAGGATCCTAAACCTTTAAAATAATTTATATTTTTTAATTTATCTACTTGCTTAACTAAATTTTGAGTTTTATTTTTTTCCCAAAAAAACTCAGCATCGCTTAATCTTGCCTCAATCACTCTCTCATTTCCTAATTTAACAAACCCTTTAGTATCTTTTACATCTGCAACTACAAAAAAATTATTTGTAAGATTATTTTTTTTATCAAAAGTTGGTAAATATTTTTGATGACTCTGCATAGTCGTAATCAATATTTCACTAGGTACATTCAAAAATTTTTTGTCAAAATCACAAATAATTACTGCTGGTTTTTCAACTATATTTACTATTTCATCTATA
>CACEDU010000001.1 GCA_902558435.1 uncultured Pelagibacteraceae bacterium | reverse complement strand
AATAATCTTTTGAACAATTCGTTTTTAGTGGGTGGTAGAATAAATATAGTTATTATTTTGTATTTAAGTTTTTTATTTTTTATTTGTTTAGTGCCCTGCCAATCAATATCAAATATTACATTTTCACCTTTTTTTAATGATTTTATAACTGTCTCTTTTAAAGATCCATAATAATTTTTAAATACTTTGGCGTATTCCAAAAAATTTTTTTTTTTTATAAGTTTTTTAAACTCATCTTTATTAACAAAATTGTAGTCTTTTCCATTTATTTCATTTGATCTAGGTTTTCTTGTAGTGTGTGAGATTGAAATCTTGTATTTTTTTCTTAAGGCAATTTTTTTTACTAATGTAGTTTTACCTGCGCCCGAAGGGGATGATAAAATAACTATTACCCCACCTTTTTTTTCGGCCATTTAAGTAAAAAATTAGTTAGCTTTATTTTCAATAAATTTAACTGCGTCGCCCACTGTTAGAATCTTCTCTGCATCACTATCGGATATCTCAGATCCAAATTCTTCTTCAAAAGCCATCACGAGTTCAACTGTATCTAAACTATCCGCACCTAAATCATCAATAAAACTTGAGTCTTCATTTACTTTAGACTCATCAATACCCAAATGGTCTGCAACTATTTTTTTTACTTTGCTTGAAATATCATCTGACATTTTGTTCCTTTAAGTTAATTCGTTAATAAATATTTTAATAATTTTGTCAACTAAAATACATGCCTCCATTCACATGTATTGTTTCCCCTGTAATATAATCAGAAAGATTAGAACATAAAAAAGCTATCGTATTTGCCACATCCACAGGATCACCGAACTTATTAAGGGAAATTCTTGATTTCAACAAATTTGTGTGTTCATCACTTATTTTTTTAGTCATATCTGACAAAATAAAGCCTGGAGAGACACAGTTCACTTTTATATTTTTTTTACCATATTCCAATGCAAGACTTTTTGACATTGCAACTATTCCTGCTTTTGACGCAGCATAATTAGTTTGACCAATATTACCTGAGTGACCAACTACTGATGTGACATTAATAATTTTTCCATTTTTTGATTTTAGCATTTTTTTAATTACTCCTTTTGTAATTAAAAAGGTTGATGTAAGATTTATGTCTATTACTCTTTTCCATTCCTCTTCTTTCATTCTTATTGACAAATTATCCTGCGTAATCCCAGCGTTATTAATCAGAATATCTATCTTATTTGATAAAATTTTATTACAATCTTCTACAAAACTATCTATATTTTTATGATCAGAAATATCAAATTTTAATACATTTAAATTTTTATATTTGTCTTTAATATTTTTTAGCTTTTCTTCATTGGTTCCTGTAGCCAATACATTTGATCCAGCATTAATTAGCTTATGAAGTATCGAGTTACCAATAACTCCAGTTGAACCAGTCAAAACTATATTTAAGTTTTTTAATTCTATCATAAATTCTTAAGGTCCCCTATATTGTTTACTTGAATTAGTTCGACATTTCTATCAATTCTTTTTACTAAACCAGACAATACTTTCCCAGGTCCAATTTCTATAAATTTTTGATTTCCATTATTTATCATATTTATTATACTTTCTCTCCAGCGAACAGGTTTTTCAATCTGTTTAATAAGAAGGTTTTTAATTTCTTTAGGGTCTTTTATAGGTTTGGCTGTCACATTTGAAACTATTTCATTATTTGGAGTTTTTAAATTAGTATTGTTAAGTTCTCGATTCATAACTTCAGTAGCTGAATTCATTAAGGCACAGTGAAAAGGTGCAGAAACTGCTAACTTAACATTTTTTATATTTAATTTTTTTAATTCTATAATTAATTTATCTAGATCAATAATTTTACCACTTACAACAATTTGCCCTATTGAATTGTCGTTAGCTACAAAACATTTAAACTTATCTTTATTATGTTCTATAATTTCGTATATTTTTTCTATAGACTCACCTAATATTGCAATCATGCCTCCTTCATTTTTTGGAACAGCATTTTGCATTGCATTACCTCTTATTTTTAAAAGCCTTATTGTATCAGTAAAAGTAATTGCATTAGAGCAAGCTAAAGCTGAATACTCTCCTAACGAATGCCCAGCAAAATACTTTGCATTATCAATTTCAAAAGATGTTTCATTTTTTATTACTTTAAAAATTGAGTAACTTGCTAGAAAAATTGCTGGTTGAGTATTTTCAGTTTGATTCAATAATTCAATAGGTCCATCAAAAATTATCTTACTAAGTGGTAAATTGAGCTCATCATCAGCTTGAATAAAAAGATCTTTTATATATCTAAAATTGTCGTAGAGATCCTTGATCATTCCTACTGATTGAGAGCCTTGTCCAGGAAATAAAACAGAAAACATAGAAAATATAAGTAAAAACCTTATTTTTTATATTGTAATTAAAAAATTATAATAGTATATCCTCTTTTTTTTAAAAGAAATATTATGAACTTATACGAGCACACTATTATAGCTAGACAAGATATCAGCCCAGCCCAGCTGAAACAAATTGAGGAAAAATATTCAAAAATAGTTGAAAAAAATGATGGTAATGTTGTCAAATTAGAGATGTGGGGTTTGATGAATTTATCTTATCTTATCAAAAAAAATAAAAAAGGTAATTACATCCACTTTAAAATTGAGGGTAACGGTAAAATTATTTCAGAATTAGAAAAAAATGAGAAGATAGACAAAAATCTATTAAGATATCTAACTGTTAAAGTAAAAAAATTTGACATGGAAACTGATTATTTCAAGAAAAATGAGGAAAAGGATAATATTAATAAATAAATATTCATGAAAAAAAGAAATAATAAAAAAAAAACCAAACAAAGCAACTTTGCAAAGCTAAGTATATTTCAAAACCAAAAATATAAATTTAAAAAAAAATGCCCACTTTCAGGTAAAGGTGCTCCAGCTGTTGACTATAAAAATATAAAATTATTAAAAAGATATGTATCTGAAAATGGTAAAATACTACCTTCAAGAATAACATCAGTTAGTCAAAAAAAACAGAGAGAGCTTTCTATATCTATTAAAAGAGCAAGAAATTTAGCATTGTTATAATATGAAAGTAATACTACTTGAAAATGTTAATAAAATTGGATCAATAGGAGAAATAATTGATGTAAAGAGAGGATTTGCAAGGAATTTTCTTATATCCAAAAAAAAAGCACTTTTTGCATCAAAAGAAAATATAAAAGAAGTTGAAAAAATTAAACAGGAGTTGAATAAAAAAGATTTAGAGAAGAAAAAAGAGGCAAAAACTATACAAGATAAAATTAAAAATAAAGAATATAATATTAAAAAATTGAGTACTGAAAATAAAGAGCTTTATGGTTCAGTTAAACCATCCGAAATATCAAAACTTATTAGTGAAGTTGATAAATTAGAAATAAATCCATCATTGATCCAACCTTCTAAAGAAATCAAATCTTTAGGAAATTTTGATGTAACAATAAACTTACATCCAGAAATTCAAACTCAGATTGTAATAAAAGTTATTCAACAATCTGAGGAAAAATAATTATACATTATTTTCCCCAGTCTTAATTAAGAATTGTTATTTTATTAATATTTTATAGATTTAGTCATGTCTCAATCTTTAAATATAGTAAAAAATAAACTTGAAGAACTCCCAAATAACATAGAGGCAGAGCAGTCAGTTATAGGCTCTATTTTACTATCAAATGAAATTTTTGATGAAATTAATATTTTAATTTCTTCTAAAAATTTTTACGATCCAATGCACCAAAAGATTTTTAGTGCAATTGAGAACTTGATTTATAAAGGTATGTTAGCTAATCCAATTACACTTAAAAATCATTTTGAAAATGAAAAAGATGATTTAAATATTCCTGAGTATCTTGTAAAAATTACAAAATTTTCAACTTCATCAAGACAAAGCATTGAATATTCTAAACTTATATATGACTTGTATGTGAAAAGAGAATTGATAAAAATTTCTGACAATATTATTGATACTGCAAAACTCAATGACCTCAATAATGATGGCCAAAAAATCATAGAAAACTTTGAAAAATCTTTATTTGATTTAGCTGAAAAAGGTTCTTTTAGTTCTTCAATTATTAAATTCGATGAAGCTATGAGACAAACAATTGAGATGGCATCAAATGCATATAAAAATGAAGAAGGCATAGTTGGTGTGCCCTCCGGACTCAGAGACCTTGACGATAGATTGGGTGGTATGCATAAATCAGATTTAATAATAATTGCTGGTAGACCTTCAATGGGTAAAACAGCGTTAGCGACTAATATAGCATTTCATGCAGCAAAAAATATTCAAGAGAAAGGAGAAAAATCTTGTGTAGCTTTTTTTTCGTTAGAAATGTCTTCTGAACAACTATCAACAAGAATTCTAGCAGAACAATCAAGAATTAAATCTAATGATATTAGAAGAGGAAAAATTTCAGAGGATCAGTTTGATAAATTTATAGAAACCTCAAAAAATATTGCTGAACTTCCTCTATTTATTGATGAAACCCCAGCAATTTCCATAGCAGCTCTTAGTAATCGAGCGAGAAGAATAAAAAGAATACATGGACTGGATATGATTGTTATTGATTATATTCAATTAATGAAAGGAACAAGTTTTAAGGACGGACGTGTTCAGGAAATATCTGAAATAACTCAGGGTTTAAAAGCGCTAGCTAAAGAATTATCTGTTCCAGTTTTGGCTCTTTCACAATTGTCAAGAGCAGTTGAACAAAGAGATGATAAAAAGCCACAGCTTTCAGATTTAAGAGAGTCAGGATCAATTGAACAAGATGCAGATGTTGTTATGTTCGTATTTAGAGAGTCATATTATTTAAAAAATAAAGAACCAAGACCGGCGACTGTAGAACACGCAGAATGGCAGGCAAAAATGAATGAAATTTCTCATTTGGCAGAACTTCTTATATTAAAACAAAGACATGGTCCGACTGGTACTATTTTACTTGAATTCGAGGAAATGTTTACCAAATTTAAGGATATTCAAAATAATTAATATAAATTATAAAAGCTAATAACTAATGTTAGCTAATTTTTATCAAAAAAATATAATAGAGAAACCAAGGTCAATTTTCTCATTACTTTTAATCATATTACTTTTAGCTTTTTATTATTCAAAAGATTTTCGATTAGATGCTAGTTCTGAGACGTTGCTATTAGAAAATGATCCAGATTTGAAATATTTGAATGAAATTAATGAACGATATGGTGCTAAGGAATTTTTAGTACTCACATACTCCCCAAAAAATAAAATGGTTTCGGAAGAGTCAATTAAAAATCTTTTTGAACTTAAAAATGATTTACAGAATTTAAATTGGGTCCACAATGTTATTACTTTACTAGATGTTCCTTTGCTAGATGCAACTGATGATAGTTTGGTTGATCGAATTCAAAATTTTAAAACATTAAAGAGTGAAAATATAGATAAAGATAGAGGTTTCAATGAAATTTTAAATAGTCCTGTATTTAGAAATTTTGTTATTAGCGAAGATGGCAGAACAAGCGGGATAATTGTTTATATAAAACCTAATAATGAGGAAATAAAAAATAAGTCAAAAAAAGAGTTGGAAATAATAAAGGATAAGTCAAAAAAAGAGAGGCACAAAAATATTTTAGAAATAAGAGAAGTAATAAAAAAATATAATCAAAACACAGAAATTTATCTTGGTGGTATTCCTATGATAGCTGACGATATGATGACATTTATAAAAAATGATATTATTGCTTTTGGTATAGGGGTATTAGCTTTTATTATTATAACACTTTGGTACGTTTTTAGAAAATTAATATGGATAATAATACCAATAAGTAGTTGCTTCTTTTCTGTTGTCTTAATGGTAGGATTTCTTGGATTTGTTGGGTGGAAAGTTACAGTGATTTCTTCAAACTTTATTGCATTAATGTTAATTTTAACAATGGCGATGAATATTCATATGAGTACAAGATATTTGCAATTGATAAAACAATTTCCAAATAAAAAAAAATTTGAAATTTTAATTTTAACAACAAGAAAAATGATATGGCCAATCTTTTATACCGTGATAACAACTATATGTGCATTTATGTCTTTAATATTTAGTGAAATAAAACCCATAATAGATTTTGGCTGGATGATGACTTTTGGATTAATAACATCTCTTTTAACAACATTTACACTTCTTCCGACATTAATTAGTTTTACGCAGGGCTCTAATATAGCCTTAACAAAAAATGAGGGATCAAAAATTACAAATTATTTTGGAAATCTAGCCCTTGATAATAAAAATTGTATATTTGGATTAACTATAATCGTTATTTTTTTAAGTATTTTTGGAATTTCTAAATTGGAGGTAGAGAATAGTTTTATAAATTATTTTAATAAAAAAACAGAAATATACCAAGGTATGAAATTGATTGATGAAAAACTTGGTGGAACAACTCCTTTAGAAGTTATTTTGAAATTTCCGGCCACAAAAGATGAAGAGAAAGATGAGGAAAATGATTGGGGTGATGAAGATGAAAATGATGAGAAATATTGGTTTACTAAAGATAAAATAGATAAAATAAAAAGAGTTCATAATTATCTTGATAATATTGAGGCAACTGGGAAAGTTTTATCTTTTTCCTCAATTATTGAAGTAGCAACTAAATTAAATAATAATAAACCACTTGGTACATTGGAAATGGGTGTTCTTTATACAAAGATACCTGACTTAATTAAAAAAGAGATTATAGATCCGTATATTTCAATTGAAGACTCTGAAGCTAGAATAAGTTTGAGGATAAAAGATTCATTAGATGGATTAAGAAGAAATGAACTCATTAATAAAATAAATTTTGATCTAGAAAATAAATTAGGTATTAAAAAAAATGAATTTAAACTTGGTGGAGTTTTAATATTATTTAATAATTTACTACAAAGTTTATTTAAGTCTCAAATATTAACTTTAGGTTTTGTAATGATTGGTATTTTAATTATGTTTTTAATTCTTTTTAGAAACATTAAAATTTCACTTATAGGTGTAGTTCCCAATTTTATTGCAGCTTTTTTTATTTTAGGAATAATAGGTTTGGCAGGAATACCTCTAGATATGATGACTATAACTATTGCAGCTATTACAATTGGAATAGCAGTAGACAACAGTATTCACTATATTTATAGATTTAAAGAAGAATTGGTTAATTTTAAAGATTACAATAAAACTATCAAATATTGTCATTCGACAGTTGGAATAGCGATACTCAATACATCAATCACAATTGTATTTGGTTTTTCTATTTTAATTTTATCTAATTTTATTCCCACAATTTATTTTGGT
Organism: uncultured Pelagibacteraceae bacterium; assembly: GCA_902558435.1. Lineage (GTDB taxonomy): Bacteria > Pseudomonadota > Alphaproteobacteria > Pelagibacterales > Pelagibacteraceae > Pelagibacter. The sequence continues at coordinate 287,603 of CACEDU010000001.1, read as the reverse complement.
GTCTTTACTGGAATTGCGATGTTGTTAGCTATGATATCTGTCTTAACATTATTACCATCTCTTCTTTTAGTATTTAAACCTTTCAAAATAAAATAAGTGATAGAGACATTAAAAGACATATTCAGTGAGTTATACACATTTGATATTGTTTACTTATTTTTTACGATTCTCTCATTAATTAAATGTACAAAAAAGGGTTTTGTGTTAAGTATTTTGTCAGCCTCTAAGTGGCTTTTAGCTTACGTACTTACTCTTTTCTTATTTCCAAAAGCAAAACCATATTTAAAAGATATTATTGATAGTGAATATGTTCTTGATCTGGTTGTTGGCATAGGATTGTATATAATAATTATTTTCTTAATTTTATTAATTAACAAAGGAATTAATAGAGCAATCACATACTCTGTTTTGGGTAATTTAGATAGAATCTTTGGTTTCTTTTTTGGCTTTATAAGAGCTTACATTATTGTAGTATGTATTTATACAACCATAAATATAGTCTATAATCATAAAAAATGGCCAATTAACTTGGATGATGCTTTTACATATGCATGGGTTGAAAAAGGCAGTAACTATCTTATAAAAGAATTCCCAGACAAAAAAGATTATGATGAAACTAAAGAAAAAGTTCAAGATATATGATCCTAAGGTAAAAGAAGAATGCGCCGTTTTTGGGATAAGTAATTCTAATGATGCATCTACTCTAACTGCTTTAGGTCTTCATGCTCTTCAACATAGAGGACAAGAGGGTTGTGGAATTGTTTCATACGATGGTGAAAAATATCATTCTGAAAAAAGATTTGGTTTGGTTGGAGATAACTTTAATGATGAAAAAGTTATTAAAAAACTTCCTGGAAAAAATGCAATAGGTCATAATCGTTACTCAACAACTGGTGGAACTGCTTTAAGAAATGTTCAGCCTTTTTTTGCTGATACAAATGCAGGGGGTATAGGAGTTGCCCATAATGGTAATCTAACAAATGCTATTACTTTAAGAAATAAGTTAGTTCAAGAGGGAGCAATTTTTTATACAACATCAGATACAGAGACTATTGTTCAATTAATAGCTAAGTCTAAAAGAGTGAAAACTATAGACAAAATTATAGATGCTATATTTCAAATCCAAGGTGGTTATGCACTTGTAATGATGACACAAAATACACTTATTGGTGTAAGAGATCCTTATGGAATAAGACCATTGGTTATTGGTAAGCTAAAAAACTCATACGTTCTCGCATCTGAAACATGTGCCTTTGATATAATTGGAGCTAAGTTCGTTAGAGAGGTAGAAAATGGAGAAATTGTTTACATTGAAAATGATGAACTAAAAAGTGTTAAACCTTTTCCACCTAGAAAAATTAGACCTTGTGTTTTTGAATACATATATTTTTCAAGACCAGATAGTATTTTAAATGGCAAAACAGCTTATGAATATAGAAAAAATTTTGGCGCAGAATTAGCAAAAGAAGATGATATTAAAGCAGATTTAGTTGTGCCAGTTCCAGATTCAGGAAATGCTGCAGCATTAGGATATGCCGAAGAAAAAAGACTTAAATTTGACTTAGGTTTAATTAGAAATCATTATGTAGGTAGAACTTTTATTGAACCTTCACAACAAATTAGGAGCCTCGGAGTTAAATTGAAATTAAATCCAAATATTTCTGTGATTAAAAATAAAGAAATAATACTAGTTGATGACTCTCTTGTTAGAGGAACAACATCATCAAAAATAGTTAAAATGCTTTATGATGCTGGCGCAAAAGAAGTTCATGTTAGAATAGCAAGCCCTGAAATTAAGTTTCCTGATTTTTACGGTGTGGATACACCTACTAAAAAAGAACTCATGGCTGCGAATAAATCTACAGATGAAATTTGTGAATTTATTAAGGCAAAATCTCTTAAATTTTTAAGCTTAAATGGCTTATATTTAGGAATGGGTTTTAATAAAAGAAATAATAACTACCCACAGTTGACAGATCACCACTTTACAGGAGAATATCCTGTAAAAATAATTGATGAACTTGGTGAAGATAAAGTAACACAACTATCATTGCTTAGTACTGCATCAAATAATTAATATGAAAAAAGTAAGTTTTACTGAAATGAAAAATGGTACAAAAGATGACTATCAGCTTTTAGAAAGGTTAGAAAGTCAGTATGAAAGAAAAACTGCGGACAGAGTTTTAAAATATTTGGCATCACAGACTACTACTTTAGAAGGATATCAAGTAACAAGACTAGAACATGCATTACAAGCAGCTACCCGAGCTTATAAGAATGGAGAAAGTGAGGAAATGGTAGTAGCCACGTTATTACATGATCTTGGAGACGAGTTGGCTCCAATGAATCATTCACAATATGCAGCATCAGTAATCAAACCATATGTCTCAGAGAAAACTTACTGGATTATTTTGCACCATGGTTTATTTCAAACTTATTATTCTGCTGAACATTTAGGTGGAGATAAAAATGCTAGAGAAAAATATAAAGATGCTGAACATTATCAAGCAACAATAGATTTTTGTGAAAATTATGACCAAGCGTCATTTGATCCAGGTTACAAATCAATGACTTTAAAAGAATTTGAGCCAATGGTTAGAAATATTTTTGCAAGAAAACCTTTCTATCATCACTAAATTGTCTAATATTTTAAAAAACGAGAAAAGCCCTTACCTTCAACAACATAAAGACAATCCTGTTGATTGGTTTCCATGGAATAAAGAAACTCTAGAAAAAGCAAAAAAGGAAAAAAAACCAATATTTTTAAGCGTTGGATACGCTAGCTGTCATTGGTGCCATGTTATGGCACATGAAAGCTTTGAAAATGAGGAAACTGCCAAACTTATGAATGAAAAATTTATAAATATTAAAGTTGATAGAGAAGAAAGGCCAGATTTAGATTATGTTTTTCAAAAAAGTTTATCAATATTAACTGGTGCTCAGGGAGGATGGCCATTATCAATGTTTTTAGATGAAAATGGTGTGCCTTTTACAGGTGGAACATATTTCCCACCAAAAGAAATTCAAGGAAGACCAGATTTTAAAAAAGTCTTAAATAATGTTCACAATGTTTACAAAGGGAATAGAGAAAAAATCTTAGCTCAAGCCCCTCAAGTAAAAGATATTTTTTCAAAAATTAATCAAAGATCTGCAGTTTTGAACCAACCTCTCGAGCCATTTGTTGAAAAAATTATCAATTATCTAGATGAAAGTAACGGCAGCTTTAAAGGAGCTCCAAAGTTTCCACAATTTTATTTATTTGATGCAATGTTTTATTTTTATTTAAAGACTAAAAATATGAACTATTTTAAACCTGTTGAAACTTTGCTTACCAACCTTTGCTCAAAAGGAATTTATGATCATCTTGATGGTGGAATCTCAAGGTACGCCGTAGATGAAAAATGGATAATTCCTCATTTTGAGAAAATGCTCTATGATAATATTCAGTTTATAGATCTTTTGACTAAATTTTATCAAAATACAAAAAATAATTATTTTAAAGATAAACTTTTGCAAACCATTCATTATTTTAATAATAATTTTAAAAATAACGAAAAATTATATGGTTCAGCATATGATGCTGACAGCGAGGGTGTTGAAGGAAAATATTATGTTTGGTCATATGAGGAATTAAAAAATCTTTTAAAAGAAGATATTAAATTACTAGAAAATAAATTCGAAATTTCGGAAAGCGGTAATTTTGAAGGTAATAACATTTTGGTGGAAAAGACTTTAATTCCTGACGAAGGTAAAAATAACCTGGACCAAATAAAAAATAAATTACTTAATATTAGAAGAAAAAGAGTAAAACCATTTTTTGATGATAAATCTCAAACTGATTTAAATGCATATATGCTCCAAGTTCTTCTCAAAACGTCAGTATATTTAGATGATGAAGATTTAAAAAATAACACGATAGAAACAATTGAAATATTAAATACAAAATTGCATCAAAAAATTATTCATTGTTATGAAAATAAAGAGATAGAAACTTTTCTTGAGGACTATGTATATTATGCTTTACTCATGATAACGCTATATGAAGTTAATGCTGACAAAAAGGCTTTAGAAAAATCAATAAAGATAATGAATGATACTTGGGAATTATTCTTTAATAAAGAAACACAACTATTCCAGAAAAATATTATTAAAGATAATGATTTGTTTGCAAGTCCACTAGACTTAAACGATAGCAATATACCAAATGGTAATAGTGTTTATCTACTAATTTCAAATAAATTATATTCAATTACAAATGATAAAATATGGTCTGAAAGAAATGAGGTTCTTAAAAAATCATTTCATCAGGTTTTAAACTCTTATTATTCACAAATGTTTAGCTTTATTAAAACCCTAGATATTTGCGATAATAGCTTATCATTCACATTCAGTGGAACATCCCAGTCTATTAAAGAAATACAGCTTTATTTACAAAAAGAATATCTAGGAGTTGCAACATTTGTTTACCAATTAAATAATGATACAAAACCTAGTGTTATTGTATGTAAAAACCAAACTTGTTCTAACAAATTAACTAACATAAACGAGGCTGTTGAATATCTAAGTAAGAGTTATTAAATAATTAATATGAATAAAGATAATATAATAGATTATTTTAAATCTGGAATTAAAGAGCCTATAAATTCCAAAATAGGCGTTGAGCACGAAAAATTCCTTTTCTATAAGAAGAATAATAAAAGAATTAATTATTCTACAATTAAAGATATTTTCAAAATTTTATATGAATTTGGTTGGAAACCATCCTATGAAGGTGAGAATGTTATAGCGTTAAATAAAGATAATAAGAGTATAACTTTAGAACCAGGTAATCAAATTGAGCTTGCAGGTGCTCAATTAAATAATATTCATGAAGTTTGCTCTGAAGCAAATAATTATTTGTTTGAACTTAAACAAGTTGTTGAAAAATTAGATTTAAAAATAGTAAGCGCTGGATTTGATCCAATATCTAAGTTGTCTGAAATTCCAAATAATCCTAAAAAAAGATATGAAGTAATGACAAAGGATATGCCTAAAGGCGGACCTCTCAGTTTAGATATGATGTATAGAACATCTGGGACACAGCTAAATCTAGACTACACGTCTGAAAATGATTTCATAAAAAAGTTTAAATTAGCAAATAGTTTAGTTCCATTAAGTATCGCACTTTTTGCAAACTCATCAATAGTTGAGAAAAAAGATAGTAAATACTTATCATACCGATCAAAAGTATGGCAAGAAACATCAAGGGGTGGCCTTCCAGAAATTTTTTTAGAAAATGTTGATTTTGAAAAATATGCTGATTTTGTAATGGATTATCCAATACTGTTTATAAAAAAAAATGATAAATATTTATCTGGTAAAAATTATAAATTTTCTGATTACATGAATGGTAATATTCAAGAAATAAATAAATCTTTGCCAAGTATTGACGATCTTGGATTGCATTTAAGTACTATATTTACAGAGAATAGATTAAAACAATATATCGAATTAAGATCTATGGATACTTGTGGTTGGGACTGTATCTGTGCTGGCCCTGCTTTTTTTACTGGTCTTTTATACGGTAATTTAGACGAAGCATTAGAATTTATTTCAAAATGGGAAAAGAAAGATTTATTGAATGCGTATAAAGATGCGCCAATGAAAGGACTTGATACAAATTTAATGGGTAAAGATATGATTTATTGGATCTCTAACTTGTTAAAAATTGCTGAAAAAGGCTTAGAAAAGAGAGATTTTATTGGAAAAAGCGGTACAAACGAAATTAAATACCTGGAACATCTAAATAATATTATCAATAACAAAGAAACAGTGGCCAGTCATGTTATAAATAAATTCTCTAAATTTCAAAATTTAGAAGATTTATATGACAAATAAAATAATAGGCATACAAGGCGATAAATTAGATAAAATTAATATATCTTCTGATACATCAATATTTTTAGCTAATGAAGCTCAGAAACTAGGATATAAAATATTTTATTATACTCCTTCAAACTTATCCATAATCAAAAATAAAACATATGCAAATGGAGTATTTGTAAAATTAAATTATGAAAGAAAAAAATTTTATAAAATTTATAAAAAACAAAAAATTGACGTTGAAAATCTTAAATTTATTTTAATTAGGCAAGATCCTCCATTTAACTCAGAATATTTAATTACCACTCTCATTTTGGATGATTTAAAAAAAACAAGAGTAATAAATAACCCAGTAGCCATTAGAAACGTATCTGAAAAATTATATTCGAAAAAATTTACAAAATATATGCCAAATACAATATTTTCAAATAATATTGAAGAAGTTAAGAAGTTTTATAAACAGAATAAAAGTATAATTATGAAACCAATTAATGGATATGGAGGTAATCAAATACATTTGATTAAGAATAAGTTTAATAAAAAATTAATTACAAATTTTTTAAAAAAAAACGGACACTCAATGTTTCAAAAATTTTTAAAAAATATATCTAAAGGCGATAAAAGAGTATTTATAATTAATGGAAAAGTATGTGGTGCAATCTCACGAGTTCCTAAGAAAGGTTCATATCTAAGTAATATGAGTAAAGGTGCTGAACCAAAACTTACTAGCCTTACCAAAAAAGAAATTAGGATTTCAAAAATTATCGGTAAAAGATTAAAGAAAGATAATATTTATTTTGCTGGGATAGACTTTATAGATCAACAATTAAATGGAGATATTAATGTTACCTCCCCTACTGGATTAAAAACATACTACGACCTATCTAAAATAAATCTTGCTAAGACATTTTGGAAAGGTTTAAAAGCTTGAATAAATTATCTGATCAAAAAAAAGGATCATTGCTAGCTTTTGTGGCTGTAATGTTCATAACACCTGACTCACTTTTAATTAGACTTTCTAACATTGAAACTTGGGGAATGCTTTTTTATAGAGGTATAATCCCTTTTTTTGTTGTTTTTATTGGACTGTTATTATTTTATAGACAAAATTTCATAAACGCATTTTTCAAAGTAGGTACTGTTGGCATATTTTATGCTATCAGCTTTTCAATATGCAATATTACCTTCATAATATCTATTCAAAATACAAATGTAGCTAATACCCTGATCATGATTGCACTATCGCCAATGCTATCTGCAATTTTAGGTGCTATTTTTTTAAAAGAGATACCTAGTAAAGGAACCTGGATAGCTATTTTTATAACATTTTTTGCTGTTTTATTCATATTCTATGACTCAATTAAAATAGGAAATCTCTTTGGAAATATTATGGGATTTGTTACCGCTGCAGGTTTAGCAGTCAACGCTGTACTGATAAGATATGCTAAAGACAGAGATCTTTTGCCATCTGCTGTCATGGGAAAATTAGGAGTTGCTGTTTTTGCCCTCTTTTTTGTAGAAAATTTCAATTTAATCGGATCTGATCAGATTTATATACCTTTGATGTGCATAGTTTGTGTAGCTCTTCCATTTGTTTTGGTGACAATTGCACCTAGGTTTATTCCTGCTGAGGAAGTGAATTTGTTTTTCTTACTTGAAACTATAATTGGACCAATTTGGGTTTGGTTGGTTATTAAAGAGCAACCAACTCTACAGACCATAATTGGGGGAATTATAATTATAACTACTATAGGCATCCACTCTTTTTTAAAACTTAGAGAACCTCAAAAAATTAATAATTAATTTCTTGATTTAATATTAAATCATCCATAGATAGCGAAATTATGGAGAAGATATTAAAAAACTCATGGGCCCTTTTTACAGGTATGGGGCTAATTATGTTAGCTCACGGTTTCCAAGTTTCCTTGCTAGGAGTAAGAGCCGTACATGAGAGTTTTAGTATAACGGCTACAGGGTTTATGTTAACGGGATACTTTGTTGGGTACTTTATTGGTGCACGAACAGTACCTATCCTTGTTTCAAGAGTAGGTCACATAAGGGTATTTGCGGCTTTTGCTTCAATTGCATCAATAGTCGTATTAGTTCACTCAATTGTAATAAATCCTTTAACTTGGTTTGTACTTAGAGTTTTTTCAGGATTTTCTATGGTTTGTCTTTATACAATTGCAGAAAGTTGGTTAAACGATAGGGCAAGTAATAAAAATAGAGGAAGTGTTTTATCAATTTATATGATTGTGCTCTTTAGTTCTATGGCAATAGGAATGTTTTTTTTAAATTTTAGTAGACCTGAAAACTTTCAACCTTTTATCTTAGTTTCATTATTTATGTCTTTATCGCTTGTTCCAATTCTACTTACAAAAAAGAAAGCTCCAAAATTTAAAAAAATTATTGGTATGAAAATTAAAGAACTTTATGAAGCCTCCCCGTTTGGTATGGTAAGCGCTGTTTTGTGTGGCATTTGTCATTCAGCAATGTTTGCATTAATTGCAGTGTATGCTGCAGCAATGAATTTTAGCATATTTGAAATATCTTTTGTAACTTTTCTAGTTGCAATTTCTGGTGCTATCTCACAATGGCCAATTGGAAAACTATCTGATATTTATGACAGAAGGACAGTAACTGTTTATTCTACGTTTGCTGCAGCTTTTTTTGCACTATGTGCAATTTTTTCTGTAGGGACAATGCATTTACCCGATGGATTAGCAAGTTCAAAGTTTTGGTTTTATGTGTTTACAGGTTTATATGCATTCTTTAGTCTTCCAATGTTTGCGTTAATATTTGCGCACACAAATGATTTTGTAGCTAAAGAGAAGTTTGTTTCAGCAGGTGCTGGTTTACAATTTGCTTTTGGTATGGGAGCTATGAGTGGTCCATTTTTGTGCTCCTTGTTTATGGATTTTGTAGGAGAGAATGGTTATTTCATTTTTTTAATCATATTCCATGTATTTATTGGTATTTATGGTATTTATAGGATGAAGGTCAGAGAAGTTGTTGAAAATCCAGACTCGCAGTTTACCCCTCTGCCAACTACAATTACGCCAATTGGCTTAGAATTAAATCCAGCTGCTGAGCCTATTGAAGAACCAATAAAATCAACATCAAAAGAAGGAACTAAAGATAAGGAAGTCCCAAATAGTCTTGGATAATCTTTATTAAAGCGAGAGTTTAAAGAAACAAATTAATAACCTAGATTAGGATCTACTCGATTAAGTAATTTTTTTTGATCAATAAATAGTTTTAAATTATCAAAAAACTTTTCTAAAACCATTTCGATATATTTTCCTTTACTGTCTGACGATATATGAGGTGTAATGACTAAATTTGGAGTATCCCAAAATTTAGAATTTCTATTTATAGGCTCCTCTGAAAAAACATCTAAAATTGCTCCAGAAATTTCATTTTTTTTTAATTTTTTTCTTAAATGCTCATAATCCATTACAGATTGACGACCAATATTAACAATTCCACACGTAGCTTTAAGCACATCTAATCTTTTCTTATTTATTAATCCTTTAGTATCATTTGTTTCTGGAACAGCTAAATAAAGAAAATCAGCTTCAGGTAAAACTTCATCAATTCTATCAAAAGTGATAACTTTTGAACATCCCTCTACTTTTCTTCCACTTCTATTGATACCAATTACATTTGCCCCCAATGCACTGATATGTTTAATCATTGACCCTCCTAATGATCCAGTTCCAACTACCAAAACTTTTTTATTCTCAATTGGGTTGCTTAATAAAGTTACAAACTCTCTATTTCTTTGATTAGTAATTATTTTTGTCATATGATTTTGAAGCATTAAAATACTCATCAAACCAAATTCGCCAGCCTTTTTGGCATGTATCCCACTACTATTTGTTATAACTAAATCTTTTTTAATCCAGTCAAATGGGTAAAGGTGATTAACTCCTGCTGAAACAATATGAATCCATTTTAAATTTGGTGCTATTTCACTCAAATCATTTGTTGGAAAATCCCAAGCAAGTAAGATATCTGCATCTTTCATTGATGATTTCCAATTATCATCATCCCAATCAACTATGTATGAAATCTTATGTTTTATCTTTGGGTGTTTATTGAGAAAATTCTCAAATAATTCTTTTGGAATACTACTATTTTTTTCACCTTCTAAATCACAAGGCAAAGAACCTTTTTTCCAGTGATTATTTCTTATATGAATTTTAATTTTACCTTTGGACATTTAAAATTAAAATATACTAAAATTTAAAAAATTATAACAATGATTAAAGAAGGTTGTTCTCATAAAAAAATGTAATATTGTATAGAATATTAAAATTATGCCTTCATTTGATGTAATAAGTAAAATTAATTATCAAGAATTTGATAATGCTCTAGCAAATTGTTTAAGAGAAATTACTAACCGATATGATTTTAAGGGACTTAATATTTCAATTGAGAGAAAAGATAAAATAATAACTACAATAGCGCCAGATGAATTGAAATTAAAACAAGTAAATGAATTGCTACAAGTTCATCTTATAAGAAGAAAAGTAGATCCAAGAGTAATAATCGTTAAAAATTCAGAAGGTGCAGCTGGTGGAACCATCAGACAAGTCAGTGAATTAGCAGAGGGCATTAGTCAAGAAAATGCTAAGAAGATTATTGCTGATGTAAAAAAACTAAAACTTAAAATCCAAATTAAAATTCAAGGAGAAGAATTAAGAGCTCAAGGAAAAAAAAGAGATGACCTTCAAGAAGCAATATCTGCTATACAAGAAATTGATATAGGACTTCCAATTGAATTTATAAACTTTAGAGATTAATCAAATATGATTGAAATCATTTTGGGTATATTCGTTATTGTTGTCATAAGTTTTTATTTATTTAGACCTACTTCAAAACTAGAGGAGAAAGATTTGAAATCTAAAAACAATTGGCGTGGTGGATTTTAAATAAAAATAATTCGCTTGCAGACTTATCAATTTAAGTAACAAACTAGTGTCCAGACTAGAGACTTTTGAGATAAATCAAATAGCCATTTTTTAAGCAAATAGACTCATGGTTCATGATTTGTTAATCTTGGATAATGAAAAAACTTTTATTAATTTTTTTTGTTTTATTTATATTTTCCACAAATACACATGCATCTGAAAACCCTTACAAATTTTTAAAAAAAGAAGTTTTAATTGGTAAGGCAAAGTCAGAGATGAAAAATGATACAAGGTCGATATCTAAAAAAAAAGCACTATCTATTTTTGAAGATTCAGATGGTAAAGCAATTAAAATCACGCTTGATACAAAATTTAAAGGACACAAAAATGACTGGGAAAGAACTGGTGAAAGAAATCAGAGATGGGAAACAGCAAATAAAAAAAAACCAAGAAAATTTAAGAAACCTGTATATATAAAATATACTTTTAAATTGAACGATTTCCCTACACACCCTGCTGTAGGTGGAAGCTTGTTTCAAGTTATTGCTAATAAAGGTACTTCAAGACTTTTACCATGGATGAAATTACAATTTTCTGGAGACAGAATTGTTCATCAAGTAAATTTTACCAAGGAGGTTTTCTATTTAAAAGGAGATCCAGAAAATTCTAATTTTGATAAGGTGTCGTATAAATTTCCCCTAGGATCTGTAGATCAATTTAAAAATTACAGAACAATCAGTTTCAAAATTTTAGCATCAAAAGATGATAATGGAGAAATAATAGCATGGGTTGATGACAAGAAAGTTTTTGAGGTATATGGTCCAAACTTTACCATAGGTAATGGATATACATTTAAATGGGGATTTTATAGATGGCTAAAAGATGCGTTTTTAAATGAAACTCCCTCACAATCTTTAACAGTAAAAGAATTTGGTTTCAGTGATAAGTGTGAGGAAATCTTAAATCAAGAAAAATGTTCTTATACATCTGAAAGCAAAGAGTCCATTTCTTATGTAAGATACAGAAAAAGTAGCTATAGAATGCCTACTTATGGAAAAAAAATTACTAAATCAATTAAATGGAAAAAACCACTTCCTGAAATTAAACTAAATAATTAGAAATATGTTTATGAAAAAACTTTTAGGGATCGTGGTTCTGGTTTTGTTGTGGAGCGGGAGTGCTTTTTCCAAAACGATAAATAGTTATGAAGATCTAGACTTAACTTCTAAACCTAAAAAGGTTTTATCAAAAAGCAAAACAAAAGCTTTATGGAATGCTTTCAGCAAAGCAAAAGAGTGTTTTGAACACCCAACTTATGGCGAAGGTTTTGGATATAAATTAACTAAACAAAAAGAAGATTATTTCATTAAAAAAAAATGGATTACTCCCTTTTATAAACTGTCTGATGAAGACAAACATAAGATAAGTTTAAGTAGAGCACCAAAACCACTTGAGAAAATAAAATTAGATGAAAGTTACGGTGAAGAATTAGAAGAAGCTAATTTTGCAATGAATTATTTTCAAGAGGCAGCATATGCAGGAAGAGCTAGCAATAATGAAGAAAACATCAATAAAATTAAAGCGGTATTATTAGATTGGGCTCAAAAAGATGCTTTAAGAAAAGGTATCAATGTTTCTTGGGGTAAAAAACCTGTGGATTGGCAAATGATGGTACTAATAAATTCAATCTTAACAACTACAGCTGTTATCGCTGACAAGTTAGATGCAGAGGAAAGAAAAATTTTAGGACCTTGGTTAAATAATTTAGTAAAAAAAGTTGCTAAAAGTAGATGGAAGGATAGGCAAGATAATAAAGCTTATCTAACTTCTTATATTACAATGATTTGGGGATTAATGATCAATGATTTGAAAGCTGTCCAGCATTCAATTGATGTGGTTAAGCTTGCCATTAATGATATGAGACCAGACGGTAGTTTTCCTATTGATACTCAAAGAAGTGGTATGGGATTAAAATATAATGCTGATAGTTATGGATATCTATTAATGATGGCATCTCTTTTAAAGGATACTACAGAACAAGATTTATTTAAATATAATGTAGATGATCGAAGTCTACATAACGGGGCAGATTTTGTAATCAAAGGCATAATGGATCCCTCTAAAACAAATCAAATCTATGCAATCTCGTGTCCAGGTGGAGGTGATCGATGGGGATCAATTGAAAAACCTTCAAAAAGTTTTATAAAATCTTCAACTTATTTGATGGTGTATGTAAGTAAATTTCCAGATTATAAAAATTCAGATGTAGTTTTAAAAAAATATAACGATACCTATAATAATAAATATTTACCAAAAATTAAATCTGAGCCTTCTAGAGTTTTTACATTGCACCCAATGTTAATTACGAAATAAAATGAAAAAACTTTTAAGGATCATAATTCAGTGTTATAGGATTTTATATGATAACTCGATAATAACTCGATAATGAAGAGATAAAACAAGGATTGAAGTAGTTTGAACAAAGAAAACGCAAGTAAACTCTGGAAAATTATTCAGGAAGCTGGCGATTATTTACAAGGACAACTTCCTGACCATCCTAATCATCCAAAAGGGCGAAACCCCTATGCTCATGTTGCAATTTGTGTAAAGAGTAAGTTTAGTGCAAGTTATAAAGATATTGAGGATGAAAAATTTGATGAAGTAGTAAAATATATTCACTTTCTAAGAGAAAATCCTAGTTAAATTAAGATTTAATTATATTTAAAAATGAATCAACATCAGATGAGTCTGTGTTCCATGCGGCTACCAACCTAACTGCTTTATTCTCCCATTCTTCATCATTAATTTTGTAACCATTTGAATTAAATTGATCAATAATATTTTTTGGTATTTTAACGAAAACCTCATTTGCATCTGTTGGGTAAGCTAATTCAATATTTTTGTGTTTCAGCAAGCCTTGGCTTAGTTTTTTCCCCATAGCATTCGCATGTTTTGCATTTTTTAACCAAACTTCGTTTGATATATAGGCATCTAACTGTGCGGATACAAAACGCATTTTTGATAGCAAATGACCTGCTCGTTTCATTAAAAAAGGTAAGTTACCTACTAAGTCTTGATTAAAAAAAATAATTGCCTCGGCTGCAAAACATCCATTTTTAGTAGCACCGAATGAGAGAACATCAATACCAGATTTCCAAGTCATGTCTGCTGGAGAACAGTTTAATGAAACTAATGCATTTGCAAATCTAGCGCCATCCATATGGATATTTAGCTTATGTTTATGTGCAACTTCTGATATTTTTTTTATTTCATCTAATTGATAAGCTACACCTGTTTCACAAAGTTGTGTAATGCTAACTGATGAAGGCTGAGTGTGATGAACAATTCCTGTGCCAGATATGCTATTATCTAACTCTTCAGGAATAATCTTACCATTAATCCCATCAAGATTAACCAACTTTGCTCCTCCAGTATAAAATTCAGGTGCTCCACATTCATCTACATTAATATGGGAAAGTCTGTGACAGTATATATTTCCAAAAGATGGTGTCAGAGTTGATAAAGCTAAAGCATTCGCAGCTGTTCCTGAGGCTGTTGGAAAAACTATTACTTCTTTTTCAAAGATTTCTGAAAATTTATTTTGCAAATTTTTAGACAGATCATCATTACCGTAAGGAGTTCTATCTTCATCATTAGCTTTAAGAATTGCATCCAAAACCTCTGGACAAGCACCAGTTACATTATCTGATGCAAATTTTACTCTTTCTCTTTTTGTTTTTATCTCTGCCACAATTATTGCTTTGGAAAATAATCTTTTAATTCACCCTCTCGATATACATCAGCTGTACAGCAATGTAATCCACCTCCGAATGCATAAGCATCTCTTAATTCAATAGGAAGAACCTCCATTCCCAATTTATCAAGTTGCTCTGCTTGATATATTTCACTTTTTTCAACACATACAGTTTTAGAGTCTAAGACTAACACATTCATTGATAACCAAGTTGAAGAATAGCATAAAGGTGGAGGTTCATTATGAGCTGGTTGAGCACTATCAACTATTTCCCAACCATTATCCTCAAATAATTTTCTTTGCTCTTTAGGAAGTCTTCTTTGAGGATTGTTGATTATCAGGCCCTCTTTTATAGGTGTAAAGGTTGCATCTATATGAATAGGATATGGGTCACCTGGAAAATTAACAGCATGTACCCTGTGATTATTATAATGTCTTTTTAACCAATCAATTCCTTTTAAATTTGTTGTAAAACCGTGTTGAACAACTAAATCCTTGCCAAATCTCAAAACATCAGCAGCGTCAAATAATGGCTCCTCTTCTGTAGTTACAAAATATTTTTTTTCAGTCCATTCCAATCTTTTTTGAATACCAATTTTATCTGAGAGATAATCTTTACGATAATCGGCATCTGTTAATCTTGGTTTAGGTGCAGATTCATGTCTCATACTAAGATCAGAATTATAATATTTCTTCAACAAAGGTCTGTAGCATAGATATTCAAACCATCTACACCTATAACTCATTGTAGCTTCTAGAATTTCATTACCAACAGTCAATAACACATCTCTTGGAGGCATACATCCAAACATTGTTTCTGCTTCCCAATCTGGTGTAGATGTTTTTTGATTGAAATCAATTGGGTCTGGTCTATCAACTTTAATTCCTCTTTTTCTTAAAATATCTGAGAAATCATCTAAAAGTTGATTTGCTTTATCTACGGTATCTTTTGTTCGTGGTCCAAATTGACCTCTCATATCGCTATCTTCAGGAACCTTTGCGTCTAATGCTGGCTCAGGAGCTGGAATGCACGTACCATCTGCTTTTCCTACTATAACATGTTTCAATGGATCCCACTCATTCCAACTATTAACAATTATTTTTTCATCACTCATACTAATTTAAACCTATAAATCTTCTATTGGATTGCATTATTAAACTATAATAGAAAATTGACATAAAAATAAAAAACCCGCCAATTATAGTATTTGTTGATGGCACTTCATTAATTCCAAGCCATGGCAACCATACCCAAAAAATACCACCTATGACCTCAGTTAAAGACAGTAAAGTTAGATCTGCAGCAGGAATGTTTTTAGATCCAATTGAATATAAGATCAAACCCAAGCAAACTAGAGTTCCATGAGTTGCAAATAAAGCTTCATTTTTACCAGTAGATAAAAAGCTAGCGCCATTACTCATAAGCATCACTGCAGAAAACAAAAAACAAAATAATCCAGCCAATGCAACAGTGGTAAATTTTGGTGTTTCTTTTCTCCATCTAAGTGAAACTGAAAAAATTGAGAAACCCAGTGCAGAGGTAAGTCCAAATACAAGTCCATGCAAAGTATTTTGTTCTGAATTATCAAAAGCCATTATACATATACCAGCTGCAGCTACTACTATAGCTATCCATACTGTTGTAGAGATTTTTTCTTTTAAAAATAAAAAACCAAGCAAAGCAGTTATAAATGGCATAGCAGCAAGGCAAAGTAATGTTATAGCTGCAGTAGTATTAGTTATAGACCATATGAACGTAATCATAGCAGTTCCTAGGCCAATTCCTCCTACAATACCAGATATACCTACCTTAAAATAATTTTTGTAAAAGTCTTTTCCTTCTTCAAGAAATAGATACATGTTTAATAAAAGAAAAATAACTAACCCTCTAGTAAATAGATATTGCCATGGAACTGTCTGTGGTTGATCGATGTGCCTTACAACATAAGGACCAAATGACCAAAAAACTCCAGCAATTAGGACAATTGGAATGGCTACTTTTGGATTTTTTAAATCAAGCATGTGCTATTTTTTTATTTAAGAAATAAGAAAATATAAATATAAATTTATGTAATAACAATCAAATAAAATTTAGATTAATGGATATTAATATTTTAAAATTAGCTTCAGATACCAAAAATAACAAATATATTGGAAACTTTACTCATTCAACAAAGTTCAAAAGTCAGATTTGTGGAGACGAGATTGAAATTTTTTTAATTATAAAAGATAATATGATTAAAGATTTTACCTATCAATCTCAATCTTGTATATATTGCAATGCATCAGCTAATATAGCTTCAAAAAATTTTAAAAGAAAAAGTAAAAGCAAAATTAAAAATTTTTTAAAATTATTAGAAAAGTTTAATGATAAAGATAACATTTTATTTCCTAATGAATGGAAAGATTTTAAAAAAATTTTTAATAAAAAAAATTTTGATAGGAAAGATTGTATAACATTGCCAATTGAAGCTTTAAAAAAAATAATTGAATAAATGACAAAAGATAAAATTTATAAGTCACTTTTGGCAGCTTTATTTTCTACAATAACAATTGGTATTTTAACATTATTAACCTATAAGACCAATTTTGGTCTTTTTTTAATTGCTTCATTTGGATCTTCAATGGTTCTTTTGTACGGCTATCCTGAAAGCCCTTTTGCTAAACCAAAAAATATATTATTTGGTCACTTGGTAACTTCAGCAATTGGAATTTTATTTTATAATTACATTCCCTTACCTATTTATATCTTGATACCCTTAGCTGTAGGTTTTGGAGTTGGATTGATGATATTTTTAGATGTAACTCATCCACCTGCAGGTGGAAACCCCATTATAGTCATATTAGGGTCAGTATCGTTTGAATATCTTTTGTCCCCAATATTAACTGGATGTCTGATAATAATAGTATTTGGAATTCTTCTAAATAAATTTGTTGCTCAAAAGAAATATCCTTAACATTTACTATTCATTTGATTGATGTTCCAATTGTGCTAGACTTAGTTTAGAAAATATCTATAGAGAGAAATTTTAAACTTAAAAATTAGGAGATAAAATGAAAGTACTTTGTGTGTTATATGATGATCCTAAAGGCGGTATGCCTAAGTCTTATGCCTTATCAGATCTTCCAAAACTAGAAAAATACCCAGATGGAATGACTTTACCAAGTCCAAAAGGTAGAGATTTTACACCTGGAGAATTGTTAGGCTGTGTGTCTGGAGAGTTAGGATTAAGAAAATTTTTGGAAAGTAATGGCCATGAGCTAATTGTAACAAATAGTAAAGATGGAGAAGGATGCGAGGCTGATAAACATATTGTAGATGCGGATATAGTGATCTCTCAACCTTTCTTCCCTTATTATTTAACTAAGGAGAGAATTGCAAAAGCAAAAAATTTAAAAATGGCTGTAACTGCAGGAATTGGGTCAGACCACGTAGATCTACAAGCAGCAATGGATAATAAAATTGATGTTGTAGAGGTCACATTCTGTAACTCAAGATCAGTTGCTGAACATATTGTAATGATGATTGTATCTTTGGTAAGAGATTACCATAATCAACACAGAATAGTTAATGAAGGCGGTTGGAACATTGCAGATGCTGTGCAAAGATCCTATGACGTTGAGGGAATGCATATTGGAACTGTTGCAGCTGGAAGAATTGGACTAGATGCTTTAAGAAAAATGAAACCTTTCGATGTTCATCTTCATTACTTTGATAGACATAGATTACCTGAATCAGTAGAAAAAGAATTAAATTTAACTTTTCATGAAACAGTAGAGTCAATGGTTAAAGTTTGTGATGTGGTAACTATAAACTGTCCACTACACCCTGAAACAGAAAATTTATTTGATGATGCAATGATTAGCAAAATGAAAAAAGGTGCATACATTGTAAATACTGCTAGGGGTAAAATTTGTAACAGAGACGCTATTGCTAAAGCGTTAAAAAGTGGTCAATTAAGTGGGTACGCTGGTGATGTATGGTTTCCACAACCAGCACCAAATGATCATGTTTGGAGAACGATGCCAAATCATGGAATGACGCCTCATACTTCTGGAACTTCTCTTTCAGCGCAAGCTAGATATGCTGATGGTGTTAGAGAGATTTTGGAATGTTTCTTTGAAGGTCGTGAAATACGTAACCAATACCTAATTGTTAAGGATGGACAATTAGCAGGTATGGGTGCACATTCTTACAGTAAAGGAAGCGCCACTGGCGGTTCTGAAGAAGCGGCAAAATATCAGAAAAAATAGAGTTTTAAATACAAATCATTAAAGGTAAGCTATGAATTAACCAGATAGCTACCTTTAATGAAAAAATTATTATCAATTATTTTCTTATTACTTTCTTCAACGAGCTTTGCAAATTCACCAAATTTTGAAAGAGCTTATTTTGCTGGTGGGTGCTTTTGGTGCATGGAGGAGTCATTTGAAAATATTCTTGGTGTTTCAAAAGTTATTTCTGGGTACTCAGGTGGCACTACAGAAAATCCAACTTACAAAGAGGTCACATATGGAAATACAGGTCATTTTGAAGTTATTGAAGTGATATATGTTCCAGAAGTAGTCAGCTATGAAAAACTTTTAGAAGAATTCTGGGTAAATATCGATCCATTTGATGCCGCAGGACAGTTTTGTGACAAAGGATATAGTTATAGATCAGTTGCATTTTATCAAAATGAGAAACAAAAAGATTTAATAGAAAATAGTATTAAGGAAATAGAACAAAAATTTAAAAAAAAAGTCGTAACCTACGTTAGAGAATTTGAAAAATTTTACAAAGCAGAAGCTTTCCATCAAGATTATTACCAAATAAATTTTGTAAATTATTTAAGATATAAAAAGGCTTGTAGGCGTGAGGTAACATTAAATAATATTTGGGGGTCTTAAAGTGACTATAATCAGCAAGTATGTAGCTTTAAAAAATTATATTCCGACTGGGTTACCAAAAGAAACTGATTTTGAGATAAAATCAAAAGAAATATCAATTAATAAGGATAAAAATATATTAGTCTCAAATTCATGGATATCAGTTGATCCGTATATGAGAGCAAGAATGACCGAAAGAAAAAATTATAAACCGCCATTTAAAATTGGTGAGGAAATGGAAGGATATGCAATTGGCAAAGTAGAGATTTCAAATGATAAAAGTTTTAATGTTGGAGATTTAGTATTTAGCAGCCAGGGTATGAGAGACAATTTTGTTTGCAGTGCTGATAAACTAAAAAAGCTTAAAGCTATTGACATGCCCATTCAATCCTATTTAGGTCCTCTTGGTATGACAGGACATACTGCATACATCGGACTGTTAAAACATGGAGAATTAAAAGCTGGGCAGACAGTTTTAGTATCTTCAGCTGGAGGGAGTGTTGGTTCGACAGTTTGTCAAATTGCGAAAAATCTTGGTTGTAAAGTTATTGCTAGTACAGGTTCTGATGAAAAAGTTGATTGGTTAAAAAATGAATTAAAAGTTGATTATGCTTTCAATTATAAAAATGTAGAAAATCTTGTGTTACATTTTAAAGAAGTTTGTCCTGATGGATTTGATCTTTATTTTGATAATGTTGGAGGTAATTTTTTGGAGTCCGCAATTTTCCAAATGAAAAATTTTGGTCGTATAGTTGTTTGTGGAAGAATTTCTCAGATGAATGTAACAACACCAGGATCTGGAATAAAAAATATGGCACATGTGCTTGTTAAAAGACTTACCATTAAAGGATTTTTAATATTTGATCATGAAAATGAAAGAGAGCCATTTGAAAGTGATATGTTGAAATGGTTATCTAAAGGTGAAATAAAATTTAAAGAAACTATTTATACAGGAATTGAGAGTGCCCCAAAATCATTTATAGATTTATTAAAGGGAAAAAATACTGGTAAAATGCTTGTCAAAATTTAATTAAAAAATTTATGACAATATGAAACCTTTATAATGATAAAAACCTTTCCTTTGCTATTTATACTATTGTGGTCATCTGCATTCATATCAGGTGACATCATAGTTCAGAACGCATCTCCATTTGCAGCACTTGCTTTTAGATTTGGAATTGTAACTATAGGGTTTTTTTTATTTGCACTATTTAAAAAAGAAATAATTTTTACAAAAATAAGATATGTCCTAGAGAGTATTACTACAGGTGTATTGTTTCATGGATTGTATCTTGGTGGTTGTTGGTACGCCTTTCATGTAGGAGTTCCTGCAAGTGTAGTTGCATTAATTGTTACTCTACAACCTATATTAACAAATTTATTATCAGGACCAATTTATAAGGAAGTTATAGGATGGAGGCAGTGGGTTGGTATAGTTTTTGGATTTGTTGGTTCTTTATTGGTGCTTGGGATTGATTTTGGAAATGAGTTTCCCAAAGATGGAATTATCACTTGTTTTATTGCCCTTGCAGCAATCACTACAGGTACCTTATGGCAAAAAAAATTAAGTGGGAATGTTCCTTTATCAGTAAATAACGGGTTTCAAGCATTCGGTGGCTGTGTTTTTAATCTTATTTTAATATTATTTTTAGAAACTCCATATATTAACTTTTCAACAGGATTCATATTAGGAATGACACATCAGATTGTGCTGGTGTCTTTTGGGGCTTTTACAATTTTAATGTTTTTAATAAAGGCAGGTTCAGTAAGCAAGACATCAACATTATTTTTTCTTGTCCCACCTACAACAGCTGTGATGGCCTATTTATTTTTAGGAGAAATATTATCTAATATTGATATAGCAGGATTTATACTTGCAACAATTGGCGTTTATATTGCAACTAGAAAGTAAGTGAAAATTTTAAATTTTATAAAAAAATTTTATCGACCTTTTGTGTTAACTTATCTTTTTTTTTCAATTGGGATAAGTTTTTATCCATCTTTTGAATTTTACTCGTTTAAAGGACAATTATTGATTTTAGCTGTATCTATATTTAACGGAATACTAGGAGTTTATATTAAAAAATTATAAAACGTAAGGTTCCGGTCTAGCATTACTTTTTAAAACTCTTTCTACATCAAAAACACTTATATCTATTGATTGGTAGCTACCTGTTGTGATCAATTCAGTCAGAGCCCTTCCAATACCTGGTGCCTGCATTAAACCTCTTCCAGTGAAACCAGAGGCTAAATAAACATTGTCATATTTTGGATGTTTGCCTACAACTGCGTTGTTATCAAGTTTATTACAATCATAAAATCCTGCCCAACCACCGGTTAATTTTAGTTCTTCAAAGGCTGGAACTCTTTTTGCCAGAGCAGGCCAAACTAATTCTTCAAAATCATTCCATGCTGGTTCTAAATCTTTCGCATCAAATACAGATATAGGTGAACCTGCTAAGAACTCTTTACCCTCTGGTCTCCAATATACACCTGTTGTTAAATCTCCAGTTAGTGGCATATCAGGAAAATGTTTTGGACATTTAACTCGAAATACAGTGTGCTTTTGTGGTTCAACTGGAATATCTGATAACAATTCTTTAGTCCAACATCCTGCTGCTGAAATGATAGTTTTTGCATTTATCTCAGACAAATTTTTAACCTCACCTTTAAGAAACTCTGCGCCTAACTCAATTGCTTTACTTTTTAAAGCACTATGAAACATAAAAGGATCAATCCAACCTTCACTTTTATTATCAGTATATGTAGCTGTTTCTATACCTTCGTTATTTATATATGGAAAAATTTTATTTAATTCTGAACCTTTAATATTTTTTGTACCAGCATCGCATTCTCTATGATTTTCCAAAGCTTTATATTGTTCCTCTGCATGTTCTGGTCCAAACATTAAAAGGTATCCATTAGGAACCATGCTTGCCGATGGGTTTGGATTTTTTTTTGTTTTTAACAATTCTGGTATTTTAAAAATGAATTCTCTAGCAAACTTACCTAAAAGTATATTTTCTTTTTGAAAAAATTGTCTTCTAAATCCACCTAAAGACAAAGGAAATGAGGCAGTCTTATATGTAGGGTCTCTCTCAATTACCTTAACTTTTCTACCTTCCATTGATAAAAAGTATGCAGTAGCAGCGCCTATTATACCTCCACCAACTATGACGACATCATCCATAAATTTTAATATATACTATTTTCTTTGCATTAACCATAAAGCATCTTGAGATAAAAAATAAATTTTTCCGTTAGAGGGATGCACTTGAATGTCTCTAATTCTTCCAATTTTATTTTTAAAAATAACCTCTTCTTTTACATTTGATAAGTCTTCAAATATCAGTTTTCTTAAGGATTTATCTTTTAAAGAAGTGATTAAAGCATGACTATTCCACTCATTAAACTCGTCACCTTTATAAATAGTTATTGCGCTAGTTGCTATTGAGGGTACCCAATATTGAATAGCTTTTGTAAATCCAGGTTTCCATTTTGGGCCAATTGGAATTCCAGAATAATTGGTTCCTCCCCATCCTAAAATTTTCCATCCATAATTTTCACCTTTTTTAACTTCTCCGAACCAATCTCCACCTTTTGCCCCATGATTACTCATGTAAACTTTTCCATCAAATTCAGAAAGTGCCATCCCTTGAGGATTTCTAATTCCAATTTGATAAATCTCTGGCAACCAATCTACCATACCCTCAAACTTTGGATTATCTTTTGGTATACTTCCATCTAAATGAATTCTTATAATACTACCTGGATGCTTTGAGGCGTCTTGTGCAATCATACCTTGTCCTCTCTCACCCGCAGAAGCAAATATAAAATTATCTTTGATAACTAATCTTGATCCAAAATGATAACCAGAGTCTATTGGGGGATTTGCTTGAAAAATATTTTTAAAGTTTAATTGTTTCCTATTAAATTCTGCTTTTGCAATAGAAGTGCTAGTTTTATATCCACCTCTATCTTCAGTATATGAAATCCAAATATTATTGTCTTTATGAATAATATCTAATAAGCCTCCTTGACCATGGACAACAAAGTTAAGTTGATGACTAATTTCTTGAACTTCTCTAGATAAAATATTTACAATTTTTATTTTGCCGCTTTTTTCTGTAATTATTATTTCATTACTATTAATAAAAGAGGATCCCCAAGGTGAATCTAGGTTAACTAATTTTTCTAATTTAAAGTTTTGTGAATACGATTTTGAGGCAAATACGAAAAAAAGAATTAAAACGTATATTATTTTTTTCACTTTATGAAAGTTTTGATCTTCCACCATCAACTGCAATTATTTGACCCGTTACCCAGGAACTTTCCTCGGTAAGTAAAAATTTTGCCAAAGCTGCTCCATCTTTACCCTCACCTAGTCTTTTAAGTGGGTGGGCTTTAGCTATTCCTTGAGCAATTGCTGTATTTTTTAACATTGGTTGAGCTATCTTAGAATTAGTTAAACTTAGAGCAACACTATTAACTCTTATGTTTGGAGCAAATTCAGCTGCTAATGATACAGTTAGTCCCTCAATAGCCGCTTTGGTTGATGCTATTATTGAATGATTTGTAAAACCTCTTTGAGCTGCAACTGTTGAAAATAAAACAATTGAACCATTATTTTGTTTTAGGTTATCTTGATATCCTTTGATTAAGTCTACCGCAGAATAAAAATTAAGTTTCATACATTTATTGAAATCATTCTCAGTTGCCATCTTTAAAGGCTTCAAATCTATAGACCCAACACAATATGCTACACCTTTGATTTCTGATATGTCTGATTTAATTGTATCCACGAACCCCTCGTGTAATACATCTGCCACAGTATAAGAAGAGTTCAATTTCTCAGCTAAATTTTTAAGTTGACTTTCATCTCTTCCAACTAAATGAATTTCTTTACCAGAAGAATACATTTGCTCTGCTAAATTGGATCCGATAGAACCTGTCGCACCGACAATTAGATATTTTTCTGACATATAATAATTAATGAAATTATTTTTTATACTTGGAAATCAGTTATTTCCATTAAAAAACCTCGACCGCTTCAAAAAAGACCACCTATTTTTTATGTCAGAAGACTACCAATTATGTACATATGAAAGACATCATAAATTAAAAATTCTACTATTTTTATCTTCAATGAGATCTTATGCGGATAAATTGAAGGAAAATAAATTTAAGCTTAATTACTCAAAAATTGATTCTACTGATTTTAAAAAGGACTATACGAAGAAATTAGAAAAATTGTTAAAGATGAATAAGATAAAAGAAGTAACTAGTTTTGAAATAGAGGATAAATTTTTTGAAACAAAAATAAATAATTTTTTAAAAAAACAAAATATTCAGTGGAATATAATTCGATCGCCAATGTTTTTAGATAGTCGTGAAGATTTTAAAAAATATTTATCAAAAACAAAAAAACCCTTTATGGCAAAGTTTTATAAAGAAAAGCGAGAGAGATTAAACATTTTGTTAAACAAAGATGGTACACCAGAGGGAGGAAAATGGAGTTTTGATGAGGATAATAGAAAAAAACTGCCAAAAAATATCTTAATACCAAAATTTCCAGAAATTAAAGAAACTAAACATACAAAAATTTTAAAACCAATTATTGAAAAATTATTTAGTAAACATCCAGGTGATACCAAAAAATTTTGGTTTGCAACTGAATATAAAGATATTTCAAAATTATTAGATTTTTTTATTAAAGATAAGTTAAACCTATTTGGTGATTACGAAGATGCTGTTGATCAAAAAAATAATATTTTATTTCACAGTGCTCTTAGTCCGTATTTAAATCTAGGTTTAATAACGCCAGACATTATCATTCAAAAAATAATGACTTATCACCATAGTAAGAGTGTCAGACTAAATTCTTTAGAAGGTTATATAAGACAAATAATTGGTTGGAGAGAGTTTATGAGAGGAATATATCAAAATTATAGTAAAGAAATGGAAAGTGGAAATTTCTTTAAACATAATAGAAAAATGAAAGATACATTCTATGATGGCAGCACTGGTTTGGATCCTTTAGATCATGCAATTAAAAATGCTAGCAAATTTGGTTGGTCGCACCACATTGAAAGATTAATGATATTGTCAAATATTATGAATTTATGCGAAGTTGAACCAAAATCAGTTTATAAATGGTTCATGGAAATGTTTGTGGACTCATCTGATTGGGTTATGGTTCCAAATGTTTATGGAATGGGTTTGTTTAGTGATGGTGGAATTTTCGCAACTAAGCCTTATATCTGTGGATCAAGTTATTTTATGAAAATGATGGATTTTAAAAGGGGCAACTGGTGTAATGTTATGGATGGTCTTTATTGGCGATTCATAGATAGAAATAGAAAATTTTTTTTGAAAAATCCAAGGTTGTCTATGATGGTAAGAATTTTTGATAAAATGAAAGAAAATAGAAAAAAATTAATATTATCAGAAGCAAACAAATTCATTAAAGATAATACTTATGGGAATTAAAGTTTATTTTAACGATTCTTGCAATATTTGTAGAATGGAAATAAATCATTATAAAAAAATTGCAAATAGTGATTTGGAGTGGATAGATATTACAAATAATGATGAGGCTATAAAAATTACATCTAAGTCGCAAAAAGAGTTGCTCAGAAGGTTGCATGTAATAAATGATGGTGAAGTTATTGGAGGTGCTAAAGCATTTATTATAATTTGGTCAAAAATACCAAAATATAAAATCCTATCTAAAATTTTTTCAATAAAACCCTTATTTATTATTTTTCATTATATATATGAAATTGCTGCATTTTTCTTATTTTTAAAAAACAGAAAACAATTAAATGAAAAAACAAAACCTACCAACTAAGGTATGCAAAGTTTGTAACAAGCCTTTTTCTTGGAGAAAAAAATGGAAACTTAATTGGGAAAAAGTTAAGTATTGCTCTAAGAGATGCGCCTCTAGTAATTAATTATTGTGTATTGCTTTTTCTAGGATCTTTAAGTGATTTTAAAATTTTTGATAGCCCCGTAATTTTTAAACTATAATAAATCACATAAATTAAAGTTAGTCCTAAAGCCATGGTAGATAGAAACACAAAGATGGCTGTCAAAATTTTTTCTTGGAACCAGTTCTCTACTCCAGAGTTAGAATAATAAAGAATATTCCAAAACGCGACGAAAATTAACTCATATATGATTATAATTTTGAACATATGGTTGATATAGTTCTCAATATAATTAATACTATTCAATTCTTGTCGCATGTCGATAAAAATTTATGAGATAAAACAAAGAAAATAGATGAAAAAAGTAATTTGGATAACTGGCGGTAGCAGTGGAATAGGAAAAGCAGTTGCATTAAAGTTTGCAAATAAAGGATGGCAGGTAATTATATCATCAAGACGTGAGGAAGTCTTAAAAGATATTTCAGATAAAAATGAAAATATTGATTATTTGAAATTAGATATTGTTGATTATGAAGCATGTCATTCAGTTTTTAAAACTATTGTTGAGAAATACAACAAGGTTGATATTTGTTTTTTTTCTACTGCAATTTATGAGCCTGAAAAAGAGAAGGATTTTGATCTTCAGAATATAATTGATGTTACAAATGTGAATTATATTGGAACCATAAACTGTATTAAAGCTGTTGAAAAATATTACAAAGAAAAAAGGCAAGGAGTTATATCTATTGTATCTTCTACTGCAGGATACAGAGGATTGCCAAATTCAACTGCCTATGGGCCTGCAAAAGCAGCTCTTATTAATTTAGCAGAAAGTTTATATCTTGATTTTCAAAGATATGATGTTCGCGTATGTCTAGTCAGCCCTGGATTTATCAAAACAAGACTTACGGATAAAAACACATTTAAAATGCCATTTTTAAAAACCACACAATATGCGGCTGAACAGATTTATGATGGTTTAATAAATAAAAATTCATTTGAAATAGCTTTTCCTAGAAGTTTATTTTTAATATTAAAATTTTTTAAGATTTTGCCAAATGGGATCTACTTATATTTGATAAGAAAAATGACGAAGCTTCAAAAAAAATAAATTTAATCTTTTACAAACATCACAGTTAATTCTGCAACTTTAATACCAAACTTTGTCATTTTTGCTCTATTAATTGCTACTCTTTCATCTTGCATAAAGATCCAATCATCAAAAGTTATTTTCATTTCTCTTCCTTTTACAGGAACTAACAGTACATATTCAAACTTAAATGCAGGACCATAAGAAAAACCTTTTGCAGTTCCAACTACATCTCCAGCAGTGCCTTCATAGTTATGTTCATCAATTTTATTGATTTTCCATTGCCTATTTTGAATTTCTCCATCGTTCCAAACAAATTTTTCGTCAAGTATTAATTGTTTTCCATCCCACTTTCCATTCAAATCTGCAGAAAACTGTCGAGTAACTTTACCTGACCTATTTTGTAAAATACCCCATGCTTTTACATTTCCAGATAAATATTCTTCAATTATCAGTCTTGGTTTTTGGTTTTTAAAATCTTCTGGTTTCATACCTTGATTAGATGAACAGTTTGTAATCAATACTGAGATTATTATCAATAAAAAATATTTTAATTTCATAAAGTTACTTTTGAAGAGCAAATTGTATTAAATCGATATTTTTGGATTTAAATCCAGCCTCGCAATAAGACAAGTAAAAGTTCCACATTCTTTTGAAAGTGTTATCAAAACCTTGGGATGAAATTTGATCCCACTTGTTGAAAAATTCATCTCTCCAAATTCTCAGGGTATTTGAGTAATGTTCTCCGTAAGAATTACATTTCTCAAATTTAAGTCCTGATTTATTTGATAAAGAAACTAACTCATTTTTGCTTGGCAAAAAACCACCAGGAAAAATATATTTTTGGATGAAATCAGTCTTATTTTTATACCTTTCGTAAATGCTATCATCAATAGTGATTGCTTGTATGGCAGCTGTTCCACCATCTACTAGATTATGCTTTATTGTATTAAAATAATTTTTTAAATAGTTATGACCGACAGCCTCGATCATTTCTATTGATGCAATTGAATTATATTTATTTTTAATATCTCTAAAGTCTAACATTTGTATGTTTATCTTCTCATTTAAACCAACTTTATGAATTCTTTCCTTGGAAAATTCATATTGTTTTTTAGAAATAGTAATACAATCTAATTTTACATCATAATTTTTTCCAATGTATTCCGCAAAGCCTCCCCAACCACATCCTATCTCTAGCATTTTGTCACCAGGCTTAGGCTTTACTAAATTTGAAAGTTTCTTATATTTGTTGATTTGTGCTTTTTCTAAGTCATTTCCTTCTTCAAAGATTGCACTCGAATATGTTAATGTTTTATCAAGCCATAAGGAGAAGAACTCATTTCCTAAATCGTAATGTTTTCTTATATTTTCTTTACTTCTAGATTTATTATTTTTAATAAAAAAATTTTTGATTTTGTTAAATATTGCAATATCAAAGGATCCAGAAAATTTATGTATTATTTTTATATTTTTGGCAGCTAATTCTATTAAGTTGGTTAAATTTTTTGTTTCAAAACTGTTATCCATATACGCTTCTGCTAAACCGATGCTACCATTTTTGATTATTTTTAGAGTAATTCCTGGTTTATTGATTTTTAAATGAGCATGTAATCTTTCATTACTATTTCCAAAATTATATTCTTTTCCATCATGATTGATTATCTTTAACGAACCATGTTTTATATATTTGAGTGAGCTAAAAACAATCTTGTCTGACAATTTATTCAAATTCATTTATTTCTTCTGAAATATTATTTTTAATTCTTAACTTTTTCTTTATAAACTTTATTCCTTTTAACCATAATTTAAATGCTTCATAATGGATTGCGACAATAACTTTGAATGTCATTAATGGGTGAAAAATATAAGAAAAGAACAAATTTTTATTACTTAAATCTTTTGCAATACCGTCTTGTGATGCAAATAATAATTTTCCCTCTTTATCAGATTGGTCTATTATAACTGATATTTTATCAGAAGGTTTGTTTACTCTAAATTTATAAATACACTCCATTTCTATAAAAGGCGATACATGAAATTTTTTTGTACAACTATTTTTTATAGTCTCTGTATCATGAGTTTTAAAAATATAAGTATGCTGTTCACCAAAAGTATTTTTAACTTCATAGAAAATTGAAATTATTTTGTTATCTTTATTATATATAAAAAAAACACTTAAAGGATTAAATACATACCCAAAAATTCTTGGATAACACAATATTTTAACTTTTACTTCTGTTTCATCAATGCCAATATTTTTTAAATTATGTTTAACCCAATTTTTTAAAGATGTTCCATCTCGATTACCGTGATCTTTGTCAAAAAAACTTATAATATTAAATTTATTATAAGAAAATATAGTAATATTCTTATTAATTTCCTCTAAATCATCAAGGTCAATCAACAATGAAAAAACACTATATTTAAAATAGTGATTTTTAGGTTTAAATCTTCTATGAATTACTTTCCCAGTATAAATTTTTGAGTTTTTAAACATTAATATAATTCATCATATCTAATGATGATTTTATACCATCTTCATGAAAACCATAACCAAAATAACTTCCACAAAATAAAATATTATTTTTATTTTGAATTAAATGTAGATCCTTTTGACTATTAATTGCTTTTTGATCAAAATAAGGATGTGTAAATTGTACCCTTCTAATTATTTTTTCTTCAGGTATTTTCAAATAAGGATTCAATGTTAAAAATATATTTTTAGAAATATTCAGATTCTGCAATAAATTTAACCAATAAGTAATGGAATTTTGCTCGCTGTTTTCAGCCTTTATTGATGAATTCCAAGAACACCAAGCTTTATTATTTTTTGGCATGTAATTAATATCTTCATGAATAACCGCCTCATTTGTTTTATATTTAAAATTACTCAAAATCTTTTTTTCATTTTCATCTGGAGCTTCAATCATTGAAAGAGCTTGATCAGCATGTGTAGCTAGTACAACTTTGTCATAAGTAAAATACTCATTTTTATCACCATAATAAACCTGGACTCCAGATTGAATTCTTTTAATTTTATTTATGTTATAATTTTTATAGTATTCGCCACTTATATTGCTCAGTATTTTATCTACATATGTTCTGCTTCTGTTTGAAACTGTAAACCATTGAGGTCTATTTTTTAATTTAAAAAGACCATGGTTTTGGAAAAATTTTAAAAAAAAACTTAAAGGCATTTGCTTTGCTTCATAAGGAGGCATTGACCATATTGCTGAAACCATTGGAATAATATGAAATTTTATGAAATAGTCTGAAACATTTAATTTTTCTAAATATTTTCCTAAAGTAATATTCTCGGTAATTAAATTTTTGTTTTCACTCTTTTTGTAAAAATCAATTATTGTAAAAAACATTTTTAAAAATTTTATATTTAATAGATTTAATTTATTGCTAAAAATTCCTGATATTCCTTTTCCACAATATTCAATTTCTGAGTCTCTAACAGAAACTGAAAATGACATATTACTTTTTTCTATAGCTATGTTATTTTCTTCAAAAAAATTTATTAAATTTGGATATGTTTTTTTATTGAATACAATGAAGCCTATATCTACAGGTATTATATTATCTTGAATTTTGATATCTATTGTATGGGAATGTCCACCAAAGTGATCTTCTTTTTCAAAAAGATCAACTTTATGATTTTTCGAAAGATAATATGCTGCACTTAGACCTGAAATACCAGACCCTATAATTGCTAATTTCATTATTGAGGATTATATTTATTTTCACCTTTAAATGATGAGACAAATTGTAGAAAAACTGCAAATATTATTATCCCGCCACCAATTAATACGTGAAATGATGGATTTTCATTTACAAAAAGCCATGCCCACATAGGACCTAAAATTGCCTCTGTTAGCATAATTATACCAACCATTGCAGATAATGTTTTTTTAGCTCCAATTGTTATAAATATAAAACCAAGCCCTATTTGAAATGTACCTGATAAAAATGCTAAAAATATATCGTACATAGATACAGAAATTTTAGTTGACGCTAAGAAACCAATAATCATAGCAACTATACCTGCTACTAGTTGAAGAGGTACCATATCCACAGTCGGATACTTTCTTACAATTAAAATTAAAATTGCAAATGTAATAGGCATTACAAAAGCAACAATGTTTCCTGACATTTGACCACTTGAAAGGGTATTTCCAAGCATAAGTATTAAACCTGATATTGCTAAAATAATTGACGCTAGTGTAATTTTTGAAATTTTCTCTTTTAAAAAAAAATAACCAAAAATTGCTAAAAAAATTGTCTGCGTCTGGATAATAAAATTAGTATTGGCAACTGTAGTATTATACATGGCAAAAACATAACTACTAAAACCAATACCAAGAATAAAACCTCCAATTAATCCTGGAATTCCTGATAAATAAATTTTGCTAAATACATTCTTTTTATAATTAAAAAATAAAAATATAGTTACAGTTATTATAAAAAAAACTTGTCTCCAGAATAGTATTTGCCATAAAGTTGATCCTTCAAACGATTTTACAATTAAACCTCCAAAACTAAGACAAAATGCACCAAGAAAAATTAATAATGGTCCTGGTAATTTTGAAATTAAATTCATTTAATTTTAGATATTAAATTTCGGGTTTCCATTTCATAAAGTTTGTAAATAGTTTCAGCGTCTTTTAAATTGATTTCTTTAAATTTTATTTTACTTCCGGGTGGTATTTGGACTAGCTTATCGTAATCAGCACTTATAACAACTCCAATTTTAGGATAACCACCAATAGTTCCATGATCCGAAAGCATAACAATTGGGTCACCATCAGCTGTTATTTGAATCGTTCCTTTAACTAATCCCTCAGATTTGATGTTTGTATATTTTATGTTTTCAATTTTTGGACCGTCTAATCTAATTCCCATTCTATCAGTCAATTTTGTTATTCTAAATTTTTCTTTAAAAAATAATTCTTTTGCGGTTTCGGAAAAATAATCAAAGTGTGGTCCTTTTATTACTCTAATATTTTCAATTTTTGAAACCATGTAATCTAATTTATTCGAAGAATATTTTTTTGTAATATTTTCTATTTTAATTATTTGATTTTTTTGTAATATTTTCCCATTGTTAGCACCAATTTCTGCTTTTGTATTTACTGAGCAACTATCAAGATAAAAATCTATTTTAAATGATGCATTTATAGATAAATAACCATAAACAGATCTATTAGTGGATATAAGATCTAAACAATCATTATTTTCTAAAACAAGATTTTGATAACAAACTCCTTCTTCTATTTTATTTTTTCTTAATATTTGAAAGTTTACATCACCAGTGACATTAAAATAAACTTTATCACCTTTGTATCTCAATTTTGGCCCTTGTAGTGCAAATTCTATAACAGGACTATTTTTTTTATTATTTGAAATAGCGTTAGCTATAACAAAATTTCTATTATCCATCGCACCACTAAAAGGTATTCCTATATGATAGAAATTTTTTCTACCATTATCTTGGAAAGTTGAATTTATGCCAGGTCTCAAAACCTCAAAATAATTTTCAGTCATATTTTTTCTCGAATTCTGATTTTGATATTTGAAAAAATGATATCGTATCACCTGGATTAATTAAGTTTGGTGAAGTGTTATTTTTATTGTCGAATATATCTAAAGGGGTTTTTCCAATTATGTTCCATCCACCAGGACTTTCAAATGTATAAATATTACAAAATTGTTCTGTTAATCCTATAGAGTTTTTTGGTACTTTAACCCTTGGAGTGTCTAGACGTCTAGCATGTAATGAACCATCCAAATCTCCCAAAAATGGCATACCAGCAATAAATCCTGTCATATAACAATAATATTTTTTAGAAAAAAATTTTTTATAAATTTCCTCTTTGTCAAGATTTAACAATTTTTCTAATCTTTTTATATCAAGAGCAAAATTGTTGTCACAGCAGACAGGTATATTAATGAGATTACCTACATTCACTATTTCATTTTTGAAATTTAATTGTTCAACTTCTGTTTTAATTTTATCAAAGCTAGTAATGCTTAGGTCAAAACTAATTATCAATTTATTATAACTTGGTGTAATATTTGTAATACCAGGAATATTGCTTTTCTTTATATTTTTAAAAAATTGAATTACATTTAAATTTATTTCCCTGTTTACATCATTTCCAAAGTCACAGTATAAAGCTGCGTCACCAAGATTTGATATATTTTTTATCATGCCATGTTATACTTTAAGCTATTAAGTATGGAAATTAATTTAAATTGCGATTTAGGTGAAAAATCAAAGCATCATTCAAATGAAAATGATCCTGAACTACTCAAAATTGTAAATTCTGCTAATGTGGCATGTGGATATCATGCAGGTGATGAGCAGACAATGCATGAGGTGGTGAAAATTTCTAAAGAAAATCATGTTAGTATTGGAGCACACCCATCATTCAATGATCCTGAAAATTTTGGACGTAAAAGAATGAACCTTTCGGCTAATGAAATAAATAAACTAATTATTGATCAATATGAGATATTACAAAATATAGCTAATCTACAAGGAGAAAAGGTTTCACATATTAAACCGCATGGTGCGTTGAATAATATGGCATGTGAGGACTTAGACCTAGCTACAACTTTAGCTAAAGCAATATACCAAATTGATAAAGATATCATTTATTTAGTACCTACTGGTTCTAAAATGGAAATAGCAGCAAAAAAACTTAATATGAAAATTGCCTGTGAAATATTTGCCGACAGAAATTATGAAGATGATGGAACGCTAGTTTCAAGAACAAAAAACCATGCTTTAATAACAGATCCCACCCAAGCTAAAAATCATGTGTTGAATATGGTTAAAAACCAAACCCTTAATTGTCACAGTGGTAAACAAATACCTTGTGAAATTGACTCAGTCTGCATACATGGAGATAACAAAAGTTCATTAGAAACTGCAATGTTTGTAAAACATAATTTATTAGAAAATAATTTAAATTTAAAACCTTTAAATAAAATGAGTAAATTTTTATGAAGATTATTAAAATATATTTAACCTTTTTTTTACTTTTAACCTTTGCTACTCAGTCTTTTGCAGCTGGAACAAGCTCATCAGATAAAAAACCAAGTTATAAAAATGCAGTAAAATTGATTGAGGCTGCAAAAAAATATGAGTCAAAAGATAAAATGGATAAGGCTTTAAAAAGATATAAAAAAGCCCAAAAAATTTTATTAGAATTAGATAAAAAAAAACCATTACAAGCCGATACTTTGAATTATTTAGGTTTTACAACCAGAAAACTTGGAGATTTTGAAGCTGGAGAGAAATATTATTTACTAGGTTTACAAGTTGAACCAAATCATGTTGGAATAAATGAATACTTAGGTGAATTATATGTCGTTACAAACAGAATAGATTTGGCAAAAGAAAGATTAGAAGTTTTAAAAAGTTGTAATTGTGAAGAGTATCAAGAATTAAAAGAAATTATAGACGGATCAAAAAAATCAAAATATTAGTTTATATTTTGAATCATTTGCTCAGGCATCCATAAGGCTATTTGAGGAAACAAAACAATTAAGATTACCGCAAATATCATCAACAAGAATAACGGAAATGCACTTTTGGCGATGTAGCCCATATCTTTGTTAGCCATACCTTGCAAAACAAATAAATTAAAACCAACTGGAGGAGTAATTTGAGCCATTTCAACAACTATAACTAAAAATATACCAAACCAAATCATATCAAAACCAGCCTGCCTAATCATAGGTTCGATAATAGCCATTGTAAGTACAACTGCTGATATTCCATCAAGAAACATCCCTAAAATTATATAAAAAATCATTAATACAAAAATTAAAACATATGGTGATAATTCCATATTTTGTATCCAAATTGCTAGATTTCTAGGAAGGCCAGTAAATCCCATAGCGAGTGATAAAAATGTTGCTCCAGCTAGTATGAATGCAATCATGCACGAGGTTTTTGTTGCACCAAGTAAAGATTCTTTAAAAGTTTTTAAGTTTAAACTTTTTTGAAAATAAGAAAGTATTAAAGCTCCCACAACACCCAGAGATGCTGCTTCAGTTGCTGTTGCAATTCCAGTATAAATAGAGCCAATTACACCAAGGATTAATAAAATTACAGGTATTAACTGTTTTGATTTACTTAATTTAATTAAAAATGAGTAATTTTCTTCAGTTAACGGCATTTTATTTTTATTTAACAAAGACCAAATGATTACATAGCCCATAAAAATCAGAGCAATCATTATTCCAGGAATTATTCCAGCTATAAATAGTTTAGCAATAGACTCTTGAACAGTTACTCCATAAATAATTAGAATAATTGAAGGAGGGATTAGTAATCCTAATGTTCCAGAGCCCGCAAGACTTCCAAGTAAAATTTTTTCGGGATATTTTCTTTTTCTTAACTCTGGAATTGACATTTTTCCAACTGTAGCGACTGTTGCAGCTGAGGATCCAGATATAGCTGCAAACAATGCACATCCAACAACATTGACATGTATTAAACCTCCAGGAAGTTTCTGTAACCAAGGAGCCAATCCCTCAAATAAATTTTCAGATAATTTAGTCCTAAATAAAATTTCTCCCATCCATACAAAAAGAGGCAAAGCAGTCAGAGTCCATGATGATGATGCACCCCAAATTGTTGTGGCCATCGCATCACCAACTGGTCGAGAAGTAAATAAAATCATTCCAATAGAAGAAACACCAATCATACTTATTGCTACCCATATTCCAGAGCTTAAAAAAAGTAGTAAAACTGTAATAAAAAAAATAGCTAATAAAATTTCAATCATTATTATTAATTTTTAAGATTAATAGATGAAAGGCACATATAAAAAAAAGTGTTGCTCCAATAGCGACGCTACATTGAGGTATCCATATTAAAATTTCATCAGCACCTTCACTTCTTTCCTCAAACTCGTATGAGATTTTTAACATTTTGATAAAATAATATGACATATAACCTGCAAATATTGTTGTGACGACTAAGCTCCAAACTTCTAAAAATTTTTTTTTAAAACCCGTAGACTTTTCTAAAAATAATGTGATTCTTATATGACCCCCATTTACAAATGTATATGAAAGAGCAAAAAAAGATGAGGCAGCCATACAATACCCAGAGTATTCAGCCAACCCCCTTATGTAAAAACCGAAAATTCTAGATGCAATTCCAGTTAATATAAAAACTGCAATAAGAATTAAAAAAACTGCAGCTATATATCCTGAATAATTATAAATATTATTTAATGATTTATTTAATTTCTGTAACATAAAAAAGGCTGTTTTTTTTAAACAGCCTTTTTTATTATATTTTTTTTATTTGTATGCGGCAAGTACGCTAGCACCTGTTTTGCCAGCTTTTTTCTTCCATTCTTTTGCCATTTTTTTTCCAACTTTTTGGAAATGTTTTTCCAAATCAGCATTTACTTTGCCTACTACCATTCCTGCAGCAGCTAGAGCTTTTTTATCTTCTATATTTCCAACTCTAGAAAGCATCCAACCTTTTTCTTCTGCAGCAGCAGCTTCTCTTTTAATTAGCATTTGAGTATCAGCATCTAGTTTATTCCAAGATCCTCTATGTGCAACAACCATATTTTTTGGGAACCAAGCAGCGATATCATAGAAATATTTAACACCGTTCTCCCATATTTTGCTATTTTTACCAGTTGTTGGCGATGTAATCATACTTTCAACTGCTCCAGTTGAAAATGCTTGACTGATTTCAGCCGCCTCAATTTTAGTTGGAGCCATACCTGTGAGCTCTGCAATTCTAATTGTTGCAGAATTATAAGCTCTAAATTTTAAACCTTCTAGATCTGAAACACTATTGATTTCATTTTTGCTATATAGTCCTTGTGCAGGCCATGGCACAGCATATAAAAATACTAATCCTTTTTGGTTTAAACTTTCAATGATTGCTGGCTTTGAAGCTTGATAAAGTTTCATAGCATCGTCATATGAAGTTGCTAAAAAAGGTTGTGAGTCAATTTCAAGAATAGGGTCAACTTTTCCCAATGCTGACATAAATCTTTCGCCCATCTGTGCTTGACCAGTTCTTACCGCTCTAAAGATTTCTCCACCTTTAAATAATGATCCACCAGGATGTGTAACTATTGTAAGTTTTCCTCCACTTTTCTCTGAAACATTTTTAGCAAATTCTGCTGCATTTGCTGAGTGAAAGTTGCTCGCACCATAAGCTAAAGCCATATCCCACTTTTCAGAAGCATTTACATTTGCTATTAACAAGACAGAAAATAAAATAGAAAACAAAGTTTTTAAAATTTTCATTAATCCTCCTTAATTTTTAAAAAGTACATCTCATTATGTATTATTTGTTAAATCAATAAAAATTTTTTCCATGTTTTATTGAAAAATTTGAAATTGTTACTATTATATTGTTATCTTGATCGAAGAAGCCATTATTTTACTGCAAATTATCTTTATAGATATTATATTAGCAGCTGATAACGCCATAATAATTGGTCTAATTGCGGCTAATTTTGTCCCAAAGAATAGAAAAAAAATCATATTTTGGGGAGTGGTCGGAGCTTTAATTTTTAAAGTTTTATTTGCAGTATTTGCGACCTATTTATTCAAATTTTACTTCATAAAAATTCTTGGAGGTTTGCTTTTAATTTGGATAGTAAATGATCTTAGAAAAGATCTTTTACAAGCTCAGAGACAAATTAAATCACCAACAAAAAAATCCTTAGAACCTTCATTTGCAAAGGGTATGTATAAAGTCCTTTTCGCAGATATAACAATTAGTTTTGATAATGTTATAGGTGTTGTTGGTGCTTCTAAGGGTAACTTTGGGTTTATGATTTTTGGTTTAATTTTATCTGTAGTCCTCACAGGTGCTATGGCCACTTATTTAGCTAATTATATTCAGAAACATTTATGGGTCGTCTATATTGGAATAGCAGTTATTCTTATACTCGCAATACAGCTTATTATTGGAGGACTTGTTGACTTAGAAATTCTAAAAATTAATGAGGAATTTAAAAAGTATTTTTAGTAAGAATGCTTTAATGATGGATATGAACCTCTTTTCACATCTGACCCAAATTTTTTAACTGCATTTCTAATATTACTTTTAAAATTAGCATATTTCTTAACGAATTTTATTTTACTATTAGTCAAACCTAATAAATCGTCTAAAACTAAAATCTGACCATCACAAAACTTTGATGAGCCAATTCCTATTGTAGGAATTTCAATCGTCTCAGTAATTTCTTTTGAAAGTTTTTTCTCAATACATTCTAGTACAATAGCAAAAACACCTGCTTCTTCTAAGATTTTTGAATCATTTAATAAATTTTTTTTTTCTTTTTCATTCTTGCCTTTATATCTAAATTTACCTCTTTGAGACTGTGGTGTTATACCTATGTGGCCCATTACTAAGATTTTATTTTTTACTAAATGTTTAATTATATCTTTGATCTTGCTTCCTCCTTCTAATTTGATTCCATCGCATTTAGTTTCTTTGATGACTTTTTTACAATTTTTTAGCGCCTGCGATTTATTTTTATAAGTATTAAATGGCATATCTACAATCATTAAACTTTTTTTTACTCCTTTTCTTACACTTTTGGAATGTTCAATCATCATAGATAGATTTACTTTTCTTGTCGTATAAAAATTATACAAAACAGAACCCAAAGAATCTCCAACTAGTATAAGGTCTGTGTATTTATCAACTTCTTCAGCAATATTTTTCGAGTAGGCTGTTAAGCAGACTATTTTTGACTTATTTTTTTTTTTTAATATAAGCCTGCTTATTTTCGAAGGCATAAATATTTATTACCAAGTACCTGTATTTTCCATGGATTTCC
Organism: uncultured Pelagibacteraceae bacterium; assembly: GCA_902558435.1. Taxonomy (GTDB): domain Bacteria; phylum Pseudomonadota; class Alphaproteobacteria; order Pelagibacterales; family Pelagibacteraceae; genus Pelagibacter. The sequence continues at coordinate 248,331 of CACEDU010000001.1, read as the reverse complement.
AAGGCTCTATTGGTTCCAAGTAACCATCTTGAAGTATTTCAACAGAAATTTTATCTGGAGATCTCACAAATGCCATATGGCCATCTCTTGGTGGTCTGTTAATTGTATAACCCATGTCTTTTAATCTTTGGCAAGTTTCATATATATTTTCAACTCTGTAAGCTAAATGTCCAAAGTTTCTTGAACCATCACCCAAACTATCTCCATCCCAATTGTATGTTAATTCTATTTCAGCTTTCTCATCATCTGGAGCAGCAAGAAATACTAAAGTATACCTGCCCTTTTCACTGTCTTTTCTTCTTGTTTCTTTAAGACCTAACCCTTCACAGAAAAATCTTAATGACTCCTCTATGTTAGAGACTCTAATCATTGTGTGTAAATATTTCATATAATTAACTTATATAGTCTTATTATTCTAATTCAATAGTACTTGGAGGCTTAGATGTTATGTCATAAACAACTCTATTTATTCCTCTTATATTATTTATAATTTGGTTAGATACTGATTGCATAAAAGTTTTGTTAAATTGAAAAAAATCTGCGGTCATACCATCTTCAGATGTAATTGCTCTCAGTAAACAAACGTATTCATAGGTTCTATTATCACCCATAACTCCTACCGTTTTTACTGGGAGTAAAGCAGCATATGCTTGCCAGATTTTGTCATACAAATTATTATCCTTTAACGATTTTATAAAATAATTATCTGCTTCTTTTAAAATTTTGATTTTTTCTTTAGATATATTACCAGGCATTCTAATTGCAAGACCAGGTCCAGGAAATGGATGTCGGGAAACAATCTCTTTGTTCAATCCAATTTCAAATCCTAACTTTCTAACTTCGTCTTTAAAGAGATATTTTAGAGGTTCTACTAATTTAAGATTCATTTTTTTTGGTAAACCTCCAACATTGTGATGTGATTTTATTTTTGAAGTTTTGCTTCCTGTAACAGATTTGCTTTCGATTAAATCTGGATAGAGAGTTCCTTGGGCTAAAAATTTTACTTTTTTAATTTTTTTTGCATATTTTTCAAATATTTTTATAAATAAATTTCCAATAATTTTTCTTTTTCTTTCTGGATCAGAAATATTTTTTAATTTTGATAAAAATAGATTTTCAGCATTCACATAAATTAAATTAATTTTAAAACGTTTCTTAAATGTATTAACAACTTGTTTTTCCTCATTTTTTCTGAGTAAGCCTGTATTGACAAAAATACATGTCAAATTTTTTCCTATTGCATTTGATAACAATTTTGCAACTACACTACTATCTACACCGCCAGATAATGCACAAATGACTTTTGAATTTCCCACAACTTCTTTTACCTCACTAATTAATTTTTTTTTCTGATCACTAGCAGACCAATTTTTAGTTAATTTACATATAGAAAATATAAAATTTCTAAGTATTACTTTTCCTTTGTTGGTATGACTTACTTCTGGATGAAATTGGATTCCAAAAATATTTTTTTTATTATTTTGAATAATACACAATTTAGAATTATTACTTTTTGCAATTACACTAAAATTTTTTGGTAATTTTGTTACTTGATCTGCATGACTCATCCAAACATTATTTTTTTTATTAGAAAAAAAATTTTTTGTTAATTTGCTTTTTTTTATCTCTGTTACTTCAGCTAGTCCGAACTCTCTAAATTTAGAACTTTTTACTTTTCCACCCATTACTTTTGAAATAATTTGGTGCCCAAAACATATTCCCAATATAGGTATTTCAAGTTTTAAAAGATTATGATTAAATTTTACTTTTTTATTTTCGTAAACATTTAAAGGTCCACCTGATAAGACTATACCCTTGATATTTTTGTTGAAGTTTTTACGTTTTTCTATTGATTTATGGCTGATAATTTCACAATAAATGCCGAGTTCTCTTATTTTACGTGCTATTAATTGTGTAAATTGAGAACCAAAGTCAACAATTAATATTTTATTAAGAGTGTCTTCAAGATGCATCTTTTCTTTCAAAATCTTTTAAACGGCTTTCAATTGAAGTAATTTTTGCACATATTTTTACACAAATTTTTTTAAAATCTTTACTTAACTCATCTGCTTTTGAAAAATTCGATCTTTCTAATTCCATGTCTATTAATAGGTACATTGCCTCTTCATTTTTTGGATCTAAGAGCAAAGTAGTTTTTATATTTTTTTCCTCTTGTCTTTTATCTTCTTCAATTTTGAAAATTTTAGCTAAATAGAGGTAAGACGGTGCATCCTTTGGGTTATAGACTATATTTCTATAAAACAAAAACTTAGATTCCTCGTATTTTTTATTATCAAATAAATCTTTAGCATCCATGAAAAAATTATTTTTTTCTGCTTTTGCCATCATAGTGAATAAAGAGAAAGCTATTATTAAAATTAAATTTTTCATAATTACTTTTTTACTAGATCTATGTTATGTACCATACTTTCATAAAAACCTGCTTTAGTAATTTTCACAAATTTTGGTTTTTTCCTTAAATCAATTACTTTCTTAGCCCCCAAGTAACCCATGGAGGATTTTAAACCTCCAACTAAGTTATAAATTATTTTATCAACTCTACCTTTGTATTTAATGTATCCCTCTACTCCTTCAGCCACATATTTTGAAGTATCTTTCTGTTTAGATTGAAAATATCGATCTGCTGACCCTTTATTCATTGCTCCTATCGATCCCATACCTCTAAAATATTTATACAATTTACCATTTTTTTTTATTTTTTTACCCGGTGCTTCATCAGTTCCTGCAAATAATGATCCTATCATAACAGCATCCGCACCCGCAGCTAATGCTTTTGCAATATCTCCAGAGAATTTTATACCCCCATCAGCAATCAATTTTATTTTGCTTTTCCCTATTCCCTTTTTAACATCTAAAATTGCACTCAATTGAGGAACTCCTATTCCTGCAACAAGTCTTGTTGTACAAATAGATCCAGGACCTATTCCTACTTTGATTATATCAACACCAAGTCTAACTAGAAATTTTGCAGCTTCAGCTGTGGCTATATTTCCAGCACAAATTGCTGTTCCCTTTGGTCTTATTTTCTTGATTTTGTTTATTATATTTCCAACTTTTTTTGTATGTCCATGAGCTGTATCTACTACAATTATATCTATGTTTTCTTTTAGTATTTTCTCTGCTCTTTTAAATTCTTTTTCACTTGCCCCAACTGCTGCTCCTACCATGTATTTTTTTGATTTTACTTTTCTTATTTCTTTGATTTGATCATTAATATTTAGATTTCTATGGATAATTCCTAATCCACCAGCTTTTGCCATAGCAATACTCATTGATGATTCTGTTACGGTATCCATTGCAGATGATAAAAGGGGTATTCTTATACTTAGGTTTTTTGTTAGATTTGTTGATGTGTTTACTTTATTTGGTAAAATTTCAGAGTAATTTGGAGCTAATGTAACATCATCAAATGTTAGAGCCTCTTTGATAGTATCCATGTCCTTATATAAATGATTCTTAAAAAAATAAAAGCCAAACTATCTTAAATTTCTGCAAATTATAAAATTTTCCTTTGAATCTTTTCTACTAGAGGGAGGCTTAAAAATATCCACTTGTTTAAATGTTTTTTTACCAAATGCGACAATCTCGTTAAAAGATGACCCCATAAAAATTTTAGAAATAAAACTTCCCTTCTCATTTAGTAATTCAACAGCAAAATTCATTGCTTCTATGCATAATTCACCTGTTACAAGAGAATCCACACTTTTATTGCCTGTGGTATTTACAGCCATATCAGAAATTATGAGATCTACTTTTTTTCCAAAATAATTTTGTATTTTAATTTTTTGATCATCTTCTGTAAAGTCTCCTTTAATATGAATTAAATTTTTAATAGGCTCTATATCTTTCAAATCTATTGAAATAATTTTAGAACTTTTATAATTTCTTGATATATACTGTGACCAACTTCCAGGAGCAGCACCTAGATCGACAACTAAGGTGTTATTTTTTATTATATTAAATTTTTCATTAATTTCTTGTAATTTATAAACAGCTCTTGATCTATATCCTTCTAATTTTGATTTTTTTACGTAAATATCTCTTTTTTGTTTAATAATCCAATTTTTAGAAAATTTATTTTTTTTCAATTAGTTCTCAAATCTCAATGATTTTTCAATTATATCGCCATCTAGTGTTTTAATTTTAGAAATATAATTTTTATCATTTCTAATATTATCATTGTTCTTTCCAGCTAAGTGAATAATTCCTATTTCATGATTTGGTAAATATGGTTCAACAAAAGTATTTTGTTTTTTATCAAATCTTATTGCTTCAATAAGTGTCCAATTGCAATAGGCTGGCAAAATTTCAACACCAAGATTATCAGAATATATAGTTATATTCATTGCTATTTGTTCAGAACCCCAAATCTTTCCTGACGACAATGCTTTTCTCAAATTTTTTTGCCAAACTTCCCAATGAGGCGCATTTTCTTCTAAACAAAATAATCCAATATTTAAATGAGGTTTAAGAGCTACTTCTCTTGAAACTTTTTCCGAAAATCCAGATGATTTAGCATGCTTATAATTTTGTGATTTTATTCTTGCGAAACTTCCTATCACCCATTCTGCTCTTAAAACTCTTCCATATGACCTGTCAGCGGATGTTGCTATTGCTAATTTTTTATTTTCACATCCTCTTAAATAAAGATCAATTGCGTACCATGAATTAACCCAAGCATCCGCATCTATCCACAAGTATTTTTTATAACCTGGAAAATATTTAGGTAAAAACGCTCTGGATACCTGACTCTTCAACCATTCTCTTCCTTTAATCTTAAAATTTGGAACTTCTATATCCCACTCTGCCTTTTTAATTTTAAAGACCTTTTTTTCTAAAACTTTTATCTGCTCTTCAGTTAATCCAGCATCCATTATGCATATATCTATATCTTTACTTTGCTCAAATCTGTTAATTGAGTCTATTAATTCATTTAAAAGATTAAAATAATTTGAGTCGGCTAAGGAAATTATTGTGTTTTCCTTCATTTATAAGACATCTTCATGATGATCAGTATCATTTGTGATAATTTTTTCATTTTTTTTAATCATAAGATAATGCATTGAACTTATCGGTACCATCAACATATAAATTAATCCTGAAATAATTATTGCATTAAAAGTATAAACGAGAATTAAGCCAAAATATAAGATTATTCCGAATAACAAAAATATTGATGCACTTCTTGGTACAACAATCCTTTTAAACGAATAAGTTGGTATTTTGCTTATTAATAGTATTGAAACAAAAATAAACATAATTGGGACGACAAATTGATAATTCAAGTTTAAAAACTTAAATTCGCTTATACTTAAAACTAACGGCATTAAAACTAGAATTCCGCCAGCTGGTGAAGGAATGCCTTCAAAAAAATTATCTTTCCAAGAACTTTCTTCGTTTGATGAAACATTAAATCTTGCAAGTCTAAGTGCAACACAAACTACATAAATCAATGAAATCAACCAGCCTACTCTACCTGTTTCTGATAGAGCCCAAAAATACATTATAAATGCTGGGGCAACACCAAAACTTATCACATCAGTTAAGGAGTCTAGTTCTTTACCTACTTTAGAGGTACCTTTAATCAATCTTGCAATTCTTCCATCTAACCCATCAATTATCGCGGCAACTATTACAGCAATAATTGATAACTCGAATTTACCGTCAAACGCAAATTTTATTGACGTTAGTCCAATACACACACCAACAAGTGTAAGAATATTTGGTAAAATTACTCTAGTTTTTTTATTTGAAACTAATTTAATATTTTTATCTTGTAACTTCATTAGATTATTTTTTTGCAATTAAAGTTTCGCCAGCTATAGTCTTTTGATCAACCTTAACTAAGGGAGAGTAATTTTCAAAATACATATCTGCCCTACTCCCAAATCTAATCATACCTATTCTTGAACCTTGCTCTACAAGTTCATCTTTGGAAACTTCGGTTACAATTCTTCTAGCAACTAATCCAGCTATTTGGACTACAATAATTTCTTCTCCGTTAGAATTTTTAATTCTATAATAATTTCTCTCATTATCTTCACTTGCTTTATCTAATGATGCATTAAAAAACTTCCCAGGTTTATAAAGTATCTCTGATATTGCCCCAGAACAAGGAGATCTATTTACGTGACAGTCAAATACGTCCATAAATATACTTACCTTTTTCATCTTTTTATTTTCTAAGCCAAGTTCTTTTGGGCCATTTGTGTCCATCACTTGTAACACAACTCCATCTGCAGGACTTGTAAGATAATTATCATCTCCAATAGATGTTCTCTCAGGATCTCTAAAAAAATAGTAACACCAAATAGTTAATACTAAACCGACAAAACCAAAAAAACCATTTATCAAATAAAGAATTACAGTTGCAATTGCAAAAATAACAATAAACTTGTATCCTTGATTGTGTAATTTTGGAAAAATTTTACTCATAACAATCCTATAAACAATAAATTTGAATTAATATGTATACAAAAAGAATAAATTCAACTATTAAGATATATCTAAAAAATGAGTAAAATTAAGGTTAAAAACCCCATAGTAGAGTTAGATGGTGACGAAATGACTAGAGTTATATGGGACTTCATAAAAAATAAACTAATCTTAACCTACATAGATCTCAAAATCGAATACTACGATCTAGGAATGGAAAGTAGAGATAAAACTAATGATAAAATTACTATAGAGTGTGCTAATGCCATTAAAAAGAATGGAGTGGGTATCAAATGTGCAACTATTACTCCAGATGAAGCAAGAGTAAAAGAGTTTAGCCTAAAAAAAATGTGGAGATCTCCTAATGGTACAATAAGAAATATTATTGGTGGTACTGTTTTTAGAGAACCCATAATTTGTAAAAATATTCCAAAGCTTGTACCCTCATGGACAGATCCACTAATTATAGGTAGACACGCATTTGGTGACCAATACAGAGCAACAGACTTTACAGTTCCGGGAAAAGGCAAACTAGAAATAAAATGGACTGCCGAAGATGGAAATGATGAGAAAAAATATGAGGTATTTAATTTTCCTGGTCCTGGAATTGCTTTATCAATGTATAACTTAGATAAATCTATAAAGGATTTTGCAAGATCTTGCTTTAATTATGGGTTAATCAAGAAGTGGCCTGTTTATCTATCAACAAAAAATACAATTTTAAAAAGATACGACGGAAGATTTAAAGATATTTTCCAAGAAGTTTTTGAAAAAGAATTCAAAGAAAAATTTGAACAAAATAAAATCACTTATGAACATAGATTAATAGATGATATGGTTGCATGTGCAATGAAATGGCATGGTAAATATATTTGGGCATGCAAAAATTATGATGGGGATGTCCAATCAGATACAGTTGCTCAAGGATATGGTTCTTTAGGTTTAATGACAAGTGTGCTCCTCGCACCAGATGGAAAAACTATGGAAGCGGAAGCTGCACATGGTACGGTAACAAGACACTTTAGAATGCATCAACAAGGAAAAGAAACTTCAACAAATCCTATTGCTTCAATTTTTGCATGGACAAGGGGCTTGGCTCATAGAGGAAAGCTTGATGGAAACGAAGAATTAATTAAATTTGCTGAAACACTTGAAAATGTATGTGTTGATTGTGTTGAAGAAGGTTCAATGACTAAGGACTTAGCTATATTAATAGGACCTTCAACTAAATATCTTACAACTAATCAATTTTTAGATACTTTAGATGGAAAGTTGAGACAGAAATTAAATTAAAGACTTAATCTTTTCAAAAGCTTCATCAATTTTATCTTTAAATTGACCACCGGCTTGTGCAAAATCTTTTCTTCCACCTCCTCCTTTTCCACCAATGATCTCAGAACCTGATTTTGCAAATACAACAGCATCATATTTATCAATTAGTTCTTCAGTAACTCCAACTGCAAGACCTACTTTATCTTCAAAACTTGCAAATACTACAATTATACCACTCTTTATGTCTTTTTTCCCTGTATCAACTAATTTCCTAAGTTCTTTAGGTGGAAGATCTTCAACTTTTTGAAATCTGATATTTACATTATTAATTTTATCATCGTGTATTTTATTTTTCGAATTATCTTTTAGAATTGAAGTAAATTTTAAAAGTTCTAGTTGTTTAGATAAATCTTTAATCAAACTTTTATTATCATCATTTTCTAAATTTGGTTTGCCTCCTAATTTAATTATTTGTTTTGACAAATCATTAATCATTTCCTCATCTTTTTGTACTGACAAATCAGATAATTTTTCTTTATTTTTTAAAAACTCATTTAATTGATTTTCTCTTAAAGCCTCAACTCTTCTTACACCTGCTGCAATTGAGGATTGGCTTACTATTTTAAATCGTCCTATATCGCCAGTATTTCTAACATGAGTTCCTCCACAAAGTTCTGTAGAAAAATATTTTTCTTTTTCATCTCCCATAGATAAAACTCTTACCTCCTCACCATATTTCTCTCCAAAAAGTGCAAGTGCGCCGTTGTCGACTGCTTCTTTAGGCGTCATTATCCTTGTTTTTACATCAGATTTTTTTTCAACCATGAAATTTACATAACTTTCGATTTTTTCTATTTCTTTTTCTGTAATTGGCTTCATGTGGCTAAAATCAAATCGTAGTCTATCGGGAGCTACTAATGATCCTTTTTGAGTGACATGAGTACCTAACACTCTTCTTAAAGACTCATGTAAAAGATGAGTTGCAGAATGATATGCTCTTACGTTGTTCCGTCTTTCAACGTCAATATTCATTTCCACATGATCTTTAATCTTGATTTTGCCTGATTTAACCTTTCCATAATGTACAAATAGATCTCCCAATTTCTTTTGTACATCTGAAATTTCAAACTTGAAGTTTCCTGCAATTATTTGTCCAGTATCGCCAACTTGTCCACCTGACTCTCCATAAAAAGGGGTTTGGTTTACAATAATCATTCCTTCATCATTTTCATTAAGTTGGTCTACTTCTTTATTATCTTTTAATAATGCCAGGATGATACCTTCTGCTCGATCAGTCTCATATCCTAAAAATTCTGAAGCACCTATTTTATCCTTGATTGAAAACCAAATATCATCAACAGCACTATCTCCTGAGCCTTTCCAGTTTTTCTTTGCAAGTTCTTTACTTTCCTTCATTAAATTTTGAAATTTCTCACTATCTATCTTTAATGATTTATTCTTTAAAATATCTTGTGTTAAATCTAAAGGAAAACCATAAGTATCATAAAGCTTAAACGCTATTTCTCCAGGTAATACTTTATCTATCTTAGCTATTTCATCATTTAATATTTTTATTCCTCTATCTAATAGAACTAAAAATTTTTCCTCTTCCATTCTTAATGTTTCTTTTATTAAAGATTCCGCTCTCTCTATCTCTGAGTAATTACCTTTCATTTCATCTTTAAGAGTTTTAAATATATTAAAAAAAATTGGCTCTTGGGAACCAAGTAAGTGAGAGTGTCTCATTCCTCTTCTCATGATTCTCCTTAATACATAGCCTCTACCTTCATTTGATGGTAATACTCCCTCAGCAATTAAAAATGAGCTAGCGCGTAAATGATCTGCTATCACTCTAAAACTCGCTAAATTTTCTTTGTTTGGATTAACTTTTAAAATTTCTGCTGTAGAATTTATTATTTTTTTAAAATGATCTGTTTCATAGTTATCATGGGTGCCTTGGAGTAATGCAGCAATTCTCTCAAGACCCATTCCTGTATCAACTGATGGTTTTGGTAGATTAATTCTTTTATCTTTTGAAATTTGTTCAAATTGCATAAAAACTAAATTCCAAATTTCTATATATCTATCTCCATCCTCATTTTTTGTTCCAGGCAACCCACCTTCAAGATGATCTCCATGGTCATAGAATATTTCAGAACAAGGGCCACAAGGTCCAGTCTCACCCATAGACCAAAAATTATCAGATGTTGCTATCCTTATAATTTTATTTTCACTTAATCCTGCAATTTTTTTCCAATAATTAAAGGCTTCATCATCATCATGATAAACAGTTACATAGAGTCTGTCTTTGTTTAATCCAAATTCTTTTGTTATTAAATTCCAAGCTAGTTCAATAGCTCTTTCTTTAAAGTAATCTCCAAATGAAAAGTTCCCTAACATTTCGAAAAATGTATGGTGTCTTGGTGTATAGCCAACATTTTCTAAATCATTATGCTTTCCGCCAGCTCTTACACATTTTTGAGATGTAGTGGCTCTTTGATAATCTCTTTTCTCTAGACCAGTAAATACATTTTTAAATTGTACCATCCCAGAGTTGGCAAACATTAATGTTGGGTCGTTATTTGGAACTAAATTGCTAGACTCAACTATTTTATGGTCATTTTTTTCAAAATATTCTAAGAATGCGGATCTTATTTCATTTAATGTTTTAGCCATATTCAACCAAAATACAGCATTTTAATATGATGTCTACACTTCTGAAGGGAAAAAAGGCGCCCAATTGAGCGCCTTTTTTTAATAACTAAAAGTTATCTGCTAATTTTTTTTAGTAGGAACTTCTTCTTCTTTTTTCTGAGCTTCAACCTTTTCCTCACTTAAAGGATTTCCCTCTATCTTTTTTGATATAACGCCAGCTTTTTCTCTGATAGCCATTTCAATCTCAGCTGCAGCTTTTGGATTTTGCTCAAGGTAAAGTTTAGCATTTTCTCTACCTTGACCAATTTTTTCACCTTTATATGCGTACCAAGCGCCTGACTTTTCAACAATCTCTGCTTTGGCACCAAGGTCGATTAGTTCCCCTACTTTACTAATTCCTTTTCCATACATTAAATCGAATTCAACAACTTTAAATGGTGGAGCAACTTTATTTTTTACAACTTTAACTCTTGTTGTATTTCCAATAATTTGTTCTTTATCTTTGATTGCACCAATTCTTCTAATATCCATTCTGACTGAAGAATAGAATTTCAGAGAGTTTCCACCTGATGTTGTTTCTGGACTTCCAAACATAACTCCAATTTTCATTCTAATTTGGTTAATGAAAATAACCATTGTGTTAGTTCTAGAAATTGAACCTGTTAATTTTCTTAGTGCTTGTGACATTAGTCTTGCTTGGAGACCAACATGATGATCTCCCATATCACCCTCTATCTCTGCTCTTGGAGTTAAAGCAGCTACAGAATCTACAACAAGTACTGACATCGAGCCAGATTTAATTAAAGTATCTGTTATTTCTAAAGCTTGTTCTCCTGTGTCTGGTTGAGAAATAAGTAATTCTTCAGTATTAACACCTAGTTTCTTTGCGTAAACTGGGTCTAATGCATGCTCTGCATCAACAAACCCACAAATTCCACCAGCCTTTTGTGCTTCAGCGACTACTTGTAAAGCTAGAGTAGTTTTTCCAGATGACTCTGGTCCATAAATTTCAATAATTCTTCCTTTTGGCAATCCACCTATTCCAAGTGCTAGATCAAGACTTAAAGATCCAGTTGAAATAGACTCAACATCCATAGCCTTCTGCTCACCAAGTTTCATTACAGAGCCTTTTCCAAAGCTATCTGTGATTTGGCTAATTGCTGCGTCTAATGCTTTATTTTTCTCTTTATTTTCCAATTCTTTATCTTTAGCGGTTTTAACCACTTTTAAGTTATTTTTAGTCATTTTTTGCCTCTTTTTTTACGTTTTTAAACATTCGAATCATGAAAATAAATGTACACATTTTGTTCTCATTAGCAATATTTTTTTAATATTGTGTTTAAAAGGGTTTATTTATCTAAGTTTTAAATAGTCGCTATTTAATAAACCAGCTGATTTTAATAATCTGTATTGGGCTAATAAGTAATTTCTTTCAGCTTCTGCAAGATTTATTTTTGCATTAATCAAATTTGATCTAGATTGAAGTACATCAAAGGTTGATCTATTCAAACCACTCTCATACTCAAAACTTATTCCTTCATTTGCAATTTCAGCAGCTTTAACTTGTGATTGGACAGCTCTTAAAAGGCTTTTAGATGACTCTAAAGTAGACCAAGCAGCAGTAACACCTTGTGTGTTATTTCTAAAAGCGTTTTCAAGAAGTAATTTTTTCATCCCTTTAACTTGAAGATTTTTATTTATATTAGACTTGTTCTTTCCCCCAAATTGAAAAGGCCAGCTTACTGTTGCTTGCAAAACATCTTTTTCTCTTTCATCATAAGTTGCACTCAGATCATCTGTATACGATCTCTCGAGTGAAAGTTTAGCTGTCGGTGATAAATCTGATCTTGCTATTTTTACATCTAATTCGGACTGTCCATATTCTATTTCAGCGATTATAAGATCAGGGCTTTTTTGTTCAGATATTTTTTTTGCTTCAACTAAACTTTTTGGTATTGAAACTTCTGAATTATATATTTTTTTTAATTTTTCGTTAGTATTGATTGGTCCAATAATATTTTCATAAGCTAACTTACTGGTTATAATATTATTTTGTGCTCCTATGTAACCAGCTTGAGCTCCTGACAATGAGGATTGGGATTGTGCTAAGTCAGTAGCAGTAATTTGAGCTCTAGATAATCTCGCATTGTCTATTTCAAATTGTCTTTGAAGTAAGTTTACATTTTCTTTATTTATACTTAATTTTTCATAAGCAAGTATTAAACCAGTATACGCTTCTATTGCTTTCATAAAAACATCTTGTTCTTTCTTAATAAGTTTTGCTTCGGAAAGGTTTAGTCCCAATTTACTTTTTTCGTACTTGTTACTTCTTGCACTACCATCAATTAAAGTTTGTTCTAATTTAACAGATGAAGTCATTGTATCTGTATCAGTGATTGAAGCATCAGCTCCGCTTTGATTTGTAAGTTCATTGGTATTTTCAAAATTTTTTGTTCCAGATAATGTTAACATTGGAAAAAAATCACTTTTTGAAATATTTAATACTTCTCTTTGAACTTCTAAATTTTTACGCTCAGCTTTTAGCTCTAAATTATTTTGAAAAGTAATTTTTAGTGCATCAGTCAATGATGCTGCACTTGCTGAAAATGTAAGAGCAAATAGAGAGAGTATTGTTAATAATATTTTTTTCATTTATTATATTTTATTGATTTAATTTCATGATTTCTATTTAAATTTAATATAATTGAAGAATATTTTGGAGCAAATTTAAACATATTTTGGGTAATCCTCTGATATGTCTGCATAAATGTTAATACCTCATTTTTGCTCATTACTTTATTGTTTGCTTTATTTTTTGAATTTAATTTTAATAAGGATTCTTGTTTTAGCCGCCAACTCTGCAATAACTTAAAGCTACCGGCTTTTAAAAATATCATGCAGTCTAATTTTGAAAACAATTTTTTGTATTTGGTCTGTAATTGGTCATTTACAAATTTTCTCCATATTAAATTTATATCCTTTTTTTTCTCTAGCGGATTAATAGATTTTCTTAAAGTAATTTTCTTTTCAGCTCTGGCTCCTACACACCAACCCTCAAAGATTATAACATCTGGGACTCTTTTAACTAAATACCAAGATTTTCTTTTAAGTCTATCGTCTATAGCTTTATTAAATTTAGGAATTCTATAGTGTTTAAAACTTTTTTTTTTAATTTTTTTTAGAAAATCAAACATATAATTTACATCATGTGTTCCCGGAACACCTCTGGTCTTTAACAAAGGATGTATTTTTTTAGATAACCTTATTCTATCTTTTCTAGTTTTATATAAGTCATCAATTGAGAGTTTAAAAACGTTTAATCTAAAATATTTAGTTAGAATAATTTTTAAAATAGAACTTATGGTTGTTTTGCCAGTTCCTTGGCCCCCTGATAAACCTATCAAATAAGGTTTCGATTTTTTAGCTCTATTTGAAATCCAGAAACTAATCGGAATTAAAAAAGATTTTATCATCTTCTCTTTATTTTTAAATTTTTCTTTAGATGTTTCTTGAGATCTAATAAATTTGATACAATCTTTACTAACTTTTCTGTAACAGTCGCCAATTGGTTGCATAAAGAAATTTATTGTTTTTGATCTAGTGGATGATTCTTTCCATCATTTACAGGAACATCCTCAATTTCGAATGGTTCTACACCTTCAATACATGCAATATTTACACCATATATTTTTGGATTACTTCTAGGTCTGTTATGAGTATGAATTCCACAGATAGAACAAAAATAATGCTTAGCTGTATTAGTATAAAACTGATAAAGTGTTAACTTATCTTCTCCTTTTGTAAGTTTAAAATCATCAGGACCGAGCACTCCTATAATGTAACCTTTTTTTTTACAAATTGAACAATTACAACGCATGATTTTTTCAACACCACCTATAGGAATTCTAACTTCAGCTTCAATTGCTCCGCAGTGACAAGTTAACTTTTTCATATTTTAATCTCTTAATAAAATTATTTATTAATAACTTTTAAATATTCTCCGTATCTTTTTAAACTTTCCTCTGGCCATGTTTTTTTAGGATCATACATCTTTTCAAAACAAATTACATCCTCTGTAAGGTTCAGCCATGGATCTTTATCTTTTGTAAAAATATGCACTTGTGGTGGAAAACTTTCTGAATTATCTAAAGTTTTAGTTCTAACTGTTAATCTACCAACAGCTGAGGCATAATCAGTATAAATATAAGTTCCACATTTAGTACAAAAATATGCATTAGAAGTGGCGCCACTTCCTGCTTTGAGTTCTGTTGATGCAACTTCTCCTTCTATAATTAAAGTGTTATCCAAGACGCTTGTATTAATAACGTATGAAGACCCAGTTATAATTTTACAATCTTTACAATGACAAGCTTGGGTGAATAGAGGCTTTTCTGTAATTCTATATTTAACCTGACCACAAATACATCTTCCAGTTAAGCTTTCGTTTTTTTCCATTTATTATCTTCAAACTATTTATGGTTAAAGTTATCCACATGTATACAACATGTGGTTTCGATGTTCACGTTTTGATTCACTTTTGATTCAGTTACAGACTCAAAATACAACCTGATTGACACTATTGAATAACTTAGATATTAATTAGAACAAAATAAGAACATTTATGAAGCTAACTATACCTTACTATTTACATAAAGCTGGCGCGGGTTTTCCGTCCCCTGCTACAGACTATATTGAGGAAGATATTGATTTAAATGTTCATTTAATCAAAAATGTTCCAGCAACTTTCATCATAAGAGTCCAGGGGAAATCAATGGTGGATGTGGGAATTAATGATGGCGATCTATTAGTTGTTGATAAGAGTTTAACACCAAAAAATTTCTCAACAGTTATTGCAAATGTTCATGATGAACTAGTTGTTAAAAGTTTAGTTCAAGAAAGAGATAAAAAATTTTTAACATCAGGTTCTAAAGAATTTACAGATCGAATTTTAATTAATGAAGATGAAGATATATTTATTTGGGGAGTTGTAACTTATGTCATCCATTCAGTATACTAAAAAAATAGCACTTATTGATTGTAACTCTTTTTATGTTTCTTGCGAAAGATTATTTAATCCTAAAATAAGAAAAAAACCTGTTGTAGTTCTATCTAATAATGATGGTTGTATAATTTCAAGATCAACAGAAGCAAAAGCTTTAGGCATTAAAATGGGAGAACCTTACTTTAAAGCAAAAGATATTATTATTAAAAATAATGTAAATGTTTTTTCATCAAACTATTCTTTGTATGGAGATTTATCGAGAAGAGTAATGCGTACCCTTAAAAGATTTAATTCTGAAATAGAAGTTTATTCAATTGACGAAGCTTTTTTAGATTTATCAAACTTTAAAGATCAAGATGTAGAAAAAGTTGGAAAAGAAATTAGAGAAACAGTTTTACAGTGGACTGGTATTCCAACAAGTATTGGGATCGCAAAAACAAAAACATTAAGTAAAGTTGCAAATCATATTGCAAAGAAAAAACAATCAGGTGTTACAAGTTTAATTGGAATAGATAATTTAGATCCTATTTTAGAAAAAGTTGAAATTAATGATGTCTGGGGTGTTGGGAGACAATTAACTAAGTTTTATCAAAAGCATGGAATTTATAATGCGAAGCAATTAAAAAATAAATCTAACACTTGGATAAAGAAAAGTTCTAATGTTTTAAGTTCAAGAACGGCAATGGAGCTTAGAGGAATTCCTTGTATTGATTTAGAAACAACTACTACCAAAAGAAAGAGTTGTGTTGTTTCAAGATCATTTGGAAAAAGAATTGAAACTTTTCAAGAATTAAAAGAAGCAGTTGCAAATTATTGTTTAAATGCATCTGAAAAAATTAGATCAGAGTCTTTAGTTGCAAAAGCAATTACTGTATTTGTTAGAACAAGTCCCTTTCATAGAAACTTTGGTTATTATTCAAATGCAAAGACAGTTGATTTTCCTATTGCAACAAACAACAGTATTGAAACAGTTAAAACTGCAGTTTCAATTCTTGAGAGTATATTTAAAAATGGTTATCGTTATCAAAAAGCAGGTGTGATGCTAACAGGTTTATCCAATGCAAATGACAAAACAAATTTATTTACTTCTGAAAAAGATGAAAAGATAAATAGCTTAATGAGATCAATTGATAACACTAATCATCGATACGGAAGGTCTACATTAAGTGTTGCAAGTGCAGGCGTTCATAAAAAATGGAATATGCGAAGGCAGTATTCTTCTAAAATAGATACTGCTGATTTTTATTGTTTGCCAACAATTAAAGGTTGATTAAGATTAATTTTAAAAAGTTTAGCTGCATTTTTATATGCAATCTTTTCTTGTACATCTGGGCTTAAAGATCCAATCATCAAACGAACATGCTTCATATAGTGTTCAACAAAAACATCATGTGCTGGGCTTTTACCTAATTTATGATCAGAACCAAAAAAATATCTATCGGAATATTTTTCCATCGATTTTGCCCAAACCTCATGTAATTTAAATCTATAATCATTTGGGATATGCAAATCCTCAAAGCCCCAAAGAGAAGACCAATGAAATGCTATTTTCCAGTCAGTATATGTATTAGGACAATAATCAAAAATTTCTTCAAGGTCTTTTGTTGGCATCATTCCTGTATGAGCTATCACAATTTTTGCGTTGGGGTATTTTTCACATTTTTTTTTATAAAAATTTTTAAACTCTGTTAATCTATCTATCCCATCTATTTCATGAAAAGGCTCCAGGTGTAAATTAATCGGCATACGGTGTTCATTGACAAATTCGAACGCCTTATCAATAATTGGGTGCTTAAGATCTAAATCTAATGTCGGTTGATACCCACCATAAGGGGGATTTTTTTTCTTTTTATTATAGTGAACTAGTCCAGTTTCTCCCAATCCATAACATTGTCCTTTTTTAAATCTTTTAATAGTTTCTTTAAACTCTTTATTAACTTCTGAGTTCTTATATTTTTTTTTATTTGCTGACATTCCAATAAAATTGGAATGACAATTAGTTAAAACATTCTGATGCTCTGCAGCAAAATCATAATAATAATTCCAATTATCTTCTGATTTGTAAGTATTTGGAGTTCCCATAATTACAGACATAAAAACATTTGCCTTATTTGTTAACATTGGCAAATCTTCTATAAAATACTCAGTACCTATATCTAAAGCTCTTCCGGTGGATTTTCTAGGATGTGCATGACCATCTATTATAGGTCCTAAATAAGGTTTATTTGTATCTCTTACCTCAAGATTATTAAGTTTATAACTGTCTAAAAGTTTTTTTGCTTCTTCACGACTTTCAGTTTTTCCAAACATAATTCTTTCATAAGCCCAGTGATCAAACTTATAATGATCATCAAAACTGTTGGCAAACGTTGGTAAAATTAAAAAAATAAAAAACAAAATTATTTTCATTATCCAAGATTACCAAATCCTGAGCCGTGAGTCTATTTGCTTTAAAAATGGTTATTTGATTTATCTATTTTGGAACTTTGCCATAAAAATGTTTAATAATTTTGCCATCTTTAAGTTGATCTATTTCAAGATAAGTAAAGTTAGGATCAAATCCTTTAACAGTTTTAACTACGACCTCTGGAGTATCAATTAAACACTTAATTTCTGGTTCTGTGTTCCAACTAGTCATCGCATCTTTTATCATTTCCATCATTTCATCATAGTTCTTTATGCTACCGCCAAAACTTGATTTATGTATAGCCTCACAATGTACTTCCTTAGAAACTATATCTTTGAAAGGTTCAATATTTGATTTAAAAAATTCTTTGGTTGCTTCTTCAATTTTACTGTAACTCATACTTTTTACTAATTAAATTAACCTTAAAATATTTATGTAAAACATTTGTTTAAAAATTATTAAGATATTGTTTAATTTTAATGTAAATTATAATTAAACTTTGTAATGAATTTGAAATAATTATTTAACATTAAATACATGTGAATCTTTTACTAAGGATTCGTGCCAATAAATACTTTATTTAGAAAAGTTAACCAACATAAAAGGTTTAATATAAATACCTATGATTTTTTTAAGCCTTCGTTTAACGTCAAACTAGCTGAAAGCAGAGGAGAAATAAAACTCGCACAAAAACTTAGGTATAAAGTCTTCTTCTCCGAAAGAATTAAAAACCCTATATATAATATAGGAAATTTTAGAAGAGACTCTGATAAATTTGACAATTATGCAGATCATATAATTGTGACCCACAAAAAATCAAAATTTTCCAAAACAAGAGTAGTAGGAACTTATCGTTTACTTAAGCAATCTGTTGCGGAAAAAAAATCAGGTTTTTATAGTTGTGATGAATTTAATTTAGATAATTTACTAAATTCTGGAGTTTACGACAATATGCTAGAATTAAGTCGATCATGTATATCTTATAAATTTAGAAATAAAAATGTTCTTAAATTAATGTGGAAAGAAATATATAATTATATTAACAGAAATAATATAGATGCTTTGTTTGGTACGGCCAGTTTCTTAAGTACTAATATTAACAAGATTGAAGATCAATTGATATATCTTAACAATTATCATAAAATGTCAGGTAACATTACAGTCAGTGCTTTACCAAAATGTAGACTAAATATTGATTATCAAAAAAACATTAATGTGAATATTAAATTAATTTCAAAATTACCAACTTTAATTAAAGCTTATATAAAGTTTAACGCTTCTATTGGGAAAGGTGCAGTAATTGATAATAAATTTAAGACAACTGATGTTTTTGTTTTTTTACCAATTGAAAAAATAAATAAAGAATATGTTAATAAAATTTTAGACTAATGCAGCAAATTTTAGAGAAAATTTCAAAAATTGATGAAATCAAATCTATATATAAAGTTAATTATGAAGAGTTAAAACAGTCAAAGAATTTTTGGAAAAAAACTTTAGATATTTTTAACATTAATTACATCGCAGAAAATGTTGCCAATATACCTGAAGAAGGATCAAGTATAATAGTTGCAAATCATCCATTTGGATTATTAGATGGACTTATAATTTGTTCAATAATTTGTGATATCCGACAGGATTATAAAATTTTAATTAACGAAGAACTTTCACAAATTGATCAAATAAGAGAGTACTTATTGCCAATTAAATTTTCAAAATTTACAGAGGATATAAAAAAAAATATCATTTCTAAAAAGAAGGCAATTGAACACTTAAATGCAAATGGAATTTTAATAACTTTTCCTTCAGGAGAAGTTGCTACATCCTCTTTTATTTTTAATGAGGCTAATGAAAGAAGATGGAAACCATTAATTGGATCTATAATTAATAAAACCAAGGCGGAAATTATTCCTGTACGTTTTTTTGGTAAGAATAGCTTATTCTTTCAAACAGTAGGCTTTATAAATAATAATTTAAGAAGAATTTTATTTATAAGAGAATTAATAAATAAAAAAAATCGAACATATAAGCTTAGTATTGGTGAAAAAATCTCCTCGCTACAAAAAGAAAAATTAAATAATAAACAAATTGTTGATAAACTTAGATCTATAGTTTTAAATATTAACTAGTAGACATGAAACTTTTCGACATGTAAATGTTTTGTAGCGTCGGCATTGCTTTTCCCTTTCTTTTTTGTCTCGAAGTGTGTCGTGAGTGTGTCGAGATTTTATTAAAACTTTACATGAAAGTTTATGGCGGGGGCTAACGCCCCCACAAGCTTAATTAAGTTGTTAATCTAAGCTATAAATTGTAACTGATCTTTCTTTATCAACTTCGTTAGCACTTATAAACAAGTTCCGTTGTGGAATAGCAACCAAACCTTCTGGTCCAATACCCGTTGGTAAAATAGAAACTAATTCTGGGTTTTTCAAATCGTTTGCTTTATAAACGCCGATAGCATTTGCTCTTTCAGCACCAACAAAGATATAACGTGTATCACCATATATTGCTACTTCAACTGACTCTGGTTCTACACCTTTTTTCTCTGCACGTTTTTCTGGCCAGTAACCTGCTGAAGCGAGTGCTCTTTCATATGACGAACCTGACTCGTATACCACTGCACCATTTTTATTGAAGATTGTCCATCCACGACTACCACCACGTTTTGCTTGACCTGGTGCTTCATGTTTATAGTCACCTTCATTTGCAGTTGCAAAATGATCATCGTCAATCCACTTAACTGCGTCTGGTTCTCTACGAACATTCTCAATGGTATCAACCATCTTTAGTTCACCATCTTTTTTGTTATCAATACCTACTAATGTTACTAGTCCTGCATCAAACTCTGAAATTACTTTTCCACTTCGATCAATAACCGCCATCCAGTTATTCTCTTGCATAGTAACAACTATTTCACCTAAATTGTTGATATCAACAAACTCAGGCTCTGGATCGTTAGGAGCAATAGTTGAAAAACCAACTAGGTCCGCTTTAGTAACACTGTTATCAGCTAAATTAACAATTGCCACAAAACCCCCTGGAAGTTGTGGAATTTTTTCATCATTGATATCTTCGTTACGCTCATTTTCAATAGCGACTGCCACAAAAGTTCCATCTGGACTAACTGCAACCGAGTCTGGTTGTCCGCCTAATTCAACTTTTGTAACTTCTTTTCCTGAGGCAAGATCAACAACTAATAAGTGACCACTTGGTTCTACATAGTTTGGAGAAGTATTAATACCTACAAATGCTTGTCCATTTTTGATTGCAACACTAGTTGGTTCACCACCCAAATCCATTGAGCCTAATGGTTTCGGATTTGCTGGATCAGTAATATCAATCATGCCTAATGCGTTTGCAGGGCTATCGCTATATACCAGTTTCATGCCATCTGCTGTTGCCGCAATTATTTCTGCTGATGTTTCTTCTGCACTAGGGTTATTTGCTGGTGTTCCAAATTTCCCAATTTCTTTAAAATCTGCATTTACTGTGCTAACAAATGCGGTCGAAGCCAGAAGGCCTGCTAAGATAAATTTTATCATTATATATTCCTTTTTTGATTTTCTGTAAAGTTATCTAAATAATATGAAAAATTTGTAACAGTTTAATTAAAATTATATTTTATTAAGTTCTAAATAATTTGTCAGATAAATTTTGTAGTTTATCTCCCCAGAAAACTTCTTTTTGAATTCTTTTAAAGTCTATATCAAAAACTGTAGACATAGCTGATGCATAGACAGATCTAGCATCAATTGTTGAATTTAAATCCCTTCCTTCAAATAATTCTTTTTTCTTTAATCCAGGCCAATCAGAATAAACTTGAGATTGTTTTAGTAGACCACCTGCCATAAATATTGCTGAACCATAACCATGTTCTGTTCCACGCCCACCATTTTGCTCAATAGTTCTTCCAAATTCAGTTAAAGTTAAGACTAAAGTATTTTCTATTTCTAAACCTAGACCTTTTTCTAAACTTTTAAAAATTGAGTCCATTTCAATTAAGCTATCTGAGTGAGAACCATTGACTCCTCCTTGTGCAGCATGTGTATCGAAACCATCAACTTCAAAAACAGCAACCCTAGGACCATTTATTTTTTTAAGTTCTAGACCTGCTTTCAATGCTAAAGATGAATTCTTTCTAGACATAGAGGTACCTCCATTATTCATCATAGATCTGTTAGCAATTATTTCCATCATGTTAGCTAAATCATGTTCAGATTTATCTGCATAAATTGATTTTAGAAGTTGCAAAAGTTCTGTTCTTGGAAGTCTTTTTTTTGAAGGATAAAAATTATCATTACTAGGAATTCCTCTAAGAAGTAAAGGCATTGGTAATGCCAATGCAAGACCATCCCCTTTTAGTTCAGCTAATTTCATTCCTCTTCCTAGCCAACCAGTTTTAATTGCATAAGGAATATGACCACCTGTTTCCATAAGATTTTGACCATCAAAATGAGATCTTTTTGTATACGGGATATTCGTTGCATGCACGATCGCTCCTAGATTATTTTGCCATAAATTATGAAAATTTTTTAGTTTGGGATGAAGTGCAAAGTCAGAATTTAATTTAATTGTTTTATCTAAAATTAAATCTTTTCTTCTTTTTTCAAAATTCTTATCACCTATTATTGGAACGGCACATAAACCATCCATTCCACCTCTTAACATTATAATAACAAGATTTTTTTTCTTATCAGTGCTTGCTAAAACAGGAAAATTAAAACCAGCTAAAAATAATGTAGTTGCTGAACCTTTTAAAAAATTTCTTCTTGATATTTTCATGATTTAAGTGTCTCCGGTAAATTAAATAATATTACATGTTTATGAACAAGTTCTTTGTGCTGATTTAATATCTGAAGAATTTCATTTGGATTATCATAATTTTTTTGAATCATTTCTTCATAAAATTCAGGTGTCTGCGACTTACTTGATTTTCTATAGTAAGCTTCTTTTGCGTAAACTAGCCTTCTAATTAACAATTCAGGGGACATCCAATCGTCAGATATATCTGACCATCCATTAGGTTGTTTTGCTAAATACGGATGATGACCTAATTCTCTTAGCAAGCGTTCTGATGATCTTTGACCATTTGTTGGTTTTTGGCCTAAAGAGTATAAATCCATCAACGTAGGTGTTGGAATTAAATCTACATCAGACATTTTACTCATTTGTAGAAGCCAATTCTCTGGATTTTGAAATTTGTTATGTTTATCAGAATAATTGAAAGCAACTTCAATTGCTGCCTTATGAACCTCTGGTAAAAAACCATCTGATTTTTCCCAAGCTTTTATAATTGGTTCCATCATTTCTTTCGTAGGATTATCAGTAATTAAATATCTACAAAGTTTCATGGCTATAAATTCTCTACACGATGAATGATTAACTAAATCTGTAATTGCATTTGATAAACCTTTTCTTCCACTTTTATATTTTTTACCTAAAACTATTTTTGAACCAGGTTGATGGGCCTTCGGATCAAAATGGACATCTCCAGTTTCTAATCTTTTTTTTCCCCATTCGGGTCTCCAACCTGACATAATATATGCCATTTGAATTACATCTTCTTGAGAGTAACCACAATTTGGTGAAACAGTGTGCAGTTCTAAAAGTTCTCTTGCATGATTTTCATTTACACCTCTTTTTTTTCCTTCCTTTTTAGCCCAAATTGCATTTTGACTTTTTGGACCAATATTTTGTTCGTTATCCAGATGATGTATCATAGACCAACCTTTAGTTGCCTCTTGAGCCATTTTTTCAAAATTTTGATTCATGTTAGCTCTAATAATTTCTCGCTGATATGCTCCAGTTGTATATTGTGCTAAAAAATCTTTTTCACTAATTGCGAAATGATTTCCCCAAAAGTACCAAAGTTTTGCTAAAACTGGTGTTTCACTTTTTATAGCCTCTGAATGTCTAATACAAAGTTCAAGGTTCCACCAAAATTTTTGTCCAGTTGCATGCCTTAACTTATTTTTTTCTCTTTTGTAGCCATCTTTATCATTTTTAAATTTTTTTCTTAAAACTTTTCTATCTCCATAAACCCATTCTCTGTAATAACCTCTAAGCTCTTTCTCTGGTAAGATTTTTCCTTTCCAGGAATACTCAGGAATTTCATTTAATTGATTTGTAGCCCATTGTAATGGGTCAGAAGGTGCCTTATCGTCTGGTCCAAGGCCAAATGCCACTTTACGATAAAAATTTTTCATAAATTATTTTAAAATATATTATTTCAAAATGTCAATGTCTGAAATGTTTGTTAAAGAATTATTAAACTCATTCAAATTTTCTCTCCCTGAAATTTTTAAAATAACTAGACCAAAAATAATGATTAAAGCTAAAGGGATTGCTGTAATTACGCTTATATACTCTGCCATTATTATTAAATATATTGCATAAAATGCTATCGATCTAAAGATTACCCCAGTTTTAAATACAGCAATAATTGCTAAAGAATGCTTTATCAAATTTAAAAAGCTCATCTTTGAAGGGCCAAAGTATCTTGAGCCTCTTATTGATGGAGATTTAATTAAATTATTTTCAGTTTTTGCCAAAGAACCAGAAAAACTACTCCAAGTTGCTTTCTCTTCCATTAATTTTTTAACAGTTTGTTTTGTAAGGCAAGTAAAATTTCCAAATTTTATAAATTTTCCTGTAAATGTATAAGTAATTATTTTGTGAAAAAAATAACAGATTTTAAAAATAAAACCTTCTGATCTTTTTACTCTCTCTCCAACAATGGTATTATTAGGATTATCTTTAATCTTTTGTACAAAGTTTCTAATCTCTTCTGGTCTGTCTTCTCCATCACCATCCATTGGAATTACATAATCAAAATCTTCATTTTCTGAAATATGTTTGAGCCCTGCTGCAATACAACGTGTATGTCCTTTATTATTTCTCATATTTATTAATTTTAGTGATTTAATATTATTTAAATTTTTAGTTTCTAAAATTTTTTCCTCAGTAGAAGCATCGTTTACTACTATTACTGAAAATGCTGCTTTCAGCTCAGAAATATTAATATCAATTTCTTCAATTAATTTTGATGCAGATTTAAAGTCATTAAAGACTGGAATTAGAATTGCTATTTTCATTAACTTACTGAGCCTATCAGTCTAAATAGAGAAGCAAAAAAGCCATATCCTGAGAGTTCAATTAAAACAACAATTCCAATAATGAATAAAAGTCTCTTGTTTTTTTGGTTTAATTGAAATTTCATTTATATGTTAAGCATTTCATATCTTTGTTGCACAATTGGACTTCATTTGAACTATAAATCCATTTTGGTCTTTCTGGAAGATGGTAAGATATATTTCCTGCAATCCATTCATTGCCCTTAATATATTCCATTTTTCCAAGATCCTTGGCCTTAGTTTCATAAAAAAGTTTGGCCTGTTGAGCTAACTTTTTTCCACCAAAATCAGTTCTTTTATCAGTTTGAGTAATTGAAATATAAGAATACAAAATTGGAGATAATAAAAATAATGCTAAAAAGATGGAGGTAAAAGCTCTCATTTTTTCAAAATTAATTTGTAATTTCAAAACATAAACAAATAACAAGCCAAAGCTTATATAAAATGGCGTCATCCACATAGTTCTAATTTTTACTCCCATAGTAAATGATGTAAGAAAAATAAAAAAAATTGGAATTAAATTAATTGATAATAAAAACAAAAGCTTTTCGTCGTTTAAATTAATATTTAATTTAAATTTTTTAACTAAAACAAAAATCATTAGTAAAAACGGCAATAATATACCAATTTGCTTTCCTAAAAATATCGTAGGATGTTTTAAGTGGTTTAAAATACTTGCTTCTTCTGATCCAGTTCTGAGAAGTCCATAAGTAATGGTTACATAATCATTCTCAGATAACCAAATAATGTGTGGTAATAAAATTATAATAAAAGGAACGAAAGAAACTAAACACTTTAAATTTAGTCTTTTGGTATAAATCATGTAAATTAAAAGTACATCTATTGCTAAACCTAAATAAACAAATAAATATTTAGATAGAAACCCAAGTCCAGCAAATAGACCGAGCAGTAACCAATCTAATATTTTATTATTCTTAATTCCCCTCCATAAGTAAAAAACTGAAAGAGACCAAAAGGGTATTAAGCAAACATTTACATTAAATTCAGGTGTAGTGAAGTTATAGAAATAAATTCCCTCTAATAACAAAACCGATAGCAAACAATAAATTTTGTTATCAAAAAAATCTTCAGCTAACTTAAAAACGACAAGAAATGAGACTATAATACAGATTTGACTTAACAAATAATAAGCCCAGTCTTGAGGTCCAAAGATTTGGTAAAATATTTCAGGTAAAAATGCACTCATTGGAGGGTGCTTATTAAATCCCCAGTCTAAATTACTACCCCATGCTAAGGCCTCTATAGTATCAAGTGGTAAATTGTTATTTGTTAAATTTGGAACTAATGTCCATATGATTAAGTGAGCTGAAACAAAAATATAAAATAAATTACTTATATTCTTTTTATAAATAGCCATTTTCATTAATTTATACAATTAATCCATTCTTGACACTCAATAAATGATGAATATATTCACCAAATTCATAAATTTGAGTATGGTAAAGATCTCTAAAAAATATATACCAAAAGAAACTGAAAAATACATGTGTGCAAAACATCTTGCATATTTTAAACAAAAATTAATGGACTGGAAAAAAGATCTTAAGAGAACAAATAATGAAGCAATATTTAATGCATCGATGGATGATAATAGTGCATCAGCAGATATTGTGGATCAAGCAAGTTCGTACACAGAGAAAAATGTTGAAATGAGAGCAATCAACAGACAAATAAAATTAATTTCAAAAATTGACGGAGCTTTGAAAAAAATTCAAGATGGAACATATGGCTTTTGTGAGGAAACTGCTGAACCAATTGGTCTTAAAAGATTAATGGCAAGACCAGTTGCAACTTTATGCATATCAGCCCAAGAGAAACACGAAAAAGAAGAAAAAGTTTACGCTGATATTTAAGGATAGTCTATTTCAGCATCTTTATTTAATACTTTAAATCCTTTGATGACTGCTGGACGTTTTGCAATATCGACATACCATCTAGATAACCCCTTAAAGTTTTCTAATCCAATATCATGTCTTTTGTGACGTGCTATCCAAGACCATGTAGCAATATCAGCAATAGAATATTCTTTTCCAGCTAAATAGTCACTTTTTGATAGTCTTGCTTCTAAATCTTCGTATAACTTTCTAGTAATTTTAAAATATCTTTCCTCTCCCCACTCACTTTTTCCTTGGTGATAATAATGAAACTGATGATGTTGACCTATCATTGGACCAATCAATCCCATCTGAGCCATCAACCACTGATTTATCTCTAATCTATTATTTTCTGGATAAAACATTTTACTTTTTTCACCTAAGTACATCAATATTGCTCCTGACTCAAATATTGACTGTTTATTTTCGTGATCAGTGATCACTGGTATCTTATTAAACGGACTAATTTTTTTAAATTCAGGTTTATGTTGTTCACCTTCATTTAAGTTTACTTTGGTGATTTTGTAATCAAAACTTATCTCTTCTAACATTATGCTAATTTTCCAACCGTTAGGAGTATCGGCTGTAAAAAGCTCGATCATTATTTCACTCCTAATCTATCTTTTATAGTGTTAGATGCAGTAGTAAACTCAAACCTATATTTCTCATTAGGTCTTGCATATTTAAAACATCCTCTAGCAGCTAAAGCTCCCTCATGAAAACCAGATAATATTAATTTTAGTTTTCCAGGATAATTACAAATATCGCCTATAGCAAAAATACCCTTTTTATTAGTTTCAAAATTTTCTGTATTAACTGGTATTGTTTTCTTATCTAAATTTAGTCCCCATTCAGCTATTGGTCCGAGCTGCATTATTAAACCAAAAAAACCCAAAACATAATCAGCCTTTAGAGTTTTGCTTTCACCTTCTTCGCTTTTAATCTCGACTTCCTCTAAAGAGCCATTACCTTTCACATCTTTAATTGAGTACTTTGTATATAAATTAATTTTATTTTTTTCACTAAGTTCTTTTATTTTTTGAACACTTGCAGGTGCCCCTCTAAACTCATCTCTCCTATGTATAAGAGAAACTTTTGAAGTACTTGATAGTTCAATTGCCCAGTCAAGTGCGCTATCTCCACCTCCAAAAATAGCTACTGCCTTATCCTTAAAAATACTTTTGTCTTTAATAGAGTATAAAACTGTTTTGCCATCAAACTTTTCTGCACTCTTTGTTGGAAATTTCCGTGGTTCAAAAGATCCTACTCCCCCGGCTATTACTACATTTGGTGTATTAAACTCTTTGCTATTAGTTGTTTTTACTATCCAACTTTCATTTTCTTTTCTTAGTTCTTGAACTCTATCATTTAAATGAAAATTAAAGTTAAAAGGTTTTATTTGTTTAATTAAATTATTAGTAAGCTCTTCACCAGTGCATTCAGGAACTGCGGGAATATCATAAATTGGTTTATCTGGATAGAGTTCTATACATTGGCCACCGATTTTATCTAAGTTATCAACTATTTCACATTTTAAACCAATGATACCTAATTGATGCGCACAAAACAATCCTGTTGGACCTGCTCCAATTATCACAACATCTGTTTTAATCATTAAACTTGTTTCTCCGGCATATATATACTTAGTCCATCTAGATCATCAGAGACCATAATTTGACAGCTAAGCCTACTGCTAGAATTTGGTTCATAGGCTTGATCTAACATGTCATCCTCACCCATTTCTTTTTTTGGTAATTTATTATACCAATCTTCTTTGACATAAACATGGCATGTAGCACAAGACATGCTGCCACCACAATCTGCATCAATTCCTGGAATATCATTTTGAACAGCACCCTCCATAACAGTTAGACCATTTTGAACTTCGACTATATGTTCTTTACCGTTATGTTCTATGTATTTGATTTTTGCCATTGAATTTATATAAGCACAAAAAAAAATAGGGCAAGTAATTAAACTTGCCCTATTTTAAATCGTAACTAACTGTTACTATGCTCTTCTTGTAGAGTTAGAAACTGCGCAAGACCAGATAATTAAACCAAATGCGATTTTATTAACAAAGTCTGCTAAGTTATAAATAACGTTTAACGCGTTAGCATCAATTCCACCTGTTAGGTAACCAAAAATGTAACCTAATGGGTAAATTGCCCAACCTACAGTAACAATCATTCTTAATGCTCCAAATGCAGTTACTAAAGCTTTATTTCCAGATTTAGCAGCAACTTTTCCTGCTTCTCCTGAAAAGATTTCATAAAGAATGTAAATCCATCCAGCCATACCGATTATGAAACCTAGTGTAGCGTTGATGAATCCAGCTTCTCCAAGATATCCACCTATTAACATAACGAGTGAACCAATTAAGATTCTCCAGAATATGTTTGTGTCAACTTTTCTTACTGCTGAAAGAATTAAGTAAAATTCTACTAGCTGTAGCGGTACAGTAATTAACCAGTCAATGTATCTGTATACAGTTGGAGTATCACCTGTTTCAACCCATACTGCTCTCATATACATATAGTGAATAAATGCTATACCAGTTACTAATCCAGCTACGTTTACTGATTTTCTCCACTGAGAACCGACATTAGCCTGTTCCATAAAGAAAAACGCTGTAGCTGCTAACATACCCATTGAAATTAACCAAAACGAAATACCTACGAAATCGTCTGTAGCTAAAAAGGCTGTTGCTGCGTTAGCTGCCGTAGTCGCTCCGAAAAGCACTGCCGCTAAAGCTAACATTTTCATTGTCTTCATAAAAAACTCCCTCATAGTTAGTTTTTTTTATTAGTTTAAATTTAAACTACAGACTAATCTAATGATTAGCCTAAAGTTAGGGTTAGATAGCAAAAAAAATTGGTTTATTGAAGAGTTTTTGACCTCTAAAAAGTATTGATTTTACTTACTTTGTGAAATTAAATACAACCTGTTACATAAAATCATTATAAAAGTGAGTCAAAAAACAAATCACTATGAAAGACAGTTTTAACAAAATTTATCAAGAATCTATCCAAAATCCTGAGAGATTTTGGCAGAATGTATCTGAAGATATCTTTTGGTTTAAAAAACCCACAAAAATTTTAAATAAATCAAACCCTCCTTTTTACAAATGGTTCGAAGATGGAGTTACAAACACCTGCTATAACGCCATAGATACTCATATTGATCAAGGCAAAGGTGATAAAACAGCCTTAATATATGACAGTCCTATTACAAACTATAAAGCAAAGTTTACATATAACGAATTAAGAGAAAAAATTTCAAAATTTGCTGGTGCACTTCATAATCAAGGTATCAAAAAAGGTGATAGAGTAATTATTTACATGCCAATGATACCAGAAGCAGTTATTGCTATGCTTGCATGTGGAAGAATTGGGGCAATACACTCAGTTGTCTTTGGTGGTTTTGCATCAAATGAGTTGGCAAGTAGGATTGATGATAGCAAAGCAAAGATTTTGATTACTGCCTCTTGTGGATTTGAGCCAGGCAGAACAGTTGAGTACAGACCATTAGTTGATGGAGCTCTTAAACTTGCGAAACATAATGTTGAAAAAGTAATCTTCTTTCAAAGGAAGGGAAATGAAGTGAAACTTAATTCTCCTCTTGAAATTAGTTGGGAAGAGTCTCTCGTAAATGCAAAAGATAAAGATTGTGTTGAGATAGGAGCAAATGAATTTGCATACATTTTATACACATCAGGAACTACTGGAATACCAAAAGGTATAGTAAGAGATGTTGGTGGTCACATTGTTGCTCTCAAGTGGACAATGAAAAATATTTACAATGTAGATGAAAATGATGTTTGGTGGTCTGCAAGTGATATTGGATGGATAGTAGGGCACTCATATATTGTTTATGCTCCTTTGTTCAAAGGATGTACAACAGTGTTGTTTGAAGGTAAACCCGTAGGCACTCCTGATGCGGGTGTTTTTTGGAGAATAATTTCTGAATACAAAATAAAGTCTTTGTTCACTGCCCCAACAGCTTTCAGAGCTATTAAAAAAGAAGACCCGGATGGAAAATTTTTTTCTAAATATGATTTAAGTTCGTTTGAGTCACTATTTCTAGCAGGAGAGAGAGCTGATCCTGATACATTAAAGTGGGCTGAAAATCTTTTAAATGTTCCTGTAATTGATCACTGGTGGCAAACCGAAACTAGTTGGGCAATAAGTTCAAATTGCACTGGTATTAAAATGCAAAAAACCAAATATGGATCAGCATGTAAAGCAGTCCCTGGTTATGATGTAAAAATAATTAAACCAGACCACTCGATTGCAAAACCAAATGAAATGGGAGACATAGTTGTTAAATTGCCCTTACCACCTGGAACTTTTCCTACACTTTGGAATGCTGATAAGAGGTACGAAGAAAATTATATGTCTAATTATAAAGGTTACTATCAAACTTATGATGCCGGACATATTGATGAAGATGGATACATTTGGATTATGTCAAGAACAGACGATATTATTAATGTTGCGGGACACAGATTATCTACTGGAGCAATAGAAGAAGTTTTATCTGAGCACCAATCAGTTGCGGAGTGTGCCGTTCTTGGAATTGCAGATAAATTAAAAGGACAATTGCCAATAGGCTTGGTTGTTTTAAAATCTGGAGTTAAAAAAGATAATGATATTATCTCAAAGGAGTGTATTCAAATAGTCAGAGATAAGATTGGACCAGTTGCTGCATTTAAAGTTGTAATAGTTATAAAAAGATTACCTAAAACAAGATCAGGGAAAATTTTAAGGGGTACTATTAGAAAAATAGCTGATGGTGAAGATTACAAAATGCCAGCAACAATCGATGATCCTACAATTCTGGATGAAATTAAAAATGATTTGATCAAGAGTAATATATTAAAATAATGCTTAAAACATATTTATTTTTAGTTGGAGCAGTTATTTGTGAAGTTTGTGGAACCATGTTGCTGCCTGTAACCCAAAACTTTACAAAAATAATTCCTACAATACTTCTAGCAATATTTTATTTATCAGCATTTTACTTACTTACATTTGTTGTTGACAAAATACCTATTGCTATTGTTTATGGAACTTGGAGTGGACTGGGTATATTTACGATAGCTATACTAGGATATATTTTTTTTAAACAGTCTTTAAGCTGGCAAGCAATAATAGGAATGTTTCTTATTGTAATAGGTGTTACATTAGTAAATATGTATTCTGGTAAAACTATATAATTTAATTTTTAAAAATTAATGGTTTGCCAGAAGGTTCTCCAAGAATTTCACCATCTTTCATCTTTATTTCACCATTGATGATTGTATAAATTGGGGTTCCCTTAAACTTATATCCATTGAAAGGTGACCATCCACACTTGCTCTCTATTTTTTCATTTTTGATTTCGATAATTTTGTTCATATCCACAATTGTAAAATCTGCATCATAGTCTTCCTTTATATATCCCTTACTTACAATACCAAAAATTTTAGCCGGATTTTCACAGACAAGATTCATTAATTGAACTAAAGTTAGTTTTCCATCATTTACATGGTTCAACATCACAGGTAATAAGGTCTGTACCCCAGGCATTCCTGAAGGGGTATTTGGATATTCTTTATCTTTATTAACTTTAAGATGAGGAGCATGGTCGGAACCAATAGTATCATTATAATTATTTCTCACTGCATACCACAGTCTATCGTAATGGCTTTTTTCTCTAATTGGTGGATTCATTTGAGCATAAGTTCCAAGTTTGTCGTAACAATCTGGAGCATACATCGTTAAGTGTTGTGGAGTTATCTCGAAAGTTATATCTCCTTTATTTTGAGATAAAAAATCAACCTCCTGCTTTGTAGTAATATGCAAGATATGGGCTTTTTTGCCTAACCTTTTTGCAATTTTAACAATTTTTCTAGTAGAGGAAATTGCACATTCTTCATCTCTCCATGTTGGATGTGAATGAACATTGCCTTTTTCTCGTAATTTCTTTCTTAGATTTAAAATATCTTCATCTTCTGAGTGAACTGCAACAATTTTAGATGTGCTTTCAAATACTTTTTCAATATCTTCCTCTTTATGGACGAGCAAAGTTCCTGTGGATGATCCAGCAAACAATTTCACACCACAACATCCATCTAAACCCTTAAGGTCAGCTAATTCGCTTTGATTAGTGGGAGTAGCCCCAAAATAAAATGCATGATTACAATACATTCTATTTTTTGCCAAATCGATTTTTCTTTGAAATTCTGCTTTATTTGTAGTTGCAGGATTTGTATTTGGCATTTCAAATACTGAGGTAATTCCTCCAACAATCGCTGCTCTACTTCCAGAGGCTAAATCTTCAGTATCTGTTGAGCCTGGTTCTCTAAAATGCGTTTGAGTGTCAATACATCCAGGAAGAACTATAAGTCCATTTGCATTAATTGATTGACTTGAATCTTCATTTAACTTCCCAATCTTTACGATCTTGCCATTTTGAATACCTATATCTACATCTTTGAGATCTTTATCAATATAGCACTTTCCATTTTTGATTATTAGGTCTAACATTTATAAAAAAAGTACTTATATCATTTGTTATAATATTACAATATGAATAGAAATAATGTTTACATATTAGAAGATAGAGGTCTTCTTTATATTAATGGAGAAGATGCTAAAGATTTTTTACAAAACATAATTACCAATAATATTGAAAATGTATCAGATAACAGAAGTTGTTTTTCAGCTCTTCTAACCCCTCAAGGTAAATATCTTTATGATTTTATAATTATTAAACATAAATTGGGCTATCTATTAGATTGTGAGAAAAAAAATATAGATGATTTATATAAACAATTAAATTTATACAAAATAAGGTCAAAAGTAGAAATATTAAATCTTAGTAATGAATTTGTTGTAGCAAATTTAAGTAAAGAAAAATTTTTAGAGATTGAAAATTCTAAAGATGAGGAAGGTTATACAATTAAATTTAGGGAAGATCCCATCCTTTTAGATCCACGATCTAAAAAATTAGGAGCTAGGTTGGTAATTAATTTAGAAAAATTATATTTGTCATTAAAAAAATTAGGTTTAGAAGTTTCAGATGTTGATGATTACTACAAACACAGTCATGAATTAGGTATACCTCAAATTGACACAAAAAATTTACAAAATAAAATTTTTGGAATTGAATGTAACTTTGAAGAATTAAATGGAATTGATTTTCGAAAAGGATGTTATGTAGGACAAGAAAATACTGCGAGAATTAAACTGAAAGATAAACTTAATAAAAGGTTATTTGCTATTAAAGTATTGAATGGTGATCTCAACAGTGAGGAAATAACTTATGAAAATAAAAATATTGGAAAGTTATTAATAAATAATAAAAATCCATTTGCTTTATTAAAGTTAGAGAATAAAAAATTTAATTTTGAAATAGATCTAAAATGTGGAGATGCAAAAATTAAAGCACTAAAGCCAATATGGTTTTAAATTATTTAATAAATTTTGATAAATCCGGTTTAAAATAATCAGGTCCCTTCATAACTTTTCCAAATTTATTAAATATTGGTTTTCCATTTTTTCCTAGCTTACTCATATTAGACTTTTGGACTTCGTCAAAACATTTATCTAAATTTATTCCAAAGGCATGCCCTGCTCCATAAGTTACATATAATATGTCTGTTAAAGCATCAGCAACTTCAGTTAAATTTTTATCTAATATAGCTTGTTTGAGTTCCTCTAATTCCTCATTAATAAGTGATATTCTTAATGAATTTATTTTATCTGTGCTTAGGCTTGATGAAACTTTAACATCTTGATTAAAAGTTTTCATAAATAATCCAACCTTTTCAAAATTTGTCATTTTGCTCCTATATGAATTTAATATTATTTAATGTATAAGGTTTTAATATACTCTCAAAATTTAATTATGAAATTCAGAAAAGAATATGATAGCATTGGCACTATTAAGGTGCCTGTGGATAAGTATTGGGGAGCATCTACTCAGAGATCAAAAAAATACTTTGATATTGGGGATGTTTTAGTAAGGCCAAAATTAATAAAGTCTATAGCTATAATTAAAAAAGCTGCAGCAATAACAAACTATAAAAACAAAGATATTAATTCAAAAATTTATAAATCAATTATTAAAGCTGCAAGTGAAGTAATTAATGGAAAATTAGATAGTCATTTTCCACTTAAAGTTTGGCAAACTGGTTCGGGTACTCAAACTAATATGAATGTGAACGAAGTAATATCTAATAGGGCTATTGAAATACTAAAAGGGAAAAAAGGAACAAAAAAACCTGTACATCCAAACGATCATGTAAATAAATCTCAATCTACTAATGATGTATTTCCAACCGCAATGCATATTGCTATAGCTATGGAAACTAGAGAAAAACTATTACCAAGTTTAGATCTATTAAATAAGGAATTAAAAAAAAAAGTAAGAGAATTTAACAAAATTGTAAAAATAGGAAGAACTCACCTTCAAGATGCAACTCCCTTGTCATTAGGACAAGAATTTTCAGGTTATCAGTCACAATTGCAAGAATGTATAAAAAGAATTGAATTGTCTTTAAGTGAGATTTACTTTCTTGCTCAAGGTGGTACTGCTGTTGGTACTGGAATAAATACAAAAAAGAATTTTGATAAGAAAATAGTTAATGAAATTAAAAAAATTACAAAGCTACCTTTTAAACCAGCTAAAAACAAGTTTGCTGCTTTAGCCGCACATGATGCAATTGTAAATTATTCAGGTACACTAAATACAACCGCAGTATGTTTAATGAAGATTGCGAACGATATACGATTTCTAGGATCAGGTCCTAGAGCTGGATATGGAGAATTAATACTTCCAGAAAATGAACCAGGATCTTCAATAATGCCTGGGAAAGTTAACCCAACTCAATGTGAAGCTGTGACAATGGTTTGTGTAAAAGTAATAGGAAATCACAATGGAATTACTATGGCAGGATCACACGGACATTTTGAACTTAACGTATTTAAGCCTTTAATAATTCATAATGTTCTTCAATCAATTCAAATATTATCAGATAGTACAAAAAGTTTTGCTAAATATTGTATATCAGGGCTAAAGGCAGACAAAAATAGAATTAAACATTTGGTTGATAATTCTTTAATGTTAGTCACTGCTTTATCTCCAAAAATTGGCTACGATAATGCTGCAAAGATTGCAAAAAACGCATTAAAAAATAAAACTACACTTAAAATTGAAGCGATGAAAACAGGTCTAATTAATGAAAAGGAATACGACAAAATTGTAGATCCATATAAAATGATTAAACCCGTTTAGTTATTAATTATTCTTTTAACTAATGATTTAAGCTCTTGTGTATTTCTAATTTCATAAAAAATATCTTCCTTATTTTTATCTGCATTATCTATTTGGTTTATTTTTATATCAAAAATTAAAATTACACCTGTATTGATATTTCTTTTTATTTTAAAATATATCTTGTCTATATCTCTGACCTTATTTGAATTTAATTGGAATTTCTTAGCAAATTTTTTATTGTTTTTAATATTTAGCATATTTGATGAATTAAAAATTATATCTCCTTTTTCTTCTTCGTAGCTAATAGTAGCCTCTACAAAACCTATATCAGATAAATTGAATTTAACTTTATTAGGTTGAATATATTTTTTTTCTAT
Organism: uncultured Pelagibacteraceae bacterium; assembly: GCA_902558435.1. Taxonomy (GTDB): domain Bacteria; phylum Pseudomonadota; class Alphaproteobacteria; order Pelagibacterales; family Pelagibacteraceae; genus Pelagibacter. Next base: position 211,873 of record CACEDU010000001.1, on the reverse strand, counting down.
TTTAAAGGCAATGTAACCATTTTTTATAAGTTCATGTTCAATATTATTTAATGATAGTTTTAAATCTCCATTCAAATTTCCTATTAAATCAGATTTTAAATTTAATATTGAAAAGAGTAATTCGTCAATCACATAACTTAAATTTTGTTTATTTAAAATAATATTTGAGTTCGAATAAAATGGTTTTAAATCAATATTACTATCAAGTTTTATATCATTATTATTTTCAGGAGATTTTAGGGATATTTTGTTATTTTTAAATTTATAATCTATTTCAATATTTTGATTTAAAAAGTTTACTAATACCGATCCCTGTATTTCTGGCTTTTTGTCATAATTTAATTTATTTTTAATTGATATATTTGGCTCCCTAAGATCAATTTCTATTTGCGAATTGAAATTAGAATTAAATTCTTTTTTCCAAATGGATTTAAAATTTAAATCAAATATATTTCCATTCACATATAACTTTTTGATGTTATCTTTTTTAGAAGTTGTAAAAATTATTTTATCTATAGGGGATATTATCAATGCATCATCTTGATCATCCAATATAAATATTTTACTTTTTTTGATATTAATTGGTTTAGTCTCACTTTTATGAAAATAATTTCTTAAAATAGTGTATTCCTTTTTTTTTAGTAAAAAATTATTATCCTTTATTTCAAGCTTTTCGAAATTTAAATTAGATTTCGGATACAAATTATTTGATTTTAAAAAAACCTTTAATTTATCAATATCAAAGGAAATATCCTCTTCATTGTTTTTATTTATTGATAAAGATGAGTTGCTAATTAACAAATGTGGTTTTGGTAATAATTGGTACTTTATGTCACCATTAATATTTAGATTAATTTTAAAATCATTATAAAATTTTTTCTCAATAACGTTTTCTATACTTTTATAATTAAATAAAACTGGTATTGATAAATAGATGCCAAATGAAAAAAATAATGCAATAATTAGAAATATACCCTTAACAAAAAATGGAATATTTTGTGTTTTTTTCATTAATTCAATATCGCTTAAATTAAAAAAAAATAAACGATGAAATTAGATTATTTATCAAATCTTAATAAAAGTCAGGAAGAAGCAGTTTTATATTTAAATGGCCCACTTTTAATTGTTGCAGGAGCTGGCTCTGGAAAAACAAGGGTTCTTACTGCAAGAATCGCTCATATAGTAAAACAACACAAAGCATTTCCTAATCAAATTTTAGCTGTAACATTCACAAATAAAGCTGCAAAAGAAATGCAATTAAGAGTCTCTAAATTCTTAAGAAAAGAAGCAACAGGTCTTCCCTGGTTAGGCACCTTTCACTCTATAAGCGCAAAAATACTTAGAAAACATGCAGGAGCTGTTGGATTAAAATCAAATTTTTCAATTATTGATCAAGATGACCAAGTAAGATTAGTAAAAAATATTTGTAAATCTGAAAATATAGATACAAAAAAAATATCTCCAAGATATATATTGGCAGTAATTGATAAATGGAAAAATAAAGGTTTTTACCCTGACGAGGTTGTGCTCAAACGTAAAGACATATTAGAAAAAAGCTTTTTAGGAATATATAAGATATACCAACAAAAATTAATAGATTTAAACGCTGCAGATTTTAGCGACTTAATACTTCATACTGTTAAGATCTTTGAAAAACATATTGATATATCAAAAATGTATTCAAAAAAATTTAAATATATTTTAGTTGATGAATATCAAGATACAAATTTTATTCAAAGTGAATGGTTAAAGTATTTAGCAGAACATAACCAAAATATATGTTGTGTAGGAGATGATGACCAGTCAATATATAGTTGGAGAGGAGCAGAAATAAAAAATTTTCTTCAATTTGAAAATGTATATGAGAATACAAAAATAATAAGATTAGAAAAAAATTATAGATCAACCCAAAATATTTTAAATGTAGCATCAAAAATAATTGAAAATAATCAAAATAGAGTTGGGAAAAAACTTTTTACAGATCAAGAAGATGGAGAACTTGTAACTTTAAACTGTTTTAGAAATGTAAAAGATGAGGCGACCGAAATTGGCTCAAATATTGAGAGTTTTAAAAAAAAATTCTCATTAAATGAAGTTGCAATTCTTGTGAGAGCTATTTTTCAAACTAGAGAGTTTGAAGAAAGATTTTTAAAAATTGGAATTCCATATAGGATTATCGGTGGTATTAAATTTTACGAAAGAGCAGAAGTAAAAGATTGTGTTGCGTACTTAAGAACAGTTTATCAACCTCAAGATGATTTGTCATTCGAAAGAATTTTAAATGTTCCCAAAAGGTCGATTGGAGATACAAGTGTAAAGGCAATAAATAATTTTGCTAAATTAAATAAATGCTCATTAGAAGTTGCTTCAAAACATTTAATTGAACAGAATAAAATCAAACCTAAAACAAAATTAGGTTTAAATTCTCTTCTTAGTCTTTTGGTTAAATGGAGAAATGATTTAAAAAATAAAATGAACCACAATAAGTTATTACAAACAATTTTAGATGAGTCTGGATATAGTGAAATGCTAAAAAACAAGAAAGATTTAGAAAATGAAAATAGATTAGAAAATATAAAAGAATTACTAAATGCAATGAAGGAATTTGACAATTTAGAAAGCTTTTTGGAACATGTGGCTCTTGCAACATCACTTGATCAAGACTGGCAAAGTGAAAAGGTAAATTTAATGACAATTCATGCCTCTAAAGGTTTAGAATTTGAAGTAGTGTTTCTTCCTGGATGGGAAGAAGGTTTATTTCCACATCAAAAAAGTATTGAGGAAAAAGGTGAAAGTGGGCTAGAGGAAGAAAGAAGATTGGCATATGTTGCTATTACTAGGGCGAAAAAGCTAGCAAAAATTTCATTTTCGATGAATAGATTTTACCAAGGAGACTGGATTGACAGTATGGCATCAAGATTTGTTGACGAGCTTCCAGATGATTATATTAAAAAAAATAATAATTTTATAAATGAGCAAGAAGAAGACTTTGAATTCAATCAAGATATAGATTTTGATGATGATAGTGAAATTAGAAGTCCTGGTTGGATTCGTTACCAGAAAAAATTAAAATGAATAAGGAAATTAAAAATTTAATACTAACAAATAATTTAGATGGATATATTCTTCCTAAAAACGATAATTATTTTACTGAATATTCAAAAATAAATAATCTTAAATCAATTACAAAATTTTCAGGATCTGCAGGATTTGCAATTTTTTTAAAAAATAAACAATATTTGTTTGTTGATGGAAGATATACTATACAAGCAGAAAAAGAAGCTGGAAATAAATTTATTATTTGTGAAATTCCATATGTTTGGCCAAAAAATATTTTAAATAAAAAAATTAAAATTGGTTTTGATCCTAATCTTTTTACAAATGAAACTTTACACAAATATTTCGGAGATGAGTACAACTTGTGTCCTTTAGATTTTAAATTTAAAAATAAGAAAAAAAAAAATAATGGTAATATGTTTTATAGCCTCAATACTTCTGTGGCAGGTGAAAGTTCATCGCAAAAAATAAATCAATTGGTTAAAATAATGATTAATAAACAAATTGATTATATTTTTGTAAGTTCAGGTGAAAATGTTTGTTGGCTTCTTAATATAAGAGGTAAAGATCTTCCCAATTCTCCAGTTGCTAATTGTAAGATGATTCTAACAAAAAAAAAACATATTTATTTTTTTTCAGATAAAAATAAAATAAAAAATATTAAATTTAATTTGAAAAGATACAAAATATCTTTTTTAAAAGAAGGTAAGATTTTCAATTGTTTATCAAATCTAAAAAGAGGAAATTTTTGTATAGATGCTAAAACTTGCTCAGTTTTTGAGGAAAGCTTAATTAATTTTAAATTTAAAATAATTAACAAAGTGGACCCAATTTACAATTTTAAATCTTTAAAAAATAAAACCGAGATTAGTAATATGATTAAAGCACACATTGATGATGGAGTTGCATTAACAAAATTTTTATATTGGATTAAAAATTACAAAAAAAATGATCTTACAGAGAAAAAGGTGGAAAAAAAACTGGAGAATTTTAGAAAAAAAAATAATAATTATTTATACCCAAGCTTTGATACAATTGCTGGATCTGGACCAAACGGGGCAATTATCCATTATAGATCTGATAAAATTTCAAACAGGAAAATTAAAAAAAAAGATTTATTACTTCTTGACTCTGGAGGTCAATACAAATGGGGAACCACAGATGTAACTAGAACAATGTGTTTTTCTAATCCCTCAAATAAAATTAAAGATGTATTTACACGAGTTTTAAAAGGTCATATTGCTGTAGTCCAATCAAATATAAAAAGGCTAAAAAATGGGCATAATATTGATAAAATTGCTAGAAAAAGTTTAAATTCAATTGGACTCGATTACCGTCATGGTACAGGTCATGGAGTCGGCGCATTTCTCAACGTTCATGAAGGACCACAAGGAATATCAAAAAATAATTATATACAATTGCAAGAGGGAATGGTTTTAAGTAATGAACCTGGGTTTTATAAAAAAAATAATTTTGGAATAAGAATTGAAAACTTAGTTTTTGTTAAAAAAAGTAAATCAAAACTCTCTTTCGAAAATCTCACAATGGCTCCAATCGATATAGATTTAATAAATTTTAAGTTACTTAACAAAAAAGAAAAAAATTATTTATTTAAATATCACTTTGATGTTTACAATAATATTTCTTCATTTTTATCAAAAAATGAAAAAAAATGGTTAGCTGAGTTAATCTAATAACCGCATCCATTCTTTTTGGGATATAATTTTAATTCCCAATTTTTTAGCTTGTTCTATTTTTCTTTTTGTAGGTTTTTCACCAATTATTAAATATTTTAATTTTTTATTTACTGAACTCACAACAGATCCTGAATTTTGTTCAATTAATGATTTTGCTTCTGCTCTACTCATGTTTAACAATTTTCCAGTAAACATAAATGTATTATTTAGAAGTTTTCCTTTTTTATTTAATACAAGATCAGAAATATTTAATATAGAGGATAGTTTTTCAATTACTTTATAGTTTGATTTGTTATGAAAAAATTTTTTTAAAGAATTTATTTGTGTTTCACCAATTCCATCTATATTTAGAAATTCATCAATTTTATTTTTATTTATAAAACTTATAAAATTTTTTATAGATTTAGTGTAATCTGCTAATAATTTAGCATTTTCAATACCTATATGTCTTATGCCTATTGCGTAAATAAATCTGTCTAAAGAAACTTTTTTTGATTTATCTATTGAGTATTTTAAATTTGAAACTGAGAGATTTCCCCAGCCTTCTAAATTTAAAATTTTAACATAATCCAAATTGTATATATCTTGTGGAAATCTTATTAATTCTAGATCCCAAAAATTTTCCACAACTTTTTTTCCAAGTCCATCAATATTCATTGCCTCTTTTGAAATAAAGTGTTTTATTTTTTCGATTGCAATTTTTTCACAATCAAAACCTTCATTGGTGCATCTTCTTACAGCATCAAATTTTTTTGTAATTCTATTGAATTCTTTAATTGTGTCTGAGCCACAAGAGGGACATATTTTTGGAAATATAAATTTCTTTGATTTTTTTTTTCTTTTTTTTAAATCTACACTTATAACATGAGGAATTACATCTCCTGCTCTTTCAATTTTAACTGTATCTTCTATTCTTATATCTTTTCTTAAAATTTCATCCTCATTATGAAGAGTTGCATTTGAAACTACAACTCCACCAATATTTACGGGTTTTATTCTTGCAACTGGAGTTAATGCTCCTGTTCTTCCTACTTGTATGTTAATGTCTGTTATTTGAGAATAAGCACTATTTGCAGAAAATTTGTGTGCTATTGCCCATCTAGGAGAATTTGATGTAAAACCAAGCCTTTTTTGGAGTTCTAGACTGTTAATTTTATAGACCAAGCCATCAACATCATACTCCAAATTAAATCTGTCTTTTTCAAACTTTTTGTGAAAATTTTCTAAATCATCAATATTTTTAAATATCTTGTTATGTTCACTTGTTTTAAAACCCCACCTATTTAAAAAATTCAAAAAATCTGATTGTTTTTTAATCTTTTCACTTTCAAAATAACCAAAAGTGTATGCCATAAAGTTCAATGGAATTTTTTTTGTTACCTCTGGATTTTTTTGTCTTAAAGAGCCTGATGCAGCATTTCTAGGATTAGCGAAATCGTTTTTTAATTTATCAAATTCATCTTTTTTTATAAAAACCTCACCTCTTATATCAATATCTTTCGGAAAATTTTTGTCAGTAACAATTTGTGGTATATCCTTAATAGTTTTTAAATTTTCTGTGATTACTTCTCCAGTAGTCCCATCTCCCCTTGATGTTCCTTGAACAAGCAATCCATCTTTATAGGTTAATGATGCAGAAATACCATCTATCTTTGGTTCAACACTGTATTCGATATCTATTTTCTGGTTCAGGTAATTAAATATCTTTTTTTCAAAATTTTCTAAATCCTCTTTATTAAAAGCGTTTGATAAAGACAACATTTTGACTCTATGTTTTGATTTAACGAAATTTTTTGAAGGAGTATAACCAAGTGCATTTGATGGAGATAATTCACTTTTTAAGAATGAATATTTTTTTTCTAAATCTAAGATCTCTCTCTTTATTTCATCATATTGGCTATCGGATATCTTTGGTGAACTTTTTTCAAAATAAAGCTTATTATGTTTTTTTATTTCATTTATTTTTTTCTTATAATTTTCTTTAATCTCAAATTCTTTCATTGAAACTATTATTTTAATAAATCTCTAATTTTTTTTAATAATGAATTTTGTTTTTTAAGATCTTTATTGATTTCAGGTTTTTCATAATTAGAATTTAATATTATATATGATCTTTCATACCAATCACTTGACTGATAGTTATATCCAAGAAGTACAGCATATTTTTTAGCTTCCATTACCAAACCTAGCTTATAATTTAACTCTACAAGTCTATAAAGTGCTTCTTCTACAAAAATTGTCGTATCGTATTCATTTACTATTTTTTTGTATCTATTCATTGCCGGTATCCATTTTTCTTTATCTAGGTAATAGTTTGCCAAATACAACTCTTTTGAGGCAAGTATTTCTTGAATTAACTCAAGTTTAAACTTCGCATCCTCTGCAAAATCTGTATTTGGAAATTCTTTAATCAATATATTGAAATAGGTTTTGGCTTTAATAATTTCTCCAATATCTTTTTTTTCATCAACAATCTGATTATAGTGGCATATTGCTAATAAATAGTATGCATAATCAGTATTTGGATGATTTTTATATTTTTCCAAAAATCTCTCTAATTCATATATTGCATCAGTAAAATATAATTGTGAATAATAGACATATGCAGCCATAAGTGTTGATCTTGGAGCCCAAATTGACTGTGGATACAAAAGCTCTACTTCATTAAATTTTTTAGCAGCAAAAAATACATCACCTTTATTAAATTCTTTTAAGCCTTCATTATAAGCTTCTATCATTTGCATTTCTAAATTATCTTCCTTAATTATCGAAACTTTTTCCTCTTTTTCTGCACAAGAAAGTAGTCCGAATATTACTAATGAAAATAATAAATAATTAATAAATTTCATTAAAGAATTTTAACAGAATATTTTTAAAATTCTAATTTTTAAGCAATAGATTTTAAATTATAACGATTATTAATTAATGAATGAGGTAAATTCTTACCCTTGATTTCAATTAAAGAATAATTTTTATTATCACTGAATACTTTTCTTAACAATTTATTTGTCAAGCTATGTCCACCATGTTTGCAATCTAGAGATCCAATTAATCTATAACCAGAAAGATAAATATCTCCCATGCAATCAAGAATTTTGTGATTTACGAACTCTTTTTGATTTCTCAAGCCGTTTTCATTAAGTATTTTATTATCTTTAACAACTATTGCATTATCTAAAGATCCACCTTTTCCTAATCCCATTTTTTTCAAATTTTCTATGTCTTCATATAAACAGAAAGTTCTTGAATTGAATATTTCATATAAATTATCTTCAAAAACATTAATTTTGTTTTTTTGATTACTTATAATTTGATTTTTGAAGCTTATTTCAAACTGTATCTCCAGACTAGTATTTGATTTATCTAATGAAATATATTTATCTCCTTCAATTACCTCAACATGATTGTTTATTTTTATTAACTTTATTGGAACATCGCTATATCTTAATCCTGCTTTTTTTAATAAATTAACAAAAGGCATTGATGAACCATCAAGTATAGGAACTTCCTGTGAATCTATTTCAACTAAGGCATTATCAATACCCAAACCCATAAAAGCAGCCATTAAATGTTCAATTGTTGAAATTTTAACTCCATACTCATTTGTTATTGTTGTGCATAAGGTTGCATCACACACATTTTCAAAACTAGGTATTACAATATTATTTCCCTTTAAGTCTACTCTTTTAAAAGTTATACCTGAATTTGGAGTTGCTGGTAAAATATTTAGATTTACTCTTTTGCCTGTATGAATTCCAATCCCAGATATTGATATTTTTTTGGATATTGTTGACTGTGAGAGCAATGACATTGTCAAAATATATAAAAATTTGGAAAATTTAATATTCAAGTAATATTACAAGAAAATACGATTATTTTGAGAACAAATTAAAAAAATTCTCAAAAAAGCCTTGTTTTTTAGTCTTTTTTTTAATGAGAGTTAACATACTTTCATCGGTTTTATCATAATCAAAACCTGCTTCACAAATTTTAGAATCTTCTTCTTCAAAAAAAATTAAATTGGAAAATTTGTTTTTTGAGTTCAAATTAAACGTATTCGACAACACTTTTGAACCACCTCCAATAAAAATAATAACAGGATTAGACTCAAAATAATCTTTTTTAAAAATATAATCAATTAATATTAAATCTATAATTTCTTCTACTCTTGCTTCAACTATTTGCCTCAATAGGTTAACTGAAATATTTTTTTTGGAAACTTCTATATAAGGATTTATACTCTCTAAGTCATTTTTAATTAGAAGTCCTTTATTGTCTTTTTTATGTAATCTTATTTTTAGATCTTCCGCATAATCTAAACTTAATTTTAAAATTTTAGAAATATCCTTGGTAATATTATTTCCACCTATAGGTATTGAGTTAAAAAATTCTAGTTTATTATTGCTAAATAATAAAATACTACTTCTTTCAAAACCTATGTCTAGAAATATAAAATTTTTATTAGTTTCAAAATCTTTTTTATAAAAAATTGATTTTACATAACTTGAACAATATATGTTTGAGATATTTAAATTATTTTTTTTAAATTTATTCGATACATCATCAATTATAGATTTATTTAAACAAATAAATTTTATTTCTAGTGATAAATATTTTATTTTAATATCATTTGATACAAATTCTATTTTCTTGTTATTATCAACTGTAATATTTTTGACAATTATATGTATAATACGATTTTTAAAATTATTTTCTGAAATAATAAAATTAGCTTCATCTATCAAATTACTATAGGATTTTTTAAATGAATTAAATTCATCAAATTTTTTCCTTATTGATATATCAATTAAACTAAACTTCGATGCTTCAATTAAAATATCAGCTTTATCTAAATGTGTTGATAGTTTTTTTTCACCATTTCTTATTAATTTACTTAGACATTTTTCTATATTTTGATTTTCTAAATTATTATTAATTTTTTCAAAAGAACTATAAATATTATTTGACGTCTCATCAAAAATCCCTATTCTTAAATTTTTTGATCCAAAATCTATTACTGTTTTAAACTTATTCATCAATTTTTGTTAGAATAACTTGATTACTAACTCTTAAATCTATAATTTTAATATTTGCCAAATTATTATTTTTTAACAATTTTTTATAAATAATTATTGAGTCCTCAATATTTTTAGATGGTAGTTTTAATATCTTTCCATTTGAAAAAGATAAATCCCATCTTTTATTTTTAAAGTAATAATAATTTTTGATCTCTTCTTTCGCCAAATTTTGCATTTCTAATACATCAAGTAAGTAGAAATATTCTTCAATATCAAATTCACCAAATACATTTGGTGTATCAATTTTATTTATAAATTGACTTGAGTTTATAAATTTACCATTCTTGCCTATATAGAATAATTCTCCATTTTTTAAAGTTTTTCCAAGAATTAAAGTTTTTGAAAGCTCAACATTTATTGAGGAAGGCATGATCTTATTTATGTAAACATTTTCTATAAAATCTAATTTATTTAATTTTGCTAAAACTTTATCTTTGTTTAATTTAAAAATATTTTCATTTTGAAAATTACTTAATTCATTTTGAACCAATTTTTTTTCATTGTAAGATAATCCATAAATATTTATATTTTTAATACCAAATTTATCTTGATAATTTTTGACAAATTGAAAATTAAATACTGAGCTTAAGAAAATAAAAAAGAATAAATATAGATATAATTTATATTTATTTATTGACCGAGGCATCTTCAATTATTGTATCTATAAGTTGTATAAAACTAATTTTTTTATATCTAGCTATTTCTGGTACCAAAGAAAGAGAAGTCATTCCTGGCTGAGTGTTCAGTTCTAATAAGTAAAATTTGTTTTTGTAAAACCTAAAATCTGACCTGGATACACCTCTGCACTTTAAAAGTTTATGTGCTTTCATAGCTATTGAGTTCACCTTATTAAAATTTTTTTTGCTTATATTTACTGGAATAATATGCTTCGTTTTAGCACTAGCACTATATTTTGCTTTATAATCATAAAATTTTCTTTTTGGCTTCAACTCTATTATACCCAATTTTTTATCTCCCAATATAGCTGCTTGGATTTCTCTTCCGGGTATGTATTTCTCAATTAAAATCTCTTTAAATTTTTCTAATTTAAAAAAATTTTTTTTAAAATTTTTTTTATCGCAAATAAATACTCCTACACTTGAACCTTCATTAATTGGTTTAAGTACAACTGGAAATTGTAATTTTTTATCAATTCTTTTAATTATATTCTCAAGATTTAAATTATTTTTAAAAATAAGTTTCAAATGAGGTGGAGTTAAAATGTTATTTTTTGAAAATATCATTTTTGATAATTCTTTATCAATCGCAAGTGATGATGATAAAACTCCTGAATGTGTATACTTTACTTTTTCAGTCTCAAGAATTGATTGAATATATCCATCCTCTCCATACCTACCATGCAAAAGGTTTAAAACTAAATTTGGTTTAAATTTTCTTAATTTTTTTACGAAATTTCCATCTGGTTCGATTAATAACAAATTGTATTTTCTATTTTTTTTTAACTCTTTAATAACACTTTTTGCTGTTATTAAACTAATTTCTCTTTCATTAGAATAACCACCTGCTAAAATTAAAATCTTTTTCATTATTCTACAATCACAATTTCAAGCTCTAGAGATACACCAGTCTTACTCCTAACTTGTTTTTTCACAAAATTTATTAATGACTTCATATCTGCTGATTTTGCATTTTTCTTATTTACAAAAAAATTTGCATGTTTGTTAGAAATAATTGCATCACCAAAACACTTATCACTTGCAACGCTACATCTTATTAATTCCCAAACTTTTTTATCTGTTTGTTTTATTGGATTTTTAAAAGTACTTCCACCAGTTTTAATTTTTGAAGGTTGAGCTAATTCTTTTTTTTGTTTTAATTTTTTCATCAAATTATCTATTTCTAAACTATTTTTTTTTTTGCCTTTGAAAGTGGCACTTAAAAATATTAAATTTTTAGGTAATTTAATTGATCTATAATTAAAATTAATTTTCTTTGCAGGTATACTTCTAACAATACCGTTAAAATCTGTTAATTGAATTGAAATAAGAATATCTTTGAATTCTTTGTCAAAACATCCAGAATTCATTCTAATACCACCACCTATAGAGCCTGGTATGCATGACATAAATTCTAATCCTGAAATGTTATTATCCTTGGCAAAAATGGACAAATTTTTTTGAGAGGTGGCAGTTCCTGCTACTATCATCTCCTCATCAAGCAAGGTGATGTTGGAAAAATTTTTTCCTAATTTAATTATTGTGCCTTGAAATGTCTCATCATCAAATAATACATTTGACCCATTTCCTAAAATAAATATTTTACCTCGATTAGAATATAATTTTAGGTAATTTAATAAACCTTTAAGCGAATTTGGTTTAAAAAAAATTTTAGTTTTTCCTCCTATATTAAACCAGTTTAAATTTTTAATACTATGATCAAATAAGATTTTTCCATCTATTGATTGTGCTTGTTTTTTTATATCTTCAATTTCCATCAAAAAATATTTTTCAAATTTTTCATCCAAGTTGATATTGAGCCTGCTCCCATGCCTATATAAATTTTTTCACCAAATAAATTCTGTTTTATAAAGTTTTTTAATTGAGTCTCATCCTCTACTTTAATTAATCTAACCTTAGAGTTTTTGATGATTAATTTAGCAAAGGAATTATAAGTAAAATTAAGTCTTAATTTTTCATTTGCAGTATATATTGGACACAACAGAACTGTATCGGCCATCTTAAAGCAATTTGAAAATTCAATTTTTAAATTTTTTACTCTTGAGATTCTGTGAGGTTGAAAAACACATATAATTTCCTTCTTATTATATACTTTTTTTACACCACTCAGAACAGAACTTATCTCAGTTGGATGATGAGCATAATCATCATAAAAACTCACTTTGTTGTAATCAAATAAATGTGAAAACCTTCTTTGGACACCTTTAAAATTATGTAATCCTAATTTAATATATTTTTCAGGCAATCCGATTGTAAATGCTAGAGCAACTGCTGCAGTTGCGTTTCTTATATTATGAATCCCAATCATAGGTATTTTTATTTGTTTTATAATTTTCTTTTTACTGGGAATATTAATTTTAATGTCAAAACTAGAGAATTTTGAATTTTGCTTTATATTTGTAATTTGAAAATTTGAGTTTATGTCTTTGCCGTAGGTATAGAAATTTTTATTTTTTGTTTTTTTAAAAACACTTTTAAGAATTTTATCATCGTTACAAACGAAACCCTTACCCACTGATGGTATTTTTTCAATAAATTCTGTAAAACTTTTTTTTAAATTATCTATGTTTTTATAAAAATCTAAATGTTCCGAATCTAGGTTAGTTACAATTGAATATACAAAAGGAATCTTCAAAAAACTCCCATCGGACTCATCTGACTCGGTTATGCACCAATTACTTTTGCCAAGTTTTGCTGAATTTCCAAATGAATTCAACACCCCGCCATTAATTATAGTTGGATCTAAATTGCTTGATGTAAAAATATTAGATACTAATGATGTTGTAGTTGTTTTTCCATGTGAACCTGTAACAACAATGTTTCTCATAAAAGATACTATGTGACCTAACATGTCACCTCTGGTATAAATTGGTAGATTTTTTTTTTTTGCCTCTACTACTTCAGGATTAGTTTTTTTGATAGCAGATGAAATAACTAGAACTGTGGTTTTTTCTATATTTTCTTTTTTATGATTTAGAAATACCTTTATTTTTTTTTCATTTAAACGTTCAATATTTTTGTTATCAGCTATGTCACTACCTTGAACTTTATAACCTAGACCATTCATTATTAATGCTAATCCACTCATACCTATACCGCCGACACCTACAAAATGAATTAGTTCGTTTTTTGCTAAATCAATTTTCATTAATTATTTCAGTTATCCTAGCTTTGTTTTTTTCCCAAGTATTATTTTTATAGAGTTGACTTAAATTCTTTTTTTTTGAAAAATATTCATTAGAGTCATTAAAAATACTCTCTAACAAATCTTTAAAGTTATTTTCATTAATGTCTTTCTGCATTATTAACCAACAACATTCGTCTTTTTTATAAAAATCAGCATTGTAATATTGATGATTATCTTTAGCATAAGGAAATGGAATTGCCACAAATGGAATATTTAGATAGCTTAATTCTGACATTGCGGAGGCTCCACCTCGAGTAATAGCTAAATCACAATTATTTGCTTTACTCAATAATTTATCGTCAAAATCGAATAATTCATGTTCTATATTATTTTTTTCATACATAAGCCTAAGATTTTCTCTTGATTTTTGATCAATAACTTGTTGTAAAACTTTAATTTTTTGTGTCTTTGAAAGTTCTACGATTATTTTAGAAATAAATTTATCAAAAAATTTTGCACCCTGGCTTCCACCAATAATTAGTATTTTTTTCTGCTCTTTAAGTATTTTTTTTTCATTTTTTTTATAATTATATATTTCTTTTCTAAGCAGCGGATCAATCAAATAAATCTTCTTTGAAAATTTGTCAGAAACTTTTCTTATATTTTTATGATAACAAATAATTTTTTTAGCAAATACTAATGTTAATTTATTTGCTTGTCCTATTACGGAGTTTGGTTCAAAAACAAAAATTTCAAGTCTCAACAAATTAGAGGCTATACATAAAGGGAGTGACATGTACCCTCCAGTGCTTATTAAAATATCAAAATTATTTGATTTAAGATATTTATAAGATTTAAATATTGAAATACAAAATTTAATAAAATTATATGGCAGAAAAAATAAGTTTGTAAAAATATTAGGTACATCAATTAAGGAGTAGTCGTGATTTTTAATATATCTTGATCCTCTTAAATCAGTCACAATATGAACTTGAAAATTTTCTTTTAATAAGTCGTATATAGTTAATGATGGAATTACATGTCCTCCCGACCCACCAGTTGAGATAAGTATTTTTTTCATTATTCAATATTCAATCAATTTTTCTTTTTGTTAAGTTTAAAATTATTCCAGATAAAATTGCTGTACTTACTATTGATGATCCACCATAACTTAAAAACGGTAGAGTCATGCCAGTAGTTGGGAGTATTCTTATATTAACACCTACGTGTATAAAAGTTTGTAATAAAATTAATGATACACATCCAACCAAAATTAATTTTGACAAATCTTCATTTAAAAAATTAATTTTTTGCATTATTTTATATGAAAATATGAGATAAAAGAATAATATACTAATAACTATAATTACTCCAAATTCCTCTGATATAACTGATACAATATAATCCGTATGTGCCTCTGGAACTCTAGAATTAAGAGTACCTTCACCTATTCCCTTACCAAAAAAACCACCGTTTATTATTGCGTCGCTTGCTTTCTCTGCTTGATAATTATTAGCAGAGGAAGAATCTAAAAATGCAGATAGTCTGATTTTTATATACTCGAATTTAGGAACAAATAGGATTAAATAACTGACGACGGAGCCAGTAAAAAGAAAAAATATAAAAAAAATATATATATTAATTCCTGAGACAAAAATTAAAGCCAACCATACCAAAGATATTAATATTGTTTGTCCGATATCAGGCTGATAAATAAGCAACATTAATATGGGTATTAAAAATAATATGCTCAAGAAATATTTAAAATATAATCTTCTGTTTTGAATAGTAAGCATGTAAGATAGAGCTACTATAAAAAAAGGCTTTACAATCTCAATAGGCTGAAATCTTGGCAAAATATACAAATCAAGCCACCTTTTTGATCCCTTTACTTCAATTCCAAGAAATGGGACCATCAACAGACTCAAAAAGGAAATCAAAAACAAGATAAGCGAAAAGTTGGTTAATATTTTTTGATTTAAAAAGGAGAATATAATCAAAATTAAAATTGCAATTGTTATATAAACTGAATGTTTAAAAAAAAAATAGTAAGAATTTGTATCCAATTTGTCAGAGGCTATTAGAGATGTAGAGACTAATGAGAAAAAAAGACCTAGAAAAAATAAGCCTAAAATAAAGAATAACAAAAATTTATCTATATTTTTCCACCAATCATAGAAGCTATCCAAATAGTTATTCATATTTCAATTTTTTTAGCAAAATTTTAACTAAATTATTAAAAAATTTTCCTCTATCCTCAAAGTTTTTGAATTGATCAAAAGAAGCAGCGGAGGGACTAAAAAGAATTACTTTTTTGGTGTCATCTTTATTTATATTTTTAATTAAGTTTTTCATTAAATTTTTAAGTGTTGATGATTTTTTACAAAAAAATTTATTTTTGAATAAATTTGTGAAATAATCTTTATCTTTACCATAAACATACGCTTTTATATTTGAGAAATATTTTTTTTTTAATGTAAATTTATCTCCTTTTTTTGCTAGTCCACCTAATATCCAATAAATATTTTGATTACTTTCTAGTTGTGGAATTGTTGATGAAAAACTAGTAGATTTTGAGTCATTAATAATTAATAATTTTTTGGATTTATGGATAATCTGTTGTCTATATTTTAAACCTTTAAAGTTATTTGCAGTTTTAATAACTGTTTTTAAATTTAATCTCAAAATTTTAGCGATTTTTAATACAAAACAAAGATTTCTTTTATTACTAAGGTTATCAAAGTAAATGTTATATATTTGTCTAAAATACTTTTTATATTTTAAATAATTTATTTTAATTATTTTTGATTTAATTTTGTTTTTTTTAATTAATTTTTTCAAAACATTATTTTCATTGTCTAAGAAAGTATAATCATTTTTATTTTGTGATTTAACAATTTTAAATTTTGCTTCAGCATAATTTTTAAAAGTTTGATGTCTTTCTAAATGATCTGGGTTTAAATTAAGTATTATTGAATATTTTGATTTAAAATATTTACTGTAATCTAGTTGATATGAAGATGCTTCAATAACAAAAATTGTATTTTTTTTTACTTTTTTTTCCATTAATATTGGGTATCCAATATTGCCAGTCAATCTTACATCCATTTTATTTCTTTTTAAAACTTCATAAAGTAATTTGGATGTTGTCGATTTACCATTCGTTCCAGTTATTGTAATTTTATTTATTTTTGGATAACTAAGTTCAAATATATCAAGCTCTGTAACAATCTTGGATCTATTTTTTTTTAAATAATCAGAAATTTTACATTTTTTAATATCTATTCCTGGGCTCAAGACAATAAAATCAAATATGGTATTTAATAATTTATTAATGTTAATGATTTTTTTTCTAAATTTAGTAGATATATTTTTTTTATTATCATCAAAAATTTTACATTCATTTTTATTTTTTAAAAAATTAAAGCATGAAATCCCTGATATACCAAAACCATATATTAAGATTTTTTTATTCTTAAAATTAATTTGTCTGTCATTCATTATCTAAGTTTTAATGTTGCTAAACCTATCATAGCTAAGATTATTGATATGATCCAAAATCTAATTACAACTGTAGACTCAGGCCACCCTTTTTTTTCGAAGTGGTGGTGGATAGGTGCCATTTTAAATATTCTTTTTCCAGTGAGTTTGAATGAAACTACTTGTGCAATTACTGAGACTGCTTCTAATACAAATAATCCACCTGTGATTGCGAGGACAATTTCATGTTTAGTGATGACTCCAACTGCTCCTAATGATCCTCCTAAAGCTAACGAACCTGTATCACCCATAAATATTTTAGCAGGTGGGGCATTAAACCATAAGAATCCTAGACAAGATCCAATTATTGCTCCACAAAAAATAGATGCTTCTCCCACACCCTCGATATAAGTAATTTGTAAATATTCTGAAAAAACTATATTTCCTGTCACATAACTAATAAAAGCAAAACATGCTGCAACTAACATAACAGGAACAGTTGCTAAACCATCTAAACCATCTGTTAAGTTAACTGCATTTGAGGATCCTACTATTACAAATAAATAAAATGGAATAAAAAACCAACCTATATTTATTACTAAATTTTTCAAGAATGGAAAATATAAATTTTGAATTTCATTTGATCCACTGTAGGAGTAAAGTATAAAAATTCCAAATAGTGCTAAAATTATTTGAATAATGATTTTTAATTTTGAACTTATACCATTAGAATTGTTTTTTTTGATTTTTCGATAGTCATCATAAACCCCAAGTAATCCAAAAGACCCTGCAATATAAAGTAGAAACCAATTATATGGATTTGAAAAATCACCCCACAAAAGAACACCAGAAAAAATACCAAGAAGAATCATCAAACCCCCCATAGTGGGTGTTCCTATTTTTTTTACTATATGCTCACTAGGTCCATCTTCTCTAATCGGGTCATGAATTTGATTTGAAGAAAAATAATTTATAAGTGGATTTCCAACTAAGAAAACTACTACCATTGAAGTAAACATTGATAAACCAGTTCTAACTGTCAAATATTTAAAGACATTGAGAAAGCTAAAAATTTCGACTAAGCCTGAAAATAGACTAAAAAGCATTAAATCTTCCTCTTTTTAAACTTGCAGTTATTTTATTTAGTCCAGTTGAGTTTGAGCCTTTGATCATTAAATATTCACTACTTTTAATATCATTTTTTACAAAATTTAAGATATCTTTTTTTGAATTTAATATTTTCCCTCTTTTTTGTGTTCTAATTTTGTTAAAAGTTTCCATAATATGGTTTCCGTAAACATAAACTTTATCGATGTTTGTCTTATTAATATAGTCGGCAACTTTAATGTGCAGTTTTTTAGAATATTTTCCTAACTCCAACATATCTCCTAATAAGATTATTTTTCTTTCTTTGCCTGTATTTAAATTATTAAATTTATTTAATGAAAATTCTAGAGATAGGGGGTTAGAATTATAACTTTCATCGATTAAGTTTATTTTTTTTTTTTTAAAATTGATTAAATTTATATCTCCTCTTCCTTCTGGAAATTTATAGTCGTTAAAAAATGATTTTTCTAATTTATTTATATCAAAATAAATTGAGATTACTGCTAAAGTCGACAAAATATTGTATATATTATCTTCTAAATTCTTTTTTATTAAAAATTTTAATATTTTATTATTACATTTAATAAAAAGTGTTGTGTTATGTTTTCCTTTTTTTGTTTTAATCATTCTAATATTAGATTTATTTTTTATTCCAAAAGAGATTATATTTAATTTTTTTTTTAAAGATTTAGCTTTTAAGAACTTAAAGAATTTATCGTCAGCATTTAAAATAATTGACCCATTTTTAGTAATATTATTTATTATTTCTGATTTAGCATTAGCTATACCTTTCAAATTTTTAAAATTTTTAATATGTGCATATGAAATATTTGTGATTACACCAACATCAGGCATTATCTGTTTAGTTAAAATATCAATTTCACCTTTTTTATCCATGCCAACTTCGAAAATACCAATTTTATTTTTCTTTTTTATATTAAATAAAGAAATTGGTACCCCATATTTATTATTAAAAGATTTTTTTGAATAGTGAGTTGAAAATAATTTGTTTATCATTTGTCCTAACATCTCCTTTAAAGAAGTTTTTCCTGAGGAACCTGTAATTGCAACACATGCAATATTGGATGACACTCTTGTTAATTTAGCGCTTTCTGAGAAAGTTTTTAGAGAATTTTTAACACTTATTCTATTTTTAATTTTATCATCAACTTTATTCTCACTTATAGAAATAGATGCTCCATTTTTGAAGGCTTGATTTACAAATTGATTACCATCAAAATTTTTACCTTTGATGCCGAAAAAAATATTATTCTTTTTCGTTTTTCGTGAATCAATAGAAGCATCATTGATTTTAATATTTTTATTTATTTTTTTTTTTGTTATTTCTGAGATAATATTTGACTTCCAATTCATATTTAAAATTTCATTTTTCTGTTTAATAAATCTTTCAATACATTTTTTATCTGAAAAAAATTTTTTAAATGAATATTCTTGAAAAACTTCATGTCCTTTTCCAGCAACAACAACAATTTCATCAGATTTAATATCTAAAATTGCGGATTTTATTGCTCTTTCTCTAGAAGGTATCTCTAATAATTTTGCTTGTGAAATATTTTGCTTTATATCTTTTCTTATTTGTTCTGGATCTTCATTTCTAGGATTATCATCAGTTAAATATATTTTATTGCAATATCTATTTGCAATTCTACCCATTATTTTTCGTTTAGGTCTATCTCTTTCCCCTCCACATCCAAATACTAAATTAATTTTTCTTAACCCAAATTGTTCCTTTATATTCTTTATGCAAGTATTTAAAGCATCTGGCGTATGGGCATAATCAAGAATAACAATTCCATTATTATATAAATTTCCAATTTTTTCTAGTCTTCCATTTACAGAAACAATTTTTGGTGTTACTTCCAAAATTCTGTCTAATGAAATTTTACTTTTTATAGCAGCCATCATTGCCATAAGTAAATTTTTTATTTGAATTTTTCCAATTAATTTTGTTGAAAAAGAATATATTTTATTCTCGTATTTAAGAGTTATTTTTTGTTCATCTTTTAGGTATTTATGATCAATTAATTGAACATATGATTTATTACCTCCAAGAGTAAATTTTTTAGTTTTATTTATTTGACAAATTTTATTTAAGTTTGATGAAATTTTAAGCTTATCATCGTATATAGCGTAAGATTTTTTTTTTAATAATCTTTTAAATAATATTAGCTTTGAGTTAAAATAATTTTGGAAAGTTTTATGATAATCTAAATGATCTCTTGTTAAATTTGTGAATATGCCAATATCAAATTTTAATCCCTCTAATCTATTTTGACTTAAACCATGACTTGAAGCTTCTAAAATAACATTTTCAATTTTTTTTACTTTCAATTTTTCTAAAATTTTATTTATTTGGATAGTATCTAATGTGGTATTTGAAAATTTTTTTTTTATTTTTAAACCATTAACACCTAATGTTCCAATCGTTGCTACTTTAATTTTATTCAGTGTAAGAATTTGAAAATAAAAATTTGCTATGGATGATTTTCCATTTGTACCAGTAACTGCAATTAAGTTTTTTGGTTTTTTATCGAATATTTTTGAACTAAACTTAGCTAGTAAATTTCTTGGATTTTTAAAATGTAAATATAAAATATTATTTTTCCAACCACTTTTTTTTAATTTATCTGAAATAATTATTTTTGATCCATTATTAATCGCATCTTTTATAAATAAATTACCATCAGTATTAGAACCTTTAAAAGCAAAAAAAATATATCCTTTCTTTATTTCATTAGAATTGAAGGCTATGCCTGTGAAACTTACTTTGTGATATTTTATATTTAAATTTGGAAAATAATCTTTAAGCAACATTATTTACGGTCTTAATATTTTGTGGCTAAAATTGGCCCAATTTTATCAATCATCTGCCCTACGACCCACACAGTTGTCCAACCTGCTGTATTTCTCCAATTGCCTTTGTATGGATATCTATCATCTCTATAGTGATATACAAACTCTCTATTTGCTTTTGGTTCATCCAACATTACAACTAATACAAATTTTGGATCAGAGGCTGGAAATATCGAAGCAAAAGTATTTACTTTTTTTTTTGAATAACCACCATTTGTGGGTTGATCTGCTGTACCAGTTTTGCCAGCTATTTCATAACCTTTTACATTTGCAAAACCTGCAGTTCCTTCTTTTGTTGATACAATTTTCCTAAGTATTGGATTAATTGTTTTTGATATATCTTCATTTAATAACCTTTTTCTATCGAATTTCTCATTCTCTAACAAAGTGGGTTTTATCTCGTATCCACCATTGCTTATAATTGAATACCCTTTAGAAAGTTGTATCAATGTTGTAGCAATCCCATGACCAAAGGCAACTGTTGCAAGTTTGCATTTGCCCCATCTACCTAGTTGAGTAGATCCAACCTCTTGAATATCAAATTCTAAATTTGTTGTAATTCCAATTTTATGTAAAAAATTATTAAAATTCTCTATACCTACTTTTTCAGCTATTCTAACTGAGCCAATATTTCCTGACCTGATCAGAATTTCTTCAGCAGTTATGTCTGATGGTATTTTATCATCATATTCAGATATAGAATTTCCAGCACAAGTTATTCTTTTTTTTAAATCTTTAAATTCTGTTTCAGGTTCTACTACATTGTATTGTAGACCTGCGGCGAAAGTGAATGTTTTAAAAACTGATCCGAATTCATAAACCCCTTTTGTTGCCCTATTAATATATTTTATATCATTAATTTTCTCTCTTTTATTAAGGTCAAAATCAGGAAGTGATACCATGGATAATATTTTTCCATTATTAATATTCATTAAAATTGCAGCACTTCCAACATTTTGAAATATATCTTTTGCATTAGATAATTCTTGTTTAATTAAATATTGTAAATCTTTATCAAGTGTTAACTTTAAAGGTTTTTTTGAAGTTGTGAGCTCAAAATCAAAAGTTTTTTCAATTCCTGATATACCATTATTATCATTATCAATTTGGCCGATTACATGACTAAATAAACTTCCATTAGGATAAATTCTAGCTATACCATCCTCTTGAATAAAAGATTTATCTCCCAGAAGTAAAACCTGCTCAAGTTTTTCAGGACTTATTTTTTTTTTAACATAGAAAAATTTTTTTCCATACATCTCTTTATCAAAATTTTTATTCGGGAATATCAATTTAAGAGAAATTAATAATTTTTTTTTATCAATTACTAAATTTGGATTAATTCCTAAATTAATTATTGGGACACTTTTAGCTATAATATTTCCCTCATTATCTAAAATACTAGATCTAAAATTTTCTTTTTTCTCTATTTTTTGAATTTCAGGATTTTTTTTTATACTCAAAAATATTGCTTTTGATGAAAAAACAATTGATAAGATAAAAAATATAAAAAAGATAAATGCTATCCTCTCAAAGGATATTTTTAGATAAGATTTATTTTCTTCAAATACAAAATTCTCATTAAATTGCTTAGAATTTTTTAAAGTTTCATTCGGATTATTCATTAATGTACGCCATTGATTGTATTTTTAATCTATTATCTAAAATATTTATGGTGCTTAAATTCTCTATTTTTTTTTGTATAAATACGTTTTCAAAGTAAAAAATTTGATACTCCATCAATTTTTTTGGTGAAGTTAAAATACTATAATCTAATAAAATGAGTTCATGACGATCTTCTAATATTCTAATATTCTCCTTTAACTGAAAAATATCTTTATCAAGTTTTTTAGTCGAGTTTTTAGTTATAGTTGTCGCAAATATTAGTAAAATTATTGGTGTAAAAAGAAATAACTTTCTCATTAAATTAAATAATGTCCTCTAAATTAATTAAATTTTTAAATTTTTCTCTAAATTCTTTAAATTCACAATTTTGATTTGTTTTTATTGCATACCTTAATTTAGCAGATCTAGAGGGTGGATTTTTTTTAATTTCGTCAGCGCTTGGTAAAATTGGTTTTTTATTTATTAATTTAAAACATCTTTCCGAGTATTTAGTTTCAGGAAAATATCTTGAGGTGTTTTTTTGCTCTGAGTAATGTTTGAAGAAAAATTTAACAATTTTATCCTCTATAGAGTGAAAGGTAACTACGGCCATTATGCCACCTATGGGGATTAAGTTAAATGAATTGATAAGAGCATCTATTAGTTCACTTATTTCTTTATTTACTAAAATTCTTAAAGCCTGGAAAACTTTTGTAGAATTATGAATTTTTGTTTTTTGATATTTTTTAACACTATCGATAATTTGGACTAAATCTTGAGTTTTAATAGCCTGTTCTTTTCTTTTTTTTACAATTTCTCTCACAATTTTTTTTGAATATGTTTCATTACCAAATACTTTAAATACTTTAACTAGATTTGATTCATCCATCTTAGATACTACATCGTCTGCTGAAAAATCATTCAAGCCCATCCTCATGTTTAGTTTACCTGTATCAGAAAATGACAAACCTTTCTGAGAATTTTTTATTTGGTTGAGAGAATATCCCAAGTCAAAAATTATTCCTCTAAGATTTATATTTTGTATTTTAAGCTTATCTAATTGAGAAAATTTGATGTTGTAAAATTTAAATCTGTTTTTATATTTTAACTTAAGTTTATCTGCATATTTTAATACTTCTTTATCACGGTCTAACGCAATGATATTATTTTTGTTATTTTCTAAAATTTTTTCTGAATAACCACCCTGACCAAAAGTACAATCTATAAATGTGCCACCATAAAGAGGGGAAATAATGCTAATTAATTCATTTAGCAAAACTGGAAAATGTTTGTTTTCCAGATTTATGGTGGCATTCATTTATTTTTTTGAAGACCATTAATTTTTTTGTCTTCTCAAAAATGCTGGGATTTCTAAATCATCTTCTTCTTCTTTTGTTTCACTTATTTCTGGTGTTAAAGAAGTTTGATCCTCAGTTTCTCCATCAGAATTAAATAGTTCAGGTGTTTCCTCATCAAAATTAAAATTTTCTAGTCCATTTGATGGAGAAGACTCAGTTTCTTGTGTTTCAATCGAATGTTCAGAAACTTTAGATATTTGATCTTCAACTGAGTTATTTTCCTGCTCAACAATAGCTGAACTTGTAGCTTCCTCAGCAGAACTTATTGTTGATGCCTCTTGACCTTCAGTTTCAGTTTTTACCTCTTCCTCAAATTTAAGCGCATTAGCACCACTGGTCATTATTGAGTTATTTTGATTAGAGAAAGAGAAAGATTGATTTGCAATATTATTAGAAAAATCAGAATATCCAGGATTTCTATTCTGTATTCTATGAACCATATTAATTACTGATTTTGGTTCTGGTTGGTGACCATCTAAAGAGGTAGCTACAATGGAAACTCTCATTAAGCCATCAAGTTTTTCGTCAGTAATTGCACCAATTATAAGTTCAGCCTCTGGATCTACCTCAGCTCTTACTTTATTAACTGCCTCATCGACTTCAAAAAGTTTCAGATCTTTACCTCCAGTTATATTTACCAAGAGTCCTTTAGCTCCCTTTAATGTATAGTCATCAATTAATGGATTGCTAATTGCCATTTCAGCTGCTTTAACAGCTCTACCTTCACCTTCAGCTTGACCCGTTCCCATCATAGCCTTGCCCATTGAACTCATAACAGTTTCAACATCAGCAAAATCTAAATTAATCAACCCAGGTCTTACCATTAAATCTGTAATACTTTGAACTCCATGAAGTAAAACATCATTTGAAAGCTCAAAAGACTCCTCAAATGTAGTTTGTTCGCTAGCTATTTTGAATAGATTTTGATTTGGAACTACTATGATAGTATCTACATGTTTTCTTAATTCTTCAAGACCTTGATTTGCTTTTCTCATCCTAGAAGGGCCCTCATACAAGAAAGGTAAAGTTACTACTCCGATTGTAAGTATATTTAATTCCTTGGCAGCTCGAGCGATAACATGCGCTGCGCCAGTTCCAGTTCCGCCACCCATTCCTGCAGTTATGAAAACCATATTTGCACCTTGAAGGACATTTATTATCTCATTAAGTGATTCATCTGCAGCAGCTTCACCAATATCTAATTTTGCACCAGCACCTAAGCCTTTTGTCAAATTCAAACCCATTTGAATTTTTGTTTGTGCATGGCTTAACCTCAAATCTTGTGCATCCGTGTTTACTGCTATGAACTCAACTCCTTGTAAACCTGCCTCTATCATTCCATTTATTGCGTTTCCTCCAGCTCCTCCAATTCCTAAAACTAGTATTCTAGGTTTCAACTCTTTTATATCTGGTGCTTTAAAATTAATTGTCATTTATCCCCCGTTTAGTTATTAAGTTTTTGCTCCCATTTAAGGTTAGCCCTATTCATATTAGATTTTTTTCTAGCAGTGACCCTAAATTTTTCAAAGCTTGTTGGCTCCCATATTTGGAAGGTCTTTCCCTGACCAACAAACAGCATGCGATTTTTTATTTTTGCATGTTTTAATAATTTTTCTGTAATGAGAATTCTACCCTCACTATCAAATTGTAAGTTAATACTTTCTGAAAGTATTGAAGTTGCAAAATAATCTTTCTTATCCTCAAATGGGTTTAAAGAGTCTATTGCATTTGAAATTTTTTCAATTCTATCTTGAGGCCAAGCCTCAATAGATTGATTATTAAATGATGGGAAACATATGATTCCATTATATCCCAAGTTTGAGAGATAGCTTCTAAAGCTAGCTGGCACTGACACCCTTCCTTTTTTGTCCAACTTGTTTTCGTAAATCGATAAAAACATAATCCATAAATTCCTTATTTGGGATTTTATGGGATATTATGGGTTTTAAATATAATCGTCAACACTTAATATTATAAATAAATATTCTTGATTTGTTCCAAATTTACAATTTAAAAAAAAAATGATTTAACTTACAAATATATAGGAATTATAAAGAAACAACTTTTGCCAGATAAAATGTAAGCCGGGTTCTGTCTTTTAAACTTATCATTTGTCTAGGCCTTAAATCACTTTAAGGCTCAAGCAACTAACCCAGATGACTAGCCAAAGACTGCTTTTTGTTATTTCTAACTTTGTCATCTCTACTCAGTCTTGCTCTCAGTGGGGTTTTCCATGCACTAGTTGTTACCAACATAGCCGGTGTGCTCTTACCACACCTTTTCACCCTTGCCTTGATAAGGCGGTTTATTTTCTGTGGCACTATCCCTGGGGTCGCCCCCGCCAGCCATTAACTGGCACTGTGTCTTTGTAGAGCCCGGACTTTCCTCTTTAATTAATTAAAGCGATAAGTCTTTTATCTGGCTTTTAGACAATATTAATTTTTTTATAAAATTCAATCCTAATTAATTCAGTTTATAAAGGGATTTTGCGATTAGGTAGCATTCTAAATCTAATTTACCATCTATCAAATCAGGCCTAAATCTCATTTGAAAAACTTTTATAATTTTAATTAATTCTTTAGAATTTGAATGTTGAACAGAATATCCAATTTTATTTAAATAAAAAATAAATCTTGCTAAGTTTATTTCAATTTTTTTTTCTCTGTTTTTCTTTAAATCTTTCAATTTAATATTGTGCCAAATACCAATTTTGTTTTTAAATAATTTATTCCAAGGAAAATTCTCTCCTGGATCTAATTTTCTTAAAGGTGCTACATCAGAGTGACCTAATATATTTTTTTTATCTATTTTGTATTTTTTGATCAGGGAATTCAAAAGTTTAATTAAACATTTTATTTGATTATTAGAAAATTTCTTGTACCCATGTTCGTGGCCAGGATTAGAAATTTCAATGCCTATAGAATTAGAATTCAATAATTTATCTTTTTTCCAATATGATTTTCCAGCATGCCAAGCTATATATAAATCTGGCACCATTTGAACAAGTTTGCCAGACTTTGTAATATAATAATGACAACTCACGTTAGAATTGAAATTAACCAGCTTTTTAATTGCCAATTTATCATTTTTCATTCCAGTATAATGAAGAATTAAATATTTTATTTTTTTTTTATCTCTTTTTTTAAGATTAAAATTTGGGGAGTAGTTTATAGTCATTTTTTCAACATTTTTTGGTATTAATTTAAACATTTAAATCTTTAAAAATACAAAGGATATAATATAAACTCATTTAATGAAAAAGATTTTATCAATATTTTTTATTACTTTTTTTTCTCAAATAATATTTTTAAATGTATTTGCTGGATCAGATGGATCAATTAAATTAAATAAAAATGAAAATTCTAATAACAACACTGCCGATGTTAAGGATTGCTTTGAAACGATTAATAGAGGTATATTTGCATTTAACCAAGGCTTAGATAAAATTTTTTTTAAACCGGTGGCTAAAGGTTATAGATATCTACCAAAACCAATTAGATCAGGAACGAGTAATGCATTAAGCAATTTGTCTAATGTTGTTACCATACCGAACAATATTTTACAGGGTCAGCTAAAGGAGGCAGGAATTAATACTTTAAGATTTTCAATAAATACTACACTTGGTATTGCTGGAATTTTTGATGTAGCATCGTACTATGGCTTAAATAAACTTGATAAAGAAGATTATGGACAAACTTTAGGAAAATGGGGAGTCAAAGAAGGATGTTATTTCGTATTACCGGTTCTTGGACCAACTACAGTAAGGGACTCTTTGGGCTCTTTAGCTAATTTTTCAGGTGGAGATGCTTGGTATAATGTTACTGTTGGAAACAATACAAAATATTTTGAAGATTCCGACTATTATTATTCTAGATTAACGGCTGGAGTAGATTTTAGGGCAAAAAATTTAGAGTCATTCGATAGCTTAGAAAAAAATTCTTTAGATCTTTATGCTTCAGTTAGAAGTTTGTATCTTCAAGATAGAACTAGAAAAATTAATAATATTGATAAAACTACTGAGACATTAAATGATGATGATTGGGAAGAGATTGATACCCAATAATTATTGATGAAAAGAACGAAAATAATTACAAATTTTATAATATTTTTTTTGTTTATTTTTCATGTAAATGCAAAAGAGCCAAGCAAATTAATTACTGAAATAGTAAATGAAGCATCAATTATTTTATCAAGTTCAGATCCTGTAGAGTCTAAAATTATAAAGCTTAATAATATCGCAGAAGTAAATGTAGATATTGAAGGTATAGGAATGTATACTTTAGGTAAATATCGTAAAATTCTTTCTGAAAATCAAAAAATTAAATATAAAAAGTTATTTAAAAGTTATTTTTTAAAAAGTTTTTCGAGTAGATTAGTAGATTATTCTGATCCTAAGATAAACGTAGTTTCACAAAAGAAAATAAACGATAAATATACAATTGTAAGCACTGTTTTAGAGGAGACATCAAAAAATCCTAAAATTAAAATAGACTGGAGAATCTATACAAAAAATCCAGATAGACCATTAATCAGAGATCTTATAGTTGAAGGATTAAGTCTAGCAAGAACTCAAAAAGAAGAATTTAAATCTATCATTCAAAATAATGATGGAGATATTAACTATCTTTTTAAATCCTTAGAGGAATTCATTATTAAATAAAAGAATGGTGGGCCCGCCAGGACTCGAACCTGGGACCAATACATTATGAGTGTACTGCTCTAACCAACTGAGCTACAGGCCCATTATTTTCTAGGTTTTACTTTGTTTTTCGTTTTCGTTCAAGCAAAGAAATTTTCTAAAAAAGATAGAGTGATAAAGAATATAGTAGCAAAATATTAATTCTTGATATTCTGAAAGTTTAATAAAGTTAAAGGTTATAAAATCCAAGATATCACTAATTAAGACAAATTTTGAATACTCGGAATGGCCTGGGTGCAAATTCATTTTATCAACAAAAAAATCTGGTATCAAAATAAATAATAAATATAAAGATATTAATTTTAACTTATTTGAAGGTAGCAAAAATTTTGTTAAAAAATAATTTTTAATTTTTTTTGAAAAAATATTTACGATAATAAACGAAATAGAGCACCAAAGTGTTAAGATGCTTCGCGGTAATTCATTGAACAAGTTTGAAATATTATGAATATTTGTTTCATTTTGATTATTGTATGACTTAAAAAAATCTAATGATTCCCAACCAAATATGTGCTGGCCCCATGAAATTTCCTCGAAAAAGAAATATAATAGACCGACTGTGTATATATAAAGTATAAATTTGATATATAATCTAGGTTTAATTTTTTTCAGCTCTTTTAAGATATATATAAAATTTATTATAGAAAAAAATATCAATATTACTTGCAATATTTCTATAATCCCATTCTCATTCCAAATTAAGGGGTTAAAGCCTGATCTTTTCCTATCAAAAATATCAAAGTAATAAGAAAACTTATATGAAAAATAATAAAAAAATCCCTCAAAAAAAATTAATACAGAAATTAAAATAAAAATTATAAAAAACTTATTAAAGTATTTTTCACTCACACTCTATAATAATTAAATTCTAAATAAAAAAAACAATTTAGTTATTTATATTTAAAACTATTGTGGTGGGCCGTGTTGGTTACGCTCCAACTACCCCTGCAATGTCAATGCAGTACTCTACTATTGAGCTAACGGCCCGTATAAATCACAACTATTCTATTAATACTATTTATAAAGTAAAAAATGATTATTTAAATTATTTAACTCTCTAGGAAGCTTTTTAATTGCTTAGACCTACTGGGATGCTTTAATTTTCTTAATGCTTTTGCTTCAATTTGCCTGATTCTCTCTCTAGTTACTGAGAACTGTAGTCCTACTTCTTCAAGAGTATGATCTGTATTCATCCCTACACCAAACCTCATTCTTAAAACTCTTTCTTCTCTTGGAGTTAATGTAGACAATATTTTTGTAGTAGCTTCACTTAAATTTGATTTTATAGCTTGTTCTAGTGGAGCTAAAGCTTTTGTATCTTCAATAAAATCTCCCAAGCTACTATCCTCTTCATCTCCAACTGGTTTTTCAAGTGACACAGGTTCTTTTGAAATTTTGAGAACTTTTCTAACTTTTTCAAGAGGCATTCTAAGTTTTTTTGCCAGTTCTTCTGGTGTAGCCTCTCTTCCAAATTCACTCAAAATTAACCTCTGTGTTCTTACAATTTTATTTATCGTCTCAATCATATGCACAGGAATTCTTATAGTCCTTGCTTGATCTGCAATAGATCTTGTAATTGCCTGTCTTATCCACCATGTTGCATAAGTGGAAAATTTATATCCTCTTCTGTATTCAAATTTATCTACAGCTTTCATTAAACCAATATTTCCTTCTTGAATTAAATCCAAAAACTGTAGACCCCTATTTGTATATTTTTTAGCAATTGAAATGACGAGTCTTAAATTGGCTTCCACCATCTCTTTTTTTGCAATTCTAGATTCTTTTTCACCCTTCTGAATTCTACTAACCATTGACTTATAATCTGTAACTGAAATTCCAAGCTTATTACTCGTCTCAATTAATCTATCTCTAATGTTGTTAAATTCTAACTTATATTTTTGAAAAAACTTTTTCCAAACCTCATTTGTATCTAAAAAGTTTTTTAGGTTAGGGTTTATTTCATTTCCAACATAAAATTTTATAAATTCTTCTCTTGGAATTTTTTCTTGTAAAGCTAGTCGCAAAAGATTACCTTCCAATGATATTATTTTTCTGTTTTCAACATAATGTTTTTGTACTAACTCCTCTAAAACAGATGGAGATAATTGAAGTGATTTGATGTTTTCTAAAATGTCATCCACGATTTTTTTATAATTTTTCTCCTTGGAGGACGAAAATATTTTAGAATTTAATAAACAATTTAATTTTTCTTTTTGATATTTAATAAGTTTATTATACTCTTTTGTAAGGTCAGTAACTGTTTTTAACACTTTTGGTTTAATTTCAGTTTCCATTGCTGCCAGAGTAGGATTAAATTCATCATCGTCAGAGTTGTTGCTTGAGTCCTCATTGTTTTGACTATCTCCTGCATCATCTGTTTTTTTTTGTTTTGCACTTTGTCCAGTATCCTCGTCTTCCATATAATTTGTGTCAATATCAATAATTTCTCTAACCAGAATTTCATCATTTTGAAGTTTTGTATTCCATTCAAAAAACTGTTGGGCTGTTATAGGACTTTGAGATAGAGCATTTAACATAACATCTTTTCCAGCTTCTATTCTTTTTGCGATTGCTATTTCACCTTCCCTAGAAAGTAGCTCAACCCCACCCATTTCTCTAAGATACATTCTAATAGGATCATCACTCTTCTCAATTGATTTTCCCTCTTCCTTTGATCCGTTTTCTTTTTTTCTAAGAATTTTAAAATCTGCTTTTTTTTCAACTAATATAATTTTTTCGTCGAGTATGTGAATAAACGCTTGTTCAAGGTTTTCATCAGATAGGTTTCTTTTCCCAAGAGATTTATTTAACTCTTCGTAAGTTATAAATCCTCTATGGACACCTCTGCCCATCAATCTTGCAAATGATTTTGTAATTATACGTTCCACAATAAAAAAGTTCAGGATGTATATAATGCTTAAATAAAAAAAATCTATGGGATTCTGCTTAATATTTAATTGGTTTTCTGTAGTTTTTTAAGCTCTTTTAGCTCATTAAACGTTACTTCACTCAAATCTTTAGAAAATTTTGATTCTAATTCTCCTATTCTTATTTCTAGTTCATAATTTTTTAAATCTCTTATAAGCTCAGATAAAATTTCAAGTATTTTTTCATCATTATTAAAATTTTTAATCATTATGTGTTTAATGGAAGCGTATTTTAAAACTCTTTCAATTAAATTTTTATCAATATTTATATTTTCAATATCAGTAATTTCAAAGTTATTTGATTGAGATAAAATTTCATTTAAAAGCAATTTATTTTCATTGCTGAATAATTTAACATTTTCTATTAACTGAAAATTATCTTTTATGAGTTCAGGTTTTTTTAATAAAATATATAAAAATGAAAACTCTTTAATATCAATTGCTTTTAGAGATTTAGTTTCATTATAATAATTTTGTGTTGATTTAAGTGATTTTGTATTTTTTGAATTATATTTTTTATATTTAAAGTTTGTATTGGGAGTTAATTCAGAAATTTTTTCTAAAAAATATTCTAGTACGTATTTTCTTATGAATTCGTCTTTAATAGTTGATGAAATCGACCTTAACCTTTTTTCAAAAATAGCTCTTGAAGATGGGTTATCATCCGTAATTTTGAAATAATGATTAAATATAAATTTATGAATAGAAACTGAATTACTATTTGAAAATTCTAAAAAAAATTCCTTTCCTTTTTCATTTACAAAGCTATCTGGGTCGTGCTTATCTGGTAAAAATAAAAACGATATTTTCTTCTCTGGTTTAAGTTCAATTATAGAATTTTCTGCTGCCCTCAAAGCTGCTTTGTATCCACTTTCATCACCATCAAAACATATGACTATTTCATCAAAAAACTGATTTAAAGTTAAAATTTGCCTACTTGTTAATGATGTACCTAAATTTGCTACGACATTGTCTATTTTATTTTTACTTAATCCGATAACATCCATATAACCTTCAACCAAATAAATAATATTTTGATTATTTGAAAATTTACGTGCAAAATCTAAATTAAAGAGATTTGATCCTTTTTTAAAAAAAGGAGTTTCAGGAGAATTTATATACTTTGGTAAAAATTTATTCTCTTTTAAAATTCTTCCTCCTACAGCAATTGGATCACCTGAAATATTTTTGATTGGAAATATTACTCTTTCTCTAAATCTAGAAACATATCTTTTCTTATTTTCGTCAAAATAAAATAAACCAGTATCTTTAATGTCATTTTCATTGTATTGCTTAAATATATTTTCTTGAAAATTAAAATCATTAGTCTCAAATCCAATCTTAAATTTTTTAACTTCTTCTTTAGTTAATCCTCTTTTTTTGAGGTAATCTTTAGCCTCATTCGAATTTGAATTTTTTAATAATTCGTTATGATAATGATCTACATATTTGTTAAATATAACTTTATAAATATTCCATTTTTTCTCTCTAATCTCATCTTCTTTTGAAAAAGTATAAGGTCTCATTCCTGCGAGATTTGCAAGTGACTTTACAGCTTCCCCAAATTTTAAATTTTGTGTTTTCATCACAAAATCAAATATGTTGCCGTGTTCTGCGGTACTAAAACAATGATAAAATTCCTTTTCGTCATTTACAGTAAATGAAGGAGTTTTTTCGGTTTTGAACGGAGATAATCCAACATATTCTTTACCTCTTTTTTTTAAACTTACAGTTTTAGATACAACTGTTGAAACTTTTAATCTTGCTTTAATTTCCCCTAGATACTCTTTTGGATACTTCATTTTTGGTTTAGTAGATCTTTTATAATTGCTCCAGCTTTAGAGAAATCAATACTATCTGCATTATTTTTTTTTAATGCACCCATTACTTTTCCCATGTCTTTTAATGAACTCGCTCCCGTAGAACTAATAATCTCCGAACATAGCTTTTTAGTATCTTCATCGCTAAGTTGTTGTGGTAAATATTGACTTATTATATCCACCTCTTTCTCCTCCACATCTTGCAGGTCACTTCTATTATTTTTTTTATACATTTCTATTGATTCGGATCTTTGCTTTATCATTTTCTTTAAAAGCTTTTTTATATCTTCGTCATTAGTCTCCTTTTTCTCTACTTGTGATCTGTTGTTGATATCTAAATCTTTAATTCCTGATAAAATTAACCTGTAAGTTGATATTTTATTTTTTTCTTTAGCTTTTAGAGCGCTTTTATAGTCTGTTTCAATTTTTTCCCTTAAGCTCATAGTATAATTTTAACGCATCAAAAAAATTCTTCAAAAAGAAAAAAAGTTTTTTTACAAAATATACATTACATGTGTTGCGCAAAAAAAGGTTTTATTGTATAGACCTTTAACTCATGAGTTGTAATTGAACAAAAAACAAAAATATAAAATTGCAATTAAACAACAATTTCCAACAGGTATTTTAGCTTTAGATAATAAGTTAGTTTTCAAGGGTATTGGTCTTGGGTACAATGGTACTGCAACTGGAGAGGTTTGTTTTAACACTTCTTTGACTGGATATCAGGAAATTATATCTGACCCTTCATATGCTGGACAAATTATCAATTTTACATTCCCTCATATAGGAAATGTTGGAACTAACAATGAGGATTTGGAGTCAGATAAGGTTTGGGCAAAAGGTGCTATATTTAATTCTGAGATTACTTCTCCATCGAATTACAGAGCTTTAAGAACATTGGATGAATGGCTTAAAAAAAATAAAATAGTTGGCATAACAGGTCTTGACACAAGAAGTTTAACAAATTTTATAAGGGATAAAGGTGCTCCAAAAGGAACAATCTCAAACAATAAAACAGGCAAATTTAATATAAAAAAATTAATTAATTACTCAATTAAATGGCCTGGTCTAAATGGTCTAGATCTTGCTAAAGAAGTATCAACAAAAAAAACTTATTCATGGAAAGGTTTGAAAACTTGGAGCAAAGAGACTGGATATAAAAAAAATAACAAAAAGATATTTAAGATAGTTGCAATTGATTATGGGATAAAAAAAAATATTCTAAGATATTTTTCTGATTATAATTGTGATGTAAAAGTAGTTTCTTGCAAAATAACTGCTGAAGAAATTGCAAAACTAAAACCAGATGGAATTTTTCTATCAAATGGTCCAGGAGATCCAGCGGCAACTGGAATATATGCAATTAAAACTATACAAAAATTAATAAAGTGGAATTATCCTATCTTTGGGATCTGCTTGGGTCATCAAATTTTAGCTTTAGCGTTAAATGCCAAGACAAAAAAAATGAAGTTAGGCCACAGGGGAGCAAATCATCCAGTAAAAAATCTAATTAACAACAAAGTTGAGATTACAAGCCAAAATCATGGTTTCGTTGTAATAGAAAAAAGCTTATCTAAAAAAATTCAAATAACTCATAAGTCACTTTTTGATAATTCAATTGAGGGAATAAGATTAAAAAATAGACCAGTTTTTTCAGTTCAATATCACCCTGAAGCAAATCCTGGGCCACAAGATAGTCAATATTTATTTAACAACTTTATTCAAGAAATAAAAAGATATGCCCAAAAGAAAAGACATTAAAAAGATTTTAGTCATAGGTGCAGGCCCAATAATAATTGGGCAAGCATGTGAATTTGATTATTCTGGTACGCAAGCATGTAAGGCACTTAAAGATGAAGGTTTTGAAGTAGTTCTGATAAATTCAAATCCTGCAACTATTATGACAGATCCTGAGGTTGCTGATAGAACTTACATAGAGCCTATAACAATTCCAGTTCTTGAAGAAGTGATTAAAAAAGAAAAGCCTAATGCAATTCTTCCTACTATGGGCGGCCAGACAGCTTTAAACTTAGCAATAAGTGCAGAAAAAGCTGGTCTACTTAAAAAATATAAAATTGAACTAATTGGAGCTAAATCAAAAGCAATTGAAAACGCTGAGGACCGGAAAAAATTTAGAAAAAATATGTCTGACATTGGTTTAGATTTGCCGAAATCAAGGATAATAAATAATTTCAAAGATGCCTCAAAAAGTTTAAAAGAAATTGGTTTGCCTGCAATTATAAGACCTTCATTTACGTTGGGTGGATTAGGTGGAGGAATTGCAAAAAGTAAAAAAGAATTCTTTAAACTTGTTAGAAATGGAATGAATGAATCGCCTCAAAATCAAGTTTTAATTGAGGAGTCTTTAGAGGGGTGGAAAGAGTTTGAAATGGAGGTTGTAAGAGATAAAAATGACAACTGTATAATCATTTGTTCTATAGAAAATGTAGATCCAATGGGAATACATACCGGAGACTCAATTACTGTCGCTCCAGCATTAACACTTACTGACAAAGAATACCAAGTCATGAGAAATGCCTCTATTGCTTGTTTGAGAAAAATTGGGGTTGAGACGGGAGGGTCAAATGTACAGTTTGCAATAAATCCTAGAAATGGAAGAATGGTTATAATTGAGATGAACCCTAGGGTATCAAGATCCTCAGCTCTAGCCTCTAAAGCCACAGGTTTTCCAATTGCGAAAGTAGCTGCTAAACTTGCAGTTGGATATACTCTTGATGAATTAAAAAATGAGATAACAAAAGTAACTCCCGCTTCATTCGAACCAACAATTGATTATGTTGTTACAAAAATACCTAGATTTACATTTGAGAAATTTTCTGACACCAAAGCTATGCTTGGAACTTCAATGAGATCAGTTGGTGAAGCAATGGCAATTGGTAGAAACTTTAAAGAATCCTTCCAAAAAGCTTTGGTTTCATTAGAAACTGGATTATCTGGATTAGACAATATTTTTAATTATTCAAGAATAGAGATTCTAAAAAATTTAAAAGTTAATATTCCAAATAGACTACTATTAATTGGTGAAGCTTTTAGGAAAAATATTTCATTAAAAACTATATATAAACTATCCAAAGTTGATCCTTGGTTCTTAAATCAAATCAAAGATCTTATTAATGAAGAAAAAAAAATAATTAAGAAAGGAATTCCAAAAACATACAATGAGTTTAATAGAATTAAATCCATTGGTTTTTCAGATAAAAAATTATCAAAACTTACAGGAATTAAAGAGAAAATAGTAAGATCTAAAAGAGTTGCACTTAAAGTTTTGCCTGTCTTTAAAAAAGTAGATACTTGCGCAGCAGAATTTAAATCCTTTACTCCATATATGTATTCAACGTATCAAAGAAATTTTTCATTGAATACTGAATGTGAGGCTGATCCTAGTAATAAGAAAAAAATAATTATTCTTGGAGGAGGTCCAAATAGAATTGGGCAAGGAATAGAGTTTGATTATTGCTGTTGTCAGGCAAGCTTTTCACTAAAAGAGGCAGGATTTGAAACAATTATGGTCAATTGCAATCCTGAAACTGTATCAACAGATTATGATACAAGCGATAGATTATACTTTGAACCTCTTATAGAGGAATATGTTCGAAATATTATTATAAAAGAAAAATCAAAAGGAAATCTTATCGGAGTTATTGCTCAATTTGGAGGTCAAACTCCAATTAAATTAGCAAAATTTTTACATGAGAATAAACTACCAATACTTGGCACTCAATACGGTTCAATTGATTTAGCAGAGGATAGAGACCGATTTAGAGATCTTTTAATGAAATTGAATTTAAAACAAGCTGAAAGTGGAATAGCTAATAAATTTGATCAGGCAATTAAAATAAGTGAAAACATTGGTCTTCCAGTTGTTGTAAGACCTTCGTATGTTTTGGGTGGAAGAGCGATGGAAATAGTTCATGATAAAAGCCAACTTAAAAAATTTGTTAATGAAGCATTTAAGGCTTCAGAGCAAAATCCAATTTTAATTGATAAATTTATAGATCATGCTATGGAAGTTGATGTAGATGCTATATCTGATGGTAAAGATGTTTATGTTGCAGGTATCATGCAACACATTGAAGAAGCAGGAATTCATTCAGGGGACTCGGCATGTTGCTTACCGCCAGTATCGATCAAAGATAATCTTTTAAAAGAAATTAAAATTCAAACAAGAAAATTAGCATTAGCGCTAAAAGTTAAAGGTCTTTTAAATATTCAATTTGCAATAAAAAAAGATGAAATATTTGTTATAGAAGTAAACCCAAGAGCAAGTAGAACAGTTCCATTCGTCTCAAAAGCTAATGGGGTTCCGCTAGCTAAAATTGCATCTAGGGTAATGGCAGGAGAAAAACTTTCAAAGTACAAATTAAAATATAAAACCAATAAAAAATTTGCAGTCAAAGAAGCAGTATTCCCATTCAATAAATTTCCTGATAGCGATCTATTGCTTGGACCAGAAATGAAATCCACTGGAGAAGTGATGGGATTTGATGATGACTTTGGTATGGCAATAGCCAAAAGTCAAATAGCAGCGGCAAATTCATTACCAACAAAAGGTTTAGCATTTTTATCTGTTAAAGATTCTCACAAGCAAGAAATAATTGGTGTTGCGCAAAGGTTACTAAAATTAGGATTTTCTTTATCAGCAACTAAAGGGACTGCAGATATCTTAGTTAAAAATGGTATGAAGTGCAGAAAAATCAACAAAGTGAGTAGTGGTAAACCTCATATAGTAGATGTACTTAATTCAAAAAAAATCTCATTGGTAATTAATACTGGTGGTGGAAATAGTGAAAATAGAATAAGTGATGCAAAAGCTTTAAGAAGAGGAACCTTAGCTAATAAAATTCCTTATTGCACAAATATGTCTACTGCATATTCGTTTTTAGAAGCAATAAATGCTCTAAAAACAAAAAAACTTAAAGTTAAAGCTCTTCAAGAAAACTAAGCATCTACAACCATTGTATCTTTAGACCCACCTCCCTGAGAACTATTTACTATGGTACTTCCTTTTCTCAAAGCAACTCTTGTGAGACCACCTGTTGTAACATAAGAAGTTTTTCCAGTTAATATAAAAGGCCTTAAGTCTAAATGTCTTGGCTCAATACCATTTTCACAAATAGTTGGTATTGTTGATAATATTTCTAAAGGTTGGGCAACAAAATCTCGAGGATTTTTTTTAATTTTTTTTACCATCTCTTCTCGCTCTTTTTTTGGTGCCTTCGGACCAATCATTATTCCATATCCACCTGAAGCATTTGCTGGTTTAACAACAAGCTTAGCTATATTTTCAATTACATGTTGCCTGTGAACTTTGTTTTCACACAAAAATGTTTCTACTTGGTTAAGTTTAGGTTGCTCACCTAAATAATAGACAATCATTTTATTAACGTAAGAATAAACAGCCTTATCATCTGCAACTCCAGTTCCAAGGGCATTAATAATCCCAACGTTTCCCTTTTTCCAACATTTAAATAAACCTGGGACTCCAATTAGTGATTCTTTATTAAATACTTTTGGATCAAGGAAAGTATCATCTAATCTTCTGTATATACAATCAACTTTTAACTTTCCTTTAACTGTTCTCATATAAACAAAATCATTTTCGACAAATAAATCTTTACCTTCGACCAAGGCTATTCCCATTTGTTGAGCTAAAAATGAATGTTCAAAGTATGCTGAATTGTAAATGCCTGGTGTCAAAACAACCATATGAGGATTGTCAGTTTTTTTTGGTATGCACTCAACCATACTTTGGTAAAGTTTATTAGAATATTGGTGAATAGAGGAAACCTTATATCGGGTAAATAATTCTGGAAATACGTCCCTCATTACCATTCTATTTTCCAACATATAAGATACCCCAGATGGGACACGTAAATTATCTTCAAGAACAAGATATTCTCCATTAATATTTCTTATTAAATCAATTCCTGATATATTTGCCCAAGCTTTATATTTTGGTGAAAAACCTTCACATTCTTTTAAATAATAAGGTGAATTAAATATTAATTCTTTTGGAACAACCTTATCCTTAAAAATTTTTTTTTTATTATAAACATCATCTATAAATAGATTTAATGCTTTTACTCTTTGAATTAAACCTCTAGATATTTTATTCCATTGAGATTTTGGAATAATTCTTGGTATAATATCTAACGGCCATTTTTTTTCCTCTGCTCTATTGTTTGCAGCATAAACCCTAAAATTAATACCTCTTGCACTTATGGTGCTTTGACAATTTTTTTCAATTTCCTGAAGTTTTTTTGTTCCATGTCTTTCTAATATGCCAGTCATTATTCTAGCATGTTTTCTAATTTTATTTTCTTCTGTCAAATA
Source organism: uncultured Pelagibacteraceae bacterium (assembly GCA_902558435.1). Taxonomy (GTDB): domain Bacteria; phylum Pseudomonadota; class Alphaproteobacteria; order Pelagibacterales; family Pelagibacteraceae; genus Pelagibacter. The sequence continues at coordinate 171,992 of CACEDU010000001.1, read as the reverse complement.
TCCATCATATGCAGATTTTGAGTCATAATTTTTCCATAGAGAAACAGACATTCAACAATTTTTGATAAAAAAAATTGCAAAACAATTGCTAAATACAAATAGCTGCTATGACATAAAATATTTGATAATTATGTCATTTTTAAATAAAAATCGCACATGACATACTGTATTGGAATAAAAACAAATGAAGGGTTGGTCTTCGCATCAGACTCGAGAACTAATGCAGGTTTAGATAATGTAAATATTTATTCAAAAATGTTTACTCATGATGTTGGTGATAGAACAATTGTAATGGTAACATCTGGTAATTTAGGAACATCACAAGCTGTTTACAAATCTGTAGAGAAGGATTTAAAAAGCTCATCTGGTATACTTAATTTAAATACATGTAAAGACTTTGAACAAATTGCATCTTATGTGGGAAGTCTAAATATAAAACACTCATCTCCTCAAGGAATAAATACTGACGATGTCCTTTTAGGTTCAACTTTTATAATAGGTGGTCAAATAAAAGGACAAAAGCCAGAGCTATACCTTATTTATCCTCAGGGAAACTATATAAGACCAGCAGATAGTAAACCTTATCTCGTGATTGGTGAGGTTAAGTATGGTAAACCAATTCTTGATAGAGTGATTAAACCAGATGTATCAATTGGAGATGCATCAAGGTGTGCACTAATTTCTATGGACTCTACATTAAAAAGTGACTTAACTGTAGGTCCTCCCATTGATTTTGCAATTTACAAAAAAGATGAAAATAAATTAGCCTCATTAAAATGTTTAAGTTTAAATGATGAAGATTATTCTAAAGTCTGCAACACCTGGTCTGAGGGAATTTTTAAAGTATTTGATACATTTCCTAGATTTGATTGGGAGGATTAATTTTCAACTTTCCAATCGGTTTTAAAAGTCACATAATTTACTTGTAAACACCTTCTCTCTTTAATTATTTCTTTCTTTTCCATTCCATGCCAAGTATTGGGTCCACTAGAAAAAAAATATCCATAATTATCTTTATAAGGTAGTGTTTTAATTAGCTTAAAATCATTATCATAAAAATCTGTACCAAGTTCCTCACTTTCATTATGTTTGTTAACGAATAATAAACATGACATAAGTTTTTCCTTAATATCACAATGTGGTTTTAGCCAAAAACCTTCTCGATCACATATAACCTCAACTCTTACATAAGAATTAGACAAATCTTTATTGATTAATTCAGAAATTTTTAGATGAGTTTCTTTACTTTGAAGTTCTTTAATTAAATTTGTGAGACCTGGAAATTCTCTGGTATTTTCATGAGTTACAAAACATCTAAATTTTAAAGCTTTTCCACCATCTGAAATTCCCTCTCTAAATTTTCCCTCACCTCCATCGATGGCTCTAGTTCCATCATAATTAAGGTTATGTTTTGCTGGGTCAGATATATCTGCACTTATTATCTCATTTATTTGATCATCTGTTAGAGGTTTATTTAATTCCCAATGCTCAAATGGATTATCAAATTTTTTTGAGTCGTTTAGTATTGAGTTTAAAAATGACATTAATAATTAATTTTTTCTTTTATAATTTTTGCTACCCTATTAGTTTCATCAAGACTTTGATAGGTCCAATTTTCAACATCTTCTCCAAGATTTCTAGTAATATTTAAATCTCTAAACAAATTTCGAAATCTTTGGAACCGAATATCATTTTTTTTAGGCAAAATATTTGCAATATAAATAGGTTTTCCTGTTAAAGCAGCTTCAGAGATCATTGAGCTTGAGTCACAAGTAACTATAATGTTCTCTGAAATGGCTAAAGCAGATAAGTAGGCTTTTTTATCTACATCCATTATAACTGTATGATTTTCACCAAAAAATTCTTTTGCATAATGAATGGTATTTAATGGTGTCCTCATTGATGGAATTACCACAAGTTGAAAATCTTTTTTCTTTAAAAGCTTATAGAAAATTGAAAAAATATGTTTCATATTTTTTGTTGAATAATCATAATATTTGGTTGGTCCACCCATAATTAAGCACCAAATCTTTCTCTTATCTTTTCTTATAAATGAGTTTAAATAATCCTTATTTTCTTCTATTTCGTCTTTTGTAAGATAGTGAATTGCACCTTTCGTATTAATTATATTTGAACCACTAATTCCGTCATGTTCGGGTGCTACAATAAAATCAAAATAATCAAAGTTTATTTTTGGATCTTGTATATGAATATTAAGAATTTTTTTGTTTGAGATACTTTTTAAATGGATTGATGGAATTATACTTTTTCTTCCACAAGAAATTATTATGTCAAAATCTGAATAGTTGATTTTTTTGTAAACATTTTGAGAAATTGGCGTGAATTTTGGTGGAATTAAATTCCATAAACTTTTAAGTTCAACCTTGTGGTGAGTAAAATCAATATCAAGAGCTTTAGCCAAACCTTCTACTTGGCTAAGCATGCCGTGCATGCCCTCAGTCAATAATATACCTTTTAATTTGCTCATTATTTACTATATAGACCTGTATGAGTGAAAAACCAACTAAACATACAAAAGTGTTAATAATTGGATCAGGGCCAGCTGGTTATACTGCTGCTGTTTATGCTGCAAGAGCTATGCTTAAACCAATGTTGGTTGCAGGTATGCAGCCTGGTGGTCAATTAACTATAACAACTGATGTTGAGAACTACCCTGGATTTGCAGATGTTATTCAAGGACCATGGTTAATGGAACAAATGAGGGAACAGGCAAAAGCAGTTGGAACCGATTTAGTTGAAGATCATATCCAATCAGTAAATTTAAAATCTAAACCGTTTGAGGCAATTGGTGATGGAGGACAAAAATATACTGCAGACTCAATTATTATTTCTACTGGAGCACAAGCAAGATGGTTAAACATTGAATCTGAACAAAAATTTAAGGGATTTGGAGTATCAGCTTGTGCAACATGTGATGGCTTTTTTTTCAAAGATAAAACAGTTGCAGTTGTTGGTGGAGGAAATGCTGCAGTAGAAGAGGCTATGTTTCTTACAAAATTCGCATCAAAAGTACAATTAATTCATAGAAGAAATGAATTAAGAGCTGAAAAACTATTACAAAAAAAATTAATGGAAAATAAAAAAATTGAGATTATTTGGGACTCTGTTGTTGAAGAAGTAATAGGTGATGATGAGCCAAAAAATGTAAAAGGATTAAAAATTAAAAATGTTAAAACTAACGAAACATCAGATTTAAAGATAGATGGATTATTTATAGCTATCGGACATGATCCTGCTACATCTTTATTTAAAGATCAGCTAGAAATGGATAGCACAGGCTATTTAATTACTAAAAGTGATTCTACCGAGACTAACATTCCAGGAGTTTACGCAGCTGGAGATGTGAAGGATAAAATTTATAGGCAGGCAGTAACTGCAGCAGGAATGGGCTGTATGGCAGCATTAGAGGCAGAGAAATATTTAGCTGCAAATTAATAGAATATCATTTATAAAATCATTCTATGGAGAATATTGTAAAACAAATTCAATTATTAGCTTTAGTAATAATTCTTGGGGCTACTGTTATTGCATTTGGTATAGAAATATACCAAATGATTGAAGTTCAAAAAGTCACTTTAGCTGATTTGCTATTACTATTTCTTTATTTAGAGGTTTTAGCTATGGTCAGAGTATTTTGGGAGAGTCAATCAATTCAAATCACATTGCCGTTGTTTATTGCTATAACAGCTCTTGCTAGATTTATTATACTACAAGGAAAGTCAATAAATCCAGAAGTATTGCTGTATGAAGCTGGAGCAATTGTGCTAATAGCAATAGCTATACTAGTTCTGAGATTCAGGAATTCTCCTGTTTTTGGCTTAGAAAAAAAAAGAAAATCAAAATAATTTTACAATTACGTGAGTGAAAAAGTTTTATTGACTGGTATCAGTGGATTTATTGCAAAACATGTTGCTATAGAATTATTAAATTCTGGTTATGAGGTATTAGGTACAGTTAGGGATATTAATTCAATTGAAATAACAAAAAAAACACTTGAGGAAAATAATGCTTCAACAGAAAAACTATCCTTTGTAGAATTAGATTTATTAAAAGATGAAGGGTGGGATAAAGCCGCTAAAGGTTGTAAATATATTATTCATGTCGCTTCACCTTTCCCCTTGAAAGTTTCAAATGATAGAGAGTCACTTACTCCAGCTGCAAAAGATGGAACTTTGAGAGTTTTAAATGCAGGAATAAATGCAAATGTAGAACATATTGTAAAAACATCATCTATTGTTTGTATGTATAGAAAACCAAACCGAACAAACCCTTATACATTTGGTGAAAATGATTGGACTGACATAGAATGGGACAAAACTACAGATTATTTTGTATCTAAAACTAGAGCTGAAAGAGCTGCTTGGGAACTTATGGAAAGTAAAGGTATTAAAAATAAGCTTACTTGTATAAATCCTGGTTTTGTTTTAGGGGACTTTTTGAATGAAAAAAGTTGCACATCAATGGAATATATTAAACAATTACTTCAAGGCAAATATCCAGCTGCTCCAAAATTTTCAGTGATGATATCCCATGTTAAAGATATAGCCAAAGCACATGTTTTATCATTAAATAATAAAAAGGCTGCAGGTAGAAGATTAATTGTTGGATCTGAAACTAGATCAATTCTTGAATTATCAAAAATAATGGCTGAAAACATTCCAAGTCATTCCAAGAAACTTCCGAAGAAAGAATTACCTAATTTTATGGTAAAGCTTATTAGCTATATAGATTCAAGTGCAAAAAATTTAGTTCCTGATTTAGGTCTTAAAATGGAGACAGATAAAAATTATGCTGAGGAGATTCTTCAAATGAAATTTATAGAACCAGAAGTTTCAGTGATTGACGCAGCAAAATCAGTAATTAGACTAAATTTAGCCTAAACTTTCACAAAAAAGCTTAATCCTTTGCATAGCAATCTTTAATTTTTTCATTGATGTTGCATATGAAATTCTAAAATAACCATCTAGACCAAATGCAGAACCTTGTACGACGGCAACATTTTGTTTTTCTAGAAGTTTTTGCACAAAATCTGTGTCATTTTTTATTTTTGTTTTTTTTCCAATTAAGCCTTTACAACTTGGAAAAACATAAAACGCACCTTTTGGCATTAAGCAAGTAATCCCTGGAATACTATTTAAATAATTCACAACAAAATTTCTTCTGTCACTAAAAGATTTAGCTCTTTTTTTAATAAAACTCTGAGTTCCATTCAAAGCCTCAACAGCAGCTGCCTGACTTATAGATGATGGATTGGAAGTCGATTGTGACTGGATTTTTCTTATAGCAGCTATAATATTTTTAGGACCAGCTGCATAACCAATTCTCCAACCAGTCATAGCATATGCTTTACTTACTCCATTCATTGTAAGTGTTCTATCTTTAAGTTTTTTTATCTGTGCTATTGTAAAAAATTTAAAATTATCAAATTTTACATGCTCATAAATATCATCACTTAAAATTAAAATATTCTTATTTTTTAATAATATCTTTCCTAAATTAATAATTTCTTTTTTTGTGTAAGCTGCACCAGTTGGATTTGAAGGAGAATTTAAAATTATCCATTTTGTTTTTTTAGTAATTGCTTTTTTAAGATTTGATGGAGTTAATTTAAAACCATCTTCTTCTCCACATTTAATAAATTTTGGTTTACCACCAGCAAGTAAAACCATGTCTGGATACGATACCCAAAACGGAGCTGGAATAATAACTTCATCGCCTTTATTTAATGTTGCTACAAAAGCATTATATAAAACTTGTTTTCCGCCAGTCCCTACTGTTATCTGGTCAGAGGTATAAGTTAAGTTATTTTCTCTTTTAAACTTTTTAATTACTGCATTTTTAATTGCGGGTGTTCCATCAACTGGCGTATATTTAGTATCCCCTATTCTAATCGCATTAACTGCTGCCTTTTTTATATTATTAGGTGTGTCAAAATCAGGTTCGCCTGCGCCTAGAGCAATTACATCTTTGCCAGCAGCTTTTAATTCTCTTGCTTTCTGCGTAACTGCAATGGTAGGAGATGGTTTAATTCTTTTAAGACTGTTAGATATTATGCTCATTGAAAATTGTTTATATTCTATTACTTTATTTAATATATGGAAAATAGTTATCAAGATTTAATTACAGATATTCAAAGTAAAAATCCAAAAATTGGTGGAAAACTTGAAGGTGGAAAGAAATTTAAAATCAAATCTGATTTTAAACCAGCTGGTGACCAACCAGAAGCTATTAAAAATTTAGTAAATGGAGCTAAGAAGAATGAGTTTAACCAAGTTTTATTAGGTGTTACGGGATCAGGTAAAACCTTCACTATGGCTAAAGTAATTGAAGAGACAAATAGGCCTGCCCTAATACTTGCTCCAAATAAAACACTTGCTGCCCAACTTTACGGAGAGATGAAAGGGTTTTTCCCAGAGAATGCTGTTGAATATTTTGTGTCTTATTATGATTATTATACCCCAGAAGCATATGTGCCAAGATCAGACACATACATTGAAAAGGAAGCATCTATAAATGAACAAATAGATAGAATGAGACACTCAGCTACTAGATCACTCTTAGAAAGAGATGATGTCTTAATTGTTGCAAGTGTATCTTGTATTTATGGACTTGGATCAGTTGAAGCTTACAGTAAAATGACTTTAACTCTTCAAAAAAATTATGATTACAATAGAGAACAAATAATTAAGTCTTTAATTGCTCTTCAATATAAAAGAAATGATCAAAATTTCTATAGAGGTACATTTCGGGCTAGAGGCGAATATTTAGAAATTTTTCCTTCTCACTTAGAGGATAGGGCTTGGAGACTTAGCTTATTTGGAGATAAGTTGGAAAAAATTGAGGAATTTGATCCCCTAACAGGTGATTTTGTGAGAGAATTAAATTTAGTAAAGGTTTATGCAAACAGTCACTACATAACCCCCAAGCCAACTATTGAACAAGCCGTAATTAATATTAGAAAAGAGTTGGAGATAACTCTTAAAAAACATAAAGAGCAAAATAAATTGCTTGAGGCACAAAGGTTAGAAGAGAGGACAAAATTTGATCTTGAAATGATAGAGGCAACTGGTTCGTGTGCTGGTATTGAGAACTATTCAAGATTTTTATCGGGAAGGAAACCTGGAGAACCCCCTCCTACATTGTTTGAATATTTTCCAGATAATACATTAATATTTGTTGATGAATGTCACGTCACGGTACCTCAATTAAATGGGATGTTTAAGGGAGACAGATCAAGAAAAAGTACTTTGGCCGAATATGGATTTAGACTTCCATCATGTATGGATAATAGACCTCTCAAATTTGAGGAATGGGATATGATGAGAACTCAAACAGTCTTTGTTTCTGCTACGCCTGGTCCATGGGAGTTAGAACAAACAAAAGGAAAATTTATAGATCAAGTTATAAGACCTACTGGATTAATAGATCCCCCAGTTGAAATCAAACCTGCTAAAAATCAAGTCGACGATCTAATGCATGAATGCAAAAAGACTATAGAAAAAAATTATAGAGTATTAGTTACGACATTAACAAAAAAAATGGCTGAGGATCTTACAGAGTACCTCCATGAAAATGGTATAAAAGTTCGATATTTGCACTCAGACATTGATACCCTTGAGAGAATAGAAATTATGAGAGACTTGAGACTAGGTGTGTTTGATGTTTTAGTTGGCATAAATCTATTAAGGGAAGGACTTGATATTCCTGAATGTGCATTAGTTGGAATATTAGATGCTGACAAAGAAGGATTTTTACGATCTGAAACATCCTTAATTCAAACAATTGGGAGAGCCGCAAGAAATTTAGATGGAAAAGTTATTTTGTATGCTGACAAAGAAACTAAAAGTATCAAAAAAGCAATAAAAGAAACCGAAAGAAGAAGAAATATTCAACTTGAATATAATAAAAAAAATAAAATTAGTGCTTCCACAGTCAAAAAAGAGATTAGTGATGTATTAGAGAGCGTCTATGAAAAAGATTATGTTACAATTGGTACAGGCGCAAATGTCGGCGGTAATTTAAAGAAACATATCAAGGCACTTAATAAAAAAATGAAAGAGTCTGCCACAAACCTAGAATTTGAAGAGGCTGCTAAAATAAGAGATGAGATTAGAAAACTTGAAAGTACTGAGTTAGAAGTTACACTTAATCCTAAAGTGAAACAATATAACTTAAAGAACAAAATATACCCTAAAGGAAGATCTACAATGGGTATGCCAGGCACTAGAGCTCAAAAAGGTAAGAAGAAATGGAAGCAAATAAAATAATTATTACAGGTGGAGCCACCAGAATTGGTGCTGCTATTGCTAAAAAACTATCTGGCAAGGGGGTTGAAATAGTTATTCATTTCAATAAATCAAAAACAAAAGCAGAAATCCTTAAAAAAGAATTATCACAAAATGGTACAAAAGTTTATTTAGTAAAAGGAGATTTAAGTGTAGAAAAAGATGTAAGCAAAATTGTTAAGTTCGCAAAAAGTAAACTTAAATATTTTGACTGTCTGATAAACAACGCATCACTTTTTGAAAATGACAAATTAGAGAATTTTACTACAGATAGTTGGGGGCATCACTTAAGAACTAATTTAAGAACACCTGCTCTTCTATCAAAAGAATTTGCTAAAAATATTAAAGGAAAAAATAACAATATTATAAATATAATTGATCAAAGAGTATTTAAACTTACACCATATTTTTTTTCTTATACTATCAGTAAAACAGGTCTTTACACTTTGACTAAGACTAGTGCAATGAGCTTGGCTCCAAAAATAAGAGTTAATGGAATTGCACCAGGACCTACAATCAAAAATAAAAGGCAAAGCGAGAAACATTTTAAAAAACAGTACATGGCAACTCCCTTAAAGCGACAAGTAGGTGTTGAACAAATCTGTAATGCTGTTGATTTTTTTATTAAAAACATATCTATTACTGGACAAATAATAGCAATAGACAGTGGACAAAATTTAAATTGGCAAACACCAGATATTTTGGGAGGAAAAGAATGAAAAAATTTCTAGTAATTATAACGCTTAGCTTAATATTAAGCAGTTATGTTTATGCAAATTCAAAAGAAAGTATAAAAAAAGATGGTTTTGTAATACCAACAAATAAATGGAAAGATAAAATTAAAATTGATGAAAATTTCAAGGTAAATAACCCTAAAGAAAAAATAATATTAATATACAATCATGGTTCTAATGGAGCTGACGTTAAATTAAAAGATTGCTTCTGGAGATCAGAGCTAAGGAATTGGGCACAACTAGCTGGTGATATGATAAATGATAAGGAAATTATGGTTTACATTCACTGCCAAGGCCAACTAGAAGGTGATTTGGGTGCTAAACTATCAAGAGCCAAGTATTGGATGAGTAAATGGGAGGGACCTTATCCAGGAACATCAAAGATGGACCGAAGAGTTGCTGGTAATCTAGAAGTTATTAAAAAATTTGTTGATTTAGGAGTGCCAAAGAAACAAATTTTTATGACAGGTCATTCTTGTGGAGGATGGGCGACACTATTGTTAACAGCAAAATACATGAATGAAGTGGGAGGAGGTATATCATTAATGCCAGCATGCAATTGGACATTATCAAAAAAATTTAAAGTCAAGAAAGTTGGTTATGAGAAAGCTATGGAAAAATTTCATAAAAAATATCCTGGCATTGCTCAATTAAGACAAGAACATATTGATATAATTAAAGATGGAAATGCACCGATTTTAATTTTTACTCATCCTATGGACCATTTTGAGGGATTAACTTCTGATTGGATGGACGATGTTCCTAATTTTAATAGAGTAGTGGTTTCTAAAAGGAAAAAAATTAATGGAAAGAATTGTAAAATAGCAGGATCAAATTGGGAAGAGCCATTAAAAGAAGCTCATTCAATAGATTGGGCTGATTGTTTTATGTATTATCATCCACTAATTAAAGAATATATTGCTTCAAGACTTGAATAATATGAAAAAAAATAATTTAAAAATTGTAAAGATTGATAAAAATAAAACTCTTTTCAATTACGAAAAGAAGATACTTATTAAAGAACTTATTTTAAATTTAAAGCTTGGGTATTTCGATTTTGAAAAAGAGGCTCCTCAGAAAGTAAAATTTAATTTAGAGATAAATTACGAGGATAAAAAACCTTCAAATGACAAAGACATTAAATCAATTGTAAATTATTCAAGAATTGTAAGATTAATAAAAAAACTTGTCAAAAATAAACACTATAATTTTCTTGAAACATTAGCAGAAGATGTATTTGATGAACTATTCAAAGATAAAAGAATTGATAAAATAAGTCTTCAAATTGAGAAGTTAGAAATAATGAAAGATTGCTCATCCGTTGGTATTCAAATTTCAAAAAAAAGGAGCCATGATAAGCTCTGATATTGGTAAAGAAGCAATAAAAAAAGAGTTACCGCTTATACCCAAACTTCCTGGGGTGTATAGGATGTTAAATTCTAAAAACGAAATACTTTACGTTGGTAAGGCAAAAAACTTACCGAATAGATTAAAAAGTTATGTATCAGAGAAAAATCATATTATTAGAACTGAGAGAATGTTATCTCAAACAACTAAAATTGAGATTACTAGCACCTCAAATGAAAGTGAGGCGCTACTTTTAGAAGCAAACTTAATTAAAAAGTATAAACCTAGGTTTAATATTCTACTTAGAGATGATAAATCATTTCCATTTATTTTTATTGGTAATCAAGATAAATGGCCACAAATTAGACGACACAGAGGAAAAAAAACTAAAGAAGGTTTTTATTTTGGACCATTTGCTTCAGCCGGATCTGCGAATTGGACCATCAAAATGATCCAGAAAATTTTTCAGCTTAGAGTTTGTGATGATACAGTTTTTAAAAAAAGAGAGAGACCATGTATCCTTTATCAAATTAAACGATGTTCTGGACCATGTGTTGGATATATAGAAAAGGAAGAATATAAGTTGTCCGTAGACAACGCTATTGAATTCGTATCAGGCAAATCAAGAAAAATTCAAAAAAATTTATCAAACCAAATGGAAAAGGCTAGTGAAGATTTAGATTTTGAAAAAGCTGCAATATTAAGAGATAGAATAAAATCTTTAAATATTATTCAATCATCTCAAAGAATTAATGAGGCAAATTTAGTAGAGGCAGACGTAATAGCTGGCTACAAAGAATCTGGAAAAACTTGTATTCAAGTTTTTTTCTATAGATCAAAACAAAACTGGGGTAATCAAGCTTTTTTTCCGAAACATGATCCAGATGATAATATTGAAGAAATCTTAAACTCTTTTGTATCTCAATTCTATGAAAACAAAAGTGTACCAAGCTCTATAATTTTAAGTGAAGATATTAAAGAAAAAGTTTTAATTGAGAAAACACTCTCACAAAAAGAGAATAAAGAAATAAATATTTCAGTAGCGAAAAAAGGTTCTAAACTTAAAGTTGTAAATCAAGCACTCAAAAATGCAAAAGATAGTTTAAATAGAAAAATTTATGAGAGCCAAAATAATAAAGAACTTTTTGAAAACGTATCTAAAAAATTTGATTTAGAAAATAATATTAATTTAGTCGAAGTTTATGACAATAGTCATATTCAAGGGACTAATAGTGTGGGCGCACTAATAACATATGGTGAGGAAGGTTTTATTAAAAAAAGATATAGAAAATTTAATATTAAGATTAAGAAAAATGAGCAGGATGATTATGGAATGATGCGTGAGGTTTTAAACAGAAGATTTAAAAGGGCTGTTCAAGAGAAAGATAATTATTTAACGATGCCAGACTTAGTAATAATTGATGGAGGAAAAGGTCAATATTCTGTAGCAAGAGAAACACTTAACGAATTAGGACTGCATGATATTCCTATGATAGCAATTGCTAAAGGGAAATATAGAAACAGTGGAAATGAAACTTTTTTTTATAATGGTAAAGAATTCAAATTTGAAAAGAACGACCCCACTCTCTTTTTCTTACAAAGATTGAGAGATGAATCACACAGATTTGCGATTAGTGCTCATAGAGCCAAGAGGAAAAAGGGTATTAGTAAGTCTTTACTTGATCAAATTGATGGGATTGGATCTATAAGAAAAAGAGCTCTTTTAAATCACTTTGGATCAGCAAGAGCTGTAGAATCAGCTAGCCTAGATGAGATTAAAACAGTTGAAGGAGTTGAAGAAAAAGTTGCTAAAAAGATATATAATTTCTTTCACGAATGAAATTCAAGATTCCAAATTATCTCACAATAGGTAGAATTATAATTGTCCCTATATTTGTTTTCACATTTTATTTACCAGGATTTTATGGAGACGTAATTCCATTCGCCTTATTTGTAATTGCTTCATTTACTGACTTCTTGGATGGACTATTAGCTAGAATGTTCAAAGAAGAGTCTAAGCTTGGTGAGTTATTAGATCCAATAGCAGATAAAATTATTGTTGCAACTGCATTAATATTATTAGTTATGGATGGGACTATTAAAAATTATGAGGTTATTGCTGCAATAATAATACTTACAAGAGAAATACTAATTTCTGGCTTAAGAGAATTTTTAGCTAAAGGAAGTGTTAAACTTCCAGTCTCAAGTTTAGCCAAAGTCAAAACTTTTCTTCAAATGTTTTCAATTTCAATTTTACTTACTGGGGAAACTGGAAATAAAATAATTAATTTTCAAGACTATAATGCTCAAACAATTGGGATAATTTTACTTTGGTTGTCTGCTTTCCTTACTTTATATACTGGATATGAATATTTAAGAAAAGGTATTGACCATGCAATATCTGAGGACAATAAGGACTAAGCAGCTTTCTTTTTTCTTACTAATTTACCATAGCTATGTAGTAAGTCTAAGATAACATCACAAACTTTATAATTATTTTCAGCAATTTGTGATATTGGGGTAATTTCTGCAGCTGTTCCTGTTAAAAAACATCCTTCAAAGTGTGGAAGTTCATCAGGTTTTATTTTTCTTTCATGTACTTTAATATTTTTTGATTTTGCAAGTTCAATAACTGTTTGTCTTGTAATTCCGTTTAAAAAGGAGTCTGGAATTGGAGTATGAAGTTCTCCATTTTTATCTTTAAAAAAGATGTTAGCACTTGTTGACTCTGCCACATTATTTTCATGATCTAGCATCAAAGATTCGCTATAACCTTGTCTTTCAGCTTCATGTTTTGAAAGTGTACAAATCATATATAAGCCAGCTGCTTTACTGTCCCAGGGAATGGTATTTGGTGCTGGTCTTCTCCAGTTTGAAATATTTAATTTAATTCCCTCAGTTTTCAACTTAGGATCAAAATAATCTCCCCACTCCCAAGTAGCAATTGCAACATTAATTTTTGTTTTTTGAGCTGATACCCCCATCATTTCACTACCTCTCCAAGCGAAAGGTCTAACGTAACCATTCTGAACATTTTGAATTTTTATTATTTGATTACATGCTGCATTAATTTCATCTTTCGTATAAGGGATTGTAATATCCATTCTTTTTGCTGAATGATATAATCTGTTAGTATGTTCCTGTAATTTAAAAATTTCACCATCATAAACTCTAAGTCCCTCAAAAACTAAGCTTGCATAGTGAAGTCCATGACTAATTACATGTACTTTAGCGTCTTGCCATTCAACAAGATCACCATTGTACCAGATTTTTCCTTCTCTTTTGTCAAACGGTATCATTAGATTTATTTTTTAGAAAAAATATCTTTGTATATATAATATGTCAATATAACTTACCATTATGAAAAAACTTTTATACCTAAAAGATCATCAACTAAAAGAATATATAGAAAAAATATTTAATGGATATAGAGAAACTGTCGCTGATGCTAAAAATGTTTTAGATAAACATTCTTTAGGAACGGCACATAATAAAGTAATTCACCTTATATCATTGTATGAAGGTATAACAATTTCTACCCTACTAAGAAAGCTTAAAGTCACAAAACAAAGTCTAAACAGAGTTTTAAATGATTTGACAGAGATCAGAGCAATAGAATTTAAAAGAGATGAAATTGATACAAGAGTAAAGCATGTATTTTTAACAGAAGAGGGGAAGAAAATTTTTGATGAAATATTTTCGGCTCAAAAAAAAAGAATTTATGATGCATTTTTAAGTTCAGAGTCAAAAGATGTAATAAGTTTTGATAAAGTTCTTAAAAAAATTATTAATGAAAAACTTTAAAGCACACATTTTAATTGTAGATGACGACGATAGAATTAGAGATCTTGTAAAAGAGTATTTAAACCAAAATAATTATTTAGTTTCAACAGCCAAAGATTACTTTGATGCATTAGAAAAAACAAGAATTATTAGATTTGATTTAATAGTACTAGATATAATGATGCCAGGAAAAACTGGATTAGAATTCACACAAGACTATAAAAAAAAAATTGATACACCAATTCTACTTTTAACTGCAAAAGGAGAACCTTCGGAGAGGATTGAGGGATTGGAGGTAGGTGCTGATGATTATTTAACTAAACCTTTTGAACCTAAAGAATTGATTTTAAGAATAAATAATATTTTGAATAAAACAAAAAATTTAGAAATAAAAAGAGAAATAGAATTTGGTGATATTAAGATAGATTTGAAAAAATTATTCATTCATAAAAAAGGTCAAAATTTAAAAATAAATAATACAGAAAAATTGATTTTAGAAAAAATGATTAATTCGCCTGGAAAGATTTTTAAAAGAGATGAAATTGCAAGCTTAATTGATTTAAATAAGGAAAGATCAATCGATGTTATTGTAACTAGATTAAGAAAAAAAATTGAAGAAGATCCTAGAAGCCCAAAATATTTACAAACAATAAGAGGAGAAGGATATGTTCTTTGGATTAAGTAAAATCTTAAAAAATATACTTCCTAAAAGATTATTTTATAGAGGTTTGTTAATTGTTGCAGTGCCAATAGTAATATTACAAATTACTATATCTTTAGTGTTTTTTGATAGTTTGTGGATTAAAACAAATAAAGGTCTTACTAGAGCATTAGTGAGTGAGATAGTAACCATTATTGATATATATGACAATGAGAACGAATATAACAAAAAAATAGTTACCGATCTTTATAATAAAAATTTTAGCTTTTCTGTAAGATTTTTAGAAAATGAAAAATTACCAGATATAAAAGTTGAAAGATGGTTTAGTCCAATGGACAGAACCTTGAGGAGAGAATTAAAACCTAAAATTGGTGAACATTGGTTTAATACCATTTCTTACAAAGAGGTTGTAGATTTGAGAATTAAATTCAGAGACGGAGTTTTGCAAATTTTTTTTCCTAAAGAAAGAATTCAAGCATCATCTATTAGAATATTTGCTTTTTGGATAACAGTCCCAGCAATCTTAATGATTGCAGTTGCTATGATTTTTTTAAAAAATCAGACAAGACCTATTACTAAACTAGCTCAAGCATCAGAAAGATTTGGAAGAGGTGAAGATATTGAAGAGTTTAGGCCTTCAGGTGCACTAGAGATAAGAAAAGCAGGTCTTGAATTTGAGAAAATGAGGAAGAGAATTTTAAGACATTTAAATCAAAGATCTGAAATGCTATCTGGTATTAGTCATGACTTAAGAACTCCATTAACTAGAATAAAACTACAACTTGCTGTAATCAAAGATAAAAATTTGTCAGATAAAATTTCAAGAGATGTGGATGAAATGGAAAAAATGCTTAATGAATACCTGCAGTTTACTAGTACTGGTGCTAAAGATAAAACAGAAACTTTTGATATATCAGAGCTTATAGAGGAAATAATTAAAAAATATGAAAATGAAAATATTAAAACAAAGATAAATAAAAAAATTTATTTTAATGGAAGAAAAAATTTAATTACAAGATGTATTAATAACTTACTAGATAATTCTGTTAAATATGGAGAAAAAATATCAATTGATTTAGAAAAAAAAAACTCAGTTATTCTTATATCAATTGAGGATGATGGACCTGGTGTAGATAAATCAGAATTCCAAAATATAACTAAACCGTTTTATAAAATAGATAAGAGCAGATCAGACTCTAAATCTAGTGTTGGTTTGGGATTATCAATTTCATCAGATATAATCAAATCGCACGGTGGAGATATTAAGTTTAATAAATCTAAACTAGGAGGTTTAAAGGTAATTATTTCTTTACCTTTCTAGTTTTTTTTACTTTTTTCTTGTCTTCAAGTTTTTTTTCAAGATTACTTATTCTTTTGTTTAAAATATCTACTTCTTCTTTACTTGCCAATTTCATTTTAAATACAATTTCGTCTCTTTTAGATTTTAGTATGGATATTATTTCATCAGAGACATCTTTGTAATTAATTAAACCTTGTTCAATTAACTTTGCAAATTTATCAAATACGAATCTTGATTTTGACATAATAATTATTTAACAGAATTATATTTAATAGCTTATAATAAATTATATTAATGTTTACTAATAATTTTGACCCAGTCGCTTTTGAGTTATTTTCTCTAGGTATTAGGTGGTATTCATTAGCTTATATATTTGGCATAATATTTGGCTGGATATATTGTAAAAAAATTCTAATTAAAAACTACAAAATTCAAAATTTGTTCGAAGACTATATCACATATTTAATTATTGGATTGATTATTGGAGGAAGATTGGGATACGTAATTTTCTATAATTTAATATATTTTCTTAACAACCCAATTGAAATTTTTATGATCTGGAATGGCGGCATGTCTTTTCATGGAGGGTTGATTGGTATAATTTTTTCAACGTATTTATTTTCAAAAAAAAATAATGAAGATATTTATATTTTTTTAGATTTAATTGCAATAACAGCGCCTATAGGAATATTTCTTGGAAGAATTTCTAATTTTATTAATGGAGAATTGGTAGGAAAAGTTACAAATTATAATTGGGGAGTTTTTTTTCCTAATTATGACGATAAATTAAGACACCCATCTCAATTGTACGAGGCTTTTTTAGAGGGAATTATTTTATTTATTCTTATGAATTTAATTTTTTTTAACAAAAATTATAAAGTCGGAAAATGCTCTGTTATGTTTTTAATACTTTATGGATGCTTTAGAATTGCTTCAGAGTTTTTTAGAGAACCAGATATACATATCGGATACCTGTTTGGGAATGTAAGTATGGGAATATTTTTAAGTGCAATAATGGTTTTGGTTGGATTTATAATTTATTTTAATAGAAATGACGAAGATAAATCACAAGATTATTAACATTGAATTAAAAAGTTCAGTGCCTGTAGATGAATTTATTGAAAAAATTCTTTATGAGCCAAAAGTAGGTTATTATACAAGTAAAGATCCATTTGGGAAAAACGGAGATTTTATAACATCCCCAACTATATCTAACCTCTTCTCTGAAATAATAACTATATGGTTAATTACTACCTGGGAAAAAATGGGCAAACCAAAAAGATTTAATTTTATAGAACTTGGGCCTGGAGATGGAAGTTTAACAAAAGTTTTGATTAATACCTTAAAAAAGTTTCCCAAAGTTAACAAAGCTACTAAGATTTATTTGTATGAAAAGAGTAGTTTTTTAAAAAAATTACAAAAGAGAAAAATAGATAATAAAAAAGTTAAATGGATTACAAACTTTAATTCAATTAAAAATGGACCTGCTATTTTTTTTGGAAATGAATTTTTTGATGCAATCCCAATTAAACAATTTACCACAAAAAATAATCAATTTTTTGAAAAGTGTTATACTTTAGGGAATAAAGATAATATTTCTGAAATTTTTATAAAAGGTAGTAATAAAGATAGAGTTCAAATCAAATCCTTCGAAACTTTAAAGCAACTTAAATTTATTGAATATCCAAAAAAGGGATTTTTAGAATTAAGAAAAATAATTAAAAAAATATCAAAGCTCACAGGGGGTATTCTGCTAATTGATTATGGTTATTTAAATAGCAATAACTCAAATACTTTACAAGCTGTCATGGGAAATAAGAAAATTTCAATGGAGAATATTTTTAGTAATCTTGGAAAAGCCGATATAACATCGCTTGTAAATTTTAATTTATTAAGAGAGTTTTTTTTTCAAAATAATCTTAAAGTTAAAAACATAGTTAGTCAGAAATTTTTTCTAGAGAGAATGGGGATAATTCAAAGAGCTAAAATTTTAGAAAAAAAAATGACAATAAAACAAAAAAAATACATGTCAGAAACACTAAATCGACTTCTTGAAGAAAAACAAATGGGTAAGCTTTTTAAGGTGATATTTGGATATAAATATAAAAACAACGATTTTTTGGGATTCGAATAATGATTAATTCAAAAAAACTTCTCAAATTTAAAAATATAAAACATGGATTTTTTAACAGAGCAGGTGGCGTCTCAAAAGGTATTTATAAAAGTTTAAATTGTGGTTTAGGGTCTAATGATAATATTAATAATATAAGGAAAAATATAGACCGGGTTTGTAAAAAAATTGGTTGTAATAAAAATAACCTAATCTTGATGAGTCAAATCCATAGTAATATTGTTCATAAAGTTACCAAAATTCCAAACAAAAAATTAAAAGGTGACTCATTAGTTACAAATAGAAAAGGTATTGCTTTGGGAATTCTAACAGCAGACTGTGCACCAATTTTAATCTATGACCCTGTTAATAATTTGATAGGTGCAGTCCATGCTGGATGGAGGGGCGCATACAAAAAAATAGTATCTAATACCTTAAAAAAATTCAAATTTAAAGGTAGTAACTTTAAAGATTTGATAGTTGTAATCGGCCCATGTATTAGCAAAAAGAACTATGAAGTAAAAAGAGATTTCTTTAATAAGTTTATTACTAATGAGCAATCTAACAAAAAGTTTTTTAATTATAAAAATAATAAAATGTATTTCAGCTTAAGTGATTATATCAAACAAAATTTTTTGAATTTAGGGGTCAAAAACGTTGAAATTATCAAAAAAGATACCTATAAAACAAGTAACAATTTTTTTAGCGCAAGAAAATCTTTAAAAAATAAGTTAAATGATTATGGTAGAAATATTTCTGTAATTATGATTAAATAGATTACTCTCAAAAAATGAAGATTCTCACTGGAAATAGCAACAAGAAGCTAAGTAGTAAAATCTCCAAAAATCTTAAAAATAAATTAGTTAATACTAGTATTAGAAAATTTTCTGATGGGGAGATATACATAGAAATTAATGAAAACATAAGAGGAAATAGTATTTTTATAATTCAATCAGTTTCTTCACCTGCAAATGACAATTTAATGGAATTGCTTTTGTGCATAGATGCTCTAAAAAGATCATCCGCAAAAAATATAACGGCTGTAATACCCTATTTTGGTTATGCAAGGCAAGATCGAAAAGTTGTACCGAGAACATCCATATCTGCAAAATTAGTCTCTAACTTAATAACCAATGCAGGTGCAGACAGAGTGGTGACTGTAGATTTGCATGCTGGGCAAATTCAAGGTTTTTTTGATATTCCTGTAGATAACCTGTTTGCTACACCAATTTTTGCGAAACACATAAAAAGAAAAATAAAAACAAAAAATTTAATTTGTGTTGCCCCTGATGTAGGAGGTGTAGAAAGGGCGAGAGCATTAGGAAAAAAATTAGATGTTGGTTTAGCTATAGTTGATAAAAGAAGACCTAGTCCAGGCAAATCGCAAGTCATGAATGTAATTGGAAATGTTAAAAATAAAGTTTGTATCCTGACTGATGATATAATTGATTCAGGAGGAACTATAGTAAATGCAGCTGATGCATTATTGAAAAGAGGTGCTAAAGAAGTCCATGTGTATGCTACTCACGGTGTTTTTAGTGGAGATGCAGTTAAAAATATTAAAAATTCAAAAATTAAAAATTTAGTAATTACTGACAGCATAGATAGTTCAGATAAATTTAAAAAAGCGAGAAATATTGAGGTATTATCAATATCAGTATTGTTAGCTGAAGCTATTAAAAGGATTTCTAATTCGACATCTGTATCAGATCTATTTAAATAACTCTTGTAAAATTACCAGACATCAGTTAAAAACCACCAGTTTATGAGCACAATACAAGCAATTATTAGGAATACCAAAACTAAAGGACAAGTTAATGACCTAAGAACCAACGGTAATGTCCCTGGTATAGTATATGGAGGAGAACAACCTAATGAAAAAATTTCAATATCAAAAAAAGAAATAAAGAACTTGATAAATAAAGAGAATTTTCTTTCTAATGTAATAACAATTAATTTAGAAGGTAACGAGCAAAAGGTATTAACAAGAAATATATCTTTCGATACGGTTTCTGATGAGCCAATTCATATTGATTTTATGAGAATTGTTAAAGGTGGAAGAATTATATTAGAAATACCAGTTAAATTTATTAATAATGAGTTATCACCAGGCTTGAAAAGAGGTGGAGTTTTAAACATTGTTAGACGTAAAGTTGAATTGAGGTGTCCTGCTGAAAACATACCCAACGAGCTAGTTGTAGATTTAAATGGTTTAGATATTGGTACTAGCATCAAAATTTCGTCCATTACTTTACCAGAAAATGTAACTCCAACTATCCAAGGAAGAGATTTTGTGATTGCAACAGTTGCTGCTCCAACAGTTGTTAAAGAACCAGAGAAACCAGCTGAGGCAGAGGATGGAGAAACGAAAGAAGGAACTGAAACAGCTGCAGCTGAAGGTACTGAAAAAGCAACTACTGACGGGGAAAAGTCTGAAGGTGATAAAGCTGAGAGTGATAAAGCTACACAAGACAAAAAATAAAAAAGTGAAAGTTTTTTTCTAAATTTAATTATATATGTTGCTACTTGTTGGTTTAGGAAATCCGACTCCAAATAGTCAAAATAATAGGCACAACATTGGATTTAAAGTTGTTGATGCCATTAACCAAAAATTTGGATTATCAAAACAAAAACCAAAGTTTAAAGGATTGTTAACAACAGGGAACATTGGTGACAAGAAAATATATGCAATCAAGCCTCTAACATTTATGAATAATTCAGGTATATGTATTAGAGAATTATTAGAATACTTCAAAATAGATGCTGAAAATGTAATAGTATTCCATGATGACCTGGATTTAGAATTTGGAAAAATAAAAGCAAAATTTGGTGGATCAAGCGCAGGTCATAATGGCATTGCTTCAATTGATAAATTCATTGGAAAAGAATATTCAAGAGTACGTATAGGTATAGGAAAACCAGAAAATAAAATATCTATTTCTGATTATGTTTTAAATGACTTTAATGAGGATGAACAAGTTCATTTAGACTCCATTACGAATAATATTATTGAGTCTTTAAGCATCTTAATTGACAAAAAATTAGATTTGTTTTCCAGCACAGTTAATAATAATTAAATGAGTTTTAAATGTGGGATCGTAGGGTTGCCTAATGTTGGTAAATCTACTTTGTTTAATGCTTTAACTAACTCAAATAAAGCTCAAGCAGAAAATTTTCCTTTTTGTACAATTGATCCAAATATCGGAATTGTAGCAGTACCAGATAATAGGCTTGACCAATTAGCTATTATCTCAGAGTCAAAAAAAAAAATTAATACAACAATATCTTTTGTTGATATTGCAGGTTTAGTCAAGGGGGCTTCCAAAGGAGAAGGGCTTGGTAATAAATTTTTATCACATATTCGAGAAGTCGATGCAATTATTCATATGATAAGGTGTTTTGACTCGGAAGATATTCAAAATGTAAATCCAAATATTGATCCAGTCAGAGATCTAGAAATAATTGAAACCGAAATGAAACTTGCAGATTTAGAGTCGATTCAAAAAAGACTTGATAAAAAAAATAAAAAAAATGTTGAAAATAAGGAGCTTAAATTATTAGAGATAGTACAAAACAAAATTGATGAAGATGACGATTTGAACTCAATTACAAATGAATTTGATAAAAAAACTTTGAAAAATAGTGGACTTCTTATTACTAAACCAAAGCTATACGTGTGTAATGTTGATGAAGAAAGCATCAAATCAGGAAATAAATATACTGAAGAATTTATTAAAAAATTTGGTGAAAAAAATACATTAATTATTTCAGCGGATATAGAAAATCAAATTAATCAACTTGAAGATGAAAACGAAAAAAAGAACTACATGAATATGATTAGTATGTCTGAGACTGGGCTTAATTCATTAATTAGAAAAGGATATGAACTTTTAAGTTTGCAAACCTTTTTTACATCTGGTCCTGAAGAGTCTAGGGCTTGGACAATTACAAAAGATTCAACGGCGCCAATGGCTGCTGGAGAAATTCACTCCGATTTTGAAAAAGGATTTATCAGAGCTGAAACAATATCATATGGGGATTTTTTAAAAAATAAAGGATGGTTAAAATCCAAGGAAGCTGGAAAAATGAGATTAGAAGGTAAAGATTATATCGTAAATGATGGAGATGTTTTAAACTTTCGTTTCAATACGTGACCAAATCTTTCTCATACTAAAATAAACTAAAATAGTTAAAACAGTTAAATAAATTATAACTCTAAAGCCCATTTTATGTCTAGTTTCTAAATGAGGTTCTGCAGTCCATTGTAAAAAAGTTGTTACATCTTTAGCCATTTGATCTACAGTCGCTTTTGTGCCATCGGCATACTCTACAATGTCATCATCTAAAGGTGATGCCATTTTAATTTTATTGCCATACATATATTTGTTGTAATATACACCATCATCTAGTTCCATACCTGCTGGAGGATCTTCATATCCCATTAAGACAGAATAAATATAATTAGCTCCACCACCTCTAGCTTTTACTAACACTGACATATCTGGTGGATATGCCCCACCATTAGCTGCTATGGCTTCCTGAACATTTGCATAGGGCATAACAAATTTGTCAGATAGTTTTGCTGGTCTTTCAAACATTTCTCCATCACTGTTTGGTCCATCTGTTACTTCAAAATTTGAAGCAATTGCTTTAGCTTCAAGTTCAGTGAATTCAGGTCCTCCTTTTTCTGCTAGGTTTCTATAACTCAAATGTTTCAAAGAATGACAAGATGCACAAACTTCTGAATAGACCTGATACCCTCTCTGCAAAGATGCTCTATCAAACTTTCCAAAAAAACTTTTGAAGCTCCAATCAACTTTCAATAGTTCTTGTTTCTCACCAGCAGCATTCACATTTGAAAAAGTTAGACTTGAAATTAGAGTAAAAAAGGTGATTAATTTGAAAAAGTTTTTCACAATTTCTCTTTATAATCAGAATTATTTTTAGCCATCGCCATATCAGCAGAACCTCCAAGCACAGGCTCTGTAATACTAAGTGGTAATGGTGTCGTCTTTTCTTTCATTCCTAAAAATGGAAGTATTATTAAGAAATGAGCAAAATAATATGCTGTAGCAACTCTTGCAATCAATAAATACAGTCCCTCTGCTGGCATTGCTCCTACGTAACCGAGTATCAGAACGTCTGCTACTAAAAACCAGTAAAACTGTTTGTATATTGGTCTAAAGACAGTTGATCTAACTTTAGAAGTATCTAACCATGGAAGAATAACTAATACAAATATTGCTGCAAACATTGCTATAACTCCAAGCAACTTATCAGGTACTGATCTCAGTATTGCATAGAAAGGTAACAGATACCACTCTGGAACAATATGGGCTGGAGTTACTAATGGGTTAGCTTCAATATAATTATCTGCATGCCCTAATATGTTAGGTGAAAAGAATACAAAAAATGCAAAAATTATTAAAAATATCAGAAGTGCAAATAAATCTTTGATCACTATGTATGGATGAAAAGGAACAGTATCTTTTGATGGTTTTTTTATTTCTATTCCAATAGGATTATTATTTCCTGGTACATGTAGTGCCCAAATATGAAGGACAACCAATCCTAAAATTAAAAATGGAAAGAGATAATGCAAACTAAAAAATCTTGTCAAAGTTGGATTATCTACTGAGTAGCCTCCCCATAACCAAGTTGTTATACTATCTCCAACCAAAGGAATAGCACTAAACAAGTTTGTAATTACTGTTGCACCCCAGAAACTCATTTGTCCCCATGGTAGAACGTAACCCATAAATGCAGTGGCCATCATTAAGAAATAAATAAGCATACCAATAATCCAAATAACTTCTCTAGGTGATTTGTATGATCCATAATATAGAGATCTAAAAATATGAATATAAACAGCTAAGAAAAACATTGAAGCACCATTTGCATGCACGTATCTTATTAACCAACCATAGTTTACATCTCTCATTATATGTTCAACACTTTGAAATGCTAAATCAGCATGAGCCACATAATGCATTCCTAAAATAATTCCTGTAATGATTTGAGTTATTAAACAAAAAGTTAAAATACCTCCAAAAGTCCACCAGTAGTTTAGATTTTTTGGGGTTGGGTAGTCAGTTAAATGATTTGCTAGTGTTAGTAATGGAAGTCTATCATTAAACCATTTTCCAACTTTTGATTTAGGTGTGTATTCGTGATCGCTCATTTAATTTTTATTTTTATTATCCTATTTTTATAGTGTTACTGTTTACAAATTCGTATTTAGGAACTTCCATATTTGTTGGAGCTGGGCCTTTTCTAATTCTACCTGATGTGTCATAGTGCGAACCATGACATGGACAAAACCATGCATTGTAATCACCTTTATCAGTTAATGGAACGCATCCAAGATGTGTACATACTCCTAACATTACAAGCCACTCGGGGTCTTTTGCTCTGTCCTCATCTTTTTCTGGATGTTTTAATTCACTTAAATCGACAGCTCTAGCGCTATCAATCTCATCTTGAGTTCTTCTTTTAATAAAAACTGGCTTACCTCTCCATATAACAGTTATTGATTGTCCAGGCTGGACTGAACTAACATCTACTTCTGTACTTGCTAATGCTTTTACTGAGGCGTCAGGATTCATCTGGTCTACTAATGGCCAAACAGCTGCACCAACACCTACAGCTCCTGCGGCTGTTGTTGCTGTTAATATGAAATCTCTTCTATTTGGTTTTTTTTTATCAGATTCAGACATTTATTATTTTAATTTTTTCTTAATATATGATTTCATATGAAGAAAAAGATATTTTTTCCATAGCAAGAATGACACACAAAACAAATAATTCTAGGCCGAAAATTGCACTTTACGAGCCAGATATACCCCAGAATACCGCAGCAATTGCACGAACATGCTCTTGCTTAGGTGCAATATTGGAGATAATTGAGCCTTGTGGCTTCTTGCTGAGTGATAGAAGATTTAAAAGGGTTGTAATGGATTACTTAGATGAGAGCATGATTAAAACCTATAAAAGCTCTGATGAGTTCTTTGATATAAAAAAAAAGGATAGAGTAATATTAATGACTACGAAAGCAAGCAAATCATATACAGACTTCAAATTTAAAAATGGCGATACACTTTTGTTTGGTAGAGAAAGTTCAGGCGTTCCACAAAAAGTTCATAAAATAATGAGACATAGAATAAAAATACCTATGATTGAGAAAAAAAGATCTCTTAATTTAGCTTCATCAGTTGCAATTATTCTTTCTGAAAATATAAGACAAACTAATTATTTATGGACGAATTAATTAAGAAAAAATTGGCTAGAAATTGGTTTAAAACTTTACAAGAAGTGATTTGCCAAGAAATAGAAGAATTAGAGGGGAAAAAAAATATTTTCAAAATTAAAAATTGGGAAAGAGGGAAAAAATCTAATGAAGGAGGAGGCCAATTTAGAATATTAGAAAACGGAAAAATTTTTGAAAAGGTTGGAGTAAATTTTTCAGAAGTATACGGAAAATTTTCAAAAGAATTTAGAAGTAGAATACCAGGTGGTGATAAAAGTCCCAAATTTTGGGCAGCAGGTATATCAATAGTAATGCATATGCAAAACCCTCATGTTCCTGCTATGCATTTTAATACTAGATATATTTATACCTCACATGGATGGTTCGGTGGAGGTATGGATGTTACACCCTGTCTTAAAGATAACAGTTTAGAAAAATGGTTTCATAAGGAACTAAAAGTTTCATGTGATAAACATAATAAAAACTATTACAAAAAATATAAAAAATGGTGTGATGAATATTTTTATTTACCCCATAGAAAAGAGCCAAGAGGAATAGGAGGTATTTTCTTTGATTATAAAAAAGATAATTGGGAAAAGGATTTTAGTTTTGTCAGAGAAGTTGGAATAAGCTTTAAAAATATCTTCAGAGATATAATATTAAAAAAATATAAAAAAAAATGGTCAATTAAACAAAAAGAAATTCAGTTAGAAAAAAGAGGTCGTTATGTTGAATTTAACTTGCTATACGATAGAGGTACAAAATTTGGTTTGCAAACTAATGGTAATGTTGAGGCTATTTTAATGTCTCTACCACCTATTGCAAAATGGAGATAAAATATGGAAAAAGAACCCATAACAGTTAGAGGATTAGAAAAATTAAAAGAAGAATTAATTTTTTTGAAAGAAAAAAAAAGACCCGAAATAGTAGCAGCTATAGCTGAAGCAAGATCTCATGGAGATCTTAAAGAAAATGCCGAGTATCATGCAGCAAAGGAACAGCAATCACATAATGAAGGTAGAGTTCAAGAAGTTGAAGATATTATTGCTAGAGCAAATGTAATTGATGTTTCTAAATTGGATAATGATGGAAAAGTTATATTTGGCTCAACAATACTACTTCAAAACTTAGATACTGATGAAAATGTTAAATATAAAATAGTTGGAAAAGATGAGGCTGACCTCAAAGAAAAACTAATATATTTTAAATCCCCAATTGGTATGGGGTTGATTGGAAAAAATAAAGGGGACTTAGTCGAAATTAATACTCCTGCTGGTGTTAAGAATTTTGAAATAAAAGACGTAAAGTATGTCTAATTACCAAAAACATTATCGATTTCTTTTTTGCTCAATTTAAAGCCGTTACTTAACCAAATATTCTCAAGCAACTTAATTTTTTGTCCAAAATCTTTGCCTTCTTTAGCTTTATATTTGTCAAGTAAATCCCTGGATTTTAAAGGAAAAATAGGCTTTTCGAATTTTTCAAAATATTTTTTTAACTCAATGAGTTTTTTTGAGACCACTTTAGAATTGAAAATTTTTAAATCTAATAAATCAATAACATAAGATTTATCATTAAAATAATAAATTCGTTGAAGATTTTTTTTACTAAAATAATCTTTTTCAGAGAATAGATAATAGTTATCAATTAAAAATTTTACTCTTTTTTTGTTTTCTTTAGAAAGGTTATATTTAAATAAAAAATAATTTGCATTATCCGTCTCATCAATTGTTAAATAAGAAATCAAAAAAATAAACGATTTTTTTTTTAATAAACTTTTTGAATAATCATTTAATTTACCTAAGCAATTTAAATTTACAAGTTGAGGAAAAATAGTTTTTAAAATTTCCAAAGAAAAAGGGTCTTCAGATATTTTTAGAATGTTTTTTGATAAAATAATTTTTTTTAATTCACTAATTAATCTTTCCTTTGAAAGGTTACCAATGCCTGAAATATTTTGCTTGATAGATTTTTGAACTGATAAATGATGAGATTCTTTGCTATAATTAAGAAAAAATCTCACGTATCTTAATATTCTTAGATAATCTTCTTGAATTCTTTTATTTGGGTCTCCGATAAATATAACCCTGCCCTCGTATAAATGTTTAGCTCCACTGTTTGGATCAAACAAATTTCCCTCTTTGTCTGCATAAATAGAATTAAAGGTAAAGTCTCTTCTTGATGAATCTTTAAGCCAATCCTTAGTATATTTAACTTTCGCGTGTCGTCCATCAGTATTTACATCCTCCCTCAAAGATGTAATCTCAAAATTTTTCTTACCTAAATTAGCAGTAATAGTTCCGTGTTCTATGCCAGTTTCAAAGAATTTAATATTATTTGATTGCAAACATTCTTTAACTTCTTCTGGATTTAAATTTACTGCTAAATCTATATCATCTACTTCTTCTTGATTTAATATTTTTCTAACGCATCCACCTACATATCTTATCTCACTATTTTCGTTAAAATTTGATACAGAGTCAAAAATTTTAGAAACTTCTGTATTACTATAAATGTTTAAAAAAGATCTTTCTCTTTGAGTAGGTTTTTTTCTGGCTTTAAAAATTTTTTTTAAAATATTAAACATATTTGGCTGGGGTGCTAGGATTCGAACCTAGGAATGGCGGTACCAAAAACCGCTGCCTTACCACTTGGCTACACCCCAAAATTAATTTCATATATCACAAAAAAAAAGCTTTATATAGTTTTAGATAAGTTACACCAATAGTTTTTATATTTTTTTTTCAATAATTTCTTTGCATTTAGTGCGGCTTTTTTGGACATAAAGTATCCCACAATTGTTGAGCCTGATCCTGTCATTCTAACATAAGAATTTTTATCAATGTTAAAAAAGAAATGTCTAAGTTTCCTTAGCCTTGGATATAATTTGAAAGATACAACCTCTAAATCATTTTTCATCTCTGAAAGTGTATTGAAATTAATATTTTTTGATTTAATTTTTAAAAACTGTGGTTTCGAATAGTTCCTAACTTGAGCATATATATTTTTAGTAGAACAACCAAAATTAGGTTTAATCAACAAAGTAAAAATTTTAAGGTTTTTTTTGATTTTTTTTATTTTATTTTTATAAGCTAATACAAGATTTTTTTGATCTATACCTAAAATAACATCTGAACCTATTTTTGAACATAAATTATGTTTCTCCTTCATTGTCAATGAGATTATATTTTTTTTAATCAAATAATTTATAAAGGAAGCCGCATTCATTGACCCACCTCCCAACCCTGCTTCTTGGGGTATATTTTTTTTTATTGAGATAAGATATTTTTGATTTTTTAGTTTTTTTGCTTCATCTAAAATTTTTAATAAATTACTGATAGTATTTTTTTTTGGAATTTTATTAGAAAAATTTCCAGTAAATTTTATTATATGGTTTTTTTTATTTGTTTTCTTTATATAAATATCATCATGTAAATCTAAAAAACCAACTAGAGTTTCTAAGTTATGAAGTTTAGATTTTTTTTTTCCTAGAACATTTAGAGATAAATTAATTTTTGCATGTGATTTAATCTTTTCAAATTTCATTAATTATGATTTTTCTAAACCTTCTAATAATTTCGATTTTACTTTCGATTTCATTTCATCTTCTGTCTCTTCAAGCCCTAAAACTGCTTGCCAATAATATTTTGCTTGTAATTTTTTGTCTAATTTCCAAAGGACATCACCATAATGATCATTAACAATTGGATCATCTGGCATTAGTTGCAATGCTTTTTTAAGATATTTTTCAGCATTAATATAATCACCAATTAAATAAAATCCCCATCCAACAGAGTCGGTGATATATGGATCATTTTCTTTTTGTTTGTATGCTTTTTGTATCATATCTATTGCTTCATCTATTTTATAATTTCTTTCTAACCAGCTATAAGCTAGATAATTTAATGTGTATGGTTCATTTGGATACATTTTTAAACTTTCAATCAAATCTCTGTCAGCCTTCTTATAATTTCCTGTTCGTTCATAACTGCTCCCCCTCCTATATAAAATTCTTGAGATTGCATATGGACTTTGATCAACATTTTTAAGCAACTCTGTATAATATTCGATTGCAATTTCATACTTTTCAAAACCTTTATTTATATTCGCATAATCATAAAGTATTTTTTCTGTAGGTTTTTTTATAGAAATAAAATTCTTATTTATATAGTTGATAGCCTCTTCCTCACTATTATCTTCAGATAATATTCTTCCTATCTTTTTTGTTCTATACCAAAAATATAATTTATCTTTTTTTTTAAATTTTTCTAAAATTTCGATAGCTTGGTTGTTATTATTATTTAAGTAATAGTTTTCAGCAAGGAGAGACTGGTTAAAATAAAACTTAGGATTTAAGTATTCAGAAATTCTTAAATAAAAATTTGACTGATCATAAATTTTTTGTGTTGAAAATAAATTAGATACCAAATAGAAAATCTCAGCTAAAATATCATTTTCGTTGTAGCATGAAAAATGGGACTCAAATTTTTTGTATTCAGCATTATCAATCCAATCTTTGATTTGATGTAATAATATACTGTCACCAATAGACTCGATCGTTTTAGAAAATTGAATAACTTTTTTAATATCATTATTTTCAATTAAGTTTGCAAAATAAAAAAACATGTATCGAGAATAATCACCATCAGAACTATTTAATAATTTTCCAAAATATGAGCTGGTGTTTGGGGAATTTAAATAACAATTTTGAAAAGCTGAAGAAATTAAACTTAATGTTCCATACTTATTATCCTCAACAGTTTCCTTTTTTAGAAATAGATAATTAAAATCTTTTAAAATTTTATAAATTACATATTCATATGTTCCATCATCTTTATTAAATTTAAATTCTTTAAATCTTTTATTTGCTTGCTTAAAATCTTTTTTCTTTAAACTATCAACTAACAATAGAAGATTAAGCTCAAAGGTATTTGAGTTGATATCATTTTTGGAAATTTTTATTTGATCTATTCCTTTTTTAACTTGTCCATTCAAAACTAACGAAAAAACATACTTTTTTAAAAAATTATCATGTTTTTGAATTAAAAATTTTGATGAATTGAAGTATTCAAGAGCTTCTTCGTTTTTTTGATTCCCAGATGAGACTAAAGCAGAAAAATAATTAGATAAGTACTTCTGGTTGAATTTATTATTTGCAGAAGTACTTGAATATGTGCTGGTTTGAAGTGCTAAAAATGATAAAATTACGATCAAAATTTTCATATCTGAATTTATGACTTTAAACTTCAAAAATCAAAATGACATTTTAAACCTTGAAAAGCTTAACTCAAACGAAATTGAGTATATATTTAATGATAAACCAATCAATAGACTTAAAACTAAACCAAAACTAGAAGATAAGATTAAACTACTTTCTAAATTGAGAAGTGAAATTGAAAATATAGATAATTGTGAGCTGAAAAAAAATGCTAAGCAATTAGTATTTGCTGATGGGAACAATCAAAGTAAAATTATGATTATAGGCGAAGGACCTGGGCAAAAAGAAGATGAACAAGGAAAACCTTTTGTCGGAGATGCAGGAATATTATTAAACAAAATGCTAGAGGCAATTCAGATAAAAAGGAACAATATTTATATAACTAATGTTGTAAATTATAGACCACCAAATAATAGAAAGCCTGAGCCATCAGAAATAAATAGATACTCAAATTACCTTAGGCAACATATTGCAATAATTGATCCTAAAATTTTAATTCTAATGGGTAGTACAGCAATGGAGTCACTTTTTGGTTCCAAAATTAAAATTTCAAAAGAAAGAGGTGTTTGGAAAGAACTAATCATTCATAACAAAACATATTTGACAATGATTACATTTCATCCTGCTTACTTATTAAGACAAGCTGATCAAAAAAAATATTCTTGGGCTGATTTAAAATTAATCAGAAAAAAAATAGATGAATTAAAAATATCTGTTTAAATCTAAAATGATAAAAATACATAAAAAATATATAAGTTGGTGGAAAGAGAAACTGAATATTTCAAATTATGGATTATTGTGGATCACATTCATTAAAGGATTAATAATTGGAATATTTTTATATCATTTTTTTATTGCTCAATGAAAAAAATTGTTGCTGGTGTTGACGAAGTTGGTAGAGGTAGTTTGATTGGTCCAGTTTATGCAGCAGCAGTAATATTTAATACTAAAATAAATAAAAAAGAAATTAAAGACTCCAAAAAATTGAAAAAAATTGAGAGAGAAAAATTATCTAAGTATATAAAAAAAAATTCAATTTGGGCTATTGGATCAGCTTCAATTAGGGAAATAGAAACACTTAATATATTAAATGCAAGTCTATTAGCTATGAGGAGAGCAATAAAAAAACTAAAAGTTAAACCAAATTTAGTGCTTGTTGATGGAAATAAATCGCCAGATTTGAATAATTATATTACAAAAACTATAATCAAAGGAGATCAAAAAATAAAAGAAATATCTGCAGCATCAATTGTTGCAAAAGTATCAAGAGATAAGATGATACTCAAAATGTCAGAAAGTTTCAAAAAATACAAATGGGATGTAAATGCAGGTTATGGAACCAAAGATCATATTAACGCTATAAGAAAATATGGGATAACTAGGTTTCATCGCAAAACATTCAATCCAATACACAACATATTGAGTCTTAAAAGAAAATAGCAACAAGTAGACTCAAAATAATTCAATCACAGGTTGACGCAGACTCTTCTCTGGAGTCTAATTAATAATTAAAAAATGAGTGTTAAAAATTTTAAAAATAAAATTATTAATGGAGATAGTTTAAAGGAATTAAAAAAAATTCCTGACGAAACTTTTGATCTTATATTTGCTGACCCTCCGTATAACCTTCAATTAAAAAAAGAATTAAGTAGACCAGATAGATCTAAAGTAGATGCTGTTGATGATAAATGGGATCAATTTGAAAGTTTTAAAAGTTATGATGAATTTACTTTTAGGTGGCTAAAAGAATGTAAAAGAATTTTAAAAAAAAATGGAACAATTTGGGTTATAGGTAGCTACCACAATATATTTAGAGTAGGTACTGCAATCCAAAATATGGGTTTTTGGATACTAAATGATGTAATTTGGAATAAAAATAATCCAATGCCAAATTTTAGAGGAACCAGGTTTACCAATGCACATGAAACGCTTATTTGGGCCTCAAAGAGTGAAGGATCCAAATATACCTTTAATTATCAATCATTAAAATGTTTAAATGATGACTTGCAGATGAGATCAACATGGAATCTCCCAATCTGTAACGGAAAAGAAAGATTAAAAAAAAATGGAAAAAAAGTTCATTCTACACAAAAGCCAGAATCTTTAATTCATAGAATTATATTAGCCTCATCTAACAAAAATGATTTCATTTTGGATCCATTTTTAGGATCAGGTACTACAGCTGTTGTTTCAAAAAAATTAGGTAGAAATTATTTTGGAATTGAAAAAGAAAAATATTATTTCTATGCTACAATGAAAAGATTAGAGAATACGAATATCATAAAAGATGAATATTTAGATACTCTACAAAATAACAGAACTAAACCAAGAATTCCTTTTGGATCATTAGTTGAAATGGGTCTGATTAAACCTGGAACAGTAATTTACGACCAAAAGAAAAAAGTAAATGCGAAAATTATGGTAGATGGTAGTATAAAATATCAACAATCAGAGGGATCAATCCATAAAGTGGCAGCAAAGATTATTGGTGCTGAAAGTTGTAATGGATGGACATTTTGGCATTATAAATCTGGAAATTCTTTAAAACCAATTGATGATTTGCGACAAAGACTAAGACCTACAAATTAACTTCTATAAATTTTACCCAAATAATTTTCAAGAAATATTTTATTTTTTGAGAGAAACTTCAAAATATTATTTCTAAAAAAGACACTTATAGGATTTGATAAATGGAATGAAAAATTGTTAAATTTTGATTTATTATTTATAGAGTAAATATTTTCAATTCTTTTTTGATAGTATTCATTTGAACCATTTAAAATACTTTTTAATATATCGTTTGCAGTTTCAATACTCTGGGACGCCCCTTGAGCAAATGATGGTGGAAAAGTAAACAGAGCATCACCTGACAAAAATATATTTTTTTTATTTAAATTTGGGAAGTTCATGCTTACGTAAACAGGGAAAGATTTTAATTCTCTTAAATTTTCAAAGCTTATTTTTGATGTTTTTTGCAAACTTGATCTCAGGGACCCTAAAAACTCTTCCGATTTGAATAAACCATAATTTCTTAGTTCGTCTGATGATAATTTTTTTTTTATGATAGCTACAAAATTATATTCATTATTTTGATTAACTGGATAGATTACATAGTGGCAATTTGATCCCATATATATAGATATATTAGCACCGTAATCACCTATTAATTTACCTCGAAGAGCAACATTAAGGTTATATTTTGGACTTGTAATTTCATTCAATATTAATGACTTCGTTTTTGAAAAAATACCATCAGCAATTATCAAGTAATCAAATTCCTCATTTGTGTTTTCATTCAAAATAATTTTGAAATTATTCGCATTTTCTATTTTTGTTATATTTGAATTAAATTTAATCTGATTTTTAGGAACATTCTTAAATAAAAATTCTAATAATGTTGATCTTTTTAATGTTGTGTATCGATTAAATGGATCATTAAATTGTGTAAGGTCTATATCGCAAATTTTTTTAGAGTTATTTGCTTGTATAAAATTCACTTTTGACGGAAAGCTTACTTCAGATGCGGGTAGATTTTTAAAACCTATACTATTTAATAACTTAATACTATTAACTGATAATTGAATTCCATAACCGTCTTGGAAATTATAATTATCTTTTTTTTCAAATATTTTATACTCAAAATTTTTTTGACTATTTAAAATATTTGCAAAATATAACCCCGATATTCCTCCACCAACAATTGCAATTTTTTTCATTAATTTATCTAATTGAATTAAGTATTTTCTTTGTAAATGAGGGCAAAGTCAAATTACTTAAATCTTTAACATCTACAAAAAAACCATTGCTCTTTTCAGGCAATTTATTTTTCATAGTAATTGCAATCCTCATATCCATATTTGACATTTTAATATTAATCCTTTTTCCAATGTGATTTTTAAATTTAATCTTAGGTATCTCATTCATTGGAAATATAGGCATATCTTTTAAAAAATTAAATTTTCTGTTTTTTAAAAGATAATAATTGTTCCTCTTATTTTGAAAAATATTTGCTTCAAAGAATTTTTGTTTGTTAAATTTATTTATTTTAACAATTTCAAAATCATTTTTTTTAAATGATTTACAATTTCTTGAAATTGGACATTGATCACAATATGGTTTAGTTGGTTTGCAAATTAATGCACCTATTTCCATAATGGCTTGAGCATAGTCACTAGCTCTATTTGTTTCCCCAAAAAAGGATTTTTTTTTAAGTAAATTTTCTTTAGAAATTTCTTTTTCTTTTTTTAAATAAAATACTCTTTTCAAAATTCTTTCAACATTTCCATCTAATGGAATTATTTTATTGTTGAATGCAATTGCCATAATTGCTTTTGAAGTATAATCTCCTACCCCAGGTAATGATTTTAAACCTTCCTCATTATTTGGAAGCTTTCCCCTAAATTTATTTTGAATTAGTTTTGCTGATTTTTTGAGATTTCTTGCTCTTGAATAGTATCCCAATCCCTCCCAATATTTCATCAATTTGACATCACTAACCCTTGATAAACTTTTTAAATTTGGGATTTTTGAGGTAAAATTTTCAAAATATGGAATTACTGTCTTAACTTGAGTTTGTTGTAACATAAATTCACTTACCAAAGTGAAATATTCTTTTTGACTTTTGGATACTTTTTTTCGCCAAGGAAGATTTCGTTTATTATTGTCGTACCATTTTAAAATTTTATTTGGTATGTTTCGACTTGTCATATGAATTTTAAATATAATACTAAGCAGAGAAATAAATCTGTTCAAGGACTAAGATCTTTTAAAGATACTTTGCCCCAAGAAGCAAAAAGAATATTAAATAAAAAAGGCCAAATTTATTCAAATACCCTTGATAATTGGAAATTTCTTGTTGGAAAAGAATTATTTAATGTTTGCTATCCGATATCTTATAAAAATTCGAAATTAAATGGAAGCTATTTAAGCATAATGGTTAAAAGGGGAAATGAAGTTGACCTTGAATATTCTAAGAAAGAAATTTTAAAAAAAATAAATATTTTTTTCGGTTATAATGTGGTCGATAACATAAGGTTAAAGACCTTTGAGGGAGAATTCAAAAAAACTAAAGATAATAAAATTAATAATGCGACAAAAAGCAAAAATATTAAGAAGATTACTAATATTAAGAATGATAAAATTAAACATTCTTTATTAGAGTTAAATAAAATATTTAAAACAAGATGAACAAAATTTTAATAAAAGTCTTAATAATATCATTTTTTATTATTAGTTTTAACGCAACAGCAGAAATTAAACATATTAAAGAAGGTAATGTTGATGCAAAAGTAAAACTCATTGTGTTCGAGTCTTTAACTTGTAGTCATTGTGCAGATTTTCATAAAAATGTTTATCCTAGTTTAAAAAAAGATTTTATTGATAATGGTTTAATTTCAATTGAGTTCAGAAATTTTCCTTTAGACATTGCTGCATTTAATGCAGCAAAAATAGCTCATTGTAGGAATGATGGAAAATCAGATATACTTCATGAATTATACAAAAATCAAAGTAGCTGGGTTAGAGGAAGTACAATAGAGGATCTCAATAAAAATTTAAAAAGAGTAGTTCAAGAATCTAATTTCAAATTAGATTTTGATAAGTGTATCTCAGATTCAAAAATCGAGGATTTTATTTTAGAAGACCGAATCGATGGTGCAAAAAACTACAAAATAGAGGCAACTCCAACACTTATTATCAATGATGAAAAGTTCGAAAATCCAAAAAACTATAAAAAATTAAAAAAATATATTGAAAAACTGATATAAGTCATTGAATGGAGTTTAAAAAAATTCAATTAAATGGCTTTAAGTCATTTGCTGAAAAAACAAATTTCCTCATTGAAAAAGGTCTTACAGGAATTGTTGGTCCAAACGGTTGTGGCAAGTCAAATATAGTTGAATCTCTTAGATGGTGTATGGGAGAAACCTCGGCAAAAAGTATGAGAGGTTCGGGAATGGAAGATGTTATATTTTCAGGTACATCAAATAAACCGTCAAAGAATATTGCTGAAGTAGTTTTAAGTTTAAATAATGAAAATAAAGATGGTCCACATCAATATAACGATTTAGATGAAATAGAAATTCGGAGAAAAATTGAAAAAGATAAAGGTTCAAAGTTTTATATAAATAATAAAGAAGTTAGAGCAAAAGATGCCCAAATGTTTTTTGCAGATCTGTCCACTGGAGCTCATTCACCATCATTGATAAGTCAAGGAAGAATAGGTGCATTAGTTACTGCAAAACCATCTGATAGAAGGGCTATACTTGAAGAAGCTGCTGGAATAGCAGGACTTCATGTTAGAAGGCATGAAGCTGAGATCAGATTAGGAGCGGCAGAAAATAATCTAAAAAGAGCAGACGAACTAAGACGGCAACAAGAAAAACAATTGGCAAATTTAGAAAAACAAGCAGAGGAAGCAGCAAAATATAAATTAATTTCTGAAGAAATAAAAAAAGTAGAAGCAGGTCTATATTATTTAAGACTTGTAGAAATTGACAAAGAAATCAGTTTAGAAAATGAAGTGAATAATGAGGCAGACGTGAAGGTAGAGGAATTTAATAAGCAAATTAATGAGTTAGAGATTAAAATTAAAAACAATCTTGAAAGAGTTGAGCCAATCAGACAAAAGAATATAGAAAATTTGTCTAAGATACAAAGATTAAATCTTGAGCTTAAAGCTTTGGATGAGGCAAATACAAGGATAAACGAGGAAATAAAAACAATAAAAAATTCTATAAAAGTTATAAACGAAGATATAGATAGAGAAAAAAGTATTGTAATTGACGCAAATTCAAATGAAAAAAGACTTAAAGAGGAAAGAAATATCTTAATTGATACAGACTCAAAATATTATG
Source organism: uncultured Pelagibacteraceae bacterium (assembly GCA_902558435.1). GTDB lineage: Bacteria > Pseudomonadota > Alphaproteobacteria > Pelagibacterales > Pelagibacteraceae > Pelagibacter. The sequence goes on along the minus strand of CACEDU010000001.1, from coordinate 134,433 downwards.
AGACTGAGAAGTTATCAAATGAAGACTTGGAAAGTTCTAAATTAAAATTAAAAAAAGAACAAGATAGAATGGATGTTTTGCTTGAGAGTTTTAGTGCAGAGTCTTTAAAAAAAAGTAATGAAATAATCAACAATTTAAAAAGTCAAATTGAGGAAGTTAAAAAATTAATTTCAGAAAATAAAAATCAGCAAATATTAAAAATTTTAGATGAGTGTATAATTAATTTATCTTATTTAACTATGAAAGTTAAAGATTTTGAAAGTGATAATACTATTGTAAATTTAACTTCTAAAAGTGATCAAATTAAGAAATTGCAAGATGAGTACGCAGAAACTTATAGTAAAAACCAAAATATAAAAAGAGAATCTGTAAAAAGAAAAGAGAGAATAAGTATTATTGATCAAGAATTTGAAAGTTGGCAAAATCTATTAATTAATTCTGAAAAAATGGTTAATGAATTAAACAGTAGAAAAAATAAATTAGAAGAAAAACTAAATGTGCTAGAAAAACAACCTCAATCTCAAGCAGAAAAAAAAGGAAAGATTTCTGAAAATTTAAGGATTTCAGAAAATGAAAAAAATGAAAATGAAGTGTTAGTTGAAAAAATTGATAATAGTATTGCAGAAATAAGGTTAGAGCTAAATAATACAAAAGAAAGTTCGATTGAAATTAGAGAAAAAAAAGCAAGCTCTGGAGCTACAATTGATGGCCTTAAAAAAAGAAGAAGTGATCTCTTGGAAAGGGTTATGACAGAGTTAAATTTAGAAGAAGGCAAAATACTTGATTATTCAAATCTTGAAAAAAGTGAAGAATTTCCAGATTTAGTTACTCAAGAGAAACTGGTAGATGAAAAAAAAAGGGAAAGAGAAAAGCTTGGCTCTGTTAATTTAAGAGCTGATGATGAAACTGAAAAATATAAAACTGAAATAAAGAAAATGGAACAAGACAGACAGGATCTTGTTACAGCAATATTAAAACTTAAGGAGAGTATCACGGAACTAAACCAAAAAGGTCGGGAAAGACTTTTAGATGCTTTTGAAAGGGTAAATAGAAAGTTTAACGAAGTTTATACAAATTTATTTAATGGAGGTAGTGCAAAATTAGAATTGGTAGACTCTGATGATCCCCTAGATGCTGGTTTAGAAATGTTAGTAAGTCCTCCTGGTAAAAGACTTCAATCTATTACTCTACTTTCAGGGGGTGAACAGGCTTTGACTGCATTATCTTTAATATTTGCAGTATTTTTAACTAATCCTTCACCAATCTGTGTATTAGATGAAGTTGATGCTCCACTTGATGATGCAAACGTTACTAGATTTTGTAATCTTCTAAACGAGTTAACAAAAATTACTTCCACAAGATTCATAATAGTAACCCACCATGCATTAACCATGTCAAAAATGGATAGATTATATGGGGTTACAATGCCAGAGAAAGGGATAAGTCAACTAGTTGCTGTTGACCTTCAAAAAGCTGAAAGTATGGTAGCTTAGGTTAATGGTAAACGATGATTTCAAAACTCGCCTTAAAAGTGCAAAAAATAGAGCAAAGTCTAAATATTTAGAAAATAAAGAGCCTAACACGTCAGGAATGGGCCACGCTTTTAAGATGAGTACGGAATTAGTTGCTGCGGTGGCTGTTGGGACAATTATTGGGTTTATTTTAGACAATTGGTTTGGTACTAAGCCCTGGTTAATTTTAATTTTTTTTTTTGTAGGAGTAATTGCAGGTATCATGAATGTAATTAAATCAGCAAAAAAAATGCAAAATAAGTAAGAGAATATAATGGCATCAAATCCAATGTACCAATTCAATGTTTATAGGATTGGACCGGAAATAAAATTAGGCTCTGTTGATATTTCTTTCACAAATGCAAGTTTATTTATGGTTATAAGCTCATTAGCTATTTTGATAATTTTTAATTTAGGTGCTAAGAAAAAAACTTTAATACCTGACAAATTACAACTATTGTCAGAACTCAGTTATACCTTTGTAGCTAAAATGATTAGTGATACAGCAGGATCAAAAGCAAAGCCCTACTTTTCATTTATTTTCTCATTATTTATGTTTGTGCTATTCTGTAACATGTTTGGAATGATACCTTACGCATTTACTGTCACAAGCCATATAATAGTTACATTTGTGCTTGCAGCATTTATTTTCGTTGGAGTTACAATTATTGGATTTATGAAACATGGATTAGGATATTTAAAATTATTTGTTCCTAGTGGAGTTCCAATGGTTTTGCTTCCGTTGATAGTTATTATTGAGATTATATCATATTTAAGTAGGCCAATTAGTTTATCGGTAAGACTATTTGCAAATATGATGGCAGGCCATACAATGATGAAGGTATTTGGGGGTTTTGTCATTAGCTTAGGAATTGTTGGTGGATGGCTACCACTAAGTTTTTCGGTTGCGCTTACAGGTTTGGAGATATTAGTTGCTTTTCTTCAAGCATATGTATTTGCAATTTTAACATGCATTTATTTAAATGATGCATTAAATTTACACCATTAAAAAAAAGGAGGAAGAATGGAATTAGAAGCAGCAAAAATGATAGGAGCAGGTTTAGCAGCTATTGCACTAGCAGGTGCAGGAGTTGGTATTGGAATTATCTTTGGTAATTACTTATCTGGTGCCATGAGAAATCCATCTGCAGCTCAAAAACAATTCCCTAATTTATTATTAGGATTTGCTTTAGCTGAAGCTACAGGATTATTTGGACTAGTAGTTGCGTTGATTATTTTATTTGCATTTTAGTTAATGTTAAAAAAAATAATTATTTTAGTATTCGTCACATGCTTTGCATGTTTTAATACAGTATTTGCTGCTGAAAGTGGTGGTATGCCTCAACTCAATCCAGAGTTTTGGATATCTCAAATATTCTGGCTTATCATCACATTTGGAATACTTTTTATTGTTCTAACCAAAGTTATATTGCCGAAAATCAGCAATAACCTGGAAATTAGAAAGTCCCAAATACTAGAAAATATTGAAACAGCGGATAAACAAAAAGAAGAAAGTCAGAAAAAAATTGATGAATATGAAAAAATTATTTTAGATAGTAAAATTAAAGCAAAAAACTACTTTAATGAAGCTAGAGAAAAAATATTAGAGGATATTAATAAGAAAAGAAATGCATTAGAAAAAGACCTTGATGAAGAAATTAGTTCAGTAGAAAACGAGTTGTCTGAATTTAGAAACAAATCAGGTGAAAAAATAAACAAAATAGCAGCCGAAACATCAGCAGAATTAATAAAAGAGCTGATTGGTGAAGAAGTAAATAGTAGTAGCATTGCTGCGATAGTAGAGGATCAAACAAAATTAAACAAAGAGAGAAAAGATGTCGTTTGATGCAACATTTTGGGTAGCAATTTCATTTTTTATATTTATTGGTCTGTTGGTATATTTTAAAATTCCTCAGAATATAAACAATCTCCTTACCAAGATGATAGGAGATATAAAAAAGGAAATTGATGAAAGTGAAAAGTTAAGATTTGAGTCAAAGAAACTCTTAGATGAGGCTCAGGCTAAACTTAACTCTGTAGAGGGAGAAACCAAAAAAATACACGATCAAGCCAAAACTGAGTCAGAACAGCTTGTTATTAGCATGAATGAAAAGTTTCATAAAAGTTCTGAAATAAAGAAAAATTTAACTCAAACTAAAATAAATCAGATGAAAGAGTCAGCAATCAAAGAAATCAAAGATAGATCAATTAAAATTGCACTAGAGTCTGTGAAAAAGATTATGACTACAACAGTTGATAGGTCCAAATTAGATAATCTTTTTGAAAAAAATCTTGAAGAAGCAAAGTCTGAATTAAAAAAAATTAATTCATAACTTAATTACGTTACATTTACTCAAAATAATATAAAATCTTTATTATGAATTCGATAGTAATTGGATCAGGTTTTGGAGGAATGGCCGCGGCATTGAGATTAAAGGCTAAAGGTCATAATGTGACTCTGATTGAAAAACATAAAGATTTAGGTGGAAGAGCAAGGGTTTTTAGAAAAAATGGCTTTACATTTGATGGTGGTCCAACTGTTATAACGGCGCCATATTTGATTGATGAATTGTTCCAACTTTTTAATAAAAACTCCAAAGATTATTTAGAAATTAGATCCCTTAAAACCTGGTATCAATTTGTTTTTGAGGATGGTTTCAAATTCAACTACTCAGGTAATGAACAAGACATGATTGATCAAATAAAAAAGGTCAATGAAAAAGATGTGGAGGGTTATAAAAATTTAGTAAATTTTACAAAAAAAATTTTCGATAAAGGATTTACTGAATTATCAGATGTACCTTTTGATAAACCCTCATTTATGTTAAAGCAAATACCCTCTTTGTTCAATCTAAAGAGTTATAAATCTGTTTATGGTTTAGTTTCCTCTTACATAGAAAATGAAAAATTAAGAAGATTACTTAGTATGCATCCACTGTTGGTAGGTGGTAATCCTTTTACGACAACATCAATATATGGATTAATTTTATATTTAGAAAAAAAATGGGGGATTCATTATTCAATGGGGGGTACTGGTCAAATAATTAATGGTATGGAGAGACTAATGAATGAAGAACATATAAAAATATTAAAAGGATTCGAAGTAAATAAAATCTTATCAAATAAAAATAAAATAACTGGCGTTGAACTAAGCAACGGAGATAAAATAGAGATAGATAATGTAATTTGCAACGCTGATCCTCCTGCAGTTTACTCAAAATTAACAAACACAAATAATAGAAATTCTATTTTTAATTGGAAAATGAAAAGAATGGAATATTCAATGGGTTTGTTTGTGTATTATTTTGGAACTAAAATAGTTTACGACAATGTTGAACATCATACCATCAAATTTGGAGATAAGTACAGGGAACACTTGGATGATATTTTTAATAATAAAAAGTTAAATGAAGATATTAGTTACTATTTACATAGACCAACAGCTACTGACAAATCTATGGCGCCTGATAATCATGATTGTTTTTATGTGTTGGTGCCAGTTCCTAATAACCAATCTGGTTTAGATTGGTCTATTGAGGGAGAAAAAATGAAAAAATTAGTTATTAAAAAAATGGAAGAAAGTTTACTACCTAATCTAAGCGAAAATATTGTTGAGGATTTTTATTTAACTCCAGATTATTTTGAGAATGAGCTAAATACAAAATATGGCTCAGGTTTTTCTATTCAACCAAAATTTACCCAATCAGCTTATTTTAGATTTCATAATAAATCAGAGATTTTTGATGGTTTGTATTTTGTTGGAGCAGGCACTCACCCTGGAGCAGGTGTACCAGGTGTACTATCTTCAGCAAAAGTCTTAGACAAAATTTTGTAATGGAAAATAAAAGTTTTCTATCAATATACGCAAAATCATTTTACTGGGCTGGTTTTTTTCTTCCAAAAGAAACTTATTTGAAATGTTCTAATTTATACGATTTTTGTAGAACTTTAGATAATATAGCAGACAATGAAGGTACAATTGATGTTAAATTAAGAAGATTTTTAAACTTCAAAGATAATTTTATCAATAAAGAGTTTCAGAATCCAATAATAAAAAATATGTGGGTATTAATGGATGAATATAATATTTCCACAGAAATTGTAGGGGACTTATTCGATGGTGTGGAGTCTGATATTCAAAATGAAGTAAGATTAAATTCAAAAAAGGAATTATTAATTTATTCATATCGAGTGGCAGGAACTGTTGGATTAATGATGGCAAAAATTTTAAATGTCACTAGCTCTAATTCTCTTAAATCAGCTATCGATTTGGGTATAGCTATGCAACTAACAAATATTTCTAGAGATGTGATAGAGGACTCTAAAAATAAAAGGTTTTATATAAAACATAATTTTGAAACCATCAAAGAAACATTGGCTACTGCAGATTTATTTTATGATAGTAGCTTTACATCAATAAAAGATATTCCATTAACTCTTAGATTTTCAATTTTAGTTGCAAGAAGAGTTTATAGACAAATTGGAAGAAACATTATTAAAAAACAAACTATTCAAAATTATAATAAATCAGGTAAAATTTTTGTAACAAAAAATGGTAAGATATTACAAACAATATTATCTATATTTGACCTAGTAAAACTATCATTGATTAAAAAACATAATCACCTTAGAGATAAAGAACACGAATTAATTAGTGAAGAAATAAATTTAAATGAAAGATTTTGATTTTGTAATAATTGGTGGAGGTTGCGCAGGACTATCTTTAGCTTATGAATTAGAGACAAATAGTAAGTTAAAAAATAAAACATTAGCTATTATTGAACCGAGAAATGAATACAAAAAAGATAAAACTTGGTCATTTTGGAAGACATTCCCGCATAATTTTGAAGACTGTGTAAAAAAAAATTGGAAATATTTTTCTATAAATGTGCATCAAAAGACTAAACATCTAGAGTGCAATAATTATCCATATCAAAGTATTGATAGTGGGCTATTTTATGAGAAGATAAACAATAGATTAAAAGAGAATAAAAATATTTCATTTCACAAAAATGATCAAAATATAAATTTTGATAACTCTTTAGTATTTAATAGTGTTCCAAATTTAAATAATCAAAACAATGGTCTTTGGCAGCATTTTTGTGGGGTAGAAATAGAAACAAAAAAGGAATTTTTCGATGAAGAAATGATGAATCTAATGGATTTTGATTGTGAACAAAGAGGAAGTGTTCATTTTTTTTATACACTTCCATATTCAAAAAGGACAGCATTGGTTGAGACAACTTGGTTATCAGAAATGAATGACGACTCCCAAAAAGATTATGATCAGCAAATAAAAGAATATATTGAAAATAATCTAAAAATAAAAAATTATAAGATTACTTATAAAGAAGTGGGTGCAATACCTCTTTTCTACCCAGTAATTAGCCAAGTTAAAAATAAAATTAATATTGGAACAGCTGGAGGCATGACAAGGTTAAGTACTGGTTATACTTTTCTAAATATTCAAGAACAAAGCAAATATATAAGTGAAAACATCGAAAACATTAGTAAGTTGAAAACTTTTCAAATTAAAAAGAAATATCAATTTCTCGATAATATTTTTTTAAAAGTTCTGAAAAATAATCCAAGCAAAATGCCGAATATCTTTTTTAGGATGTTTAATAATAAATCTAATACTGTAATTAAATTTTTGTCGAATAGAAGTAATTTTTTTGAAGATTTATCAATAATATTAAAAATGCCTAAATGGATTTTTATAAAAGCACTTTTTTAAATTAAATGATCAAAATTAATTTTTACCACTCTTTAATTTTTTTTAATTTATGTATTTTTTTATCCGGGATAGAATACCTAAGAGAAGGTAGTTTCTTAATTATTTCATTATTTTTAATTTTAACAATAGGAATATCTCATGGTTCTCTGGATCATATTAAAGGTAAGAAACTTATCAAATATTTTGGATATAAATCAATGACTATTTTTTATTTTGGATATTTATTTATTGGAGTAATCACAATATTGATTTGGTTAGTATTTCCAAAATTATTACTTCTATTATTTTTAATTATTGCGGCTTATCATTTTGGTAAAGAGGACTCCGAATTCATTAATCAAAAGGAAAAATTTGAATTAATTTATTTTTTAAAAGGATCATTAATAATTACATCACCCTTGTTTTTCCATAAAGAGGAAACACTTGCAATTTTCGAGACATTAAATTTTAATATTTCAAACAATTTAATAATATCTAACGAGATATTATTCATACTTATGCTTTTATCTTTGGTCTCTGGGATTATTTTGTCATTAAATAAAAGTTTTGAAGCAAGGTCACTACTGTTAATGGATTATTTATCAATACTAATCCTAAATTATTTTCTTAATCCAATAATTGCTTTTACAATTTACTTTTGCTTTTTACATTCTATTAGGCACTCGATTTCTTTAATTAGAGAATTAAATAAAAATTTAAAAAAGGGTTTGCCAGTATTCATCAAAAAAGCCTTTCCACTAACAATTTTAACGATTTTAGGATATGTTGTTTCAATATCAATTCTGAATAATTATAACGAATTGAATGAAACTATATATAGAGTAATTTTTATTGGATTAGCCTCATTAACTTTTCCACATATATTGCTCGAATATTTGATTGAAAAAAATGAGCAATAAAAATATTAATTTAATTGGGTGGATTTTATTCATTATTTCTGCGTTGGGTTTTATTATATCAAGTTTAGGAAGTTTTTGGGCTATGTTTGGTAGTCTTTTTTTTCTAATTGCATGTATTGTTTTTTTAATTCCATTTTTTCGAAAGGATGAAAGTGAAAAAAAATCATCTTAAAATACTTTTAGCAGCCCCCAGAGGTTTTTGTGCAGGTGTTGACAGAGCAATTGAAATTGTAAAGAAAAGTATAGAAAAATATGGCGCTCCTGTATACGTAAGACATGAAATAGTTCATAATAAGCATGTAGTAGATGGCTTAAAAAAAATTGGTGCAATATTTGTTGAAGAGATTGGTGAAATTGAAGATAAAACAAGGCCTGTTATCTTTTCTGCTCATGGTGTCCCTAAATCTGTTCCTAAAGAAGCAGAAAGTTTAAACATGATTTTTGTAGATGCAACATGCCCACTAGTTTCTAAAGTTCACAGAGAAGCAGAAAATTTAAATAGAAAAGATATTCAAGTTTTGCTTATAGGCCATAAAAACCATCCTGAGGTAATTGGTACAATGGGTCAAGTAGCTAATGGAAAGATTGATCTTATTGAAACTATAGATGATGCAAAAAATTATCAGAGAAGCAAAAACGAAAAGCTTGCTTATATCACACAAACAACATTATCAGTTGATGATACTAAAGATATTATTAATGTGTTAAAAGAACGCTTTCCAGATATTCACGAGCCAAAAAAAGATGATATTTGTTACGCGACCACGAATAGACAAGCAGCAATAAAAAAGATTGCAAAAGAGTGTGATAATCTATTTGTGATTGGTAGTAGGAATTCATCTAACTCTGTTAGATTGGTTGAAGTAGCTAAAAATAATGGATGTGAAAATGCTGAATTAATCCATTCAGAAAGTACTTTTCCACTTGAAAAACTATCTAGATGCAAAACAATAGGTATTTCATCTGGTGCCTCAGCTCCTGAAGTATTAGTTAATGAATTCATAGAAAATATTAAAAAAAAATTTACTGTGGAAATAGAGGAAGTTGAAATAGTAAAAGAAGATGTAATATTTAAAATTCCAGGAAAATTAAATTAATGGCTGTATATACAAGGATAAATCGAAGTGATTTAAGTCTGATAGAAAAAAGTTTTATAATAGGTAAAATCCAATCATTTTCTGGTATTAAAAAAGGAATTGAGAACACAAACTATTTAATAAAAACAGATAAGAGAAAAATAATATTAACCATTTTTGAAAAGAGAGTTCAAAAAAGAGATTTGCCTTTTTTTATGAACTTGATGTTTGGTTTATCTAAAAAGAAAATTAAGTGTCCTGAGCCAATAAAAAATAAAAAAGGTAAATATTTATTCAAAATAAAAAATAAAACTGCATGTTTAGTAAGTTTTTTAGAGGGAAAAGACAAAAATCAACTTACAGATAAAGATTGTTTTCAAGTTGGAAAAAATGCAGCTCTGTTACATTTGGCTGCAAAAAAATTAAGATTATATAGAAAAAATTCATTATCGGTGAATTCGTGGGGGCCTTTATTAAATAGAATAGATAAAAGAATTAATAAACTTTCGAGTAATTTAATTGATACTATGCGAACTGACTTAGTCGATATCAAAAAAAAATGGCCAAAAAGTTTGCCCAATGGAATAATTCACAGCGATTTATTTATTGATAATATTTTTTTCTACAAGAAAAAATATTACGGTTTTATTGATTTTTACTTTTCTGCAAATGATTTTTTAGCTTATGAATTAGCTACATGTGTAAATGCATTATGTTTTAAAAAAAGAAATAAAATTTTTGTTTTAGATAAAAGTAAATCTTCTCAATTATTAAAAGGTTACCAATCTGTCCGAAAATTGAATTACAAAGAAAAGAGTAATTTCAATACTTTGTGCAGAGGTTCGGCTTTGAGATATCTTCTTACAAGATCTTATGACTATTTAAATACTCCAAAAAAAGCACTAATTAAAATTAAAGACCCAAAAGAATATTTAGATAAATTAAATTTTCACAGAAAATTAAATTCATTTAAGGATTACAGCTAATGATAAAAATCTATACTGATGGATCGTGTTTGGGTAATCCAGGAAATGGTGGGTGGGCTGCTATTATTATAGATGATGAAAAAAAAATTCAGATAAGGGGAAGTAAAAAAAATACCACAAATAATCAAATGGAGTTGCTTGCTACAATAAAAGCTCTTAAAAAAATTCCTAAAGGAAGCAGTGTTCAGATTTTCACAGACTCTAAATATGTAAAATCCGGAATTACTGAGTGGATACATAATTGGAAAAAAAATGGTTGGAAAACAGCTAATAAACAACCAGTTAAAAATAAAGAATTCTGGACTGAATTAGATAATTTAACAAATGATTATGAAATTAAATGGAAATGGGTAAAAGGTCACTCGAATGATATTTTAAATAATGAAGTTGACTTAATTGCTAGAGAAGCTGCTTGCTCTTAGCAGAGGCACCTGGCAAAAGAGATATATTTAAGTATGATAAATACAAATAATTTAATCAATCCTATATCTTCAAATAAGTTGAATACTAACGAAATAAATTTTTTTTCTGGAATCCCTGATTTATATTTTGATGACCAAAATCCCCTAACATTAAAACAATCAGAATTTTATGATAATGTTAAATTTCCAAATTTTGATGACATTGAAGATTTTGGAACTCTCCTAGGTAAATCACTTAATTCAATATTTGTAAGTAAAATAGATAATGAAATCCCATATCATTCTGAAATCTTAGAAGCAGGATGTGGAACTGGGCAACTTTCAATTGCTTTAAGTCGATATAATAGAAGAATTCATTCTATAGATTTGTCTAAAGGTAGTCTTATTGAAGGAAAACAATTTATAGATAAAAATGAAATAAAAAATGTTCAATTTTATCGGATGAATATTTTTAATTTATGTTTTCCAAACAATTACTTTGATATTATTATTTCTAATGGTGTTCTCCATCACACTTATAATCCTGAACTTGCTTTCAATAAATTATCAGAAAAATTAAAACCTGGAGGAATAATTATAATCGGGCTATATCACAAATATGGAAGAATAGTTCAAAACATTAAACAATTTTTTATTAAAATATTTGGTGAAAAATTGAAATTTATAGATAAAAGATTTTCAGATACTGTTTCAGAAAAAAAACTGTATGCTTGGTTCAAAGACCAGTACTATAATCCTCACGAGTCCAAACATTCGTTCTCAGAAGTAATAAAATGGTTTAAAAAAAATCATATAGAATTTATAAACTCAATTCCTTTTAATTTTAATTTCAATGATAAAATATTTGATAAAAAGCCTATACCAAATAAGAATAAATTATTTTTAAAAGAAATATCTTTAATGTTTGATCGTAGCCAAATATATGAGGGTGGTTTTTTTGTGATGATTGGCAAAAAATCTTAATTCATCTCGATATTATATTGTCTCAACGAAATAAACGAAGTCAAAGAGACTACAAAATAGATGAAATACATAATGAATATTTCAACGAAAAAATTATATTTACTGTCTTAATATGCTAATTTTCCTGTTTCAGATGAGTAACATAACACCCCTTGAAAAAACTAAAGTTTTAAATTCTTAACGTAGTATGTAAGGGATTATTGGTTCTTTCGTTTATTACATCATTAGAAGAATTTTTAGGGAGATTAAACCTAATAATATTTCTACAGCATAAATCCAAAAAACTTTTTTATTAAATAATTTATTTAATCTGATTCAAATTCGTATTCATATTTTTTATTGATGTTAGGATTTTGTTTAGATTTATCTAATATGCAGTTACCAATTACCAAGTAATCTATCTCAGTACCCATAAAACACTTTAGAGCGTCAGTAGGAGAATTTACAATTGGTTCTCCTCTTACATTGAAAGAGGTATTGACAATCATTGGACAACCTGTTTTTTCTTTGAATTTATAAATTAAATCATAGAAACTTTTATTAGTACTTTTTGTAACTGTTTGAATTCTTGCAGAATAGTCTACATGCGTAACTGCTGGGATTTCTGATCTTTTGATATTTAATTTGTCAATTCCAAAAAGTTTTTTTTGTTTTTCAGTCATTTCTATTTTCTTATCTGAACTTATATCTGAAACTAAAAGCATATATGGACTATCCACATCAAGATCAAACCAATTTGATAAATCCTCTCTTAAAATAGATGGTGCAAATGGTCTAAAGCTTTCTCTATATTTTACTTTAAGGTTAAGATTTTTTTGCATTTTTTCAGATCTAGGATCTCCTAAAATAGATCTTCCTCCTAATGCTCTCGGACCAAATTCCATTCTACCTTGAAACCATCCAATTACTTTTTCGTTAGATAAAAATTCTGCAGTTTTATTTATTAAATTTTCATAGCTGAAAGTTTCAAAGTTAGCTCCTAAAGAATTTAGCTCATTTTCAATTTGTTCTTGATCAAACTCACTACCTAAATATGAGCCTTTCATTTTATCATCTTGATTTGTAAATCTCTTATTACCTTGCTCTATGTGCCAGAGTGCTAATGCTGCTCCTAGAGAACCTCCAGCATCTCCAGCAGCAGGTTGAATCCAAACATTGTCAAAAATTTTTTCTTTAAGAATTTTACCATTCGCTACACAATTTAAAGCTACACCACCTGCTAAACATAAATTTTTAATATCAAATTCATTACGAATTCCTTTGACCAATTTTATCATTATTTCTTCTGTTACTTTTTGTATAGAAGCAGCGATATCCATATAGAATTGTGTTATTTTTTCCTTTCTAGGGTTACGAGGTTCATGATCAAATAAATTGTGAAATTTATCATTTGTCATTGTTAAACCTGTTGCATAATTAAAATATTTTTGATTTAATCTAAAAGAACCATCATCTTTAATATCTATAAGTTTTTTAATTTTATCTACAAAGATTGGAGTCCCATATGGGGCTAAACCCATAAGTTTGTATTCACCACTATTAACTTTAAATCCCGAGTAATATGTAAATGCCGAATAAAGGAGACCTAAAGAGTGTGGAAAGTGAATTTCTTTTTTAACTTCTAAATGATTTCCTTTGCCAACAGCAACTGTGGTTGTCGCCCACTCACCAACACCATCAGCCGTTAATATAACAGCTTCTTCAAATGGAGATGGAAAAAAAGCACTAGAGGCATGGCTCAAATGATGGTCTGAAAAAAAAATATTTTCATCTGATTTATAATTTTCATCATGTTCTTTAAGTTTATTGAAAAGAAAGTTTTTTTGAAAAAGTTTTTCTTTAATCCATAAAGGCATAGATTTCGCAAATGATGCAAAACCTTTAGGTGCAAAAGCGACGTATGTCTCTAATAATCTTTCAAATTTTAAAAAGGGTTTTTCAAAAAAAACTATTTGATCAACTTCACTTAGTTTTAAATTGCTGTATTCTAATACAAAATTTATCGCGTTTTTTGGTTAGTCTCGATCATGTTTTTTTCTTGTAAATCTTTCCTCTTGAGCTGCTGCAATAATTTCACCATCTTTTAAAATAGAGGCCGCACTATCATGATAAAATGCAGAAATACCTAATATTGAGCTCATCTTAAAATATTGTATAAATAAATGGAGCTACAGCTGTACCACTAGTTAAAACTATTAATCCTCCAAATAAAGCAAGAACTACAATAATTGGTAAAAGCCAATATTTTTTTCTGACTTTCATAAATTCCCAAAATTCTTTTATAAAACTCATTTAAAATTGATTCTTCATTTTACTTTTTGGATCAGTTTTTTTAATCCAATAAGTTTTATTATCATTATATTTTAAATTTAAAACGTCTTTTTTGAACGCTCTCATTATTAAACCTATCGGTGTTACCATTAAAAAAAATATTATCCCCAATATTATTGGTGATATTATTTTTGCGAGAAATATGCCAAACTTAAACCAAAGTTTGCTTAATGGGTTTAAAATTTTAGAATTAAATAAACCTAAAACCAGAAAAATTAAAGAAATAAATAATGACCATATTTTTAACTCCCCACCAAAAGTTAGTGGGTAAAAAGCTAATAAGAAAAATACAATAAAAAAAACTATTCCAAAACTCTTATTAGAAAATGCTTTATTATTTTCAAAGTTAGACATGTAATTTTATTAATTTTTATTCTCTTTATTCATAGAATAAAATATTGTCTCAGTAATTTTTTTATAACCTTCAATATTATAATGACCTGGCATTTCAAATGGAAAATATTTAAAGGGATTTTTCTCTTTTTCAAAAACTTTTTTATGTAAATCAATAAAAGGAATGTTTAGTTCATTTACAATATTTTTTACAAAATTATAATTTGTATTGTCATATTTTTTATTTATATAACGCTGATATTGAGGCAAATATATAAAGTATAGTTTCGAATTATTTTTTTCTACTAAATCTTTTGTTAAGTGAAGTATTTTTTTAAACTCTGGTGGTGTTAAAGGATCATCATAATCCCATGGTTTTTCATAATTTGGTAATGGTAGAGTTAAAATTCTAATATTTTCTATTTTTAAAAATTTTATTAATTTAACTTTGATAGATTTAGTTTCTTTCTTTTCTTCTAAAATGATTTTTGACTGTTGTTTTTGTTTTATAACTTCGTCTTCTATAATATTAACTATAAAATCATCAACATCATTTTGTCTAAATTTTAGATTTTGTGTAAAATTTAAATCATTTAAATAATTAATTAGAACAATATTTTTTGTTTCGCTAATTAAATCTCTTAAATCACTACCCTCATAATAAAACCATAATACTTTTTTGATATTTGGATTAAAGTATTCTCTTAACGCTGCAAATTGAATTAAAGGTCCATTTCCACTATAGCTTATATTTAAAACTGTTTTGCTTGATAAAGTTCTTAAAATGGAACTAATATCATTCGGTCTATTTACACAAGCACCGTTAACAGAAGAGTCTCCGACTAAAAAATACTCTATTTCTTTCTTATCCCATTCATCATCTGGGTTATTAAATCCATATCTATCACTTTGATACATTGAATAATATCCATTTTCATTACAAAAAATTGTCGGTGAATTTGAGATGCCTGATAAAGGAAAAAAAATATGATTTTTATTTTTATAATGAATACTTGGAGGAACATTTACTACAATTTCATTATCGATCATTTTTAAGTCTTCATAAATTTTCAACCTAGTTCTTCTATCCCATTTTTTTCCAGTTCTTTTTTTATAAAGTTGCTCCTTTGTGTTTTGGTTTATTGATTCTAGAAGTTGTTGTGGCGATTTTTTTTGTGATGATTGTCGATCTAGTGAAGATTGCTTTTTTACAATTAAATATGCTTCAAATAAATATAATGAAATCACTAAACTGATACTAATTATAATTAAATATTCTTTAATATTTTGATTTATGAAAAATGTAATGACAGAAAAAAAAATTAATGTTAGTAATATGTAATAGTAAGAATTGTAATAATTTCTTTGACCCCCATCATAATAAATTTCTGATTTATAAAATGTATAAGTCAAAAATAATAATGATATCATTAAAATACTTGGTGAAAATATTTTTAATAAAAATTTCATTCAAAAATAAATAAGATAATTTTAAAATAGCATAATTTCATATCTAAATTATGTCTAAAATTCCCTCTGCTGAGGATATTCCGCAATTTTTAGTTTCTTCTTCTTCTTGAATATTTTGGGCTTGTAGATTTTTTATAATCATTGCATAACGGCTTGATCTCACTCCCATGCCTTTTGAATTTCTATCAACTTCAGCACCTATTAGCTTGGTAAATGACAAATAAGGATCAGCTAACATGACTATATTTTCTCCAATATTGTTTGCAAGACCCCAAGCATTCATTACATATGGATCGTTAACTGCTATGCAAAATATTTTATTAATACCTTTTTCTATGATTTTTTGAGTATTTTTGACATAACCTGGTAGATGCAATTTAGAGCATGTAGCTGTAAATGCACCAGGTAAGCCAAATAATATTATTTTTTTTGAACCTAATACCTCAGATATATTTTGCTCCTTTGGCTCACCATCAACTAAATTAAAGATTTTAGCATCAGGTATTTGATCATTAACTTTTAGCTTCATAATTTACTTTTAACGAAATTTTTTACTGCCTCTTTATCATTTTTTAATAGTTGAAAATTTTCCTCTTTACTATGAACATATTGTAGCTCTTTAGGTAGTTCTTCACGTTTATTTATAGCCTTATCTGTAGCAGCTGGAAATTTGCATGGATGAGCAGTAGATAAAACTACACAATCACTAAAATTTAGCTTATTTGCAGCCCCTACTCCAACTGCAGTATGTGGATCTAATATGACACTACTTTTGTCAAAATGTTGTTTTATAATTTTTAAAGTTTCATTTTCATCACAACTTTCTGAAATAAAATCTTTTTGGATAAAGTCTAAGTTTGATTTTTCTATTTTATATTCATTATTCTTAACTTTTTTCATTATATCTGATGTAATGTTAGAATTGGAATTATTCACATAATAAATTAATCTTTCAAAATTACTTGCTAATTGAATATCCATACTTGGGGAAAGTGTTTCTTTAACTTTTTTTGAAATATAATCACCTTTAGAAATTGCTCGATGCAAAATATCATTCTCATTAGTTGCAACAATAAGTTTGTCTATGGGCAATCCCATTTGTTTTGCGAGATAACCAGCAAAAACATCTCCAAAGTTTCCTGTTGGCACAGAGAACGAAATTGGTTTATCGCCACCAATTTTAAAATAAGTATAAAAATAATAAACTGCTTGTGCAATTATTCTTGCCCAATTAATAGAATTTACCCCTGACATATTTATTGATTTAGAAAAATCTAAATCTGAAAACAGTTGTTTAACAATATTTTGACAGTCATCAAAATTTCCGTCAATTGCGATATTGAAAACATTTTCATTTTCAACTGTTGTCATTAATTTTCTTTGAACTGGTGAAATTCTATTATTAGGATGTAAAACGAAAATATTTAAATTTGATTTACCTCTAATTGCATCAATAGCAGCTGCCCCTGTATCACCTGATGTAGCCACAACAATATTAATTTTCTTGTCATTTTTCCTTAAATAATATTCGTATAGATTACCAATAAACTGCATAGCAACATCTTTGAAAGCTAGTGTTGGTCCATGAAAAAGTTCTAATAATTTTAGACTATCAAGATTTGAAATTTTAATAACTTCTTTTTCTCTAAAAGTTGAATAAGATTTATTAATCAACTCAGAAAGATCCTCTTTAGATATAAAATCAGATGAAAATAAATGTATTATCTCAGTGGATAAATCATTATAATTAAGTTTTTTAAGCTTTGATAATTCATCTAAACTAAATTTTTTTAAAGTTGTAGGTACATAAAGTCCCCCATCATCAGCTAAGCCTTTGATGAAAACCTGTTCAAAACTATATTCCTTAGAATTATCTCTTGTGCTTACGTATTTCATGAATTTTTTTTACCATTTTCTTATAAAATAAATAGGATTATTTATTTTATGATCTGGTCTACCAAAAATAATACAAAAAGCAAAAATAAGTAAAAAATTGAGTAAGAAAATACCTTTTTAGCCTTCTTTATTTCAAATTTATTTTTTTTAAATTTAAGAAGATCGTAACAGACATAGTTGTAATAAAATGTAAGTAATAAAGATACTATTAAAAATGTTTCGCCTACAAACCCAATATAATAAGGCAAAATTACTATTGGTAACATTATTAATGAGTAAACAAATATATTCTTCTTAGTCTCCTCAATTCCATTAGTAATAGGCAACATCGGGATTTTAGCTTTTTGATAGTCATCTGCTTTATAAAGGCTCAGGGCCCAGAAATGAGATGGAGTCCAAAAGAATATTATTAAAAAAAAAGTTATTGGTTCAAATGTTAACGAGTTAGTGGCAATCGTCCAGCCAATAACTGGCGGCAATGCACCAGAGGCTCCTCCTATAACAATATTTTGTGGTGTTTTTCTTTTCAACCAAATTGTATAAACAAATACATAAAATGCTATGGTTATAGATAATAGTATTGCTGATGTTAAATTTGAGAAATAATTAAGTCCAGCTACAGAAATAATTGATAACATTGTTCCAAATAATAGAGCGTGCTCCCTGTTTACTTTTCCAGTAGGGATTGGTCTAAGACAAGTTCTTGTCATTAATTTATCTAGATCGGCCTCATACCACATGTTTAAAGCACCAGCAGCACCTGCACCCATAGTTACAAAAAAAATTGCTATTATTGAATTTATAAATGAAACTGAAACAGGAGCTGTTAATAAACCAACAGCACACGTAAAGATAACCAAAGACATTACTCTTGGCTTCATTAACAATAATAGATATTTAAAATATGATAAAAAACTTATTGAAACTGATTTTTTTTTAATTGTATTTGTGTTCACTTTTACTCAACATTCAGTGAAACAAATATTACAAGTAAAATAACACCCGCTATTAAGATATGATTTCCAAGATCGAATACACCAACTTTACTATTTTTCTTATCTATTAATCTTCTACGCAAAGGTATTTGATCATAAGGATTTATCGAGACTTTATCTCCCTGTTCTTTCTGATTTTCTATTTTAACTGAGTAGCCAAACCAAACAATATAAATAAAGAAAACAAATAAAATTAAGAAGAAAGCTAAATATCCATATGCATCCATTTTAAGCTCCACCTCCAACGACAAAATAAAATAATCTTGAAAATAATGTATACTGAAATTCAGCTGCCATTAAAAAAATGAAGCAAGCTATAGCCGTCATTGGCCATAAAAGAACATTTACCAATGCATATCTTTCCCAAAACAGGTGCATGAAAAATGCCATTATCAGCCCGGCTTTTAGGAACATGAAAAATAATATTAATGACCATCTTAGCATTCCTTGAAATTGATACCAGTCAACCATGTAAGAAAAAAAACTGAGTACGAATAACAAAGTCCAAATCCAAAGATAAATTCCAATTTTATGTGTGGAAGCTTCTTCTTTTTTTTCTGTTTTTTCAATATTATTTGTATTTTCCATAATTTATTTTACCACAAGTAAAAGAATGCAAAAATAAAAACCCATACAAGATCTACGAAGTGCCAATAAAGACCTAAAATCTCAATTTCTACATAATCACCTTTTAATTTTGTGAACCATCCCTTTTTACCTTTTTCGTAATGGCCGGCAAAGACCTTATATGTATATATAAATAAAAAGATGACTCCGATAGAGACGTGGAAGCCATGAAAACCAGTTATCATAAAGAAAAATGATCCAAATTGAGCAGCTCCAAATGGATTTTCCCAAGGTCTCACACCTTCATGAATTAATTTTGACCACTCATAAGCCTGCATTCCAACAAAAGTTAAACCGCCAAGCGCGGTCGCCAATAATAGCCATCCACACATTTTTCTATTTTTTTCGTAACCATATTTAACAGCGATAGCCATTGTTCCACTACTGGTGATCAGGACAAAGGTCATAAGAGCAATCAGTAATAACGGAACAGGTACACCAAATGCCTCTAGTGCAAATACTTCACTAGGATTTGGCCACTCGACAGGAGTTGAACCTCTTCCTTTCATGTATGAAATTAAAAAACAACTAAAAACAAAAGTATCACTTAATAGAAAGATCCACATCATGGCTTTACCCCAATGTACACCTTTGAACATTGTTTGGTCTGACGCTGTGTCAGACGCCATTCCCTTAAACCCTGGTTTAAGTTCGAAGCCGTCTATTTTTGGTTCAGACATTTATTTCTCTTATGTTTTTTCTACTTCTGTATGTATTACTTCACTCGGAGCAGTAGTTTGTGGAATATAATCTTCCTTAGCTCCTGGAACACTAAAGTCATATGGCCATCTATGCACAACCGGAAGTCTTTCACCAAAGTTACCATGTTCTGGTGGAACAGTAGAAGTGTACCATTCTAGTGAATTAGCTTTCCAAGGATTTTGCTCAGCCTTTTTACCTGTTTTTAATGTTTTAATTATATTGAAGATTAAAATAAATTGTGCAGCGCCAACTATGAATGCTGCAATACTGATAAATTCATTCATTCCCACTGCAGATGTCATATATGGACTATCATACATTTCAAAATATCTTCTTGGAACTCCAATAAATCCTAAATAGTGCATCGGGAAGTAAATGGAGTAAGCACCTAAGAAAGTAATCCAGAAGTGCCATTTTCCAAGACCTTCGTCTAACATTTTCCCTGCAACTAATGGGAACCAGTGATAAACTGCACCCATAATTACCATTAATGGTGCAATACCCATTACCATATGGAAGTGTGCTATCACGAAATAAGTATCTGATAATGGAACATCAACTGATACGTTTCCTAAAAATATTCCAGTAATTCCACCGTTAACAAATGTTACTATAAAACCTAAACACCACAACATAACTACGTTTATTCTTATATTTCCTCTCCATAAAGTTAGTATCCAGTTATAAACCTTCATGGCTGTTGGAACCGCGATAATCAATGTAGTTGTTGCAAAGAAGAAACCAAACCAAGGATTCATTCCGCTTACATACATGTGGTGTGCCCAAACAAAGAAACTTAATGCTCCAATTCCAACAATTGCCCACACCATCATTCTATATCCAAAAATATTTTTTCTAGCATGAACAGAAATTAAATCTGAAACTATCCCAAAAGCAGGAAGCGCAACAATATAAACCTCAGGGTGTCCAAAGAACCAAAACAGGTGTTGGAAAAGAATTGGGCTTCCACCACCATATTCTAGAACTTCACCAGCCTTTAATATTGTTGGCATGAAGAAACTAGTTTGTAAAACCTTATCTAAAGTCATCATTATAGCACTTACCAATAATGCTGGAAATGCTAACATTGCAAGCACTGTAGCTGTAAATATACCCCAGACTGTAAGAGGCATTCTCATTAATGTCATCCCTCTAGTTCTAGCTTGAAGAATTGTTATCATGTAATTTAATCCACCCATTGTAAATCCAATTACGAAAAGAGATAAAGAAATAAGCATTAATAAAATTCCCATACCTGCTCCAGGAGTACCCTCTAAAATTGTTTGAGGAGGATATAAAGTCCATCCAGCTCCTGTTGGGCCACCTGGCACAAAAAAACTTGCCATTAAAACTGCAACTGCAACAAAGAACATCCAAAAACTTAACATGTTCACATATGGAAAAACCATATCTCTTGCTCCAACCATTAATGGTATTAAATAGTTACCAAAACCTCCGAGAAATAATGCGGTTAAAAAATAAACAACCATTATCATTCCATGCATGGTTACGAATTGATAATAATGTTCTGCAGTCATGAAACCAGCTAACTCAGGAAAACCTAGCTGAAGTCTCATTAACCAAGATAAAATTAATCCTACAACTCCTGTAAATACTGCTGTTAAAAAATATTGGACCCCGATAACTTTCGCGTCTTGGCAAAATACCCATTTCTCAATAAAGCTATGAGGATGATATAATTCTTGTTCACCAACTTCTGAAGGTCTTACATAATCTATGTCAGGATTCACTGAACCTGTTGAACCATCCATTACCTCTGATGATTGTGCTTGATAAGATTTATTATTATCGTATTCGTCTGACATATTTTTTATCCTTTATATATATATTTTTTTAAATTATTAAATTGTTATTTTTTAGCTAATTTGTTCCCATCTACATTTAATTTTTCATATCTAGCAGATAATTGTTCGAAAGTTTCTTGTTCTCCTAACCAAGCCTCGTAATCAGCCTTATCCTGAACTTCAACACCACCTCTCATTGCATAGTGTCCAACTCCACAATACTCTGCGCATAAAACTTCATATTCTCCAACTTTGTTAGGTTCAAACCAATAAAAAGTTACTGTCCCAGGCACAGCATCCATTTTTGCTCTGAACTGAGGTACATACCAGTTATGAAGTACATCTACAGATCTTAGTAAAATTTTTACAGGTCTATTATTTTCTAAATTTATTACATCACTCTCGACCATTATGTCATCTTTGCCAAATGGATCATCTGGATTGATACCAAATGGATTATTATCTGCAATGTTTCTGACTTGAGTTGTACCTAATTTTCCATCTTTGCCTGGTAACCTATATTGCCATCCCCACTGCCATGCCATTACATCAACTTCGATTGCATTTTTTGGAACATTTACATATTGATTCCAAATTATAAGTCCAGGCGCTAGCAGAGCAGCAACTCCTAATGTTGTTGCCCAAGTTAAAATTTTTTCTAATTTTTTGTCTTCAGGTTTATATTCTGCTCTTCTATCCTCTTTATGTTGGTATCTAAAAACGCAGTAGATCATGAATAGACAAACAGCAACAAAAACTCCTCCACCTACCCAGAAAGTAAGTGTGATTGTGTCATCCATTCCTTTCCAGTTTGATGCTATGTCCGTCCAATACCAAGGTGTAAAGATATGAAATAGTATCGAACCGACGATGACCAGTAAAAATATAATTCCTGCATGCATAGTGCCTGTATAGAATAATAATTTTATAAATACCTATGACAAAATGTCATAAAACATATTAATTATACTAATATAATCAATATATTTATGTTTGGTAAATTAGGTATTTTAATAACTATACTTGTCCTAGTTTTAGCTTTCTATTTTGTAATTTCTTTAGGCGCTGGAAGATTTTCAAAAGGAGAGGCCAAACCTGAAACAAAGAAGTATCTTAGATCAGTGAACATTTTGTTAATAATTATCGCAGTGTTTGGATCTGTGTTAGTTTTATTTCTTTAGAATTAATCTAAGCAATTAAAGATTTACAAAATTCAATTACAGTATCATTGTAAGCAAACATTATTGTAAAAAATACTAACCAAACAATAAATAAAAATAACCAGTATAATGAAAGTGCATTAATACTTTTTTCTTCTTTTTTGTATTCACTCTCCTGTAATTTAAAAATTCTTGAACTAACTTTACCCCAAAAAAAGAGTCCTCCAAGTAAATGAATGCCATGCAGTGCAGTGAAGAAATAGTAAGATGAAAAATAAGTATTTGTTGAGACAAAATTTCCAGTTTGCATTAATTGATACCAAAGAGCTAACTGAAGAAACAAAAATATATAACTTAGTCCTCCAACATAAATTAAATTCTTTTTAATTGAACTTGTAATTCCATTTTTTAAATCTTTACTTATCTTGTTAAAAAATATTGTTACTAAAATTAAAACTGATGTATTTATCCAAAGCAAATTTGTTTTAAGAATAAAAGTCGTGTCCTGCTCAGGTGGAAGTGAATAAAGATAACCAGTAAAAATTAGACTAAATAATGTTGTGCTTACTCCAAATATAATTATTACCGCTGACATTTGATTTGATATTTCAAATGTTTTACCTGAGTGACCGCTGTCTATTACTGCTTGGTCTTGTTCCCAAGGTTTTTCAGTTAATGCGCCAAATAATTTCTTTATCAAAGACATATTATTTATATAGTCCGAATATACAATTTTACAATAATGAAATTAAAAACCTCTATTGCAGTATTAACAGGTTGTTTAACAATATTCTTATTTTTAATGCTTCCTGTCTTTTTATCAATGAAAGAACAAAAAGATCAATCAGTCGCAGCATTTAAAGGCTCAGATTTTGAACTTAAAGACATGAACAACAATTTAATAACACAAGAGTCCTTTAACGGACCTTTAACTGCAATTTTTTTTGGATTTACAAATTGTCCTGACATATGTCCAATGACATTAAATAAAATGGATATAGTTATGAACAGAATTAAAAAAAATAAAAAAAAAGACATTAAAGTATTTTTTATTAGCGTTGACCCGAAAAGAGATACTCCTGAAGTAGTAAAAGATTATCTCAGCAATTTTGATAACAAATTTGTTGGGATCACAGGAGATCCGGGTGAAATTTTTTTACTTTCTCAATCTTGGGGAATAATTAGCCAAAAAATATTTTTTGAAAATGGTGATTATAATATTGATCATAGTTCACCAGTGATACTTTTAAAGGATGGAAAATATATTGCCAAGATTTCTCACAGAGACGACATTAAAAAATCTATAAAATTGATTAATAAATATTTATAGATTTAGGATATAATTAATAATTGATATTGAAGATATAACTGCTGTTTCTGACCTCAATATATTGTCATTAATCTTAACTGATTTTACATCTTTAAAATTTAAAATAGCTTCTCTTTCCTTCTCTGAAAAATCTCCTTCTGGTCCAATTATAATACACAAAGGCTTTTTGCTTTTTTTATCTACTTCGATTTTTTTGTTGTTAGAATTAAGATCGGTAAAAATTAAATCCATTGTACTTTGATTTTTCTCTAAAAAAGTTTTCAAATTTTGGGTTTTTTCTAAATATGGAGGACTCAATCTGTTTGACTGCTCTGTTGCCTCTATTATTATTTTTTCCAATCTTTCATAATTAATTTTTCTAACAATAGACCTATCAAAAATAACAGGGGAAAATTTTGTAACTCCTAATTCTGTAGCTTTCTGAATCATAAAATTTGAATAATTCGATTTAATAGGTGAAAATGCTAACCAAATATCTATGGGATTTTCTTTCTTTCTTAATTGTTCCTTAATGCTAAATTCTACCTTTCCATCATAAATATTGTCTATTTTGGCTAACCATTCACCAGTTTTATTAAATAAAGAAAAATTTTCTCCAATTTTCACTCGCATGACTTTCGTCAAATAATGTGATTGTGGTTTAGCAAGTGAAGAGCTTAAATTAATAGATAAACTTTCAGAGAAAAATATTCTAATATTACTCATATCAAGAAAGTAATTTATGAAAAATATTAAAGCAATAATTTTCGATGCATATGGAACTCTATTTGACGTAAATTCTGCAGCTGAAAAGTGTAAAGATAAAATTGGTGCTAAATGGGAAAATTTCTCAAATTATTGGAGGACTACTCAGTTAGAATACACTTGGCTTAGGAGTTTAATGACCAGGCATAAAGATTTTTGGAAAGTAACAGAAGATAGCCTAGATAAATCAATGAAAGTTTTCAATATAAATCCAGATATGAAAACCGAATTATTGGATCTTTACAAAATTTTATCTCCGTACCCGGAGGTAAAAGAAACCCTGAAATTATTGAGAGAAAAAAATTATAAACTTTCAATACTTTCAAACGGCACACCTACTCTTCTTGATGAATTAGTGAATAGAAATAATCTCAATGATATTTTTGATGATATTTTTTCTGTAGAGGAAGTAAGTATTTTTAAACCAAATTCAAAAGTTTACGATATACCAATTAAAAAATATAAAATTAATGAAAAAGAAATTGCTTTTTTAAGCGCTAATACTTGGGATGTTTCTGGAGGTGGAAATTACGGTTTTAATGCAATTTGGGTCAATAGAAACAATGCTATTTTTGATAATTTAGATTACACACCAGAAAATGAGATAAATAATCTTAAACAGTTGCTTGATATTGTTTAGGCAAGATACTACTTTATGAATATGGCAAATATTCTCGATCTTATCGCAAGAATTCTAATCTCAACATTGTTTCTTCTCAATGGTTTTTTTAAAATTGGTAATTACGATGGAACTATTGAGTGGATGGAAAGCTTTGGATTGCCTGGAATTTTAATTATACCAGCAATAATACTTGAGATAATTGGACCGATATTAATTATACTAGGATATAAGGCAAAAATATCTGCTTGTTTATTAAGTTTATTTTGTATTGCAACAGCTGTAATATTTCACAACGATTTTTCTGACCAAATACAACTTGGTTCTTTTTTAAAAAATATAGCTTTAGCAGGTGGGTTTTTATTTATTTTTATAAATGGAACTAAAGATTTTAGCTTAGATAAAAAATTCTAAACACAGAATGTCAAATATTGAAGTTAAACAAATTATCGAACCTATACCAGCTTCTGACGGTGCTGGAGTAAAATTAAAAAGAAGCATTGGTGTAGAGCCTAATTACTTTGATCCATTTTTAATGTTAGATGAATTCGGATCAGAAAATAGTGAAGATTATATAGCCGGTTTTCCGCCTCATCCTCATCGAGGCATAGAGACAGTAACATATATGTTAGCTGGAGACTTTGAACACAAAGATAGTACTGGTAGTGAAGGTAGAATGACTGCAGGAGATGTTCAGTGGATGAAGACAGGTAGTGGAATAATTCACTCTGAGATGCCTGCAATGAAAGAAGGTAAATTACATGGGTTTCAATTATGGATCAATATGCCAGCTAAACTAAAAATGAGCAAACCTAGTTACATCTATATAGATGCTGATCAGATGCAAACTCATCTAGATGAAGAAAAAATAGTCAAAGTCATAGCTGGTAAATTTAAAAATGCTAAGGGACCTATAAAAAAACATAATGTTGAACCTATTTATTTTGATATTGAATTAAATAAAAATAAAGAATTCAATTTTGATTTACCATCAACTCACAATTCATTTATTTATTTAATTCAAGGAGAAATAAAAATTGGGACTCAACAACATCAAAAAATTGAAAATTCAAAACTGATTCTTTTAGAAATGGGTAAGAAACTCAAGGTTTATGGCTCAACTAATGCTAAGTTCCTTCTGATTGCTGGAAAACCAATAGGCGAACAAATTGCAAGAGGTGGTCCTTTTGTCATGAATACTAAACAAGAAATCTTGCAAGCAGTCGAGGATTATCATAAAGGTAGATTTGTAAAATAAAATTACTTTTGAAAAATGAAATCAATTAAAGTAACAAATACAGGTGGTCCTGAAGTTCTCAAACTAGAGGAAATTACTTTAGATAAACCAGGTGCTGATGAGGTCCAGATAGAACACGTGTCAATTGGATTGAACTATATAGATACTTATCATAGATCGGGTTTATATCCTCTTCAACTACCAACCGGAATTGGATTGGAAGCGGCAGGTACTATTAAAGAAATTGGTCCAAATGTTTCTAATTTTTCAGTAGGAGATAAAGTTGCATATGCTGCAGCTCCACTAGGCTCATATTCAACTCACAGAAATTACCCATCAAAAAATATTGTCAAAGTTCCTGATAATATTGATTTAGAAATTATATCGAGTGCTATGACAAAAGGTATGACAACTTTTTATTTATTGCACAAAACATATGTTCCAAAAAAGGGAGAAACAGTTTTATTTCACGCAGCAGCAGGAGGTGTTGGACAATTCTTTTGTCAGTGGGCAAAAAGTTTAGAACTAAAAGTTATAGGAACAGTCGGAAGTGAGGAAAAAATAGAGATAGCAAAGAAGTATGGATGTGACAAAGTAATTAACTATTCAAAAGAAGATTTTGCAAAAAAAGTCATGGAACTTACAGATGGAAAAGGTGTTTCTGTTGTTTATGATGGTGTAGGTAAATCTACATATGATAAATCCATTGAATGTTTGAAATTAAGGGGAACTATGGTTTCGTTTGGAAATGCATCTGGAGCACTTGATCCAATAATTGTATCAAAATCTTTACAACCTAAAGGAATATATTTTGTTAGACCAGCGATGAATCAATATTTTACAAATAGTGAAGAAATAAATGAGGCAACTAATATGTTATTCAAACAAATTTCGTCCGGTAATGTAAAAATCGAAATATATAAAAAATATAATTTAAAAGATGTTGTTCAAGCTCATAAGGATTTAGAGGGAAGAAAGATCACTGGTCCAGCTGTAATTATTCCTTAAATTGGACATCCATATCTGACAGATGAAGTTTTAAGGCTTTACCTGAAATTTGAATTTCTCTGATAAAAAAAATAATTGAAATCATCATAGACAAACAACATGATCCAAAAATTACTCTGGCAATAATTAAACTGTCTAAATAAAGAGCAAATACTGTTAGCATATTAAATAGAAAACCAAATGCTGCCGACATAATAGCAAACTTTAATACTCCTATTCTACTATTTAAGTTAATAAGTTGATCTTTCCACTCTGGTGGGGTGTGTTTTTCAAAAACATATTCATCATGAATTTTTCTAATAAGTCCGCTGAGCGTATGAAACCTATTGCTATATACACTCATTATTAGGGGTATGGCTGGAAACATTAATGCAGTAACGGTGTAATCTATATTCATTCGAATCAATTTGATTATGAAACTCTGCTTTGCTATTTACAAGTAAATTATTATGCAAAACATTAAATTATTCATTGAGCTAACAAGATTAAATAGACCAATAGGTTATATGCTTTTATTTTGGCCTTGCCTATGGGGTCTTTCTATTGCATATGATTTCAGTTCTGGTTTAGAAATATTTTATTTTTATTCTTTTCTATTTTTGATGGGTTCAATACTAATGAGATCTGCTGGATGCATAGTAAATGATATAGTAGATAAAAATTTTGATAAAAAAGTTGAAAGAACGAAAAATAGACCAATTGCATCAGGTAAGATCTCTATAAATCTCGCAATAATTTACTCTATTAGTTTGTGTGGATTAGCATTTTTAGTATTAATCAATTTTAATAAGTTCACCATTTTGATGGCAATATTATCAATGCCATTGGCATTTACTTATCCCTTGATGAAAAGATTTACTTACTGGCCACAGCTATTTTTAGGTATTACATTTAATTATGGTCTTGTGCTTGCTTGGATATCAATAAATAACAGCATAAATTTAGTGCCAATAATTTTTTATTTTGGGGCCATATTTTGGACACTGGGTTACGACACAATTTATGGATATCAAGATATTAAAGATGATGAGATTATAGGAGTTAAATCTACCTCAATAAAATTTAAAAATAACCCAAAAATATTTATTTCATTATGTTACTTATTTTTTATAGTTGCGCTAATAACAGTTGGAATTCTTATGGATTTTAAAATTTTTTATTTCATAACTTTGATAATTATTTTTTTACATTTAATAATTTATCAAATAAAAAATCTCAATGTGGTTGATCCATCTCAGTGTCTCAAAAAATTTAAAAGTAATAATTTTTTAGGATTAGTTGTATTTATAAATATATTAATAGGAAAAATATTTTAAATGACTAATATTAAAATACTTAAAAGACTGTATAAAGATTATACTAAAAATTACTTAGATAAGATTTTCCTAGCTGTTTTCTTTTCAATTTTAGTAGCTGCAAGCACATCTGCTACAGCATGGTTATTGGATCCAGCTATTGACAAAATTTTTTTAAATAAGGATCAAAGTTTATTATTGGTAATTCCATTCTTAATAGTAATAGCTTTCGCTACGAAAGGTGTCTCTCTTTATGTCGCTAGAGTACTGATGATTAAAGTAGCTGAAGAAGTAAAAAAACAAATTCAAATGGATATGCTTAGTTCTTTTATAAAAGCTGATACAGAATATATAGAAAATAAGCATACTGGAAAATATATTTCAAATTTAAATTTTGATGTTCAGCAGATTACAGGCATGTTAAGTAATTCTTTCTTAGCACTTTTCAAAGATGGTTTAACTTTGATTGGTCTTCTATCAGTGATGTTTTATCAAAACTGGAGGCTTTCAATAATAGCAATTATAATGATACCTTTTGCATCTATAACTGCGAAAAAGTTAGGCAAAAGAATAGGTAAAGTAGTAACTGAAGCTCAAGAGAAATCAGGAGATTTAAATAAATATTTAATAGATATTTTCAAAAATCACAAAATAATTAAGATATTTCAAAGAGAAAGCTACGAATTTGAAAGGTCAGAAAAATTTGTAAATGATTTAAAAAATAAATCTATAAAAATTGCTTCTGTTTATCATAGAGCAAATCCAATAATGGAAATTCTTACTGGTATTATGATAGCTATTTTAATTTTTTATTCAGGTAAATTAATTATGAATGATCAATTAAGTTTAAATAATTTTTTTTCATTTTTAGCAGCAATGATGCTTGCTTACCAACCAGTAAAATCACTTGCAACAATAAATGTAGGTATAGGGCAGGGATTATCAGCAGGTAAAAGAATTTTGCCGATCATTGATATAAAAAATTCTATTAATCTCAATAAAGAGAAATCTAATATCGTTTTGAAAAATGGTGACATTGAATTAAAGGGTATAAATTTTAGTTATTCGACAAATCTAGAAAATAGGGTGTTAAAAGATATTAATATTAAAATAAATGGAAAAAAAATGACTGCATTAGTTGGTCAAAGTGGATCGGGTAAATCGTCGTTATTAAGCTTAATTCCAAGAATCTATGATCCAAAATCTGGAATTTTAGAAATTGATGGCAAAAACATCAAAGATGTAAATTTATTTTCACTCAGAAAAGAAATATCAATAGTAGATCAAAATGTCACTTTATTCGATGATACAATATTTAATAACATAAAATACGCAAAACCTGATGCAACCGATGAGGAAGTCCATAAAGCTGCAGAACAATCTATGTGTCAAGATTTTATAGAAAAGCTTGAAAATAAATATCAAACCATGATTGGAGAAAATGGTGTACGGTTATCAGGAGGTGAAAAGCAAAGATTATCGATTGCTAGAGCTTTTTTAAAAAATAGTAAGATTATTCTTTTAGATGAAGCTACATCATCACTAGATTCTGAAACAGAAGAAAAAATTCAAACAGCACTTGATAAACTAACATTAAATAAGACTACCGTGGTTATAGCTCATAGACTCTCAACAATTCTTAATTCAGATAGGATTTACGTAATGGATAAAGGTATTGTTTTAGACTCTGGTAACCACGATGAACTTTTAAAGAAGTCTGAAACTTACAAAAACTTTTACGACAAGCAGATTAGTAAAAATTAATGTTTTTTATTTATAATATTTTTTTATTAATAATATTATTAATTTCACCAATTATTTTAATAATCAGAATTATTTTAGGAAAAGAGGATAAAATTAGATTTAAAGAAAAATTTTGTTTTTTTTCAAAAAATAATAATACAAATGGAACGATTTGGTTCCATGGTGCTAGTGTAGGAGAAATTCTGAGTATAATTCCACTAGTTAAAAAATTTGAGAAAGACAAAAAAGTTCAAAAAATTATAATTACCTCATCAACAATTAGTTCATCTATTATTCTATCTAAATACAAATTTAAAAAAACAATTCACCAATTTTATCCTTATGATTTAAATTTCTTTACTAAAAAATTTATTAATTATTGGAAACCAAAAGTAGCAATATTTGTAGACTCTGAAGTTTGGCCGAATATGTTCAACAATTTGAATAAAAGTAAAGTTCCCTTAATACTCCTTAATGCAAGAATTACTAAAAAATCATATACTAGGTGGAAATATTTAACTTATTTTTCAAATAATATATTTAATAAAATAACAGTTGCATTGCCTCAAAATTTAGAAACAAAGAAATACTTAAAACTACTTGGCACAAAAAATATTCAAATTGCAGGAAATTTAAAATATTTTGGTGCAAAAAATTTAGATATTAACAACTCTAAATTAAAAAAAAAATTTTTAAAAAAAAAAATTTGGTGTGCTGCGAGTACACATAAAAACGAAGAATTAATTATTGGCAAAATTCACAAAGAATTAAAAACTCAGATTAAGAATTTATTAACTATTATAATACCTAGACATATAGATAGAAAAAAAGATATAGCTAATGAACTATCTAAGATTGGTTTAAATTCAGAATTTCATACATCATCAAAAGGTTTAAAAAAAGATACTGATGTTTACATAGTAGATACATATGGCGATGCCCCAAAATTCTATTCATTAACTAAATTAACATTTGTTGGTGGTTCGTTGATTTTACACGGGGGACAGAATCCATTGGAACCTGCTAGAGAGGGTAATTATATTCTATTTGGTCCAAATATTGGTAATTTTAAGGAAGTTTATGACATGTTGGAAAAATTAAAAATTGCAAAAAAAATTAAATCTACCAAAAATTTAAAAAATCTTATTATTAAAAAAATTAATTATTTAGAAAATACTAATGTAAAATATAAATTATGTCACTTAGGTGAAAAAATTATAAATAGAAACATATTGGAAATTAAAAAGTTTATCTAAATGAAGATAAGAAAACCATTGTTTTGGAGTAATAAAAATCTAATCTCATTAGCTTTAATTCCATTTTCAATAATTACATTTATAATAAATTTTTTTAAAAGCTATATATCAAAAGTAAATTATTCAATTAAAACAATTTGCGTAGGTAACATTTATGTAGGAGGAACTGGAAAAACATCTCTTTGTATTGAAATAAACAATATTTTAAAAAAAAAATTCAAAACTGTGTTTATTAAAAAAAAATATTATGAGCAAATTGATGAAGAAAAATTACTTAAATCAAAGGGTAATGTTTTAAGCAATATTGATAGAAAAATGAGTTTAATTAAAGCAGAAAATAATAAGAAATTTAATTTAGCAATTTTAGATGACGGATTACAGGATAAAAAAATTAATTATGATATTTCAATAGCTTGTTTTAATTCAAGTTATGGCTTTGGAAATGGATTATTGTTGCCAGCAGGTCCCTTGAGAGAAAATTTATCAGTACTAAAAAAATACAGTGCAATTTTTTTAAATGGTGAAAAAAAAAATAAAAAACTTTTTTCCATATTAAAAAATTATAATAATCATATTTTTTATTCAAATTATCAGCCATTAAATCTTGATAAATTTAACAGAAAAAAAAAGTATCTATATTTTTGTGGTATTGGAAATCCTGAAGAATTTGAAAATACTCTTAAAAAATACAAATTTAAAATCGTAAGCAAATTTATATTTGCTGACCATCATAATTTTGAAAACCAGGAAATTGATAAAATTAAAAAAATTGCAAAAGACAAAAACTTAGAAATTGTTACCACAGAAAAAGATTATAAAAGATTGAATAAGAGAAATAAAAAGAATGTTAAATATTTAAGGATAAAACTTAAGATTAAAAATTTAAATAAATTTTCAAAATTTCTTACAGAAAGATTATGAGGAAATTAGTATATTTTATAGAATTTATAATAATAAATTTATTTTTTATAATCTGCAAAATATTAGGATACAAAATTTCATCTGACCTAGGTTTTTTTGTTGGTAAAACTTTTGGTAATATTTTTAGAAGTAAAAAATCTATCATTCAAAATCTTATAAAATCTAAAATTTCAATTCAAACTTCTGAGGATACATTTGCTCAAAATGTACTGGGTAATTATGGAAGGATATTAGCAGAGTATCCTTTTTTGAAAGACTTTAGAAATAATACACTTTCAAAATATATTGAAATTGATGGAATGAATAATTTAGAGAAAGTTAAAAAAAAAAATAAACCTGTTGTGTTTATTTCAGGCCATTTTAATAATTTTGAGCTAATGGCTATGCAATTAGAAAAGTCAGGAATTAATTTGGCTGCAATTTACAGGCCTTTAAATAATACTTTTTTAAATAAAAACATGGAAAATATTAGAACAAATTTTATTTGTAAAAATCAAATTAAAAAAGGAAGGTCCGGAACAAGGCAAATTTTGGAAAACTTAAAAAAAGGTAACTCAATCGCATTAATGATTGATCAGAGAGTTACTGAAGGAATAAAAATAGATTTTTTCGGAAACTTAGCTTCTACAACAACCATACCTGCGCAGATTATAAAGAAATATCAATGTGATATAGTTCCTATATATATAGAGCGAGACAGAAAACATTATTTCAAGATGTATGTATCTCAAGCAATTGAAATAAGTTCTGAAAAATCACATGAAGAAATTTCCTTACATTTGAATAAAATTTTAGAGAAAATGATATTAAAAAATCCTGATCAATGGATTTGGACACACGATAGGTGGAAAAAATAATTATGATTTTGTTATTTTTCTTTTTTAATTGACGCCTCAATATATGAATAGTAGGCCTCTTGCTCATCAACATTCCAATAATTTAAATTTTCTAAAGGAATTTTTTTACCTGAAATTGCACATACTACATGATCACCATGTTGAATAACTTCAAAATTGTTTGGAAGAAATTTTAATTTTGCTAACTTGTTCATAATTTATAGGATATATATTTAAATATATGAAAATTGCAATTCTTGGAAATGGTGGAAGAGAACACGCTATAGCTGAACAAATATCCAAATCTGATAAACTTAACAAATTATTTTGTTTACCAGGCAACGCGGGAACTAAATCTATTGCTGAGAATGTAGACCTCGATATTTATGATTTTGACAAATTAGGAAAATTTGTTGAAAAAAATATGATAGATCTTGTGATTGTAGGACCTGAAAAACCTCTTGTTGAAGGAGTTGTAGACTTTCTTACAGATAGGGGGATTAAAGTATTTGGACCCAACAAAATATGTTCTCAACTAGAGGGTTCTAAAATATTTACAAAAAAAATATGTAAAAAATATAATATACCAACTGCAGAATTTGGTGTTTTTTCTAACACTCTTGATGCGCAAAAATATTTACAAAAAGCAAAAAAACCAATTGTTGTTAAAGCAGATGGTTTAGCGGCAGGCAAAGGTGTTTATATTTGTGAAGATTTTGAAACCGGAAAAAATGCTGTGGAAGAAATTTTTAATGGAAAATTTGGTACTGCAAAACAAGTTCTTATTGAAGAATTCCTAGAAGGAGAGGAAATGAGTTATTTCGTGATTTCTGATGGGAAAATATTTAAAAAATTCAATACTGCACAAGATCATAAAAGAGTTGGTGAGGGTGATATGGGTAAAAATACTGGTGGAATGGGAGCATATACTCCATCTGGACTTATAAATAAAGAGTTGGACTTAAAAATTATGAAAGATGTAATAGAACCAACTTTTAAGGCAATTAAGGATATGGGCGAAAAGTATAAAGGATTTTTATATGTGGGTCTTATGATAAAGGACAATAATCCATATCTAGTTGAGTATAATGTGAGGATGGGAGACCCAGAATGTCAAACGATATTACCTTTGCTAGAGACTGATCTTTTAGAATTGATCTTATCTTGCTGTGAAGAAAAATTAGAAAATCAATCTATAAATTGGAAAAACAAAAAAAGTATGTGTATTGTTTTATGCTCCAATGGATATCCTGAAACATACAAAAAAAATTTAGAAATTCCTAATTTAGGAAGAATTTCAAGTGATGAAAATACTTTTATTTATCATGCTGGTACTGAGTTAGTTGACAATAAATTTTACGCAATAGGAGGACGTGTTCTGAATTTTGTAAGTATTTCAGATGACTTAAAGAAGTCTAGAGAGATAGTGATTAACAAAATTGAAAATTTAAATTGGAAGAATGGTTTTTTTAGAAGAGATATTGGATTTAAAATTTTAGATATATGAGAATTATATCGGGAAATCTAAGAGGTAAGAAATTAACAGTCCCATTAGATAAATCAACAAGACCATTAAAAGATATGGTTAGAGAGTCGATTTTCAATGTTTTAGAGCATTCAAACAAATTATCTGCAAAAATAAATAATTCAAAAGTTTTAGATTTATTTTCTGGAACTGGGTCATTTGGAATTGAATGCTTATCGAGAGGAGCAGCAGAGGTGATTTTTTTTGAAAATTACCACAATTCATTAAAAATTCTTAAACAGAATATTTTTAATCTTAAATTAGAAAATAAAAGTAAAGTATATACTAATAGTGCTTATGATTTAGAAAATTCTAACCTTGAACCAAAAATTTTTGATATAATTTTTTTAGATCCACCTTTTAGAGATAAAGAGGTTAAAGATTTAATAGACCAAATAAAAAAAGTTAGAATTACTAACCTACAAACTTTATTAATTATTCATAGAAATAAAAAATCGGATGACAAAATTTCACAATTTTTGAATGTGCTTGAAGAAAAAAATTATGGTTTATCAAAAATATTCTTTTGTAAAATAAATTAATTAAGTATTTTTGACGTCTCTGTTTTAATTAATTCAACTGATGGTTGGTCAAAAGGGTTGACCTTCATCATTCTACCCAGCAAAATTGTTTCTAAGACAAAAAAAGAGAACAGTTCTCCCATAGTTTCTTCACTTCTTTTTTTTACTTCAAAACTTCTAAATGGTATTTTTTTCCTTCTAAAAACTGTTTCAGTTGCTTTTCTTTGGGCTTGAATAATTTGACTTAAATTTTTGTTTTTTAAATTTGAAAATTTATTAAACAAGTTAACATTTTCTAGTTTGTTAGTTTTTTCATTTACAACATCAAAAAATGTAAAAAAGTTATTTTTAGGTCCATCTAAATAGAGCTGAAGCAAACTATGATTATCTTTTGGCATTGATGAAATTATAGGAAATATACCTTTATTTTTTTTTCCTAGACTTTCAGCTGTCAATTGCTGATACCACCTAAATAGATTTTCTGATGACTCGTCATAATTCAATATTACAGAATTTTTTTTTCCATCAGAGATACATTTAAAAATGAAACTAACATTATTTATTAATTCGTTTATAAAAGTATTATTTTTAATTAAATCATTAAACTTTTTAAATTTTTTATCATTTAAACCTATTAATTGAGCAGGCAACATTCCTACTTCTGACAATACAGAATATCTTCCTCCAATAAAATTTTTATGCTCAATAATTTCCGCCTTTAATTTATTTGCTAATGAAGTCAGAAAACTTGTTTTATTCTCGGTAATTACAATATTTTTATTTTTTTTTTGAGATTTGAGAATTAAGTTAAAGTTTGATATGGTTTCTAAAGTATTACCTGATTTCGAAATTATCAAATTAATATTTTTTTTATTTGGTTCTAATTTAATTTGTTTTTTTAAATTATTAAAAAATTTAATTTTTTTTTTTATTTTAAACCTTAAAAAATCATAAATTGCCTCAGTTCCTAAAATTGATCCCCCCATACCAATTAAATTAATTGTCTCGTAGTTTCTATACTTTTGAATTTTCTTTTTTGTAAAACTATAATTATATTTTTTTGTAAATGAATTAAATAAATCAGAACTTAAAAATAATTCTTTTTTTAAAATTTTTTTTAACTTTTTTTGGTCATTAATATTTTTTTTTAATTTAAAATTTTTAAAAACTATGTTTTTTGAAAACATATCTTTAATTAATTTCTTTCAAAATTAAACTTTCGAGAGAAGTTGGTTCATCCGTTGAAGTACTAATATCTTCTGTGGTATTCTTTTTAAGTAGATTTTTAATTTTTGATTCGTTTTCGTTAATATCTTTTGTTGATACCATAACCGACTCACCAGGTTTAGGCAATTTATCGAAATCTGGAGGCATAGTTAGTGGGTTTTTTTTGTCAATTAAAAACTCATCACCTTGGTCAGATCTTTTTTTGCCTTGCAATGCCTCTCCAACTGAACCACACGAATACACAAAAAATAATAAGAAAAATAATTTAAAAATTTTTAAAATTTTATTCATTCACTTTTTTATAACTCATTAATTCAGCCAAAATAAGTAAAATAATCCCTATTGTAATAAATATATCTGCAACATTAAAAATAAACCAATGATAGCCATTATAATTTAAATCAACAAAGTCTGGGACAGCTCTATAATAAAACCTATCAAACAAATTACTAAGTGATCCCCCTAAAATAATCAATAAAAAATAATACTTTATTCCTTTTTCTTTAAATAACATATAAATGATCACAAAATTAATTATTACAATTAAAGCAGTTACAATATTATAGAAATAATCTTGATCTGAAGATAACAAACCAAATCCAATTCCTTTATTCCAAACAAGATAAAAATTTAAAAATGAATTGATATAAATATCTACTTTGCCAGTTTCATCTAATATATTTAGAATTAAAATTTTAGATATTCTATCAAATGTAAAAATTATTAATAAAAGCGAAATACTTAATATAATTTTTTTAAATTTTTCATTAATCATGAAAGATGACAATTATCATGTCTTTCACAAGCGCTCTCTCTAATTTTCCAGCAAACTGGGCACTTATTTCCAATAGCTTTTGCAGTAATAACTTCGATTTCTTTTTC
This sequence comes from uncultured Pelagibacteraceae bacterium, assembly GCA_902558435.1. Taxonomy (GTDB): domain Bacteria; phylum Pseudomonadota; class Alphaproteobacteria; order Pelagibacterales; family Pelagibacteraceae; genus Pelagibacter. The sequence goes on along the minus strand of CACEDU010000001.1, from coordinate 96,376 downwards.
TATATTGTTGTCATTTGAGATTGAAGCTGAAGAAGTTATACAAATTTCAGAGAAATCTTGGTTATGAGCTATATTAAACATATTTTGATTTTTGATTTTAATTTCAATATTTGCCTCCAAACTTGAACCAATAATCTTTTCAGCCCTCTTACTTTCGATGCTGATATTTGCTTCGTCTCTTATTGTTTTAATCTTTTGCCATTTTTTATTTAATTCATCATTTTTCCATAGATCAGGAATTTTAACAAATTTTTGTAAATGAATACTTCCCTCTTTATCTTCTTTAGAAATTAGATGATAAATTTCTTCGGTAGTGAATGATAATATAGGCGCAAACCATTTTAATAAACATTCTAAAATTACTTTCAATATTAAAATACAATCTGATCTTTTTTTAGAATCTTTAGGATCACAATAAAGAAGATCTTTTCTTATATCAAAATAGAACGCTGACAATTCTACAGTACAAAAATTAAGTAATTCTTTGTACAGATTGTGAAAATTGTAAGACTTAAAATATTCATTAAAACTTTGATTAATCATAAATAATCTGTGAAGCATATATTTTTCAAGTTCAGGCAAATTATTTAAGTCAATTTTTGCAAAATCTATTTTCGTATAATCATCTTGCATATTTCCTAGGAGATATCTGAAAGTATTTCTTATTTTTCTATAAGACTCAGAATGTTGATCTAAAATTGAATAATCTATTCTTAAATCCTCAGCATAATTTGATGATGCGACCCAAATTCTAAGTATATCAGCACCATATTTTTTTAAAATATCTTCAGGGGCAATTACATTCCCTGTTGATTTAGACATTTTAAGCCCTTTTCCATCAACGACAAAACCATGTGATAAAATACTTTCAAAGGGTGCTCTACCTCTAGTTCCACATGACTCCAATAAAGAAGAGTGAAACCATCCTCTATGTTGGTCTGAACCCTCTAAGTACATTGATGCAGGCCATTTTAAGTCTTCTCTTTTTTCTAATACAAAAGAGTGTGTTGAGCCACTATCAAACCATACTTCTACAATGTCTGATGATTTATTAAAATCCTCAGCTTTATATTTATGCCCAAGAAGTCTCTGAAAATTTTCTTCAAACCAACAATCAGAACCCTCTTTTTCATAAATTTTTGCAATATTTTCAAAAACTTCATCATCTACTAAAATCTCACCATTTTTTTTTGAAATAAATATTGGAAGAGGAACACCCCACACCCTTTGTCTGGACACACACCAATCTGGTCTAGTTTCAATCATTGATTTAATCCTTTCTTTTCCTTTAGCGGGATAAAAAGTTGTATCATCTATAGCTTTAAGAGCTTTATCTCTTAATTTGTGACTTTCCATCGAAATAAACCATTGAGGAGTTGCTCTGTGTACTAGTGGAGCTTTAGATCTCCAAGAGTGAGGATAAGAATGAGTAAGTTTTCCATTAGATAAAAGGGTTTTTGTTTCCTTAAGTTTATCAATGACAATAGTATTAGCTTTAAAAATATGTGTTCCTTCAAATATTGGTATATGTTTAGTGTATCTTCCATCATCATCAACTGTTTCAACTGCTTTAATACCGTTGTTGATACACAAATTAAAATCATCAGGTCCATGACTCGGTGCACAATGAACAATACCTGTGCCCTGTTCAGTTGTAACAAATCTTGCCTCAAGCATTGGAACATCATAATCATATCCAATTTTATGAAATGGATGACCACAAATAGTTCCTTCAAATTCTTTTCCTTTAAATTCAGAAAGTAAATTTATTTTTAATTCTGTATCTTTTGACACAGATTCTAAAAGCTCTTTAGCAATTACTATTTTTTCACTGTTTAGTTTGTCATTATTGTTTATCTCGCATAAGACATAATCTAAACTTTGATTATATGCTAAAGCCTTATTTGCAGGTATAGTCCATGGTGTAGTAGTCCAAATAATAATATTTGATCCAATGATTTCTTTTATATTTGAACTTTTGACTATAAAAGCAGCATAAATTGTATCTGATACATGATCTTGATATTCAACTTCTGCATCTGCTAAAGCAGTTTTTTCAACTGTTGACCATAAAACAGGTTTATATCCTTTGAATAAACTTCCCTCTTTCAAAAATTTGCCCAGTTCTCTTACAATTTGAGCCTCAGCATCAAAACTCATTGTTGAATAATAGTTTTCCCAATCTCCAATTACTCCAAGTCTTTTGAATTGATCTTTATGAATTTCGATCCATTTACTTGCAAAATCTCTGCATTCTTTTCTAAATTCTATAATAGGTACATCGTTTTTATTTTTTTTATTTTTTTTATATTGTTCCTCAATTTTCCACTCAATTGGTAAACCATGGCAATCCCATCCTGGAACATAGACTGAATCCTTTCCATCCATTTGATGAAATTTAATAATTATGTCTTTTAAAATTTTATTCAAAGCAGTACCCATATGAATATTGCCATTTGCATAAGGTGGCCCATCATGTAAGACAAATTTTTCTTTACCTTTGCTTTGTGATCTCAACTTTTTGTACAAACTTATCTTTTCCCAAAATTTTAAATATTCAGGCTCCTTATTTGGTAGATTTGCCTTCATGGAAAAGGCAGTTTTAGGTAAATTTAAATGTTCTTTACTCATGAATTTTTATAGCTTTCAAAATATCTTTTCTTATTTGATTTTTTAACTCGCTGATACCTTTGAATTTTTTCTCTCCTCTAATAAATTTTAAAAATTCTACAGATAGTTTTTTATTATAGAGATTTCCAGAAAAATTAAAAATGTTTACCTCTAAAAGTATTTTTTTTTGATTAAAAGTTGGTCTAAAGCCTAAATTTGCAATACCTTTAAATACTCTTGTTTTATCATTAATTCTTGCTCTCACAGCATAAACTCCAGGTTTTGCTATTACGTAATTTCCAATATCTATGTTGCAGGTTGGAAAGCCAATTTTTTGACCCATCATTCTACCTCTTTGGACTTTGCCCTCAATCTCCCAATTTCTTTTAAGAAAATTATTTGCTTTTAGAAGATTTCCTTCCTGAATCAACTTTCTAATGATAGTAGATGATATAATTTTTTTATTTTTCTTTAAAGGAGTTGGTTTTATTAAAGTGTAACCAAAATTATTTTCATATTTTTTGAGTAGTTTAACATCTCCTTCTCTTTTAAAACCAAACCTAAAGTTATTGCTCACAAAAATGAATTTAGATTTTAGTTTTTTTGATAAAATATCTTTAATAAAGCTAATATAAGTAATTTTTGAAAATTTTTTATCAAAATTTTTATTAATTATAAAATCAACTCCAAATTTTTTAAAAAGAAAAACTTTTTGATTAAAATTCGATAATCTATAATTTTTAATTTGTTTATTAAAAAACATTTTTGGAATAGGATCAAAAGTTACAACACCTATTTTAGATTTATATTTAGTTTTATATTTTCTAGCTAATTGAAAAAGCTTTTGATGTCCTAGATGCAAGCCATCAAAGTTTCCAATCAAGATAATAGAATTTTTAAATTTTTTTGGAATATTGAAATTATTAAATATCTTAGATTGCTTTACCATTTTAATTCACTCTGAAAATAATTAACTTTTGAATCATAATTTTTTAAAACATTTTCAAAAGAAAATTTTAGAATTTCTTGTCTATGTATACCACCTGTGATCAATAATGAGTCAAAATTTTGGTTCATAGCTCCTTTTATATCTGTGTTTAAATTATCTCCAATACATAAAGTTTTTTTGTTTTTTATATTTGCAGCAAGTTCATAAATAGGTGGATAAGGTTTGCCAAAATATATTACTTCTCCATCAATTTCCTCAAATAATTTAGCTATTGATCCAGCGCAGTATTCTCTTTTACTTCCTCGATCAACTATTAAATCTGGATTGGTACATATCATTTTTTTTGATATTTGCTTTGATAGATAATTTTTATAATACTCCAAATCATTTTCATATTCCTCGAAAAGTCCTGAGCATAAAATATAATCTGAGCTATCTATATCATTGACTTTGTTGTGTTCAAATTTTTTGAATAAATCAAAGTCTCTTGGTGGACCTAAATGAAAAAATTTTTTGTTTTTAAACTCTTTTAAAATATATCTAAGGGATGCTTCTCCAGATGTAAAAACTGTTTCGGAAAATTTATTTAATCCCATTCCTTTAAGTGTATTAATTACAGTCAGATTTGGCCTTGGCGCATTTGTTAGTAAAATAAATTCTTTATTATTTTTTGACAATTCTTCTAAAACTTTTATAGCATTCTCATGAAGCTTTATTCCATTATGAATTACTCCCCAAATATCAATGAAAAATAAATCATAATGACTTGCAATTGATTTTAAGCCTGTTGCCTCTAAATTTTTACTCATATTTCAGATATAGCTTAAAAAACTAATAAATTCTTGAATTTTCTACTTTATATATTTATGACCAGATCTTGAAAAAATAGTCACATGCATCTATATGAACTTTAATTTAAAGGAGTATATATGAAGTTTAAACCGTTACACGATAGAGTATTAATCGAAGTGTTAGATAGCAGTGAAAAAACTGCAGGTGGAATTATTATCCCTGATTCTGCACAAGAGAAACCGCAAGAAGGTAAAGTAGTTGCCGTAGGTGGTGGATCTAAAACTGAGGATGGAAAAATTATACCAATGGATGTTAAAGTTGGTGACAAAGTTCTATTTGGCAAATGGTCAGGAACAGAAGTTAAAATAGATGGCAAAGAGTACAGCATAATGAAAGAGTCTGACATTATGGGAATTTCTACATCTAAATAAAATTAATATAGAAGGAGAAATTATAATGGCAAAAATAGTAAAATTTGATTCAGATGCTAGAGCATCAATGTTAAAAGGTGTGGATATACTGGCTAATACAGTAAAGGTTACTCTTGGTCCTAAAGGAAGAAATGTAGTTATTGATAAAGCATATGGTGCACCTAGAACAACTAAAGATGGTGTTTCAGTTGCTAAAGAAATTGATCTAGACGACAAGTTTGAGAATATGGGAGCTCAAATGGTAAAAGAAGTTGCTAGTAAAACGAATGATGAAGCTGGTGATGGAACGACAACAGCAACCATCTTGGCTCAAGCAATTGTAAAAGAAGGATGCAAATACGTTACAGCAGGAATGAATCCAATGGATGTAAAAAGAGGAATTGATGCTGCGGTAGAGCATGTGAAAGAAAAATTAATCTCTTCAGCAAAAAAAGTTAAAGACAGTGATGAAATTGCACAAGTTGGGACAATTTCCTCAAATGGAGATAAAGAAATTGGAAGCATGATAGCTAAAGCAATGCAAAAGGTTGGTAACGAGGGAGTTATTACAGTCGAAGAAGCAAAAAGTATTGAGACAGAACTTGATGTTGTTGAAGGTATGCAATTTGATAGAGGATATTTATCACCATACTTTGTAACTAATGCAGAAAAGATGACAACTGAGCTAGAAAATCCACTAATTCTATTACATGAAAAGAAATTAACAAATCTTCAACCAATGGTTCCACTTCTAGAAGCAGTAGTTCAAGCTGGAAGACCTTTAATGATTATATCTGAAGATGTAGAAGGCGAAGCCCTTGCAACTTTGGTTGTGAATAAATTAAGAGGTGGTTTAAAAGTGGTTGCAGTAAAAGCTCCTGGATTTGGAGATAGAAGAAAAGCAATGTTAGAAGATATAGCAATTTTAACTGGTGGTCAGGTTATATCAGAAGATCTCGGTATTAAACTTGAGAATGTTAAAATTACAGACCTTGGATCAGCTAAAAGAGTAAAAGTTGATAAAGAAAATAGTACTATCGTTAGCGGTACTGGAAAGAAATCCGATATTGAGGCTAGATGTGCTCAAATCAAGCAGCAAGTTGAAGAAACTACTTCTGATTATGATAGAGAAAAACTTCAAGAACGTTTAGCTAAACTAGCTGGAGGAGTTGCGGTAATAAAAATTGGTGGTGCAACTGAGGTAGAAGTAAAAGAAAAAAAAGATAGAGTTGAGGATGCACTAAACGCTACAAGAGCTGCGGTAGAAGAAGGTATTGTAGTGGGTGGTGGATGTGCACTTTTATATGCTTCTCAGGACTTGGATAAAGTAAAAGCTAAAGGTGCTGACCAAAAAGCTGGTATAGATATCGTAAAAAGTGCGCTTCAAGCTCCAATCAGACAAATATCAACAAATGCAGGTGTAGATGGGTCTGTTGTTGTAGGAAAACTTTTAGAGGCAAATAAAGTTTCTCAAGGTTATGATGCTCAAACAGAACAATATGTTGATATGTTCAAAGAAGGAATTATTGATCCTGTAAAAGTTGTAAGAACAGCTTTACAAGATGCTGCTTCAATTTCAGGGTTGTTAGTTACAACTGAAGCTATGGTTGCTGATAAACCTGAAGAGAAGGATGCTGCTGCAGGTGGTATGCCTCCAGGAGGAATGGGTGGCATGGGAGGAATGGGTGGAATGGGAATGTAATCCCCATTGTTCTCAAACAAAAATTCAAAAAGGGCAGTTTTTACTGCCCTTTTTTTTTATCCATATGAAAATCATTAGTGATGAAGGAGTGATGAAGGAATGATGAAGGATTTGTTGATGTTATAGTCTCATTTGCAACTATAACAATTACTTATTTTTACTCTCTCTATAATCTCTATAAATCTTATCAAATATAAGATTTTTTAATCCTGAATTTTCATCAAGTTTTTTATAGAAATCAAATCTATCTTTAAGAAGAGACAAAATTACATTATCAAATTGTTTTTTGAAATAGTCTTGTTTATTTTGCTCTGAATTTGCTCCATTCATATATTTTTTAATTTCTTCATCTTCAAATATTTTTTGTCTAACAGTATCAATGTTCACTTTATCCTCGTCAGTTAGATTTATTCCATATCTTGAGTTAATTGTTTCAATAATTTCTGAAAGCAAGTCTTTAGTTGGCGGATTATAAGTACCAAGTGCTGTTTTAATTTCCTTATAGTCATGATCTACCTTCTCTAATGGATCGATATGATCATGCAACTTTTGTATTCTTAATGACTCAAGATCAATTAAATGTTCAATATTAACTTTCTCTTTTGCTTTTGGTTTCAATTTTTTAGATAAGTATCTATAAAAAATATAATGTTTTTCTAATTCAACATCCGAAAAATTTATTATTTGGGATAAATAACTATATAATCTTATGTAAGATGCAACTTTAAGTCTAAAATCTTCTCTTTGTTCGTCATCATCCAATCCATTCCAGTTATCAACAACTTCATCTAAAACTGGATGAAGATTGCCCTCTTCTCTATTTTTATCAAAAAATATTGAACAAAACTTTTCAACTTGTTTACTTGAAAATATTTTGAAATCATTAATTAAAGTTTGAATATCATAGAGTTTATTAGGATCAGTTTCTTCTTCAAGACCAACCTCTTGATAGAACTTTTGAAATGAAAATCTAACAGACTCTGGATCGTTAGCAAAATCTAATACAAAAGTAGATGCCTTACCTGACATTGTTCGATTTAAACGAGATAATGTTTGAACACATTGAACATCTTTCAAAGATTTATCTATATACATAGATTGAAGCATAGGTTCATCAAATCCAGTTTGAAATTTATTTGCAACAACAAGTAATCTGTATTTTGGATTTTTTAGACCCAAAGGTACATCACCATCATGACCAATACTTAAATTCAAACTTTTTTCAGTATGTTTGTCACCACCTTTTTCTAAAATTACTTCTCCTGAAAAACCAACAAGACATTTAAATTTTGACTTTCTCTCATCAAGTTGTCTATTGATTTCTTTAAAATATTGAACGCAAAGTTTTCTTGTTTTTACAACAACCATTCCTCTGCTTTTACCTTGAATTTCTTTCGATGATTTATTGAAAAAATGATCAAGAATTATCTTTACTTTATTCTCAATAGTAATTTCATGAGAGTCTACATAATTAAAAATTTCTTTAGTTCCTTGTGCAGTATCAATCTCAATTGCATCTTCTTTAACTTCTTTAACTTTAAAATATCTTTTATAAGTTGAATAATTTTGCAGAACATCAAGAGTGTATCCCTCAAGAATAGACTGTCTCATTGAATAAACATGAAAAGGTTTGAATTTATTATCAGATTGTTTTGTTCCGAATATCTCTAAAGTTTTTTCTTTAGGTGTTCCTGTAAAACCAAAGAAAGAAATATGTTTTTGTCTTCCTCTTGTTTGAATTTGTTCTTCTAAGTATGACTCTAATGTAAAATCTTCTTCCTCATCATCTTCATTTCTAGTTAATGTTCTTTTTAATTCTTTGGAGAGTTCACCATTTTGACTAGAGTGAACTTCATCAATAATAACAGCAAATTTTTTATCACCTAATGCAACTATATCTTCTGAAATATAAGGAAACTTTTGTATTGTTGTAATTATAATATCTTTACCTTTTTCAAGAAATTCTCTTAATTCTTTTGAACCTTTTTCTGCACCAAAAACTACACCGTCTACCTTTGATAAAGATTTAATTGTTCCTCTTAATTGATCATCTAAATTAGTTCTATCTGTTACAACAATTATGCTGTCAAAGATTCTTCTCTTATCATTTTTAGATTTATACAAAGAGGTTAGAAGATGAGACAACCACCCAATAGAATATGATTTACCTGATCCAGTTGTGTGTTGAATTAAATAATTATTACCTACACCATCATTTTTAATTTGTTCTTTAAGATTTTTAATTAATTCAAGTTGATGATATCGAGGAAAAATTTGAACATCAAATTTCTTTGTATCAACTGTTTGTTTTTCTTCGTTGTAGTAATACTCTTTTTCATTTGAAACATGTGCAAAATTTTCAATAATATCTAAAAGAGAATTGGGGTTTAAAACTTCTTTCCACAGATAAGAAGATCTGTAATCATTTTCAACAGGTGGATTTTCTATATCTTTATTGTACGGAAAAAATCTTGTCTTTCCCCCTTTTAGATTAGTAGTCATAGAAACTTGATTGTTATCAACACAGAAATGAACAAGAACTCTTTTAAACTGCAAAAGAGGTTCTTTTGGATCACGATCAAAACGATATTGATTTTCTGAGTGTTTATAATTTTGTCCTGTTAATTGATTTTTTAATTCCATAGTGACAATTGGAATTCCATTTAAAAATAAACCCATATCAATTGAATTTTCGTTTTTTGTAGAGTAATGAAGTTGCCGTACTAGACTAAATTGATTTGATTTAAATAAATTGAGATGATCAGGATTTAAATCACTTTTAGGTTCAAAATAACAAAGATCTAAATAAACTCCACGATCAGAAACTTGATTACGAAGTACATCAATGACTCCTCTTCTTGAAATTTCTGATGAAATACGATTAAGAACTTTGTTTTCAGTATCATCTTGATAAATATCTTGTAATTTTTTCCAACTATTTTTTTGAGTTTTTTTAATAAACTCTAACACTTCATCTTTAATTAAACATAAAATACGATCATATCTTTCGTAATGAATTGATTTGTATTCAATCAAATTAAGATATTTTTCTATAAAATTTTCAAATTTTTTTTCTGTAGGATTTAGATTGTTCATATCATTTCCTCTAAAACTCTGATCTTGCCACATACTACAGATGAGACGAGTGATTGGTAATACTCATTTAGAAGTTGTATTCTCTTTTTTTCTTTAGATATCGTTTTGTCAATTAGTTGAGTATGTTTATATAAATAAGATGCTATTTTTTCTTGTTCTGAAATAGGAGGAATACATATTTTCATCCTATTCATGTCTTCCATACCAATGTTTGGTTGACCAGTTTCTCTTATATTATAAAAAATTTGTTCATTAATTACTTCTGAACTCATTAAATAAAATATATAGTCATTATTAATGTTTTCTTTATCTATTGGAGAAAAATGACCTACACGATAATTTTGTAATAAAGGTTCGTCTATTTTACCAACCTTGATTATTTTACCTATTGTTCCTCCTGTTAAACACATTAATATATCATTTTCTTTAATTAATATGTTCTTAAAGTCGTTTAATCTTTTATCATAAATTGTAGAGCAGTTAGAAAGATTTAAGAAACCTTCTTTATCAAGTTGAGTTATTTTGACTATTTTAATTCCCTCATTTGTAAAATCTCTATCTCTAAATTGATATCCATGTCTAAGTTTAATGTAAAATTTGAATTGAGACTCTTTCCAATGACTTGGCATATTACCAATCCATTTAACACCACTATCTCTCATCTTTACACTGGAATTCAATCCTTTAGTGACTACTTCGTTAATAACAGAGGTTTTTTTCTCTTCAAGTAATTTGATTTTTTTCTGAATATTCTCAATCAATGAATTTATTTGATCTATCTTTTTATCAAGATAACGAGAGATATTTTTTTGCTCATCAATATTTGGAATAAAAATAGAAATGTTCTTTAGTTCCTCAGGTGTTAAAACCCATCTACCAAAATTATCATGACTTGCCACACCTTTACATAAAGTAAAAAAGGTTTTTCTCAAATAATTAGATTGTAAAAAATAATTAATAAATTTATTTTCAACTTCTTCATTTAATTCAAAAGTGTAATATGCAGGACTTATAAGTCCCTCAACAGCACAAATATCAACCCAACCAGACAAGAGATCCATTGGATTCATGCAAATTTGTCCCTTTTTTACTTTAATATATTTTTCATATGACTCTGCCATCTGACCCTTATTACTTGAAATATCATTAACTATTATTCCCTTTCTAGTTAATGATAAAATATTTTCGTTATATGAATTTGAACTTTTATTTTCTGAGATAGAAAGAATATATTTTAATTTTTTTTCTTTCCAATTTTTTGGAATTACTGAAATATCATAAAAATTTTTACTTATTGAAATACTCATAAATCTTTTTCTAAGATAGTGATTTCATCACTAATTTTTTTAAGATCATTTATGATGTTCTCTGGAGATCTTAAATTCTTATATTTATAAAATTCTTTTGTGAGAGAAAAATCGTACCCTATTTTATCTAATTCTTTGTTATGAAAATACTCATCAACATGAGGTTTTACCTCTTTTATTAAATATTTTTCAATTTCTTGATCTGATGGTATTCTTTCAGTATCTCTTTTCTTTTTGTCAATTTTTGGTTTTCCTTTTTTATCTTTAATAATATTTCCTGAACTATCTTTTAAGTACTGATCAATTGTGACTTTTGTATATTTAAAGTGATCATTTTTATAAATTTTAGACTTTTGATTATCTTTAAAATCCTCATAAATTTTTAAAATTTTTAAAATTTGTTCATCACTTACTTCTTTGCTTTTTTCTCCCAATTTAACTCTACTATAATTGTAAAAATCTTTAGCATCAATTAATTGAATTTTTTCTTTTCTATTTTTATCTTTTTTATTATCTAGTATCCAAATATAAGTTGTTATTCCTGTGTTAAAAAATAATTTGTCCGGTAACATGATAATTGTTTCGAGAAAATCTTTTTCAATTATATATTTTCTAATTTCTGACTCACCGCTTCCCGCATCACCTGTAAACAATGGAGATCCATTAAAAACTATACCTATTCTTGAACCTTTAGGTTCCATCTTATGAATTAAGTGTTGTAAGAATAGTAATGAACCATCTGAAGTTCTAGGTGTTCCAACAGTAAATCTTCCGCTTGAGTCTTTTGCCTCATTTTTAATAAATTCTTCCTCTGATTTCCAACTAACTCCAAATGGAGGGTTTGTAATCATATAATCAAACTTTCGGTTTTGATGACCATCTTCAGACAATGAAGATAGTGGACCTTTAATATTTTCAGGATTTTCATTTGCCATCAAAAAATCAGACTTACAAATTGCATATGTTACATCGTTTAACTCTTGTCCAAATAATTCTACTTTTAAATCTTTATTAATATTTTCTTTAATCCATTCCTTACCAATAGTTAACATTCCACCGGTTCCACAGCATGGATCATAAACAGATCTAATTTTTCCTTCCCCTTGCAAATTTTCTTTATTACCTCCAAATACTATTGAAACTAAAAGTTTAACAATATCTCTTGGAGTAAAATGATCACCACTTTCTTCGTTAGACATTTCTGAAAACTTTCTTAAGAGTTCTTCATAAATTGAACCCATCATGTGATTGTCAACTTTATCTGGGTGAAGATCAAACTCTGTGAATTTGTCTATAAGAAGATAAAGTTTTTTATTTTTATTTAATTTAGTTACTAAAGGTTCTATTTGAAAATTTTCAATTATATCAAGTACATTCTTAGAATAACCTTGAATGTAATTATTAAAATTTTTGTAAACATTATTTGGATCACTTTTAATTCTAAGTAAATCAAACTTAGAAACATTAAAAAATGGAAGACCTAATTGACTTTGAATTACTTGAGTAAAATCCTTGAGTTTTTTTTTGTACTTTTCGTGAAGTTGAAATGCTTTATCTTTTTGAGGTTCTAAAACACAGTCTAGTCTTCTCAAAACAACAAATGGAAGAATGATTCTTCCATATTCACTTGGTTTGAACATCCCTCTAAGAACATCATCTGCAGTAGACCAAATTAATGATGAGAGATTTTGTTTTTCCATGATTTAATAATAGCAAACTAAAAACTAAATTTGAATTTAAACTGTTATTCTTGCAAATCCTGGTGTAACTATCTAAATTTAATTAATCGCTATTCCAAGTAAATAAATCAGCATCAAAAGGAATGTTTCTGAATTTAAGTAAGATTTTATATTTTTCTAATCTTTCCTCTTTCTTAAATTTCACTAAATAGTTGAGTATTTGATCATAAGTCAAACCCATTAAGTATTTCTTTTTAACATCAACATACTCTTCATAATCCATACCGCATATAGAGAATTTTTTTTTAGGATCTATATGTTCGGCATAACTTATCGTATCTTCGTTTTCGCTAAGGACATCATAAAAACGAGCGATTTGATTATCTCTTTCAAAAAGAATATCCCTTCTGAAATCAAACAGTTCTAATTGTTGCATTTTTTGGAGTTATTAAAGTTTTGAATATTAACTTTAACAATTAAGAATATAACTATTAATAAAGGCAATTTTTAGACTTCAAACCTCAAATATTAGATTTATCTTTTGAATTGCTTTTGAATTGCTTTAAATAGTGATGAAGAGTGATGAAGGAATTTTCAAAATGTTAAGTAAATCAAGTATTATTAGAAACCAGTATGAGAATGTAACTCCTTTTCAATCTAATTTCTTTGAAAAATTTAAAACCTCCGAAATTAAGTTTTCGGAGGTTTTTTTTATTACCTTTTTCAGGGTGGACGAAAACTTAATTTAACAAATTTATGCAGTCTTTTTCTAACGAACCACACAAATTAATCTTATAAATTTTTAAGGTTGTATTCAATGAAACTTCAATTTTTTTTCCATCTTAAAGTGAAATTTAAATAATTTTTTTTTTGTTTTCAATCTGAGGTTTAGATGTATAAGAACACCGAACTATGAATCAAAATATTAGAAATATTACAATTATTGCTCATGTTGACCACGGAAAAACAACGTTGATTGATAATTTGATGAAGCAAAGTGGATCTTTTAGAGAAAATGAAGTTATAGATGAGAGAGTAATGGACTCTGGTGAACTCGAAAAGGAAAGAGGAATTACAATTTTAGCTAAACCTACTTCTATAAATTGGAAAAATACTAGAATAAATATTATCGATACGCCCGGCCACAGAGATTTTGCAGCAGAAGTTGAAAGAGTTTTAAGTTTGGCAGATGGAGCATTATTGCTTGTGGACTCTGCAGAGGGAGTTATGCCACAAACAAAATTTGTATTAAGTAAAGCTTTAAAGCAGGGTTTGAAGCCAATTGTTGTTATTAATAAATTAGACAAGAGCGATCAAAGAGCTGATGAAGTTTTAAATGAGACATTTGATTTATTTGTTAGTTTAGATGCAAATGAAGAACAATTGGATTTCCCAGTTTTATATGCAAGTGGAAGATCGGGTTGGGCTAGTAAAGAAATTGATGGGCATCGAGAAAATCTTAATCCTCTATTAGATTTAGTGCTTGAACACGTTAAGCCTTCCGAATTCGACAGATCTAAACCTTTTGCAATGCTATCAACATTGCTTTATGCAGATAATTTTTTAGGAAGAAGTCTTGTGGGAAGAATATCTCAGGGAACTGCCAAAGCAAATCAACAGATTAAAGCAATTAATTTAGAGGGTAAAAAAGTAGACGAAGGAAGACTCACAAAAATCTTTAGATATGAGGGTACAAAAAAAGTGCCAATCGAAATTGGAGAAGCAGGCGATATTGTAGTAATAGCTGGATTAGAAAAGGCTAATGTAGCAGATACTATTTGTGACTTGGAGGTAAATGAGCCAATAAAAGCGACCCCCATTGATCCACCAACAATGTCTATAAAAATTACAGTAAATAGCTCTCCACTGGCTGGGACAGAGGGTAAAAAATTGACCAGTACTCAAATCAGAGATCGATTAATTTTAGAGGCTCAAAATAATGTTGGAATTACTTTTTCGGAAAATTCAAATAAAGATGCATTTGAAATAAGTGGAAGAGGAGAATTGATGCTTGAGATATTGTTAACACAAATGAGACGTGAAGGTTTTGAAATGACAGTAAGTCCACCTAAGGTTTTATTTAAAAATGATAACAATTCTAAAAAATTAGAGCCAATAGAGGAGATCACTATGGATATTGATGAGGAATTTTCATCTAAAATTATAGACAGTATGAACAGAAGAAAAGGTAAATTAATTGAACTAAAAGATACTGGAAAAAATAAAAAAAGATTAATTTTTCATGCTCCTACAAGGGGATTGATGGGGTATACAAGTAGATTTTTAACTTTAACTAAAGGCACAGGAGTGATTAACAGAATTTTTCATTCTTATGGTGAGTTTGAAGGTGACATGGAGGGTAGAAGGAATGGTGCTTTAATCTCTATGGATCAAGGTAAGGCAGTAGCTTTTTCAATTTTTAATTTACAAGCTAGAGGAGAGATGTTTATTACACATAACGACCCAGTTTATACTGGAATGATTGTTGGCTTGGCTCCTAAACCAGGTGATATGATAATCAATGTTATGAAAGGTAAAAAACTAACAAATATGAGAACACAAGGAACTGATGAAAATATAGTTCTCACTCCTGTTAGACAAATGTCTATAGCTGAACAACTAAGTATACTGAACACAGATGAGGCTTTAGAAATTACCCCAAAATCATGTAGACTAAGAAAAGCAATTCTTGACCCTCATGAGAGGAAAAGAAGTGAAAAAAATAATTTAATCACTTAATTCATAATCTTATCAATTAAAAATAAACTTAAGGCTATACAAGGACCTATACCAAAAGCAAACATTAAAGTCCCTACCCCAAGAGTTCCACCTAAATACCAACCTACTGAGGCAACAGAAATTTCTAAAAATGCTCTAACAGCAGCAATTGGTAAATTAGTTTTTTTTTGTAATCCAGTCATTAATCCATCTCTTGGTCCTGGTCCTAAGTTTGCAATTAAATAAATTCCACTACCTACTCCAACTATGATTACACCAAGTGCAGCCATTAATAATTTCATGATGTAAGTTTCAGGAGTTGAAATTAATGCAATTGTTACATCTAACATTACTGCAATGATTACAATATTAAATATGGTTCCAAGGCCTGGCTTTTGTTTTAAAAAGAACCAGAGAGATAAAACAACGACACTTACAATGAAAGTGACAACACCAATAGATAATCCTGATTTAATTGAAATTCCTTGTGCCATTACAGTCCATGGAGAATTTCCAATAAATGAAATAACTATTAACGCCTCACCAAAACCGAACAATATCAGGCCAAAACAAAGAAAAAATAATGTTGATAATTTCGGTTTTAGATTAAAGGTTTCATCAGAACTCCATGAGACTTTTGGGATTTTTTTGATAGTAAGGAACATATAATTAACTATTATTTATACTTTCTTGTACTAAAATCTATGAAAATGAAACATTTTGTATTGATAATAATAATTTTCATTTATTCCTCAAAGGCTATTGCACACAGTAGTCACTATGAAGGTTTAAAAAAAATTGAGATGGATGTTCTTAGAAATAATGAAGTTATTGGAAGTACTAGCTACTTTTTTGAACTTGATGAGGATTTATTTGTAGTAAAAAATTATACCAAATTTAAAGTAGAATTGTTTGGTATTACAGTTTTTTCAATATTAAGTGAAACTGTAGAAAAATATAAAGATGATAAACTTATTTTTTTTAAATCAAATACATTCCAAAATGACAAAGAAAAATACGTAAATTTAAAATATAATAAAGCAAAAAATAAATATATTATTGATGGTTCATCATATAAGGGGGAAGCTGATATAGATTGTACTATTGGTAATTGGTGGAACCACAAAATTTTTAAAGCTAATAAACAAATTAGTCCTTTATCTGGAAGTATAAAGAAACAAACTGTAAATTTAGTTGGAACTGAAAATATTATTATAAATAATGAAGAATATTCAAGCGAACATTTTAAAATTAAATCAAATGATGAAAGTCTTGATGAAGACAAACAATTTGAATTTGATGTATGGTATAATCCAAAAAATAATTTAATTTTAAAAGTAACTTATAATAAAATGGGAAACTGGGAATATAGATTAAGGAGTTTTGAATAATGGCTATATGGGGAAGTTTAATTGGTGGAATGATAGGTTTTTCACTTGGAGGCCCATTTGGAATGCTTTTGGGATCTTTAATAGGTGGAAAAATGTCAAGATCAAGGTCTGGAGGAGGATTTAGATCATTTGCTCAACCGCAACAAATTTTTGCACTTTCCTTGATTGTTTTATCAGCGAAATTAAGTAAAGCAGATGGACAAGTCAGTCGTGAAGAATTAATTGCAGTTAAAGATAAGTTAAAAATACCAGAAAATGAATTGGATCAAGTTGGAAAAATTTTTAATAAAGCTAAAGAAGAAAGCACAGGTTATGAGCCATACGCAAGACAAATTGCAGATGTCTATAAAGGTAATTTAAATGTTTTAGAGGAAGTAATTAACACTTTATTTTATATTGCGGAGTCAGATGGTCATGTAAGTGATAAAGAATTAGAAATGATTCAAGATATAGCAAGAATATTTGGATTAAATGATATTCAAATAAATGGAATAAGGGAGAGTAGAAAATCTTCAGATAAGCTTAATCCTTACATTGTATTAGAAAGCAAACCTGAGGATTCATTAGAGACAATTAGAAAACGCTATCTTAAGCTTAGCAAAGAGCATCATCCAGATTTATTAATGAGTAAAGGTGTGCCTCAAGAAGTTTTAGATGAAAGCAAAGCTAAAATGAGGGCAGTTAACTCTGCTTGGAGCCAAATACAAAAATTAAAGAATTAATCCTAATAAACTGGCCATAAAATACATTGAGAATATAAAAGCGAAGACTACTATGAAGTACATAATTGTAACAATTTTGTCTCTTTTCCTTCTTTGTCTCACAAATGGCTTGTCATCTAGATCACAAATATCTCTTATGCCTATTACTTTATAGTCACAAGTATAACGCCAAATAGAGTTTGGCATCCTAGGATCAGTTTGATTGTAGTATTGAATCCACTGAACTGTATATTTAAATAAAAGATAGCTTACTATTAAAAGAAGACCACTAGTAAACATTATACTATCATTTAAAATTGTTCTGACTCAGTTGACCCTTCCATTGCTGTGGTTGAACTCTTTCCTGAGCTAATTGTATTTGAAACAGCATCAAAATAAGATGTTCCTACTTCTCTTTGATGTTTCACACTAGTATATCCATCTTTTTCTCTTGCAAATTCATGCTGTTGAATTTTAGAGTATGCTGTCATTCCTTCTTTCTTATATTTTTCTGCTAACTCAAATATCGCAATATTTTGCGTATGGAAGCCAGCGAGTGTTATGAATTGGAATTTGTAACCCATTTCTCCAATTTTTCTTTGAAATGATCCAATTTCTTCATCAGACAAATGTTTCTTCCAATTAAATGATGGTGAACAATTATAAGCTAACATCTTACCTGGATATTTTTCATGGATAGCGTCAGCAAATTTCTTTGCTTCCTCTAAATTTGGTGTTGCTGTTTCGCACCATATTAAATCTGCGTACGGTGCATAAGCTAGACCTCTAGAGATTGCTTGCTCAATTCCATCTTTTACATAAAAGAAACCCTCTGGTGATCTTTCGCCAGTTAAGAAAGGTTTATCGTTTTCGTCAAAATCGTTAGTAATTAATTTAGCAGCATTAGCATCAGTTCTAGCAAGAATGATGAGAGGGACATCTGCTATATCTGCTGCTAATCTTGCTGCTTTAAGGTTTCTAACCATAGTTCCAGTTGGAACTAAAACTTTACCACCCATATGACCACACTTTTTTTCACTTGCCAATTGATCTTCAAAGTGAACGCCAGCCGCACCTGCTCTAATAAATTTTTTTGTTAATTCGAATACGTTTAATGGACCACCAAATCCAGCTTCACCATCAGCTATTATCGGTAACATGTAATCAGTCCTTTTACTTTTATCCATGTCTCCATCTATCATTTCCATATGTTGAATTTGATCAGCTCTGATTAGAGAATTATTCATGGTCTCAACTAACTTTGGAGCACTATCATATGGATATAATGATTGATCAGGGTACATTTCACCAGCACTGTTGGCATCAGCTGCTACCTGCCAACCACTCAGATAAATTGCTTTTAAACCAGCTTTTGCATGTTGAACTGCGTGGTTTCCAGAAAGTGAACCTAAAGTATTTACATAAGCTTCTGTATTTAAAAGTCTCCAAAGCTTTTGGGACTGCATTTTGCACATTGAATACTCAATTTTAACTGATCCTCTTAATCTTTCAACTTCCTCAGGAGTGTAATCTCTTTTAATTCCTGCAAATCTTTGTAAGTCGTATGAAATGTTTTCAGCTGACACTTAAACCTCTCTCTTTTTTGAATAAATGACTAGAAATTACTAATTTTTAACTTGAACTATATTCTTCAGTAAATTCGTTCATTCCGCTGGATCCCCAATCGCAATGATCGTCTCTAATGTAGATACCTTTAGACTTATGTTCAGAATGCTCTTCTTTATTAGTAATTTGGTAGTTATTTTCTATATTATTGATTTTGTTTTTTTCCATGTAAACTTTATAATTTACAATATTTACAAAATCTACAATTAATTAGATTTTCCTTGTAAAATAAGATAATTTTGTGTAAATTTAAATTTACAAAATTTACAAATAGTAAAATGAGTCAAATTGATACAAAAATCGGTCCAAAAATCAAAGCTTTTAGAAGACAGTTGGGTATTCAAGCTAACAAACTAGCTGAGGAAATGTCTATCTCTCCAAGTTATTTAAATTTAATCGAGAGTGGAAAAAGAAAAATTGATGGTGATTTACTATTAAGGGTTTGTGATAAACTTAAAATTGAACTTTCAGATTTAACAAGTAAGACAGATATTAATCTAGAAAACAATATATCTGAGTTGCTAGGCGATGAGCTTTTTGAAGATCTAGATATCTTAGGACCAGAAGTAAAAGATTTGGTTAATACAAATCCAAAGATAGCTAAAGCTTTAATTAAGCTCGGAGATAACTTTAAACAAAAAGATCATGAAATTTTTAATAAACTAGAAAATATATCAGGGAAAATTATTGATGGAAGAAAAAATGCATTCCCAGGAGAAGTAATTTCTGACTTTTTACAAGAGAATAAAAACTTTTTTCCAAAATTAGAAGAATTTGCAAATAAAATCTTTGATAAGGTTAAACAAAATAACAGGACAAGATATATAGCTCTCTGTGATTTTCTAAAAACTGAGTATGGCATAACAGTGAAAGATGTAATTCCAAAAGAAGGAAAACCATTTTCAAAAATATACAGAGTAAAAGATAAAGAATTATTATTGTCTGATTATCTTTCACTTGAAACAAAAAAACTTTTTGCTGCTGCACAAATTTCACAAGAAGGAGCATCAAAAGAAATTGATGAATACCTATCAACATTTAGTTTTCCAACAAATGAGTCTAAAAAATTAACTAGGGTTGCTCTTTTAAATTATTGTGGGGCAGCAATATTAATGCCCTACTCTCTTTTTCATAAAGAGTGTAAAGAATTAAAATATGATCTTGAACTTTTACAAAATACATTTGCAACATCTTTTGAACAAGTTGCACATAGAGTAACATGTTTGCAGGATCCTAAACTTCCTGGAATTCCTTTTCATTTTTTAAGAGTAGATGTTGCAGGAAATATCTCAAAGAGATTTTCATTATCAGGTATTGAAATACCAAGATATGGTGGTGCTTGTCCAAGATGGAATGTTTACTCTGCTTTTTCAAGACCTGGAGTAATTCAAGCAGCAGTAAGTAAAATGACTAATGGGGAAAAATATGTTTGTATAGCAAAAACTGTTGAAAAAGGAGTTGGAAGATACGGACAAAAGAAAAGTATGTTATCGATTGGTCTTGGATGTGAGGCAAAATATGCCAAAGAATTTGTTTATACTGAAAATTTAGATTTAACTGATAAAAAATCAGAGTTGCCTATAGGAGTATCTTGCAGAACATGTGATAGGCTTGATTGTTCACAAAGAGCCTTTCCACCTCTTCATAAAAAATTTGATGTAGATATTAATTCTAGAGGAGTTTCTGTTTACGTTAATGAGTAAAAGTTTAATTTTGCTTTAGTTTTTGCCTTTTTTTTGAGATTAATTGAGTAAGGGAGTCTACCATCAAATCTGATGCTTTGAATATTTCATTAGGTTTAAACTCATAAGACATATTTTTTTCATCATTTGTCTTATCTTCTATTATTATACCTTTATCTGGCGAATTATCTTTAATATATATTAAAATTAACCACTCCTCGTCTGATGACTCGTCCCATTTTATAAATATTTCTCCAGTCTCAAATCTTTTGTCTATACATCTGAATATAGACATATGTCTTGTAATATATCTTTTATTTAATTGAAAAACTAAACTGTTAGCACTCCTATAAAAACTTTCTAAAGCAAACTCAATTTTTTGTCTTGCTATGTTATATTCCCTTTCTTTTTGAAGAAGAGCTGATCTATCGTCACCTTCATCAGTTTTTACTCCAAGGGCTTCTACTCTCTCTCTAATTTTTTGATCTCTAATTAATCTATATTTATTTTTTAAATTTTCTATTCTCTTTTGCAATTCTCCATAATCTTCTCTTTTTTCTCTAAGAGACATTCTCTCTAATTTTTCAAGTTCTTTTATTTCTCTTATTCTGAATCTTTCAATCTGTTTTTGAATTCTCAGTTCTTGTAAAAATTTCTTTTGTCTTTCTGCTTGTTCTTTTCTTAATAGAGCTTGTTCTTTTCTTAAAAATAATTTTAAATCTTTAGCTCTTAATTTTTCTATTCTCTCTTCATCCTTTAATTCTTGTTGCTTAAGTTTAAATTCTTTTTCTTCTTGTAAAATTTTCTGCTTTTTAATTTTTTCATTTTCTTTATCTCTTTTCTCAATTTCTAATAATTTAAGTCTTCTTTTTTCATCCTTTCTCTGAATTTTAAATTCATTAATTTTTCCATCTATAGATTGAAAGAACTTCGAGATACTTCGATCAATAGCAAAAATATCAAATTTTACTTTAACATTTAATTTTGATTTTAACTTTTCTTCTATTCTTACTGATTTAGTAATTAAATTATTATTTATTTTTTTTTTTAAGATAGACTTTTTCTTTTTAACCTTCTTTTTTTTTAAATTTATTGTCTTCTTTTTCTTTTTTATTTTCTTTTTAGCCTTTAAAGAATTTTTTCTTTTTTTTTTGATATTTTTTAATTTTTTTTTTTTATTTTTTTTCATTATTACTGTTAATTATTTATCAGTAATATTTTAATAAATATAGTCCCGAGTGTTAGGAACAGAAATATTATCTTTTGATAATTGCAACTGAAATACAACTTGATCTCCCCATTTAAAAGCCATTTCACAACTGGCTAAGTAGAATTCCCACATTCTAAAAAATTTTTCATCAAACATCCCTAAAACTGTCTCTTTTTTTGACAAGAATCTTTCCTTCCAGTTTCTAAGGGTATGTGCATAGTGCATTCTAAGAACTTCAATATCAGACACTATAAGACCAGACTTTTCAATGGGTTTTGCTACTTCACTCAAACTTGGTGTGTAACCACCAGGAAAAATATACTTTTGGATCCACGGTTGTGGATCTCTTGGAGGCATTGAGGAACCAATTGTATGGATTAAAGCTATTCCTTTTTCATTCAAAAGCTTAAAAACGGTATTGAAATATGTTTTATAAAAATTTCTTCCAACATGCTCGAACATGCCAACACTCACAACTCTATCAAACTTCTCGTTTAATTGTCTGTAATCAATAAGTTTAAAGCCTACTTGATTGGACAAATTCATTTCTTTTGCTTTATTATTGCTGTATTCAAATTGATTTTCTGACAATGTTATACCTGTAACACTTGCATTTGTTTTCTTTGCTATTGCTAATGCTAATGTTCCCCAACCTGAACCAATATCTAAAACTTTTTGATTAGGCTGAATATTTAATTTTTTTATAATATGATCGATCTTATTACTTTGAGCTTGTTCAAGTGTATCATTATCATTCTTGAAATAAGCACAAGAATATTGTCTATTTTCATCAAGAAATAAATCATAAAGTTTCTCAGATATATCATAATGATGTGCAACATTTTCTTTTGATTTAATGATTTTGTTTAAATTTGTAAGATACCCAAAAGTACCTCTAATTTTTTTTATTATTGCTCCATAAGAATTAATATTACCTCGACCGATGTTTTTAAAAGCTAGCTCTAAAAATTCTGTCAGTGTTCCATTCTCTATAACAAGAGATCCATTCATATAAGCTTCACCAAAATACAAATCAGGATTTATAAGCAATTTTTGCATTAATTTTTGATCAAGTAGTTTTATTATAATTGGTTTTTCTTTATTTGGCTTGCCAATTACATATTTTTTTGAATTTGAGTCAATTAGTTCAAAACCATCATCTTTAAATAAATCATTTAAAAAACTTACTAAACTCATTTTATGCTGCTTTTAATATCTCCATATTAAAATTAAGTTGCTCTAGATTTGACAATAAATCTTTTTTTTCGCCTTCATCTAATAATTTTAATGGTGGCAAAAGGTTTTCATAAATCGAATTTTTTTCTGCCATTAAAGTATGAAGACCTGAAATTAAGTTGTATTTATCAAAAGACTTTCTTACATCGCACAAGTTTTGATTTGATGACAATTCCTCATTGCTGTGAAAATTATCATAAATTTTCCTTGCCAAGTGACCCGTAACATTTGTTGTTGCAGTAATTACACCATGACATCCTAATTCAAGTCCTTTTAATAATTTTGCCTCAGATCCTGGAAAAATTGAAAAATTTTTAATTTTTAGTGTTTCGAATAAATTATAACTACTATCTTTAACTCCAACGATTTGGTTCGGGAATTTTTCAACCAGCTTTTCTACACATTGAACGCTAAATCTATATCCGCAAAGTTTTTCAAAGTTATATAAAATGATTTTACACTCGTTAATCTCATTAATAATTTTAGAATAGAAATTAATCACATCTTCATCTCCATACTTATAATAAGCTGGAGGCATAATTAAAAAATTGCTGAAACCAATAGATTTAGATATTTTCATCATATTTATAGTATCGATCAAAGAATTGAGACCCGTTCCGATTAAAAATTTATCTTTGTGTCTGCTTTTAGGTAACTCATTTATTAATTGAATTTTTTCACTTAAAGATATCAATTGGGACTGACCTGTGCTTCCAAAGAATACAACCCCATGGCAACCTATATCGATTACATTTTCTGCATGTTTAATGGTATTTTTTACATCTAAAGCAAGATTTTTATCTAATACTGACAATCCTGCAGCATAAACACCTTTAATTTGTTCCATAGTCAAAATTTATATAAAAATACAAATTAGTAAAGGTTATAAAAACATATGAATATTCTAGTTATACAAAACCGCATGGGCATTGGAGATATGGTTATTTTCTTACCTTATATTCAAGCTGTTTCCGATAAGTACAATTCACCCGTTACACTTTTAGTAAAAGAGAGTACTAAAGTGGAGACATATGCAAAAAATTTAAAATATATAAAAAAAATAATATATCTAAGAAGAGATAGTAATAATGATCTTCATAGTGGTGTATCAGGTTTTTTTAATTTAAAAAATGAAATTAAAAAAAATTCGTTTGATAAAGTATTTATTTTTAATTCATCATTAAGATATAGGCTTATTTGTAAAATAGCAGGCATAAAGAGTATTTATCAATACCCGCTATTTGAAAAAAAAGAGCAACACATTATAAAAGCTGCACAGAAATTATTAAAAAAAATTAATTTAAAAGTAGATAGTAATCCCCAAATTGAAATAGATAGAAATTCTATTCAAACAGCTAATCAAAAATTTAATATTTTAAATACTAAAATAAATATTTTATTAGGTATTGGAGGTTCAGGTCCTACAAAGAGAATATCAGCAGATAAATTTAAAAAATTTATTAGTTTAGTTATTAAAGATCATGAATGCACTTTTTATTTAGCGACTGGTAAAAATCAAGAAGAACAAGTTATTCTTAAGGACATATTATCTTCTTATAAAGATTTTTGTGTTGCTTTAGATAATTATTCAATTTCAGAGATTTTACCTATCATAAAGAACTGCAAAATATCAATATGTAACGACTCGAGTTTTAGTCACCTTTCTGCTGCTTTAAATATTCCTACAATAGTTTTAATGAGTGATACACCTTTATTATATGGCAGTTATAGTTCAAATATGTATCCAATTGTTCCTGATGGTATTGAAAATGTTTCACATAATTCAAGGGGAAAAGAAAAAATAGATCCAGAGAAAATTTACAAAAAATTTATGTCAATTATTAGCTAATATTTTTTATGACTATTTCTTTTGCCTCATTAACAATTGAAGCTAACCTGGTTAACTCGGGACTCACGTCAGGATGAATTTTCTTCATAATTGATTTATAAGACTTCATAACCTGTTCTCTCGAATACTTAATATTTGGTTTTAAATTTAAAATTCGATAAGCTTCATCTAAGGATATGCTTTGTTTATTTACAGATTGATTAAAGTTATTAAAATTAAATCTTCCTGAGCTTTTTAAAACTCTAAAAAGTCCCCACAATCTAAATAATTGAAATAAAGATATTCCAGCCTTCGTTTTAATTAATGGTAATATTGCAAGAACAAAAGGTAACGAAAATATATATCTTCCCGCATATGCCATCAATATTGCTAATATTATTGCAGAAAAAATAATTAATATTCTTATGAATCTTGAAATTTTTTTTGCAGAAGTTCTAGCAAACCAAGTTAGAAGAACATATACAACGACAAAAATGATAAGTGTTATAAAAAAAATATTCATATATTAATTAATTAAACATGAAGTTACCACAGCTTGAAAAGAAACCAGAAATAAAATCTTGTCACAACAAGAGTTGGACAGATGATTATAGCTGGATACATCAATCAAATATTTTAGAAGTTTTAAAAGATAGCTCAAAACTTCTACCTAGAGTCAGAAAATATTTGGAAGATGAAAATGAGTATTTTGCTCATCAAATGAAAGATACAAAACATATTCAAAAGAAACTTTTTGATGAAATAAAAGCTAGAATTAAATTGGATGATGAGTCATTGCCCTTTAAAGATAAAAATTATGAATATTGGACTAAAACTACAACAAAAGGAAATTACTCAATTAAATTAAGAAGAAAAATTGGTGAAGAAAAAGTTGAGGAAATTTGGAATGGAGATCTAGAGAAAGAAAAACTCAAAACAGAATACTTTGGCTTGGGAGATCTAGAAGTAAGTTTTAATGATAAATATCTTGGTTACTCTCTAGATTTAAAAGGGTCTGAGTACTACACAATTTATATAAGGGACATAAAATCAGGAAAATTAGTTACTGAAAAAATTGAGGAAACTAGTGGTAGTATAGAGTTTAGTTTGGATGATAAATATATTTTTTATTCAAAATTAGATAAACATCATAGACCTAGAACTATTTACAGACATAAAATTGGAACACCAGTAAAAGAGGATTTGTTAGTTTTTGAGGAAAAAAGTGAGGCTTTTACTGTAGGTATTGGTCTAACTTCAGATGAAAAATATTTTATGATTTCAAGTTCTGATCATAATACTTCAGAACAGTATTTTTTTAAAGTAGACGAAAATATTCCCAATCCTCAATTAATACAAAAAAGACAAAGAGGTATAATTTACTCGGTAAATTCATGGGGAAATTATTTTTATAAACATACTAATGAAAATGCTGAAGATTTTAAAATTGATAGATGTAACAATTTAGTTGAAAAAAAATGGGAGCCATTTATTAAAGCTAAGGATGAAGTATTAATTGGAGGCTTAGTATTTTTAAATAATTGGATAATAAGATCAGAAACCTCGAACGCACTTGGAAAAATTATTTTAAGAGATCCCAAATCTAACAATGAGGAAGAAATTACGTTTAGTAATGAAAGGGTAATAGTTCCAAGCATCTCTCTAATTCAAAAAGATAAAAATACAGATAAAGTATATTTATCTTATTCCTCCCCTAAAACACCAGGAAAGACTTTTTTATACAATTTAAAATCAAAAGTTAAAAAACTAATTAAAGAACAGGAAATTCCATCTGGACACAATCCAGATAATTATATTGTAGAACGTTTGGAGTGCCCTTCACATGATGGAAGAATGGTTCCTATAACAATAACTAGACATAAAAATACTGTTTTGGATGGTTCTTCAAATCTTTTGCTATACGGTTATGGTTCATATGGAAATTCAATGTCTCCGGGATTTTCCTCTACTAGACTAAGTTTAATAAATAGAAATATAATTTGGGCAACGGCTCATATCAGAGGAGGAATGGAGAGAGGAATGAAATGGTGGAAAGAAGGAAAACTCTTAAATAAAAAAAATACTTTTGAAGATTATATTGCCGTTGGGAAATATTTGGTTGATAGAAAATATACATCTAAAGGTAAAATTATAGGTATGGGTGGTTCTGCAGGAGGATTATTAATGGGAGCTGTTGTAAATCAAGCTCCAGAACTATTTTTAGGTCTAATTATGGCTGTGCCATTTGTAGATTCTTTAACAACCAACCTTGACCATTCGTTACCTTTAACTGTTGGAGAATTTGATGAATTTGGAAATGCCAAAGATAACAAAGATCATTTTGACTATATTTATTCGTATGCTCCATACAACAACATAAAAAAAATGGATTATCCACATATTTTAATCACAACAAGTCTTAGTGATAATAGAGTACTTTTTGATGAGCCAGCAAAATTTACTGCAAAACTAAGAGATTATAAAACGGACAATAATTTGCTATTGTTAAAAACTGAAATGAATGCGGGCCATGGAGGAAAATCAGGAAGAGATGGCGCAATTGAAGAAATAGCCCTTGATTATGCTTTTGCATTAAAAATTGCCAAAAAAATTTAGTAAATTACCCATTGAATTTTTAGGATTCATTACCACATATAATCTGTAAGTTGCCTAATGGGGCTTACATAAATTAACTTGCTTAACAAAAGGAGTAAATATAATGACAAGTAAGGACCTATCAATCTTTAACTCACTAAGACCGTTTTCAATTGGTTTTGACGACATGTTTGACCAATTTGAAAATATGCTTGGTAACGGTGGAATCACGATGCAATCAAATTATCCACCATATAATATTAGAAAGACCGGGAAAGACAACTACTCTATTGAAGTTGCACTGGCTGGTTTTAACAAAAATGATGTTGAAGTGGAGTTTGAGGATAATTTATTAACTGTAAGAACAAAACATTTTAATAAGTCAGAAGATAAAAATGAAGATGGTGAAATAATTCATAAAGGAATTTCACAAAGACAATTCGCGAGATCATTTACAATCGCAGATGATGTTAAAGTAAATGGTGCTGAACTTAAGGATGGTCTTTTGACAATTGCTTGTGAAAGAATTTTACCGGATCATAAGAAAAAAAGATTTATTGATATTAAGTAAATAATTACAACCTTGCTTGTGGGGTTCGCCCCACAAGTTTAAAAGCAACCACTAGAACTAAAAGCTATAATAGTCCCACTAGTATTTACCTCAAACCTTCTCTCACAGGGCATACCATACTTTTTAGTTTTATAAATTAAAACTTCATTACCTGTGCTGTTAATAATATCTTCAGTAGGCGCTCCTAATTCTAATTTCATCTTATTAACATCTTCACCAACAAATAATCCATATTTTTTATTTTCTTTTTCGGCTACTTCATCAGTTTTATTTTTGATGGTTTGACATGCAGTTGCTAAAAGGAGGATTGATATTAATGTAACTAAGAATCTAAATTTCATTATTTATATATATTACTTAAATGTGTCGAAAGATTAACTTAAAAGTTGAATAAATTATAAGTTTTCTATCAAAAATCGATTTATTTGTTGTATTTATTTAGCTTAATTCATTATTTTTATAATTAACAACAAGATTCTTATGAACACAAAACTTAGGGTATCAGAAATTTCAAAAATATATCCAAGCTGTGTTGCTAACGATGAAATTTCATTAGAGTTTGGAAGCGGAAAAATATATGCCTTGTTAGGAGAAAATGGTGCAGGTAAGTCAACTCTAGTTAAAATTTTATCTGGAGTCGTAAGACCTGATAAAGGTGAAGTTTTTTTAAATGATAAGAGTATTAAGCTAAACTCTCCATTAGATGCTAAAAAAAATAATATCGGAATGGTATTCCAACATTTCAATTTATTCGAAACATTATCTGTATTTGAAAACTTGAGTATTGATAGCGATAAAAGAAATGAGGACCTAAGACTATCAGTTAATAATATCTTAAAAAAATATAATTTTAAAATTGATTTAGATATTCCAGTTTTAAACTTGTCAGCTGGTCAAAAACAAAAAGTGGAAATTATTAGATGTTTAATCAGAAATCCAAAAGTATTGATAATGGACGAACCCACTTCAGTTTTAACTGAACAAGAAACAGAAGATCTATTTGTATCATTAAAACAGTTTTCAGATGAGGGGATATTAATAATTTACATTACTCATAAATTAAAAGAAGTACTTTCAATTTGCGACGAAGTAGCAGTAATGAGAAAAGGTAAAATAGTCTCTGTAAGCAAAACAAAAGAAGAAAAAATTGAGACTTTAGCTAATAAGATGGTTGGAGAAAATTTAAGTACTATAAAAAAAAAAATTAATAATTTCAAATATAAAGATGAAATTTTAAAAATCTCAAATTTAAATTTTAGTAGTGACGACCCTTACGAAACAAACTTAATTAATTTAAATTTTTCACTAAAAAAAGGAGAATGTTTAGGAATTGCGGGGATTTCAGGAAATGGACAAAGTGAATTGTTTCAAATTTTAAGTGGAGAAATAATTACTGATTACACATCTATAAAATTTAGAGACAAAGAAATAAGTAAACTAAATCCAAGAGAAAGAAGAGAATACCTTATGGCTTTTTCACCTGAAGATCGTATTTCCCAAGCTGCTGTTCCAGAATTAAAAATTTATGAAAATGTTGCATTAAACAATTTTAAATCTTCAAACTTTTTTGAAAAAGGATTAGTTAACGAAAAAAAAATTAAAGAACACTCAAAGAAAATACTCTCAAATTTTTCTGTAAATACTGATAATGTTGAGATGAAAAGTCAATTTTTATCTGGAGGAAATCTTCAAAAGTTAATTATAGGAAGAGAATTGATTACTTCTCCAGAACTCCTAGTTTGCTTCAATCCAACTTGGGGGCTTGATGTCGGTGCTATCAATTATATTCATGAAACTCTTATAAATATCAATGAACAAGGTAAATCCTCTATATTAATTTCTACAGATAACGACGAACTTTTAAAATTAAGCGATAGGATATGTGTAATTTACAAAGGTAAATTATCCAAAATCATGGATGTAAATGAAGTTACTCCTGAAAAATTAGGAATTTTAATGGGAGGAGGTTCAATTGATTAAAATTGAAAAACGTAATGATGTTTCGCCCTCAATTTACTTTTTAACACCAATTTTAGCTATTTTTCTTACTTTATTTGGTGGGGGAATTATTTTTTTTGTATTGGGTTTTAATCCTTTGGAAGCTTTAAAATTTTTTTTTATAACTCCTATTTCTGACTTATATGGCTTTAGCGAGCTTTTGGTAAAAGCAACACCACTTTGCTTAATAGCAATTGGTTTATCTTTTTGTTTTAAAAGTAATAACTGGAACATTGGCGCCGAAGGACAACTCATTTTTGGGGGAATTGTAGGTGGTGGTGTTGCTTTATTATTTTATGGTCATGATGGTTTTTATGTTTTGCCAATAATTATTTTAGCTGGCGCAATTGGAGGAATGATATTTGCAATGATCCCTGCAGTTTTGAAAACTTATTTTAATACAAATGAAATTTTAGTCAGCTTAATGCTCGTTTATGTAGCTAAATTGTTATTGGATTACTTAGTGGTTGGTCCATGGAGTAATCCTGAGGGTTTTAACTTTCCTGAGACCAGACAATTTAGTGAGTCTGCTAGGATGCCTACTTTATTTGATGGTTTGAGAATCCATGCAGGAATTTTTATCACTTTAATAACTGTATTCTTGAGTTGGCTGATTTTATACAAAACATATTTGGGATTTCAGATTAAAGTTTCAGGTTTAAGTTTGAAGACTGCGAAATATGCAGGCTACAAAGGAAAGACTATGATCATTATAGTTTTTATGATCAGTGGAGCATGTGCAGGTCTTGCAGGTGTTGGGGAAATAACTGGACCCATAGGTCAGTTACATAGAAATATTTCACCAGACTATGGTTTCACAGCAATAATTGTTGCTTTCTTAGGAAGGTTAAATCCAGTTGGAATTATATTTGCTTCACTGATTGTTGCTCTAACTTATTTAGGTGCAGAAACAGCACAGATTTTTTTACAAGTGCCCAAATATACAGGTCAAGTTTTTCAAGGGATGATTTTATTCTTTCTTCTAGGATCTGATTACTTGCTATTTTTTAAAATAAAATTTTTAGGTTTAAAAAAAAATGAGCTTTGATTTAAATTTCATCGGTATATTGATTGGTGCAATTATGGCGTCATCAGTCCCATTAATACTTGCTGCATCTGGAGAATTAATAACTGAAAGATCTGGTGTTTTAAATCTTGGAGTGGAAGGAATGATGATCATTGGAGCAATTTCAGGATTTGCATTAATGGTTATATCAGACAACTTATTTTTAGCTGTGATTGGCTCAATGACTTCTGGTCTAATTATCTCTATTATTTTTGGGGTACTTACTCAATCGCTTCTCACAAACCATGTTGCTACCGGACTTGCATTAACAATTTTTGGTATTGGGATGTCAGCAATGATAGGAAAGAATTTTGTTGGAATACCAGGCAAAGAATTTCCCTTGTTATTTGTTAATCTTAAAGAAAATATTCCTTTTTTAGGACCAATTTTATTTGGACATTCAGTTATATTATATTTTGCATTTTTATTGCCCTTTTTGACAAATTATTTTCTGAAAAAAACAAAAATTGGATTGATAATCAGAGCTGTAGGAGACTCACCAACATCAGCATCTAACCAGGGAATTAATGTAATTTTAGTAAGATATAGTTGTATTCTTTATGGTGGAGCAATGTGTGGATTAGCAGGTGCTTATCTTTCATTAATTTACACTCCTCAATGGATTGAAAATATGACTGGAGGAAGAGGTTGGATTGCACTCGCATTGGTAGTTTTTGCAACATGGAGCCCTATAAAAGTTTTAATAGGAGCGTTAATATTTGGAGGAATAACAATTTCGCAATTACATATGCAAGCTGTAGGTTTAAGAATTCCAGTTCAATTATTAAGTGCATTACCCTACATCATGACGATAATAGTTTTAGTTGTAATTTCTCGTGACAGTAGAAAAATAAAACTAAACACACCAACATCCTTGGGACAAATCTTCTATAAGGAAAAGTGATGTTAGCTATTCCAAAATAAATATTTTTTTTTATTAGAATCTTGATTAGTTTGTAGTATCACAAAATTAAATTTAAAGGGGAATCAAATGTATAAAAACTTTTTAAGATATATAATTTCTGTATTGTTTTTTCTTGGCGTAAGCGGACAAGCTAATGCAGATTTTAAAGTTGGTTTTGTTTATGTTGGACCTACTGGGGATCATGGATGGACATACCAACATGACGAGGGAAGAAAAGCAGTAGAGGCAGCTGGAATAAAAACTACTTATGTGGAAAGTGTACCAGAGGGTGCGGATGCAGAAAGAGTTATAAGACAGTTAGCACAATCTGGACATGATCTAATTTTTACTACAAGCTTTGGGTATATGGATCCAACAAACAAAGTTGCTAAAGATTTTCCAAACGTAAAATTTGAGCATGCGACTGGATACAAAAGAGAACACTCAAATGTATCCACGTATTCTGCAAGATTTTATGAAGGAAGAACTTTATTAGGCCATATGGCAGGAAAGATGACAAAAACAAATGTTATTGGATATATTGCCTCTTTCCCAATTCCTGAAGTTATAAGAGGAATTAATGCCATGACACTTGCTGCCCAAAAAGTAAATCCTGATATTAAAACAAAAATAGTTTGGG
Source organism: uncultured Pelagibacteraceae bacterium (assembly GCA_902558435.1). Classification (GTDB taxonomy): domain Bacteria; phylum Pseudomonadota; class Alphaproteobacteria; order Pelagibacterales; family Pelagibacteraceae; genus Pelagibacter. The sequence continues at coordinate 63,665 of CACEDU010000001.1, read as the reverse complement.
TATTTACTTGGTATGATCCAGGTAAAGAGTCAGAAGCTGCTCAAGCTTTAATTGATCAAGGAGCAGATGTTATAATGCAACACACAGACAGTACTGCACCTGTTCAAGTAGCAGAAAAGGCTGGAGTTTGGTCATTTGGTCAAGCTAGTGATATGCAAAGATTTGCGCCAAAATCAATTCTAACGTCTATTATTGACGATTGGGCGCCTTACTATGTAGAAAGATCTATCGCTGCAAGAGATGGCACATGGAAACAACAGGATACTTGGCATGGATTAAAAGAGGGAATGGTTGCTATGGCTCCATATAATTCAGCAATGGGAAGTGATTTAGTTAAAGAGGTAGAACAACTTCAAAAAGACTTAGCATCTGGAAAAACCCATTCATTTACTGGTCCAATTTATGATCAAAAAGGAAATATACTTGTAGCTGAAGGTTCAGTGGCAGATGACGGAATGTTAGCTGGTATGAATGTTTATGTTAAAGGAGTAGAAGGAGATATTCCGCAGTAATTTCTTTTTTTAAATTTAAATTTAAGGCCAGCTTAGTCTGGCCTTTTTTTTACTCAGAATGCTTTTTTTTTAAAGCTTCAATATCCACTTCATCATAATACTCTGATGGTTGAACTATCCAAGGATCATTTTTTAATAAAATTGGGCAAAAGTCAGGAGTAAAAGAAGATGATTTTTTTTTCCATAGACATGCCGTCTTTATCTCTTTAATATGATTTTTAATTGGATCGTATTCTTTCAACCAATCTATACTTTTATTCAATGTTAATCCTGTATCAGACAAATCGTCTACCAACAAAACTTTTTTAAAGTTTTCATTAGTTGCAATTGCGCTAATATCTCTGGCGAAGATAAGTTCTCCTTGTTTATTTTGAACAGTATCGCCAGAGTAACTTTGTATAACAACATAAGCTGTTGGTAATTTAAAAATTCTAGACAAAATATCAATGATTGGCGCCGCACCTCTCATTATTCCAACTAGAACTGTTGGCTTATAATTTTTTTCTATTTCTAGAGCAAGTTTTTCAACAGCGGTTTTGTATTCTTCATAAGTAATAATTAATTTATCAGCCATTGAAATTTGGTATCATAAATAAAAAAATTAAAAAAGGATAAATATGAAAACTTATTGGATAAGTCTATACTTAGATATCTCAAACAAGGATAATCTAAAAAAATATGGAGAAAAAGCTATTCCTGTAATAAAAAGTTATGGGGGAAAACCAATTGTAAGAGGCGGTAGATTAAAATCATTTAGTGATACAAACATTGTCCGAACTGTTATTTGGGAATTTCCAAGTTATGATAATGCAATCTCCTGCCATGAGTCAACTGATTATAAATCTGCCTGGTCTTATGCTGAAGGCACTACTAAAAGAATTATGTTCATTGTTGAAGGAGTAGATCAAGAACAGATTTGATAAAGTAAATTTTGAAGATATAATTATATAAAAGGAGAATTATGAAAGGTTACATTGTTTGCATGTGGGAAAAAATCAATAGTGAGGAGAAACTAAAAGAATATGCGCTAAAAGCTACATCTGCTGCGGAAAAATACTCAGGCAAATTTTTAATTAGAGGTGGAAGAAATAGAACAAATGAAGGAATAGACTCTCCAAGAACAACCGTTCTTGAGTTTCCAAATTATCATACAGCTATAGAATTTTACGATTCCCCCGAATATCAGGAAGCGCTCGACGTTATTAGGGGCCATGCTGTAAGACATCATCAGATAGTTGAAGGTAGTTAATATTGCACAGGTTCATCATCAATAGAACGCCATAAGAACCAAGTGGCAACTGAACAATAAGGAGAAAATCTCTTTTTTAAAAGATTTACATAACTCATAGGTGGTAAGTAGTTTTTTTTATAGTTATTAGAAATTGCTCTAAGTAAACCAATATCTTGAACTGGCCAGATGTTAGACCTGTTATAAGTAAATAGTAATATCATTTCTGCAGACCATCTACCTATTTGTCTTAATTCTGACAAATAAAGAATTGCTTCTTCATCACTCATTGTTTTAATAACTCTTGGATTAAAAGTTTTATTAATAAATTTTTTTGCTAACTCTTTTATACCTCTTACTTTTTGTCTACTTAAACCACATTTTTTTAATCTATTTGAAGTAATACTATTTACTACTTTTGGATTTATCTTTCCTTTACACTCTGTTTTAAACTTTAAAAAAACTGAGTTAGCAGCAGCTACACTAATTTGTTGACCAATTATACTTTTGCACAACGATAAAAAAATATCTCTTCTTGAAGTTAAAGTTTTATCCTTGTACTTTAATATGAGTTTCCTCATAATTTTATCTTTTGAAAGATACTTAATTGCTTTTGACCAATATTTAGGTGGTTTACTCATTTTTAAAAATTAAGTTTGGTTTTTTTAAATATATTTCTCTTCTAAATATTATGATTGAAGATAAAATTACTAATGCTGCGCCAATTAAGGTCTTATATGATGGTATTTCATTCCAAACAAAGTATCCAAAGAAAATAGCAAAAACTAAACTTAGGTATTTTAACGGTGAGACCAAAGAAACTTCTGAAAGTTTATATGATTGACCTAAAAGTAAATTTGCTACACCACCAAGCAAACCAATCATACACAATAATATAAAATCAAAAAAAGTTGGCATAACCCAACCAAATGGAACAGTAAGTAGTCCTAAAATTGATATTGCAATCGAGAAGTAAAATGAAATTAACCAGACAGGTTCTGAAGTAGACAGCTGTCTTATTGCAATAGCCACATAAGACATTCCTAAACAAAAAATAATTGGATAAATATAATTAAAATTTAAAGATGAAATTCCAGGTTGAGTAATAATTATTACTCCTATAAATCCAATAAAGACTGCCAACCATCTATATTTACCAATTTTTTCTGATAAAAAATATATCGACATTATTGTTGCAAATATTGGTGCTGCAAAAGAAATACTAACTACAGTTGCTAAAGGTAGGTTTCTTAGAGCAATAAATATGGACACTATTGCCATTAAACCAGCCATGCATCTTGCAAAATGTAGTTTAGGTCGATCTGTTTTATAAAAATTTTTATAATTTTCTTTTGGTATTAAAAAAATTATAGGTATTAAACCACAAAACCCTCTAAAAAAAAGTACTTCTCCAACTGGGTAATTTTCAGACCATTTTACAAGTACATCCATCAATGAAAATGCAGAAACAGATAGAACCATGTACAAAAAGCCTAATTGATTTTTAGATAACATGGATTTAATTATATTATTATTATAGCATTATTCTATGGAAATAGCAGTTTTAGCTTTGGGATGTTTTTGGGGTCCAGAAAAAAAATATGGACAACTAGAAGGTGTTTATAGAACTGAGGTTGGATATTGCGGAGGTAATAGCCCAAATACAAATTATAAAGAGGTTTGCACCGGAACAACAAATCACGCGGAAGCTGTAAAACTTGAATTTGATCCCAAAGTAATTTCATATAAGGAGATTATAAAAAAATTTTTTGAATTTCATGATCCAACAACACTGAATTCTCAAGGACCAGATTTTGGCACACAATATAGAAGTGAAATATTCTATCTTAACGATGAACAAAAGAAAATTGCTCAAAAAGTTATAAATGAAGAAAATGTGAGACTATCTGGAAGGGTAGTTACCAAACTTTCTGAGTTAAAAAATTACTGTGCTGCAGAGGAATATCATCAGAAGTATCTAGAAAAAAGATAGAATGTCACTTGTCTCATCTGATTGGTTAGAAAAAAATTTAAATAATGTAAAAATTATAGACTGTTCTTGGCACATGCCAGGGATAAATAGAAATCCATATAAAGAATATTTGAGTAAACATATTCCAGGAGCAATATTTTTTGACTTAGATAAAAATTCAGAACAGAAAACTGATTTACCTCATATGCTTCCAACAAGAGAAAAATGGGAACAAATTTTATCTTGTTTAGGTATTTCAAATGAAGATAGAATAATAGTTTATGATAATTCAGATGTGGTGAGTTCATGTAGAGGTTGGTATAATTTTATTTATTTTGGTCATGATAAACAGTTAGTCAGCGTTTTGGATGGTGGCTTAAAAAAATGGACAATAGAAAAAAAAATGACAACCAATGAAAACACAAATATTTTAAAGTCGAACTATATTGCTAGAGAAAATAAACATCTTGTTAAAAATATTACCGAAATCAATGAAAACATAAAAACAAATAATTTTAAAGTTATTGATGCAAGAAGTAAGGAAAGATTTGATGGAACTGCACCAGATCCAAGAAAAAATGTTAGAAGTGGATCTATACCAAATTCTCTATGTCTTCCATTTAAAGAAGTTATTAACGCTAAGGACAATACGTTTAAAAATAGATCTGAAATTTCAAAAAAATTCGACGAAATAATTGATTCTAATGATAACAACAGAGTTTTTTCATGCGGATCTGGTATTACTGCTTGTGTTTTAAGTCTTGCATATTCTCTAGTAAATAATACATATTCTCCTACAATTTATGATGGATCATGGGCTGAATATGGAAAATTGTAGAATATGAAAAGATCAACAAAAGTAACAACTATAATTGTAATATTTTTTATTATTATTGCAGGTGTAATCATTGCAAGAACAATGATTGGTAATCACTTCAAAAAAAAATTTAGCAAAAGACCACCACCAGGAATTATAGTTAAAACTGTTGAAGAAAGAAAATTCCAAAATATAATTGAAACCTTCGGAACAGCTGTTCCAATAAAGGTTCAGTCTTATAATATAGAAAAGTATGAAATTTCAGAGGAGATCAAATATAACACTAAAGTAAAAGCTGGAGATATTATAGCAAAATTAAAAAATAGAACTATTAGAGCACCTTTTGATGGTGTCATAGGAAAAAGAAACTTTTCAGATGATATAAATGTTTCAGAAAGCTCAGTTGTAATTGATATTGAAGATGCATCTTTTTTATTTATTGATGTTGACGTACCAGAAGTATTCGCACCCTTTGTTAAAAAAGGATTGGGTGTGGATGTTAGATTTTCTGGAAATAAAGAAAAAATATATCAAGGTACTGTAGATTCAATTGCAAGTAAAATTGATATAAGTAATAGATCTCTAAGACTGAGAGTTAAACTTCAAAACTCAAATTCAGAAATCTTGCCAGGTGCATTAATGGAAGTTACTATCAAGTACAACGAGAGAGAATCTTTGGGAATTCCTGATACAAGTGTAATCTTAGAAGGTAATAAAGTTTATATTTATAAAGTTGATGACAAAAATATAACTAATAGAGTAGAGGTTATAGTTGGTAATAGAAATCAAGGATATCTTGAAGTCAAATCTGGATTAAATAAAGGCGATATAGTCGTTGCTGAGGGTCTAAAAAAAGTAAGACCAAATGGCAAAATTAAACCTATAAAAGATGGAGCTAAAAAAAGTAAATCCGATTGGGGTAAAAAAGCAAAATCTAAAGATACAGAGACAAAAAAAGGTAAGTTTGACTGGATCAAGAATTTATTTGGTAAGTCAGGATCAGAAAAAAAAGAAGATAAAAAATAAATAATTAAATGTATTTAACTGATGTAAGTATTAGAAGACCGGCATTATCATGGGTGTTATCTTTAATATTGGTAGTTTTTGGTACTTTTGTTTTTTCAAAGTTACCTGTTAGAGAACTTCCATCCGGTTTACAACCACCCGTAGTTCAAGTTCAAGTGGAATATGCCTCAGCTTCAGCTCCTATTGTTGATGAAGAAGTAACTCAGGTAATTGAAGAAGTAATAGGTGGAGCAGAAGGTATAAAAAATATTGACGCAAAATCAGAGAATGGAAAAAGTACAATAAATATAGAGTTTGATACAGATATTAATCTTGATAATGCTGCAAATGATGTGAGAGAAAGAGTTGCAAGAATAGTTGGACGGCTTCCATCAGAGGCAGATGCGCCTAGAATACTTAAACAATCTGCGGGTTTTACAACAACAATGTGGTTAGCTTTATCTTCAGAAACCTGGACAGACCTTGAACTCGGAGATTACGCAGAAAGGTATTTAGTTGATCAGTTTTCAAGTATTAAAAATGTTGGTCGAATAAGAACTGGTGGTCTAAGAGAGCTAAGTATAAGAGTATGGATAGATCCAATCAAATTGGCAGCGAACAATCTAACAATACAAGAGGTTGAGAGATCACTTAGAAATGAAAATGTCAGATTGCCAGCTGGTACTTTAGAGGCAGAAAATATTGATCTTACAATTAATATTGATAAATCCTATAATGATTTAGAAAAACTTAAACAACTTCCAATTAAGAAAGCAAAGGATAATATTGTAAGATTATCTGATGTTGCAAATTTAGAATTAGGTCCAGTAACCGAAAAAGTTTTATTTAGAGCTCAAAGTAAAGGGGCTTTAAATTTGAAAACAATGGGAATAGGTATTTATGCAAGAAGTGGTGCATCTACTGTAGAACTTTCCAAAGAAATTAACAAAAAAATTGAAGAAGTTAAGAAGACTTTGCCAGGAGATTTAAATTTAGAAATAGCATTCAATAGAGCAACTTATATTGGTGAAGCCATTAATGAAGTTTATAAAACTTTAATCATAGCATTTATATTGGTTGTAATAATAATTTATTTATTTTTGGGAAACCTTAAGGCAGTAATAGTCCCGGCTATCGCTTTACCAGTAAGTTTGATAGCAACGTTTTTAGGTTTGTATATATTTGACTTATCGATAAATATATTTGTCTTATTGAGTTTTATTTTAGCAATTGGAATTATAACAGACGACTCTGTTATAATGACTGATGCTATATATAGGAGAATAGAAAATGGTGAAACACCGTTGGTAGCAGCATATAAAGGTTCAAAACAAATTACTTTTGCTATTATCGCAACAACTCTTATATTAGTGGCAGTTTTTTTACCTCTGATATTTATAGAGGGAATTGCTGGAACTTTATTTAAAGAGACTGCAATTGCCTTATCGTTTGCGATAGTTGTCTCATCGTTTGTTGCATTAACGCTTTCGCCAATGCTTGGAAGTAAATTTCTAGATAAAAAGAAAAAGTCCAATTTTTTAACAAAAAGGTTTGATAAATTTTTTCAAGGTTTTTTAAGTTTTTATTCAGAAACTTTAGTATTTTGGATCAATAGAAAAAAAACAATTATAACTTTCATTGTTTTAATCATTATCGGTTCAGCTGCTTTATATAGTTATACAAAAAAAGAACTATTACCAATGGAAGATAGAGGTGTGTATTTAGTAATAGGCTTTACAGATGAGGGCAGTTCTTTTCAATACACTCAAAAAAGAGCCGAGGACGTTGAAAAAAGACTGATACCATTGCTAGATAAGGAAAATAGTCCATATAATAGATTTCTTATGATTGTCCCAGGATTTGGCTCTGAAAATAGTTTTTTAATCATTTCACTTTTAGATAATTGGAAAAATAGGAAGCAAAGCTCGCAAACAATTATGAGACAAGCTATAGGCAAAATTGTTACTGTGCCTCAAACACTGGCTTTTCCCATATCCCCTCAATCTATAAGGGTTTCGAGTTACAACAAGCCTGTCCAAATGGTTATTTATGGAAATACTTACGAGGAGCTTGAACAAATTCAAACTCAAGTTATTAGAATGCTTAGGAAAAACAGAAATTTATCAAGATTAGAATCTGATTACAGTAGAAATAAACCGGAAGTAAATATAAAGATTAATAAAGTAAAAGCAAAAGACTTGGGGATATCTGCTGAGGCAATTGGGCAAACACTAGAGACATTATATGGTGGCAAAACAGTTACAAAATTTAATAAACTTGGTAAAGAGTATCCTATAATTTTACAACAATACTTAGAGGATAGAAAGGATAAGGAAAGTTTAAGTAAAATATTTGTAAGATCTGAAAAAACTGGAAACTTAGTCTCACTTTCAAACTTAGTAGAATTTAATGAAAAGGGAACTGCAAGTAAATTATCAAGATACAATAGACAAAGAGCTGTCACGATATCTGCAAATATAAGTGAGGGATATACCTTAGCTGAAGCAATTAAATATCTTGAAGAAACAATGAATAAAGTTGCACCTGACAAACAAATTACTTGGAAGGGTAAGTCAGAGGAATTAAAAGAAACAAGTAACGAACTTTACATAATTTTTGCCCTAGCTTTATTAACTGCTTATCTTGTTATGTCTGCAACCTTTAATTCTTTTATTCATCCTTTTATAATTATTTTAACTGTTCCACTCGCAGTATTTGGTGGTTTAGTATTCATATTATTTTTAAATTCATCAATAAATATTTTCTCACAAATTGCGCTTGTAATACTTATAGGGATTTCAACAAAGAATAGTATTCTTATAGTTGATTATGCAAATCAATTAAGAACTAAAGGTAAAGATATTGAGAAAGCAGTGAAAGAGGCTTGCAGTTTAAGATTTAGACCAATAATTATGACATCATTAAGTACTATGATAGCAATGTTACCACTAGTTATTGGTAATATTGGACCTGGGGCTGGAGAAGGTTCTAGACTTGCAGTTGGTGCAACAATACTTGGTGGGATGATAATTTCTACTTTCTTTACTTTATATGTGACTCCTACAATGTATTTAACTCTTGCCAAAAATACAAAAAGAATTGATGCTGTTGATATAGAACTAAAAAAACAGCTAAATTAGAATAAAATGTATTTTCTAGTAGTTAGTGAGTTTTTACATTTATTAAGTTGAGTTTTGTATTTCTTAGACTGGTTTTCAACTTTCTTTGCTAATAAAATAATTTTTTGTTTATTTTTATAATTTTTATAATTCCCCCATCCCTCATGATAAGCAACATACTGCCTAAAAGCATCATTTTTAGGTATTTTCAGTATCTTTTCAGTTTTATTTGTGTACCAACCAATAAAATCTACGCTGTCCTTAAACCTCGTCCGGGTAGCATATTTATTTCCTGTTTCCTCTTTATACTGTTTCCATGTGCCCTTCACAGCTTGAGAATAGCCAAAAGAACTGGATGGTCTCTTATATGGAATTACTTTAAACAATTTTTGTCTTGGTGGTTTAGCCAACCAATCAAAATCGGATTCCATTTTAATAATTGCAAGTTGTAAATAAATAGGTGTTCCCCATTTTTGCTCAGATTTTTTTGCATGTTTATACCAAAGATATCTTTCTGAAAAAATTGAACAACCATCGGCTGTATTTTTAGGTATAGAAGAACATGCAGAAATCAAAATTAGAGTTATAAATAAATATAATTTTTTATTTCGAATCACTCTTTTTATTATCTATTTTTTTTTCTCCATATCCAAGGATATTCGAATTTCATTTGCCACAATCCTAAAGAAAGATTTTTTGCATATTTTTCATATGCTCTGAATTTTCCTTTTGAATATTTTGGATAATCAAATGCATAGCCATTCTTGACCATGTAAACTGATAAACTCTCGTTATCTAAAAAACATTCTCCTAATAACCTATTAAATTGATCTTTATTTTTTTCAATTTTACAATCAATAGATTGATTTCCTATTTTTTCTACCAGTTTATCTTTTGATAATATTCCACAAAAAATATCCACTTTATTTAAAATGCATATTTGTTTTTTCCCAAAAAAATAACTTTCTGGGGCATCAATTCCACTAAAACGAATTTTTTTATTATTTATTTTAACTGTATCACCGTCTGTTATAACTGGTTTCCCTGATATTATTTTATAATTACTATTTAATGAAAATGAACTATTTATATTTATTAGAATGAAAAAAAAACTAACTAAAATCAGTTTTAGCTTTTTCATTTAGCTCGTCCATCTTTTTTCGCAATTCCTCGTCTGATATATTTTTTTCTTTTAGATCTTTTTTAATCTTTCTAAAGACGTCTTCGTCTCCTGCTTCAGCAAAATCTGCCTTTATTACTGATTGAATATATTCTTTTTCTTGATCTGAATTGTAACCAAGTATTTCGGATACCCATTCTCCTAAATATTTATTCCTTCTAGCGCTGACTTTAAATTGAAGCTCTTGATCATGAGCAAATTTCTTTTCAAAACTTTTTTTTCTATCCTCAAATGAACTCATCCTAACAAAATAAAAAGATTTCGCTTTATGTCAATCTAATTTAATTTATATTTATGTTAAATTTATGAATTATTTAATTCTCGTGAGACATGGACAAAGTGAATGGAACCTAGAAAATCGTTTCACAGGCTGGGTAGACGTTGATTTAGCTGCTAAAGGTAAGCTTGAAGCTTGCAAAGCAGGAGAATTAATTAAGAAATTAGGTATTGAATTATCTTATTTTTACACATCTTTACAATCAAGATCTATTGAGACTCTTAATTTGATATTAAATACTATGAGAATAAAAAATCAGGAGATTGTAAATGCATGGGAATTAAATGAGAGACATTATGGATCTTTAACAGGTTTAAATAAAGATGAAATGAAAAAGCTTTATGGTGAAGAAAAAATTCATATTTTTAGAAGATCATGGGATAATCCACCAGAAGCACTTAAAAAAACAAGTCCATATCATCCATTGAATATCGATATATACAAAAATGTTCCAAGAGATAAGATTCCTGATACTGAATCACTAAAAAATACCTACGAAAGAGTGATACCATTTTATAAAAGAAATATAGAGCCAAAATTAGATAAAAATATAATTGTTTCAGCTCATGGAAATTCAATTAGATCATTGTGCAAATACCTATTTGATTTAGATAACAAAAAAATTTCAAGTCTAGAAATACCAACAGGTAATCCTTTATTAATAGAAATTGAAGAAGGAAAAATTAAAAATGCTAGTTATTTAGATAAAGACAGAGCAAAAGACCTTTTAGTTTTCTAAATAAATAATTTTTCATATATTTCATAATCAGTTAAATGCTTAAATTCTCCTTTATGTTCATAACCATAAAGTTTGCTGTCTCTTAAAAGAGTATCCCATATTTCAGATACAGGAAAATAATTTAGTTGCTTATGAGAAATTATATCTTTGTTGAATATTTGACATCCTGTATATTTAAAATTATTAACTTTTTCCTTAAATAAAATATTATTTTTAATTTCAAAATCTCCATTAAATCTTCTATCAAAACACGATGAATTATTTACAACCAATAAAATATTTTTAATTTTTTTTTCAAAATAGATATTTTCCATGTCAATAACTGAGCTTATGAAACTATCATCCCAAATTGTATCTGGATTAATAACTAATACATCCTCTTCATCAGATTTATTAATAAGGCTTAAAATTCCACCACCTGTGCCTAAAATTGTTTCACCATCATCAACAATTTCAATATTTAATGGAAAATTTTTATTTTCAATAAAACTAATTATTTTTTCTTTTAAATAAAATACATTTATTTTAATTTTGTTTATTTTTAGTTTTATTAAAAATTTAATGGTATTCTCTAATAAGGTTTCATCTTTATAATTAATTAAAGGCTTGGGTAATGAGTCTGTTATTGGTTGTACCCTCTTACCGAACCCAGCGCAAAGAATTAAAGCAGTTTTAACTTTCATATCAATTTTCTTGTTTTTTTATCAAAGTTTTTGACTAAAAGGTAATTTAAGTCTTTAAATATAGGGTTTTTGCTTGTCCTAAGTTCAATTAGTTTCCAAGCATAAGGTATAAGTTTTAGATACTTATTTTTATTATCTCTAATGGATAAACGAGTAAATATGCCAATTATTTTAAAATTTCTAAGCACAGATAAAATATCAAAATCATTCTTGAATTTTTTACGATCTAAATTTTTATTTTTTTTTAAAAATTCGTGAAAAATAAAATCCTTGATTTTTATATTCGTTTTAAGCCTTGCATCATCAATTAAAGAAGCTAAATCATATGCAATATTACCATATGCTGCATCCTGACTATCAATCAGTCCTAAGCCTCTTTTGGTTATCATTATATTAGATACATGAAAATCCCTGTGTACAAAAACTTTCCTTTTGTATGAAATATTTCTTAATAATTTTTTAAATATTTTTTTTAACTCTTTTTCTAAAGATTTTTTTTTTTTACCTTTAAAATGTTTTTGTAAATACCATTCTATAAATAAGTTAGACTCATCTAATAACATTTTTGAGGTATAGTTTGGAACTTTGAAGTTTGTTTTCAAAAATGTTTTTTGATTTTTAATTTTTATTTTTTTTATTTTTAACAATAAGTCTAAAATGTTTTTATAATAATTTTTTTTGTTGGCTGTTTTTTTTTTAAATTTTTCAAAAACTGTTAAATCTCCGAAATCTTCTATTTCTATATAATTTTCTTTATAATGTTGAGATATTAAACATGGAGCTATCACTTTTTTTTTAATTAATATTTTATTAATAGCATCATAATCTAGTAAGTTACTTTTTTTGTTTTTAACACAATAAACGATAATACTATTTCTACTTCTATAGAAATGTCTAAATGAAGCATCCCCTGATAATTTTACTAATTTATTTAAATTCATTTAAAAATGTTTTATTTTTAGATATGATTGAAAGATAACGCTCTGTATAATTTTTTTTATATTCAAATATTAATTTTATACTATTTTTAATTTTTATTTTTTTGACTATTTCTGGCCATTCAACTAAAGTAATTTGATCTTTTAGATCTTCTTTAATACCCAAATTGTTTAATTCTTTTTTATTTTTAATTCTATAAAGGTCATAGTGTTTTATTAATATTTTTTTAATTTGATATTCATTAATAACGGTAAATGTCGGGCTTGTTACTTCTGTTATTTTTTGCTTATTGGCTTTTTGAAGAGAATTTATTAAGTATTTTATAAAAGTTGTTTTTCCAACACCTATATTCCCACTCAATAGTATGAAATCACCTTGCTTTATTAATTTAGAGAATTTTTCCGCTAAAGATTTAGTGTCTTTTTCCTCTGATATATTAATTTTGCCACCTTTAGTAGCGGTAAGCATCTGGCTTATATGGTCCTTCAGTTTTTACACTAATATAATCTGCTTGGTCCTTAGATAAAGGTGTTAATTTGGCCCCAACTTTTTCTAAATGTAATCTTGCTACTTTTTCATCTAAATGTTTAGGAAGTACATATACTTTATTCTCGTATTTATCTGAGTTATTCCATAATTCTATTTGGGCTGTAACTTGGTTTGTAAATGAAGCACTCATAACAAAACTTGGATGTCCAGTTGCACAACCTAAATTAACAAGTCTTCCCTCGGCTAATAAAATAAGTCTCTTATTATCTGGGAAAGTAATTTCATGTACTTGTGGTTTTATTTCATCCCATTTATAATTTTTTAATGCATCTACTTGAATCTCATTATCAAAGTGTCCAATGTTACAAAGGATTGATCTATCTTTCATTGCTCTCATGTGATCTGCTGTAACGATATCTTTATTACCTGTTGCTGTCACAACAATGTCGGCTTGACCAATCACCTCATCCATTAATACAACTTCATAACCCTCCATTGCAGCCTGTAGTGCACAAATTGGATCTGTTTCTGTTACCATTACTCTAGCACCACTTTGTCTTAATGACGCCGCGCTTCCTTTTCCTACATCTCCAAATCCTGCAACTATAGCAACTTTTCCTGACATCATTACATCTGTAGCTCTTTTGATCCCGTCGACTAAACTTTCTCTGCACCCATATAAATTATCAAATTTTGATTTTGTAACTGAGTCATTAACATTTATAGCAGGCACTAAAAGTGTTCCTTGTTCTTCCATTTTCTTAAGAGCTAATACACCTGTGGTTGTTTCCTCACTTAATCCTTTTATGTCTTTCATTAAATCTTTGTAATCTTTGTGCATAAGTGCAGTAAGATCCCCACCATCATCTAAAATCATATTAGGCTTCCAGTCCTTTTTACCCTCGATAGTTTGTCTTACACACCACCAATATTCCTCCTCTGTCTCACCTTTCCATGCAAATACCGGGATGCCTGCTTTTGCAATTGCAGCTGCTGCATGGTCTTGAGTAGAAAAAATGTTACATGAAGACCATCTGACTTCAGCACCTAAATCAACTAAGGTTTCAATTAAAACTGCCGTTTGGATTGTCATGTGTAGACAACCTAAAATTCTTGCACCTTTTAGGGGATGTTTTCCTTTATATTCTTTTCTTAGAGCCATTAAACCTGGCATTTCTGTTTCTGCTAACGAAATTTCTTTTCTTCCAAACTCTGCTTCATTGATATCTTTAACTTTATAATCTGTCATAAGTCTCGGCTTGTAACAACTTTATTTGTAATAATCAACTTTTCATTGGGTCGCCGGGAAAATAATTTCAACTTTTGCGCCTTTATCTTTATTGTTTTGAGCTTTTATTTTGCCATTATGCAATTCAACCAAGTTTTTCACAATATTTAGACCTAATCCGGAATGTTCACCAAAATTTGTTGGTCTATTACTATAAAATCTATTGAATATTTTATTAGTGTCTTTTTCAATAAACCCCGTACCTTCGTCAATTACTGCAATTGTAGGCTTTCCATCTTTATTGTTAAAAACATTTACTACTATTTCTTGGTTTGGGCTACTGAATGAAATTGAGTTTTCTAATAAATTTGCAATTATTTGCTCTATCCTATTATTAATTCCAAAAATGAAATAATTTTCCGATCCATTAGATTTTAATTTAATATTTATATTTTTTTTTGAGTTATAAATATTATTAAAGTCATCAACAACTGAAACTGCAATATCTTTAATATCAATCTTTTGCATTTTCTCGGTCGAAATCGCAACCTCGTCTTTCAACATTTGAGAATAATCGGTTATAAGTCTCTCTATTCTTTTCACATCATGCGAAACAATATTAATTAATTTGTTTCTTTTTTCTTTATCATCAGTATCAGAAATTACTTCTGAAGCACTTTTAAGAGAAGCTAAAGGATTTCTAATTTCATGAAGTAAATCAGTAGAATAATTTTCAGCTGTAGTTATTCTTTTATTTAATTCATTTGTCATTTCATCTAATGATTTTGAAAGTATACCTAGTTCATCATTTCTTTTTTTTACATTTTCTATATCTGTTTTCTCTTTACTTTTATTTTTAATAATTTTTGTATAAGAAACTAGATTTTTAATTGGTTTGAGAAAATATCTGTTTAAAACATAAGAAAATATTAAAATAACTAAAAAAACAGCAACAGCTGTTCTAATAATGAAGTTTTCTCTCTCAGCAATTTTTTGAATTATATCGTCAGCGTTTTCTGAGATGAGGATAAACCCTTTTGTTTTTTTATACTTCACATTTTGAATGCTATAAACAAAATGCTGTCCATCAACCTCTTTTACATTAGTAATTGAAATTTCAGATTTAGAAAAATTGTAAGCTTTAATATCCTCATCAAATTCTGTAGTAATACTTTTGCTATTTTTTGAAATATTTTTTTTGTTATCTGTATTTTGTAATAAATCTTCAATAATCATTTCTGAGGATGGAATTGATCTAGTATCTCCCACTAAATTTAATTTATCATCAAAAAATATAACTCTGTCTAGTTTCTCAAAGTAGGGAAATCTTGATTTTTTTGAGAAAAGAAATTCGTTAATACCATTCCTGGTAAATTTAATATCTGACTCATCTAAATTAAAAATTGTTTGATTAATAATTTCTGTGTGACTTCTCTTTTTTTCTGAAATTAAATCTTTCTGAATTGTTCCAAGATAAAAAAAAGTAAATATTCCTAAAACAATAAATACTATTAAATTAATAAATAAGAATTTTTGTAATATGGAGAGATTTTTTAATATTTTTCCCATAACTGTTATTTAACATTCCATCTATATCCACTTCCATATCTTGTTTCAATTGCTGAAAAATCACTGTCTACCTTTTTAAATTTTTTTCTTATCCTTTTAACATGACTATCAATTGTCCTGTCCTCTATATCGGTATCTTCTCGATAGGCAACATCCATAAGTAAAGCCCGCTCCTTTATAATTCCTGGTCTTTTTGCAAGTTCCTCGACTATTTTAAATTCAGTTGTAGTGAGCTTATCTGGTAATTGCTTTCCGTCCCACTCGCATTCAAGCTGGGAAGGATCTAATTTTAATTTACCATGAGAAATTATGTTCTTATTTTCCTCAACATTAATATCTTTGTCTTTTTTTCTTAGTTGAACTTTAATTCTCTCAACTAAAACTTTAGTTGAGAAACCACCAGTTTTACCAACAAAATCATCTGCACCAAGTTTTAAGCCACTAACCTCATCGGTTACTTGGTCTTTTGAAGTTAAAAATATAACTGGCATAGAAGTTTTTTTTCTAAGTTTTCTTAAGAGTTCCTCTCCATCCATTCTTGGCATTTTTATGTCTATAACTGCAAGATCAGGAGGTGTTCTTGTTAATCCAACAAGTGCGTTTTCACCATCTATATAAGTTTGTACTTTAAAACCTTCTTCCTCTAAAGCCATCTGGACCGATGTTAAAAGATTTCGATCATCATCAATTAAAGCAATTGTTTGCGTCATAAATTAGATTAAAAATACTAAATTGTTCATAATAGGGCAATTGTTTGTTTGCTAATGGAGTTCTCCCCAATTTTCTCCAATATTTATATCCACCAAAAGTGGTATAGAAAACGAGTGAAGTTCACTATCTTTAACACTCAACATTAAATCCTTTATTAATTTGGTGCTTTTTTTTATTTCTTTTGAGCTTTCTTCGAAAATTAATTCATCATGGATCTGTAATAACATTTTAAGACTTTTTTTTTTATCTTTAGAAATTTCTTTATTTATTCTAATCATAGCTAATCTCATTATTTCTGAGGCTGATCCTTGAATAGGAGCATTTATCGCTGCCCTCTCTTGAAAGTTTCTAACATTAAAATTTTTATCATTAATTCCAGTTAAATGAGTTTTTCTTCCAAAAATATTACTTACATAACCACTTTTTCTACAAAAATTTATTGTTGTTTTCATATAGTCTTTGATTTCAGGAAACTTTCTAAAATATGAATTTAAAAATTCTTCAGCTTCATTGTTTGAAACATTAATTTGTTTTGCTAAGCCGTATTGTGATATACCATAAATAATACCAAAATTAATTGCTTTTGCTTTTCTTCTTGTCTCTGGATCAATCTTATTAATTTCTTTTCCAAAAACCTGGCTTGCTGTTAGTGTATGTATGTCTTCATTGTTTAAAAACGCTTTTTTAAGCTGCTTTACATCTGCTAAATCAGCTAATATTCTCATTTCAACTTGATTATAGTCTGCAGAAATTAATTTATTTTTATTTTCTGATACAAAAGCTTTTCTAATATCTTTACCATCTTCTGATTTAATTGGAATGTTTTGTAAATTTGGATCACTAGATGCCAGTCTACCTGTGGTGGTTGCTGCTAATAAAAATGATGTATGTACTCTATTGGTTTTTGGATTTATATGCTCTGGTAATGCGTCCGAATAAGTATTTTTCAGCTTACTCATTTGTCTCCACTCTAATATTAGTTTTGGAAACCTATAACCTTTAAAAGCCAAATCCTCTAAAACAGATGCACTAGTTGCAAAACTCCCTTTTTTAGTTTTTTTTATTGCTGCAATTTTTAAATCATTATACATTATTTCACCAAGTTGTTTGGTTGAACCTATATTAAATTTTTGTTTTGAAATTTTAAAAATTGCTTTTTCCAATTTTTCAATTTTTGAAGAAAATTTTGAAGATAGCTTACTAAGTGAAGATTTATCGAGTTTAATCCCCTCTATTTCCATATCTGCCAGTATTTTTATTAGAGGCTTTTCAAATAATTCGTAAATATTTAGTAATTTTTCGGTCTTTAAAGATTTTAGAAAAATTTTGTATAAACGAAATGTTATATCTGCGTCCTCAGCTGCATAATCTTTAGCTTTGGCTATATCTACCTCAGAAAAATTAAGTTGTTTTTTACCAGTTCCAACCAAATCTTTATATTTGATAGTTTTATGATCAAGGTGAATTTCTGAAAGAGTATCCATATTATGCCTATTTTTACCAGCATCTAATGTGTAAGACATAAGCATGGTATCTTCCATAGAATTTAAGATTATTCCTCGATGATAAAATACAATGAAGTCGAACTTGATATTTTGACCTATCTTTTTAATGCTTTCATCCTCTAAATATTTCTTTAAAATGCCTAATACCTTTTTTTCATTTAAATTATCTCCAATAACATGATTAAGCGGTATGTAGCAGGCTTTTCCAATTTTGTTTGAAATTGAAATACCTACTAATTTTGTTGTGTGAGGATCTAGTGAGGTTGTTTCTGTATCAATTGCAAATTCGCCTATTTCCTCAGATTGTTTCATCCAATCCTTTATTTCGTTCTCATGCTTTATTAATTGATAGTTGTTTTTTTTAATTTTTGATAAATTTTCTAAGTTTTTTTCAATATTTTTAGTTTCCTGATCATTTTTACCTCCATATTTTGAAATAGCGGAACTTAACAATCTATTAAATTCCATTTTTCTAAGAAAAGAATAGAGTTTATCTTTATCAACATTTTTTAATATAAATTCCTCAATTTTATTTTTTACTGGCACATCTTTTTTTAATGTGACTAGTTTTTTACTAATAATTGCGTCTTCCTTATTATTGATTAGGGTCTCCCTTCTTTTATTTTGTTTTATTTTTGATGCATTTTTCAATAAATTTTCTAAAGTTCCATATTCATTAATTAATTCAGCTGCGGTCTTTACTCCAATACCTGGCACACCAGGCACATTATCTGTACTGTCACCAGCTAATGATTGAACATCTATTACTTTATCTGCGGTAACCCCAAATTTATTTAAAACATCATCTTTATTTATAAATTTATTTTTCATAGGATCATAAATTCTGACACCTTTTTTATATAGCTGCATCAAATCTTTGTCTGAAGAAACGATAGTCACTTTTGCACCTAAATCTAAAATTTTCTCTACATAAGTGGCGATCAAATCATCTGCCTCATAATTAATTAATTCAATCGAGGGTAAATTAAATGCCTCTACAGATTTTCTTATATATTCAAATTGAGGAATTAAATCATCAGGAGCATCGGATCTATTTCCTTTATATTCAGAATATATTTCATTTCTAAAATTTTTTCTTGCAGAGTCGAATATTACAGCGAAGTGAGTAGGTTTTTCAGAGTTATCATTAGATTTAGAGTCCTCTAATAATTTAAAAAGCATGTTGCAAAATCCACTAACTGCACCGACTGGTAATCCGTCGCTTTTTCTAGTTAAAGGAGGCAAAGCGTAATATGCTCGAAAAATGTATCCTGAACCATCTATTAAGTAGAAATGGTCACTTTTTTTAATTTTCTCCATAATGTAATGATATCTTAATTTCTTTAAATGTAATAAATGTATGACCTCATATGAATAAAAAAAATGTATTAACTGTTAAAAACTTAAATAAAATTTATCCAAAAAATGGCTTAAAACAGATACATGCACTTAATAATTTTAACTTAGAAGTGAAAGAAGGTGAAATTTTTGGCTTATTGGGTCCAAATGGGGCTGGTAAAAGTACATTTATTAATATACTCGGTGGATCAGTTATAAAATCTAGTGGTGAAGTAAATGTTTGGGGATTTAACCTAGATAAAAACCCGAGACAAGTTAGAGCATCCATTGGAATTGTTCCACAAGAAGTCAACTTTGATCCATTTTTTAGTCCTAGAAAATTATTAGAACTTCAGGCTGGACTGTATGGAATTAGAGAAAAAGATAGAATTACAGATACCATATTAAAGTTAGTGTCATTAGAGAAACAAGCTGATAGCTATGCTAGAAGTTTATCAGGAGGTATGAAGAGAAGATTATTGGTAGCTAAAGCTATGGTACATCAACCTCCAATTATAATTTTAGATGAGCCAACGGCAGGAGTAGATGTAGAGCTTAGAAATACATTATGGGAAAATGTAAAATCATTAAACAAACAAGGTGTTACAACTATACTGACAACGCACTATCTTGAGGAGGCAGAAAAAATGTGTGATAGAATTGGTATTTTAAGTGATGGAAATTTAGTTGCACTAGATACAACAAAGAATCTTTTAGAGAGAATTCAAACAAAAATTGTTTATTTTATTACAGATAAAAAAACTAATATTAAGGATAATTTTTTTGATTCATTAAAAGTTATTTCAAATGATGAAAAAAAATTGGTCTTATCATATGAAAAAAGTAAGCTTAGTATTGATAAAATTATTACAGAAATTAAGAGACAAGATATAATAATTCAAGATATTTCAACTGATGATGGCGATCTTGAGGATGTTTTTTTAAGACTTACGAAAAATTAATTTATCTTGGTGATCTTTTTGAAAGTATTCTTTGAAGAGTTCTTCTATGCATTTTCAGTCTTCTAGCTGTCTCAGAGACATTTCTATTGCATAGCTCAAATACTCTGTGAATATGCTCCCATTTCACTCTATCTGCTGACATTGGATTTTCAGGTGGAGCAGCTTTTTGACTTGGATCCGCTAGAAGAGCTTTTTCAACATCATCTGCATCTGCTGGTTTAGCTATATAATCTATTGCTCCCTCTTTAATTGCAGCAACAGCGGTTGGAATATTTCCGTAACCAGTTAACATTATGATTCTACTTTTTATATTTCCTTTTTGAATTTCTTTTACAACCTCTAGTCCATTTCCATCGTTTAATCTAAGATCAACTACGGCAAATGCTGGACTTTGAGATTTAACAGTCTCAATTCCAATTTTTACACTCTCAGCTTGTGTGACAGTGAAGCCTTTTTTTTCCATGGCTCTTGCCAATCTTTGTCTAAATGGATTATCATCGTCGACTATTAGAAGTGATTTATCCTCGAAATCACTCAATTTTTGAAGAGTTGGTTGATTAATCATATCCTCCTATATGGAAATAAAATTAAATATTTCAATAGCATTATTTGCTTTACATTAATAATTTTTTTGCATAAATGCTGCATTTATGAAACTTGCATACTAGATATGCAGTTTTTTTTGTAAATTTTTTTTAGAGGTGCTGATATGCAAAAATTTAAGTCAGTTGAAGCATTAGTTAATCAACTGAGACCAACAAAACCTGTTTATTGTATTAGAAAAGAGTCAATAAAATTGGCCTCTAAATACTTTAAGAAAAACTTTCCAGGCAAAATTCTTTATGCTTTAAAAACTAATCCTCATCCGCTAGTTTTAAAAACTATCCTTGAAAGTGGAATAAATAGTTTTGACGTAGCCTCTATTAAGGAGATAGAGACTATTAGAAAATTAAGTCCAAAAGCTAATTGCTCTTATATGCATACAGTAAAGAGTAGAGAAAGTATAAAGGATGCATATTTTAAATATAACGTCAAAACTTTCTCTTTAGATACTAAAGATGAATTAATAAAAATTCTTGAAAGTACAAATTATGCAAAAGACTTAGACTTATTTGTAAGAGTTTCTGTATCTAATGAACATGCAGAAATAGATTTATCAAAAAAATTTGGAGCAATTAATAATGAAGCCGTAGGACTTTTAAGATTAACTAAACAATATGCAAAAAAGGTTGGGCTAAGTTTTCATGTTGGCTCTCAGTGTATGCATCCAATTTCATATTCAAAAGGGATATTTGAAATTGGAAATATTATAAAAAAAACAAAAATAATACCAGATGTAATTAATGTTGGGGGTGGTTTTCCGACTATATATCCTGATTTAATACCTCAATCCTTAGATAACTACTTCAATGAGATCAAAAAAAGCTTAGAAAATTTAAAAATAGAAAAACTTCCTGAAATTATATGCGAACCTGGTAGAGCAATTGTTGCAGAGAGTGGTTCAACAATAGTTAGAGTAGATTTAAGAAAAAAACAAAAACTTTATATTAATGATGGAACGTATGGAACTTTATTTGATGCTGGTGTTCCAAATATTGTATACCCTTCAAAAATGATAACTGATGGAAGAGTTATTTCAAAAAAACTAACATCATTTGATTTCTATGGCCCAACATGTGATAGCATGGATTATATGAAAGGACCTTTTATTTTACCTAACAATATAAAAGAAAACGATTATATAGAACTTGGACAACTAGGCGCTTATGGACTTACTTTTAGAACTAACTTTAACGGATTTTACTCTGATGAAATTTATGAAGTTGAGGATAATCCTATAATGACTATGTACGACAAAGAGGCAAATAAAGAGTTTCTTGTTGCTTAATGTCTGAAAATAAAAACCAATCAAGTAATAGGAAAAGTGATTTACTCAGTAAAGAAGTAGAGCATATTGATATAACTTCTTTTGATGCTCGGAAAATTGTTTCCTCAATGGAAAAAATGTCTTTCGTTTCAAGAGAGACTGCTAATGCTGCAAATATTTATAATGAAATGATAAAAGATAAAGATTGCACAATCTTTTTAACACTCGCAGGATCAACTTCTGCTGCGGGATGTATGCATATTTACAGAGATTTAGTAAAATACAATATGGTTGATGCAATAATAGCTACTGGAGCTTCAATTATTGATATGGATTTTTTTGAGGCACTTGGATTTAAGCATTATCAGGGATCACAGTATCAAGATGATACAGAGTTAAGAAATAACTATGTTGATAGAATATATGATACTTACATTGATGAGGAAGAGCTTCAGATGTGCGATAAAACCATCGGGGAAATTGCAGATCAATTGGAACCAAAAAGTTATACATCAAGAGAATTTATAAAAGAGATTGGAAAATATCTTAAAACAAATGCAAAAAAGAAAGACTCTTTAATTGAAGTTGCCTATGACAATAATGTTCCAATTTTCTGTCCTGCGTTTACTGACTCGAGTGCTGGATTTGGACTTGTGATGCACCAAGAAAGAAACCCAAAGAGTCATATTACTATTGACTCAATACGAGAGTTTAGAGAATTAACTGAAATTAAAATAAAATCTAAAGGGTCAGGACTTTTTATGATTGGTGGAGGTGTACCAAAAAATTTTATTCAAGATACTGTTATATGTGCTGAACTTTTAGGTAAAAATGTAGATATGCATAAATATGCTATTCAAATCACAGTTGCTGATTCTAGAGATGGAGCATGCAGTAGCTCTACATTAAAAGAAGCAAGCTCATGGGGCAAAGTAGATATTACCAAAGAGCAAATGGTATTTGCAGAAGCAACAAGCGTATTACCCTTAATAGCAAGTGATGCTTATCATAAAGGTGAATGGAAAAATAGAGAGAGAAAAAATTTTTCCAAGATATTTTGATTGATGATCAAAAAAACCAAAATCGGTTTAATACAAAGTAAATCTTTAGGTACAATTCAATCTAATATTGAATTAGCAATAAGAAATATTAAAAAAGCTGCAAAAAAAAAGGCAAATATAATTTGTCTTCCAGAACTATTTTTAACTAATTATTTTTGTCAAACAGAAAGTCATTCAAACTTTAAACTGGCAGAAAAAATTCCAGGAAAAATCTCTAGAATATTTTGTGATTTAGCAAAGGAGCTTGGTGTTGTATTGAATATTACGATGTTTGAAAAAAAAACATCTGGGTTTTATCATAACACTAGTATCATTATTAATGAGAATGGTAATATCTTGTCCAAATATCGTAAAATGCATATACCTGATGACCCGGGATATTATGAAAAATTTTATTTCAGTCCTGGAGACCTTGGATTTAAAAGTGTTAAGACAAAATTTGGAAAGATAGGCCCCCTTATATGTTGGGATCAATGGTTTCCAGAAGCAGCCAGATTAACAGCTTTAAAAGGAGCTCAAATTATTTTTTATCCTACTGCTATTGGATGGCATCCAAAAGAAAAAAGAAAGTTTGGTAAATCACAATTGGACTCTTGGATTACAATGCAAAAATCTCATGCTATTGCTAATGGAACTTATGTGGCTGCCATAAACAGAGTTGGGGTAGAAACTAAAGGTAAGAAAAAAATTGAATTTTGGGGTAATTCAATGGTGATAGATCCTAGTGGTAAAGTGGTTGCAAAAGCAGGAAATAAAAAAGAAGATATTTTAGTTTGTGAAATAGATTATAAAAAAATAGATACTGCAAGACAGCATTGGCCCTTTTTAAGAGACAGAAGAACTGAATTTTATAAAGATATTCTAAAAAATCCGGAAGATGAGTAAGAAAATTGGTGAATTCAGAATGCCCGCAGAATGGGAACCTCAAAAATCAGTTTGGATGTCTTGGCCTCATAATAAAAATGATTGGCCTGGATTATTTGAAAAAATTCCATATGTAGTTGGAAAAATAGTTAAATATTTATCAAAATATCAAAGAGTAGATTTATTAGTAAATAATACCAAAAGCCTAGATACCACTAGAGTATATTTAAAAAAAATAGGATGCAATATATCTAACATTAAATTTCATAAACTTAAAACAGACAGACTTTGGTTACGAGATTCTGGACCAATATTTTTAGTCAATAAAAATAATAAAAAAAAGACTATGCTTAATTTTAAATTTAATGCCTGGTCAAAATATAAAAATTTTAGAAACGATAACAAAATTAATAATTATATTAGTAGGTACTTAAATATTGAAAGTATTTTACCAAATAAAGTAAATTCAAAAAAATTTGAAAGAGTAGTAATGGAAGGAGGCGCATTTGATAATAATGGATCGGGCTCCATATTATTAACAAGAGAGTGCTTATTAAGTAGTAAACAAGAGAGAAATAAAGGCTTCAAAAAAATTGACTACGAAAATCTGTTTTCAAAATATTTGAATGCGAAAAACTTTATTTGGCTTAATAAAGGAATTGTAGGAGACGATACACATGGTCATATCGATGATATCGCAAGATTTGTCTCAAAAAGAACAATTATGATAGCTGTAGAAAAAAATAGATCAGATAAAAATTATAAAGCTCTTAAAGAAAATTTAAAAATATTACATAATAGTTCTGATGAAAATGGAAAAAAATTTAAAATTATTAAGGTTCCTATGCCTAGTCCAGTTGTAATAGAAAAAACTCGTGTTCCGGCGAGCTATTTAAATTTTTTCATAAGCAATAAAACAGTCTTGGTTCCAGTATTTAATGTGAAAGAAGACACAAAGGTTTTAAAAATTTTTAGAAAATTTTTTATAGACAGAAAAATTATTGCCATTGATTGTAGTGATTTAATTTGGGGTTTTGGAGCCATTCATTGCATGACACAACAAGAGCCAAAAATTTGAATTAAGCAGCTTTTAAAGTACCTAATAATAACCTAAAAGGTATCAACATTACTAAAGCAACAAAAATCTTTACTGCTAAATCTCCTAAAGAAAGTGTCACCCAAGGTATTCCTGTTCCATAAAATGAAATTGAAAAGAACAAGAATGTATCAACGGTAGAGCCAATTAATGAAGATGCAAGTGGCGCAATAAACCATTTTTTTTGTCTTAATTGATCAAATATTTGTACATCCAATAATTGAGCAATAATAAATGCTGTTCCTGAACCAATTGCTATTCTTACTGAGATTAAATCGGCAAAATTTGTTGAGAAAATTAGTGTAAACAAAATACCTATTGTGAAACCTATATATACAATTTTTCTAGCAACTAATTTACCAAAAGATCTATTTGCTAGATCAGTTATTAAAAATGCTATTGGATAACTGAATGCTCCATATGTAAGAATTTCTTGTAGACCATAATATTTAATTGGAAATTGAACTAAATAATTAGACGTTAAAACAATCAATCCCATTAAAAATGAGAGTGTTAAAAATACCTTATTCATTATGCAGATTTACTGACTAAAGATTTTTTTAATTTTTTCAGTCTTAGTGATAAATCTCTAGACTTGGCTGAAATAAGAAATTGATCAAAACTACCTTTTTTATCTACTGATCGAACCCCAGCATTTGAGACTGTTAATCTTAAACTTCTCTTAAGTAGTTCACTTTTAAACTTAACTTTTTTTAAATTTGGAAGAAATCTTCTTTTAGTCTTATTGTTAGCATGACTAACATTATGACCCTTAAGTGGGATTTTTCCAGTAAGTTCACATTTTTTAGACATAAATTATGAGCCTGTATAAGATCTGAATCTTATCGCGTCAAGATTAATTTTTAGTTCCAATAGCCTCTGAAACATTTTTAAATCCCTTATTTTTTAATAAATCAATTAATTCTATACTTATTTTTGAGGCTATACGAGGACCTCTGTAAACCATTCCAGTATATAATTGAACGAGTGTTGCACCAGAAATGATTTTTTCAAAAGCATCTTGTCCATTACTAACACCACCCACTCCTATTATTTTTGTTTTATCTTTTAGAATTTTATAAAATTTAGAAATTGCCTCGTTTGAAATCTTTTCAATTGGTTTACCTGATAGTCCACCCTTTTCTAATTTATTTATATTTTTTAAATTTTCTCTATTCTTATCTGTGGTATTGGAAACAATAATAATTCCAATTTCTTGTTCCATAATGATCTTGGATACTTCATTAATTTGATCGTCATTAAGATCAGGTGAAACTTTTATTGCTAATGGAATGTTTGAATTCAATTCTTTTTTTTCATTTTTTAGCTTATCAATTAATGAATTTAATTCATCCTGTTTATGAAAGTCTCTTAAATTTTCTGTATTTGGTGAGGAGATGTTTATAGTTATATAATCAGCTAAATTATAAAATTTACGAAAACAAATTAAATAATCCTCAATTCTATCTTTGGAGTCTTTATTTGGTCCAATATTTATTCCTAAAAAACCCTTTTTATTATTTTCCTTTATTGTCTGACTAATTTGTTCTGAACCAGAATTGTTAAAACCTAATCTATTAATAAGAGCTTCATCTTCTTCAAGTCTAAAAACTCTTGGTTTAGGGTTGCCAAATTGAGGCTTTGGAGTAATTGTGCCTACTTCAACAAAACCAAATCCAAGATTAAATAGAGGATTATATACTTCAGCATTTTTATCAAAGCCAGCAGCAACACCAATTGGTGAAGATAATTTTTTTTCACAAAAAGTTGTTTCTAAAATATGATTATCTATAGGTTTTGAGTAAGAAATATTATTTAATTTAAGTGCTTTTATCGCTAAAGAATGAGCTACTTCAGGGCTAAATTTAAAAATTAGTGGTCTTATAATATTAAACATTTTTTAATTTACTTTTAATTAATTCTTTAGTTTCTTGAACTCCAAAAAAGCTTATAAAAAAACCGATTCGTGGTCCATTTTCTACCCCAAAAACTACCTCATATATCAACTTGAACCAATCACGCAAATTTTCTTTATAGCCATTCTCTTTACCAACTGTATAAATTTTAGTCTGAATGTCCTCTGGTTTCATTGTGTCATCACAGTTATCTAAAGAATGTATTAAAGCCTCTAATGCAATTTTTTCGTTTTCATTTGGTTTTTTATAAATCTTTTTAGACTTTATAACGTCATTAAAATATTTAATTGCATAAGAAATTAACTTATCAAAAATTGGATGCATATCCTCATTAATATCTTTCTTATATTTCTTAACAAACTTCCAAAGTAACTCTTTATTATCAGCATTGCTGGTCTCAACTAAATTTAATAGCATTGAGAATGACATAATTGAATTTTCCTCTGGTATATCTGAATTATGAACATGCCAAACAGGGTTCATTAGTTTTTGAAGTTCGTCTTGTGTTTTACCTTTTTCAATATAATCAAGATATTCATCGACAGCCTTTGGTACTACTTCTCTATAAAGTTTTTTTGCTCTTTTTGGATTCTGGTACATGTACAAGGAAAGACTTTCAGGTGATGCATACTCTAACCATTGATCGATTGTAATACCATTCCCTTTTGACTTAGATATTTTTTCACCTTTTTCATCTAAAAATAACTCATATGCAAAGCCAGAGGGATTTGACTTACCCAATAATTTTATAATTTTTGAAGATAAAATTGCACTCTCAATCAAATCTTTACCATACATTTCAAAATCTACATCAAGGGCATACCATCTCATAGCCCAATCTACTTTCCATTGTAATTTACAATTTCCATTTAAAATACTTTGTTCTAATTTTTTGCCATTATTATCAAAAATTATTTTTGAATTTTTAGTATCTAGTTCTGAAACTGGTATCTCTAATACTACCCCTGTATCCGGACATATTGGTAAAAATGGAGAGTAAGTTTTTTGTCTTTCTTTACCAAGCGTAGGAATAATTATATTCATTATTTCCTCGTAACTTTCCAAAATTAACTTTAATGTATCATTGAAAAAACCAGACTTATATAAAACTGATGAACTTTTAAAACTGTATTCAAAATTAAATTTATCTAGGAAATTTTTTAACATTTCGTTATTGTGTTCACCAAAACTGTTAAATTTTTCAAAAGGATCTGGAACTTGAGTTAAGGGTTTATGAAGATTTTCCTCAAGTTTTTCAGGATTGGGAATATTGTCAGGAACTTTTCTAAGTCCATCCATATCATCGGAAAAAGTAATTATTTCCTTTGGAAGATCTGTTAAATGATTTAAGGCATTAACTATCATTGAAGTTCTTGCAACCTCGCCGAAAGTACCTATATGAGGTAATCCACTAGGGCCGTATCCCGTTTGAAGAATAATTTTTCCCTTGTTTTCAATATTTTTTTTTCTCTCTCTCAGAAGCTTTTTAGCTTCAACAAAAGGCCAAGCGTTTGTTTTGTCTATATTTGTTTTATCTATCACTTTTTAATAAACAGTCTATTAAATAACGTTTTTAATAATTCTTATAGAGTTGAAATTTATTTACCATAAAATAATGTCCAATCAAAATGTCCAATTATAAAACAGTTTTTTTTACCCTAGGAATTTTACAAATTATTTTAGGTTTATCTATGATTGCGCCAATTTTAACGCAGTTTTTTTATGATGAACTTGATTCTGGTTTTGTAAGTTCTGGAATTGTAACTGTTATATTTGGAATACTCTTTTTACTATCAAATTTAGATCATGATAAAAAAATTAGCTTACCTCAGGCTTTTCTTTTAACAGCGTTATCTTGGTTGAGTATTGCTATTTTTGGTTCACTTCCATTTATATTTTCTGAGATAAATTTAAGTGTTACAGACGCATTTTTTGAGAGTATGTCAGGTATTACTACAACCGGATCAACTATAATTACCAATTTAAATGAAACTTCAAAAAGTATCTTACTTTGGAGGGGAATGCTTCAGTGGTTAGGTGGAATTGGTATAATCGTTATGGCAATAACTTTGATGCCACTTATGAATATTGGTGGAATGCAGTTGTTCGTTATATCTACAAGTGATACCCCAGAAAAAATTTTACCTAGATCAAAAGAAATAGCATTGAGATTAATCTTGGTATATTCAGGTTTAACTTTAATATGTGCATTATTCTATAAAATATTTGGAATGAACTTTTTTGATAGCATTGTTCACTCAATGACAACAATAGCTACAGGAGGGTTTTCAAACTATAACGAGTCTATTGGTTATTTTGATAGTTCACTTATCGAGTTTACATCAATCATATTTATTATTTTAGGAAGCATTCCTTTCATTGCTTACATCAAATATTTAAATGGTGACAAAAAAATATTTGTTAATGATACTCAAATTAAAACTTTTTTCAAAATTGTAATTTTTTCGACCCTTTTAATGTATGTATATTTGTTAATTAAAAACCAAAACATTTCAGATATAAGATCTGTAGCATTTAATGTTATATCTATTTTAACAGGGACAGGTTACGTAACCCAAAACTTTAGTGAATGGGGTCAATTTCCATTAATTTATTTTCTTATACTTATGTTCATAGGTGGATGTGCAGGATCTACTACTTGTGGAATTAAAATATTTAGGGTTCAAATTTTATTCCAATTTATTTCTGTACAACTTAAAAAGGTTATTTATCCAAGAGGTATATTTAAAATAAAATATGAAAATAGTAATATTGATGAAAAATTTTTGGCATCAATCATTTCATTCATATTTTTATATATTGTAATTTTCTTTCTTATTACCGCTCTTTTATCAACAAGTGGTCTGGATTTAACAACTTCAATATCAGCAGCCGCAACATCAATATCAAATGTGGGGCCTGGATTAGGTGATATTATCGGTCCAAATGGTAATTTTTCAAGTTTATCTGATTTTTCAAAGTGGATTTTAAGTTTAGCGATGATTTTAGGTAGATTAGAACTCTTTGCTGTATTAGTATTATTTATTCCATCATTTTGGAGAAAATATTAATGTCTGAAACTAAACAAAGCTGGTTAGATTCTTTATTAGTATATAAAGATATTAGGATGTTGAGAATATTGCTTCTTGGAGCAATAAGCGGATTTCCATGGGTATTAATTGCAAGCAGCTTAAGTCTTTGGTTAAAAGAAGAGGGATTGAGTAGATCGACGATTGGCTGGGCAGGATTAATATTTGGCGTTTATGCTTTTAATTATTTATGGGCTCCCATCATTGACAGAATACAAATTCCATTTTTAACAAAAAAATTAGGACATAGACGAGGATGGATTGTACTAATGCAATTAATAATTTTATTTAGCTTAATTGTCTGGAGTTTAATAAATCCTACACAAAATTTAGCACTTTTGATTAGTGTTGGATTAGTAATTGCAATAGCTTCAGCAACCCAAGATATTACTGTTGATGCATTAAGAATTGAACAAATTGATGCAAATGAGGGGAAATCTATGGCAGCAGGTGCGGCCATGGCAGTAGTTGGTTGGTGGACTGGCTATAAATTAGGAGGTGTTATAGCATTATTTACTGCAGAATTTTTTGAAAATATGGGAATAGCAGATTATTGGCAAGCTACTTTTTTAGTTTTAGGTGTTTTAATTATTTTAATGAATATTCTTTTAATGTTTGTGCATGAACCAATTGATAATAACAGACAAAATAATCAAAAAGAAACAGATCAAATGATTGTAAACAAGCTTGGATCAAATAATATTTTAACAAATTTTATTGCTTATATTTCAGGAACTATTGGTGGACCAATAATAAGCTTTTTCAAAAAAAATGGTTTTGCAATCGCAGTTGGGATATTAGGATTTGTATTTTTATTTAAAATTGGTGAGGCATTTCTAGGACGTATGTCTATTGTTTTTTATAAAGAAATTGGATTTTCAAAAGGACAAATAGCAATTTATTCTAAAGGATTAGGATGGATAACAACTGTAGTTTTCACTTTAATAGGTGGTGTAATGGCGATGAGAGCTGGAACAGTCAAAACTATGTTTTTTGCTGGAGGTTTGATGGCTGTAACTAATTTACTTTTCGCATTATTGGCCTGGACAGGTAAATCAGAATTATTATTTGCAATAGCTGTAATAGCTGATGATATAACAGCTGCATTTGCAACAGTTGCATTTGTTGCCTTTATTTCTTTATTAGTGGATAGGACCTATACAGCAACTCAATATGCATTATTAGCATCAATTGGAACTGCTGGAAGAACTACCCTTGCCTCTTCATCAGGTGCACTAGTAGATTGGCTAAATGGAGACTGGGGTACATTTTTTATAATAACAACTGTAATGGTGATTCCATCACTTATTTGTCTTTGGTTTATAAGAAATAAAGTTAAAATTGGTGCAAAATAGCTATTTCTGTAGGAATTCCTATTTAAACGTTTATGAGCTAGCCTCAAAGAAATCAAATATAAGTACTCAATTAATTTATGGTGAAAAGTTTAAAATAATTGGAAAAAAGAAAGATTTTTTTAAGATTAAAACAGATTTTGATAATTACTTAGGTTTTATAAAAATCAAAAAATTTAATAAAGTTTTAAATAAAACTCACAAAGTCAGTATATTAAAATCAAAGATTTATAATAAACCAAAAAACAATATTAAATTTTTTACAAAAAAACACCTTCCATTTTCATCTGAAATTCAGATTATAAATAAAAAAAATAACTTTGTAATGTTTGAAAAGAATAAATGGATAAAATCAAATGAATTACAAATATTAAATAAAAAAAATTATAATATTAATAAAATATTAAAACTTTTTTTGCATGTTAAATATAAATGGGGTGGTAAAACTTTTGATGGTATTGATTGTTCAGCATTACTGCAAATTTTTTATAAATATAACAATAAATTCTTTCCAAGAGATACAAAAGATCAAGTTAAAATCAAAAAGGGTATTAAGAATAAAAAAGTATTTAAAAGAGGAGATATTATTTTTTGGAGAGGGCATGTAGCAATTTGTCTAAATACAAGAGAATTAATTCATGCATATGGTCCAAGAAAAAAAGTAATAATAATGCCAATATTAAAGACTATTAAATTAATTGAAAAAACTGCAAATTTAAAAGTGATTAAAATAATATCGATTTAGTTTAGATCTCTTCCAAAGTCTGGTTTTGCTATATCTTGTTTTAAATTCAATATTTGCTGTCTTACTTTTTTTGAATTAACCAATTTTTTTCTTAACGTTTTATCATCTAAATTTTCAATATTTTTTTTAAAAGATTTTAAATTTTTAATAAATAAGTTTATTGCAATAACAACATTTTTTTTGTTATTAAAAAAAATATCTCTCCACATAATTTCGTTTGATGCAGCTATCCTTGAAAAATCTCTTAACCCACCCGCACTAAATTTAATAACATCTTTTTTTTGAGTTTTTTGAAAATCTTGAGCGGTCTTTATTAAATTGTAAGCTATTAAATGGGGTAAATGACTTGTAATTGAAAATATCTTATCGTGAACTTTCTCATCCATAATTATTACTTTAGACCCAATTTTTTTCCAAAAATTCACCAATTTTTTCTGTTTGATTTTGTTTTTATCTCTTAAAACTATGCACCATTTATTAATAAATAGACTTTTACTTCCATGCTTAGGTCCACTTACCTCTGATCCAGATATCGGATGACTCATAATCCAGTCAAGCGACTTTAACAGACTATTATTTTTTAATTTGCTAACGTTTTCCTTTGTAGAACCAACATCGGTAATTAAAGATTTTTTACTTAAATGCTTATTTAAGTGAAGAATAATTTTTTCATACTGACTCATTGGAGTAGCAATTATAACAAAATCCATGTCTGAGATTTTATTATTTAGTTTTTTTAAAATAATTATTTTTTTATTTATTTTTTTAATTTCTCTAATATTTTTTTTTGATTTTTCATAAACAAAAAAGTTTTTAGAAATTTTTTTATTTATTGATGCTCTTAAAATCGAAGATCCAATTAATCCGCAACCAACTATCAATATATTTTTAAACATTTTTAAAAATCTTTTTCATCTGATTTATTAAAAGTATATTTTCTCTCACATTTCCAATTGTAAGTCTTAAACAATTTTTAATTCCATACGAATTCATTTCTCTAAGAATAATTCCAGATTTTTCAAGATTTCTCTCAACAAAACTTGCAGTTAATTTACATTTGTTAAAATCTAAAAGAAAAAAATTTGGTCCAATTTCATTTGTTTGTATATTAAAAGAATTCATTATTTTTTTTATCTTTTTAGCCCAATCTAAATTATGTTTTACAGATTTTTTTATAAACTTTTTATCTTTAAGAGACTCTACTGCACATTCCTGTGCTATCTTATTAACATTAAATGGTGGTTTAATTTTATATAAAGCATCTACAATTTTTTTACTGCCGTAACCCCATCCTACTCTTAAGGACGCAAGGCCATAAATTTTTGAAAAAGTTCTTAATATAAATACATTATTTTTATTTTTAAAAAGCTCTAAACCTGATCTATAATCTTTATTTAACATATATTCAAAATAAGCATCATCAACTACTAATAAAATTTTTTTATTTAAACGCTTTCTTAAATCTAATAACTGATTTTTAGAAATGTATGTGCCTGTAGGATTATTTGGATTAGCTATAAATACAATTTTAGTTCTTTTAGTTGTTTTTTTTATAATTTCATCATTTGATACTTTAAAATTTTTTTCTTTAGAAAATATAACTTTTGCTCCTACTATTTTTGCATAAATTCTGTACATTAAAAAACTGTACTCTGGCACAACAACTTCGTCTCCTTTGTTCAAAAATAACTGGCATAGCATTTGAATAATTTCATCAGATCCAGATCCACAGATAATTTGATTTTGCTTGCAATTATATTTTTTTGAAATCGTGTATGTTAATTCTTTAAATTTCCCATCTGGATACTTTGATATATTATTTTTAGATTTTATTATTGCTTTATTAGCATTTGTGCTCATTCCTAACGCTGACTCATTAGCTGATAATTTTATTATGCTTTTTTTTTTATTTAAGAATGATCTTCCAGGCTTATAGGTCTCTAGGTTTAATTTTCTAAATAATGGAGTATTCATGCTGCTTAGTTTTACTAATAAATAGTCAGATAATTAGATAATACAATCAATAATTCTAAAAAAATTGACATCTAAAAAGCTATCTTATAAAAGCTTTTTGCGCTGATTTAACTGAATTGCGAGCGCTTTAAAAAACCTGCTAAATAAGTTTTTTTTCTCACAATTCATTTCAGCAATATTTTTATGAGCAATTTAAATAAAATGAAAAGTATACTTATTGAGAAAACTCTCAAGCTTGATTGTGGCAAAGAAATATCGAACTTTCCCTTAGCTTATGAGACCTATGGAAATCTTAATGAGAAGAAAGATAATGCTATATTAATTTTTCATGCGCTAACTGGCGACCAATATGCTTCAGGCATCAATCCAATTACAAAAAAAGAGGGTTGGTGGAACTATGCAGTTGGTCCAGGTAAGTCATTCGATACTGATAAATTTTTTGTTATCTGTGCTAATGTCATTGGTGGATGTATGGGATCTTACGGACCAGGAACTATTGATCCTTTTACCAAAAAACCTATAGGTACAAATTTTCC
The DNA here is from genome assembly GCA_902558435.1 of uncultured Pelagibacteraceae bacterium. Classification (GTDB taxonomy): domain Bacteria; phylum Pseudomonadota; class Alphaproteobacteria; order Pelagibacterales; family Pelagibacteraceae; genus Pelagibacter. The sequence continues at coordinate 28,892 of CACEDU010000001.1, read as the reverse complement.
TGTAATTACAATTAATGATATGGTTAACGCCCAATACAATCTATTAGATTATTTTAAAATAGAAAAATTATTTGCTGTTGCTGGCGGCTCCATGGGCGGAATGCAAGTTTTACAATTTGTATCAAACTTTCCGAATAAGGCTAGAGTAGCTATACCAATAGCTTGTACAGCTAGTCATTCAGCTCAAAATATTGCTTTTAATGAACTTGGAAGGCAGGCAATAATGTCTGATAGCAATTGGAAAGAAGGATTGTATGATGAAAAATCAACTAATCCTGATAAAGGTTTAGCTGTAGCTAGGATGGCTGCTCATATTACATATTTATCAAAACAAGGTTTACAAGAAAAGTTTGGAAGAAACCTTCAAGAAAGATCTGATTTAAAATTTGGATTTGATGCCGACTTCCAAATTGAGAGTTATTTAAGATATCAAGGCTCTGTATTTGTAGATAGATTTGATGCAAATAGTTATTTGTATATAACAAGAGCAATGGATTATTTTGATTTAACTAAACAATTTAATGGAAACCTTTCTAAAGCATTTAAAGATACGAAAACAAAATTTTTTGTTATTTCCTTTACTTCTGATTGGTTATACCCAACATCTGAGAATAAAGATATTGTTATAGCACTCAATGCAATAGGTGCCGATGTTGGTTTTGTTGAAATAAAAACTGATAAAGGCCATGATTCCTTTTTATTAGATGTGCCAGATTTTTTAAGCACTATTAAAAATTATTTAAACACAACTTATTCTAATATTAATGAAAGAGGAATTTAAAATTATATCTAAGTTTATTGAGGAAAAATCAAGAGTCTTGGACGTTGGATGTGGTGATGGAATTTTAATGGAATATCTATCAAAAAATAAAGTAGTAGATATTAGAGGACTTGAAATTTCTAAAGAAAAAGTAAAAAAATGTTTATCCAAAGGACTAGCTGTTATTGAAGGCGATGCTGAAAATGATTTAAAACAATTTCCAGATTTATCATTTGATTATGTAATATTAAGCCAAACGCTTCAAGCATTTATGAGTCCAGAAAAAGTAATTGAAAATTTATTAAGAGTAGGAAAAAAGGTAATCGTCACAATTCCAAATTTTGGACACTGGAAAGTTAGATTAGATTTGCTATTCAAAGGAGAAATGCCAGTTACAAAAAATTTGCCTTATCAATGGTATAATACCCCCAACTTACATATGTGTACAATTCAAGACTTTTACAATTTTTGTAACAACAAAGGAATTAATATTTATAAAACAATTTCTTTAAATGGAGAAAAAATATCAAATATTTCAAATTCAAATTTGAAATATAAAAACTTAATATCTGAATTGGGTATTTTTTTATTAGAAAAGTAAAATGAAAATAGAAATTATAAAATGTTTAGAAGATAATTTTTCCTATTTATTAATTGATGAATTAACAAAATCTACTATTGTAATAGATCCTAGTGAAGCAAAGCCTATTATAAATAAAATTGAAAGTCTTAACCTAAAATTAAAATTCATTATGAATACTCACCATCATTATGATCATGTAGGAGGTAATAAAGAACTCAAGAAATTATATAATGCAAAGGTTATAGGCTTTGATGAAGATAAACATAGAATACCAGAAATAGATATATCTTTAAAAAATGATGAAATTTGGAAGGACGGTATATTTGAAGCAAAAGTCTTTCATATTCCAGGACATACTTTGGGCCATATATGTTTCTATTTTTTCAATGAAAAAGCATTATTTTCTGGAGATACATTATTTTCATTAGGTTGTGGAAGAGTGTTTGAGGGCACTCATGAACAAATGTTTAATTCTTTGCAGTTGTTAAAGAATTTACCAGTTGAGACAGAAATTTATTGTGGGCATGAGTATACATTAAAAAATTCAGATTTTTGTCTAAAACACGATCCAGAAAATAAAGCTTTAATTTCAAAAATTCAGTTTATAAAAAATCAACTTTCCAAAGGTCAGCCAACCATTCCATCGACACTTGAAGAGGAACTTAAAACTAATATTTTTTTAAGATCAAAAAATGTTGAAAACTTTTCAAAATTGAGAGATTTAAAGGATAATTTCTAGCTTATTCAGCTTGACTAACATAGGACCCTGACTATATTGCTGATAATTAAATATTAGGTTCGTTATGTCATACGCAGTTATACAAACAGGTGGAAAGCAGTACAAAGTATCGGCTGGAGAGATTATTAAAGTTGAAAAATTACCTGATTCTAATCCAGATACTAAAGTAGAATTTAAAGAAATTTTAGCATATGGAGATGACAAAAGTATTGAGTTGGGCGAACCAACAGTAAATGGAGCTAAAGTTGAAGCAGAATTATTAAAAAATGATAAAGAAAGAACGGTTTTAATTTTCAAAAAAAGAAGAAGAAAAAATTCGAGACGAAAGAATGGACATAGACAGCAATTCTCGCTAATAAGAATTAACAAAATTTTTTCAAAAGATGGTAAAGTGCTATCAGAGGCTGAAAAAATGAAAAAAAAAGAAATTGCAGTTAAAGAAGCTAAAAAAGAAAAAATTGAGGCTTCAAAATAAATAGGTAAATTATGGCAACAAAAAAAGCAGGTGGATCATCAAGGAACGGAAGAGATAGTGCTGGTCGTAGATTGGGAGTAAAAAAATATGGTGGTCAATTGGTAGTACCTGGGAATATAATTGTTAGACAAAGAGGTACTAAAATATTTCCTGGAGAAAATGTTGGAATGGGTAAAGACCATTCTATTTTTTCTGTTGTTAAAGGAAAAGTAATTTTTAAAAAAAGCAAGTCAGACAGAACTTACGTTTCAGTAAAGCCTAATTAATAAACAGATAATTAACATCTGTAAAATCATGAAATTTCTCGATCAAGTAAAGATATATGTAAAAGCAGGAGACGGTGGATCTGGATCACCTAGCTTTAGAAGAGAAAAATTTATTGAATTTGGAGGACCTGATGGAGGTGACGGAGGAAAAGGTGGTTCAGTAATTCTAATATCAGAAAGAAATTTAAACACACTAATTGATTTTAGATATCAACAACACTTCAAAGCTGAGAAAGGTAGAGATGGAAGTGGAAAAAATAAGACAGGAAGAGGTGGAGAAGATTTATATTTAAAAGTACCAATTGGGACTCAAGTATTTGAAGAAGATAATAAAACTTTAATTTATGATTTTAAAAAAGAGAATGAGGAATTTGTTGCAGCAATTGGTGGTAAAGGAGGGTTTGGAAATACAAGATTTAAATCTTCAACAAATAGAGCTCCAAAAAAATTTACCAAAGGAACAATTGGTGAAGAATTTTGGATATGGCTTCAACTTAAAACAATTGCAGATATAGGAATTATTGGATTGCCAAATGCAGGTAAGTCAAGTTTATTAGCATCATTAACAAGTGCAACCCCTAAAATAGCGAATTATAAATTTACAACATTAAATCCAAATCTTGGAGTTGCAATGTATGACGATAAGGAAATAACTTTAGCGGATATTCCAGGATTAATTGAAGGTGCACATAAAGGTACGGGATTGGGTATTAAATTTTTAAAACATATAGAGAGATGTAAAATATTGTTACATTTAATTGATATTTCAGAAAAAAATTTAGCCAATTCATATAAACAAGTTAGAGATGAAATGGCAAAATATAGCTCAGAGCTTCTAAAAAAGCAGGAAATAATTGTATTTAATAAGACAGATCTAATTAATGAAGAAGAAAAAAATAAAAAAATAAAAGAATTTGATGAAATTATAAAGAAACCTACTTTTGAAACATCAACACTCGATAAAAAATCTGTATCTGATATTAAATCAAAATTGCTTAATTATGTATCTTAAAGACTCAAAAACAGTTGTTATAAAAATTGGATCATCTTTATTAATTAATGACAAAAAAATTGTCAGAGAAAAATGGCTGACAGAATTTGCAAAAGATGTTCAATATCTCAAAAAATTAAAAAAAAATATCATTTTAGTAAGTTCAGGAGCAATAGCTCTTGGTTGTAAAAAATTAAAATTAAGTAAAAAAAAATTAAAACTTGATAAAAGCCAAGCTGTAGCTTCAATTGGACAAATTGAATTAATGAATCTTTTAAAAAAAACTTTCAATAAGTCAAAAATAAATCTTTCACAGATTTTACTTACACTTGAGGATACAGAAAAGAGACGGAGAGCAATAAATGCTAAGAGAACTTTCGAAAATTTATTTGATCTTGGTTTTATACCAGTAGTAAATGAAAATGATAGTATTGCTACCTCTGAAATAAAATACGGAGATAATGATAGATTAGCATCAAGGGTCGCTCAGATATCCAGCGCAGATTGTTTAATTTTATTATCTGATGTTAATGGTCTTTACTCAAAAGATCCTAAATTAGACAAGAAAGCAAAACTAATCTACGAAATAAATAATATTGATCAAAATATAGAAAGATTGGCTACACAAAAAACTGGGGAATTTGGATCTGGAGGAATGAAAACAAAAATTGATGCTGCTAAAATTTGTCAATTTTCAGGATGTCATATGGCAATAGCTAATGGTTTAATAAATAGGCCAATACAAAAAATTTTAACTAAGAATATATGTACATGGTTTTTGCCTAAAATTTCAAAATTGGACGCTAGAAAAAGATGGATAATAAGTTCAATTTCTCCTAAAGGAAAAATAATAATTGACGAAGGTGCCTTATCAGCTCTGAACAATGGTAAAAGCTTGCTAGCCGCTGGGATTAAGGATGTGCAAGGTAGTTTTAATAAAGGTGACCATATCAAAATTCTTAATAATAATATGACTGAATTTGCGAGAGGTTTGAGCAGTTTCTCCTCTGATGAAATATTAAAAATTAAAGGAAAACACTCTAATAAAATAAATAGTATTTTGGGTTATGTTTCAAAATCTGAAGTTATTCATAAAGATGATATGGTATTAATAAAATGAGTAAATACTTAGATAAAATTGGTTTAAATGCGAAAATTGCTTTTGAAAACAAAATAAGTAATAAAAAAAAGAATAAAGTATTAAATTATTATGCTCAACTTATCTCAAAAAATCAAAATAAAATTCTAATCGAAAATTCCAAAGATATAAAAGTTGCTAAATCTAAAAAATTAAAAGAAAATTTAATAAAAAGATTAGCTCTTAATAATGAAAAAATAAAATCGATAATTAAATCAATTAAAATAATTGCGAATTTTAAAGATCCAGTGGATGTAGATCTAGAAACCTGGAAAAGGCCAAATAGTTTAAAAATAAAGAAAGTATCTATTCCAATCGGAATAATCGGTATAATCTATGAAAGTAGACCAAATGTTACATCAGATGTATCTACACTTTGTTTTAAATCTGGAAACTGTGTTATTTTAAGAGGAGGTTCTGAAGCTTATTTTAGTAATAAAATTTTAGCTCACCTTTTTAGAAAATCTTTAGAAAAAAATAAAATAAATAAAAATTTTGTTCAATTCATTGAAAATAAAAATAGAAAGCTAGTAGACTATATGCTTTCAAGAATGACAAAATATATAGATGTTATAATTCCAAGGGGAGGAAAAAATCTTGTTAAAAAAGTACAAGAGCTTTCATCTGTGCCTGTTATTGGACATCTTGAAGGCATTTGTCACACATATATTGATAAAGATGCAAATATTTCTATGGCAAAAAAAATATTAGTTAATGCCAAAATGCGTAATACTAGTATCTGTGGAGCTACTGAGACGCTATTAATACATAAAAAAAAATTAAAAAATGTTAATGAGATTTTAAATGAATTGAGTGAAAGAGGTTGTTTAATTTATGCTGATAATAAAATCTCTAAAATATTTAAAGGAAAATCAAAGTTAGCAAATGATAAAACTTGGGCTAAAGAACATTTATCAGCTAAAATTTCAGTAAAATTAGTTGACGACATTCATTATGCTGTTAGTCATATCAATAAATATGGAACAATGCATACAGATGCAATTATTACAAACAATAATCGGTCTGCGAAATATTTTTTAAAAAATGTTAAAAGTTCTATCGCAATTCATAATTCATCAACACAATATGCAGATGGTGGTGAGTTTGGTTTTGGTGGTGAGGTAGGAATTTCTACAAATAAACTTCCACCGAGAGGTCCTGTGGGACTTAATCAGCTTGTAAGCTACAAATACGAAATATATGGATCTGGTCAAACAAGAAAGTAAAAAAAAAATAGGGATTCTTGGTGGCACATTTGATCCAGCTCACAAGGGACATGTAAGTATTTCAAAAGAAGCAAAAAAAAGATTTAGTCTAGATAAAATTATTTGGGCTATAACTAAAAAAAATCCTTTTAAAGGTAAAAGTAATTTGAATTTAGATAAAAGGATAAAATATGCAAAAAAAATAAACAAAAATAATTTGTTTATTAAAGTTAAATATTTTGAAAATATAGTCAAATCCAATCGAACTATTGACTTAATCAAATATATTAAAAGAAAAAATAAAAATGCTGAAATTTATTTTATTATGGGGGCTGATAGTTTAATTAATTTTCACAAATGGAAAAATTCTGATTTGATTTCAAGTATTTGTAATATACTTGTTTTTGATAGAGATAAATATAAGGCTAAATCATTGAATTCTGTAAGCTTTAAAAAATACCACAAAAAAAGTATAGAATTTATTAAATTTAAGAAAGTCAATATTTCATCTTCTAAATTAAGAAAAATTTGATACTCTCAATTTAATTAATGGACAATATCTCTTCTCTTCACAAAAATATAATTAATCTTTTAGACTCAAATAAAGCATTAGACATTGTATCAATAGATTTGGATGGAAAATCATCGATTGCAGATCAAATGATAATTGCTAGTGGAACTTCTTCTAGGCATATTCAAGCATTATCGGAACAAGTTTATGATTTTTTAAAAAAGAATGGTGTTAATAATTGTAAAATTGAAGGAACAGAAAGTAATGATTGGAAACTAGTCGATGGAATAGATCTCATTATTCATATTTTTAATCCTGAAAAAAGAAAATTTTACGAATTAGAGAAAATATGGTCTGAATTGATACCTAAAGAAAAAGTAATCATATGATAAGAAAGTTATATATATATCCTTTTTTTCTATTATTTTTTTTTTTTCAAACTAATTTAACTAATTCTTCTGAAGTCGATGTATATAAAAAAATAGATGTTTTCTCAGAAGTATTGGATAAAATAAATAAAGAATTTGTTGATGAAGTAAATCAAAGTGAAGCAATGGACGCAGCGATTAATGGTGTATTACAATCACTAGATCCATACTCTGCATATATGACTCCAGAGTTATATGAAAGTATGCAGACTGAGACTAGTGGCGAATTTGGTGGATTAGGAATTGAAGTAAGTATGGAAGCTGGAGTAATTAAAGTTATAACACCAATGGATGACTCGCCAGCAGCTGAGGCTGGAGTAAAAGCTGGAGATTACATAGTAAAAATTAATGACATACAAGTGCAAGGCAAATCTTTAAGTGAAGCAGTTGATATTATGAGAGGACCTGTAGGAACAGATATAGAAATAACTGTTCGTAGAAGAGGAGAAAGAAAAGCATTAATTTTTAACATAACAAGGGAAAAAATTAAAGTAGCATCAGTTAAATCTGAAATTTTAGATAACCAAACTGGGTATCTTAGACTTACATCATTTAATGAAAATAGTGGTGATCAAATTAAAGATAAAATTAAAGAATTTAAAAAAAATGATAAAATTAAAAATTATATTTTAGATTTAAGGAATAATCCCGGTGGATTACTTTCTCAAGCAATAAAGATCACAGATTTTTTTATTGATAGTGGAGAAATTGTATCAACTAAAAGTAAGAGAAAATATGAAAGTAGAAAGTTTTTTGCTAGAACAGGTGATTTGATAAATGGAGATACGATTGTTGTTCTAATAAATTATGGTTCAGCCTCAGCATCTGAAATAGTAGCAGGTGCTCTTAAAGATCACAAAAGGGCAATAATAATTGGAGAAAATAGTTATGGTAAAGGATCTGTGCAATCTATTATTCCTTTAAAAAATAAAGGCGCAATTAGACTAACAGTTTCAAAATATTATTTACCCTCAGGAAAATCTATATCTGATGTGGGAGTATCACCTGATATTGAGGTTGTAGAGGGATCTGATGGTTTTAGATTTAATACAGATACAGACAATCAACTTCAATTCGCTCTTAAACTTCTTAACGGTTAAAATGATTGATAAATACAAAAATTTACCACTCAGAAGTGGTGTTGGGATAGTTGTTTTAAATAAAGAAAATAAAGTTTTTGTGGCAAAAAGAATAGATAATAAAAAAAACTTTTGGCAAATGCCACAGGGTGGAGTTGATAAGGGAGAAGATCTTTATGAGGCCGCAATTAGGGAATTAAATGAAGAAACTAGTATTAAGTCAGTAACTTTAATAAAAAAAATAGATAATTTATTGACATACCATTTACCAGATGAGCTCTTGGGAATAATCTGGAAGGGTAAATACAAAGGACAAGTACAGCAATGGTATATAATGAGATTTGTTGGTGATGAAAATGAAATAAATATAAAAACTAAAAACCCAGAATTTCTTGAATGGAAGTGGGTTGATATAGATGAAATTACTAAATTAGTTGTAACATTTAAACTTCATGTATATGAAAAAATTCAGCTGGAAGTAAAAAAAATATTAATTAATTGATTTTAATACTTCAATTTTCTGATCTAATAAATATTTTTCTTGATCACTAATTTCGGAGTTGCCAAGTTCCTCTTCAGCTGATTTCTGAATTTCAGATATTTTTCCTTTGTCAATATCTTTTAAATTTAAAATAAGACTTGTTAATATAGAAAGATTATTATTTTTAAATTCAACTATACCATCATTTACATAATAGCTATCCTCACCAGATTTTGAGAAGACTTTGACAATCCCTGGTTTTAAAAATGATATGATAGAAATATGATCCTTTAAAATTCCAATTTCTCCTTCATATGCTGGCACTACTACTTCAGTGACATCATCTTTTAATAAAAAAGACTTCTCAGGGTTTACTATTTCTAATGAATATTCTTCACTCATTATGCAGCAGCTTCTTTAGCTAAATCCTCTGCTTTTTGAATGGCTTCTTCAATAGTTCCAACCATATAAAATGCGGCTTCAGGTAAATGATCATACTCACCTTTACAAATAGCATCGAATCCTTTTATAGTTGACTCAAGATCTACTAGTTTTCCAGGCGAACCAGTAAATACCTCGGCTACAAAGAAAGGTTGAGACAAAAATCTTTGAATTTTTCTAGCTCTAGCAACAATTAATTTGTCTTCTTCGGATAATTCATCCATACCTAAAATCGCAATGATATCCTGTAAAGATTTGTATGTTTGTAAAACTTTCTGCACTTCTCTTGCTACTCTATAATGTTCATCTCCAACTATTCTAGGATCTAATATTCTAGAAGTTGAGTCTAAAGGGTCTACCGCTGGATAGATACCAATCTCTGCAATTTGTCTAGAAAGTACTGTAGTTGCATCTAAATGGGCAAATGAAGTAGCTGGAGCAGGGTCAGTTAAATCATCGGCAGGAACATATATAGCCTGCACAGATGTAATTGAGCCTTTATTTGTAGTCGTAATTCTTTCTTGTAAGTTACCCATGTCTGTTGCTAAAGTTGGTTGGTATCCCACTGCAGAAGGTATTCTACCGAGTAAAGCAGATACTTCAGATCCAGCCTGTGTAAATCTAAATATGTTATCAACAAAGAATAAAACATCTTGTCCCTCTTGATCTCTAAAATATTCTGCAACAGTCAAACCAGTTAATGCTACTCTTGCTCTAGCTCCTGGAGGCTCATTCATTTGTCCGTAAACTAAAGCTGCTTTAGACCCTTCTCCATCTGGCTTAATAACACCAGAGTCTATCATTTCATGATACAAATCATTACCCTCTCTAGTTCTTTCTCCTACGCCAGCAAAAACTGAAAATCCACCATGAGCTTTGGCAACATTGTTGATTAATTCCATGATCAGAACTGTTTTTCCAACACCAGCACCACCAAATAAACCAATCTTTCCTCCTTTTGCATAGGGAGCTAAAAGATCAATAACTTTAATACCAGTTACAAGTATTTCAGTTTCTGTAGATTGATCATTAAATTCTGGAGCTGATCTGTGTATTGGCCAATTGTCTGAACTTTTTACATCACCCTTTTCATCAATTGGTTCACCAATTACATTTATAATTCTTCCTAGTGTTTCTGGTCCTACAGGAACTTTAATCGGTGCAGCTGTATCTGTTACCTCATCTCCTCTTTTAAGACCTTCGGTTGCATCCATTGCAATCGTTCTCACACTTGACTCTCCTAAGTGTTGCGCAACCTCTAAAACTAGTCTATTTCCACCATTGTTACACTCTAATGCTGTTAAAATTTCTGGTAGTTCTCCATCAAATTTTACATCAACTACCGCCCCAATAATCTGTGTTATTTGTCCTTTTCTCATAATTATAAACTTTCTGCTCCTGAAATTATTTCTATTAACTCTTTAGTAATTGCTGCCTGACGACTTCTATTATACTCAATAGTAAGTTTGTCAACCATTTCACCTGCGTTTCTGGTTGCGTTGTCCATTGCACTCATCCTCGAACCTTGTTCGCTAGCTGAATTCTCTAACATCGCTTTAAAAATCTGAGTTGAAATATTTTTAGGCAATAAATTACTTAATATTTCATCTTCTTCTGGCTCAAATTCATAATTATCTTCCGACGAATTTGTTTTTTCATTAATTGTTTTTAAAGGAATAATTTGTTGCTCCTGTGGAATTTGAGTTATTACATTTTTAAATTGGTTGTAAAATATTACACATACATCAAATTCTTTTTTTTCAAATTTTTCGATGATTATCTTGCCAACTTTATCTGCATCAAAATAATTTACATTTTTAGAATCTTTGAAAGAAATTCTCTCTATGATGTTATCACCATAAACACGTTTTAGTTGATCATAACCTTTTGTTCCAACTGTAATGATTTTTAATGTTTTTCCTTCATCTAATATTTTTTGAAAATACAATTTTGCTTTCTTAATTATGTTAGTATTAAATCCTCCGCAAAGACCTCTGTCTGATGTCATAACAACACATAAATGAATTTTATCCTCTCCTGTCCCGGAGAGTAATTTTGGTGCATTTTCAATATCTGATATTCCACTTGATAAATTTAAAATAATATTATTCATTTTATCTGAATATGGTCTTCCTTTTTCTGCACTTTCTTGCGCTCTTCTTAGTTTTGCGGCTGCTACCATCTTCATAGCTTTAGTTATTTTCTGTGTTGATTTAACACTCGAAATTCTCTTTTTTAGATCATCTAAACTTGCCATAATTTTAAGCGCTAAAATCTTTTTTAAGTTGGAGAATAATTTCGTTTAAAATTTTCTCATGCTCATCATCAAGTTTTCCAGATGTAGTAATGGCTTCGATGATTTCAGGTTTTTCAGCTTTACATTTTTCAATTATTTTATTTTCGAAACTTGAGATATCTTTTTGTTCAATATCATCAAGATGTCCTTTCACACCACAGAAAATAGAAATTACTTGTTCTGCTACAGTCATTGGTGAATACTGATTTTGTTTTAGAAGCTCAGTTAATTTTGAACCTCTATTAAGTAACTTTTGGGTTGATGCATCAAGGTCTGAACCAAATTGAGCAAATGCTGCCATCTCTCTGTATTGTGCTAGTTCTAATTTCATCGAACCAGAAACTTTTTTCATTGCTTTAGTTTGGGCTGAAGATCCTACTCTTGAAACTGATAATCCAACGTTTATTGCAGGTCTAATACCTTGGTTAAAAAGCTCTGTTTCTAAAAATATTTGACCATCTGTGATAGAAATTACATTTGTTGGTATAAATGCTGAAACATCACCCCCTTGAGTTTCAATAATAGGTAAAGCAGTCAGAGATCCACCGCCATGTTCATCACTTAATTTGGCTGCTCTTTCCAGCAATCTGCTGTGTAAATAAAATACATCACCTGGATATGCTTCTCTTCCAGGCGGTCTTCTTAACAAAAGAGACATTTGCCTGTAAGCTACAGCTTGTTTTGATAAATCATCATAAATTATTAGAGCATGCATCCCATTATCTCTAAAGTATTCACCCATTGCACATCCAGTGTAAGGCGCTAAAAACTGTAATGGTGCAGCATCTGAAGCTGTTGCAGCAACTATTGTCGTATATTCCATTGCTCCAGCCTCCTCTAATGTTTTTTCTATTTGCCTAACAGTAGATCTCTTTTGACCAACTGCTACGTAAATACAATATAATTTTTTCTTTTCATCTCCAGACTCATTAATTTTCTTCTGATTTATAATTGCATCAATAGCAACTGCTGTTTTACCAGTTTGTCTATCCCCGATAATTAGCTCTCTTTGTCCTCTTCCAATTGGTACCAAACTATCAATTGATTTTAGGCCAGTTTGCATTGGTTCACTAACAGATTTACGTGGAATTATACCTGGCGCTTTAACTTCAACCCTGCTTCTATTTACGCTTTTATCTAGTGCACCCTTCCCATCAATTGGATTTCCTAAACCATCAACTACTCTACCAAGTAATTCCTTACCAACTGGAGTATCGACGATCGCACCTGTTCTTTTTACAGTATCGCCTTCTCTTACTGATTTATCATCACCAAAAATAACGACACCTACGTTCTCACTTTCTAAATTTAATGCCATTCCTTTTGAACCATCAGAAAATTCTACCATTTCACCAGCTTGAACATTATCTAAACCATAAATTCTAGCAATACCATCTCCTACTGATAAAACCTGACCTACTTCGGTTACTTCAGTCTTATCTCCAAATTTCTTAATTTGCTCTTTTAATATCTTTGTTACTTCTGACGGATTTATTTCCATTTATGCCTCTATCATTTTATTTTCAATTTGTTGTAATTTATTTTTAATAGAGGTATCTACCATAATACTTCCAACTTGTATTATTAATCCTCCAATTAAACTTTTATCGAACTTATAGTCTAATTTTATTTTTGAATTAAAATTTTGTGATAAATCGTTTTTAATTTTATCGATTTGATCATTTGACAATTCTTTTGAAGATATTAACTCAGCTTTAACTTCACCTCTTTTTTTCGAACAGGTATTGACAAAATCCTGTAGAATTAATTGCACAAAAAAAAATCTTCTTTTTGAAATCAAAAAACTCAGAAACTTAGTGAGTAATTTATTTAAATTATACATCTCTGCAATTTTTGATAAAACATTATTTAAATCCTCAACTGAGTTTGTCGGATCTTTTATTAAAGAATTAAAATTCTCACTTTCCTGAATTAATTTTAAAAAGAGGTTAGAGTGACTTTCTACTTCTTCTAATGAATTCTCTTCATTAGATAATTCATAAAGTGCTAACGAGTATCTACTCGCGGTTGTCGTTGAAAAACTATTACTTTTGCTCAATTTGAACTCTTATTATTACAATGATTTTCTCGAGTAACTAGCACATGACTCTGTTGTCTTCAAGTATCAGATTGACCAAATATTGTTAAATTTTAAGGTTAATTGAAGGATATTGGGTCAACATCAACTGTCAGTTTTATTTCTTTTGGTAATTTATAATTATTCAATATTTGACTAAGTTTTCTTTGTATTTTTCTATTTTTATTAGATCTAATAAGTAATCGATTTCGATATCTGCCCCTAACTTTATAGATAGGTGCATTAACGGGTCCAAGAACTCGGTCTTCTAAATTATTTACCAGATAATTCTTAAGATTATTAGACTCTTGCTCTAATTTTAATTCTTTAGGAGATGTCAAAATTAAAGATACAAATCTTTCAAAAGGGGGTAAATTATAATTTTCTCTTAATTTAAGTTCATTATCTAAAAATATAAATGGATCAGGATCTGTAATTTGACTAATTATTTTTTGATTTTTTCCAAAAGTTTGAAAATACACTGTTGCAGGTTTTCCTGCTCTGCCAGCTCTTCCTGAGAGTTGATGGTAAAGTTGTAAATTTTTTTCTGCTACTCTTAAGTCATGACCATTTAATGATAAATCAATATCTAATACAACAATACAATTCAATTTTGGAAAATGAAAACCTTTAGAAATTAATTGGGTACCTACTAAAATATCAATTTCTCCGGTAATTATTTTTTTTAATTTCTCTATAGAAGATTTTTTACTCATCGTGTCACTTGAAAATATTGAAATTTTTTTATTAGGAAATAATAATTTTACTTCCTCGGCAACTCTTTCAACACCACTTCCACTAAAAACTAGATCGCATTCATTACCTTTTTTACAATTTCTATTAAGATCACTTTTAAAACCACAGTAATGACAAAGAAGTTTTTTTTTATTCTTATGAAAGACAAGATTAATTGAGCAATGTGGGCAAGAATATACCTTCAAGCAATTTTTGCATAAAGCAAATGGTGCAAAACCTCTTCTATTAATAAAAAATAAAATTTGATCTTTTTTTATTAAGTGTTCTTTTACTTTTTCTAAAGTTTTATTTGATATCCATGAATTTTTATTTAATTTATTTTTATTTAAATCAATGATTTCGTAGGTAGGCAAATTTGCATCTTTGTATCTTTTTAATAACCTGGAGCCTGTATATTTTTTTTTTATAAAATTTGAATAAGTTTCTATAGATGGTACAGCTGTAACTAAATTTATCGGTATATTCTCAAATTTTGCTCTGGAAACAGCCATATCTCTCGCGTTGTAAATTACTCCTTCATCTTGTTTAAAAGATTGATCATGCTCTTCATCAACAATTATTAATCCAATATTCTTAAACGGTAAAAATAGAGATGATCTCGCTCCGATTACAACCTTTATTTTTCCTGATGAAAGACCACTCCAAATTACTTTTTTTCTTTTTTGAGTAATCCCGGAGTGCCAAATTGATGCGTTAAATCCAAAAAATTCTTTAAATTTCTTCTCAAATTCTGCCGTTAATCCAATTTCAGGCAATAGTATTAAGGCTTGCTGATTTTTTTTTAAAATTTTTAATATATGACTAAAGTATACTATGGTTTTTCCAGAACCTGTTATGCCTTGCAATAAATGAACCCTAAATTTGTTATCTTTATTTTTTAATTCATCTAATATTTTATTTTGATCTTTAGATAGCTTAAATTCCTTAACTTCATATTTACTCAAAAAGAAATCATAATCTTTATCTTCGAATTCTTCAATTGCCTCACCACTCAACAAATGTAATTTTAAAGACATACCTTTAGGAACTAAATTATATTCAGAGAACCAATTCAAAAATTTTATTGTCTCTTTTTTCAAAGGTTTAATATTTAACCTTCTAACGATTTTTTTTAATTTGAAACTTTTATTGTCGTTTTTTTCAAAATTGTCCCAAATAACTCCAGTTATTATAGATTTACCAAACGGAACTTTTACATATTCTCCAATTTTTAAATTTAAATTACTCTCATAAGTAAATGGGTGATCAAAAATATTTGGTAAAAGGACTGGATATTTCATAAAAAAATTATGAAATATATTAAGAGTGAATCTGTCTTTTATCTACAGATAATGCTGCCTCTTTGATTGCCTCTGAGAAGGTTGGATGAGCATGACAGGTTCTTGCAATATCCTCAGAACTAGCACCAAATTCCATAGCAACAGACATCTCAGCGATCATTTCTCCAGCATGTGGACCAATAATATGTACACCTAAAACGCGATCTGTTGCTCTATCCGCTAATATTTTTACGAATCCCTCGGGCTCGTTTATTGCCTTAGCTCTTGAATTTGCCATGAAAGGAAATTTTCCAATTTTATAACTGATATTTTTTTCTTTAAGCTGCTCCTCATTTTCACCCACATAAGCAACTTCTGGAGATGTATATATTACTCCTGGTATCAAATTATAATTTACATGACCTGATTGGCCTGCAATAAGTTCCGCAACAGCAATTCCTTCTTCCTCTGCCTTGTGAGCAAGCATAGGACCATCTATCACATCGCCTATTGCGTAAATATTTTTAATGTTTGTTTCAAAATTTTTATCAACTTTAATTCTACCTTTTTTGTCCATACTAACACCAATCTTATCTAAATTTAAATTATCAGTATAAGGTTTTCGACCTACTGAAATAAGAACTACATCTGCTTCTAACTTACTTTTTTTTCCTTCATTTGAAATTTCAACTGTAACTCCTTCACTATTTTTAGAAATTTTTTCAACCTTAGTTTTTAAATCAAATTTAATATTTTGTTTTTTCAAAATTTTCATAAACTCACTTGAAATTTCTTTATCTAATCCAGGAGTAATATGATCTAGATACTCTATAACTTGAACCTCAGTTCCCAATCGCGACCAAACTGATCCCATTTCTAAACCAATATAGCCGCCACCTACAACAATCATTTTTTTTGGTAGTTTAGAAATAGATAATGCACCTGTAGAAGATAGTATTTGCTTTTCATCAAACTCTATACCAGGAAGAGGTAAAGGAGCAGAGCCAGTACTAATAATTATTTTGTCAGACTTTATTTTTATCTCTTGATTGTTATTTTTTACTAATATTTCATCTTTTTTAATTAATGTTCCAGTACCCTTAATGTATGTGACCTTATTTTTTTTAAATAAAAATTCCACGCCTTTTGTCAACGTCGATACTGATTTTTCTTTGTTTTCCATCATTTTTTTTAAATTTAGTTTTATCTCACCTGTTTCAATACCAATATCAGCAAAATTTTTAGCTTTATGGAAATTCTCAGAGAGATTTAATAAACTTTTTGATGGTATACATCCAATATTTAAACAAGTTCCTCCTAAAGATCCTCTTGACTCAATACATGCAGTGTTTAAACCTAATTGAGCCAATCTTATAGCACAAACGTATCCTGCAGGACCGCCACCAATTACTGTAACATCAAATTTATCAGCCATTATATGTTTAAAAATAATCTTCTAGGGTCCTCAAGATTCTCCTTTACAGTTTTTAGAAAAGTAACGGACTCTTTTCCATCTATTATTCTATGATCATATGATAATGCCAAATACATTATTGGTTTAATGTTTATTTCACCATTAACATTAACTGGTCTTTCTACAATATTATGCATTCCCAAAACACCAGATTGAGGTGGGTTCAAAATAGGAGTTGATAACATTGAACCATAAACTCCACCATTACTAATTGTGAATGTTCCTCCCTGAAGATCCTCAATTGACAAATTTCCGCTATTGGCTTTTTCTGAAAGTCTTTTAATTTCTTTTTCAATATCAGCAAATGACATTTCGTCCGCATTTCTCAAAACTGGTACAACCAATCCTTTATCAGTGCCAACTGCAAAACTTATATTATAATAATTTTTGTAAATAATATCTTCACCTTCAATTTCAGCATTTATTGCTGGAAATAATTTTAAGCCAACGACACAGGCTTTTACAAAGAATGACATTAATCCTAGCTTTATTCCATATCTACTTTTAAAATCTTCTTGGTTGTCCTTTCTCATCGACATTATACTAGACATATCAACTTCATTAAAAGTTGTTAACATTGCTGCATTTTCTTGCGCTTGTTTAAGTCTTTTAGCTATAGTTTGTCTTAACCTTGTCATTTTAATTCTCTCTTCTTCACCATATTGAATTCTTCTTTGATTAGGTTGTGGATTTGTTCCCATCAAGCTTAAAAGGTCACCTTTTAATACTCTACCATCTCTTCCTGTACCTTTAACCTTTTCCACATCAATATTATTTTCAGCAGCAATTTTTCTCACCGCTGGTGAAAGAACAATAGGATTAACTTTTGTAGTTTGGTTTGTTTGAACTTCATCAGTTAGTAGAAGAGGTTCTTCATTAACCTCATCTAAAAGTTCCATTGGCTCTTCTTTGCTAGTTGCAGAAATATTATCTAATTTTGGAGTAGGTTTTTTCTCTATTTCTAGATTTATGACGTTTGTATTTTCTTCTTTTAATAGATCTTCAGGAACGGTTTCTACTTCTTTTTCTTGCTTTGAGGATGCTTTTTTCTCTACATTTGATTTCCCTTCAGAAACAGAACCTAGCACTGCCCCAACTTCAACAGTATCTCCATCTTTTGAGTTAATTTCTGATAAAATTCCACTTAATGGTGATGGAACTTCTAAGTTAACCTTATCAGTCTCAAGTTCGACAATAGCTTCATCTGCTTCAACTGGATCTCCAACTTTTTTAAGCCATTTTGAAACAGTTGCTTCTGTAATACTCTCACCTAATGAAGGAACTAATATTTTTTCACTCATCATCAAAAACCTTTTTTATAATCTCTTCTTGTTCTACCATATGCCTTTTTGCATAGCCAGTTGCGGGAGATGCATCAGGATTTCTTCCTATATAAGAAATATTATTATTTTTAGCTTTAATAGTTTCTAATGTCCATTGAATATAATCTCTCACTGAAAACCATGCTCCCATATTTTTTGGTTCTTCTTGGCACCAATAAAATTTAGCATTATTTGTATAAGGCTTAAGCTCTTTGACTAAGCTTTTTACGGGAAAAGGATATAATTGTTCTATTCTAAACAAGATCACATCGTCTCTTTTAATTTTTTCTCTAGCAGCTAATAAGTCAAAATAAACTTTTCCAGAACAAAGAATAACTTTTTTAATTTCATCAGATTTTTTCAATTTTATAAAATTTTTAGTATCTTTATTTAGTGCGTGGTCCCATAAAATTCGGTGAAATGAAGTTTGCTTATTAAAATCCTCAATACTTGAAACACAATATTTGTTTCTTAAAAGTGACTTTGGTGTCATTAAAACTAAAGGTTTTCTAAAGTCACGATGGACTTGTCTTCTAAGAGCATGAAAGTAATTAGCTGGTGTTGTGCAATTCATCACTTGAAGATTATCATTAGCACACAACTGTAAAAATCTTTCTAATCTTGCAGATGAATGCTCGGGACCCTGACCTTCATATCCATGAGGTAATAACATTACTAAACCAGAGGCTCGCTGCCATTTTCTTTCACCTGAAGATATAAATTGATCTATTATAACTTGAGCTCCATTAGCAAAATCACCAAATTGAGCTTCCCAGATTGTTAATGTATTAGGCTCAACTAAACTATAACCATACTCAAAACCAAGAACTGCTAACTCCGATAAGAAACTATCTACAATTTCGAATTTCTTCTGATTTTTTGAAATACTATTTAAAGGTATATATCTGGTGTTATCTAATTGATTACGTAAAACTGAATGCCTTTGACTAAAAGTTCCTCTTCCAGAGTCTTGACCTACAAACCTTACTGGGAAACCCTCTTCCAACAATGAACCAAAAGCTAGTGCTTCTGCTGACGACCAATCAATATCAAAACCTTGATCAATTGTTTTTTTTCTGTTTTGAAATATTTTACTAATTGTCTTATGAACATTAATTTCATTAGGAATTATATTTATTTTATCTGAGATATTTCTTAATAAATCAGGGTCTGCACCTGTAATACCCTTTTTATCTTTCCCTTTTTTAGGCTTGTAACTCGACCAAGCTCCTTCAAACCATTCTATTTTTGGCTTATAATCTTTTGCAGTTTTAAATTGATCATCTAACAAAGTTTTAAATTTATTAATTTGATTATTTAAATCATTTTCTGAGATTAAATCCTCATCTATAAGTTTTGATCCATAAATTTTTGCCGTGGAAGGATGTGACCTTATTTTTTTGTACATTAGAGGTTGAGTAAAAGAGGGCTCATCTCCCTCATTATGTCCAAATCTTCTATAACAAACTAAATCTAAAACCACGTCTCGATTGAATTTAAGCCTGAACTCTGTTGCAATTCTTGATCCATAAACTACAGCCTCTGGATCATCACCGTTAACGTGAATTATTGGCGCTTCAACCATTTTAGCAATATCTGATGGGTGAGGTGAAGATCTTGCAAATCTTGGACTAGTTGTAAATCCAATTTGATTATTTACAATTATATGAATTGTTCCACCGGTATTATGCCCTGGTAAACCAGACATGGCAAAACATTCAGCTACTACACCCTGTCCAGCAAAAGCAGCATCTCCATGTATTAAAATTGGAATAACCTTATTTCTTTTTAAATCCTTGTGAAAAAATTGTTTTGCTCTAGTTTGACCTAAGACAACTGGATTGACTGCTTCTAAATGTGAAGGATTGTCAGTAAGACTTACATGAACTACATTTCCATCAAATTCTCTATCGGAAGATGCTCCCAAATGATATTTCACATCACCGGCGCTATCTTCCTCTGTATTATTAATTTCACCAGCAAACTCGTTAAATATTCTTTTGTATGATTTTTGTAAAACGTTAGCTAAAACATTTAGTCTTCCCCTGTGGGACATGCCAATTTTAACTTCTTTAATATTTGACTGACCGCCAATTTTAATTATTTGCTCTAACGCAGGTATTAAACTTTCACCACCATCAAGACCAAATCTTTTTGATCCCACATATTTTGTGTGTAAGAATTTTTCAAAACCCTCAGCTTGTATTAATTTGTTTAAGATTGCATTTTTTCCATTTACTGTAAATTTCAATGCATTTTCATCTTTTTCAACTCTATCACGAAACCATTTTCTCTCTGTGGGATTTGAAATATGCATATATTCATAACCAATATTTCCACAATAAATTTTTCTTAATACAGAGAGAATTTCTTTTATGTTAGAATATTCTTTATTTAAGACACCATCTAAGTAAATTTTTTTACTATAATCATCTTTTTTAAATCCATAGTTTTCAGGATGTAGTTCGTCAAGATACTCACTTTCTCTCATTTCTAATGGATCTACTTTTGATAATAAATGACCACGCTGTCTATAAGCTCTAATCAAAGAGACCGCTTTAATTGAATTACTGTTACTTGAAACTATATCGTTTTGATCTATTTCTTTATTTTGACTTTCTAGTGTCTCAATTTCATTTTCAAATATTTTACTCTCATCAATTTTATTTTTTCTTGGACTCCAAGATGGTCCATTAACCTCTTTAACAATTGAATTAATATCATCGCCAATATCAATAAAATATTTTTTCCAACTCTCAGGTAAATTTGGATCATTATTTACATACTTCACGTACATTTGTTCTATAAATGCACTATTTGATTTGTTAAGAAATGAAGTTTTTTTGTATTCTAAATTTTTAGATGATGACATTTTTAAATATAATTATACACGAATAAGGTGTTATCAATTAGACAATTTATTCAATAGAGTTATTCCAATTTCAGATGGTGATTTTGCCATTGTAATACCAGATTTTTCCATAATTTTAATTTTTTCATCAGCGTTACCTTTTCCCCCTGATATAATTGCACCAGCATGACCCATTCGTCTACCAGGTGGTGCTGTAATTCCAGCCACAAATCCTACCATTGGTTTTTTTATCTTATGATTTTTTATAAATTCAGCAGCTTCTTCTTCAGCAGTACCCCCGATCTCCCCAATCATGACTATAGACTCAGTTTTTTCATCATTTAAAAACAGATCTAGACAATCAATAAAATTTGTACCATTTATTGGATCTCCACCTATTCCTATACATGTAGATTGACCGAGGCCATTTTCTGAGGTTTGGGCTACAGCCTCATAAGTTAAAGTTCCTGACCTAGAAACAATTCCTACTGTTCCTTTTTTATGAATATTTCCAGGCATTATTCCAATTTTACATTCATCAGGAGTAATTATCCCTGGACAGTTGGGACCAATAAGTCTCGATTTAGAGTTCGAAAGTCTTCTTTTTACTTTAAGCATGTCTAAAACTGGAATTCCCTCACTTATACATACAATCAATTCTATAGATGAATCAATTGCCTCTATAATTGCTGAAGCTGCAAACTTTGCAGGAACATAAATCATTGTTGCATTTGCACCTGTATGATCTTTAGCCTCTTTAACAGTATTAAATACTGGTCTTTCCAAATGAATTTGACCTCCTTTTTTAGGAGTAACTCCACCAACCAAGTTAGTTCCATACTTAATAGATTGTTCAGAATGAAAAGTTCCATGAGCGCCAGTGAAACCTTGACAAATTACTTTTGTATCCTTGTTAATTAAAACTGACATTATTTAATTGCCTCAACAATTTTTTTTGCTGCATCGGATAAATCATTTGCAGAAATAATCTCTAACCCTGAATTATCTAAAATTTCTTTTCCCTCTTTGAAATTTGTGCCTGCTAGTCTCACTACTAAAGGAACTTTAATTTTAATTTCTTTTGCTGCATCTACAACGCCTTGTGCAAGTACATCACATCTCATTATTCCTCCAAAAATATTTATTAGTATTCCTTTTACATTTTTGTCAGATAAGATAATTTTAAATGCTGCTGAAACTTTTTCTTTAGAGGCGCCACCACCTACATCTAAAAAATTTGCAGGCTCTTCTCCATATAATTTAATAATATCCATGGTGGCCATTGCTAATCCAGCACCATTTACCATACATCCTATATTTCCGTCCAATTTAATGTATGCAAGATCATGTTTGCTTGCTTCAATTTCAGTTTCTTCTTCTTCATTAAAATCTCTTAGTTTCTGAATTTCTGGATGTTTAAATAATGCATTTTCATCAAAAGTCATCTTTGCATCCAAACATACAATTTTGTTTTTTTTGGTTAAAATGAGTGGATTTATCTCTACTAAATTTGCATCTGTATCAATGAACATTTTGTAAATTGATTTTATTAAATTGATTGTTTGTTTACTTGCATCGTTGTCTAAATCAAAAATTTTAATAATTTTGTTACAGTCTTCCTCTGAAATACTTTCATTAAAATCTACTTTAGTAGTGATTATTTTATCTGGTGATTTTTCAGCAACTTCCTCAATATTCATTCCACCCTGATCGCTGGAAATAAATGCAATTTTCGCAGATGCTCTATCAACAAGACAAGATAGATAGAATTCTTTTTCTATTTCTGATGCAGTTTCAACATACAATCTTTTCACCTCTCTTCCTGAGGGTCCAGTTTGATGAGTAACTAATGTTTTACCAAACAATTTTTTCGCTTCCTCTTCCAAAAGAGCAATATTATCAACAATTTTTACTCCTCCAGCCTTTCCTCTTCCTCCTGCATGAATTTGAGCTTTTAATACATACTTATCAGCTTTGAGATTTTTTACTTTTTCAATTAATTTATTTACATTAAGAGCATAAACGCCTTCGGGTACAACCGCGCCATACTTTTTAAGTATTTCTTTTGCCTGGTGCTCGTGGATATTCATTTAATCTTTGTTTAAGTCAGGGTCTATTTTAGATGCTGCATCCCATAATTTTATTACTGCTTCTACTGAATTATTAAACTCTGTTTTTTCATTTTCATTAAGGTCGATTTCCTCGATTTTTTCAACACCTTCATTTCCAATGATAACAGGAACGCCTGCATATACATTATTAATTCCATACTCCCCATGTAAATATGCTGCACATGGTAAAAGTTTTTTTTGATCTTTTAAAAATGCCTCAGCCATCTCAACTCCAGATGCTGCAGGTGCATAAAATGCTGATCCTTTTTCTAAATATTTTACAATTTCTGCACCACCATCTCTAGTTCGCTGATTAATACTTTCTAATTTTTCGTCAGAAATCTTTCCCTGTTTCACTAACTCCATCAATGGTTGACCAGAGACTTTTGTAAATCGTGGAAGAGGTACCATTGTATCCCCATGTCCACCCATTACCATAGCATCTATTTCTTTTACAGGCACATTTAATTCTTCAGATAAAAATAGTTTAAATCTTGAACTATCCAATATACCTGCCATCCCTACAACCTTATGAACGGGGAGTCCTGAATATTTTTGAAATGCCATTACCATTACATCCAATGGATTTGTAATACAAATTACAAAGGCATTAGGTGCATTATTTTTTATTCCTTCTGCAACTTGTTTAATAATTTTTAAATTAATTCCTAATAGATCGTCTCTACTCATTCCAGGTTTTCTAGGAACACCTGCTGTAATTATAATAACATCTGATCCTTTTATATCTTCATACTTATCTGTTCCTGAAAATTTTACATTAAATCCATCTACCGATGAAGATTGGGCTATATCTAAACCTTTTCCCTTTGCTATTCCACTTGCAACATCAAATAAAACAACTTCATCCACTAGTTCTTTTAAGCCAATTAAATGAGCTAAAGTTCCCCCAATTTGACCTGCCCCTATTAAAGAAATTTTACTCATTTTATTTCATTGTTGGCATAATAAATTCAGGATTAGATCTAATTCCTGATGGCCATCTAGAAGTAATAGTTTTTAATTTAGTATAAAATTTTACACCTTCCATACCATGCGTTCCACTATCTCCAAATAATGACCTTTTCCATCCTCCAAAACTATGGAAAGCCATTGGAACAGGTATTGGAACATTTATCCCTACCATTCCAACTTGTATTTTACTTGCGAATGTTCTACCTGCATCTCCATCTCTAGTATAAATGCTAACTCCATTTCCGTATTCGTGCTCATTAATCATTTTTGTAGCCTCTTCAAATGTTTTTACCCTAACAACAGATAAAACTGGTCCAAATATTTCCTCTTTATAAATTCTCATATCAGTAGTCACATGATCAAAAAGAGACCCACCAATATAAAATCCATTTTCATATCCCTGTAATTTCAAATTTCTTCCATCAAGAACAAGTTTTGCTCCCTCTTTAACTCCTAGATCTATATAGCCTTTTACTTTTTCTAAATGTTCTTTGGTTACTAAAGGGCCCATCTCAGATGATTTATCCATACCGGGTCCAATTTTTAATGCTTCAGCTTTTTTTGATAGTCTTGAGACTAACTCATCACCTATATCTCCTACCGCTACTGCCACTGACTGCGCCATACATCTTTCTCCAGCTGAACCATATGCAGCACCCATCAAACCATTTACGGCACCATCTAAATCACAATCTGGCATAACAACTAAATGATTTTTTGCTCCACCTAATGCTTGAACTCTCTTTTCATTTTTAGCTGCATTTTCATATATGTATTTAGCAATAGGAGTTGATCCAACAAAACTAACAGCTTTAATATTTTGGTTTATTAAAATAGCATCAACAACCTCTTTATCACCATTTACTACATTAAAAACACCCTCAGGAAGACCAGCTTCATGAAGAAGTTCAGCTAATTTCATCGGACATGAAGGATCTTTTTCTGATGGTTTTAAAATAAAACTATTTCCACATGCAATAGCTAATGGAAACATCCACATCGGCACCATAGCTGGAAAATTAAATGGGGTTATACCAGCTGCAACTCCTAAAGGCTGCCGCATTGAATAACTATCAACATTTGTTCCAACATTTTCAGAAAACTCTCCTTTAAGTAAATGTGGAATTCCACATGCAAACTCTACAACTTCTAATCCTCTTATTAATGACCCTTTGGCATCCTCGTAAACTTTTCCATGCTCTGAGACTATTAGTTTTGCCAGTTCATCAAAATTTTTTTCTATAAGCTCTTTAAATCTAAACATTATTCTAGCTCTTTGAAGTGGAGGATTTAAAGACCAAGTCTCAAAAGCTTTTTGAGCAATTTCAACTGCACCATCTAAATCTGATTTTGAGGCTAAAATGACCTCAGATTCTTGTTCTCCAGTTGCAGGATTAAAGACTTTACCTTTTCTTTCTGAATTGCCTGGAGTTATTTTTCCACCAACAAAATGTTTGATTAAATTCATGATTGAAATTATTTAATTAAGTAATCAAGCTGTTGCAAGCATTTTCTTTATCTCTGCAATAGCTTTTGCAGGATTTAAGCCCTTAGGGCAAGCATTTGTACAATTCAAGATAGTATGACATCTGTAAAGTTTAAGTTCGTCAGCAACTTTTTTAAGTCTTTCTTTTCTGTCCTCATCTCTACTATCAATTATCCACCTGTAAGCTTGAAGTAAAACTGCAGGACCTAAATATTTTTCACCATTCCACCAATAACTTGGGCAGGATGTTGAACAGCATGCACACATTATACACTCATATAAACCATCTAATTTTGCTCTATCCTCTTTTGTCTGAATGTTTTCTTTGTCATTTATTTTTGTTGTTTTTAGCCAAGGTTCAACTGACTCGTATTGTTTGTAAAGATTGCTTAAGTCTCCAATTAAATCTTTTAAGACTTTTAAATGTGGTAATGGATAAATATCGATATCTCCATCTAATTCAGAATGAGATTTGGTACACGCTAGACCGTTCTTTCCATTCATATTCATTGCACATGACCCACAAACTCCATGAGCACATGATCTTCTATATGCGATAGACGGATCAATTTCATTTTTGATTTTATTTAAAATATCTAAAACTTTAGAAGAGCAATTATCCATATCAACTTCATAAGTATCAATTCTTGGATTTTCATTTTTAGATGGATCCCATCTATAAACATTTACTTTTCTTATATTTTTTGATCCTGTTTTGTCTTTGTAGTATTGACCTTTTTTTATTTTTGAATTTGACGGTAAATTAAACTGTACCATTAATACACTCTTTCCTGAGGAGGAAAATATTGTACATCATTAGTTAGTGTTGATCTATGAACTGGTCTATAATTTATTTTTGTTTTAGAGCCATTGCACCATGAGAGAGTATGTTGCATATAATTTTCATCATCTCTTTTCGGATAGTCTTCTCTTGCATGTGCTCCTCTACTTTCTTTTCTATGATAAGCTGAGTCCATAGTAGTAATCGCTTGTCTAATTAAGTTATCGAATTCTAAAGTTTCGACTAGATCTGTATTAAATATTAATGATTTATCTTTAACAGATAAAGCTTCCATGCCCTCAAAAGGTTTTCTTATTTCATCAACACCTTCCTTTAATGTCTTTTCACTTCTAAATACAGCACACTTAGACTGCATTGTTTTTTGCATTGATAGTCTAAGTTCAGATGTAGGGTTAGAACCTTGAGAGTTTCTAAGTTTATCAAATCTATCTAAACATCTATCAGTCTCACTTTTATCGATTTCGTCATGTTTCATTCCTGGTTTTACAAGTTCTGCTGCTCTTTTTGCAGCTGCTCTTCCAAAAACTACAAGATCAATTAATGAGTTTGAGCCCAATCTATTAGCACCATGAACAGATACACATGCAGCTTCTCCGATCGCCATTAAACCAGGAACAGTTTTCTCCGATCCATTAACTGTAAGAACTTCGGCCTTATAATTTGTTGGTATTCCCCCCATGTTGTAATGCACAGTTGGAACAACTGGTATTGGCTCCTTAGTTACATCAACGTTAGCAAATAATTTAGAAGCTTCAGAAATACCTGGTAATCTTTCTTCTATAACTTTAGGGTCTAAGTGATCTATATGAAGATGAACATGATCTTGTCCTTTTCCTATACCTCTACCTTCATTTATTTCTACTGCAATTGATCTACTTACTACATCTCTTGATGCTAAATCTTTTGCTTTTGGTGCGTAACGCTCCATAAATCTTTCACCTTTTGAATTTACTAAATAACCTCCTTCACCTCTAACACCTTCTGAAATTAAAGTTCCATGGCCGTATATACCAGTGGGGTGAAATTGTACAAATTCCATGTCTTGTAAAGGTAAACCAGCTCTTAAAACCATCGCATTACCATCCCCAGTACAAGTATGAGCAGAAGTAGCTGAGTAATATACTTTTCCATACCCTCCTGTTGCAATAATTGTAATGTGAGATCTGAATCTGTGTATAGTTCCATCGTTAAGGTTCCAAGCAATTAAACCTTTGCATGCTCCATCTTTCATTATTAAATCTAAAGCAAAGTACTCAATAAAAAATTCTGTATTGTGCTTCAGGGCTTGACCATACAAAGTGTGAAGTATTGCATGACCTGTTCTATCAGCAGCCGCACATGTTCTCTGAACTGTCTCGTTCCCATAATTTTTTGTCATACCTCCAAAAGGTCTTTGATAGATTTTTCCATCCTCTGTTCTACTAAATGGAACTCCATACTTTTCTAATTCTAACACTGCTGCTGGGGCTTCTTTACACAAATACTCAATTGAGTCTTGGTCGCCCAACCAATCTGCACCTTTAACTGTATCATACATGTGCCATCTCCAGTCATCCTCACCCATATTTCCTAACGCTGCAGAAATACCTCCTTGTGCAGCAGAAGTATGACTTCTTGTGGGAAATACTTTTGAAACACAGGCTGTTTTTAGACCAGCTTCACTTAGGCCAACAGCAGCTCTTAAACCTGAGCCACCAGCACCCAAGACAACTACATCATATTCATGATCAATTATTTTGTACGAACTCATAACTATAAATTAAATACTAAGATAATTATTAATAATGGAAATACTATAGCAAAGATATTTAAGGTTTTATTTGCGGCATTTTTGATATTTTTGTCTTCAATATAATCTTCAAAAACCTCGCTTATACTTAATGCAGAGAAAAAATATGCAAAAATCAAAAACATGCTAAATAATAATTTGGATGGCTGTGAAGATATAAATGTTAGTACCTCATTATAGCTTTTGTCATAAATAGAGGCCAAACTCATTGTAAACCATATCATTAAAGGTATTAAAATTGCTGAACTTACTTTTAAAAACAACCATTTCTTAGTTACAGATCCCATTAAATTATTAACCTTCCGATAGCGTAAATTAAAACTGATAAAGGAAAAGAGCCAATCAGAACAATCAATCCAGATATTTTTGTAGTTTTGGGTTCAAAACCATATCCTAAGTCCATCACCAAATGCCTTATCTCACTTAGAACTTGAAATGTGAAAGACCAGATTATTCCTATACAAATAAATTTACCGAAAAAAGAAGACAAAAAAGAACTTGTGTGTTCATAATAACCCTCACCCAATAATAATGAAGCTATCCATAAACCTATTAAAGTAATAGCAAAAAAATTTATTATACCAGTTATCCGATGTGATA